>NZ_JAUSUR010000004.1 GCF_030814225.1 Breznakia pachnodae
GTAGTTAGCTATTTCTTGTTTCTTTCTTTTCATCTTCCACAGCAACACCTTCAATCGATGATTCAAGTGTTTCATCATTACTTTGATATACAGCTCTTCAAATAAATACAGATTTATTTCTTTTCCATCTACAATACAAGTATTATGTTTGGTATATGAAAACCCACATCCTTTAAAGATATGCAATTTAACACTATTTCCTTGTGATATAGATATTAGACTATTGTGCACTTTCTTGAATTGCAAATATTGTTTTTCAACTTTCTTATACTTCTTTTTAATATTCTTATGTTCTCTAGTTACTCGCTTTTCATGAAACTTTTGGATTTGAATACTTGTCTTTATTTTTGCTTTTACATCACTTATCACACTAAGTGGCATATAGTCATTAGTGCCATATCTTGCCTTCAACTTCTTTTGAAATCCTTTTCCTATTTTCACATCATAAAAAGTATCATCATAGCATCTACGATAGGTATAACGATACATTTGATTATATACTTTTAAATCATGATGGATACAATTTATTTGAGGTTCACTTAAATGTTTGAGATAGAATCGTTGACTTTGAGAGATAGTTTTTGACATAAGTATTACTCCTTTTATTGGTTTATAATATTATATCAACGATTCAGTTTTGTTTATTTCTTATTAATCAAATAATACCATTATACCCCTAGTGATTCAATACTATTTTTACTAATATTTTCTCCAATTTCGCAGTGATTATTTTGTATATTTCACGCTTTCTCCTCTGACGAAACAAATTTCTTAATATATAAAAAAAGAACATTAATCATGTTCAATTTTTAAATCTTTAATTTCATGTAAGAGCTTAGTTTTTCATCATACTTCTTCAATGACTGTATTAACTCATCTAGCTCATCACCTAAATCATCATTTACTAAATCAAAGAAATGTTCATAACTCTCTTTTGATATTTTTCTTCCTTTGTCTGTAATTTCAATATAAGTAATACGTCGATCAACTTTAGATATTTTCTTTTTTAGCATTTTGTTTTCACTTAATTTTGTTACTACTACTGATAAGTTTGCTGCTGCCTTATTTAATACTTCAGAAAGTTTATTAAGTGTCATTTTATCATGTGAATCACATATCCTAATCACTCTTAACTCTATATATGATATTTTATATTTTTCAAAAAAAGAAGCCATTAATGCCATTGCTGTATCTTGAATTCTATAACTTATCAATTCTACTTCTTCAATTTTCTTTTCATCCACCATTGTACCTCCTGACATCATTATATATAGTATAACATATTTATATATAATGTATAACCAAACGTTGAGTGAGGTAATAAAAAAGAGAGATTAGAAAATATATAAAATCTAATGTCTCTGTTTTTATTATATCTTTTCGTGATATTGCACTGTCATATCTTCGCGAATGTTTAATACTGCTCTTCTGATAATATCTTTTACAGCAAATGCATCCAGAATATTCTGCATTACAAATACCCCTTCTGTGATATCTGTAGTATAGATGGTAATGTCACCAACTTTAGCAATACGATCAGTAACTGATTGTTTTACCTGAATGTCTTTCACATGACGTAATTCAACTTCAAACTGCTTTTTACCAATTAATCCATCAGTAATAATAATTCTTTCGTTTGTAACCTTATATCTTGTATCATTTAAAAAGCCCTTCGCTTTATCACCAATACCTTGAGGTTTCCCTTCCCAAAGTATAACCTCTTTGTCTGCTGGTTGAGCATTTGGACTAGTTTGATTACTTGGACTTTTTTGATTCATTTGAGCTTGTACGTTTGATAAATCTGTACCACAGCTTGCACAAAATTGATTGTCTTGTGCATCGAATCCACATTTTGGACAAAACATTATTTGCACCCTCCTTAATTTTATTTCATTATACTATAGGAAAATTGATATAACAATCTTTTGTCCACTATCTATTCTATAGAAAAAGAGTCTATAGCAGTAATAATACTGATATAAACTCTTAGTTGTTAGATTGCTTTATTTACACTGTCACAAACATGCATTTTTTCTTTAACATACTCTTTGACATATTCTTTTCCAATCGTATTATACTTTTTGGGATCAATTGTTTCTGGTTTATCTTCCAGAACTTCTTTGACACCTTTGGTAAATGCGATTCTTAAATCTGTAGCATAATTTACTTTACAGATTCCATTTTGAATACATTCTTTTACTACTTCATCTGCTACTCCACTAGTTCCATGTAACACTAGTGGAATACTTACTACTTTTTTAATATCTTTTAATACATCTATTGCTAGTTTTGGTTCACCTTTGTACACTCCATGTGCGGTTCCAATACCAACTGCTAATGAAGATACATTGGTTCTCTTCACAAACTCTACTGCTTCTGTTGGATTGGTGTATGGATTTTCATCACCACCATCCAAGTCATCTTCTTTTCCTCCAACTTTACCCAGTTCTGCTTCTACTGAGATTGCAGAAGGTCGACAAGCATCTGCTACACGTTTTGAAATTTCAATATTATCTTCAAAGCTTTCATGTGAACCATCAATCATAATTGATGTATAACCAACTCTAAGTGCTTTCATACATAACTCAAAGCTATTTCCATGATCTAAGTGAAGAGCAACTGGTATAGTTGCCTTATTCGCTAGAGCACTTACATTGGCAAGATATAACTCCAGTCCTGCATAACTGACTGTAGAAGGTGTTGTCTGGAGGATTACAGGAGACTTTAATTCCTCCGCTGCTTCGATAACTGCCATTACCATTTCCATATTTTCTACATTAAATGCACCTACTGCATACTTATGTTTCTGTGCATCTTTTAACATTTGTTGTGTTGTAACTAAAGGCATGAATTAACCTCTGGTGCTTAAGACTGTAAGCACTTCTTTTTCATTTGGACAATTACGTAATGCATCAATAAATTCTTCATGAATTAATTTCTTAGATAAATTTGCCAATGTCTGCAAATGCAAATTACCATCTGTTTCTTTTGCTGCTATCATAAAGATTAAATTACATTTTTCACCATCTGGTGCATCATAATCAAATCCATTTTTCGATATACCTACTGCTACATTTGCTTTTTTCACTGCATTTGTTCTAGCATGAGGAATGGCAATTCCACTTCCTACTGCAGTACTTGCCTGAGCTTCTCTTTCTAAAATTGCTACTTTAAATTCTTCTTTATTACTAATCATTCCATTCTCATCTAGTAATGCAATCATTTCGTCAATTACATCATTTTTATTTGTTGATTTTAAATCTATAGTAATTGTATTTTGGTCAAACAATTCTTCAAAGTCGATTGTGTTTTCTGAAATAGTTTCAGTTATTGTAGTTTCTTGTTCTACTTTAGGTGTTACAAAACGATAGAGTACTGCACCAACAACTGATCCAATTAAGATACATCCAACCCAAATAAATGGTTCATTCACAATTCCCAAAATTAAGAATCCACCATGAGGTGCAGGAACCTGAACTTTCATCATATACGTAAGAACTGCTGAAATTGAAGAAGCTATCATTAATACTGGTAAAACTTTTAATGGATTCTTTGCTGCAAAAGGAATTGCTCCTTCTGTAATATGTGTACACCCAAGAATATAGTTAATAAGTCCTGCTGTACGATCTTCACTTGTAAAACGATCTTTAAAGAAGGTTGCTGCGATTGCAATTACAAGAGGAGGTGTAATACATGCTGCAGATACTCCAGCCATAAAGTAGAAGTTACCTTCTGCAAGTAATGCAGTTCCAGTTACATAAGCTGCTTTGTTTACTGGCCCACCCATATCAAATGCACTCATACATCCTACTACGATTCCTAAAATAAATGGGTTTGAATCTTGTAGTCCTTTCAGGAAATCCATCATTGCCTGATTAAGTGCTGAGATTGGTTCTCCAAGTAATAACATCATTGCACCCATTACAAACACGGAAACAATTGGAAGAATGAAAATAGATTTTAATCCTTCTAAAGATCTTGGCATCTTTCTCATTGATTTTACTAAGAATAATACAAAGTAACCTGTTGCAAATCCACCAAGAATTCCTCCTAAGAATCCTCCACCTGTAGAATTTGCCAGCATACCTGTTACAAACCCAGTAATCATTCCTGGTCTACCTGCGATTGACTGTGCAATGAATGCAGTGAAAATCGGAACCATTAATCCCATTGCCACTCCACCAATCTCTTTAATAGATGCTGCTATCTCATTATATTGCGAACTTGTAGGATCAAATGAATAGATTCCCCACAGGAATGAAATAGCTGTTAATACCCCACCAGCCACTACTAGAGGAAGCATATGTGATACACCATTCATTAAATGTTTATAAATTGTATGCCCAACTGATTGTTTTCCTACTTCAACTGCTCCTGATTGTTTTGCCCCACCACGTACTGGTACTTTTCCATCAAGACATAATTGAATTAATTCCTTTGCCTTGTTGATTCCATCTGTTACTGATACTTCTAATACTGGTTTTCCATTAAAACGATCCATATCAACGGTTTTATCACATGCAACAATAATTGCATCTGCACTATTGATATCTGCTGCTGTTAATTCATTTTCAGCTCCAATCGCTCCATTTGTTTCTACTTTTATTTCTACACCCAATTCTTTTGCTGCTACTTCTAATGACTCTTGTGCCATATAGGTATGTGCTATCCCTGTTGGACATCCTGTTACTGCCAAAATCTTTTTCATATTATTTCACCATCCTTACATGTATTTTATCTTTATAGTTTTCTACCTTCTTAAAATCACCCAATGCATTGCTTTCTGCAACATTTGCTCCAATTGCTGCAGACTTTTTAAGTGCCTCTTCTATTTTGGTATTGTCCATTAACCATATACTCATAAATCCAGCCAATGCAGCATCACCTGCACATGCAGAACTTAATAGTTCAATCTCAACTGCAGAAGCATAATATATATGTTCTCCATTATAGAAGTAAGAACCTTTTTCTCCTAACGTTAATAAGATATTTTGTGCACCTTGCTCATATAAATATTCAAGGGCATCAATAACATCTGCTTCATCTCGTATAATCAATCCAAAGATATCCTTAATTTCTTCATCATTTGGCTTAATTAAATAGGGATGAAATTGAAGTAAACTTTTTAATTTCTTAGAACTTATATCTAAAATAACTTTTACCTCTTTCTCTTCACAAACCTTTAGGATACTCTGATAATAATCCGAATCAATTCCTACTGGTAAACTGCCACTGATGGATAAGCAATCCATATCATCAGCATTCTTTATTAACTCTAATAATTCCGTCTGCTTACTTTCTGGAACATAAGATCCTTCATTGACCATCTTATACTCTTTTTCACCATCAAACAGAAAGATATTAATTCGGGTTGTATCCTCAATCCAAGTAGGTAAGACTTCATAACCATTCTTTAATGATTCTTCCACAATATATTTTCCAGAAAACCCACCAAAGAAGCCTAATATTTTCGTTGGGATATTATAGTATCCTAAAACAAAACTTACATTTAAACCTTTCCCATTTGGTGTATACACAGTATCTCGAGTACGGTTTACTACTTTTGGTTCTAATCCATCTGTTGTTATGTTCATATCAATCGCTGGATTTGTAGTCAAAGTATAAATCATTAAACTCCTCCTCTCTTTACACTTTTAGTATAAGAAAAAGATAGATGAAAATCTTTCCAAAAAATGAAAATCATCATCTACCTTGTCTAATAAATAGCTAAATAATCAATTATAATTCGTGCAATTATGCTGAGTGATACCCTTGAAGAAACCTCGTATTTTGATATTGCCTGGTGCTCATGTTTATATCCAATCAGGTTTACTGTTGCATATTTACTTAACTGTGAGTTCTCGTTGCAACAACAGTTAATAATCTTACAGCCATTACGATTACCACTTTCAAGTGTTTCAATTAATTCCGTTGTTTTACCATTTAGCGAAAATGCAAATAGACATTCGTCACTTTTGATTTCACTTCCAACCTTTCGCATAATATTTGGATCTTTAATACAAACAGCATTTACATCCAATAGTTGAAGTTTAAAAGCAAATTCCTCAGCTACATATTCACTTAATCCTCTTCCCAAGACAAATACTCGTTTACTGTTTTTTATAATATAAATACTATCCAAAATATTCTGAATTGAAATTCTCTCAATATCATTTTGTGCTTCAATTAAAGATTTCTCCATAATCTCTCTAGCAGCCTGAATATCCGTATCTTTATGTTTGGCAGAAGATTTATAACGTAGTTCATTAAATCCTGCAATACCACATTTACGAATCGCACGTGATACAGTGGATGGTGATGAGAAGGTATTGAATGCAATATCTACAATTGATAATGTTGGAAGATTATCTTCATTATCATTAATATACCGTATTACTTCTAACTCCGTTTTTGACAAGCTATCAATAATATCCTGATTAAGTTGAATAATCATAAACACACCTCCATCTTATAGTTATATCCTACGATAAGAATAATCTATACACAAGAATAAATTATTAGAACTTATAGCTTATGTTATAAATTCATTTACCTCAGATTCCAAAATATCAATCAAAGATTCTTCCATAAACTGATAATCATCATAAATATTAAGAACAACTAATTTCTTATCTTCTATAACATCCTGATATTTCATCTTGATTCGCTGTGCATGCTTTTTTTCCATACAAAAAATAATATCTGCCCAACCAAGTAAACCAACAGTTACTTTAATCCTGGAGTTATTTTCGGTACCTGCTGAACGAGCAGTATGTCCATTTACTCCATTAAATATTTTTTCAGCAGTTAAGCTTCTTCTTTTGTTTTGACTACACAAAAACAGTAATTTCATCTTTTCCATATATTCAATTATAACAAATCTCACTAGATATTGAAAAAGTCCTTTCGGACTTTATTGATTATATTTGAAAAAATATTTCATCATTTAGTATTTATTCAACTCTTCTTATCTGATCAAAAGTTTCTAATCCATACAAACTCCGAGTTATGATTCCTGTTTCTGCATTTTTAGCTTCTACTATTTTCCAGTCACCAAGATAAAGCATTGCATGATTTCCCCTAATCAAAATATCTCCTGGCTGTGCCTGAGCAATATCTGTCGATCCAATATCATATCCTGATACTAATACCGAGTATCCCATCGAGTAACCATTTTGTTGATAGGCAAATAAAATTAAACCATCACAATCAAAACTATCCGGCCCATTAGTATCTAGAACATAGGGTTTCCCAACTTGGTTCAATGCAGTATTTATTACATCCTGAATTGTTCCTTTATTTTGCACAGGAGCATTCTGTGTATTTTCTGATACTGAACTATTTATATTATCATTACTTGTATTATTTGTTTGTTCAAAAGACTTTTCTTCAATTTCTTTTTCTCTAACAGTAACTTTAAACTTTAGTTCCGTACTATTTCTATTACTATCTACTGCAACAACTGTAAGTTCATAATCACCCACAGTGTTAGTATCTACTGCTCCATCAATAGTATAATAATTTACTTTATCTACAGATACAGTTGCATCTCTATCCTTTGATTTCACATTTGTCTTTTCTAATTCTTCTTTAGATATATATTCAATAGCACCATCTACTGGATCGCTAACTGACTCTATGTTTGATAGAACATCATATTGATTATCTATATCAATGGTAGGATTTTCTTCCTTCATCTTTATTTTTGGTTTCTTCGTATCTATTATTTCAATAGTTTTATTAAACTTCTTTTTTTGACCATCTTTTTCAACAACAAAAATTAAAGTATGTTTTCCTATTTCCATTGTGTTTAGTATAGGATATTCTTTTATTTTCCCATCTATTTCTTTCACTAAAGTTTTGGATTCAAAATTTTCAGTTCCATACTCTATCTCCACTAGACTTTCATCAAAAGTCAAATTAATACTCTTTTTCACCTCATTCTTCTTATAGTTATCATATATATAATAACTACTGATACCAGCAACAATGATAAAAAGAGAAACTAATAATATTATATATTTGCTTTTATTCGCTTTCATACTCTATCTCACTCTTCTTATATCTAAAAATTTCCAAGCACCCGGTTCTCCATACAAATATCTATCAGAAATTCGAACACCTGCAGATGAAACTGCTTCAATAACCTTTCCATCTCCTAAATATATAGATACATGATTTTCCGTATATATAATGTCACCTGGTTGTGCTACATCTAATGTATTTCCCACACTATATCCTGAATACGCTCCTGATGATGCCATAGAATATCCATTCTGAACAAACGCATATAAGACTAATCCATCACAGTCAAAAGAATCTGGTCCTCTGCCTCCAGTTACATAAGGTTTTCCAATTTGATTTAATGCTGTGTTTATTACATCTTGAATTGAACCCTTTGTCTGGACAGGGATATTCTGATTTTCATTTGTTGGGTTATTATTCGCTTGATTTTCACTTTCTGGTTTTCCTGCATCTTGTTGATTATTATTTTCAGTATCATTTTCTCTCTGCTTGACACTGACTTTAAATACAGATTCCATGCTATTTCCATTTTTATCAACTGCTAGTACTTTGATTTCGTAATCGTCTACAACACTAGTATCGATAACTCCTGAAACAGTATAATAGTTTGCTCTTTTCTTTTCACTTAACTCATCCAATTCTTCTTTTGATATATATTCAATAACGCCATCTACTGGATCGCTAACTGACTCTATGTTTGATAGAACATCATATTGAGCATCTATATCAATGATAGGATTCTCCTCTTTTAATCTTATTTCTGGTTTCTTCGTATCTACTATTTCAATTGTTTTTGTAAATTCCTTTTTTTGAGAATCCTTTGTGACTACAAATACTAAGGATTTCTTTCCTACCTCCATCGTATTTAAATCAGGATATTTCTCAATCTTCCCTTCTACCTTTTTCACCAAAATTTTTGTATCAAAATCTTGTGTTCCATATTCAACTTCATTAAGTTCATCATCAAACTGTAAAACAATACTATCTAAAATTTCATTCTTTTTATAATCATCAAATATTAAATATCCTCCAATACTAATTAAAATCACAATAACAATTATGATAATTATATATCTTTTCCTTTTCATTCCCATTATTATCTTACCCTCCGAATATCTATAAATTGAAATCCCTGCATGTTTGGGTCATCTGTCGCAAAATATGGTGCATAACTATTAACACGAATTCCCTGTTGTGGATTTTTTGCTTCAATTGCAAATCCATTTCCAATATATATTGCTACATGATTAGGTGTAACCAGAATATCACCTGGTTGGGCTAATGAAGCATCATTTCCAATACTGTAACCAGCTATAGAGGCAGTGCTAGGCATTGAATATCCATTTTGTGTAAACGCATATAAAACCAATCCATCACAATCAAAAGAATCAGGTCCTCTGCCACCAGCTACATAAGGTTTTCCCGCTTGAGCCATTGCTGTGTCAATTACATCTTGAATTGAACCTTTAGATGCTACCTGGCTATCAACTGATGTATCTCCACCAACTTTATTTATATCTTCATTTCCTTGAATATATGATTGATTATCATCTATATTACTAACTTCTTTTTCCTTAATAGTAAGAATAAATTGTGACTCTGCTTTATTACCATTTCTATCAACTGCAATTATTGTAATTTCATAATCATTCGCAACATTGGTATCAATTACTCCATATATAGTATAATAATTTATTTTATTTTCTAATTCTGATTCCTTATCTAAGTCTTCTTTAGATATATATTCTATATCTCCATCGATAGGATCCTTAACAACATCTATATTTGATTTAACATCATATTCACTACCTACTTCAATTGTAGGATTGTCTTCTTTGATTATTATTTCAGGTTTTTTTGTATCCTTAATCTCAATAGTTTTTGCAAACGTTTTGCTTTTCCCCTCTTTTTCAACTGTGAAAAGGAGTTTTTGTTTTCCTATTTTCATTGTATCAAGTTTGGGATAATTATTGATTTTACCATTTATAGAAGTAACTAGATTCTTTGTATCAAAACTATCTCCATATTCTACTTCATTTATAGTGTTATCAAATGTCAATGAAATACTATTTATAATCGCTTGTTTTTTATAGTTACAATATAATCCATAACTTACAACACAAGTAATTAAACCACATAGAATTAACACTAATATTTTCTTGTTCCTTTTCATTGTTTTCATACCCTACTACACTAATTCATCTGCTAATTGCATTTACTAATCTAGCTCAATTAACAGTTTCCCTTTCTCGCCTGATATCTCTTCAAAATCATTTATATTTAAATCATCTAAATCATATGTCTCTTTCATAAGTTCTTTTATAACATCTTTCCCCGAGACATTATCATTTAAAACAATAAACTTAGAAGTAAGTTTCCAATCAATTAATTGATCGTATTCTTCTTCTGAATTTATATCGTTAATTCGAAAATATAAATAAACTATACGCTCTTCTTGATTATCGCCAACTTTTCCCGAAGTTTTTACTTTATAAATATAGTGCAAATCAAGTTGTTTGTATTCCTTATCATAAGTTGTGTACTTTGATACAAGCTCCTTAGATTTCACCACATTGTCTTCAATGTCTTCGAAACTAAAGTCTCTGTCATTTGTTTTCGTTAAACTCATAAAATCTTTACGGTCATGTTCAATGATATCATTCATTTCGTCTACTGTTAACTGATCAATTTTTTTCATAGTTTTGGTAGGAATATCATCGGATGATTTATAACGCTCTATTAATCCTGTAACTTCATATTTGTTTTCCTTTATGGTTACATTGTAATTGTTTTCATCGGCTTTACTTTCATCATATACAATTTTAATCACTAATTCATCACCATTTGATAATTCCCCATTATTTGTAATTGTATATTCTACTGTTGATAAAAAGTCATTCATAGCCACACTGTCATTTGTATCTTCAAGTTCATTATAATCATATGACTCTCTACAATAAAAACTAGCTGAACCTTCTCCGCTATCTCCTTCGTATGTAACTTCACATGAATCTCCTAATATAATATCTATTGACTTAGGTTTATTAAAGAAAAGTTGATATACTACACCAGCTACAATTACAATGGCCAAAATAACTAAAATCAGTTTGCCTGTCTTTCCACTAACTACATTCTTTATATCCAGATTATTGTTATTGTTATCTGTTGCTTGAATTGCATTTTCAATATATTCATTTTTCTTTAAATTAATAATTGCTTTTACACCTAGAATAATCTGAATAAGAATACTTAATATTATCAATATTATTTTCATCATTAAATTTGACACAAATTGATCCAGCGATCCACTATTATCAGCAGAAGATACAATAGCAGATACTATTTGAGATCCATTAAATGCACCTAATAAAGATATTATTTCTAATACTAAATAGAACATCATGTCTTTTTCATTCGTCTTTCTATAAAACTTAATGTAAGATGCTCCTGCAATCACTACTAATGAACCAATAAGAATAATCATAAATACCAATGACAATAGTCCAATTTTATTAGCTACATTATGAATATCATCTAAATCAAATAAATTTCTTATTTGAAAAATACTAATACATGCAATTACTCCAAGTATTACTAATACATAATCTAAATTCTTTTTTGTAATATACGATTTTATTTTTTCCATTTTACCTTCCTAAAGTTTATTTTTATAAACTTTTTCACCTTTCTTATTTACTTGTTTTAAAATTTCACTTATTTCCTGATATAAGTGTTTTGCCTGTTCTACAGACAATTCTCCATCCTCTTCTAATTTGTCTAGTAAAGCTTTTATAGCATCATTTCTTTCCTCCATTTTTTCACCTCTCGCTTTATTGACGAATTTCAAATAAAACGGTTTTATAAAAATCATAAATTTTTCGAATTGTTATCATATATCACATTATGACTTTTACATTATTTTAACATATCATAAAATGACATACAATAAAGTAAATAGAGGTATCCCCATGAAATATAGTGATTTAAATTATGAAGATATTGGTAATAGAATTAAAACATTTAGAAAAGAAAAAAATCTTACTCAACAAAAGCTTGCAGATATAGTAGATATTGTAACTAGTAATGTATCGCATATTGAGCGTGGTACTACAAAAGTTAGTTTACCTACTCTAGTAAAAATTGCGAATGCTCTTGAGGTTACTGTTGATGAAATACTTTGTGGGAATGTAAAACAAGCAGCCCCTTTAATAAAAAAGGATATTGCAAAGCTTTTAGATGACTGTAATCCTAAAGAACTGAAAATACTGACTGATATTCTTGTAGCTAGTAAAAAAACTATTCGTGATAATCATTAAAGCGTATAAAAAGTACTCATTCAAAATGGGTACTTTTTTATCATTTTATACAACCTTCATCAACTATAAATTTAATATTTTAATGTGTAAAATGAACTCTTATATTAAGATATTTTATTAATTCTCTTTAATTGATTCAAACATTTCTTTCGCTAATCGTATTCTTTTTTCTTTAAATTCATCAGTTCCAAAATTAGATTGATCATCACGAATCGTAATAACAAATAAATAGTGCTTTATTTGATTATCAATTCCATTCAAGTCAACATTTATCGTTAATCCTTCACCATATGTATATCCACCCTCACCTGTAAATGCGGTACCAGCTCCCATAACACCACTTACTCTCAATGTAGCAAATACTTCACCATCTTCTTTATAAATTGATTCTATAGTAGTTTCGCTTCGGTCTTCAGCACCAGTAATAAAGTAATTATAACTTTGACCATTTAAATTATTAACAGCATCTTGAGCATTTTCTTTAGTATTAAAACCACAATGTATACAAGGCATCATTCCACCTTGAACTTTCCACATATCAATTCTGATTCCTTCAGGGCCAAACCTTGTATCATCATCTTTAGATTTCCATGTTATGATAGTATCATTTTCTTCCACTTTTTCGAGTCCTGATAACAGTGATATTTCTGCATTAACATCTGATAAAAGTAGTTGTTCAAACTCAAATTCTGGCGCTTCCTCCACTTCAATCACTTCTTCATTATGATTATTTTCTAACTCTTTACTTTCTTCATTATCATTCGTAGCTAAAAATACTCCTACTACAATGGTACAAATTGCCAAAGAACCAGCAAATAATTTAATTAATACCTGTTTAGCTATCTTAGATGATCCCTTAGTTGGAGTTATCTCTAATGATTTAGATATTAAATTCCCGTTTACATTCATCCATATTGAGCTAGATATTTTTGTTGATGCAGCGAATTCATTAAACATCCAAACCATAAATGGAATAGGTGCAACTCCTCTAAATTTAACGCCTTTAGCTTCTAGTGTCTCCACTTCTTTCTTTATGTGTTTTCTTCCATAGTTGAGCCTACTTTTTATTGTTCCACTAGATAGTTCTAATGTATCAGCAATTTCACCTACTGATAATCCTTGAAAATAATACATTAGAATACACATTCTATTTTCTTCTGATAAGTTATCAATAATATCAGACATAGCAATCTTTAACTCTTCGTATTCATATTGATCTTTAGGTTTAAATTCTATAGTTTCATCTTCTAGAAATTCTTCAACATTTTGTTCTTCGCTTGTTATATTACTAAAAACTGTTGGTTTCTTTTTCTTTAAATAGTCTTTTGCTTTATTAGCAACAATTCGATTCAACCAATTTGGAAACTTTGAATCATCCTCTAACTGACTAATTTTTTTAAATGCAGTTATATAGGCATCTTGAACAACATCATTTGCATCTTGTTCATCCTTTATAAATTTCCTAGCCATAAAATAACTTGTATGAATTGTTAAATTATATAATTCCTTTATAGCTTCATTGTCTCCAACTCTTGCTTTTTTTACATATTCAATAATCTTTTCCATATTTATATTAATTTCCCCTCTATATTAATTACTCAACATTTTCATAATGCTTTTATAATTATCTATATTATAGTATACACAACCCGCTATGACTACTAGCCAAGTTACTATACCAATCATTGATATAGTAGTTGTAAATAAAGCAATTGTTGCTCTAAATGCCAGTAATAGAAAGATAGGTCCATTGATTAAACCTTTTCTTCTTTTTAATTTAGCTTTTAATTCTGGTGATTTATTCTTATCAAAAATACCTTTTCCATAAATCAATTCCATAATTTTCTTAGACAACTTCCATACCGTTGGTCCAAATATTAAGAAGTAACTAATTACTTCATCTCCCATTCCTTCACTCACGTATTCTCTTTCGCCATACTCATTAATTCTTGTTTTCATTTCTAATCTCCTCACTTTCTTATGTCCTTCACCTTATTGACGACATAGAATTCATATGGTTTTATATCTTTTAAACTTTTCACAAATATTATTATACATCATATTTGTATATACAATAACATTATTTTTAAAACCAAATTTTTATTTAATCGTCTATGAAGTAGAGGAGGTCAAGTATGAACACTACTGTTACACTAAAGCAATTACTTTTAGATTTATCTAAAGACTGTAAAATAAGCAAGGAAGTACAATACAAAATATTACTGTGTGTCTTACATAACATAGTAAACAATCTATCAAATGAATAAAGAAAAAGCCCTTTTGGACTTTATTGTTTCTTGATTAAATTATACAACTTATAATGCTCTTTCTTAATTGGTAATATAAAATCACCAATCAATTCTTCCACATATCCATCAAATCCCTGTTTGAATTTGAATATACCATAGTCTTGCGCTTCTTCACGAAAGTCTCCACTTATTCCATAGAAATTATACTGTGAACAACCTCTCTCTATAGCCATTTGAATCATATGCCATTGTAATGCATAGTTTGCTTTATATTTCAAAAGATGTTTGTAAGATCCGCCAAACAAATAAATAATCTCAGTATCTTCAATTACAAAGATACATGCAGATAACGGTATTTCATTTCCATATGTTTCTTTTAAAGCTAATACTTCATCAATATTGTTTTGGTATGTATGAATTTTATCTTTTTCAGCTTTTATTATATTCTTACATTTCTGACATTTCTTTTCAGAAGATGAATCTAGTAATTGTTCATGTTTCGCTATTATTTCTTTTGATTCATCCTGATACTTCTTTTGTTTATTTATATATTTAGGTACATCTAAATATGCAAGTAATAATTGTGCCTTATCTCCATAGGCATCTAAATAATCTTTATAGAACTTATGATCTCGAATATCAAAATGACGTCGCTCACCTGTATGTTCCATGATATCCAAGTAAATTGGTAAATCTTTTGTAGTAAGTTCTTTAATACACACTTCATCATGAATTGCCTTATGTACATTGTACCTTGTTCGTTTGTGCATATTTGCAAGTACATCTTCTTTTGATTTTCCTTTTAAAGGTAATACAAATGTCCACCTTGGCTGATACTTTTCACTATTACCTACTGTAAAGCCCTGATGTTGAAAACCTGCATCTTCTAATATTTGAACAATATCTTCATTACTAAAACCATTATCTACTTCATCACCATTGATATCTCTTTCCTTATAAGTGATATATGGATCCATATGTAAATAGACACATCCTTTTTTAGATACATGTTTTTTTAATTCATGCATAAAGAAGTTAAACACTTCTTTATCACGATAGTCAATTAGCATTCCTCTCTGAATACAAGCATAGTGAAATTTCTTCATCAAAGGTTGATAAAATACCGCACACATCGCAATGAATTCATTATCACCTTTCACACCTAGCACTTCTAACTCAGATCCTCGTTCTTGCTTTAACCTTATCATTTCACACGAATTCATAAAATTACGATATTTATGATTCTTATGAAATCCCCTATAGTCCTCTTTACTTGCTACAACAAATTCTAATTTCATATGTATTACTCCTTTATATAATCCCAGCATTCCTCGTCCCTGTTTTACTTTTTGCCTTGATTATTTAATTCAGTTTCATACGTATTTCATTAATCAACTATTACAGTATACAAAAATAATGTGTCTGCTTTGTGAAGATTTTGTTAAGAGTATAGAAAAAGACCATGTATGGCCTTTTCATTTTTACACTAGCTTTTATATGCATTTTCACTTTTATAATAATTCTTGCGATTTGGATTAATAATGAAAGGATACTCATCTTTCATTAATTCTAACAAACTCTCTGCATCTTGTTCTAGTTTATAATTTACTTCTTCGTTATAAAGTGGAATAATCTGATAAAAATGAACTCGTTTACTATCCATATCAACAAACGTTCCTTTCTCTTCAACTGAGAATGGAGAAACTAACATACTACTTGATAGGTTTGTTGTATCTGCAAATGGTCCCTGATTATCAATTGTATGACCAAAACCTAACCAAGTATCACAATTAATTGGCAGTCTTGCTAAACCTTTTAATAAACGAATTGGCCAGTACCATTCTTCACTATTATCTTCTATCTTCCAATCTGGTGGAAGTACAATCATTAACTCAGCGTAGCCAAAGAAACCTTCCAGTTGTGGAGGAATATTCATCTTATGTGCTCCCATTCCCATAGTTACTAATGTATAGTAATTACGCTCACTCGTTGGTGCTATAATTCCAATATCCAAATGGATGTCTGGAGATACAATTTCATGAAATACATTATCTGCACTACCAAAATGTTCACTTATAAATGTATCTAGTTGTTCTAATTCTTGATCACTATACAGTTCTAAATTTAATTCTTTTTCTTTCTTCTTACGTTTAAAAAAACTCATATTTTCCTCCTAAAAATAACAATCAACATTCTTTTCAGTTAAGATATCTTCGATAATATCAAGATCTTTCTTTTTCACATGCATTAGTCCTAATGTCTTATCTTCATGATTAAAGAATTCTAATTCATGCTCTTTAAATATTGGAATTAAAAAATTATATCTCCATGTTGTAATTTTATACTGAACTGTATCTACTTTTTCATAAGGAACACACATATCTTTTGCTTTTCTTCCTAGGAAATAAACATTATTTTCTCCTAACCATAATCTTCCTCTTTCATATTTAGTATTTTCCATATCTGCTACAATCTTATTCAAATCATATTCATTATCAACACCTAGTAATTTCATATAGTTCTTTTTCTTCAATAATAGGAAAAAAGTAATAAGTGTCATTGAAAAACCAAGAATAAAAAATAGAAGACCCATTGCAAAGAACCCGACAAATTCACTCATCTGTGCTCCATCTTCATTTAATCCAATAAATCCAATAGCCAGTAATATTACTGCCATACTAAGTAAACTTATCCCCATAATTAACAATCGTTTTTTTGTGATATTTAGTGCTTTATCCAGTTTTTTCATATGCCCCCTCATTAGCCATTTTTATTACTCTTCTATTCTATGCTTAAGTTTATCACATTACTTCCTGAATTGCAGTTTCTTATATCAGTTTATTTATTGTACTTAGGATAAATATTCAATTCTTTTAAACTAAAATACCATGGATTTTAGATGTACATCTTTATAATAACTATCATTTAGCCAGTATGTTCTATAAGCAACAGAAAAGATAACGATTCTAATTTATACATATACAAATTTATAATTCGAAAGTATCATACCCTAATTTTATTAAACGAGGTTTTACATAATTTCTATATCGAAATAAATTTGTTTTAACAGTACCTTCAGGTATGTTTAAAGAATTAGAAATTTCCTTAATTGAATAATCATTAAGATATTTCATTTTTCCAACTTTTGACATTACGATTGGCATTTCTTTTGCTTCTTCCTTAATAACCTCTTTTATTTCTTTTCTATTCAATTTTTCAATTTGATTATCTGCTACTTCTATTATTTCTTCAAGATTAGTTTCATCATTAAGATGTACTTGTTTTACTCTCTTTCTCTGTGTGGAAATTATAAGATTAAATGCAATTTTAAAAAGCCAGCAATGAAAAGAATTGCAGTTATTTAACTTATCGATACACTCAAATACTTTTATAAATGTATCTTGAACAATTTCCTCAGCATCAAATTTATTTCTCATAAAATGGAGAGCAAAGTAGTAAACGGAATCATAATAGAAATCATAGATTGCAGTAAAAGAATTTATATCGCCCTTGTGGAATGCTTCAACATGCTTAATATCAATTTTCTTTCTTGAGTTATTCATAGTATCACGCCCTTTATATTTGCATTATATAATGTTTATTTATTATAAAGAAGTGATTTGACTATAAATTTATATATATAATAATATAATATATAAACAGTAACTATGATGTACTAAACCTTAATTATTCCTAAATAAAAAGTAGATACTCGTTTGAATCAAGTATCTACTTCATCATTAAATCTTATTGTACTTTTTTTCAAAATAATTTGATAGTCTTACTTTTAGCTGTACTGTCGTTAAAAATTTGGTTAATTATAATCATTGTAATTTATTCTATGAAGTAAAATAATAGTTTTAAAAATTATAAATCATAGACTCTAGTTTGCTATTGTATCAAATACTTATGATGATTATGCACAATATTACTTTTCATTAATACACCAAACTATAAAACCATTTATATCTTCCTCTGAATAGCCTAATGCATGAATTAAAACGATATATCGATCATACTCATCTTCATTATTCATAATGGAAGTATATTCATGGTTATAGTATCTTTGTATATCAGTAACTTGATCTCCTTCGGTATAAAACATATAACTACTATTTAAATCTTCACCCACCAAACTAACTCTTGAATAAGTATCACATTCAAAAACACCATCTTCACATTTAGCTTCAATTTCAAATCCATGTTCATTTATAAGTTTATCACTTACTTTATTGTAATCAATAGCCTTTTTTTCACTTCTCATACAACCAACTAGCATGAACAAGAAACTACATATAAAAATTATCTTTACCTTTCTCATAATTACTCCTACTTTCATTAACTATCTTTTGGTTTTGGATGATCAGGATTCATTATATATGAATATGTATTAAATTTAACAAAAAAGCTAATTCCAATTATCATAAGCATTATAGAAACAAAGACATTAAATACTAACTCTGATATATTTGGTAAACTGCCAATATCATATAATAGTATTTTCGCAATACCTATAGGAACTACAAGCAAAAATAAATATGTTATCTTATTTTTTACTATAATCCATTTTTCTTTTTTTTTATTCATGATTTCCACCACCTTCACTCATTTATAATATATCATAAATAGTTCATAAACATATTGATATGGTAATTTCTTATCAAAACTTGGAATTTTTAGGTGTAAATACTCAATAATTAAACTATCTATTCATATTTCTTTTCAACTAACTGCCACTTCAAATCAGGATATGATTTTGGTTTTGTCCACTTACCTGTGTCTTCTCCATTAAGATAATCTTCTATCTCATCATCTTCTAACATCAAAGGTAATCGATTATGCAGCACCGTAAATTCTGGAGTAGCTTCTTGTGTAACAATTACAAAATAAGGTTCATTATCTTTATCGATTTTGTAAAGTCCTGCAAACTTTAAAATATCTTGATGTTCTCTAAAAACAAGATATTTGTCTTTGTGATTTTGCCATTCATAAAATGCAGAAGCATATATAATACATCGATGCTCCTGGAAGTCTTTTTTAAAAGTGACTTTCTCTTTTACTGTTTCCTGTCTGGCGTTAATAAGATTATTCTTTGTTGTTTTACCTGTTTTATAATCTTTCCATTCCGTTTTTATACCCCAGTCCATAATTTCAAGTTTATCCTGATCTTTACCACTTGTTTCTACCAAGCTGCTATTTGTTGGAAATGTTTCACCAAACTTCATATCAGAGATATCTAAATCCTGACCTACACCATTTAAAATATCTTTTAATTGTTCTTCACTTATTGATACAAAACGACCGCACATACTCTCACTCCTTGTTTATATATAATCTTTATAACTACAATATAATATAAAAACCACATGTTGTCTTTTAAGTTAATCGCTTACTTATGGTTAATTTTATTTGTTATGGACTAAGGATGAAATTATTCTATCTTAATTAGATATTTCAATCACTGCTGCATCAATGTAATTTCACGAAAATTATCACTTCAAAGTGATATATGCAACTAAATCATAATTGTAAATATTTTCATTCCCATTTAATATTGATTTTTGGGAATTTATGATATAAAGTGTAAGTGCAAAGAGAGGGCAATTAAAATGAATAAGGATAGAGTAATTCTTCACGTGGACATAAACCACTGTTACGCGCAGATAGAAGAAATGCTTAGTCCGCCTTGTAGGAAGGTTGCTATGGCAGTTGGTGGCAACGAGGATCAAAGACACGGCATTATTCTAGCTAAAAACTTAAAAGCAAAGCCATTTGGTATCAAGACTGGCGAACCAATTCGAGATGCATTAAAGAAGTGTCCTGGATTGTTTATCATTCCTCCTAAGTATGATGCATATCAGTATTATACAGAGAAGGTAAAAGATGTATATCGAGAATATTCTGATAAGGTTGAATCATTTGGATTGGATGAAGCATGGATTGATGTAACTGAATCAATTGCTTTATTTGGTTCTGGTGAACAAATTGCGAAGGAAATCCAAAATCGAGTATTTACTGAATGGGGGTTAACTGTTTCCATTGGTGTTAGTTTTAATAAAGTATTTGCAAAATTAGGAAGTGATATGATAAAACCTTCTGGTCTTGTAGTTATAAGTAGAGACAATTACAAAGATACAGCATGGAAACTTCCTGTTGAAGATTTATTGATGGTTGGAACTGCTACTGAAGTAAAGATGAATAAGATGAACATCTATACAATTGGTGACTTGGCACAGACTCCGATAAAGGGATTACAGAAACGATTTGGAAAGATTGGTGTTCTTCTGTGGTCTTATGCTAATGGTTCTGAGACCTCTCAGGTAGATCCTACAGGAATTAAAAGAGTTCCTAAGTCAATTGGTAATTCATGGACAATGCCAAAGGATATCAACAACTTTAGAGAAGCGAAGATTGTCTACGAACGACTTACTAATTCAGTTGCCTGCAGGCTTCGTGAAGAAGGATATAAAGGGAATGTCATTCATATCAGTATTAGAGATAAGAAATTGGATTCTTTTGGCAAACAGATGAAAATAGATCATTACACTGATACAGCAAAAGAAATACTTCAGATAACGATGAATCTACTTGATGAGATATGGGATAGAGATATTCCACTACGCAGTATAGGTATCAGTGTAACTGGCTTAAAATCATATATTACACATACACAGTATGATTTATTTGGAGTGGTTGAAGAAATGGAAAAAGAAAACCAAATTGAAATGACTTTAGAAGACATAAGAGCAAAATTTGGATTCTTTAAAATTGATAAATGTTCCGCTTTAATTGATACACAATTAAGTGATGTAGATCCAAAAGGTAATCATACGATATTCCCTGTTGGCGTGTTGAAAGGAAGTATTGAATGAGAGTATTTAAGAAATATGTAAAAGTAATTGCCATATGTGATGAGGAAGGCAAACAAACTCCTTTATGTGTTGTTTGGCTAAATGGACATAAATATGCAATCGATAAGATTTTAGAGACCAGACAAGCAGCATCCGAAGTTGGAGGATGTGGCATCCTTTATAGATGTTTGATCAACAATAAAGAACGCAAACTATTTTATGAAGTAAATCGATGGTTTATAGAAAGTCCAAAACCATAAAAACGTAATAATGATTTTATATTGAATTTTTAAAGGTTTAAAAAAATGAAAATTAAATTTTTTCATTTTTTTTAATATTTATGAAAAAAACTACAAAGTCAAACGTAGTATTATTAGATAAGTAATTATAGACATTATAAATTCAATTATTACTTATCTATCATATTCAAAGAAAAGATATGATAAAATGAGGAAGAAAGTTTAGAGGGTTATTCGCGATGGACCATTCACAGTTTGAGGAATATATAGACAAATATTCCAATCTAGTTTTTCATGTTGCCTTGGCAAACACGTCAAATTTTTATGACGCACAAGATATTACACAGGAAGTCTATATAAAACTATATAACAGTAAATCTTTTGAAAGCGAAGATCATCTAAAGAATTGGTTAGTACGGGTTACAATAAATCAATGCAATAGTTTATATCGACGGTTCTTTAAAAAGAAATATGTAGATGTTGATATTAGTGAATTCATTATCAGTAAAGAAAGTGTTCAAGTACATGATGAACTTATGATGCTTTCTAAAACTGAGAGAACAATTGTATATCTGTATTACATCGAAGGATACACCTATAAGGAAATATCTGATATGACTGGTCGCAGCATCAGTTCCGTATCACGTGATATTAAAAACTCATTAGAACATATCAAATCCCAATTAGAGGAGTAACTATGAACGAAAATAACTATAAAAAATATGTAGATGAAGTAAATAAAAACAACAAAATAAAAGAACATCTGCAAGAGATTCCAAATAAAAAATCATCAAAGAAATACACAAAACCAATTGTAGCTTTAGCTATGGTTGTATGTTTAGTGATTGTAAGTGTATTTGCTTTACAGAATAATAATTCAAAGCCTGAAAAAAAGAAAGAAACACCAAAAACCGCTGATGTTATACCAAATTCTCGTAAAGGAGATGATGGACTGGTTTATTTAAAAGAAGATGTTGACTATCCCAATAACATAGGAATATCTGATACTCCTTTGTATGATACATTACCAGTCTATGAGAATGTGGAGTTAGAATATTCATCAGACGGTTATGTAAACCAAAGTATTACAGATATAATTTCACAGGAACAAATGGAAGAAGACTATGTAGAACCAATTGAAAAAATATTAAACCTTGATCCTAATGATAGAACTAGAACGGATAACGTCACTGACTGGGGAGTAACAACAAGTATTTCTTACTCTTATCCTAATGGTGTTTCATTTACTATTGATTTACATATATATGTAGCTATTTACTTTGAAAACCCTCAAGAATATGGTATCAAAGATGGAGAGTCCGCAAATGAGTTTGCACTTAAAGTCTTAGAAGAATTCACTGGTAAACCATATGAAACATATAATTACACAAGTGCATTTGATAATCCACCAAAATCAAATCGCAAGGGATATGTAACTCGTAGTGATGTAAATGATATGATGAAGACATTCGAAAAAATGAATTATCATTTATTCAAAGGTGATAACGGAGATGAACTTAGCATATCATTACCTAATTATTTTGGTTTATCTAAAGCAGCTGATAAAAAAATGATCAGTACAAAACAAGCGCTAGAAAATTTGAAAAATGATTATGGTGTTGGACCAACAGAGTATCCAGATTTTGGTGACCCTAATGCCGACTATGAAGCTCTTTTTCAAGAATATGATACCATTATCCAAAATGCATTAAGTGATGAAACTTATGAAGATGTATTGAGTATTGAATTATATAACAGTCGTCATTGGAGTTCTTACAACTATGTATATCCATCATACTTAGTCTTAATCAAAATACCAGATGATGTCGAAACAAATGCTGAGCCAGGAGAAACACCGTGTATTATAGTAATGGTAACTGCAACAGAACTTATTCATACACCTAGAGAGTAGCTATGTTATTCAGGAGATTGCAATTTGAAGCATTCATAAAAGAAAACAGCAGAATATTGAAAATCATTATGATATCCAGCATTCTGCTGTTTTTATTTTCTAAGTTAATGATAGTACTTTATAACTTCATCATGCTCAAGTATATAAATACTTAAATTAATTATTCACACCTTTATAAGGACTAAACAACTTATCAATTTCTTCATGCTTACTTACTTCTATAAAATATGAGTCTGTTTCCAGCTGTATTGAATATTTCTTACCATAGCGCTTTATCTCTTTAATATCATTAAGATCAATTGATATATAGGATGCTTTAATTCTAGCATTGCGTGATTTAAAAAACCCAGCAGATGTATTATAAGCTTCAGGTTTGATTTTATAAATCACGAATCTTCTATTTGTAAAAGCGAATTTACAACTAGCTGGCATGTTATTATACTTCTCATCATCACTATAATAAATTAAGCCATTTACTTTTAATTTCAATTGTTCATATGTATCAATACTAAGATCTGCTCCACATTGATGACAAATTTCTTCTTTGTTTTTTGCGGAACAAATAGAACATTTTATTTTCCCCATAATATATCCTTACTAGCCAAAGATTGCATCAAGAACATATGGGATAACCAAATTATTATCATCTGACAATCTATTAGAATGCCATATGATGTTCCCCTCTTTATCAAAAACTTCAACACCAAGATTCTGTGTCATCAAACTATCACGATAATTATCTTTAGTTATAACAATCTGCTCTTTGCGTGATTTTTTAATTGGTACAGCTTGCATATTATTAACAGCAAGTCCACTAATCTCACACTCTTTTCCACTCTTAATCTCTTCGATATATCTTTGTGCGACATTTCTAACAACAACAGATTCTACTGCATCGAACAAAGTCTCATAAAGAGCTGGTGTTTTTTTGGGACTTCCTCCATAAATAGGTATCCCAAATACTGACATTGAACGCATACCAATATTATGTTTTTTTCCATCCGTTGTTTGTAACGTAATTGGACCTTCAAAGTCACGACCAACACTAATGAATACATATTTATGTACCGTACTTCTCCCTACTGACACATTTACTTTTGCAATATCTTTGTAATAAATGCTTTTTCCTTTAAACTCCAGGTAATCATCATAAAAGTTAGTAACCTTCCCTTTCTTATGATATGGTACCTCTACTAATAAATTATTTGTATTACTCATATATTTTTCCCTCCATATAAATATTTACCTAAAACAGTATAGCATTCGCTATTAACGACTGTCAATTTCGATTACATCCTTAGTGTAAAATGAATACGGAATGAAAAAGCCCTTATAAAAGGACTCTTAAGTAAATGCATTTATTGATAGAAATATCCACAAGATAGTCATACCAATCCAAAAATATACATATTTGCTCACTCCAGTTTCTGAATCTTTAGAATTAACAAAATATTCGTATGCATTATATGCACTAAATAAAATCCACCAGTAGTTTATATATTCATCATATCCTAAAGCAAATAAACCTATCACTGCAATTGCTAAAATAATGAAAACTGGTGATTTTGAAAATTTTATCATATCATTCCCTCTCTTTCTCATAGTATAGCATCTGATTAAACTATAATCAAAAAAGTCGTTGAATAAGTGGCTTAATTATCTATGTCAGGGGGTGACAGGAAACGATTTCTTAATATCATTAAGTATTAAAATATGATGAATACATCTTTTTTCATCATTTTGTATTATATAGATTCATTGCAAATCATTAGTTTTAAATATTTTTTAGACTTCGCAAAAACATATATATACAGATGTATTATTATATTATAATACAATTTTCCGAGCCACAAACATTACAAATTTTTTTATCTGATCCTACTACTATAACATTATCATTTAAACAATCATTACAAAATAACACTTCTTTTGTAGATATTTTTGAAACTTTATCTAATCTAAATAATGAAAGTTTAGACTTTTCTATATTATTAGTTGATATAAAATCAGGATACAAGAATAATGTAGATTTCATTTTTAAAAATCTGTTATCGATCGCTATATTTTTATAAGTTAAAATATCTTTTGAAAGACTAACTTCATATCTTCTCTCTTTTTCATTCATCCACTTCTTATCTTTAAATGAGTATATCCAATAAGGAATTATCTGATTTGCAAAATCTACTTTTTTTGAATCACTTACATTAAATTGATTTATGATTTCAAATAAATCATTTAACTCCTTCTTTGCTTCTTTTTTTCCATATATAATATCATAAAAATAAACATTTCCTAATATCAATCCAACTTCAGACTTTTCTTGAATTGGTGCTAAAACATTCCCAATTCTATCTGTTTTATATCCAAAGTAATTTTTTCCATATTCTTTTTCTAGTGCAGCTGTGGGCTTGCTCATAGAAAAGGATGTCACAAACACATTGTCTTTTTTATTTACTTGTATTTTTTTTGCCCAATTAAATTTTATCCAATTTTTATCTTTGAAGATTTCAGCTACCATGGTGCCCTCTCTTTTGTCATTGAGAAATTCAAGCTTTTGCATCCATATTTCATGATTGTTTAAAGCACTAGTAGTTGCATTATCGTCCATATATTTATACAAATAATTTTCATTATAATTGTGCCTTGATTTCAAAATCCAGTTACTAATTGTAATACATAAAGTTCCTCTAAGAGGTCGTGTATTAATATCAGTATTAGTTTTCTTTAATAACCTAGCCATAAGCGAAAATAATTTTTTTAACTCATCTCTTGTGAAAGTTATTATTCCTAAAATACTTGAATTCGAAATAAAACTTAAATCATTCATCATCTGTATGTATGAATGGACAAGTGAATCATAAATATCATCATTATCATTACAATAGTTTATGCCTTGTTTCATTTCATGAAGAACTGCATCAGAAAATTTCCGTATTTTTTCTGTTCGGAAATTAAAATAGCAAATATAAAAAAGGCTGAGTTGTGAAATTAATCCATCCATATTATCAAAAAAATTATTATCTACTCCTAAGCCCATCATAGGCAACATTCTATAAGAAAGTATAATTGTATAAACATGAATATACATATATTCTCTTAAACTGTTAATATTGAAACGAATTGCATAAAAATATAGTGAATTAATTAGTGCTATTTCATATTCACTTACTCTAGCTACCCCCATGATATTCGATTCATTTAAATCGTTATATGTTGTCAGTGAAACTAGAACTTCTTTTTTCTTATAATCAGGATCTTCAATAAAATCTTCAACAACATCTTGTAAATTTTCAAGTCTAGCTTCACGATTATTTGCAGGCCAATCATTTGGTTTTTCAACTTTCATCATCATATTATATCAATGAACCTCCTTTTTTCTATAAAATTTTATTACTCTACTTGAGTCTTAATAACATAACTTATAATTTTATCAGTATGATATAATTATAAGGGTGATAAGATGGATTTTTCAAATTTTTTTGTATTTTTTGTAACCATAATAATACTACTGTTTATATTTTTAACTAAGAATAAAGCTTTAAGCATTCTTTTTAATGATATATTATCAAATAAATATTCAATAATTGTTATCTTGATTGTGCTAATCATTACATTGTTAGCATCTCAAATAGTCAACAATATTTTTAATTATAAATTTTTAAGTGTAATTAACATTATAATGATTTTTTTTGTATTAACGAATAATTATAACCATTGGGATAATCATATAGGATTAAATAAAATAAAAGTCTTGATTAACTCTCTAGTTAAAATGTTTATCATTGATGCATATATGATATTTTTTGAAGTTCTATTTTCACAAAGGTTTAATATTTTAGTATCTACTATTCTATCAATTATCGTTTCAATACTTTTATCATTTAAAGTAGTTTATTATTTTTTGCCTGATTTACCTTCAATGAAAAAATCTAGTGAGCCCGTCGAGTCCTTTGATTGGATTCCATATTTCGTGAATAATACTTTGTTCTATATTTCATTTATTGTAGTCTTTTTTACATATAATTCTTTTTCATTTACTTTCCAAAATTTTTTTGTTATTATCTCTTCAATTGTCGCTTTACTATATGATTTATATAAAATTTTTGTTCCTAAAATAATGAACAATCTAACTAATATGAAGAAGCTATATATCATCTGTTTTTTTATATCATTTGATTACAAGAATTATAATGGGTTTTATAATTACTTTATAAAACCATTTCTCATTGATAATTTAATAATATCTATAATCATAATTGTTTGTGTAATAATATTTAGATATACTGACTCAATTATCAAGTGGTATGCTAGAAAGACTTACAATAAATAATTAAAAAATTATTATCGCTAAGCAACCTTCATAAGCGCCTAAAAAGTGTAATTATATATAACATACAGTCCTATATATCTTTATAAAATTGAATGCTATAAATATTAAAACGAGTAATTTTATCCAAATTAATATTAAAATTCAATTCTCTTATTATATATGATATTTTTGTTCTATCTTATGATAATTATTTCTTACTTCTTAATATTTATTATATTAACTATCAAAACAAATATAGACGTAATGTATAAACTTGTTTCTTATCCATTTCTTATCTCAATCAAAATCATACATCATATGCTTAAAAAGAAAAGTTGCAATTACACAATATGTTCTAGTTAGTTTATCATTAACATAAATATATAAGTATTTTCTCATCTCATTTTTTCACAATAACTATTATTTTAATTATTTCATTATAATTTACTCATATAGTACTATTTTCCTTTATAAAAAAATTCTAATATATTAGAATTCTCAGCAAATACCAGGAGGACAGGACGTAAATGGATACTGAAAATAATATCACTAATGAACTATTTAATTCACCAATTGTAAACGGGCTATTAATAATACTAATTGCCATATTAACTCTAGCTATTATTTTTCTACTATTTAAATTTTTATTTGTTTTTATTAAGGATAAAATACAATCGCATGATACTCTTTATTTTAAAAAAGATGTTTATAATGGACAATCAATAATAATTCTCACAGTGAATATACTTCAACCAAAGAGAAAGAAAATAATATTTAATAGATTTTATGTTGGAAAAAGATTTGGGCAATCAAATGAATTGGTCATCACTGAATTTATGGGAGAAAAGTTGATTAAGAAGGCTTTCCCAAATGAATTCCAGTATGTCTTTAAATATGATATATACAAAGAAGACATCCCTGCAAACTATTATAATAAATATGAAGATAAAAGAAATTATGGAAACCAAATCAATAATAAAGGAGATGGGAACAATCAAATTGCAAGTGATTTTGGTCATACAGAAATTATTGATTATAGGAAATATAATCAAATAATAAAAGATATAGGAAATAGTGTTAATATTTCAAATATCCATAAAAATATGATGCTTCATACGATTGAGCTAATTGAAAACGAAAAGCTAACCAAAGAAGATTCTAATGACTCTATTAATATATTTAAAAAATATAAAGATGAAATTAGTGGGGTTATAGGTATTCTAAATATTTTAAGCAACTTTATAAAATGACAAAGACATCAATACATTTATTGCAAGTATTGATGTCTTTTTATGACGATAAATTTTCATATCTCCAAAACATAATTTTCAATTCTCTTAATAATTAAACGGAGTGCAAGAAAGATTTCTATATCATCTGATAGGATCGTACGTAATTAATCTAATCTATCACATATGTTTTCTAATATGAGCAACTTTGAGTTAAGCAATAATGTGTATTTAAACACAAACTAATTATAATTACAATTCTATATTGTCTAATACCTGTTTATAATTAACAAAATTACCACTTTCAGTTTCATGATAAATAGAATAACTAAAATTAATTATCAACCTTATTTCAAGAAATTTTTTAGATATTTCAATTCACTATCAATGATAATTAGACCACATTAACACTTTTATAATCGTAAATAAATTTACTTTCGATGATATCGACACATTTATTACCTGAAATGCTATTGTTAACTAATTTATATCGACTGTTTATAATTGAACTATCCTCATTTATTTTGCTTTTATCTTTAAGTAAACTAGCATTTCCGTACTCTTCTAAGTCCCTTTTATATCATTTAACCTTTTTTTAATTGCTTTTGCTATATTGATTTGTAATAATGACGATCGCCCAAATTTAGGGTTTTCTTGTTGCAGTTTTTCAATTTCCTCTTTAGTTGGCTCAATCCTAACATTAAAATCATTCTCTAAATCCTCAATTGTCATATTATATCTATAATTATCTTCAATATATTTACGTTCTTCTTCATCTTCATAAACCACAACATTACTAAGAATAGTTCTAGACGAGTAGTATGCACTATCAAACCCTTCAATCATATGATTATTCCAAGCAGAAATATATAGTAACATAAACTTCCAATCCAATGAATCTTTAGTGAAATAACTATATTTCAAATCTCGATTAGTACCAAAACCACCAAGTCTTGGCGCAATCGTCAAGCCTCTATCTCTATCAAAATTGAATAAAAATGAAAAATCAAGTATTTTATGTTGTCCATACATAGCAGAGATATTACTGTACTTTTGTATCCTCCATTCACTTGGAAATGAGCTCGAATTAGCGAGCCAGCCATAATAATCTCCAGTGTGAATTCGGTCTCTTTCATCATCAGAATCTAATGGTTCAATTAGAATGTAAAAATTAGGGTCAAAATTATATAAAAGTTTTTGTTCCCAATCAATGTAAGTCCAGTCGTTTACATGCTCCATTAAATATTGATATCGCTCATAAATTGTTTGATCTAAACGCATTCTTTTTCGATAGAGTTTTTCAACAATCGAATCACTTGCTGAACTATTAGAAGAAGTATTTGTATCAGAAATTCTTGTAATAATCTGACCTAAATGAATTCTTTTTCCTTGTACTTCATTTGAGTTCTTAGTAAGAAACAAAGGAACGTTTAAAGTATTAAATACAGTTAATATATCAATAATTTTATCATCTATCACTACCGTATTTATTTGTATCTTTGGTGCTTCTCCTGAAAAGGGCTGATGAATTAACATATCTGTTATTTGCTGAGTATTCCTTCTATTTGTATCTTCGTTAACTCCAAATATCTCAAAAGTATTATCTTCAACGCCAAATACCAAATAGCAATCTCTATGATGAGTTGTATTGGCAAATGCTAAAATATCTCTAAGAAGTTCAATCTTATTTGCATGCCATTCGCGTTTATAATCAAGCCATTCATTCTCATCTGTTTTTGAGCTTATTAAGTTATTTAATTGTATTTTATCCAAGCTTATACCTCCTTGCAATGAATCATTTCAATTTTATTATATAGATAAAGAAAAATTGACATTATTATTAGTTGATTATAATTTTATTTACTTCATCCTTAATTTTTATAACATTCTATATAAATTAGATATCAAATAATTATCAAACTTAAAGAAAATGGTATCATTATATCGCATAATCCTTCCAGCAAAATAAATCATATCTCTATGATAGTTTGTTATCAGTTCTTTTTGGGAATTAGCAGGTAGAACGGCTGCCATACTATTGTTGTAAAGCAAAAATTCCTTAAAATTAATTGGACTTGAATTTCTCATCTTAAATTTCAAATTTGAGTTATTCCACGAATCATCAAAGTATGCAGGAAATGCGTAACATCTTGATAAATATGAACAAAATGATGAACCTACTTTATTTGAATGGTACACAATACCATCACAATTTAAATGTTCTAGATTCATCATGATCAGCTGAGGAAAAATATATTCCACCTTAAAATTTCGATCAGATTTTTCATTTTTCATTGAGCATGCGATTATCAATGGATAAATCTTTAAAATTTCATTTATTTTTTGAATGTTTGTTTCACTTATAGCATTATTTAACTCTAATATGTCATTACTTGAATATGCTAGATTTATTAGTTTAAGACTTTTTTCAAGTTCAAAAATACATACATTTAATAATTCTTCTGCAGGTTCTCCAAGTTCTCTCCAAACAGTGTAAGAAGATTCTCCTAAATATATACATGGTATTCCAGGAATACTATATCGTTGACTTTTTATAATCTCTCTTTGATTAAAAGGTATATGAAACATACCTTCCTCTGTTATTTTTGTATTGCTCTCCACACGTCCCTTAAATAAATAACTTGAATAACTTATATTATTTATTGATTTATGTGCATTTTCATATTTAGTAAAAAACAATGAATTATGCTTAAATTTATCAAGAATTGTTTTTGTTGACCTAATTGCTTTTGCAACATCTGCTTTCAAGTAATAATTGATTATTTTAGGGATTTGCTTACAATCAAGAGCTACGCTTTTTCTTATTTTAGAATCTATCTTTAAGTTCCCAACAAAATTTGAATATAAATCTAATTTTTCTCTTAATATACTTTCAAATTTAGAATCACTATCATACATAATAGGTATTTCAAAATCACTAATTCTTTCTATATTTTCAATTTTTTCGATATTATTCATAATCCCTCCTATCTTCTTGTATTTTAACATATTAAGTAAATAAAAATTTATAATATTATTTTTAATAGTTAAAACCTATAAACCTTTTAAAATACTTTCTTAATAAATTAGATATTTCATTTATAAACCAAAATAGCTAATTCAAATAAAAAAAAGTCCATTTCTGAACTCTCAAATTCCATCATGGCACCAAAGCAAGGTTTAAAACTAACCCTTCTCTTGTGTTTACGTAAAGAGATTTTAAATCCCTTTAAAGACATTTTTGTTAACTATTAACTACATATTATCGTAGGCACGATATAATGTCAATACTTTATTTAACTCATTTTCACTTTTTCACTTCAGGACTCATTCTCATTTTTCATTAAAAAATGGACAAAAGAATAATATTATTTTTTTACATGTAAGTAGGCGGGGACAATGATCGATAATATATTTAATCAATTTACTACAAGAAAAGTTGCAATACTAATTTGGGCAGGTATACTACTCATATCCATGAAGTTCAATAAAAAATGCGATTAAGTATAATTGAGGTTATTAAGTATACCTTTATATATAAAATAATCATTTTAGTTCTAACCATAATTTGTTATGTTGTGATATTAACCTCTATATTAAAGATATTATACAATGGTTTTTATTTATTAGTATTCCGCTTTGTTTCAATAGCATCTATACTAAAAATCAAGATTATTATCTGAAGAATATATTTATTAGCAATTTTAAACTATCAAGATTTATTACTATCTATTATAATTCCAATAATTTATTCTATTGTTTTCACTACGTTTATATATATTCATGGTTATTGTTAAATACGAAAGTATATTTTTTAAGCATTTTATTTTTCTTATTTGTCCAATTTTTGAATTAGACAAATAAGAAAAAAAGGGAGGTTTCATTGAAATGCACCCCCTTGGCTATTCCCTTTTTGTCTAAGTATGTCCAACTTTTTTATTACAGATTACCTAGGTCTATTCATTTGAAACTTTTCACAAAATTATTTATAGGATTTTACGATTCATATGCGCTTGATTGAAGTGTATACATGTCAGCGTATAATCCAGCTTGCTTCATCAGTTGTTCATGATTTCCTTTCTCCTTCACCTGTCCATCTTCTAATAATATAATACAATCACTTTGACTGCAACTGGATAAACGATGACTAATTAGAATCGATAACTTATTATTGGTGATATGTTGAAAGTGTTTGTATACCTCTTCTTCTGCTAATGGATCCAAAGAAGCAGCGGGCTCATCTAAAATCATTAAAGAACCACCTTTATAAATACTTCTAGCAATGGCAAGTTTCTGTTCCTGACCTTTAGATAGATGAATACCATCATTTGAGAACTCTTTTCCTACATGAGTGTGAATGCCATTTGGGAATGTGTTCACTTCTTTTTTTAAGTCAGCTTGCTTTATCGCTTCTTCTAATTTCTCTCTATTGACATTATTGAAGGTAATGTTTTCTTCAATACTTTCTTGAAAGTTTTTAAAGTCCTGAAAGATAATCGATAGTTGGTTTAAATATGAGGTATATTCATATTCATTAATATTGACTCCATTGACAAGTATTTCTCCTGATGTTGGTTGATAGAGTCTGGATAATAATTTAACGATGGTTGTTTTACCACTGCCATTACGGCCAACTAAAGAAATGGTCAGTTTATCCGTTATCGTTAGATTTAGATGATTTAAAACAAGCACATCACTTTTAGGGTATGAAAAGCATACATCTTTAAATTCTACACAATGAATAGGTTCATCTAAGACCTTTGTGCCAGAAAGGTGGTCAGAAGTAACCGCTTTTTCAAACTCCACAAACCCTTCTAAATAAATTAGTGCTTGATTTACATTCAATAACTCTGTCTGCATTAAATTTAGTGTCATAAACATAGAAGTTGCAGCATTCACAAGCAAAATAAGATACGATGCATCAATTGGGTTTTTGATAGTTGAATATACCAAAAATATATACATAAAGGCCATCACCAACGTAGAGCATACCTTTCCAATCAATTCTCGTATATCACGGATACCATATCCTCTTGATCCTGAGTATATGAAATGATTATACACCTCAGAAACTTTTTGAAGTAAAAATGGCTGTAATTTGTATACACGAATATCTTTTGCGGAAGTAATATCATTCATCGTCCTAAGATAATACCAATATGCTTTATTTTCTTTGAAGGATGATTTAGCATATTCAGTTTCCTTTTTAACTCCCTGCCGATTAAATAAAAATTGAAGGGAAGATAAACTAACAATAAATATAACTAGCCAGACATTATAGATCAATAGAATAAAAATAACTCCGATTAATGTAATCGTGTATTGGATAATATTTGGAATTGCTATAAATAGCATATCGACTACATTTAGGTTTTGGATTGGCTCAATTGCGTTGGCACATTTATCGATAAAAGTAGGATCTTCAAGAGTTTCAAATGATACATTCGTCATCTGCTCACTCATATATCCGCATATTTGATTTATAAGTACATGATTCAGCAAAGTTACTTTTGCTTTTAGATAAACGCTAAGTAAACGAACAACTAAAGCAATAGTCAATATAGTAATAATTCTAGGAATCGCTTCTTTTGCGTGTGTTGCCTGAGTAAGTTGATTAATTACAAAAGATGGTAAATAAATACTAATAAAAACTAAGACTAACTGTGTGCAGGCAAATAAAAATTGAAGTGGTAAAAAAGAAGGTTGTAATGAATTGGTAGTTTTTAATGTAAGACGAAGAACTTCTACTTTTTTTTTCATATAGACACCTCCTCTTGATAATGTTTCGACTGTACTTGGAATAAGTTATAATATGATCCTTGTTTTTTCATTAACTCATCATGGGTTCCGTATTCAGAAATATTTCGATTGTCTATCAAAATAATCTCATCGCAAAAGCTTGTACTTGCTAGCCGATGAGAAACAAATAAAATGGTATGAACTTTATATTCATGATTAATTTTGTGATAAAAGTCATATTCGGCGATAGCATCTAATGCAGATGTAGGTTCATCTAAGATTAGAATTGGGCGTTTTGAACAAAGTGCTCTTGCTATTGCAAATTTTTGCGCTTCTCCACCAGATAGATTCATTCCATCTTCACTTAGATATTTTGTGAGCTCTTGCTCATAAGAAATATCTTTCATTTTTTCACCAAGACCAACTTTTTTAAATACATCATCAATTTCTTCCTCTGTGATATCTTTTCCAAAGGTTAAATTATCCTTAATAGAATAAGGATATAAGTTAATTTCTTGAAACACAGGGGCAAACAAATCAAAATATTCAGAAAGTTTATAGGATTGAATATTGATTCCATTTAGTAATATTTCTCCTTCTATTGGTTCATATAGTCGCATTAACAGGTTCACAAACGTTGATTTTCCTACCCCATTTAAACCAATAATCGCTAGTTTCTTACCATTTTTAATTTTAAAGTTTAGATTTTTATAAATATAGTTAGTGCTTCCTGGATAATGGAAACTTATATTTTTAAATTCGATTTCCCAATCACTAGCTAGTGTAACAGACATTCCTTTTTCATCCACATCCTCCATTCCAAGCATAGCAAATAAGTCATTGTATTGCGTATATCTACGGCACATCTTCTCAAAGTTATTCATTCCTTTATCGAGTGCAGAATTTAATTGCATAACGAGTACAGAATAGGTCGAAAATGAAGCTATATCAATTTGACCATCAAAGTAGAGTTGAAGTAAAGAAATGTACATAAAGGCATCCCTAATAAATTGATATACACCATCACATAATAAAGGAGCACTAGCAAGGTTGGTGATTTTGCTCATGATATTTTCTAATGTATGAATCATCTTGTGTAGTTTATTTGAGAACCATGATTTTAAAGAAAATACGCGTAATTCTTTTCCAAAGGCAACATCCATGGCGACATCTGAATAATATTGAAAATGGCGGAATTCTCTGCTGCTTTCCTCATATAGTGTATCAATTTTTTCGTTAACAGAAATATTCATATATACATAAACAAAAAACCATACAATGATAAAAATGGATAATAATACATGCAATTGAAATAAAATACCAACGGATACAAATATGATGGATAAAGAGCTGCTTAGTTCCGCAAAGTGTAAGAAAAACCACTGAATACCATCAACCGAAGATACCGGCCTAGAAATTGTCCATAAATTATCACGAATCTCAGGTTTTTCTAGTTCTGATAGTGGCAAATGAAATATTTTATCATTTAATTCAAGGAGTTTTTTATAACGAAGTTCATACCCAATTGGTGTATATTTGTACTTACAAAAGGATGCACCAAGTCCTGCGAAAAGAATAGCCACAAATAGTATAAAAAGTTGTGCTATATCCACCTGCGTTGATTCAATCATTCTTAAAACAATTTTGGGGACTTGAATCACACAATAACTATAGATTCCCACAAACATAAAGTTTAGTAGGACATAAAGAAAATATATTTTTTCTTCATCCCACATAATTGAAAATAGTCTTTTAAATGTGTGTACTAGCGAACGAATTTTCTTCATAATTCAATTGTATGATTAAAACGTACCTTGTAGACGACTGAACCATACTTCTCCTTTCATGCATTGCTATAATGAATTCGACCTATACAGATTTCTCTGATACCAAACATATCTTCCTTATTGAAGGAAGATATGTTTGGTTTAAGTCTTCTTCGTATTACCATTAAGTTCTTTATCTTTTTCGTTCCTCTAGAAGATTTAAAACTAAATTAATGAATTCTTTAGGAGATATGCCTTTTCACAAGGTAAATCTTCGTAATGTAAGAACGATAAAATTTACGTATAAAACTCTTGTCTTGTGCTTGTTCACTCTTTTCAGAAACTTCTCCAATCTTCTGTAAATAATGATTTCTATAACTTACATCTATATAGATATGGTTTAATTACTTTGAAATCACGTATTAAGACTGACCTGTTACCTATGCTGGACTGAATCCAATCGTTCGTCAATACAATCAATTTAATGCAACGCGTACGCGAATCTCTATTCATGATAAGAAACTACTTCGTTATGTACTCGTGTGCTCTGCTTGGAACGTTATATTTTCAACTAATTCTTTAAAGCATTTTATGATCATAAACGTCTGACTGAAAAATTGCAATACCGCTCTTGAGCATCGACTAATAAACCAGTTCGTTATATATATATATATTGTATCAAAATAATATAATGCGCCATTCAATCTAAAATATTTAGAAACTTCACTATTTTAAATGTTCTTTTGATGAGTTATTTTTATTATATTTAATTTCCTTTATTCTTGACGATCCATAGCAAGTCTTCTGTTAATATATTCATTATTGAGTGTAAAGATTACGTTAATCAATTCTATTTATTTTGAATGAAACGATTTCTTTTTAACTCATTCCTGTTTTCTATTGGCATTTTTTCCATTGCATAATTAAATGTAATCACATTCATTTGTAATAAGTGGTTATTTATAAAGGAAATTGTTTGCTCTGGATATGAAAGATAACTATATTTCAAGAGCCATCCCACAGCTTTCTTTATGTGTAAATGTTCTTCATCAAGTAGTTCTTCACACACAGCATCGACGATTTCATAATCTACATTAATTGAAAAAGTTTGCGATGAGTGAATAAGGCAAACAGCCGCAGCTCTCTTTACATAAATACATGATGCTTTAGTCCAATTTAAAATATTTTTATATAGCAGTGGATATCTTTCAACAAACGGATTCAATACCCTATAACAATATTGGTCACATTCATACCATTCATTTACATACTCATAAAGAAAATTCTCAAAGAAATGAAAATATTCTAAAATATATATATTTGAAGATTTAATAAATAATGTCCCAAATGAAAATAATTTGAAATTTCCACTATCAATCATTTTTTCAAATAACATTATTTTTTCAATATCTTTTAATTTCAAAAATTGACTTTTAAATAATTTGTTTATTTTCATAAAATTGAATTCATCTGCATTTAGTATATTACACTTTACTTTATCAGCTAATTCTTCAATATTTTCCATTTTTCAACAAAAATAATTGATTAAAATCAATTATATCCTCCTTTACTTTTATCTTCTAGATTATATAATAATATTTACTTAAATTAATTATTTTATCACAAAACTGAAGTTCTAATTCAAATGCTCTATTTAAATCATCTTCTAATAAATAACTTGCTTTTTTTATATATGCTTTCATAAACGAATATTTTATCTCTATCCACGTCTGAAGTAAATATTCTATATCAAATTTCAAAAGATTCAAAAAATTAAATTCTGGAAATTTATTTAAATACATCAAAAAAGAAGCAAATAGTTCTCTTGAATTAATAATATATGTTAATGGATTATGATCAATGACATCAATTAAATCATTATCGTCAATTTTCGAACTTTTATTTTTATCTTTATCAGAAAGCGCACTTATCACTTCATCCAAATTTCTTAGATATTCTTTAGTACTCAATTCAGAAAGCATTTTTTTCCATAAAACTTTTCTATCGATATCCTGTTTATTATAATAAATTTTAATCCGTTTTCTTGTGATTTTGTTAAAATCCGAAACATTAATCTTAATTCCCATTGCATCAAAATTCGAATCAAATATTTCTACAAAATTATTTAAATAATGAACAGCTAATGTATGTGGAATATGTTTCTTTTTGTAGTAACGTTTTGCCCAAAATGCATCAAATAAATCAATTTCACAGATTCGATATGAACTATCAACAATATTTAAATTATCAATTTTATCTTCTAACGCAAATAAACTCTCCATATTTTTAAAAATCTGTTTTTCTTCAGAAAATTTTTCTTGTATTTTTATGAACAAGCTGTTATAAAATAATAAATTTACATCAGCTTCATTGATAATTTGAAAATAATTAATTACTGCTGCTAGATAACAATCCATTCCGCTGTACTTCTTGTATTTTCTTTTATTAATCATTATTTGTTTCCCTTCAATTCAAGTAAGTCAATAAATATTTTAGCATGTTCTAGCTGATAAGTTTATAAAAATTCAATTAATTTTAAATGAATATAACGTTCACTTTGTTCTATTTATTTGGTAAATCGTTACAATATAAATCATTTATCTATTCAAAAAAATAATCTTAACACCTATTAACTAAAGGTTATTCTATTCGTTTAATATTTAGTTGATTTAATTAGTTTTCCTTCGCAATTTCATTTATTTCATTTCTTCTTCAGGTAAATAATTTTATAAATCATACAAATCGAGTGATGATTATTAATCAACCAAGATTAATTACTATTCAGATGAAACGCCTTTCGAATATAATTTATTGCTTACCTACCTTTAGCCACCAAATGACATATATAATATATTGATAACTTTTAAATTATTTCTGATTTTTTGAGCAACCTAATATATCATTTCATTTTCAAGTGGATCTATTCATGTGTATCAAATTCATTTAATTCATCTAAAATATTCAAAAAATACTTTTCATTATTTTCAGGAAATAATTTTTTTGAAATCCATTTGGAAATTATTTTAATTTGTATTTTTTCATTAGAATTATATTTATTTAAATTTGACATATATTCTTTGTATAATTTTTCATTACTTATATCACAAAAAAAATCATCGCATATCGAAAATATTATTTTATCTTTAGTATATTTTTTAAAATGCTCCACAACTTTAAGTTCAAGTTCTTTATATTTTGGCTTGTCTCTTATATTTTCTTTACATTGATCAAGAAAATCATATAATGAAAAATTGCTAATGTTAATTTTATTCATTATGTTGTTATTCATTATGTATAACTGTTCTAATGCATAATAAAATGAAACTGCAGTAATACTACCATCATAAGCTTTTTCATAATAAAAATTTTCATCAATAAATTTTTGTAAAGTGTTTGTTTTTAATAATAGAGGAGAGACTACTATGCCAGACACCCATGTTTGTTCTGATAACCATTGAATTGTTTCAATGAAGTTATTTATTGATAATAATGGGTTAAATCCTGGTATACCAAACAATACATTTACACTAACTCTACCCTTGTTCATAGAATCAATTAACTTTCCACTTTCAATAATCTGCTTATTTGAGATTATTTTATTTAACCAATGAACTCTTAACCACTCATTAGCTGTTTCCATTCCAATACTAGTATTCAAAATCTTTCTCGTCATACTTTCTAATCGGATATATCTATTTTTCTCAATTGTAGAGGCCTTACATTGCACATTCAAAATCACTGGTTTTTCAGATAAATTACTAGATATCATTTCCAACGTACTATCTGGAAGTTGAAAATTACAAAATACATCTTCAATGGCAAATTCATCAATAAACAAATCACGATATCCATTTAATAAACTGATACTTTCTTTTGCACATTCATTATATAATGAGATATCATTTTTCCGAAGATATTGCATTTTTGCAATCATATCAAACTTTTCACATAAAAAATTGCAAAAGGAACAACCATTAATGCTCTTTTTATTACAAGCATATGTACATCCAGAAGTAAGAATAAAAGTAGAAGAGTCATCTTGCCATTCATCAGTAGTCGATAATAAATTCATTTCATCTATTAACTCATCAAAAACTGATTGTGTTCCTTTTTTTTCGCAATCATCTAAAATCATACTAAATTTTTCTGAATCACTTTCCCACAATTTTTCTACAATATTTGTTATAAACATGACTAATTACCTCACTTTCATGTATCAGAGATATATTTGTCTCCTTCTAATTGATAAATAGCTCCCTGCTTGTTAAAGAAAACATCACTGCACATATAAATTATTTGTTTTTTAAATATATTTATTTCCATATTATTCCGCCTGCTATTTTTATTAATTGAAGATGGAATACTTGGTGGATATATTAAACTAATTGAAATATCTAACTCTCTCAATTCGCTGGCTACCGATTTTGTTAATCCAATTAAACCACTTTTTGAACAAGAATAGCAGGTATTATAGACGATGCCTTCACGTCCTCTACGTGAACCTATATTGATTATCTTTATTTTTTTATTCAATCTTAATTTTATAAAGTATTTGATAGTTAATAATGTCCCAAATAAATTAATATTGATTACTTTATTCATTATATCAATATCTGTATACAAAAATGGAGAGTTTTCAGAAATGGCTGCACAGTTGATTAAAATATCAATTGGCCCAAACACTTTTTCTGCAACAATCATTAGCTTATTAACTTCAGATTTATCTGAAATATCTGCTTTTATAAAAAAATAGTTACCTTGATACTTAGAGAAATACATTTCTGAAATATTCTTTTTTTCTTCATTTCTATAATAGTTGACAATAATCCTGGCTCCATTTTCTAAAAGTGATAAACCAATTATTTTTCCTATCTCACCTGTACCACCAGTAATTAAAACCACTTTATCTGATAAGTTCATAATCATATATATTTCTCAACAGCTTCAATTAAATCTGATACTTTTTTTATGTTTTTATAATCAATTGATTCAATTTCGATTGAAAAATGATCCTCAATCTCTATTAGTAACCTAATAAAAGATAGCGAGTCGAAAAACAAGTCATCAACCAATGAAGACTCAATTGTCACGTTAGTAACATGTACCTGTTCTCTTTCAATACAATTCTTAATTATTTTTAAAATAGATTGTTTAACCATAATATTTACTCCTATTTTTTTTCCCATTTTTTGTATGCTTAATTTCATTTACTAGATTAAATTTCTTAGGAATTTTATATGTACTTAAATATTTTTTACAATGATTATATATCTCTTCATGAAAAATATTTTTATCGGAAACAATATCAGCAACTAGCAAGTTATCTTCTTCAAACACTATACAATCCATAATTTTTTTATTTTTCAAAATACACTCTTCAATTTCCTCAGGATGAATTAGATTCCCATTAATTTTAACAATATTTTTTATCCTTCCTTCTATAAATAATTCTTTATTGTGTAAATATCCGAAATCTCCAGTCTTTAACCATCCCTTTTGAATTACTTTATTTGTTAGTTTATCATTATATATATATCCAGCCATTACACTTGCACTTTTAAGAATTATTTCTCCCTTTACAAAGTCTTCATTTGTAACGATACATCCATCACCATATATCCCAACTTCTACATTATCTATTGGAAAACCTACAGAATTAGGTAGAGATTTGTTCATATTGTATTTCAGCGTAGATACCCGTGGTCCTGCTTCAGTAAGTCCATATGTGATATATATTGTCGCATTTGAGAAATGATATTGAACTTTTCGCCTACTATCCTCTGAAATATAATCGCTACCAATACATACTTTTGTTAAACTACTTACTGAATGCTTTGCGTCACGTTTAATATATTCTAGTATTAAATTAGGCGAAACCATTAAACATGTAATTTTATCCATCAAAATAGTTCTATAAAATTCAGTTGTTGTCAAAATTCTAGATTTTCCAATAACTAGTGTTCCTCCAACATACAGAATTGATAGTACCTGAGCATGCATACAGTAGGAAAAAGCCATCGATAATAATACTAGTGTTTTATCATTCATACAAAAATCAAGAGATGCCACATTTGCTTTAATATTACTAAAAATCGCCTTATTTTCAAATCCGACAAATTTCGGCAAATTTGTACTTCCAGAAGTTCTATAAACTACATTATATTTCCCTAAATCGTTAAATACATATTTATTTTTTTTAATAAACTTACCATTATCTAATATGTAATAATTCACATCCAAGTTTTGGATTTTTTGTGCCCCTTCTATATCAGTCAATATCAAATCAGCTTGACAATATAAATAACTTTCTTCAATTTCATAACATGTACAAAAGTAATCCATCGGGACAACTGTAGCAGCAATTCCTTGAACAGCAAAATAGCTAATTATAAATTGAAATGAATTAGGGAGAAATAGTATCACACATTTTATATTGATATTCAAACTATATAATCGTGCCACTAGACTCTCAGTATAATAATATAATTTTTTATATGAATATCTATTTGAACCATCATAGACAGCAATTTTTTCAAGTTCTTTTTTTTGGTTTATTATATCAATTATTATATTTTTATTTGACATTCAAAGCACCTGTACTTTTCTTTAAATGGAACATTTGTCCATTTACCAACCTTTTTTACAACAAAATACACATCATATCCTAATATTTTCTTTAGATTCTCTTCCAAATATGTCTTCAATTCCTCTGAGTAAGCAATTGTTAGAGTGTTTGAAAATTTAAATATAAAATTTTCATATGTAAGTTGTATAACTTTATATCTTCCAAAAAAAATTTGATTTTTGTTTTGAAAAAAATGAATTAAATCATTTACTATATTAAATTCATATTTTTCATTTTTTTTGGACAATAAGTGATCATTCTCTCGACACCCCACAAGTTTAAATAAAAAAGGATATCCGTCTTTTTCTTTAAATCTTGAATTGGAGTCAATCCACTCTGCTAAATCTCCTAAATTATATCGGATGAGAGAACTATCAGGACTATTTAAATTTGTAATTACTGTCTCATATCTTCCGTTTGCATTAGGAATCAATTCTAAAAAAACATTTTTATCTAGCAAATGAAATAAATCATCATTTATGGAAACTCCAATAAAATTACTCTCATTCCCACTATATACATTTAAAATTTTTGTTCCTATTTCTTTTTCAATCTTCTCACGTTGATAATTGCTTAAATATTCACTATTTACCTCAAAATAATTTATGCATTCTACTGTTTCTTTCATTTTTGAAAAATCAGAAATATAATCACATAAGCCTTCTAAAAAGGATGGCCAGGAAATAATTGCAGTAATTTTATTGATTTCACAAAAATCAATAAAATTACTATATGTTTCTGGATTCAAGCAATCTATACATGCGATATATCCATATTTTGTATACTGAAATATTGGCTCTTCACTGTTAAAAACATATTTCCTGGCTACTATAGATTCAGGAAGGACCCATACATGATTTGATAAGTCTATAATATTTTTATGCTTTCTTCTATAAATATTCAATTCTCTATAATTATTAAATATATCTGTATCACTTCTAATCACTTCCAAGGGTATTCCTGTTGATCCACTTGTTATTAATATATTTAATGATGATAATTTTAATATCTCATCTTTCTCCGCATAGTTAGAAAAATCCTTAGTTAAATTATCGTATTGTTTCTCGTTTAACATTCCTTCTCGTATAAAGTCTAGTTTATTTTCTAAATAATCCATCTTATTTGTGATTGGTATTTTTTTAAACTCTTCATAAGTGTTTATTTTATTGATTATTATTTCATTTTCTTGAAACAACTTCATATAATACTTTGTTTTTGATGCAAAATGCAAACAACTTATGATTTGCTCTTTGTTTCTATTAAACTGTTTATGTTCAATTTTCATGTCTATTACCTCAAATCAATAATTTTTTTGTTTTTACCAGTTTTTGATAATTCAAGGTCATCACATTTCTGTACTTCAATTTCTATTTTATTTCCTTTTGATAACTCATATATATCAATAGACGCATTGGCTATTTCTTGCTCTATGACGTCTGTGCAAATTGGATTATCTGTTCTAATTAGTATTTTCAATTGAATTACTCCATTTATTTCTTTAATTTCACATTGCCAGATATCTACTGCACTAAGATGTTTTTGAACAATAGTTTCTATATGAAAAGGATATAACTTAACACTATCATATAATACAACTCCATTGTTTGACCTGCCAATGATCTCGATAAGGTCTTTTTCTTTATCAATTATTTTTACTTCATCTCCAATTTCATATCTAATTAAAGGTGTCCCAAACAAATTTAAGGAGGTTATAACCAGGTTTCCTATTCCACCCCCCTTTACATACCCATCATCATTTATCACCTCGAAAATGAAGTCATGACTTAATAAATAAATTAGAGAGGAATTTTCTTCCGAAAAACCTAATGCATCTGTTTCTTCACTTCCATAATGGTTATAAATTTTACACCCTAAAAGTTCAATCACTTTATGTATAAATGATTCCTCCAACTTTTCTCCTGAACTTAATATTGTCTTAATAGATAAATATTTAATTTTATTTGTTTTTATACCAAGCTTTATTAGGCTTTTTAATCGTGAAGGAGAAATATCTATTATATTAATCCTATAATCTATTAATATATCAAGCAAGATATTGTCAGAAATATCATTCAACGGAAAAACTTCTAATCCTATCCGTTTAGAGGCAATTTGAGTTATTTCTCCATATCCCCAAAATCCAAAAGGTTGAATAATTCCAATTTTATCGTATCTGGTTATACCGCTTTTCTGCATTAACATAATTTGATTGAAAATGCTAGACTCAAAATCTTCATAAGTTCTAAACATTAACTTTGGATTCCCTAATGTACCAGAACTGGCGCACACCTTATAGAAGGAAATATTTGATTTAAATTCTTTTGAAAATTTAAATAAATCAATTGAGCTCGTAAGCGGTATTGATGTTAATTCGTTTATATTTTCTACATCAACATGTCTGAATTTTTTTTTATAATATTCATTATTATCTTTTGAAAATTTTATTATTTTTTTTAATTTTTCTAATTGGATGGTTGTAATTGAATTAATCATATAATATTTCCTCAACTACCTTTATAATTTGCTGCTCCAATAATTCATACAATTCTTTTCCCATATCTACTGTAACGTGTTCAACTTTACTCAACACTCCATCATTCCCCTTCCATTTGTTGGGAATCGGATACGCGTATATCCCTTCTGGAGGAGGTGATATACAATCTTTCATTTTATTAATTCTCACACTTTCAGGTTTAAAATACATCATCAAACTAGTTTCAGATGCCCCTGCATGCTCGATACTCCAATTATCAAATTCTCCAAAAATATTTCTCATTTTTTCTCCAGAAACTAAATTCCACCAACTGAATGCAATAACTTTTATATCAATAAGAACTTCCTCTTCCCTTAACTGCTCAATTGCTTCAAAAATACAGGATTCATTTTCCCAATGGCCATTAAGAATTATTAAATTTTTAGCACCATTTTGAAAAATGGAACGCAATAAGCTTTTCAAATAAGAAATGAAGATATTCGAGTCCACATAGAGTGTTCCTGGGAATTCATACCCACCACCACTGCTTGGTAAACTTCTGCATGAATAATTAACTGGCGGGAGTAATGCACTATAATAATTATTCTCTATTATTTCCGATAAATTTAAACTAATCTCAGCATCTACATTCATTGGTAAATGTGGTCCATGTTGTTCACAAGACCCTATTGGTAATATAAATAAGCATTTATCTTTTTCAATTAAGTCAATTTCTTTCCATGTCATTTCTGAATATTTCATAACTCTTCCTCTTCTAATATTTGTTTTGTTCTTTTAATTGTATCAATAACATCACTAACACCTTTTGTATATAAGCATGCGCATTGACCCACTCCTATTGCCCCCAATTTAAAATAATTAATACAATCCCTGCTTGAAGACACACCACCTATAGCGATTTTTGGAAAATTTATTTCTTTTGTATCCTCAAGAAACTTCAATACAAGAAATTTCATAAAATCTCCAGTCATTCCCTTTTTCTCGAATTTCCCTTCATCATCAAATTCAATAATCGGCAAACAATCGGTTACTGATACAGCATGACAACCGCTTTTTTTTACAATTTCAACCATTCTACGATTTTTCTTCTCTTCGGTAGACAGCAATAATTTAACGATTATTGGTATTTTAATTTTGCTAGACAATGCTTTACAGTATTCATATAGTAAAACTTCATTAAAGCATAGTGGTTCTTCTCCAAATGTTGGACAAGAGCAACATAATTCGATATATTTTACTCCGATTGCCTCCATCTCACATGCAATATTTATTGCCTCTTCAACATCCTTTGAAAAAATACTTACTATAACACGATCTAATAAATGAAAATGTTTTAATGATATTATCCAGTCACTAAAATTGATATTGGAAAATCCATCTTTATTAAATGTCATCCCATTCTTGATTGCTATGCTGCCAGAAATATAGTCAGCTTTATCTGTAATAGTTTTGGTTGTAATATAATCAAATCCAATCTCATATAAACGTTTTATGCCTTTTATATTTCCGGAATAAGGACCAGCAGCAGCAATAAGCGGAAACGATATATCAAATAAATTATCCTTATTATTCATATGTAATACTCCTAATATCTTTTTTTAACTGTTCTACAGTCTCATAATGCTTAATTTTTTTTAAATCTGTTGCACCTTTTAATAAATACGAGCAATTTTCAAACTGTTCCTTGCGACATATCATTATTATTTTTTTATTCGCTTCTAATGCCCATCCTAATTCAATACACGTACCATCACTTCTAATTGAATAAGGATTTTCTTGTGAACCGAATATAACAAATAAATATATGTCGCAAATCTTCATAAATCTCGAATCTCGAATATATATGTCTTCTGCAGAGAAATCATCAGTTTTTTTTCCGAAATCTTCTTCTAAATGAGCTGAAAGCACTCTAAAATCATTTTTTTTAAAAAATTCAAATAAATCGATAAATATTTTTTTTATTTCTGAATCAAATTCCCCACATTCCGTGACATATTGAATGGGTCCTCCAATATAAATGTTTTTCACTCTTTTTTTACCTTCCTATTATTGTTTTACTCTAATGTATTAATTATTTTTATAATAACAAAAATCTATTTCAAAATTATTTAAAAACTCCGATGGTCTGTCTCTAATTTTACTGACCACAAATTGAGAAGTTAATTCAGAATTAATTATTTTTCCTTCTTTTCTATACGGTACGACATCCGAACACCCTGGACTAATAATATCGATATATTCTAAGACTTTTTTTATTAAATTAACATCTTCTCTCGATGTCATTATTATTTTTGCCCACGGACACTTACTTTTCATATTCTTTATTAACTTTATATAGTTTTCATTTTTAATTAATTTGAAATTTTCGCTATTCCCTATAACCCTTGGTAAAGATATATATATATTAGCTCCTTTACTTTTAAGTTTTTCCGCATGAATTATTAATGATTTGAAATCTTCTTCTAAATCATTAAGTCCTACCAATATACCTATATCAACTGACTCAAAACCATGATCAATCCATTTTTCACATGTTTTATATCGGAAATCGAAATCCTCTTTGGGGCTATTTTTTATAAAGCTGTTAGAAAAAAACTTTTTATAACTACTTCTTGAATATGTTTCTTGAAATAATGATAATATTAAAACTTCGGTTTTGATTACATTTCTTCTAATATAAATTATTTCATCATCTGTCAATGCTCCAATATTAAAATAAACCTTTTTAAAGCCTATTTGTATTGCTAGGTTAATTGACCAAATAACCAAATCCAAATTATCTCTTCGCTTTCTTCCAGTAATATGCTCACCTGTTAAAATACACACCGCACTTATTTTTTCTATCGAATATATGATATTCAGTTGATCATATATTTCTTCTTTCGTTGCTGTTTTTCTAATAATTTTATTATTATTTTTCCTTAAATTACATATTTTGCACACTGAATCACATTCATTGCTAATATATAATGGAACAAATGTCTCTTTATATGGTTTGTCACTCACTTTATCCATTTAACTCCTTAATTGCATTTTCTAAATGGCTCTTTAAAATTGAGCAGTTATATTTAATTATTTTATCGCACTTTTCGCCTGACATCCTACAATTAGCACAAAACCTACCTTTGCAATATTTATATACGGAACAGTCTCTACATTCATCTAACTTTAAATAATTTATTTCTTCTTGTACTTTATATTCATTAAATTCCTTTATTAGGTTATCAATATCTGATGATTGTTTTACATCATTGATATGTCCCATGTAATAACCGTCTTCATCTGAAATAGGACAAGGATAAATATACCCACCTGGAGTGATTTTTATTGTAAGTTCATTAATACAATCTGATTCTCCGCATGAATTAATTTTTGATATAATTTGTTCAATCCTATTAGATGATATTTCCGTAATACTTTTATTTTCAATAATATTTTGAATTATTTCATTTTCGATACTCACCTGCTTTTTGATAGGTGGCGCAATCTGTTTCCAACTTTTTTTTGCATTCCCTACAGGTAATAAAACCGGAAAATAGACATAAGAAAAACCATTATCTTTACAAAAAGATATCATTTTACTAACTTCCTGAATGTTTTCATTCATTATCGTCATAGAAATACCAACTTTATTTGCTATCTCATACTTAACAATATCTTTTAAAAGCTTTTCAACTTTCACATACGTATTCTTACCTCTTATTTTTTCGAATGTTTCCTGAGTGCTGCCATCCAAACTAATTTGAACCATCACGTTATCATTTCCAATTACCATTGACTTCAAATCGTCAATAGATAATGTAGTTCCGTTTGTAGTAATAATAACTTTAGTTACTTTTGATAGTTCACTAACTAATGTGAAAAAATCATTATGCAAAGTTGGCTCTCCACCTGTAATGATACAAGTTTCAATTCCTTTTTTTACTGCAATTTCATGAAATTTTAGTAAATCACTTGAGCTAATTTGTTTTCTTTTACTACTTTTTAGCAAATCGCTACAGTGAATACATTGAAGATTGCACTTAGATTCAATTTCATAATATATTCGTTTTGAAAGATTTGGCATATTATTCTCTTACTTTCCTCCACCCAACAAAGTACTCAACCATGTGTGGTGGATTAATACATTTATCAACTTCGACCAATTTATGTTTTGGTAAAATTTCATATTCTTTTTCATCATATGATAAAGGTGAATCTAAATATTCATCTGGTATGACATCTAAATAGTCTCTATCTTTGTCCATATTTAATTTTCCAGATATATCTTTGTATAAGTATACTGCATCCCATTTAACGAGGTATCCATCATATTCGTAATAATTTAATCTAACTGCAAAATCACCTATTTTATCATCTGCTACCTCGATATTAGATTCTATAAAAGATTCATTTATATTTACATCATTTTCATAACCAAAAACATCTGTAATAAAAACACCACCTTCTTTAATTAAACTTTTGATATTGTCCAAAGTAACAGAATAATCATCTATACTAATAGGAACCAATAGTAAAAGTACTATATCAAACTGTTCATTTATATTCATAAAATTGTTTGCCATATTATTATTCAAAAAATCATACTCAATAAAGTTAATTTCTACATTGGATTTTCTTGCATATTCTTTTGCAATTTCAATGGACTCTTTATTCTTTTCAATTGCAGTCACATTATATCCTAATTTAACTAACTCAACTTCATGTCTTCCTGTTCCTGAACCTAATGATAAAACTCTATTCCCATTACTTTTCTTATATTTCTTTATATATTTATCAAGAATCTTATCAAATTTGGGATATTGGAAATACTTTTCTCTAAATAAATCAATATATTTAATTATTCCCGCAGGATAATTCACCTGCCAACTATCTTTTTTCAAATTTAAATCTCCTCTACTTTTACTTTTAAATAACTTTGACTAATTAAACCTTGCATTTTCTCCCCCCAAGGTTGCAATCTACATCTATTAGAAACAGAATAAAACTCCTTAGAAATGTTATCCACATAATACTTGCCTTTTTTTGTAACAATCATGCTATCATCTTTTTCTTCTACCAAACCGAATGATTTTAATTTTTCAATTTCATTTCTATATATATTTCTAAATTCACAGTTGAATATTTCCCTGAATTCTTTGTATGGAATTTTAAAACACCTCACACCTAAAACGACATACCTACTCATTGCATCTTCGATTGTAAATTTCTGTCCTATCAAAACAGGCAAACATTGTTCAGATATAGCATTTTTATATTCTTCTATATTATGCACATTACAATATGTATTCCCATTAAATACAGAACTTGCTCCAGCACCAAGACCTATAGTTTGACCTTGCGGTGCCTTCCAGGTAGTTAATATCTCTTGTTGAATGTGTCCGTTTTTTGCATAATCTGGTTGCGCAGTATGATCCCACCCCTTACTAGTCAAGTAATCATTTATTACATAAAACATACTTTGGTCTTCGGCCTCTGTTGGTTGTATTTTTTCTATTGCTGACTGTCTAACAGACAATTCTAAGCTATATGCACTAATTGAATTTACTCCAATATTAATAAATTTTTCTAATTGCTCTTTTAAATCATTTATGTTTTGATTAGGAAGCCTATAAAGTAGATCAGCAGCAACTGTTTTAAATCCCAAGTTTACACAATCTTTTAAAACTCTCTCATTTTGCTTTGAAGTTTGATGTAATCCTAACGTTTTGAGTGAACAATCACAAAATGTTTGTATACCGAAAGAGACTCTATTGACTCCTATTTCTTTTAATGCAGATAAGTAATTGTAATCCACTGTACTAGGATGACCTTCTACTGTAATCTCGATTTCTCCATTGTAGGGTATAACTTTTTTTATTTCTTGAATTATGCGCTCAATCTCTTCTGGATATAGTAGTGACGCTGTTCCCCCTCCAAAATATATAGTTTTTAAATTTAATTTTTTTGTTAATGCAGCCATTTTATACATTTTTATTTCTTTAATAATTGCTTCAAAATACCTTCCTAATTCTTTTCTACTTTTAATTATTTCTACATAAAAGGGGCACATTGGACATCTAAATAAACATGCAGGTACATGTATATAAACTACAGTATCATAAGAAGTAATTGGTATATCCGTCTCCATGAAAATATCCCGAGGATCAAAAGCATTAGGACCATGATAAAGAGGGTAACTCCATACATATTCACGATCAACCTTTGGAAACTCTTTTATCCACTCATCATAAGTCACTAGTGGAGTAAAAAGATTATTTGATAACATTTTATTTTTCACAGTAATTTCTCTCCTAATTCCTATTTTCAGTTTGTGGCAATGCCCAATCTTCAGCTACTAATTCAGGTATTGCTCTACCTAGAGTATAATAAAAAGCAACAATCTGTCCCTGATGAAAAGTTTCATGAGCTACCAAAGAACATAAATGACTTGAAATAGTTTTGATGTCTCCAAACCAATCAATTGTAAATAGATGATCTTTTCTAGCTATAATATTAACCATCGATTCATCCAACTCTTTCATCATATTCGTTAACTCAATATAACTAATCTCACCGTGATAAGTATCTGAAGTTAGGTCAAAACTCATATTTCCTTTTTCAATCGCCATTACATATGCTTGCTGAATGTCAATCATTTCCTGAAAATGTTTTTTTAAAGTGTTCAATATTGGCCTAGGTAAATTAAAGTCAATGTCTTCATTTTTTAAATCATTTATTAACTCAATAGTATTTTTTCTTGTCGATTTCCACTCATCTAAAGTGAATTCTATTTCTTTAATCATAAATTTCCTCCCGTTTCCGTATCGATATTTTATAAAAGAAAGCATAATGATATCAAATGGAAATGATATCATTATGCGTAGTCTACTTAGCCGATTGCCATGCAGCGGATTGCCAACCATCATTGTGATGCTTTGTTAAGTAGATTAATTTTCTCCACATATATCTCACCTCCTTCTTGTATATAAAATTTATAGTTTTCTCAACAATCTGCATAAATTAGTTTAATCATTCTAGGTATGTAAGAATCATAGAATTCTTTTAAACACTGTTTTTCTCCATGCATTTCTTCCTGCCATTTACATCCACCTCCGCAGTAATTAATATATGCACACTCTTGACACTCTAAGTCATACTCTCTATTCAGATAGTCATAATAATTTTCATTGAAAAGTTTGCTAGTTAAGCTTCCCACTTTTTTTTCATCAAATCCAATGTGTGAGCAACACTTATGTAAAGACCCATCTGTGTCGAAAACCCATCTTCCGAATGATGATATTCCACAGTTCATAGAGAAAATAAAAGGTTTAATATTATACTTTCGCTTAAGATGTAAATAGCAATCATACATTTGATTTGCTGTTGCAACCAAATCTTCATGCAAACTTTTAAAGTTTACATTTTTTTTGTTTGGGACTACAGGAAATAATCTGAACTCAATATCGCTACTTTCAATATTTGATAGTATTTGATCTACAGCTTCTTTTAAATATAAGCGATTATCTTTATCAACATTCATTCGGATGCTAATATTTTTCTTCCCATATTTTTTAATGTATTTATTTATATTTGCAACAATTTTCCTATAACTTCCTGAGCCATCAGGACACACTCTTCTTGAATCATGCAAAGCTGATAGTCCATCAATTGTGATTCTATAAGAATCGATGTATGGAATTATATCTGGATGATCTAATAATCTCATTCCATTAGTTACCATAATAAATTTGGTTTTAACTGGTAGACTATTCATTTTTTTTATTAAGTATAATAAAATGCTTTTGTTTATCATTAATGGTTCACCACCATAAAAATTGAACCCAATTTCCTCCGTTTTAAATTTTTGAATATACTCTAAAAGCCAAGTGTAATAATTATCTATTATTTTTTCAGTCATAAAATGACTATCATGATTATTAAAAAGGTTATTCTGTATACAATATGTACATCGCAAATTACATAATCTAGAAGGAACAAGCGTTACACCAATTCTCCTAGTTTCTGTGTTAAGGTTTTTATAAATATATGAAAATAAACTTTTTTCATCTGATCCATGTTTATAAATAAAAAAGCCTTTTAAAAGATATTCTCCTATATCTCCTTGAAAACCTGGGTTTTCTAAACACTCTTGTAATTTATTTTTACTTATTTTTATTACTGCCCTAGATAATGAATTAAAAATAAGTAAATGATTTTTGTCTAATTCGTTTATTATATTGTAGCTTGTTAATTCATACATATTTCACCTCATTATGCGAGAACTAGTAAAATTTTTCACTAGTTCTCATGAATCAATCATTCATATTGAAAATCAAACTGAAAGTTTTCATTATCTTCATCAACGATATCTTCTATTATTAAGAAATCTTCCATTATAGTTTACCTCCTTTTTTATATTGTAAGCCCTTACATTATAAAAATCAATATACTTTTTTCTTAAGAAAATCAAGAAAATGAGAAAAGCGAAATGAGAAAGTCCACATTTTCATTCTTCATTTTCATTTTTTTATAGCCATTTTTATAGATAATGCTGCAGAGTATTTACTTTGATATTTGCAATTACTCGTTTTGTGAACCCCCTCCACAATCCTCATCACTATATTAATATATGCTAAGTTTTAAGTTATTATAATTTCTATTTAGTTTCTTTACTTTTCAACACTATATTTACTTCAATGTTATTATCATCAAAACTATCGACTTCAATTCTATCTACATAGTTTCTTAGAAAATCTCTTTTCTTCGAATAATCAAAATCCTTCCATTTTATATTATTTTTAGATTGTTGATTAATCAAATCTACTAATTCCATTCTTTTCTTTAGTAGCTCATGTTCCTTATTACGATGATACTCTTCATTTATTAGAGAATTAATAAGATTTTCATCATTCTCATCTATCAGATGTTGCACATTCTCTAGTTTCTTTTGATTCTCACTCGCAGGAGTTGCCTCTAATAACTGAACGATAATTACATCTAAATCATATTGTATTGACTCATATAACTTTTTGTGATTAATTCTTTTTTTGCAACACGGACAGTAGTAGTATAAATATACGTTTTTACTTTTTCCATTTTTTGCAGGCTGTGCTTTCATTTCTGTGTCACATATTTTACAATATACATACCTTTTAAAATCATATTTATACTTATTTATTGCCTTGTATCGCTTTTGCAGATCCCTTTGAACTGCATAAAACAATTCTTCTGAAATAAGTTTTGGCGTATGATTTTTTATTACTAATTTAGGATTTCGTAACGTATTTTGATATGTTCCAATATAGATTTTATTCTTAACTAAGGTTAACAAAACATCTTCATTCCAATGATCTTTTAAATAATGATTTGAATTTAACCATGCCAACATTTTTCGAATTCCTAATTTCTCATCATGTATTTTCTCAAATATATACCTTACCTTCGGTGCAATTTCCTCATCAAGCATCAAAGGTGCTGATCCAAATTCATTATGAATCCTCTTATACCCTAATGGGATAATAGATTTAGGATAATTCCCCTTTTCTGCACTTGTTTTTAGAGATGCTGATGTTCTTTCACTTGTTCTCTCACTTTCATATTGGTTATCCACTCCTTTTCTTCTTATATTTGCTCTTCCATCAGCTGTTGTGAAATCCAGAGTATTTTCTGTCGAGGATACTACATTTACATTATGTTTATGAAACAAGATAAATAGTTGTTCTGTTTTCACACTATTCCTAACTAAGCGATCTAATTTCCATATAAATATATTTGCTATTTTATCTTCCTTTACTAACTGTATCATCTCATTATAATCTTTTCTAACCACATTTTTTTGAAATGCTGATTTGCCTTCATCAATAAAGAACTTATCTATTGTCATTTGTTGTACTTCAGCAGTTCTAATTACTGTTAACTCTTGGTTAGCAATTGAAAAACCTCTAACTTGCTCCTCTGTTGAAACTCTTAGATACGCAACATTCATCCTTCCGTTTTCATCCATCAATTTTGTCCTCCCTGTTCATATGTTTATCATCTTCTGATAAATCATTTAAGGATGATGGAGGGAATTCATTAGTTACTTTAACAAATACAGGACAATAATTTAAGTGGAGAAGACATACTAGCATAAAAAAAACAGAGACAAATTTTAACAGCTGCTTCTGTTTCTCGTTATTAATCATCCTAAATTTTTCTAAGATTTGCATATTTACCATTAAGTACAAGTTCAAATTCTGCTGGATATTTTTTTCCTAATTTACTTTTAATATTAAACTCCACAGACTTCCCTGCTAGTAGTTGAGTTACCTTATTGCTTGTTAACTTTAAAGTATTATCAAAGTACTTAACATTTTCAAATAATCGAAAGTCACATCCACTATCATCCTTACTATACTTTTCACAATACCAAGTTGTTTTACCTTCTATTACATTAGATCCACATAAAGGGCATTTACCTACTATTATTTTGTTTGGCTTACTCGCAGTGATTGATACATTCTTGTATGCACTATCCATGTGAGAGCGAAATTCATTAACTACAGACTTTTGCAAATCATTAACATCTCTTGTTCCATTTTTTATATCTTCCTGTATCAACCACCACAATGCAGTTAAATCAGCTGTTTTAATTCCATCCGGTAGTAAATCATAGAATTCTCTACCTAATGTAGTAGAAATAATTGAATTACCTTTCATTTCTAAAAATTTTCTCTTTAATAGCAATTCAATAATTGCACCTCTTGTCGCTACTGTGCCAATCGATCCATTTTCTCCCTTAACTCCCTTATCCTTTTCCTTCAATATATTTCTAATTTTCTCATCTGATACATATTTGGCTATACTACTTAGATCACTGTTAAGAGATGCAGGTGTATATCTTTTTAAGGGTTTCGTTTCTTTTTCGATAATTTCATAATCTTTAGATGCAAAATCATATATTCCTTCTTCAACAAATATTTCATGATTTTCTTGGTCCGATTTATTTGAAAAGTATTTTTTATAACCACTGTCTACTACCCTACTTTCTTTATAAACAAATACACCTGTTTTATATGGTAGTTTAAATTCTGATTCTTCAATTTTCTCTGTAGGTAAAAATTGCATTGCATATCTTTCAACAATTGCAACATACACATTTCTTTCCGCTTCAGTGAACTTACTAATATCAAGTTTAATGTTTTGAGGAATGATTGCATGGTGCGCTGAAACATTTTCACTACTGAAGCACTTTGATTTTATAGAATAATCTAACGGTAATGAGCTATTCACATTACTTAACGCTACTGCTAATACACCTGGTGCTTTCTCGTAGAATTCGTCACTTAAATATTGGCAATCACTTCGATTATAAGTAATTGCTTTGTATTTATCTCTAAGTGACTGAGTAATATCAAGCGTTTGCTTAATTCCATATCCATATTTTTTATTCATATCACTCTGCAATTTTGTAAGATTATAAGGTAGAGGTGGAGCATTTTTCTTTGGCTTGTTTGTTACTTCTACTTCGCCTTTGAAATCGGTCAGCCCGTTAATGATATCACTATAAAATGATTTGTCTGTAACTAATTGTTCAGTATCGTTTTCTTTATTAAATTTAAACTTTGCTATTACATCAGAATAACTATTACTATTCGAAGTCAGATTCATTTTTAGCATCAATTCATAATAACGTTGTTTTTCATGATTTTCTATTGCTCTGTCCCTACTTACAACCAACCCCAATGTTGGTGTTTGTACTCTACCTGTTGATATGTTAGATAACCCTAATTTCAAACTTGCTAATCTTGTTTCATTAATACCAAAAGCCAAATCAGCCATTTGTCTGGCATATGCTGCTAATCCTAATTTTCGAAATTCTTGATTATCCTTTAGCACTTGAAATTCCTTCTTTATATTTTCAGGAATATTATCATTTATAAGAACTCGATATACCTTCCCTTTGTAACTGAAATAATCTAAAATTTCATCAATTAAAAGTTGTCCTTCATCATCTGGATCCCCTGCATGAATGACTTCATCACTTTCTTTTAATAATTTACCAATAAGTGCCAATCTTTTTCTTTTATAGCCTTCGTTGTCTGGTACCCTTTTCCAATTCTCAAAGTATATTGGTAAATCATTTATGTTCCATGTTTTATATTTCTCATCATATACTTGTGGATCTGCTAACGTTAACAAATGCCCATATGCTGAGACAATGGCATAATCATTCCCATATATTACATCATTTCTTTCTTCTTTTCTATCTAAAATGGCATTAGCTATATCTTTTGCTAATGCTGGCTTTTCTGCTATTACTAGTTTCATATTACCTCCGTTAATTTACTATAAAAAAAGATGGAAATTTCACCATCTCTTCCTCTTATTTCGCTAGTTGATTTCTACTTCTCTATATTATTATCTTCCAGTTGCATCAGCCTAAGTTTTTTTTGCTTTGTACTTAATTCTTCTATTAAGATATCTATTTTTATTTTCCAAATTTCTTTTTGCTGACTTGTGACTTGCTTTGCATAATAATAAAGATTCGAAAGTATCGTTTCTAAATTTCTTAGAACAAAATCATTTTGCATATGTTCAATATCATTAATTATATCATTTAAATAGTCTATGACTACATCTTCATTTAGCACACCACGCTTGAATACCTCAATGTATTTATTTCCAAAATTGGTCTCTTTATATCCAGAAATATTACCAATGTAATAGGCAAACCTTCCATCATCTGTATTTAATTTGTTACTCTTCTGCATTGCCAAGACTTTTGAAGATAAAATATCTTTGACTATGTCAAGTAAAACCTTTTGCTGATCAACTGTTAATTTACTAATATATACACGAATATTATTTATGAGTTCAACTGTCTTAAATATGAACTCTTTTTTTATTTCATCATCACTATCCTCCAATGTATACCTAAAGTTCAATATGGAATTTATAACTTCCTGAATTGATTTATTTTCTTCAATGAGATATTTATTATCTATATATTTTTTCTTTGCATTTTCCAACTTCTTATTATATCCAAATTCATCAATTTTACATTCCAATAAAAAAGCATATTCCAAGAAAGGATAATACAATTTTGAATCACTATAATCACTAAAGTTTCTTATGAATGTATCATTCTCATATGAATATTCACTTATATATGCATCGCCTGAAAGATTATTATTAGTGTAAATATAATAAGAATAATCATTAGCATCAAACAATAAATACTTTGATAACTCATTAATCAAATCTGCTCTTATAATATTTATAAAACTTCTGCCAATGTCAGCAAACCTCACTTCTAATGATCTATTAGTAGATGAATTTGAAAAATGTATAATTTTATTTGTTTCATCTAAAAACAGATAATAAAGTTCATAACCAACAACTCTCTGCTTATAGATAAAAAGATAATTGTTATTTTGAACAGGAAATAAATAGTGTATTCTTTCTTCAATAAGCAGCGTTATCGGTCCATTTGTAAACTTTGAAATTTGATTTTTTTCTAAAATTGAATATAAAACCGCCATCATTACTTGAGATATCGTTAATTGTAATGACTTTGAAAGTTCTTCAATTTCTCTTATAACCCTTTTGTCAAGATATAAGGATACATTAATTTTGTCACTAATGGAATTTAATACATACTTATTTGCTAAATTCAGTTTTGCGTTACTCATATTAAAATCGTGAATAAACTTAGTTACCTCATCACTAATGTTTATTGATCGACTTGAAGCCCATTTTCTAACCACAATCATTAATTCTTCACTAACTACATATGTCTTTGATTTCATACCATTCTCCTTTTGATAATACTTATATTATTAATAATAATACACTATTTTAAAGAAGTCAATTTTTTGAATCCATTTTATATGTAATTGATTGCTCATCAACGAAGTTAAGCTCTCTAATTTATTTGTAATGGTTTTGCATTATACTTTACTTTGTATCTAATTATTTCTACATCAATTTCACTGTCTACTGGTATTGATAAGGTATTCACTCTATCCTTAAAGTAGTTTTTTTCCTTCTCTAAACTGTTTAATAGATTTGCTAGAAATGTAGTTTCTTCTTTTGTTATTTTTCTTGACGCAGAAGTATAATCTATATACTCATTTATAAACCAACCATCATCAAAGTCTAGACTCGCTATACAACCTACAACCTCACTATAATTGTTTCTATTGTGTTTGGTGTCACACAGTAGAGTGCTTTTCGAATATAGTGCATATATACGGTCATTTTCATTTTTGGTAAATGATAACTCATATTCAGCTATGCACACTGATAAACTAAAATTAAAAGGCTCATCGCACATATATGATAAATACTCACAATCCCATCGTACAAATACTTTAGTCACATCACTCATTTCTTCAAAAGAATTAAAAACTATTGGGATGCCTATTGTCTTTTTCCGTCCTTGCTTAGCTGCAATTTGCCATATCCTTTTATTGATATAAGGTTTTTTCACTATTTGATTATCATCAAATGGAATTATCTGATCACCTTTACTTGTTTCAATTATGACCTGTCCTTTTACTTCCTCTATTGCATGGCAAACAAATAAATCCATGATGATCCATAAAACATAATCATCTTTTCTATAATCTGGAAAAACTCTTTTTAACTCTTCAGTGTTCAAACTCCTTCTTTGTGGTATATAATCATTCATTTTCTTCACCACCCAAATTAAAAGATGGATATAGATCCATCTTTGTTTGCTTTATATGATTGCTCAAATTACACACAACTAAATGTACATCAACCTTATGTAACGGCTTATCAATTACATGTTTGTAATTTTCGTTCCTAATTGATTCTTTCATAATCTCTTGCAGTTTTAGAAATGCCTCTTTATACTTCATATCGTCAAAATTCACAGTATCTCTATTATTATTCATAGTAAACAATACTTGCTTATTTGAATTTGCTAATAAATCGTTTGCAATATTACTTAACAAAATAAAAGGGATTCTAATTTCCAATATATCTAACACTACGTCATCGTCAAGTTTGCTTTCTAATAAATCAGAGTATTGATTTTGATATTTAAATAAATCATCAAGCATTGCATCCGCTGCTTTTAACAACATCTCCTGATTTACCTTTATATAATTCTCTTGCTCATCTGTTGTTAATTCTCCAGCTTCGTTTCTATATAGATCCTCCAATTCACAATTATTAAAAATCATTTCCAAATATGATTCCAATAACCCAATTTCTTCTTTACTAAGTTTCAAAGTTGTATTGAATAATTTCTGTAAAATTACTTCTCTATTTTTAACTTGAATACTATCTCCAACCACTTCTGGCATTGAACACGTTTTTGACTTTTCCAAAACATAATATCCTTTTATTGTTGTATCATCTAAAACAATCGAAATATCATACTTCTTGTCATTTCGTACATCTATGATAAGCTTTATTACTTTACATATGATCCAAACAATTAGGAGCCACAAAACATGCAATAAATCATTAAACATATAAAATGTAATCAACACTCCAAAAAAAGATAAAATCATTACAATCATATCTATAGTTAAATAATGCACTATTATGTTTGTTTTTCTATTGGAAGCGCTATTTGACATCCATGTTAGAAAAGCAACAATCATAAGGATTGGTAACAGCAGAACAATAAACCTAATTACTGTCTTTTCATCAAAAGGGACAACTCCACCTTCCTGGATAAATGTTGTGCTTATGTGAATAGCCCCTAATACTCCAATCCAAAAACCAATTGCATATATTACATTTAAAATTCCTAAAAATAGTTTATCAATATCTCGAAATACTTGTGCTGTAAAGTAAAGCTTTTGTTCATCATTTTGTTCATTCCATTTATTTTTTATTTTATCTACAATTTTTTTAATCATTCTCTGTACCTCTCATTTCTGCATAACACATATTTTGTGGTGGTCTACTCATTACATTTCCTTTACTATCCAAAAATTCTGATATTTCTATAGACTTCTGGTATTCCTGTACATTGGCAAACCATAGAATATAATCGAAATCATGTGTTTCCCATCCGATTTTCTCAAGATAAGATATAAACTTTTTACTTGAAAACCAACCTTCATTTAAATTCGGTTTTAAGTTATTCATAAAACACCAGTCTAGATATAAGTTTTTTATGGCAAGATGCCTACATTTTGCATAGTCACAATCAACACGATAACCTTCCTCTTTTTCTCTAATATAGCCAATTGGGAAAACAGTAAATAAATCTGCTTCTCCTACTATCTTTCCACTTCCACCTTTGTTTTTTGTTTCATAGATATAGATTTTGGTTACTTCATTCATAGGCTCTTTATTCGTGCATGCTTGATGAAAATCATCATTTCTTAATTTCAACCAATTCTCACTAGTATTAAAGCGATAAAAAGACGCATACCACTCTGTTAAGCTAAATTCAGTTCTTGGATGCATATCTTTCAGGATCTTCTTTCTAAATTCATACCACTTCTCTTTTGATAGTATCTGATGGGTATATGGTGGATTGATACTAATCATTATTGATTTCATTTACATCACTCCTCCTATCTTTAGTTTTGATCCAAGAACTGGGAACTTGGGCATTCTTGTTATCTGATATATCAAATTCTTCGTCATTACACACAAAATTCATAAATACTTCCTCACTAACAGTAATTGATCTGCTTGAAGGTAAGTCTAAAATACTTCCAAGTTTTAGTTTCACATTATCACTTAATGTAGGATTATCACGGAGTGTACCTTCTAATACATCAATGGAATAACTCACAACTTCAAAATGAATTCCGGAAAGTTTCTCCATGATAACTTTATTTGCCTGATTAAGCGATGGATTGATTTCAAATCCTTTTTCTAAATCGTAAGAAACGCTTATTACATCACATAAGTAATATTCTTCTCCATTGATTTCTATTGCAGTTTCTTCATCAAACAATTGTTCTTTTCCATCATCACTGGTAATATGAAAAGCAATTGAAACCGTTGCACCCGTTACAAGCTGACCTTCAAATTTCTTTTCTCCAAAATAATTGAATTGATAGTCGTAACACAAAATTCCTTTTTCTTTATTATTTTCCATTTTCTAATATCCTTTCATCATCAGGTTCACGATTGCCTGATTCATTATCAAATCCTTTTTGAAGTATGGTTGATGAATAATGCTCCAACGCCCACCCTCTTCCACTCCAATTACTCCGATATATTTCTTTTCCTTCAGATAACCGAAATATTTGTTTAATATCAGTTCCTTCTTTTCAATTGGAATTACAATCCAACTTTTGTGTACATACTTCATATTTTCTTCTGCCTGCAAGAACACTTTCTTGATATCCGTTAATTTAAATTCGAATGCATTTATTTGAAAGTTATCCTGGTACTTTTCAATTGTTACTAAATCCGAACAACCTTCTCGGATCTCACATTCAAATTGATGTTTAATTGCTCTGCCCTTCTGGTTGTAATACTTCCAAAATAGATCTTTTAAATTCTTCTCAGTTAAAAACATCAGTTCCTCCTTTATAGTTGTTTTGCCTTTTCTTCAATCTCACTCAAGCGCTTTTTAGCTGCATCTGCATCACTCTTCAACTTATAGAGTGGTTTCAACTGTTGATCAATATCTTCTAACTCTTTCTTGATTTTTTCTTGTTCATTAAGTTGCTTTTGTTTCTTCTTTTCTAAATCACTAATTTTCTTATCTAACACTTTGCTCATATTAGTTTTCTCCTTTACAATGTTCTTATGTCTTTTATTTATATGAAATCAATGTATCAAAAGCAATTGCATAATTACTTTTAACATCCCAACTAATTTCTTCAAGGTATTTCTTGAATTTTTTGCTTTTCATATGCCCTTCACTTAAATTAGGCTGTATATCTTTCATTAAGCACCAACCTAAATAAAGATCTCGTAATATCAATTCTCTATCCTTTGCGACATTTATCATTTCATTTTCATCAATTAAATCATTACTTGAATACATAAGTTTATAAATACGTCTAATGGTACATTCTGCCAAAACTTTATTATTATCTTCATCAAGAAGACATAGTTTAATCTTTTCTTTTTCAATATATTGCTCGATCATTTCAGGTGGTAAGTAGTTAAAAAAAGATATATTTTTGTATCCTGTTAAAATCATTTCAATTGATTCTTTATTTACTCCTAAAAAATATATATTTCCTTTTGCTAAACCCAATATTTTAGAGACTTTTTTTTCATATTCTAATGATTTTAATTTTGCTGAACCCATACAATTAACCATCTTATTTATAATCATTTTCTAACAATTCCTTAGCAAATACTTTTTTTAACTGATAATCAACTGATATTATATAGTGAGGCTTATCCAATGCATTCATTACCTCTTCCATCTCAAGAATTTTAATTATTTTATTATTATACTTCTGTCGCTTACTATTTTTCTCATTGTTCATTTTATTTTCAAATGTCAATAAATTAATTACTGGTTTCTCTAAAGCTGAATTTAATAACTTTTTAAATTTTTCAATTTCAAGGTCATTAATGAAATCAATAATCTCTAAATCTACATCACCATGATTTTGATTACTACAGTATATATTCGTTATAATCCATCTATTTATATAATAGTATTGCCACCAATTCTCGTTTTTCCATGATTCACTTTCTTTGGCTTTATTAGTGGCTTCCTTAATAAGTTCTTTAGATTGTTCATCAAATTTGCTTGCTATTTTGGTATATATATCTGTACTTGTTTTGGCTGCTCTTGTACCAGTTATATAGGCACGTCGCCATACACTATATTTTTTAGCATTTGCTGGCACCATATTTCTTGGACAATCTCCACATCGAGTTCTAGAGCGATAATTCATGTGTATCCCAAAATGATATTTATGATCAATATAACTTTTAAATGCTAATTCTATAAAAACTAACAGAAATTGAAATACTATACATCCAAATACCATGTTTAATAGAATGGGGATCTCTGCTAAACCCATGATTACGAAAACACCCATTAGTAAATCAAATGTAAACGTCTTAATCATATCTGGTCCTAATAATTCACTCACTAAATCTCCTGTAGAAGTCCTCCTAAAAATTGATGAACAAGATATTCCAACAATTATAAAGATTCCTATAAAAGGAATAAGGAACGAAATCTCTGTAAACTCTGTACTAAGGAATTCCTTGATTTCTATTACTTCTTGATAATTATTCATCACCCAAACTATTCCAATCCAAAAAGATAGAATTAACAATAAATTTAAGATCCATTTATCAATACGCATGATGACATGGATTATTCTTGTTCTAATATAAACTTTCTCTTCGATGTCTTTACTACTGTATAAATCACTCCATAATTTTTTAATTATAAGTTTCATCATCTCTTACCTTCCAATCACTTTACTTCTAATTTCTTCTTGTGCTTTACGAGCTACTTCATCTGCTTGTCGTTGCATACTTTTACCAGCATAATATGTGTGTTCAATACTAGAAGATAAATCTAGTACTGTTGCATGCAGAAAATTAGTTGCTCTAGTTTTTATATTGTTCTTTCGCAGTCCTCGAATAACTCGCTTATCATCAAACTCCTCTTCATAGTCTTCACAATCTAATCTATAAGCTTTGATATTAGATAAAATTAAATTTGCTAATCTTGTATCAATTTGATCTATTCTTTTTTGTTTGAAGTTAATCTTATCTTCACTATCTTTATCGCCACCATAAATAATAATTTGTGCTTCTACCTCTTTATCCAAATGTTCAATAAATTCTTTGTATACTTCACTAATTCCTCCATGCTTTTTTATATAATCTACTAACTCCATTATCTCTTCCCTATGAGGTTTAATATTTGCACTATTAAATTTAAAAGATCCTTGTTGTGGAAGGACCTTTTCTAAATGCTCCAATTTTTGAGTATATTCTTTATCTACCTTATAAGCCTTTTTACTGTTATTTTCACTTTTAACTATCAACCTTTTAATATTGTCTGAAAATCCAAGTTCATCTAACTTTTTAAATAAACCATGCTTCAAATCATCTCTTTTGATATATAAGTCTGTATTCAATTTCATTAATCTTGTAATTGCACTATTTGCTTTTGTTAATTTAGATTTCTCAATCATATATCTTTTCTTTGTTCTCTTCTTTTCATAAAAGGAAACATGAACATGTGGTTGATTCGTATTCGTATGATAATATGCACTCCAACTTACATTTTCCGGATCAAACCCCAAAGCTTTAATATTTTTGTTCATTGTTTTCTTAATTAAATCTTGCATATTTTTTTTAGGCTTTAGATTGTTATCACTAGCAAATTCATCTGTAAATGATATTACACAGTTATAAACAATTTCTGGTTTGTACTTTTCCAGTTCTGACAATACTTTTTCCTGTGTTAAATAACCAGTGTGATTAAAAGCACCGGTGGAACCAATTCTATAATTGTAATAATCGAATGCATCCTTTGTATTTTCTGTCTCAATACCTGCATCTAAACTATAAAATGTTTTATCACATGCATCACTTCGATTAAAATACTTATGCATACCTTTGGTATTAGTTTTTAACAACTTAGGGGGAGGTTTCCCCCTAAAATATTCTGTAGCCCTATATCGCAAATCAAATATTATACCAGGTGTCGTTTTTTCCATATAGACCTTCTCCTTTATATTCTAAATATATCTTCTAGTTTAGATCTTTGATTATTATGAGGATTGTTCATCCTTAATGTTAGATCTACATCTGGTATGCTACTCTCTTCTTGATCATCAATATCAACAGATTGTAACCATGTTGAGAATTCCTTACTTTTCAAATAATTTTCTACTGCAAATAATTCTCCATTTACATCGGCATCAGATTTCTTCTGTTTGATATGATGTTCAACAGATTCTCTTAAATCACTGCGTGAGGACCAATACCACAACATATTCTTTTCATTTGGTAGTTTAGCACCAGGTTTCATAAAATGTTTAGCTGCGGCGTTAAACATATCTTCATCCTCCATCTCTGGCTTATCTGTTGTAAACTCAAAAAACCTAGGAACAGCCCATTTTAATGTTTGGTCATCTCTTTCAACTTCTGTTTCATCATGTTCCATTTCTTTATACCAGTCATATTCACTAGCATCTGGTAAATATACTTCCATAGGTTGAGTATATAATCGTGTAACAATGATTCCGTTACCATCTCTATTATCTGCACTCATTAATTTGTTTGCGTCCTTCAATGGAACAGATTGTTTTGACCATCCAACATTACCGCCTGAATTGCTTCCAGTTTGCGAATAGTTTCCACCTAAGTTATCTACCCATAAAGTTTCATTTCCGATTTGCTTCGACATCTCTTCGCAAGTTGCATAGTCAGAACTCGAGATAAAGTATTTCAAGTTACAGTTTGAACGAATCGTCTTAGCAACCTCTGGTCCATAGATTTCATCCATTTGTCCATAATCCTGAACATATAAGTGATATACAATTTCACGAGATAAAGCAACTGTGATTTTTCTTTGAAAATTATTTACCTTAGGCATATTCCCAAATTCATCATAAATATTATGAACACGTTTTTTTAGTTTTCTACCTGGCATTCCATTGGCTTCAAAAACCAACTCTTGATATGACTGATCAAATATCATACCGGCAACTGAATCATACGTATTCTTTTCATCTGGGTTCACTACAAAGAGTGCTTTCTTCCCTTCTGTAAAATCACTAAACTTAAAATCACTTCGTGACAATACCTTTGCAAGTTTCCTTGTAGAAAAAGTATGTAGTGTCGCCAATGCTGATGTCATAAATGACCCCTTTGTTCTTTCTGGAGCATTTGCAACTGCTGTATATGCTACTCTTGCAGTATCTGATTCATTTAAACTTTCCATAAACATTGATAACACCATCTTCTGTGCTTTTGATCCAGAGTGCTTATCATTAACAGGAATTTCCCCACCTAATAATGCAAGGGTTTGATATACCGAATAAAAGTTTTTTCTGTCCTCTGGAATGTTTGCGGAACATACACTCAGGATAATCCCTTTGATCATCGCCTTCTGACCATCCAGCCAAATTTTTTCGCCTGCACCATTATCTACAACGATTTGTGCAACAATATCTTCTGCATATTGATCTGCATCGTCAACCTTTCCTTCATTGATACATTGAATAATGTTATTAAGTGGATTCCAGCAATCACTATATTGAAGATTTCTCAAATCGATTACATAGATTTCATATCCTCTTTTTTTCAAATACTTATGGAAGTCTTGATAGAATTCTTTTTTAGGATCGTTAAAAATCATACTCTCCATAGCCATCGAACAAATCATAACTAATTGTCTAATTATTTTTCTTGATTTCCCAGAACGTGTAGATCCTACACATAATGAATGAACCGCTTCCTTTTCATAAAGCACTTCATTACGATCAAGTTTATTTACTGGTGGACCTCCAATCGTCAACGTTTCATTCGTATCAATAGAAGTAATTGCAAAAAATTCTCTTTGCTCTTTTTCTGTTGCCCACCTTGCAGCTGCTAAGTCATCATCTTGTACTGGCTTCTTAAACTGAAACATTTTAAACATAAACAATATAACCATAACCCATGCTGCAAAAGTTAATGTAAATATCTCTTTTCCTCTAAGACCAACTACATACAGAAAATCATAGTTTTCATTTAGCATGTCTACTTCCAGTCGCCAGAATAATATACATACAGCAATACCTATTATTGGAAGTGCAACTATAGCTAGTACTATATCTATAGCAACACCTTTTGATTTATATTTATTCTTTTCTTTACTCATAAATCTCCTTTCTGTGTAATACATAATTTTCAAATTCATGAATTAGTTTGATAAAATCTAACTAATAAAGGCGAACCTAAACCCTTTTTTTTATAGTTTTTTCAAGTGTTTTGTATCAGTTTGTAATACATCACCCTCAAAAATCGATAGAAAGTTTGATAATTTGAAACTCTAGTTTGGCTCGGTTTAGTGCATATAAACTAAAAAAGCGAACCATTGGTTCACTTTGTAATTTTTACATTAATATACTCATTATCTCTTCATAGTTTGATAAAACGTTGTGACCACTGGTCACAAGCGCCCCAGTGAGTTCGTTCGCGAACACACTCTTACCCTGCTCTCTATAATACGTGAACAAAGTTCGCGTTTTGTAGAGAGTGGACACGTGATAAGGTAGTACCTTTAAATAGTGTCCAAGCATTTTGCATTTCCATTAATCACATAGATAAGTCTTGCTCGTCATTACGATTAATATCTTCATCATCTGACAAATAAAAAGCTTGCTTTTCTCTATTGAAATAACATAGAGAATGTTTATTAACAATATCACTTTCATCGAAAATGCCTTTCAAATCTGTCACTTCATCAAACACATCCATCACGTCATCATATGCTCCAACTCGTAAAAGTTTCGATGCAATTTCTTCTGCTTCATCTAAACTTTTTGCAACAATTTCTAATTCATTTTGATATGTACAATACTTAATAATTCTGAATACTTTATCTGTTTTGTCATCATATTGAAGAAGTTTTTGTTTTGATTCACAATCGGTTTCCTCAAACATTTTTAGTAAACTTTCACTTCTTTCTTCTATAGCATATTCAAGATTTTTTACAATATCGCTAAATAAAAGTTTAAGAATATCATCATCATTTTCATATTGTTCTTTTGTGTAGAAATATTTCTTTGCATAAGAAATCATTTCTTTATTATCCAAAACCTGAGATAAATTAATAACAAAATCATCATACTTTGTAATTGAAATTACATCCAATTTATTAATCATATAATTTAAAAACTGTTTGCAGTTTGGATAATCTACGTCTGTTATATCCATAAATTTTATATTAAAAGTATACATTGAATCAATCTTCACATCACAGCAAGAAAGATTTCCTTTCTTCAATTCTACAATTTCTTTTAGTTTCATAATTCCTCTTTTCTTAAGTATATCGAGTATATTTTTTAAAATATACTCGATTAATTTCTACCACCATGACCAATAAAGAATGGCATCATCACTTTCAATTGTTTCTAAAATCTGTTGCATTGTTGCTTTACATATTTCTAAATCAACTAAATAATTCTCATCATATTCATAATTTCCATAGAACAATCCATATTGAATTGGTAGCCTTTCTTTTGCTAATTCAAAGTCTTTTGTATCTAAAATATAACTCGATTCTTCTAACAAATACTGAATATCTTCTACACTGACTCGTATATAATCACAGTTTTGTAAATCATATTTCATTTCGAAATAGCCTTGCACGCAATTCACTTTTCGTAAAAACAAGTCTGCTACTGAATCGGGATAGTTCATATTATCTTGTTCATCATAATACAAAACTGCTTCTCCCTCTTTATATAAAAATAATCGTTTATCTTTTACTATTACAAATTTTTGGTCAAGTCCCATACAAGCAACCTCTATTTTATTAAGAGAAGGGGATTACTCCCCAATCTCCTCATTACTAATTTTTCTTGTATACTCATCAAACATTTTTTTCATTTCTGGGTCTAATGAAGCATACTTTTTAAGTTGCTCTATCTTTTTAAGTTCTGCCATTTTGCTATCCATTTTATTGAATAAAATAATATCTTCTTTTTCTTTTGTAACCTTTTCTATGTATTCATCCATATCAACTTTTTGAATAATTTCAATTGGCGTTTCTACACTTGTTAATGCTTTCATACTAGAAATCACTGTCACAACTCTTGCACAAAGTGGCAAATCTTCCTCGTCATAATATGGTGGAATTACCACAACATCATTCTTTTCTACCTCTACTTTTGAAGAGTATAATTTTTGAGTTCCTTCTTCACATACTGCATAAAAATATTTCATATTAATTGTCCTCCTTCATTTGACTATGAAAATTTGCAGTTCAAATAATGAAGAAATTCGTAATGAAATTTTTACCAGATGTGTGGCGGGAATTTTCATTATTATCAACTGCACACGTAAGCAGAACACATAGAACGATGTAAGCAAGGACGACGTAGTTGCCTGATAGTTTTTGGAACAAAAACGTATCCTTGCTGTTACTGAGTCTATGTGTTATGAAAAGTAGCAGTTGATAATTCAATACTTTGTATTTATTAATATAGAAAAGTCCACCTCGATTTATCTCGGTGGACTCTCCTTATTTTATGTAATTCTTTTTGAATTAATACTATAAAAAAAGAAGCCTAGTAGCTTCAGTTTATCTCTTGTTCATCACTTGGTATTTCTAAAAATTCATCTAAATAGTTTCCAACCAATCTCTCATATATATCATTATAGTAATCTTGAAAGTGTCTACATGTTTCCATTAGAAAACCTTTTTCCTTGGAATATTCTTTTAACCCTCGATAATAAAATGCTTTTTGTTCATCCAAAACTATAAATGGTACTATATTATTTTTTAAGCATTCTTTAAATATTATTGCTCTTCCAACTCTGCCATTCCCATCTTGAAATGGATGGATTTTCTCAAACTTCACATGAAAATCCACGATATCTTCAAAGCTTACTTCTTCTAATTTATTATAGTTCTCAAGCAGCTTATTTATTTCAATATCTACTTTATCTGGTGCGGTTGTTTCCATATCTCCCACAACATTAGGAAGTCTTTTCCAGTCCCCTACCATGAACCATTTCTTTTGCGAGTCAGCAGTATTTACTTTTAAAATTCGATGATACTCCTTTATCAAATCTGTAGTTAATGGATCATCTGCATGATCAATTAAGTAATCAAATAAAATAAAATGGTTTCTAGTTTCAATCACATCATCTACATTGATTGATTCATTTTGATTATCTAGCATTACAGTATTTGTTTGAAAAATTAATTCTGTTTGCTCTTCTGATAACTTACTTCCCTCTATGTGATTAGAGTTGTAAGCAAATTTAACTTGACTCACATGATACAAGTTACCTTTCATTTTCATATCTTTTTGCTGTCGCAATACTTCTTTTATTGGATTAATCATATAAACACCTCTTTCCTATAATATCATTTTTATGTGATACTTTCATATTAACTTTTTATCATTTTCTTAATTTGCTTTTTCTTTACTTTTTTCAAAATGTAATTACTTTGGTCTACTTCGTAATCAGATCCTATTATTTCTCCAATTTCATATTCATTAATCGCAATATACCCAAGTTGTTTTGAAACAATTTCATGCATAAATATCTCATTCTTTTCAAGCACAACATCCATACAAACAACAACATTTATATTTGGATTAAATAATTTAATTCTATTTAATATCTTTAAAAGTTGGCTGTTACTGTACCATGATTTTTGTATAATTAGATCTCTTATATTTTTTATTCCATCAATTGGGTTTATTATAAAATTAATATAATCGCGATTTGTTAGATGATAAAAGTTATAATCGTCTTCACTAAAATAACTTCCAAGAACATTTCCATCTTCATCTGTATATTCATAATGTTTATATATTTTTTCATATAGAAGTGTATCGCCACAAAACACAATTTTATTTTGCATAAATGCTCATCCTTTCTAAAAAAATCTGCTCGCGCTCCTGTTCGTTACGCGAGCAGTTAATACTTTTCTGCTCTTTTGGTCTTTATATCTTTTTCAATTAATTTTCTTGAATACTCTTCGATATCTATACCAGTTTCTTCTTGAATCTTTTCCAATAATCCGTTCTTAAACGCGATATCTTTTTTCAAATAAGCGATTGTTCTTCCAAATGTTTTATCCAAGGAATTTTCAAAAAATTCCTCAATTTCATAGCGTACCTTTGTTAAATTCTTATTTTCCATATTCTCTCGAAGACAAAAACTGATTGCATCTGATAAATTCTCAAAATCATTTTCTTGTTGTATCTGTTGTAAGTATAATCTTAGTTCTTTACTAATTCGATATGTAAATGGTTTTGAAGACGATTCAATCCATAAGTTTTCATTTATACCTAATACGATTCCAATTCGATTAAGCACTTCCCTATCAACTCGTTTTGTATGACCTAATTCTATTCTTTTATAACTCTGTACACTAATATCTACTTTCTTAGCGACTTCTGCTTGTGACATCTTAATTTCATTTCTTGCAGCCTTTATTGCAGATATTATTTTGTCTTCTATCTTAATCTTTTCCATACATTACTCCTATCTCACCTGCTCGTTACATATAGTAGCCACCAGAGCCTCATATAAGCCTACATAGTAATAATACATCGTCATATGCATATAGATATTAGTTTCATTCAATTGTGCCTCTATGACCTTTATATCAATTCTCTCACTACTTGTGGCAATCTTATTGATACTTTCAATCATCATTACAACTCGACTTTTCCAATAACCCTCCGATCTATTACCAAGTTCTAAATTCATTCTTTCACCTCTTCTATTTTAAATATATAAATCCAATAAAATTCCCTCCACCTTGTCTTGTCTTTAATTCTTCTAATGTTCCTGACCATACATTTGTAAATGAAATCGAGTCCTCTAACGAACATGCATAGTTTACACATGATTTTGTAGGATTATAATTTCCTTCAGAAATAATTATTGTTGTTCCATCATATGATTCTACATAAGCAACATGTTGCAAATCTCCACCCCATACTGCAATAGAATTTACTGCTGGTGCCTGTCCCCAATCTTGATTCCACTGCCATACCCAATCACGTGCATTACCTGCTGGCATACCAGTATACTTCCCATTAAATACTTCATTCGCTCTTCCCCAACAGTACCAGGTGCATTGTCCTTGATATCCACTAATTGAGGATGGGTTTGTTGGTGATGTATACCATTTACTATTTAGATCTGCACCAACTTCATTTGCACCAATATTTCCAATTGGTGCTTCCGATTCCAAACCATCTTCCTCTTCTAATACCTTGGCGATTTCTTCATCCATTTTTTTAAAGTCTTTAATGAATGCTACAATATCTTGTTTTGAATAACCGAGTAATTTGTCTTTATATTTATCACTTTTCAAAAAACGATCTGCTATCGTTTCAGCAGTCCCTTTGTTATCAGCTATCCATTCAGCTTCTTTTTTAACATCTTCATAAACTGGTGTCTGCTCAGTTAATGCGTAATACCACGCCAATTGATATACACCCACATCGTAGGACTTTTCATCTTTCACTTCTTTTGTTGCTTTTAAGTAAATTTCTTTATACTCTTTTAAGCCCTCACCTTGTGTATAGTAATTTGCAACATTAGCAGGTGCATCAGCACTTCCACTTATACCACCAAAAATCAATAAGATTAAAATAATAAAAAAGCCGAAACCAGCTCCTGCAAAAGACAACATTCTGGTTCCAGCGTTTTTACCTTTTTTCTTCTTGAACATCTTACGATTTCATACTTTCAAACAACTCTAGAGTGTGCTGAGGTGGTGATATCTGCACTCGCATTGCTGTAGCTTTCCCTATCCGCGCATAGCATTGTCCAATCTTGGCTGTTTTAATAAATTCAATTTCACTTTTAGGTAATGCATTTGTTTTCTCTACTCGCTCGATATCATTTGACCCCATTCCAAAATAGAATTCATAACAAGAGTTTTCAATAATTGCTTCTCCATAAGAGCGAATTTCTTTCTTAAGCATATCAGACATTTGTTGCGTTGCTGTAGTAAGTCCTCCATAGTACTTACGAATACGTTTTGCAATATTATGGAAGAATAACATAACATCAACATTTCTTTCATCCATAATAACTGAAAGTTCATCTGCATAGATTTGTTGCCTTATTCTATTTGGGTTCGATATTACACTTGTCCAAATATACGACATAATATTGTAGTATTGTGTTCTAAGTACTTTGTTATCTGTATTATCATTTAATCCAGAAATATTAAAGCAAATCAATTTATTACTTAGATCAATAGTTGTATGACCATTAAAGATATCAGCATCCGCACCTACTGCTAATGGTTTTACGAATGCTATACATTGATTAATAATTTTTATTTCCTCCATGTCAATGTATATTTTTTCTTCAAAGCCACTTTTTTCATACTTATCTACTCGGTCTTTTTTCCAAGAAATTAATTTATTATACAAATCCTTCATTACAGGGTACATATCATTCGTATATTCATCTACTAATGTTTTTGCTGTTGTATCAAATGTGATATCTTTATCTTTATAACATTCAATCAAAGCGTCTTCTATAGTTGAATCATGCAACAATTCAATTTCTTTTGACCCTGCTTTATATGCTTTAAAAAAGTTCCTAGTAAACCGGATGTGTTCACTCAATGGATAAATTTCTTCCAATGGGATTTTTTTATCATCTTCATCCTTATCACTGTTTTCATCATCAGGTATTATAAATCGAACTTGCAAAGGATTGATTCTTCCACGTCTACCATTTGCACCATTGATATTTTCACCTTTCAGATGATAGGTAAGTTTATTAAGTTCCTTCCCTTCAACATCCACAATAAACTGGTGATAACCAAGTGCAAACCGCACGTAAATTAGCCACATCACCATAAATGTTTTTCCAGATCCAGAAACTCCTACAATAAATTCATTATAATTACTTCTATCATCCATTTTGGTGAAATTATCATAGAACATTACACCTCCTGTTTGAACAGTATTACCCAAATAAACAGAAGGCATGCGAATCTTCTTTGTAACATTTGTCTCAGTTGTATATTCTCCAACTTCTACACTGTCATATAGCGATTCAAATACAAATGGATATCCCCAACCTAATGTATCATTTGTAGTTGTTTTCATATATTCTTCAACTGCATTGTGACATATTGGCGAGTTATGTAAAAACATTTCTTTTTGTTGATAGATTCCATCTCTTAAAGTAATGTCTACTTCATTTAATTTCTTGTCAATCTCTTGTGACCACGATTCTACATCTTCTATTGTTTCACCTTTCAGACGAATAGTAACGCTGAAGCGTACTGGGCTATCTGATCCTGATACCATCTTATTAAGAACATCATCCATTTGGACTTCTTGTAGCTGTAGTTCTTTCTCTTCAACACCCGGCTTAGCCTTATCAAGGTTTTTTCTGATATTCTTTAAATCTTTTGTAACTTCTTTCTTAATAGCATCTGCTTCAGCGCGTTCAAAATGTAACGAAAAATCTACATTTGAAAGACTGCTTAGATAAGAAAGAAACGCCATTGCTGGAGCTTTCTTATATAATGAAACATATCTTATTTTCATTACCAATCCATCCATGCGTAAGAATTGTCTTTTGAAACCATGTGATTCCTTTTCAATAACATCGGGATAAAGGAAATCCATTAAGTCATCACATTCACCAGCCATACGTTCTGCAACTTTATTGTTTCTTGGATGATAATAGTTATATAACACATTTATCATTTCCGATGATTCCATCATTACAGTTTTCTGGTATGGATTTAGATTATTAATTACTTCATTACATCTCTGCTCTAAGCGATGCAAATCATCATCCTTCAAAATAAAAAGAAATGTTCGATCGACCATTTCTCGTGTGATTGCTGTATATTTTAATCTTTCCTGATTATCTAATAAAATTTTATACCTAATTCTATCTTGCTCATCATGAATTACGTTTAGTGTGCTTTTTTGATGCTCCATGTCTTCAATGTATCCATCAACATCAGCAGCTACTTCATAGGAAAAGATTTGTCCTTTTCCTACTGAGTTTGAAAAAATATATTGAAATGCACTCATATATGCATCTTGATCAATTTCTTTGAAACCAAAAAGATTAGTACCAAAGGTTTGAATCATTTTAATATATTTTCCGTCATTATCACAGAACAGTTGTTTATCTTCGTCCCATGTAAACGGCAACATTTCGCTAATGTGATGTGGCTGGCGTGAACCCTTTGATGCCTTGTTCTTCTTTTTCTTTTCGTTTCTTCTTGCCATTTTTATCCTCCTTTGCTACTTTTTGAGTAATTTTATTTATGTAATAGTAGTAAGCTTTTGGTTCCTTAAAGAAATAGTTAACTACTAATTTTATATGTTCCCAAATTGATAGATGGTTCGGCATTTCAATAAACATAAATCCAATTATAAACGCAATTCCTATTGCTATTACAAAGGGCATAATAGGACTTAATATAAATTCACTTAATAAATAATATGATGCTATGAAAACAGCCAAAACAATAGCTGCTTCTGGTAAATCAAATACTATAAATATTTTTTGTTTCGATTTTCCACTATCAATTATAATTTTATAATTATTAAACATTCTGTAACACCTCCTTATCTTTCAAATGGGTTACTTCTTTGACTCTGATTTTCATCTCTTCTATTAGAAATCGTTGGTCCAGATACAGAGCTACTACTTGCTCCTGAACTTGGTCCCGTTCTTCTTGTAGAAGCACTTTTAAATGATCGAGCGACTCGATTACCAGTACTTGTTTTATTTGTAACACTTCCTGATGCATTTCTAGACATTGTTGTTGTTCCTTTAAATGCAGCACGAAGTCCTCCAGAATATCTTTCAGTTGTGCCTCCAGAAGCTCCTTCTGATGCTCCACTTGCCCCTGCATGACTAGCCATTGTATTTACTCCACCTTTAAAGCTTCTTGAATCGTCTGCTTCTTGCGAGCTGAACCCTGAGCCTGTTTGTCCTTGTTGACCTGTACTTGGTGTTGTAGTTTTTTCTCCTCTTAGAACGCCTGTAATGCCTCCACGTTGTCTAGTTCCACCATCTCTTGTCGCACTCTTATCTCCAAAGATTGCTCCACGAACTCCACCTTGACGGAAACCATCATTATTTTTCTGTCCGACTGTATTTCCTACAATTCCTCCAGACCGAGTTCCATCTTGACGTTTATTACCGGCAACTGCACCGCGAATTCCACCTTCACGATGTCCGGTATATGAATTTCTTCGTCCTACTGTTTTGGCAACTCCAGCTGTAACTACTCCAGCAGTCATTGCTTTCCCCATAGATAAACCTCCACGGATCTGATTCATTGTATCCATAACACCTGCTCCATAGCCACCAATCATCGATTGAACAAAATTAGGCATTGTCAGTATTACAGAGAACCCTGCAAAATATAAACATAACTGTGCTATTACAGCCGTACCCCCGACTACTCCTGTAGTTTCGGAAATATTCGCTATATCTCCAACTATATTGCTAAAGAACCCTAATAAAAATATCTGGGTTATATTTAACAGGAATTGACCAATAAGACTATTTTTCCAAACTGTGAATGCTTGTGGATTTTGATAATTAGTTAATGATAAACAGCACAATGGTCCAATTACATAATAGAACCCAATTGCCATAATTCTTGTCGCAACTTGAATACAAATCATGAATAAAAGAATGACATAAATTATCATCCCTACCAAAACCATCAATTCACTGAAATCCCATATATAATCGCCATCATCTCTTTCGTATATATCAAAAGATGATTCTTGATATGTTTCAATTAACTTATCCGATCCGTGGTCACCAGATTTTTGCATTCCACCGAATCCAACGAATACTGATGAAAGTAACTCATCTCCAAGCATTCCGTTGGTTCGTGCATCAAATTCTCGTTGATAACACTTTGCTTCATAATCTTCCTTATTGAAAAATATATACTTACTCTGGCTACTACAGTAATCTCTTATTTCCTCCTGTGTGGTGGAAGAAATCGCTGCACCCGATGTTAATGTAGTATTAATATTTACAGATAGTGTATTTACCATCGTAATCAGTACTGTAAGTGAACTTGCAATTATTACTCCAAAGATTGCTCCACCAATTTTCTTTCTATAATCCAATCCTGCTTCATCATCTTTTATAAAACTACTTACTATCTCATAAATAATCTTTGGTGCTAAGATAAGAAACATGATTGCTAAAGATGCATTAAATGCTTCCTTAATATATGTATTACTTAAAATCGGAAACCCCATGATTCCTTTAGTTAATGCTTCAAGAATCCCAGTTATGAAACTCATTAATACTCTGATTGCTCCCCAGAATATTCCTCTAAAGAAATTTTCAACTGTCTTCCCAATCCCGAAGAAATCTAAGAACAATAAATCCATCTTAGTTCCCTCCCTTAACTAGGAGTAAAACTATTACAAGACACAGAAAGCACATTACAACCATTACTACAGAAGTTAAATTGAATGACTTATTGAGTTTTAATATAGATTTAATTTTCTTTTCCTTAGTTTCACCCTTAAGTTTCTTTCCATTTGATACTATTTGAATAACTTTTTCTACTTGATCATATTCAGCTGGTCGGCTATTGTCCGATTTTTGAGTGCTTAGACTATGTATTAGTTGATATGTGTCTTCAGCATATTTTTCAGATTTAATAGCTTCCTTGTGAAAATCACTGAATTCACTCTTGAAATCGCTAACAGAGAAAAAGAGATCATTTACATTATTCCCCATTGTTTCCTGTTCAGCTTGTATTCCAAAGAGTTTATCAATTATTTCAGAAAAAGATGCATCATCGATTTCCGGGTTATCGTTATCTATATCTTCTGGAGGAGTTAAAAACTCTAAATTCTTTTCTTTACGTTTATTAGTTTCAAATTCAGAGATTACACTTTGTACATAACTAATAGATACACTTTTATCACTTTCATCTTCTGGTAATTCATGAAGATAAACAAAGAACTCTTTTAAGTCATTTACACTTTTTATTCTTTGTAAAATTTGCGTGATATATGTGTATATCCATGAATCATTATCAAAGAATTCTTCAAGCATCTCTTCAATCTCTGATGAAGCGTCATCTTCAAAAAATTCAGAAATTTCTTTAAAAGCTTTCCTTTTTTTGCTCATTAATATACCTCCTTTTCAAAATAAAAAAAGGTAGTATACACTACCTTTTATAAGAAATACGTTTGAAGAATTTTTGCTCCTGTAGGAATAATGAATACAACAGCCAATCCTATTAATACTTTATTTGTTTTTTGCGAATACATTTGGTCTTCTTGCGGATTACCACCCATTTCTCTAATTTTGTAATAAATCGCCACAGCTGTAGCAATAAAAATCGCAATAGATTGAAGAAATGTTTGTGCGTCTCCGAAAAACGGTTTAATCAAATCATACAAAGGTTGAAAACCACCCATTAAGCACACCCCCTTTCAAATAAAAAGAAACCAACAATTTGTTGATTTCTATAGTTCTGGTCCATCATTTGCGCTTTCTGCTTCATCCTTTTCCTCATGGTCTTTACTTTGCTCGTCACGCGTCAAGAATTTCTCTTCAGGTTTTTTGTAATACTCTGCAAGATCTTTAGCAGTTACCTTTTCTGCCATAACGATACTAGAATATTCTTTTTTTCCTGTGTCTGGGTTGATACCAACCTCTTCTGACTTCATGATAGTAAATACTGCATCTCTGTGAATAGCAACTTGTAATAAATCATCACGGTCCTTCACAGGTGTAATATTCTTAGGTGAAACAGTAAATCTACCTCCTGATAGTTCACCACGACCTGCCGGAATAACTACAGTAGTTCTTTCATCACCTTCTTGAGTAATGTAATCTGTTCCTCTCATTTTTGGTGTGATGGTAAATGTATGCCATTGATTCTTTGCAAAAGAATCTTCTACTACACCAATTGGAACATTTTCAAGTTTTGAAAAATTGTGTTCATTCTTTCCGTCTTCTAATTTTCTTCCAGTCAATCCAAGATCGATATTAACAGATTTGAAAACATAATCACCTTTCAAGTTGATATATGCTTTATCCTCATTATATTTGTCTTGCATGATTGAACCTTTAGGAACAATAACAGAAGCACCCGATACTCCAAAAATTTCATTTCCTTGATTGTCTTTAAATCCTCCAAAATTTACATTTGAAGGTAAGTTAACCTTTACAAATTCATATGTTTTTCCGTTACTCCCTTTGATTGGGAATGCATTTAGTTCACCATTTTCTTTACGATCTAATAATTTAATATTAATATTAAAACCCATAATTTTTCTCCTTTTCTAGTTTTAATTTAAAACTTACATTGTAATCAATAAATACACACCAATAGCTGCGATTATTGAAATGATACCCGTTTGTATAAGTATCTGTTTTTGAGTTTTTCTTGCTTTTCCATTCTTCATTCCACTTTCTTTAACTTTTGGATAGAAATATATCCAAACGAAAACAATTGCACAAAGTGCAGTTACAATTCCTACTATGCTCATAGTTCTCCTCCTTTCTAATATACTGTCAATCTTTGTCCTATTGGATCACCTGAAGCGTCCAATATGTCGTTACATGTAGCACTAGAACCTTTGCTAAACGCCTCTAGCATTTCTTTCTGACAAGACTGAGGTGCTGTGATTCTGTTATATCCATCTACAAATAAAAAGTCTTTTATATATGGCGATGGTTTTTGTTGTGTTTGATTGCTGTTTTGTTGTGTTGAATTCTGATTTGATGAGTTTTGTCCATCGTTACTTGAATTAGAATTATTTTGCTCTTCTGGTTTTTGTTCTTCTGGCTTCTTCTTCACAACCACCTTTACAGATGTTGTTGTTGAGTTACCAGATGTATCTATAGCTTTAATTTCTATTTCTTGATTTCCAATTTTATTGACATCAAATTTACCAATCTCAACTTTTACTTCATCTGCTTTATCCACGTTATCTTTAACCGAAATGTGTTCTTTAATAGATAAAGTTTCTCCTTCAGTAATTTCAAATGTTTCTTTTGACAACTCAATTACAGGACTTTCTAAATCTTTGATTTCCACAGTAAGAGTAAATATATCTTCTTCTACTTTATAGTCTATTGTTACTTCACCCATTTTTTGAGTACTAATAGATCCACAAGAGACTTCATAGTTCGATATATAAATTTTCCTCTTGTCTGAATCGATTGCGGATTTCTTTATGTTATGTCCATCTACATTCAATACAAAACTGCAAGTATCAACATTTTTTTCCTTATAGTTAATTTCAACTTTTTCTTGAAATGTTATTTCATGAGCAGTTGATACATCTGCCTCAAACAAATCACAACCACCTAAGACAAATACAGTAAAGAAAAAAAAGGCATAAAGCCTTAATTTTCTTTTTTTATTCATTAACTCTTCCTTTTCTCTTTTTAGATGCAATAACTACAACTAACCCTAAACTAATTAAGGACATCAATACTAACATATTAGTGTTTGTAACGTCTCCTGCTACAACGGCAGCTGCTGGCATCATTGTATTCACATACTTAAAGGAATATGTATTTTCATCATTAAAGTCATCCATTGTAACTTTAACAACTTCATCTGAAAGAGCATATCCTAATGGAGCATCAGATTCTCTAAACTCAATATGACCATAAGTTCCTGCACCTGTGAATGTGAAAGTGGCGATTCCTGTCTCGGCGTCCCCCTTAACAACGATAGATTCTAGTAACTTACCATCTTGGTCGAATACATCAGCTGTGAATTCAAAATCCTTTTTAATATTTTCAAGAGATATTGAATCTACTTTATTGATATAAACTTTAAATTCAGTTTCTTCCATGCGGACCGCCTGTCCCTCATCTTTTGGATCATTATGCTCTACAAAGATTTCTTCTTTCTCATTACCTTCTTCATCCACTGTCTTTACAACAAGTTTTTCTACAAAGTAATAAGACTTCCCATTTTCTAGTGTATAAGCAGGAACGTTTACTGTAACAGTATATTTGCCTTCTGGTGTATCAAATCTTGTATCCTTTTCTACATCACTCAATACTAATTCCTGAGTTTCACTATCTCTAATTTCCCATACACGATCATAAACAAAGTTTGGATCAATACCTGTATAAGAAGCTACATCAATCATGATGTTGTCGATAGTTGGATCAAACACCTTTTCGTTATTTAACCCTGTTGCCAATGTACCTAGTGTCGGTTCTTCAGTGCGGACAGTTTGACCTTCATCTTCTGGATCATTATGTTCTACATATGGAATGTCTTCTCCATGAACCTTGATATATTCAGCAAAATAGTAATCTTCTCCAGCTTCCAGCGTTCCTGCTGGTACAAATACATTAATTCTATATGTACCATCGTAAGTTGGGAATGTTACTTCTGATTCCGTTTCAGTTAAAATGATTTCTCCTGTAGATGATTTACGAAGTTCCCAAATCTTGTCATAAACTAATGAGGTATCAACTCCAGTGTAATCACAATCATCAATTAAGATATTATCAATATCTGGATTAATTACTTTACTTCCATTTATATGAGTAGCTTTAGTTCCTAAAGTTGGTTCTGGTTTGTTATAGTATTCAATTGAATATGTATTTCCCAAACCTTCTGTTTCGCCATTAATAATTACATTTACGACTTCGTCAGATAAAATCCAACCTTCAGGAACCGCAGTCTCTACCAAGTAACCATTAAAACTATATGGAAGATTCTTAAATACTGCTGATCCTGTTGTTGGATCTACACTAACTGTTTCAATCTCTTGAGTTAACTCTTCATCAGCATATAAAGTAAATTCAAATCCTTCTATGTCTTTAACAATTTCTTCAGAATATTTATTCTTTTTTACTACTTCTAGATCAGTACGGATTACTTTGTTTTCGATTTCACGATCTATTTCGATGATTTTTGTTTGATTATCATCTTTATCTTTCTTGAAGTTTACTGTGAAATCATCTGCTTTTACATAACCTTCAGGAACAACAACTTCCTCAAATTTAAGAGTTGTACCTTCCCCTGAACCAATGTAAATGTCTAACATTTCTAATACTTCATCTTCTGTAGCATAGAATAGACCATCTGCTGACTGAGCATTTACAAGTTGTTCACCTTCATAGTGAACTACAGTCTCATTGTCATAATTAGCTAGTACATCATGGTCAACATATGTTACCTTCCAACCACTAACTAATGTTTCATCATCGTGTAGTCCTTCTACTCTTTCAAATAGTTTATTTAAAACCAATTTTCCCTTTGGTGCTTGGTTTGACACTCTTATTACAAGAATAGGTTTTCCATCAATGTTTACTTCATGAACATTTGATGCTTTAATTTCAAATGGAACTCTTTCTTCAGGGTCTAAGTAATTACTTGGTGTTCCTGTTTCAACTAGTTCATATTTACCAGCAGGAAGAACTTTGTTAGTAATTAACATTCCATTTTCGTCAGTAGCCCACTCACTAATTTGTTTATTTCCAACTACTTCAGAATACCATTCATTATTGTCAACATCCCATATTTTGAAAGTTGCAGGGAAGATAATATTTTCTCCTAGGTCCTCATCATACTTATATACTTGTAAATATGAAGTATGTAATTCATTACCTACAATATAATATAAAGTTTCTCCATGATTAACGATTTTACTATTCCATGCTGGAGCCAAACCTAAATTTTCATTAGCTGCTTTCGTTTGAGTTACTCTATAACCTGACTTTCCAGCCCAAGGAAGATTGTTTGCCTCTCCCATCCCCTGAATATCAGTAGTAATAGTTGCATAAACAGGTGCGTTTGCTTCTCCTAGTAATTGAACTTCGTCTTCAATTTGAACTTTAAATACTGCACCAAATTCTGGAAGTTTAATTCCACTTCCTTCAGTATTGATAAATTTTTGTACTTTAATATTTCCGCGCTTTACTTCTTGCTTAGAAGTAGCTTGTTTTGTGACTACCGCAGTAGCACTATTAACATAACGAAGATCTAAAGTATATTTGTTTGGATCAATATTATATCCATTAGAAGCACTTATTTCTTTAAAGTAATAGATACCAGGTTCTAATCCAGAAATAACAATTTCTAAATCTGACCCAATTACTTCACTTTTAACTAATTGATCAGTTGAATACTTAGGTGCGCCTGTTACGCCATCCTTAATATTTTCTCCTGCGTACAATCCATAAACTGCATCATCTAAATCCGCTTCACCCAATGGAATTTTTAATCCTGTATCTTTATCTACTTTATAAAGTTTAGCAGTACCTGTAACTCTCTGGTTGGTTTTCGTATAAGTTACTGTTTCATTTGGGATAATTGTTGCATATGCAGGTGTTGATTCTAATACTAATGGTGATGGAACATACGTTTCCACAATCTTAACTTCTTCTGGCAATATATCATCAATCTTGACTTTACCATCTGCTCCAGTTGTATAAGAACCTATTTTTGTTCCTGCATCATCTCCTGAATTGTAGAACACATCAAATTTAGCTCCAGAGATATAGTTTCCTAAGTTATCTTTTTTAGCAATCTCTAATGATCCAAATTTTTCCACTTCAATATTTAATGTAGAAAATACTGGGTCCTGAGAACCACCAGAATAAACATCTTGTTCCGTTGGATTTGTCCACAGAATAGAATTATCCGGCATACCTGTATTCATATAGCGAGCAAATCTAACCGTTCCATCTACATCATCTGCTGTAGCTGTTAATGTAAGTGTATTCCCACTTTTCACTATATTTACACCAGTATTATTAACTGTAATTGAATAACTATTTAGAACTCCATTTGTATCTGTAATAGTAACTGGTGTACCAACTCTAACTTTGATAGTTTGCCCCGTAAAAGAAAGTTTCGTATTATTTTGAGCAATTGATGCTAGTATAGATGCCTTTTCTGTTTGATAGTTTGGAACAGTATGACTTGAAGGCACATATCCATATCCAAGTTCCCAAATCATTAATTGCACAACAGCATAATTATAAGTAGATTTACCTCTTAAATAATAGCCATGTAATATATAACTATCAATAGCATCCATCTTTGATGCATTTGGTGTATATCCTGATGTACCAGCAGGATTACTCACTACTTCCCAAGGTTCAACACACCAACCTAGTGTACCATCACCAGTTAGCATTAAAATTTCTTGATCAGTGAACCAAGCAGTATGACCATTTCCTGAAGCTGTTCCAGAATGAGAATAACCTGTTGATCCTCTTGAGGCTACTACTGTTCCTGCTCTGGTTGTTGGTCCTGCCCTTGTTTCTCTAGCAGAATCTTCCGATTCATTAACTTCTTCTGAATCATTGCTACTTAAATCCACTGAATCATCTTCAACTGTTATAATTCCATCCTCTACAGTTGTAGTAATTTCTGCTTCATTCGTTTCTACTACTTCTTTTTCATCCTTTTCAACAATATCTGATTCGGTAATTGTTTCATTATCACTCAATTCATTAGCCAAAATTGCTGAATCATTACCAAAGTTGAATAATGCCGTAAAAGCGATTAAAGCAACTAATAATAATTTCATTATTTTTTTTACTTTATGCATTTTATACCTCCTGTTTCTAAAATTTGCACAAAAAAAGCAACTCCATTTTTTTAGAATTGCTTAAATTTCTTCTTTCTATTCTATTGTAAATACTGAATCACCGCTACCACCTCCACCAGAGCCGTTCGCTTTATATCCGCTCTTCATTTAGAGTACCTCCTTCCTTTCAAATACAAAAAAACTGATGATATTTATCATCAGTGATTAACACAATAATACTTTTAATCTAGTAATATACTCTAAAAGTATATTTCTTTACTCCGTTATTATACATAACCTGAGCACCTTTTATTTGCATATATGGACTTAAATCTTCACCAGTTATTGCTTCTATTTTATCAAATTCACCATATGCCATTAAATTCATAATATTTTCAACTTCTGCTGATGTATCAAACATCATGTGGCTTTGCCCTTCTCGTGTATCAGTTATAATAGCATCACACGGAAGAGATGGATCATATCCACCAGGACACACATCAGCTGTTGGTGTAGGTGTTGTTCCACCTGAGTTACCAGCAGAAGAACTTCCTCCAGTGTTTGTTGACCCTCCTGTACTTCCACCTGTAGAATCAGATCCTCCTGATGTATTTCCATTCGTTTGAGAATCTTGATCTGTATTCTGATCGTCATTCTCATCTTCAGTTGTTTTTTCTTTTACAACAATAGTAACTTCTTTTTCGGTTTTATTCTTATACCAATCTTCTGCAATTACTTTTGTCTTATATTCACCAACTTTACTTATATCAACGCCTTCCATATTAACAGTAATTTTTACTGCGCTTAAATCCTTGGCTGTAAATTTAGTAGTTAGATCTTCAGTTGAATCTTGATCAACTTCAATTTTATCCTTGAAGTCAACAAATTCAGGTGATTTAGTGTCCTTTATTTCAACATCTACTGTCTGCTCATGATCCTTACCATCATTATAGATTATCGAAACGCTATATACACCAACCCCAGTAAATTCTTTTAAAACTTCATTTTCGCATTTCTCACTACTACACATGTACTCTGCTGGAGTAATATTAACTTTCGATTTTTCTAGAATATCTTTATCGGTTGTTTTTAGATAAGTACTAGGATTACTTGAAACCCCAGCTTCTCCATACTCTAAAACAAACTTATCTTTTTTCAATGTCAAATCTACTTCTTTTGAATCGTTTTGCATAAAGATAGCTACCACCACAATTACTCCAACTGCGATTATAGCTGCTCCTATTGCAAATACCTTCTTTTTTCCTAACTTATCAATAAATCCCTTTTTTTCTGTTTGATAGTTGTTACTTTTTTTGCTTTCCATGTTTTCCCTCCATTTTGTATTTTTCTTTTGTTTTTTCCACTTCATTCATAATAAACTTGGATTCAGCTTGATTTAGTAGATCACTATGCTGATTCAATAAATATTCTAACTTATATACAGCAGTTTTAATAGTGCTAATTTCTATATCTTCAGATGAGCTAAACAATAAATGTAGATCGAAATAGCTCTTATAAATTAATCCTAGCTTTATATTTTCTTTCAGTTTAATCTCATCATTCATCATATTCACAAATCTTTTCAAAGCATTAACACTGATCCGTCTGGTGTCACTGTTTATCCCAGCAATAAATTGTTTATAATCTATATTTACATTTTCGCAAATATGTCGAATGTTTATCTTAGAACGATTGTTATTTATGTATTCAATAAGTTCAATCTTCTGCTCTTTCTTTTCCTGTTTCAATTGTCTACCTCCAAGCACATTATATATTATGATTTTTAATATTACAACCTTTTTGAATGTAATTTTAAATTTCTTGCATTTCAGTTTCTGACATTTCCGCTACTTTAATCTTCTCCTGAACCACATCATCGAAATCAAAATTGTTATACATTATGTCTTCAATGCCTTTAATTTGAGAAAGCGCCATTTGAGTATAATCACTACCTAGAAAATTTTCAAGTTCTTCTTGAAGTCCTAATACATCATAATCATTCTCAGAATAAACAGAAATAATATGCTTTGATTTATCGTATCCGAATGTTTTCAATATATCTATTTCAAGTGAGTTCACAATTGCCTCAAACAACCCTAGTTCTTTCTCATGTTCAATTTCAATTAACTCATCTAAAACATCAAGTTGCTTTTGGTTTAAATACAATCTAGTAATAGCTCCATCCTCCACATTTACACAGAAACCACGATTCATTTCTTGATTTGAAATTACCATTATATTATTAGTATCTTTTACAAACCATTCATCATTCATTTTCATTGTAAATATATGTTCAAAATTCGGAGCTACAGTATGTACCAAATTTGAATATTCGACATCAATGCTATGAATATCATTACACTTGAAATCAAATAAATATGTAAAAAGATTATTTGAATTTTTTAAATTGGTATAAAAAAGTTTCATTAATTTCAGTCCTTTCTACGATAATTCATTCTCGTTAATTTCCTCTTCCTTGCTGATGATCTCATTCATCATCTCAAATTCTTGATGTTTAATTTCGTACAGTCTTTCATTATTGATGTCACGCTTTTCTCCTTCAGGTACGTATTTGAATTCGAATTGTACACGATTAACATTTGGTTTGTTTTTATTCATCCAGTCTTCAATACGTTTTTGCTCATTTCTTCCTGCTGGATCATCATCTAAGCAAAATATAATTTCTTCAACGTTAACATTTTCACGCATTGTCAAATGATAGCAAAGAGTCTCTAACATCGACCCAGCTCCACTTGCGCATAATATGTTGGCATCTAAGGTCCTATGTAATGAAGCATATGATAGACCATCTATTACCGCTTCGCAAAGAGCAAGTTTTTTGAAATTCTTTCCTGATTCATAGTAGAATCCAACATTTTTCTTAGATCCTAGACAATCCATTTGAAACTTAACACTTCTAGTGCCTCTTAAACATCCAAATGTAGGTTTGTCCCATGCATCATAGCCAATAAAAACACAATTTCCATTTTTGTCTTGATAAAGCATTTTATCATCAATTAATCTATCTACTACAAACTTCTTAATCCCGCGTACTTCTGTAAGATAAGAAATTACTTTATCATTATTTTTATCTTCATCTGGATATACAATACTTTTTATTTGTTGAACAGTATCTGTTTGGCGTTCATATCTAAAAATCTCTATCTGTTTGCTATCTCTTTCTCGGTAATATTGAGTTATTTTACCTACAGCAGCTGCACCAGATATTTTCTCATATTCCATCATGAAATCAATTGGATTTAACGCACGGTTTCCAGAATGACCATTCCAATAGGCAACATTTGATTGTAAATCAAACACTAGTGATCTATGTTCCATCGTTTTTAAGTATCTACTTCCTTTTTTTGATTTTAGCACTTTAAGTCCATATAAATTTGTTGCAAGTTCTACAACACTTACTTCTCTTTTGATTTGTTTCAACAACTCTGAACGTGCTTCAATTTCATCTCTTGTAAAAAATTTTAATTCTGCCATATTTTAACCTTTACCTCCTGAATATAAAAAAACGGCAATTTGCCGTATTTCTAGTTTTCATGTATTTCTATGTTATCATCCAAATAATTATCAAATACATCTGACTTTAATTCTATAATTGTTTGCGCAAGCTCAATGCTTTCTCTTGTTTGTTCTTCAAATAATCTCTTCACAATATCAACATTACTTACTTCGCCTTCTTTTAAATAATCAGCTCTTTCATGCCAATTAAATATTTTATCTAATTTTTCTATTTCACCATTCTCATGAATCTTAACTCTATACACGTTTTGACTATTCATTGATGCAATCTTTATCGCATCTGATGGTGTATCAAAATCAAATACTCTACCTGTCAGACTTGACTTATATATATAGTCACAATGAAATAAATAATGAAACTTATTTTCTTCGTGTATTTTATCAAAATCAACTGTTACTCCATTTATTAACTTCGTCATCATTTTTCCACGATCTTCTAAATCTGTTGTTTTATAGATTTCTTTGTATTTTTCAATTGACTCATCAATTGTATTACCTTTCTTTTGATAAAAATCTACTGTTGCTGCTATGATATATAAATCAGTAAATATTTTGTTATATAGATATCCTTCATTACCTTCTTTACAAAATATTGTTGTTCCCGTCGCATCTGGTAATCCCTCAACAAGTTTTTCCAGTTTATCAATTTCCATTCCTGTCTGTATAATCATCGCAACCGGGAAAATATTCTGTGCAATATAAAACGATTCTTTTTTATAGAGATTGTCATGAAGATATTTAATTTGAGGAAAATTAATTCTCCCTTTATCAAAAAGCTCAGTCATATAGTTTTTTACTTCTGGGAATCCATTCATTTTAGCTAAATATACTTTTGTTGGTAATTTTTGTTTCATATATTCTCCTGTCCTATGATTGTATTATTTTAATAATATTTATTCTCTTATTATGCATATATAAATTAAAAAGGCAATTTTAAATTGCCTTAATGAAGGGCGAAAATGCATAACATTTTCATCTAATTAATATGAAAATAAATAAAAACAGTTGATGTCAATTGACTATCTTCATTACTTCCACAATACCATATTAGCACAGTTCCAGTTCCAAAAATACAGACATTTTTTCCACACTTTTTTGCCAGACGCTTCGCACTTTTTTCCACAGAACTCAACTATCTACCTATTTCATTGGTTCATTTTAGGTTTTCCAGTTTAATTGTGCTAAATATTTTTTTTTATACTTTTTTAGTAAAATACAACTAATTCTCCATTTGTTGTTCATCCATATCAAAACCTTGGTCTTCTTTGAAAGTAGTATTCTCTTCTAGGTATTGATTAACTTCATCTCTTTGAAGACCAAATTTTCTCTCAATTAATCGTCTTTTATTTTTATATTGATTTAGATTCACATCTACTATTTTTTGTTGTTTAAGAACTGATTGTTCAATAACACTTAATTTATCACTCGTGTAAAGATTCTCCAGATTTCTTGAACTTTCTTGATATCCTCTATACATTCCAGATAACTCTTTCAACTCTTCACCCATAGTTTTTTCAAAGATGATTTCATTCATTTCTTTTGCCAAACAATTACTTTCTCTTGATAATAGTAATCCCTCCCATGTCCCTCTGTTATGGTTGATTCCGTTTTTAATCTTTATTGCTGTTCCACCAGCAGATTGCCATTCATACAAGTTTTGATTGTAATCATCAATTAGGATATCAGAATCTCTAAGACCTAACCTTTCATTCATTATGACTGATTTCAATTCACCATCCTTAACAAATATTCTTTTATCTTCTTCAATCTCTGGTAAATATTTATCCAACCATTCATTCTTTTCGATTAATGAATACTTGCTATCTGGTAAATACTTAGATAATATAAAAAATTCAATATTCTCGTTTTTGTTTAATTCTTTTATTGCATCAACTACATTTGTATACGGTTTAAGAGAACCAAAGTAATCTTTCTCGTATAATTGCTCCAACACTTCAACATTGTTCCATTCAGCTAACGTTCCATCCATATCAACGAAAACTCTACGATTCGGTGCAATCTTCTCTTTAATCATGTCTAATAATCCATATTTGACATACAATTCGTTTAATAACTCAACTTCACCATTTTCTAGGTCATGGATAAGATTATTCATTTCCTCTATTTCTTTTTTATATTCCTGTATCTGATTTTCAATTTCTTCTGATGGTGTCCACGGATCTTCATCAGAGTGTTTTAAATGCTCTATACAAAGTTCGTAATACTCTTTGTTTTCTTTATGATCATTTAATGTTTCTTTCAACGAATAATAAGGACCAGCTTCATCACCTTCTATTTCTATAGAGGGTGGTATACTATCATATCTAATTTCACTTGTTTGAGTTTTATCAGTATAATGTCTTTGATGAAAACAAACGACTTCCCCTTTTTTATATTCTTTACTACACCCCTCTGAATAACTACCCAATTCTGGATACTGAACATCCACTAGCTTATTATGCACTCCTTTTATAATACAATCTTCTAGTATTAATAAATTCATTTTTTCTCCTATCTAAAAATCCGGCAATTTGCCGGATTTTGTTTCATTGTTATTTTTGTATATTACTTTTCTTTATGATTTTCTATAAACCTAGTTCTTCTTCAATATTTTTATTCTCCATATCTTCTATTTTATTTATGATATCAATTGAATCTTCATAGCTAATATTATCATTTTCAAACAACTCACCTAATTCATAATTAAACGGATCCTCTCGCATGCTATAGTAATGATCTTTACCATGCGTGCAAATTATATGGTCTAGTGGTTTTATATTTAGTAACTTATACGCATTCGCAAGAACTTTTGTAACCTCTTTATCCATTGGCGATGGTTCTAAATCACCACTAGGGTGATTGTGTACAAATATTACTGAAGCTGCATTACTTAATACCGAAGACTTTAATATTTCTCTGGGATGTGCTATAGATTGATTAATTGTTCCGATATGGCATATATTGACATTAATTGGTTTTCCTTTATTTGTTAAATTAATGACAGCAAACACTTCTCGATCATATTGCCCCAATTCGCCCAAAACTAACGAAAGAACATCTCTCGGATTCTTTAATACCTTTTCACTTTTAAGAGTAAAGTCATTTACCAATTTTACTTTTACAAATTCTACCGATTTAGTTTTCATCTTTAGGCTCCTCAAATTCAATTACTAAGACTTCATTACTCTTCAATCCATTTAACTTATTTTCAATATTTTCTATTTTAATTTCTTCCATATTTTTCTCCTATAATAGTGATAATTGACTATTCTCTAATTTATCTCTCTCTTGCCATCCCTCATTACCCTCCAATTGTTGTAGGATTTCTTTTTCCCTGAGGATCTCAAACAAGTGTTCGAATTGTTCGTTGATCCTTTCTCTTTCTTCACCGACAGGATAAGCTTCTAATCCATCTTCAATCTTTGCTGAATTTGCATGCCCACACAAATAATCAGACTTTCCGTCTAGCTCATCATATATATAACAAGCAAATGCACGTGCAAACAACTCTTCATTAGAGGACCAATATCCATGATCAGTTTTAGAATATTCCTTGTCAAATAGTTTTGAATTTGCATAAAAATTTGTTTCTTCATATCTGTCAACATATTTCAAACTGTCAATTAATGAATTAAACACATTTGGTACTTTATGACAATTTAATTCGTTTGATGCAAAAGAGTTACATCCGAATGCCTCGCCTAATAAATCATCAAGTGCATGTGCCCATTCATGTGCAAGGCTTCCAGCACCTTTCATCTTAGTTAAGTTAATTACTCTTCTAAGCGGTTCATAATGTGCCAATGCATTCCCTCGCCCTCTAGAACCAAACGCAATAGATAAACTATCATTAATTGATAAAGATATAGGATTAATTTTAATTGCTCTGGAAAGGTCTAATAATGCCTCAAAAGCATAGTTAAGTGAATACTGCCTATCACTGTTATTAAGCCAGTTACCAAACTCTCCTCCTTTAAATCCAAAAACCTTTAACAAGTCATTTCCAGTGATATCAATTCCGTTTCTATAATCTGGTCCCTCTCTTTTTATATTACTTAATTGTTCTGGTACAAATGATTTTTTTCCAACTCGTTTTTTTTTTCAACTTTATCTTTTATGTGTCTATCAAGAATGCTTTGTTTTGCTTCTTCATAGCTGGAATGGTTGTTAGAAACTAAAGAGTGATTTTTCAAAATAAAATAAGTATCATCTTTCCATTGGTCAATCGAAGCAAGATCATCTTTTGGATATACAAATGTTGTGCCATATCTTGTTCTTTGAAATAAACGAGGTTGGTCAACACTACCTTTATCAAACTGATAATGTCCACTGCCATATTTGCATATATTATAATCGGATAAGACTTTTTCCTCATCCGTGTAGCAAAATTGATATTTTTTTATTTTGTTATCAATTGCGAAAAAAGAAGTAACCTGTGATTGCTTAACTAATTTATTATCAATCACCGCCAAAGCATTCTCTTTAACCGACAGTCTTCTTGAACCATCAATAGCTTCTAAGAATCGTGGCTTGATAATAGTCTTAAAATAATCAGTTACTTCTTCTTCTGATTTAAGCGCTAGTGTCGTATCTCTTATTTCCTTAATAGTATCAATATAACTTTTCTCGACCATGTTTCTATCTGTAACACCTCTTACCAATGGCTTTGTTGGTATTGCATCTCTCATCATCTTCATGAAATACACAACTCTTTTCGACAATCCTTCTTCCACCATTTTTTTATAATCAGGCTTAATCCAAATGTTTTGCTTTTTTATATACATATCTTTTTCTCGATCATTCATTTCCAAAACATCTGAAATACCCAGTCCTCTATGCTTCCATAAATCCTTTTTTGCTCCACCTATCTTTTTTCCAAAATCTTCTATTGCCATAATTTACCTCCAGTAAAAAATCCGGCAAATTGCCGGATTCTTTGTTTGTTCGATATGCTTCTTATAATTCCATCCCGTTTTCACTTAACACATGATCAACAGTTTCTTTAATTTCTGTATCTAGATTAATAAGTTTATAAAATGACTCTTCAGTAACAGCTTCTTTTATAACGCCAATATCAATATAATCAAAAGCAGATATAAAACGCTCTCTATAAATATCATTATATAGTTGATAGTAAGTGTTATATTCTTTAGGAGGGTATCCAATAAGATCCTCTTTATCAGGATATAATATTAATTTGCCATCATCAGTTACACATTCATGATCTTCCAAGCAAAACTCTACTATCCTTTGGTAGTCTGATTCTTTTAGAAATTCGATATAGTTTTCATCTCTAAACATGCAATATGCTAATTGAAGCTTACTGTCTACAAATTGTCCTCTATCATCGCTTCTAAGACAAACAGAAAACGGACTAGAGTAAAGTGGAAAAGGACCTTCTTTGATATCACATTGAGGATACTGTTCTCTCAAAAAATCAATATCTAGTTCACTCTCCAATTGCTCACTCTTCTCGTCTAAACTCTTTTTATATTTCTCGATATTTTTCACTTGTTCTGCTTGTTGTTCTAGTATCTTGTTCAGCAACGAATTAGTGTTGCTCATTTTTTTTAAATGAACGTCTGCTTCTTGATTTGGTTTGAATGAGATAAAATCACCGATTTTATACGTACTTCTTTTTAATGAATGGGTAGACTCAATTAAAAAACCTTCATTCATATTATAGTCAAACAGTGCATCGTTCAATATTCTCCGCAAATATTCATACTCTTTTAAATGTTCATTAAATTGTTTTTTATTCATCATATTTCTTCCTTTCACTTTTTTATAATTCATGGTCATGTGCTATATTAATTCGGTCAAGTTCATTAAAATTATCTAAAGAACTCTGAATATACTTTAGCGCATCCTTTGAATCACTTTCAAAACTATTTCCATCTCTTTTGTTGCAAAACACGACTGTATCTTCATCTTTGACTTCTGTGTAATATAAACCAGCATACTCGCAATCCTCTTCAACACATTTATTCCAAGCTTTAAAGATATCATTTACACTTTTTATATTTTCTATACAATCAATGAAGTTTACATTAGGATAATCTTCTATCATTATGGAATAATTTCTCATAAACATTTCATAATCACTTTCAATCACGATTGCATTTCTACTTTTATTAAGTGCAGCTTTACCAGTGTTGAGACTTCCTCCAAATTGATCTAAAATAGTTTCATTTTCCTTGGTAACAAACTCTATCAACTCCTCAATAAGCTCAACAGGCTTTTCAGCTTGGTGAATTCTTTCGTTCTTTATTGGTGCTTTATGTTCAAACTCAGCTGGAAGCATTCCATTTGTTCCAGACATAAAATGTTCTTTAGTAGGGTCTTGCTTATCTTTTTTCACATCTCTTCTAAGCGATCTAGCTTTCCCTTTAGACATAAATAAAATATCTTCAGTCATTTTTTGCTTTCTTCCAACATTGTGTTTGATACCTTTATTCCAAGGAACTTTAGAATAATACTCAAAGCCCACTTGTTTTGCCATTTCTTTCATATTAAAAAGATAATTGTAATTATCTGCATTTTCTTCTGGTATAAATTCAATCATGAAACCACCAGGTTTTAATACACGAATTTTTTCTTCAAAATCTGATACTTCATAATTAAAACATTCATATTCAGATGTGAAATTTCTATTTCCGCCCTTATGTGATTTCTCAATTAAATATAGATGATCCGTTATAATCGCATCAATACTATTGCTTTCAATCATTGATAAATCTCTACCATTTCCATTAATCAGTAAGCAATTGTTATTATCTTTTTGTACTCTATATACACCCTTAGATATTCTTTGAAACTGGAATGGCAACACTATAATGGACAAAATTTTAAAGGAGAGAAACGCTAAATTCCTTTGGACTTTTATACCCAAGAGAACTGTGTAAACGAATGTTATTAAACCAATGTACATACGCTGCAAATTCAAGTCTTAATTCATCCAATGATGCAAAACTTCTACGCTTCACAAATTCTGTCTTTATGATTTTAAAATGTGCTTCTGCTACAGCATTATCATAAGGACAACCACGGTTACTTAGGGAGCGTATGATATGGTTGTTCTTTATCAGTTCATCAATTAAATAATTATCAAATTCGCTTCCTCTATCACTATGGAAGAACTGGATATCTCGTAAAGATCCTTTCACATTTTCAAACGCTTTCATTACAAGTAGTGCATCCTTATGTTCTCCACAGCTATATCCAATTAGCTCTCGGTTATGTAAATCTAAGAGGACACAAATATAATTCCATTTATGGTTTACTCGTACATAGGTCAAATCACTTACAATAACTTCTCTTTTTTCTCTTTCGTCAAATTCTCGGTTTATTAGATTTTGTGTTGAAGCTGTATTAACTAAACTTTTCGTTGGTTTGTATGGTTTCTTTGTATATGCGGATATTAAACCATTTTGACGCATAATGCGTGCAATTCTTCGTCTGGAAGTACAAATCCCTTCCCGTAATAAAACAGCTCTTATTTTACGTGCTCCATACACACTTTGATTCTCATGAAAAATCTTCACAACCATATCGTTAAGTTCATCTACCTTCACTTGTGTTTCTTTATGAGCATAATAGGAACTTCTAGAGATATTTAAGCGTTTACACATTGCTGATATGGCATATCGATATGCATTTTCTCTTATCACTTTTACTTTCGTCCCATGATCAGCGCTGCTTGCTTTAAAATATCATTTTCCATTTTCAATTGTTTATTTTCTTTTTCCAGTAGTTTCAATTGCTTTTGGTATTCACTCTGATTATCCTTCGCTTTAAATGAACCAGACTGATTATAATTCTTTACCCATTTGTAGAGGGTTGATGCAGTTAGTTTGTATTCTTGAATAAGTTCCCCAGATGGTTTTCCTGCATTATATAATTCCACCATTTGTTTTTTGAAATCCTCACTATATTCGGTTTTTGGTCTTCTTGTCATCTTTGTTTCCTCCTACTATTTCTTTACTATATCAACTCCTTATCTTTTTTGTCCATTTTATTGTAGCCTATCCACTTTTAATTTATCTACATTTTGATCCATGTTTAACATGTCGTTGCTATTTTCAATATTATTCATATTTTTCCTTCCTATCTAAACTATATTAGTTCATTAAAATTTTCAGTTTGTGAGTCTAATTTATGAGACAATTCATCATCTATGAAATCAAAAAGAAGATGTATATACTCTTTTTCGATTATATTCACTAGATATGAAGTGTATCGTCCTATATGCATATCAAACTGTGTTCCGTTTTTCTTCAGATTGTCCAAATAGTCATAAACTTGTGACCACAAATCGCTGTGTTTAGGTTCACCTTCTCTTGGTTTGACTGTTTTCAAAAATATTTGAAGTTTTTCTTTTCCATCTAGAGGTAAAGCTTCATATAAATCTACAAAATCTTTTGAGTTAAATTCTTCCATATGTTTCTCCTATCTAAAAATCCGGCAATTTGCAGGATTTTATTTTATTACTATAATTCTAGAATATTCTCATTACATTCTTCACTTGTTAAAGACTTATCAATAAACACTTTATTAATACCTTTTATTATTTAGAGCACCGTTAGTAAAACTCACCTAACTCATCCATTGTCATATCTTCTTCTTGAATATTATCGTCAATAGATTGATTATGAAGTTTATTTGCAACTTCTGTATACTCTTTTTGTTGTTGAACCCTAGTTGCTACTATATCAATATAGTTATCTAGATCAGCTGGGGTAATTGGTTTATTGTAACCAAACATTTTTATGGATAATTCCATGCTGTTTGTGGTTCTAATTTCCATTTGCTTTAAAACTGTTTGTGCCAATCCCCATCCCGATACACCATTTTCTCTTAACCGTTGCATTTGGTTGGTATTTATCCATCTCATATCCCCAAATATTGAGATGGCATCAGGATGCGTACCAATAATTCGTATTAAATTTTGTAATACTTCTTTTGTTGGCATCTTCTTTCTATTCTTTTTCAATTCTCTAAGTTGACTTGCTGCTTCGCTATAGTTCATTTTGAATATCCTCCTTATTTATTTCACCAAATTCTTTCTCTGGGTTTAAAAATTCATCTATCATATCAAATAGTTTGTCTTTATACATTTTCTTAGCTTGTTCTTCATTTAATACATTACCTATGGTAGTAACATGATTAATCCATGTAATTGTTAGTTGCTTTAAATCCATATCATAAGAATAGTCTATTTTATCTTCCAACTGAGACACCAGATCTTGGTATTCTAAGTATTCTTTATAATCATCTTGATGGAAGCAAAGCTTATCTAGTTGCGAAATTCTATCTGGTATAATTTCTAAGAATAATCCATCTGGATAACTATCAATATCTGCCATTTCAACATTATCTTCATCTTCTTCAAGTATTAATGATAATTCATATAAATCTTCTTCATGGACATTCATATCTGTTAGATCATCAAATGGATAAGTTTTATTTGTAAATTGATTGTTTTCTATTACATCTAAGACTAAACTATCTGCAATACTTTTTAACCGATAATATCTGTCAAGCACTTCGGTTAATATCGGTTTACTCATAATCTCCTTTGAATATTCATGAATTTGCTCTAATTGTTTTAATGATATAAGACTAGTATCAATGACAAATGAATCAATAAACTTAAACAGCCCTTTGTTTCTCCAACGATTGCCTTCAGTATCGCTTCCATATATAATGCCATTCTTCTCAACTACGTTTAATTCAATTTTATGTTGTGCAGCTACTTTTTCAATTGTATCAAACACATTCTCATAACAAGTTCCAAAACTCATTGTTTCACCTCCTAAAATAATTCCATTTGGTTAGTAACTTCGTTATTATCCATAAATTCTCTATATTTTTCATAACATTGATCAATTTCGCTAAATGGGTCAACAATTAAAATACGCCTGATGTTCACTATATTTCTTTCCTCTATATATTTAGGTAAATTCCATGCTTCATGAGTTAAATAATGATATAGATAATGAACTGCTTCACCATCTAATGCTTCTCTTGTATCAAGCATTTCGAGCAATTTAGAATTACTATAAATTGTTTCACATAGTCTTATTCCTTCTTCTAAAATCTCATCAGCTTTCACATTTAGTTCGTAATCTACTTCTGGTGGTATTTCTTTTCTCATAAACTCATCAGAGTAATTTGAATCTTGGTTTAGTATTAAACTTTTAAATGCACTAATTTGCGTTCTAATAAGATTTAGGTTTGTTCCATCACTATGAATTCTATCAGTTGATCCATGTTCCATAATATAATCATGTTGCTCATATCTTTCCTGTAACATTTCTATAAGTTCCTCTAAATTTCGCTTCATCTCGAACCACCTTTCTAATCACTATAAGCAAAAAAGCAACAGATTTTATATCTATTGCTTTTTGTTTATAAGTGAAGGAGGAGCGGAAGTATCTTCATTACTTCCACAATACCATATTAGCACAGGTTCAGTTTCAAAAATACAGACATTTTTTCCATACTTTTGTAATTATGTTGTTTTTTTATAAAGAAACGATCTCTACGAACATAAATAATTTACAATTATCTGCATCTACAAACCTTTTTGTAGAAGGATATCTACCAGATGAATCGTTATACAATCTAAAATGTTCTTCAACAATTTAAACACTAGAACAATTTGCTTTAATCTAGATTTATAACATGATTACACAATGATGCAATCTGAGTATCATGCGTGACAATTATTATCGTCTTTTTCATTTTTTTCAAAAGTAGTAGAAGATCAAAAATTTGCTTTTTATTGTAATCGTCTAGATTTCCTGTAGGTTCATCAGCTAATATTAACTTAGATGGTTTCAAGATTGTACGTGCAAATGCTACTCTTTGTTGTTCTCCTCCACTCAATGTATGAATCTTTGTATTTAAGTCCTTATCAATTCCAACTGTTTTTAATATTTCTTTAATTTTATTTATTTTTTCTTCGCGAGATTCATTAGTATAATAGAGTGAAAGAAGAAGATTATCTTTTATATTTTCATCTTCAATTAATGCATAATTCTGAAATAAATAACTAATATTATTTCTTATGTAAACCCGTCTACTTGAATAACTCATTTCCGAAATGTTTTCATCATCAATTATCACTGAACCTTCATATTTTGTATCTAATAACCCAATTATATTAAGTAACGTACTTTTACCACTGCCACTCTTTCCTACTATAGCCACCATCTCTCCATTATCAATATTTAAATTGAATTTATTCAAGACAACAATATTATCATATTTTTTATTAATATTTTTTATTTCAATCATTTTACTACTCTCCTTTCAATAATGTTGCAACCTTATCTAATCTTATATATCGAATCGCAATCATCAAAATGATTTGTTCATAAATAAACATCCCTAACACCACTGCTATAAACACTATATTTATGATAGATGTAACAAATATATTTATCGCAATAAATATACCTACAGACATTGCTAATAACTTTAGGTTATAAATAAATATTGATTTAAATATATCTTTATTTTTAAATCCTAAAAATGTCATTACTAACATTCTTCGTTTACTCTTCTCTATAAAGAGTGAATCTATTTCAAACGTCATTACAGAATAAATTGCAAAAATCAATATTAATACGATACTTTCTACATATAGAATCATTTCAGTATTTGATGATTTTAAGCCTGCCACTTCTCCTATTGTTGTAAAACTGTCTATTGTTAATATTTTATCAATGTTTGCCTCTTTTAGTATAGGAAGTATCCTATCATATGTTGCTTCTTTTCCTATTGATGCATCGATTTTGAGTCCCGTCTCTTCACCAACACCAGCTGTACTTATCCCATACATATCATCTATATAATTAACTGGATAATCACTATAAATGACTCTAATAATTGGTTCCTTTAATATAAATTTTGAATCTACTGCTGTTGATCCTGAATTACTTGTTGAAAGTGTTGGTAATTTTGTAGCTTCATACGTGTATAAATCAAAGTTTGATTTAACATCTGGATACTCTGCTTGCTCATTCAGATAAAACTCTTTAAAAGCATCATAATATTCAACATATTCCTTTGGAAATAAAAATCTTTCAAATTCTTCTTCGTTAAATGTCACTAGTTTATCTTTTGAATCATATATAGTTATATTATTCATATTTAAATAATTAACGTTTACACTAATAATTGGGAAGTATTCTCCTTGTTCAATTGCAGCATTAGTGTATTCTATGTCTTCCGGAGCCGTTATAATATATTGTGCTGACTCAATGTATTGAGTATCTAATTCAGTCTTTTGTAACTCCTTGTATAGCTCATTTAGCGCTGTATGATCTTGATCATTATATTGTTCATTTGACATGTTTATATGAGTGAAGTAACCATAATTTGCATATCTTTGTGTATTATCAACAATATCTTGATGCTCCACAAATTGACTAGTTGTAGAAAATGCAACAAGTGCTGTCAATATAAATAATACATTTAAAATCAATTTTCCATATGTTCCAACTTTTGTTAAAAAATCAATAATAGATTTACTTTTTAACAAATCTACCATACTATACAAATGATTAATTACAATAACACTAACAAGGGTCAAAATGCAAAAAATAGAAATTATAATTAAACATAATATAGCAATTGAAATTAAAATTGATAATGTTATATTTGGTATTAAAAAATTAGTAAGTACTAAAAGTACTAATGCAAGAAGCAAATAAAATGGAAGCTCTTTTTTTATAAATAGAAATGCAATCCTCTTATCGCTTATCCCTAACAACTGCATAATTGATATTTTTTTTGCTTTATTGTACACATAAAAAAGTTCAATCACTATATATATCATGAAAGTAATAAGAAACACTATAATTCCAATTTGTAGAATAGAAGTTTCATGAAAGTCCATCATGCCTGTTTCTGTAAGAATCAAATCATCACCAAATATTACCTTTGAGTCATCCATGAAATCATTTAAGTTGGTTTCATTAGAATAATAAACCAAATAATCTGCATATAAATATCGGTTATTATCAATAAGTTTATCTATAGTATAAATATTAAAATGATCATTGTTCAAAAAGTCGCTTAACTCGTATTTTGCATTTTTCCCATTTTCTGTGCTTGCTAAATCATTCTTTTTATCATTATTATTGATTGTATATTTGAGATTTAGTCGGTTTAATATATCCTCAAGACTAGATGATGATATATATATATTATTAACCCAAATCCCACTAGTATATTGAACTTCATTTTTAAGAAGAATAACCTGATTATTCTCTGCCATCTCAAATAATTTTGTAAAGTCATCTTTAGTATAATCTTCGCTGAATTTAATATCAATAACTTCATAATCCATATTTTCTATAGAATAGTATTTTTTTTCTTCAACTGCATCATGATAAAATATAGATAAACCTATCGAAAAAACAAATATAAATAAAACCATTATCTTTTTAGCATTTCTTAATAATTTCATAATACCTCCCATTTAAAATAGAGTACAGAATTTATGAATCTATACTCTATTAGACTCTATTAAAAGATTATTCTTTATTTGTAATCAAATCTAACGAATACGCTTCCTCCCCATGGACCAACATCTTGAACACTAGCTACTTTACTTGAAGATGCATACCACGCACTAGTTGTACCTTCTGTCCCCAGTCTTGCATATACTCTTTTCTGATTCCCATAACCAGTAAGTTTAGCATATAGATAATCCCCATTGAGATTCCACGATGTATTCCACCAAGCCTGTAAATTTTTATTATTGCCAATGTACGACTCTCCCGATTTATTGGTAGACTGTAAGAAACCAGTAGCTGCGGATACAGATGATATCATCCCAAACATGATTATTAATGCTAATCCTGCACTTAATACTTTTTTTATTTTTTTCATGATTAATCTCCTTATTTTAATTTAATGTATAATCGTATAATAGCTTTAGCATTGTAAGAGTTATTTCCATTCAAATTTCACCCAGTAAGAACCACCCCATGGACCTAAATCTTTTGTATAAGCATTCCATGATGTAGCACTAACCCAAGAACCAACTGTTCCTTCTGAACCCAATTTAGCAGTAACTCTTTTTTGGTTTCCATATCCTTGTAGTCTTCCATCCATCATATCTCCATCAAATTGCCATGTTTTACTCCAGACAGCTTTGAGATTTTTGCTATCTCCTATTGTTGCTGATCCACTTGAAGTATATCTCATAATACTCCCTGAACCAGCGCTTACAGAAAATGAAGTAGCATTAAACACACATGCTAGAACAAATACAAGAAGTGCATATTTTCTTATAAGCTTTTTTATTTTCATTTGGTTTCTCCTTTCTCAATCCCTATTCGATTGTTAAAATTACATTACCATATAAATAAAGATAATTATTATTTTTGGTATAATCGGCAGGTGAAAAAGGATAATTGGTAGTGCTATGGAATTTTCGGTTTGTTTACTGGAATAATCGGAGGTTGTGCACTACAACTTTTTATTTTCTGCGCGCACTTGTTTTTTCAATACACTTGAACTTTAAAGTCTATAATTACAATTGTTTTCATGATAAAAAAAGAAGACACTATCAATTAGCGCTTCTTTTGCAAATAATTTAATACTTTCTGATTATTATATAGTCAGTTCTCTACTTAAATCCGGCAAATTCCCGGATTTATTTATAATGTCTAAATCTCATAAGTAAATCTCTACTTGTCTTTCTAGCCATTCCAACATTATTTGGTTTCATCGTACTCCAATCTCTGATTCTTCCTTAATATAAAGCATATGTCTCCAAATAAAAACTACCTGGTCTTCAAACATTCTAATAGATGGAATTTATGAATAAAAAATATATTTTCTAATTTCTTTCTTTTTTCATTATTTATTGTAAAAAATATCTATTTAAGTTTTCTCTTTCTGCTTATATCTTGGTAACATATGTACATAATTTCCTTTAAGATCAAATCAATCATATTTTTCCTTGCAAGTCATGCTATAGTATGATTCAAGATATTCAGCATACTCCTTTACTGTTAATTTATTATCGTCCTTGTCATACTCATTTATTAGTTGATTATCATAAAGATCACTCAAAGATACCTTTTCATAATCAATTTTTGTTTCAACGAGTAGTTTTTCTTTGTTAATTGTTTCTGATATTTCCAAACCATCTATTTGCTTTAGATTGTAATTCATATTTCCTGTTTCAATCATTTTTTCTAATCCATCAATTTCTTCATCTGAAAATGTCGTTAATGAACTTGTAACAACTTGTTTACTTTTGGTTACATATCCCTTTTCATCAAAGCTTATTGTGACCTTATTAGAGTTGTTATCATCATTTAAACTACATACTATACTAGTTGGAATTTTAGCTTTTTCCTCTTCTTTATTCTCTTCACTACATGCTACCAATAACATAACGGCTATAATTACAATTATTCTTTTTTTCATTTTGATCTCCTTTTTTGGTTTTCTATTAAATTTTGTTATAACGATTTTGTATCTGTGTATAACCCTATCTTCCTACAGATACAATTTGGGATGCTCATCCTATTTATTTACACCAGGACATCCTTTTTCTTTTGCCACCGAAGTGATACTATGCAAAAGAAGGATTTGGATTAAATTGAGGATATGTGAATGTATTTTAGTAACACAGACTTAGAAACCTTCAAACATATATAAATTCAAGTAAAAAACCTTCCTTGTCTGATGTGTATCTTCTAATTCCACATAATTAATTATGTCTAAGTATTTCTAATTTTTATGTTTTTTCATAATTTTCTATTTTCAATTTCAATATAATTCCTAAATTATCGAGTATTTGATTAGCCTTCGTGTTTATAATTTTTCTCCATATCTTTGTGTACAAAATCATCAATGCTAACTTCAAAAAAATCACATAATTTTGCAATTGTTCTTATACTTGGTGCATTTCTTTCGCCTGATTCTATTTTTCGTATAACACTTTCATTTATGCCAATTAATTTTCCTAATTGGTTTCTAGTTAATGAGTCATTCTTTCGCAACCATTTTAAATTGTTTTTAATATACATACAAAACTTTGTCCTTTCTATGTTACAATGTTTACAGTTTACGCCTATAAGGGCGAAAGGAGAGCATTAATGACATTTGAAGAAAATATTATTTTCTTTCTTTTAACCGCTTTATTTGGTGGCTTGATATCCAATTATATTTCTCATAAACTAAAGAAACACTTTGAATTATCCGATTCAATGAGAACAATAGAGGAAAAGCGGTTGGAAATATACAAAAAATTATACTTATTAACTAAAGATCATTATGGAAATTATATTACTGCAACTAAGGTTGATGATAGTCTAATTGAATTTTGTACAAATATTAAAAATACTGAGAACAGTGATTTTCTATATTTATCAACAAAATGTATTAAAGCCCTTAATGAATTTCAAAAACAATATCCTAATCGGGGTGCTAATGAATCCAAATTCCAATCTATTCGTAGCGATTTAGTATATATTATCGAGTATGATTTTAATATAATCAAAGAAAAATTAGGCTATTCAAATAGTATTAAAGAAAAGAGAAATTTGCATATAGCCATCACTTGTACCTGTTTATGTATTTTATGGATTATTTATGCAGTATTTCAGAGACAAACTAATCCTAATGTTATACCAAAAGATTCATGGAAAATTATATCAATAACTACTCAAATTGCAGTAGTTATCGGCTCTCTTTCTTTCCTTTATGTCATTAACCATAAATCATTATTATGGGAGAGAAAAATTAAACCTTCTGAGCGAAATAAGCAGAAACAATAATAATAAAAACGAGATAGACTACAACTTTAATTGGTTTTATTTCACCACCAAAAACCATTGTTATCATATAAAAAGCAAAAATAAATATTATACTGAATATTATATATTGTATAAAATGCTTTTTTAATTCATTCAGTATTCGCTGTAGTGTATCTTTTTTCATTTTGTTCTCCTAACTTTCTGGGTATAATTACCTTATATCAGACTAAGATTTCCTTTGAGTCTGATATAATCTTTTCATGAGGATGTTCAACTCTCTCCCAAGCGTTCTGAACATCCTTTTACATTAGTACTGCATTCTCTCTTATCTAGTTGTTCAAGAATATCAACATCATTTATATCTACTTCATATGTAACGTATGAATAATAAGGTGCTTCAGCTGAAAGCGATAAAATAGTATTCTCAAGCACCTCAGCTTCAGCAGTAACAATATCACCTTGGTAAAACACTGTTACAAAACGATCATTACCCTCCCATTGGACATCATGCTTAAATCTAATATTTATTTTTTTTGATTTTCATATAAGACCGGATTGATCCTCTTTTCTTCTGTCAAATCATTTATATCTAGAACATTGATTTTATAATCTAAAGTTCTTAATGATCGATCTATTGTATTTTTTCAATTCTTTCTTTTGCTTTCGTGGTAAATTTTTATGCTTATCTAACCTATTTATTAATACATACTTCCTTTCAAAATTGTTTGGCACTTTTATGAAATCAAAAATATCGCTATTCATGATGTCGCTTGGTACCTTTACAAAATCAAGAATAGATTTTATTTCACTGTATACTGCTGAATTCATTAATTTTATTTGTTTATTTTTCATGCTAACTCCTTTTTATAACCTATAAAAATAAAGCCACAATATTGCACAAAACATGTACAGATACAGGATAAAGCATATTATTACTATATTTATAAAGTGAAAATGTAAATATACTGAAAGTAAAGTAATATATATAATCACATATGAAATCAAAGCCAAGTTTAAGATTTATTATTTCATTTGATGTATGTAACATAGCAAATGCTATAGATAACAATATAATTAATATCGCTTGCTTCATTTTGGTACTTTTTAGAATTTTACTCTTATCGAAGATAAGATGTTTAAATATAATTTCTTCAATAATAGGTACAAACAACACGATTGCTATTTTACTAATCAATCCAGTTGTTTCAATACTATGAATTATCATATCTTGATTTGAATTGATTCCTTCAGTACCGAATGTTGCTTTTAGAAAACTCAGAAAGATTCCTATAAAAAGTGTTATTAAAGCTACTGCACCTACCAGATAAGATTGTCTATTCAACTCTTCTAATTTAAGAAAAAACGGTTGAAAGATTCCTCTCATCTCATATATACACCAGATACTCAACACTATCGTTAATATTGCCATTAAATACTCTGAATACATTTCTGGAAATATTGCTGTTATCATTGGTAATACTATTAGATAAAGCGATGATATCCGCAATAAATCATTATTCCATAACTTCTTCACTGTCAGTTTCATTATTATCCTCCTTATTTTTAAGTTTTCTCCTCTTAGCCTTTGCAAACTCTGTAATAAATAAACCAAATTGTCCCATTTTCTTATTAAACCACCATAGCCAAATACCAACACCTATAATTACCGTTATCGAAACTAACAGTATTAATACGAATACAAGAATAATTTGAATCACTTCATTATCTAATTCAACCATTTGTGAAAGTATCATTATAATTACAATTATTGATATTAATATTGAGAAGAGAGCAGCAAATATTTTTGCCACTGACTTTGCTTTTTTTTCATCTGCACTATGTGATTGCGTTTTTTCAGACTGATGATCTTTAACAAACTCTATTTGGTCCTTAATTGTTTTATTAAAATACAACGTTTTATTATTTATTGTTAATATCTCATCATCATTCTCTTTGTATAGAATATTGAAATTACCTGGCAGTATTCTTACTTCTTTTTCTTCACCTTGATCATTCATCAAAATAATAACAATGAAATTCATTTTTACTTCAACACCACACAAGGTATGAATGTTTAAAATATGTTCTAATCCTTGAACCGTACGTATATCCAAATACCTATTGTCATTTTTACTCTTTAACATTCTCCTTATAGCAAAAACTATAGCGAGCGCTGTAAGAATAAACGCAACAAATAGTACTATACTCCAGATACTATTCACCCAATCACACCCTCTCTTCTTTAATGTTTAACAGATCCATAATTCTTGCTAGGTCATCATCATTCATAAATTTGATTTTCACTTCATTTTTTGTAACAATCGTTTTCGTCTGGAGTCTTTCCATGAATAGTTTTTCTGAAAACGTTTGCCACCTTTCTTTTTCTGGTTTGCTTTTTTTAGGCTTTACTACATCGTTCCATTCTTTTTTACCTTGTATAATCTGAACAAAGTCTCCAGCACGTTTTTGACCAATTCCAAGCCGTTGCGCTATCCAATCACGTGTTTCACCCTTTGGTTTTCTTCCATCTTCTTTTAGGTCTAGATACATTCTATAATATGTACAAACTCGTTTATAGATTCTCTCATCAGATAATTTTCTATGCTCATTAAATGAATGAATTAAAAGTTCTTCATCAAGTTCACTTTTAGGTTTGTCTACTATATATCCCCTAATTGTGGTCCATCCTAGGAACATACACGATCTGGTTCTTCCTTCTCCACTGATAAGCATATAATTATCATCTAATTCATAAACTACTATTGGATCTGTTAATCCTTGTTCGTCAATATTAGCTGCTCTTTCTTGAATTTCCTCATCAGTATCATCAAAGATATTCTTTGGATTAAAGAGTATCTTCGAGATATTTAAATCCATTATTTGATTTTTTCCTGCTAATGGTTGATTATGATTTGTATTCTGTTTTGTTACGCTCATTAATTCATCAACGCCAGAAGATGTAATATCAGCTAATTCGATTGAGGATAAGCTATTTTTATTTTCTTTCATGCTAATTCTCCTTTCGTCCATCGCTATTATATTGAACCAATTCTTGTATTGTAAAACATAAGAATTCAATTGCCTTGTTGTGTTGCCTATAGGCAGATGTAATATGAATTCCTTCATCATTTATCCCATTCTCTAGTTTAGGCAATGATATTCCTCTAAAATAGCAATAATATATCGTTCTTTTTTGACTCGGACCAAGCTGATCTACTGCTCTGACAAGTTTCCTTACTAAATCATCATAAGGAGTCGAGAATTTCACAATTAAGTGATCACTGAACTTATAGTCGAGATTTACTTCGCTGTCTTGATAGTCCTCTAATTCATAGGCATATAACTCTGTGAACAAACTCCGTGATAACTCGAGTACTTTTTTTATATTCTTTTTTGTTTCATCCTTGTTAATAAACGGGCAAATCATATACTCCCTCCTCATTCTACTTTGATGGACCCAGCAATACCTTCGTCTCTACAAAATTCATCTACAAAACTTTGGTATCTTTGTTCCACTTTTGTATTCATATTGTTCTCAAGCAAAATCTTGTTTTCTAAACTACAGTTTGCTAATGGTTTCGCTTGATAATTGATTTCAGTTTCATATACAAAATCTGGTATATTTGTTCTAAACAATTCTGTTATAAATTTTTCTGAATTATTTCTATTAACCATTGTAAATAAAACTTTAAACTCAAAATTAAGATTGTTATTCTTCTCAAGTGCTAGCATATTCTTAATTGTTGCCATAAACCCTTTAATTGAACCTCTATCAACCTTCACTGGAATGATATTTAAATTACTTGCCACTAGATTATTTGTAACGATATAGCCCTGCAAAGGCTTGTTATCAATTATTACGTAGTCATATTTCCCTTCGGGTATATATGTCAGAGCTTCCTTCATTCTATGAATTGGCGATCTGGTAACATCTGCCATCAGTCTTTGTGCTACACTTGCTTCAGTTGACCTAATTGTTGCTGGTAATACATCAATACGTTCGTATTCAGTGGAAATAATTGCGTCATTAATTTTCTCAGGATTACATAAGACATCTCCATAATCGAGTTTTATCTGTGATGGAATTAAACATTTATTTAATGCATTAAAGAAACTAGAATTTTTAATTTCTTCTTCTATATTATCTATTTCCTTTTCAGATATTATGGTTCCTTCTTTCAAAACTATAGAAGAACTATCTCCTTGCTCATCTCCTTCAATAAGTAGAATATTTTTACCAATCACACTTAACCCATATGCTAAATTTGTTGCTATTGTTCCTTTACCAATTCCACCCTTTTGATTTGTTATGTTAATTACTTTCATATTAATTAGTTCCTTTCATTTTTTATGATTTTAACTTACTGGTGTCAGTCGACTCAGTTTCATCATCTTTTATTTCAACATCTTCATTTTCTTCTGGTATAGGATCATCTCCAAATGCATTCATAATATCTTTCATTTCTGTTTTGAAATATTTGCTTGTTGCTTGCGTAAATGCTGATGCAACTCGTTCTAAGTTATCACCCTCGTCAGCAAATGTTTTTACAAGATAATCAAATAATACATACAGATGAGGTAAATACACATCACCATCCATGACCATCCTCACTCCATTATTTTTTTCAATACTTACATGTATACATCCTTTTTCTTGTGGGTTAAGTTTCTTTACCAGAACACCGGGGAAAGGTGATTTATTATTCTTTGCCATATTTTCTCCTTTAATAATTTTCTATAATTATTTCTTGTATATCAAATGATTCATCGTTGTAAATTGGTTCATCAAGTTGCTTTATAGAAATAATGGATCCAATTTGAATATTCTCTTTGTCTAAAACATTTAACGAAAGACTTGCCTCAGCATAATTCCATGCATTTTCATCAATTGGGAGTGGCTGTAAGAGCAACCGATAATAGTCATTATCATCATCAAACTCTATCATCAATACCTTACAAGAATTATTAAGGAATGATTCATATTCATCATCCAGATCCTCATCTTCTTCATTTGCGTTGGATAACTCTATTTCTAACATGAGTTTCTCATGTCTAAGTTCTCTAAATTTCCCACAAACCACTGCAACAGCGCCTGCAATTGCTATATACGCTAAAATAATAAGTATCACTGACATCTGTGAATAATCAAATAGATCATTGTAGCCGTATAATAGCATTGGTAAGCACACTGCAACACTTGCCATAACATAAATAATAATCCCTATGACAAACGCTTTAATAAATTCATTTATACTTTTTTCTTCATAAGAATAAATGATAATTCCAATAATTATAATTATTAGCAGCACAAGCTGCGCAATACCTACTAACACTCCTACAAAACTTCCAAAGTAGGAAAGCCTATATGAGTAGAATGAGTTCATATTTTCTAAATACGTTAATGCATCTGCTAATCCTGTCGGAAAAAATAATTTTCCACTAAATATTAAATCTAAAAAATAACTAATAAAATCCATGTTATACCTCCATTTTGTAATTTATATATTTATTCATTTGTTATCTAATTAAAAATTAAACAATCCATCTAAATTCTAAGTTTTGATTTCTTTTGTTGTATCCTAAACTTATTTGTGGTGTTGATAAGAAAAATATTTCTTCTATGCTATTAGCTTCAATAATTTCCATGAGGAAATCAAAATTATTTTGATCTTTACAATAATATTGAAAATCATCGAAGACTATCCTATTGTATTTTTCCAAGTTCTTTCTGTCTAAATCTTCTGTGATAACCTTAAACAACAAATCACTATCTAACAGTTGTAGTTGTGATAGTTGAACGACATTTGCATTCTTGATATCTTGATAATCATCCTTCATTGCATACACCAACGTTTTATTATCTCTGATGTTTTCAATTGTTAATTTCATTTTTCTTGTTTTTCCTGATGCAGTAGTCCCCCATATATTGGTTATAATGAAGTACTGCTCTTGATCAGAATATACAAAGAATTGTCTTGCACCAGTACTTGGTTTTCTTGTATAAACCGTATCTACTAAAACCGTTTCTATACTATTTATTCTCATTTTAGATGTCCTCTCTAATCAAAGCCATTTTGTTCTTTATCGGTTACGGTACCTTCTGGTACGTAAAGAACTCTATTTACTTGAGTGTCTTCCACTTTAAAATCATAAAACAATGCTTGGTATCTTTTACTCGATGTTTCTGTAGAAGATATAAAATAGTAGTAATCTGTATCGCTTTCAATAATCGGAAAATCAAAGTCAATAGATCTTCTATTAATAACACCTTCAGCATTTTTTTCGTAATATATAAACTTGTTATCAGTTGTTATAGTAAAATCGTGATATAGCATACTACCTGATCCATATCCTGATACACTACTATCATTGCTTGTTCCATATATTTGTATTTTTTCATCTGGTGTAGCGTTTACTGTTTCTTGTGAAAATCCAGTAAATCCCAAAATCATCATTAGAGCCGAAACTATTGTAAAAATTCTATTTGCTCTCCAGTATTTCTTTGCAACATTATTAAAATCTATATTTTTCTTTAGTCGTGGTAGTGAAGAGTAAAATCTCAAAATCCAATATGTTAACGCTTCTCCAATAATCATCAAAAATAGTAAAAACTCACCTTTTATAGCTATGAGAATACTTATGAAAATTAATGCTACAAATGAAATAGTAAATCCAATTTTTACTTCTTTCTTATTGAGACGTTCGATTTTATCTTCGTTCTTCTCAATGAACCAATAAAACTTACTATAAACTGCTAAATAAAACATAATAAAGAACAGATATAGAATTGGATATATCGATAGAAGCAATAGTTTGTTACTTACAAGAAAATCAGCCATTATATCACTTCCTCCCTATTTCCCTTACTCGAATTTTATCTGGTAATAGTAATGCAAGATGTAAAAACGCACCACTTCTGAGTTTAAAGAACTTACTTTTTTTGACATCTAGATAATTCATAATATCCTGATCCTTCTCACAGACTATATATTTGGCAATAATCACATGCCTTTCTGTTTTTGGTAACTGATAAATACATTCAAGAACCTCTTTTAACCATTTTTCTTCTTTAACAGACAAATCAATTGCTTTTATTAATCGTTTCTCATAAGCAGTAGAATCTCCATTACCTGTAAATCGAATAATCGAGTTACTTGATGACATTTTGGTTGTCACATCATCATCCAGCGAGTTTGAATTTATAATGACCTTTTCATACATGCCATCGTCCGAACTTAATACGGTATAATCAAACCTAAAAGTTGAAAATGTTGGAAATATATAGTCGTTAAATAAATTCTCAACCTCTTTTGTTGTTCCTTTTATATCAATCTCATACTTCATGCTATTCCTCCTTCACTATCCTTGTATACATTTGTCATCCATCAACTGATAACTGAACAGCGCTTATATCTTCAAAAAACATCTTAATCAGTAAATGAATATTTTCTTCTAATTCATCAACTCTCTGGTAACAATGTTGAATCTTTCTCACATTGCCTTCATTATCGTGAAACTCCTCTTTTTTAAATCGCGATCGAAACTTCTCAAATATGCTTTCAATCTGCTTATATGCCTTGGTCTTCTCAACACCCATGTATCTCCATTCTGAACTATTCCATAACGTTAGCTGATCGTGCTGTCGTTGTATTGTAAAATCTTTAGGTTTCTCTTTAAACTTCAAATATTCTTTTTCACGCTTTAACAACCAATTTGTAGTGTATTCAATTGTTTGCTTTGCATAGTTAATTGAACTTAACCTTCGTCTGATCAACGGATGATAAGATTTTTTACACTGACGCTTATGAAGTACTTTTCCTGTACCTGCCTTTTTGGAAAAGATTCTTTTCAATGAATTGATTAATTTATTTTTCAAATCATTAATGAATATATCCCAACAGCTGGTACCATCCTTTCTCATTCCATATCGAAACACTCTAACGCATGTAGAAAATTTTCTCTCATTAGGTATCAGCTTTCCATTCTTATCTTTTTGAATATCTCCTTTTTTTCGTTTGAGCACTTTGAATTCTTCAGGACAATCTGATTTTGGAAACGATCCTGTTCTGGAATCTATCCAAACATCCTTTTGATAATATTTATAATTTGATTTACCAAGAAACTCTCTTTCTATAATTGTGATCAAAGCATAATTTGCTTTACCTATTGTTATTTCTTGCACTGTATATGGAAGATTAACTTTAATTCCTATCAGTTGTTTCACATACTCCTTCAAAAAGGATATTCTTTTATTCCTTGAACTAACAATTCCTTTTGGATAAAGAATCTTCAGTTGAACTGCATACCTTGCATTTCTTCCAGTGTATTTATAGTTATCCACAAATTGATCATATTCTTTTAAAAATCTTTCCTTTGGGATTGAAAACGAATATATAATAAAATCATTTACCCGGTTGTAATATTCAAAAAATTCATCTCTATGAAGAACATCATATTTGACATATACATTATTGTGAAAAGGATCTTCAGCAATAATATCTATCTCTTTAAATATTTCTAATTGATGATAATTATTACCATTCAAAGTCTGTTCTAAAAACAATTCATATGTTAACTGCATTCATACCTCCCTGCGGTTGCTTATATATACGCATCATCGTCACCGACATGCTTTATTTTTTTGTTTTTCTCATATTTTTTGATTTTAAAGGCTATTTTAAGGTGTTTTAAGAGGTTTTGTTAACTGGTCACCGAGTTGCAGTTAATCTCTTTAAGTAGCCCTGTGAGAGCCTTGATACCCCTCAACTACGTTTCTAAGTATTGCTTCCTTCTAGTTCTTTTCGAAATCTGAAATAACGCTTTCCATTTTCTTTTTTGCTTTCACACCATGATGTGTTCCAACCTTCCTGTAATGTCTTCATAACGCTGGGTCTAGGACTTGCATAATGTGTTTCGCAATGTTCTAATATATCATCGACAGTCACCCATCCATCGCTCGCGGACCATATTCGCTTTCTGCTCATATATTCTTTGATGCGGTTCATTGTTTCGGAATAGGCGGAAACCTTCTCCTCGTCGCCTCCAGACACGCCTCCAATGTTTTTATGGCTATGTGGCTGTATCTTTTTTCTAATGTTGTAAGCATCTGGCGAGAATGTCTCTCTCATTGGATGGTACTTTCTTCTCATTCTTTCTCTTTTAGGAATTCGATTAAATCGTGGCTTAATAACAACAGTTACAAATCTTTCCTGATTTTCTTCATATCCATACTTCTTAGAATCTATGCACTTTTTATCAACTTCAAGTAAGCCTATTCCATATCTATCAAAATACAGTTTTCTTAATAATTCTGTTGGATCATACTTATATCCCCATCTTTCTCGTTTAGGGATTGCTATGTAAACATAATCAGCATATTGTAATGCTCTTAGAGCTTGATCCATAACTTTAAAAGTTATAGATGTTTTCATTTCAACAATTATATTTATTTCATTAGCTGCTAACCCTACAACATCAAAGTTTATAATCTCTCCATAAACTGCTTCGCAATCGACTTTTTTTATTAGAAACTGTTTAACAGCTTCAAACATTTGCTTTTCTTTCATATATTTCTTGCCTTCCAAAATATTATTTACAAGCATACAAGTGTATCTAAAAATCTTATATGCCAGATAATTGATTCATCATATTTTCTTTTCTATAAAGTATATGCAATATGGAATAATCAATAGAGGTAATGTAAATTCTAATATCGTTCCCAATAGTGGACCAAATGCTGATAATAATTTATCAATATTCATATATAGTGTTGGTAAAAACCTAATGTAAATAATTAACACAACAATATCAAAGAGCCACCAAACATATCTCAATCGGTTTAATAATCTTAATTTCTTCCATTTTCCTATCTTCTGTTGCTTATTTATGAGATTACTTTTCATTACGCCTCTTCTCTTCTTTCTGTATCATTTCAAAGAAATCTTCTATGAAACAATATGATCGGATTTTCATAAGATTCCCTTTAGCATCTTCAAAGATGCAATATAGTTCTGCTAACGATCCTGTTAAATTTGTATACTTTAACACATCACCCTTTTCTACATAAACTACAGATCCATCTGTTATTGACTCAAAGTTTAAAACTCCTGCCCATCCCCACACTTTTGATTTATATAATCTACCTCGAATTCTCATAAATGGCTCTTGAGAATAGTCACATTGCCATTCATCCGTTTCTAACTTTACTTTTACCTGATGAAATAACTGTGCAATCTTGCTGTTCTCATAACTATCCCAACAGGTATCGCACAATCCACTTTCCTTAAGCAAGTCTTTATGTTCTTTCATTGCATTCTCTAATAATTTTTTCATAGATCTATTCCCTTTCGGTTTTTTATTTAAATTGCCTTAACTTCATGTAAGAACCAAAATAGGATCAGAAGCGAAATCACAATTAATATAAGTATTAATTTTGGATTATTTAGGTTTCTATCCACCCATTTAGTTAACTTTGATGGCTCACTGCTTTTATCCTTGATTTTTTTCTGGCTTACATAGATAAGAAAATATATTGTATATATGACTATTACCACTATTATTGACATTTGCATTAAATTCATTCTGTGCAATCTCCTTTTCGATCTTTCTTATTGGCATGATATTCATCTAGTGATAGATTATTCTCATATAAATACTTTGCTAGATTTTTCCCAACATACCTGATGTGCCAAGGTTCGTATGGATAACCAGTATTCTTATCTCTTGGGTACCTTAAAATGAAAACAAACTTATGCAAATGTGAATGCATTATTCTAAATTCATCTTCACATGCAAAGAGCTCTTCATTAGTTTTGCACCACCTATAATTCACATATACATTTACATCGATTGCCTGTCCTGTATGATGCTCGCTATGACCTACAGGAGCAACATATTCTCTTGCATACTCTGAACCATATTGACTTAATAATTCGTTGTAAACTGCCTGTTGATCATCAAAGCTTCTAAATGCACTTTCTATTCCAATCAAAAGTGACTTATCATTCAATAAATAACTTGTAAGTTCAATAAAGTGCTTATATGCCTCCACTTCAACACGCGTTGGTCTTCCAAAGATATCAACTAAACTATATGTATGAATAGATTCCAGCAATATCTCTTCAACACGGTTCTTTTTATTAATCAAACAAGCATAAATCTCTTGATTAATTATTTCATCAAATCCAATACCTGGATGTTTAGACAGATGCTCATCTAATATCTGTTTGGAAATCTTTTTGTTTTTCAGTAACTCCAGCACTTGCTTGGTTTTATAATCATTGCGATTGCAGCAGCCATTCCACAATTCATATAGTCTTAATCCAAATAATTCATAGTTCTTTATTGTTTCTATATGCTTGAATCCTGATGAGGTTAATATGCTAGCCAGTGCTTCCATTGCTTCAGGTACTCCCTGTAAAATCTCAAATATTATATTGCTATTTACTTCTTCACTCATACTTCCACCCCCATATATTGCGAAAGAAGCGATTTTCTTCAAATTTACAGAACGTATCATATGGCATATTTGCAAATCTTATAACAACTAGCTCATTTTCAACTGATGTTTTTACAATTTTAACTAACTGCCCACTTTTAACGTCATAAACAGTCATATTTGTGCCCAACTCTTCAAATTCCAATGGTTCATCCTGTCTACTAATTCCTGTAGTATATTGAACTCTTCAATGAAACATTCATCTAATGTTGTTCCTAAAGGAAGGCTATTTGATGGCTCAACTTCCCTTAACCTATCTAATGCTCTTTGGTATCTTTCGTTCATTATCTCTTACCTCGACAATTTCATATCTTTCTTTATCAAGAGTTGTTGCGTCGGCTACACCCCAAAAGCCATCAATATGTTTCGCTGCGATTGATATAGCCTCTTCTTTTGTGTTCGCTTCAAACTCTTCTTCCCATACGAATGTTTGCGTTAATTTAATTGTGTATGTTTTCACATTCTTATTCCTCCTCTAGTAATTGTTTTAATAAATCAATCTGTGATTGTACTTTATTTAACTCATTTTGTGTGATTGGACCATATCCCGAAAAATCATAAATATCTTTCATTAGTTTTTCTTTCTCTTCCAACAACTTTCTTATTTTGTCTTTTGGAATGAAATCTTTTTTTGATAGCAGTTCTTCTTTTAACTCTTCCCAAATTGTAGGTCCATTATTAATTGGGAATCCCATTCGCATCAAAGACCTTTCATGGAGTCTTATTTTTTCTTCTAATGTATGTTTATTTTCCATATTACTTATCCTCTTCATTTTTCTTTAATAAATAATCTTCTAAAGTACATGATCTTACATTAAAGTCTGCAAGTTCATATATTTCTATTTCATGCTCTCTAGTTTCTCTGTATTTATGAATATCATTTATTTCTTCTGGTGTAATTTGTGTAACAATATCAACTAATGAAAAATCAACAGTGTCTAGCTCAACAAAGAACTCTAAATTCACGTATTTATATTTGTTTCTGATACTAAAAGTCTCTGGAACTCTAATTTTAATATTATTAACTTCAATAAGTTCCATCTTTTTATTTGATCTGTTTTTAATGAAATATTCGATGTAATCCATTAATTCAACACGAGGTTCACACTTCACAAAATACTTAAATTTATCATTCTCCATTTGCTTAAATAACTCAGTACGAATTGTTATTGATTTTACTATTTCTTCTATTGTTGATGCATCACTGATTGAATATGAATCTAACGGATTCCCAATAAAATAAGTTTTTCCACCAAATGTAATATCTAAGCGATAATCAAATGTAGATGAATTCTCTAATTTGAAATCAAGTTCTCCAAATTTATTAATCAAATGCTTTTCTAATTGATTTTTGAATAACTCAAAGGCACTATTCTTTTTTTCCGTCACTTTACTATTAGTATTTTTAAAAGCTTCGATACAACCAATGATTGGGTTATTCTTTTCAAGTAATTTGATCTTTTCACTAACCTTTTTACTTTCTTCTTGCAATTCTTTTTGCTTTATTTTTAAGTCATTTAAATTTTCCATTTTTCCTCCACTCTAATTGCCGATAGCAATTTTTCTTTTAAATATAAAATGCTATTAATTCTATTGGAAACTCTTGTAGTATATTATCTTTTCCAATAATTTCTATTAAACTATCTTTCATAAAAACTGGAACATTATGTTTTTTAGCTTCTTCAACTATCTTCATGATCCATTCTTTTTTTGGGATAATTTTTCCTTTTCTGTTACCTGTTTCAGCTCCAATTATTATCCAATCTATTTGATTTAAATATTTGGGCGCTATAGAGACTTCATCATGTAAAGGCTCAATAGATAGGAATTTTCGTCTTGCTGAGGTTTCTTCAATCAAACAACCCAAGCGTGTCCAATCATCATCTGTCGTATATGTAACTCCTAACCATATTTCGGTGTTTATGCCTAAGTAATATGAAATTGCTTCAGGTCTCTTTGTTAGAAATAAATAATTATGGTGAGAATTATCATGCATTACTCTATTTACTTTCTTGACAATATCAATGTTCCAGTCTGCTACATCACTCATGCTATTCATAAATATATTTTTTGGTTTTCTCAATTTGGCTATATAATCCAGTTTATCTGGAAAGACTTCAGGTTTTCCCCATTCTTTAACCCACTTAAATCTTTTATTCAGTCTAGCTGCATAACAATACGAACAGCCATATGTACATCCTATAACCGGATTTACAGTTTCATCGCACCATTCAATTTTAGTTTTTCCCATTTTCATACCTCTAGTAATAATTTGATTTTTCAATTTTATTTAACGCTTCATCAAAATCAATTCCATGTGTCCTGCAAAATGCTTTCAATCCTGACTTAGATATCCAATAGATACTATCTTCACCACTTCCAAAAATACTTACATAATTTACATCTGATGAATTAACACCAGCGGATCTTGTGGCTGTATAGTAATTATGAATTTTCATAAAATCAGGAACTTCTTCTTTATTTATAAATGTCCAAATCCTTTTCATCTCATCAATATGATTGATTTGGAGACTAACTTTATAAACACAAGACTTGCTACCATTTAATACACAGCAATGTCCTTCTTCATATTCTTTATAAGACATTTGATTGCTTTGTCGGTACTTCCAATATAACCATAGGTTTAGTCCAGCATCTTCCCAACTTTTATTTTCTCTCCACATATCTGGTTCTCGAAATCCTCTATGTCTGATTGTAGAGTTCTTTTTCTCAGTCAATGCATCTAGTAATGTAGCCTCAACAACTCTTTCTCTAAACTTCTCAGATAATAGATAATTCAAAAATCTAACATATGCTGGTACCTTGGACTTAATGATTTTTTCATATTCTTTCTTAATCAATCTGGATAAATTAGAATAGAAAAGATTATCAGTATATGACCTATATTGAGATTTTGTACCAAAGAAATTATTTGTAATACCAGATATAACATCAAGCCAAGGCTCTCTCTTATCCCATACATCCACAGCCACTTCAGCTTGCTTTCCTTTCGCATCAATTACTTCATCTTTGTTCAATTCAAAATAGATAAGTTCAAGTGGTTGTTTCTGAATTTTATTTCTAACATTCTCAATAGCCTCTTCTTGAACACTCCACCATCGTTCGCATTCATAGGAATTTTCAAATCCCCTTTTCATTTGTTTAAGATAATCCTTGTACATCTCATGAGCAATCTGATCTAAAATTTCATCCAGTTTTGGTAACTCGTACTCCGTTTTATTTAGATCACTTGCAAGAATTGGTAACTGTGATTTATTAATTGTTTTACCTTTATATGTCAACGCTAATGATTGACTTGTATATGTGAGTTCGTTTACTTTAGGTTTCTCTTTAAATAAAAGGTTATTTACATAATCAAACATGAAGTATTGTAGTAATATTTCATTATCTTCCAGTTCATTTAAGGTAAATGAACTCCAATCTTTATTATTTAAAGCGACATGATATTTATCCTCATTAAGAGGTCTCATAATTCCAAACGCATCCTCATACCACCAAACATACTTGAACTCTTTCAAATGAACATAAGGCATTAAGTCTCTATATGTATTTCTATCAGCTGTAAATAAACCATTATTCCCCTCGCTTCGATTGATATCACTAAATGCAAATAGATTTTCACCATTTTTCACAATATAAGCAAAATACCCAATTTCTCGTGAGTTCTCATCTTTCACGCCTACAAGTGCAATAAAGTTAACTGGTATTTTACTCATCACTCGTACAGCTTCATCCATTGTTCTAAAGCAATTAATGTTTCTGATGTAATGAGGTTTTATATCTGTCGACTCTCCTTTGAAGAACTGATGCAACTCCATATCACTAATTGTTAAAAAATGGAATTTAAGAATTTCAAACATCTTCTCACCCTTATCAAAGTAATTATCAATTTTTGTATTTTTTCTATAAACATCATCAAGAAATAATCTCATCTTTTTAAATGTTTCGGATTTTTGTGTGTAGTAGTTCGACTTTTCTAGTGTATTTATTATTTCTTTGGAAATCTTTACGCAATCAACAGCATCCTGATCTCTTTCAAGAACTAAATCAACTAGAGAAATACTACATTTATTCAAAAACGCTGCCAACATTAAATCGAAAGTCAAACATATTGAAAACGCATTATATTTCTTCTCCATTGCAATCTTTATTGTTTCTAAATATTCCCTTGTCTCATATGTTGGTGAATAATCCATAATCTTCTCAAATTTCGGTAGAATTTCGTTTAATGTGTTAAATAAGCCATTGTTCATTTCATTCTGATTCATTACATATCCTCCTCATATAATCCTGTGAATTTTATACTTGATATGCGATTCTTTCATTAAGCTCTGCCATTGTATGTATTTTCTTATCAACAGCATATTCAGGTAAGTTTGCTTTTACCAATGCTTCAGCAAATGCTGGAGGAACTGAGTTACCTACTCGTTTTACTTTTTCATATTTAGGTAATTCTTTTCCATTTGCTCCTTTCGATATTTCATAATCTTTTGGAAACCCATGTGCTGCATATAATTCATGTGGCTCTAGCATTCTCAGTCCAATGTCAACAATCTTGTACTTTGTCCCTTTAATCGTCACCAGACCAAAGGTATCCCTGCTTCCTATTGTGTGAAGTGGCTCTTCCAATGACTGCCCAATAGCCTGATTATAGTATTTAATTAAAAATGCTTTCACTTCACCTTCGTGAGCATTCAGAGCATCTCCATTTGCTTCCATTTTTAATTCGCATAAACGATTATGATCAACAGCTGTAACTGTATCGAGTGGATTTTGTACATCACTTCCACTCCCTAAGTAATTTCCACCATACGTTTTTTCGATAAATGCAGTAACCAATCCTTGTTTTGTAGTCGAAACAACCGTATTTAATGGTTCCTTCAAATCTAGAATTCTTGGTTTTTGATTCTGTTTTTTGTTTTCACCATAACCAGTTTGAATCATAGTTGAAACTGCCAATCCAAATTTATTACCTGCACTAGTTACCGCACCTAATGGGTTTTCTAAATCCAATACTCTTTTTCCTTCACTATCGGGATAACCCATTTGTAGTAGTGTTGGTGTTATTAATGCATGATGATTTCCTGAAGTAATTGTTTTTACAGGCTCTTTCAAATCATTTCCACTATGGTTTGAATTATTGATCATCATATATGGTGCCACTAACGCATGGTGTGGTGTTCCAGTAATCGTTGAAATTGGTTCTTCAATATTGGATCCATTATGCTCTTTGTAGTAAGTCATAATTGTCGGAGTAACTACGCAATGCTCTTGTTTCGTCACAATTGTATTGATTGGTTCATTAATAGATGTATTTCTATCTTTTGTGAATCCTGTTTGCCCCATCTGTAATATAAATGGTTCAGGATCATTAATAACGTATTTGAATATCCCTCTAGCAATTCGTTTCATTGTTGCTTCTGCCAATGGTCTTTTTCTTTCAAAGATTGAAGTTGTTGGAAGTGTCCAATCAATTATCTCTTTTGCTGGTACATACGGTTGCTTTATCTTATTTTTCACTTCTTCGCTAAACCTTGGTGCATGCGTTGATTCTGGAAACACAATTGGCTCCCCATCACATCTTGCAACTAAGAAAAATCTTTTCCTAGTTGTCGGAGCTCCATAGTCACAAGCTTTCAATTCTGTATATTCAACATGGTACCCAAGGTTTTCTAAAGCCTTTTTGAACAATCTAAAGGTTTTTCCAGATTTCTTTTTATCTGGCTCTAATAACTGCTTTTCAAAAGGAACAACTTCACCTTTATTTGCAACTCTATTTTCTTCAACATATTTGCCAGTCACTGGATCTAATACTTCGTAAATATCAGTAGTAATTATTCTCTTGGTTTTTTTGTCACGTCTTGCTTTTAGTGGTCCCCATGTCTTGAATTCTTCTACATTCTCAAGCATAATAACTCTTGGTTTTACTGCTGAAGCCCATTTAAGAGCAATCCAAGCCAATCCTCTTATTTCTTTCTTTACTGGCTTTCCACCCTTTGCCTTACTAAAATGTGTACAATCAGGTGATAACCAACACATTGCTACTTGTCTTCCTCCTGTGGCTTCTAAGGGGTCTACATCCCAAACACTTTCACAATAATGCTTTGTGAATGGGTGATTTGCTTTGTGCATTGCTATAGCATTCTTATCGTGGTTTATAGCAATGTCTACCGGTCTTCCTATTGCTAATTCAATACCTGTAGATGCTCCACCGCCTCCAGCAAAGTTATCAATAAACATTTCATCAAATAATGATGGATTATTTTTTTTCATTTTAGCACCTCTTCATTCTTTGATATATTAAATTTATTACTTCCTGATCTATACTCAGAAGTATCACTTACACAATTTGCTTTATCTAATACTTCACTGGATATTAATCCAGTTGCTGACATCAATCCCATCATTCCTAAGAAAGATGCGACTATTATTAAATTTTCCATTTCCTAACTCCTTCATAGTTTATATTTGTTTAATTAATTAGATTTATTTGTTATAATTGCTTATATATATTTGATTGGGACCCATTCTCATTAAATATATGTATTATGGAATGCCTGTATCCCTCATAGATCAGGCATTTTTTTTGTTATTTATTTACTACCTTATTTCTTCTCTTTTTTTATTTAGATATATGTTTCAAATACTTATTTCTTACTAGCGGAATTAAGCATTTTTTTAATTAACTTTGTGTCTGAGCATTACAGGGTTGAAGTATTTAATTTTAATAAACCAATCTATACATGGATTCCAATTTTGAAGGGCTTTCAAAAATAAGCTCAGACACAAACAAACAAGATTCCAAAGGGCATTGGAAATTATCTTATTTGCCTATTAATTATTCGGGGTAATAGAAATCCACGTTTTATTTTAGGAAATCATAGAATTATTCAAGCGATTTGTTATCCAGTTCTCATGTTCATAAAATTTATTCATCACTATAAACTCTTTTTTTCCTTTAACAGTTTTCCCTATTAAAAGCTTCTTTAGTCCCTGGTTTTTTTCTTCTGATTTTTTCAATTTATATTTTTTCCATTTTTTTAACATGAATTTCTCCTCGTATTTTGTTAAGCCTGATTGACTAACTATCATATTTCTTATATTCCATCACACTGCCTTGCCATGTATTAATCGAATGGATTGTATCCATAATATTTATTATTCTTTTGACGAAAATATTTTATGTTCTATCTTTTCAAGTTCTTTTTCTTTACTAGCCTTTATCTCTTTTCGAGATTGTTTTTTCTTGGTTTCAATTACTCCAAGTTCATCTAATGCCTGATAATAAAGCCAACATACCATTTCCCAACTTGCATATTGATTTATTTCAAAATCGGTTGTATGATCATAAACTTTCTTTGTATAAATTCTTAAATTATTGACCTTGAGTATGTATTCATGCTTAGGTCTATCTGGAGTGAAAAGATTTTCGTTCTCCTCAAATGTAATTGAAATTAATGTATTACTTATCATCCCAATTAATTTAGTATGCTTTACAATGATTTGATCAAAACAAGTAATCATTCCTCTTTTTGTATATAAGTTTTTCTTTTTTCTTATGGAGATAAAAATATTAAATAAAAGAATTATCATAACTACTTGTATGGCTATTGCTAGCACTACATTCCAATGAGCTTTTCCCAAAGCACTCCAAATATAAATAAATATTTTATCGCTAAATATCAAAGCAACTGGAATCGTTAACATTTGTAATATCCATAGCAATCTCATTAAATATTTTCTTCTTGTATAAAACCTTCTACTTTTATCTTTGTATCTTTTTATGTATTCCATCCTTCACTCCTTTTTACTTATTGCATTCGCCCTGCTAGTTCGATTTCATCATCAGACCATCCAGTTATAAGAATATCTTCATTTACAACCACAGGGAGCTTTAACATGTTTGGCTTCTCCTGAATGAAATGCGCAAGCTGACTAATAGACATATCATCTATATCTTTATGAATTTGCATATATGGTTTTGACCTGGTACTAATTAAATCTGATGTTCCATTCTCACAACGGCTTAACAAATATTTAATTTCTCCAGTTGATAATTTTGAAGTTTGAATATTCTTTTCTACAAATACCTTTTTATTCTTTATGAGAAAATCTTTAGCTCGTTTCGATCCAACATTTCCCCAGTTCGTATAAACTACAATCATTCTTTATACCTCCCTTTAGTAAAGTTCTTTTTCAAATCTATGCTCCAATTGATGGATTCCAACTTTTCTATATAATCTGCTAGTTCTGCATTGCATAGATTTTAATCTATCCCAATAATCTGGTAAGTGATTATACATATTTCTTAATTCTTTTAAATTCTTATTTCCACAACAGAAACAACTTGCACGATCTAACAAGTCATATAATCGGAATCCTTCTTCTATGTATTCAATACCATTTTTATAGCAATGATTTAATGCATCAGCTTCTGTCATCTCCCAATCATTCAATGGAAATACTTTTATTCCTTTTCTCTTCTTTACAATTCTTTGTTGCTCATCATGTGCAAAACCAATATACTCAATATTGCCTCTACAGTATTTTTCTAAATTCCTGATTTTTTCACTTGTTCCCCATCTTGCAAGACCTCCACACCACGAATATCCTTTTTGGTGAGTTCCATCTCGTTTCCTTACATCTTTTTCAAAAGCTAGATAATCAAATGTATGTTCGCTTTTTATTGTTGTAAACTTTATTCCCAAGGTCTCGCATTTCATCTTGTGTTGTTTAATGTTTTCATATACAGCATCAAATTCCCATGTTGTATCAAAAAACACGACTTCATCAATTGGCATACCCTTCTCAATCATTAAGTTCAGCATCGCTGTACTATCTTTTCCCCCGCTGAACTGGACAATATGTCTCATAAGTTAATCCTCTTTGTTCAATGTATTCATAAGGCTCATATTCATTTCTACTTGCTCTATGTCCTTTATATAAACAGCAGCTGCACAGTGCGCTGAACAGTAAACCCTATTATGTGTTGTATATACTACATCACCTTCATGAATATCCTCATTACATTCATCACAGTTAGCAATTACCTCTTTCATAATTCTCCTTACTTAAATTTTCCTTAATACTCTTTTCGACCATAAGTCTATGAATGGCATTTATTTCCATAGCAACTTGAAATAGCATTACAAATATCGCTAATAATCCAGTAAATAATATATCTCCATCTAATACCATTTGAAGCGTTAGTAGAATTATGAATGCAAATACTGTAAATTGTAATATTTTCACTCTCTGTTTTACATATTCCATAATTTTCTCCTTTATTTTTTATAGTTTATCTACATCAAATTTATTTATGCGTAATTTTCTAGTATGACCTTTACATAAATTCATATCAAAAGGTTCTTTTTCAAAAGGAATCCAAATGATTTCTTTATTAGTTTTGATTTGTACAAGCGGATTACCATTCACTACTGCTGAAGCAGTTATAAAACCATCACCTCTTGGTGTCTGAAAGGTAATACCTAAATACGGTGTTATATCATAAATCCTCATTGCCGATCCCCTATTCCACATCTATTGTAATTGGGATGATTTGTTCTGGTTTAAATATTAATTCGTATTTATACTTATCTACTTCAATCCATTCCAATTGCTCAACTGTATAAGTAACAGTTGGTGATAAACCAAAGAAATGCTTTTGGTAACTATTATCGCCAATCTTACAAGTTACTTCGAGTTGTTCATCCTCCATATCCGCTGTAATGGAACAATTCCCTTCCACTGAAAATAAATATGTATCAGTCATTGTATTCATAAATACAATTCTTCTTCTCACTCTAAACTCATCAGCTTCTTTGCTGATATTTTCAGATGCAACATCCGACTCCCTACTACATCCAACTAAAACTAAGCTAACTGCAAATACCATCAATATTAATTTTTTCATTTTTTACTTTCTCCTCTATTAAATATTTGTTTAAATGTACTTTTTGATGATTTCAATGTATTTTTCACTAATTTCCAAATACCTATAATTACGATTGGTATTAGGAATAGAAACCATAATGCGAATACTGAAAGTAAGCTCTTTTCTTGAGCATTTTTAGAAAATACTAGAAAATAAAGTCCTACTGTTAAACCTCCAAAAGGTATCCATATAAATATGATTCCAATGATTATATTTAAAATTTGTTCCATATCAGTTCCTTCCTAAACAACAACTACCTCAAACTTTTTTTGATACTTCAGCAATATAAGTTATATCTTTCTTTTTCCTACCTACCTTATGTAGGGTTTCATCAGCTATAATGGATGTTTTAATTTCTACATCTACACCCATTTGAGTTTTAATTTGTTGCGTCACTTTTTCTACTCCATGCTTTTTTATTAACTTATTAGGAATCAAGCGATTATTGTAATTATTTAAATTCCATCCAACCCATTGAGGAATCATAAACGTGTCTCCTCCTTCTCATCTTCAGTTTCACCAATGGAAAGATTATTTCTTTCCAGATACCTCATACACTCGTCTTCAAGCTGCTTGATATTATCATTAATAAAATGGTTACGACCTATCATCATCAAAAGTTCAAATGTATCTTCTATTGTTGACTTGTGATTTCTTTCTTCATTTTTGTTGTAGATATTTCGCATTTTCACAATCTTCTGTAATCTTTCAACTTGCTCGTTTGTGAGTTCGTGTTCTATTTCAATCGTTATTTTCATTACTATCCTCTTTCTGTATAATTTTTAATATGTGTAGCACACCAATTGCATTGTCAATCAATTTGGTTCGAGTCCTTTGGACCTAAACCCTTTTACGTGTTTTACTTATTTCTTGCTGGGTATTGCTTTCTATGAATCTTTTCTAATTGGTCATAAAGCTTGCTTATTTTACCGCTAATTATAGGAAAGTCAGGTGTACCAATAGCTGCTTCTAATTCAGCTGTTTTATCATCTAATTTTCTACTTATTCTTTCATATTGAGTTTCTAAAATATAATCATCTATCTGTTTATCTATATCTCTTCTAAAATAGCCAAATCCATTACTTAGAAAGAAATCAATGATCTCTTCTTTCGTGCAATTCTTCATCAACTTCAGATAACGTTTATCTTCCATGTGTTAAATCCTCCATTTTTTCTAAATACTATTGAAATATATTTATAATTTGCTATAATAAGGTTGTAAACATGACGAAAAGTGTAGTTTTACTACTATAAAATTTTGGTTCATGTGTATTCTGTAATCTAATTCATGCTTTGGACGGCTTGGGAATTAGATTTTTTTTATTTCCTTTTTTTCTTCTTTTTTTGTAATTCTTCAAATTCACTTCTTTCTTTATCTGATAGTGCTGATATCATCACTTCATTAGAAACTCCAAATTCTTTAGCTAGCATTTCAATTGAACGTTCTTCAATAAACATCTTATTTTTATTATTTACTAAACTATATGTAACTGAATATGCTTTATTTAGTTTTTTGGACAACTGAAGGATACTCATTCCTCTTTTTAATAAATAATATTGCGATCGTTCCGCTAAATTCTTCTTTGTTTCATATAAAATTTCATACATAATATGTTCTCCTTTCTCATTTTTACGTATAATCTGGTAACTAACCTGTTAGTCAAAACACAAAAAAACAGACATCTAGTTTAACTAAATGTCTGTTTTGTGCTTTCTTGGCAGGGGTGACAGGAATTGAACCCGTATCAGCGGTTTTGGAGACCGTTATACTACCATTGTACTACACCCCTAGATTTTCACTGCTAGATTATAATACCATGAACTCCCCTATTTTTCAACAATCTTTAAGGAAATTAATGAATTATTGTAAATTTTTCCAATTGTTACATTAACATATTAATAACCTTTAAAAATTATCATTAAAGACACACTAAAAATATCTAATAAAGGATAATATATAGTTATCTATAGGAAAGGATAAACATGAAATATTTGACTGAAAAATATTGGATAAATTTTGAGAAAAAAGTTGTTATTAAAGGGGTAAAAAAGATTATAAAAGATGGAAAAAAATTTGAAAATTTAATAAAAGATTTACTTGCTCTTGAATATGGGGATAATAAATGGGTTCCAACTCAAGATAGTTGGGATGGAAGTAAAGATTTTTATTTTTACAATGACAATAATAAGTGGGCAGAGTGTAAAAATTATAAAAGTGATATCTCACTTAATACTTTATCACCAACCTTAGTCATGGCAGAGATAAAAGGTATTGATGAAATTCTATTTTTTTGCTATTCACAAATAATTGATAATGCTAGATATAAAATAATTAACTTTTGCAATAGAACTAATAAAATTGTAAAGTTTTATGATGATACAACTCTGGAGCAACTAATAATAAAACATAGAAACAAATTATCAGATTTTTTTGATTTTACTAAGTTAGAAAATGATATAAATTTTATAGAAGATCCACTAATTGATTACTCAATTAATAAAGACTTTTTAATGAATTATGATGTAAAAATAAACGAAGATGTTATAAAACGCGATTTGCATGATATAAATGTAGACGAATTATTTAGAATTGATATTGCAATTACAAATAGAATTATGAAGGAAATTAAAATTCTTTTGAAGTTTGATAATAAAGATATATATCAACTTGAAAATATTGAATTCATTACATTCTCTGAAATGAAATATGAAAATGCAGTGATAGATATAGATGGTAATGATAGTAAAATTATTAGCATTATTCTTAAAGTGAAATCATATACTGAATGGCTGCATATACCAAATATTGAAATAGAAGAAGTTAATTCAAAGTTTAAATATAGTATTTCATTTTCATCAATAAAATGTAATTTTTTAAAAACACCAAAATTGATAGGAAGCTCATATAGAGACAAATTAGATTTATTTAAAAACAAAGGGTTAAGAGAATATTACTTTTCATCATTTTTGTTATTTGGACAAAGTGGAGTAGGAAAAACTAAATTATCAAAATCCATGTTAGAAGAAGGTTTAAGGAAAAAATTTAATATTCTGAAATTTTATGGCGATAATTCTAATAACAATGACAATTACAGTGTGAATACTTTACTAAAAGAATTGATTTATTCTGTTTACAATATACCAGATGTAGATACTTTGTATTCTTCCGAAATAGAAATATATGGAGAGAATGATAATTCTAATAATACTAGTTATGCTTTTCATTTGATAAAGGAAGTTTTTTCGTTAAAAAAGGAGGAAGAAACTATAAAATTTATTGATGAAAAGATAAAAGAATTATTTTATTTGCTTTTTTCTAATAAGTATTTACTAATTATTGACAATGTACAATATTTTGATAATCTCTCTCTTTTCTTAATACAAAAACTAATTACCTATGGATTAGAAAGTAATAGAGAATGCAATCTTTGTCTAGTTTTAATATTTAATGTAGATTATATTACTCCGAATTCTAGACTTGAAAAATATTTTGAAAATCTTTTACGTTTAAACGATAAAATTTATCCTATTCATCTCAAAGGGTTTAAAGACAAAGGAGAATCTAAACAATATCTAAAGCAGTTACTATCTGGCATAGAATTTGATGAGCAATCATTAAAAAAAATTATAAACAAAAGTTCTAATAATCCATATGTTATTAAAGAAGTTGTTTTATGGCTTGAAGATAATAATTGTATAAAATATGAAGATAATAGCTATCATATTCGCGACCACAATAAATTTTCAAAAATGATAGAAATCATACCTGATTCGGTAAATAAACTGCTTGAAAATAGATGGAAAAAGTTTTGTGAATGCGATAAGTCCCTCAGAATTATATCAGCAATTCATTTTTTAGATGGATTAAAACTAAATGATATAAATTTGTACAATTTATCTAAAGAGAGTATTTCATTACTATTAAAACATAAATTTATCTCTATAGATGAAATGGATAAAAATTTATATATCTTTGATCACGATTTAATTGAAAACTTTTTTATTGATAGAGATAGTTCGTTATCAGAAATTTTCATAAACTGGATAGGACTAGAAAAGCTAAATGATATGAATCTCGATTTTTTTAGAAGTTATTATATACAACTGTTGACACCTAATAATAAGAGTAGTCTAAAAGCTCTAAGTTTAGTACTTGATGATTTAAGTTTTTTAGAAATACCTCAAAAATTAAAATATGATTTTTATACAATAATTTTTAAGAAACTATTTTTTGCATTTAATCATACAAAAAATAAGAATGATTGGTTAGAATTATGTTTTAAATACCTCCAAATAACTCACCATAATACAAAGAATATATTTATTAGAGATTTATATGAAAAGGTATACTCAAAAGTTGAGTTAAGCGAAGAAATACCTAAAATTACCAAAGAATATTATTCATTTATTCTTTATTATACAGAATTATTGGATTCAATAGGAAATTACAATAAAGCAATACAAATTACTATGAAATTATGTAAACTATTCGAAAAAGAAAAAAATACAGTATCTAAAAATTATGAATTAAATGTAGGATATAGTTATTTATTAAATCGTCTTAATGTATATGAAAGGCATAAACACAATTTTCCTATCAATAGTTCCATCATATTAAATTATCTCGAACAATCACTATCGATTAGCAAAGAAATAAATGATGATATTATGATTTATACAAATTATTCTGATTTTGGATACATGTATTTTATTGATAGAAATTACACTAAAACTGTTCTTTCTTATTGGGAGAAAGCGGCTTCTTTTTTTGAAGAAAAAGAAGCAATTGATAGTCCTGTAAAAGAAAAAAAACTTAACTATTATAGAAAAAAAACACAAATAGCTATTATTTCACATGATTTTAAAATGGCTTCAAAATATTGTTCATATGGAATTGATTACATAGAAAATGGAGAATATTCTTATCAAAAAATACTATTCAGGAGATGGTTTAGTATAGCAAATATAGCAATTCTATTATTGAACTATAGTAATAAAAAGAATAGTGAAATTGAGAGTGCTTTACAAAATGCTGATGACTATGAAATATTAATGGATTCTCCTAAAAAATTTGTAGTTTCATATTTGCGTTCAATTTATTACTTTAAGATAAGAGATGAGAATAGAATGATAACCTCAATTATACAAACATATTTTTTATTAAAAGATAGTACATATTGCACTTATAAGAGCAATATAATTAATCAGTTCTTGGATAATATCATTATCATGTGTAAAAATGTAAACATTAAAAAATTAAGACTAGAGTTTGAAGAGTTTGATAATTCTGACTATAATCAAATATTTAGTATATTAGGATATTCTATAAATAAATTTAATATTTATATTGATAATTATGAACCTACAGCAATAATTCATGAAGATATATATAAACTTAATTACCCTGAAATCTAGTCTCTTTCTATATGACTAGATTTTCTAAGTCAGTATAATTAATGAAATTACCATGTATATCTACTATTAAATCATGGTTTACATTTCGCAGTGTAGACCATATTTTATTGTCAAATAATGAGGTGAAGTTATCTACGAAATAAATAACAGGAGTAATTAAATCAATTAAATAAGACTCCAATACACCTGAGAGTGATATATGTTTTATATTACGTTCTTTTAATGGATAATGATAAACATCATATATATTAAGCTTTAAATTATATTTAAAGAAATCTATATATTCATGAGAAGTTGGAAAAGTACTTAGGTTTACAATAACATAGTTTTCTTGTATGTTATTTGTATTTTTTTTATACCACTTAAAGCTTTTTGCTAACCAACTTTGGTAATCTATGGAGCGAATATTTATATACTTACTATAAAAAGCAGCCTTTGAGTCTTCTCTAAGATATCGGAATGAATAATATTTAGAATTATTATCATTAGTATCACCAATATGATAAACACAAGAGTTCGCAGCAACAAATGTATTTAAACCATGTTTTAATAGTTTTAGACAATAAGCATTATCACAATAAATATAAGGCATATCAGTATCAATACCATTTACTAATTCAAAGTTTTTTTTCGAAGTGAAAAAAATCGCACCACATGCTGATTGAACTTCTCTATCTGATAAAGTATATGGATGATTATAAGGGAGCCCCTTTGACATGTGAATGACATTGTAATCTAAGTATGCCATTCCAAAATCCATAATTCTATTGCTAAGAGGATTAATGATTTTTGAACTTACAACACCAACATTTTTATTAGAAAAATAGCATTTAATTAATTCTTCTAACCAATTATCCCAATAAAAAATATCAGGATCACAAAACAATAAATATTCAGTATTTGAAAGCTTTGCGCCTAAATTAATTGCACCTGGCCAAAATAAGTTTTTATTTCTCCTAATCACTTCAATATTTTTTTCTTTAAATTTTAAACTTAATTGACTTTTATCATAGTTATTTGCAATAACCTTAATTGTAATGTCATTTGGTATTGTTCTTAATAATGTCTTAATACTCAGTTTAATCATTTCCTTATTTTTATGAAAAGGTATTATTATTGTTAAATTATCATATATTTCCCTGAAATCCATATTTCCCTCCTTGTATAGATAACTATATATTATCCTTTACTATTTTCTTTTACTGCATTATACCAAAATACTTTCACAGTTACTATTTCATTATATTTTTAAATTAAAAGTATATTATAATACTAATTACGGAGGTATTTAAATGCGATTAGACTATTCTACAATTGATAACTATATCAATTACTGTGAAAACCAAAGAAAACTAGGAAAGCAAACCATAAAGGCTTATAAGATAGATATGAATCAATTCCATTGTTTCTGTAAAAACTTTGATTACATAGTAGATAAGACAACTCTACAAAGATATATGGAGCATCTTAATAAAGCTTATAAATCAAAATCAGTGAAACGGAAGATTGCTACAATCAAAGCCTTTTTTAATTATTTAGAATTTGAAGAAAAAATAGAATTAAATCCTATGAGAAAAATAAGAGTATCTATTAAAGAACCTATTACCTTGCCTAAGACTATTCAACATAATGATTTAGATAATCTATATAAATTATTATACAGTTGGAAGAAGGAAATAAACGAAGAAAAAGAATACAACAATATTCTAAGAGATATTTGTATATTAGAGTTATTAATATCAACTGGTATTAGAGTATCAGAAATATCTGACTTAAAACCTTCAGATATCAATTTATCTGAAAAGAATATCTTAATAAGTGGTAAAGGAAATAAAGAAAGAATTGTGCAGATTGGAAGTAAAGAATTATATGACATATTAAGTGAGTATATGTTAGATACACAAGTACAATCCAATCCATATCTTTTTATGAATAAACGTAAGTCTAGAATATCCGATCAATCAATTCGAATGCTTATATCAAAATATGCAAAACTTGCTGGTATAACAGAACGTATCACACCACATATGTTTCGCCATACATTTGCGACGTACTTGTTAGAGGAAGATGTTGATATTCGTTATATCCAAAAGATACTAGGTCATTCTTCAATTACAACAACCCAAATATATACACATATTGCTTCTAGTAAACAACGATATATATTAGAGAATAAGAATCCCAGAAGTAGAATACACACATAAAAATAGCAGCGTTTTGCTGCTATTTCTTTTGCTTATTTTAATCCTGTTACTTTCTTTAAAATTGTTACTAATACGGTAGCAATTACAGATATCGTAATAATTAATACCCAGTCAATAAGTGGCAGAGGTACTGTACCTACTACATCATTTAAGAATGGTACATAAATTACCATTAACTGTAAACTTACTGATAAAAGCATTGAGATAATCATTGTTTTATTTTGCAATAGTGATTTATCAATACCAAAGATTTTATCTCTACGTACATTTAGGATATGTAATAACTGCATAATCGCCATTAATGTAAATGTAGTTGTTTGTGCTTCAATAACTGGTGCACCACGCATTAGCATAATTTGGAAAATCGCAAATGATGATAATCCTAATACTGCTCCACTAAGTAAAATCTTTAATAAGAATTTCTTAGATAGTAATCCTTCATTCTTATCTCTTGGCGGTTGTTTCATAATATTATCTTCAGCTGGTTCAAATCCCAATGACATAGCTGGGAAAATATCTACAACTAAGTTTAACCATAAAATATGTAGTGGCAATACTGGTAAGTCTGGTAATAAGAAAATCAAACTTAACATAATTGCGGTAATCTCAACCATATTACATGAGAATAAATAATACACGAACTTTTTAATGTTGGCAAAGATAATTCGTCCTTCTCTAACTGCATCTACAATCGTTGAGAACTTATCATCTGTAAGAATCATATCTGAAGCTTCTTTTGCTACTTCAGTTCCACGGATTCCCATTGCAACTCCAATATCGGCACCATTTAATGCTGGTGCATCGTTTACACCATCACCAGTCATTGCAACAACTTCACCATTGTTCTTAAGTATATTTACAATCTCTAATTTATTTCTTGGTGATACACGAGCAAACACTCCAGTCTTACATACTTCTTTTGAAAAACTATCATCCTTCTCTGATTTATCAAATTCAAATCCAGTCATTGTTTCTTCGTATTCACTCATTCCAATATCTTTTGCAATCATAGAAGCTGTCTGAGGGTGGTCACCTGTAATCATCTTAACGCGAATTCCTGCATCCTGACAGATTCGTATTGCTTCTTTTACATCTTCTCTAGGTGGGTCAATAATACCAACCAGACCTAATATCTTAACATTACCATCACAGTTATTGGTATAAATAGCTTCGTTATCTGTAATCTCACCAATTGCTAGTACACGAAGACCTTTCTTCGCTAACTCTTGGTTTGCTCTATCAATTTCTTCTTTTGTATCTTGATCATGATGCGACATATCAAGCAATACATCAGGTCCACCTTTTATATATGTCTTTTTACCTTCTGCTGATTCATATAAGGTAATCATATATTTTAATTTTGAATTAAATGGAATTTCATCTAAACGTTTATATTCACTTTCTTCTAAACCACTACGTGTTACCTGTAACTTTTCTCCTAATACAATTAAGGCACCTTCTGTAGGATCTCCGATAATTGCATTTTCATTATTATCATCTATTGTAATCGTAGCATTGGTATTTAATACAGATGCATAGATAAAATCTTTTAGTTGTTTATCTTCTTCTAAGGATACATTCTTGCCATCCTTCGTAACATCACCTTTGGTCTGATATCCTCCACCAGTGACTTCATATACTCCATCATTTAATAAATAAATACGTTCTACTGTCATCTGATTTTCTGTTAATGTTCCTGTCTTATCACTACAGATAACACTAGTAGAACCTAAAGTTTCCACTGCAGGTAAACTCTTTACTAATGCCTTATGTTCACTCATTCTCGACATCCCACGAGCCAATGTAATTGTAGATACTGCAGGCATTGCTTCAGGGATTGCTGCAATCGCTAGAATTAAGGCAATCTGAATAATAAATCCAAACTCTCTACCAGTCAATAATCCAACAATAATAACTAATACTGCAAAAATTGCTGCCAGTAATATTAATAATCTTCCTAAGTGTTCCAACTCTTTATTCAGAGGAGTTTCTTCTTTCTTGTGGTCCTTTAGCATACTACTAATTTGACCAACCTCACTATCCATTCCAGTAGCTGTTACAACCGCTGTTGCATTACCTCTGGTTACAGCTGTACCAGCAAATACAAAGTTTGTTCGATCTCCAATTGAAACTTCTTCTTCATCAAATACAGCTTCACTGTCTTTTGACACTGGCGCTGACTCGCCTGTTAATGCAGACTCTATACAGGCAAAGTTCTGATCTTGTACCAGTCTACCATCCGCACTAATCGAATCACCACCAACTAACAACATAATATCTCCAGGTACAAGTTCTTCTGAAGGAATTATCTTCTTCTCTCCATCACGAATAACGGTTGTTGTATTTTCAATCATGCCCTGTAATGACTCTACTGATTTTTGTGCCTTGAACTCGGTCACAAAACCAAAAATAACCGCAATAAATACTGCTATCAGAACCGCGACACCTTCAATCGGGTCGTTCATTAAAAACGACACAACAGACGCACTTAGCAATAAGTATACGATTATATTGTTTACCTTTTCAAATAATATTTTCCATGCAGATATTTTCTCACCAGTCTCCAAAACATTCTTGCCATACTGCTCAACACGTTTCTGCACTTCTTTGTCACTTAATCCACTTTCTATACTTGTATTTAATTCTTCTACTACTTGCGAGCTACTCGCTCGATAAAACTCTTTTCCTTTGTTTTCCATAAATATATCCCTTTCTTTCCTATATACATTTTAATATACATCACTTCATTTTCTTAGGGATATGCTCGATAAATTTATTTTACTTCTTACAGAAGACATAAAATAAGCGATGACTATTGACATCGCTTATGATTAAAATGCTTATTTTCACTATATGCTTTTTGATATGAATCTTACTTCATTTTAACAATATTACAGTAATATTTATAAGTAACAAAGAAGTAAACTCCATAGATTAATACAATACATCCTCCTCCCATTAGGGATGATGCAAAGATATCTCCTTTTCCATACAACAATACAATTGTATTTACTACCTGTATACCAACAATACTATGAACAATAGCTAATGCCAATGGAATCATAAAGTACATTAGTAATTGCAGTAAGACTGATTTGCGAATCATTTTGTCATCGGCACCCATCTTCTCTAAAATCAGATAACGACGTTTGTTGTCACTTGCCTTTGATAATTGTTGAAGCGATAATACAGCAGCACTTGCAATCAGGAAGGTAATTCCTAAATAAATACCTACATAAGTAGCTAATACGGATACACCTTTATTAGATGTATAAACATCATCATGATCAACTACATCAATGTATGTGTAACCATTGTATTCCTCTCCTTCTTCTACTGCTAGTTCTTCATATATTTGATCTGTTTTTCTATTTAATTCCTCCACTACCTTCGTTACGTCTACACCCTCTTCAAAATCGAAGTTATAATATCTCATATATTCAGCATAGTTTGAATCAGCAATTTCATTATCATTAATAATTATAACCGTTGATACCGTACTATTTGCTCGTGTTGTTGCCACATTCATTAATTCATACTCATATGGTTTAATTGTATATGCCTTGCCTGAAAGAGTAAGTTCTTTCAGTTTTCCTGAATCCACTATTTCTTCTAATTCTTCTGATCTTCCCTGATGATTTGACCATAATGCAATTTCATCATCTTTTAATTCTAATGGCTCCATATCTACATCTTTCATCAACTGATTATATTCACTTAATTTAATCAGTTGAATCATTGTAGTACCAGTATACTCACTATCATAATAGCTGGTTTCTTTTGCGGTTGTGTATTCTCCAAGTATGCTTTCATTTAATTCACTGTAATACACATGCAGTTCCTGCATATTTTTCACACCATCAATTTCATCTAATCCAAAATCTTCGACTGGATCTCGGTTTTCTGGCGTGAACATTAAATGAACCGAAAGGTCATATGGAGTCATCATTTCCATTGCTGTATTTGATGCACTATTTAAACTTAATCCAATAGATAATGCACCTATTGAAAACAATAGTAAGATACATACAAAACTCATTGATATAAAGTTTGATTTAATACTTGAGTTTACTTCTCGTAGTACAAACATATTTAAGTTTCTGAAATATAGTCGTTTGCTTGTCTGAACAAATCTTAACAGGAATCCTGCAAGTGATAAGAAGAACAATAAGGTTCCAATTAATCCTAAAGGTATAATTATATTTAAATAATTGAATGCCTCTATTCCTTTACTTAACCCCATGTAATATGCAGTTCCCAATAATCCTATAGATACAAGGAACATTAGTACATATAACTTTACATTCTTAACTTTTAATATTTCATTTTTACGGTCTGCATACAACAAGTCAATTAGTTTATACCTTCTTAAAACAATCGTATTAAAAATCATTACAATAATAAAGATAACTGAGAATGCAAAGATGGTAAGCATCGTTGCATCAACAGAGAATACAAAACTGTAATTTAATGGAATCGTAAACATTCCAGCAGTTACTACTGTTAATACTTGTGATAAACCAATACCTAATAACATTCCAACAATTAGTGATATAAGTCCAATTAGAAATGTTTCATATACAAGAATCTTTGACATCTTTCCTTTTGGCATACCTAGTAATGTATATAAACCAAATTCTTTTTTTCTTCGCTTAATCAAAAAGTTATTTGAATAAAGAATTAAGAATCCTAATACTAATGCCACAAAGACTGATAACCAAGTAAGTACTTCAGCCAATCCTTCAATAATCTCAGATTGAGCAGCCGTCATATCCAATACTGCCTGTTGCGCTTGAAAGGAATTAAACGTATAAAACAGACAGACAGAGAATGCCAATGTAAGAAAGTAAATAAAGTAATCTTTATAACTTTTCTTTACATTCTGCATTGCTAACTTAAAGTACATTAGATGCATCTCCTCCAAGGAGAGTAACTACTTCAATAATTCGATTAAAGAATTCCTTTCTAGTATCTTCACCTCTGTGTAATTCATTAAATATTTTTCCATCTTTGATAAACAAGATACGTTCTGCATACGATGCAGTAAATGCATCATGAGTAACCATCATAATTGTTGCATTCCATTCCTTGTTTAACTTTTCCATTGATTCCAGTAACATTCTACTTGATTTTGAATCAAGCGCACCGGTTGGTTCATCCGCTAAAATCAAACTAGGGTTATGCACAAGTGCACGTGCAGAAGCAACTCTTTGCTTTTGTCCACCACTCATTTGGTAAGGATACTTTTGTAGTACATCCTCAATTTCCAAACGTTTGGCAACTTCATTAACTTGTGCTTCAACTTCTGAGGGTTTCACTTTTTGTATTGTTAATGCTAGTGCAATATTTTCAAATGCTGTAAGTGTATCTAACAAGTTGAAATCCTGAAAGATAAATCCCAGTTCATTTCTACGAAATGCTGATAACTGTGATCCCTTTAACGTTGTAATATCCTGATTATTAATCAAGATATGACCACTTGTTACACGATCAATTGTCGAGATACAATTTAATAATGTTGTTTTACCAGAACCACTAGGCCCCATCACTCCTACAAATTCTCCTTCATCGACTGAGAAACTGATTTGATTGATTGCCTTTGTAAGACTATCTTGTGTTCCATAAAACTTTTCTATGTTTTTAACATCTAATATTTTTTCCATAGTATATCTCTCCTTTAACTGATTACAGTATATTATATCCAAGTATAATCGTGACATTGCTTCCGCTTACATTTATATTACATTTTTGTAAGGTTCACATTATTATAGCATGTAATCAAGAGCATATGAAAACCCTACAATATTGTAGGGTCTACTTTAAATCTTCTAAATTATATGGAGTCTGTTGATAAACATAGTTTAACCAGTTATGGTAAAACAAGTTTGCATGTGATCTCCATGTATTAATTGGAATACTTGTTGGATCATCATTACGGAAATAATTATGAGGCATTTGAATATCCAAACCTTTATCAACATCTCTTTGATATTCTTTGGCTAATGTAAATGCATCATATTCCAGATGTCCAAGAATAAATATATTCTTACTGTCTTTGCTTGTAATCATATTGATTCCAGCAGGATGAGAATAAGTTAATACTTCCAACTCCTCATGTTCTTCTACCTGTTTCTCATTGATTCCAGTATAACGAGATTGTGGTGTATGGAATTCATCATCAAATCCATCCACAAGGAAATGAGTACTACACAGATGTTGGCCATAGATACCAAACAACTTTTGATTATAAGTTACTTTATCCACTCCATAATGATAGTAAAGTCCTGCCTGTGCTCCCCAACAGATATGTACGGTTGAGAATACATGTGACTTACTCCACTTCATTACTTCGCAGATTTCATCCCAGTAATCCACTTCATTAAATTCTAAATGTTCCAGTGGTGCCCCAGTAATAATCATTCCATCATAACGGTTATCTCTGATTTCATCAAAGGTCTGATAGAATTTCTTTAAATGACTGATACTTGTGTTTTTTGATACATGAGATTTCATTGTTAGAAAATCAACATCAATTTGTAATGGTGTCTTACTGATTAATCTTAACAGCTGAATTTCTGTATCAATCTTATTTGGCATCAGATTTAATATAAGAATACGAAGAGGCCGAATATCCTGATGGATTGCTCTTTCATCATCAATTGAAAAGATATTCTCTTTCTCTAACACATCTTTTGCAGGAAAATCATTTTGTAGTTTAATTGGCATAGAACTATCCTAACGCTGCAAATGCTTGGGTTAAATCTTCTAGGATGTCATCGATATGTTCAATCCCACAAGACAGACGAACAAGACCTGGTGTAATACCACATTCTAATAACTGTTCATCATTTAACTGACGATGTGTTGAGGTTGCTGGATGTAAGATACAAGTACGAATATCTGCTACATGCACTTCCAAAGAAATTAACTTTAATTGATCAATCAGTGCTGCTGCTCTTTCTCTTCCACCTTTTACTTCAAAAGAAATAACTCCACAGTTTCCTTTTGGAAGATATTTTTGAGCCAACTCATAGTAAGGACTACTTTCTAATCCTGGATAATTAACCTTTACTACATCATCCTGTGCTTCTAAAAATTTAGCTACCGCAAGTGCATTTGAGTAATGACGTTCCATTCTTACAGGTAATGTTTCTAATCCTGTATTTAAGTAGAAAGCATTTTGAGGAGCTGGTGAAGACCCTAAATCTCTCATCAACTGAACTCTCGCTTTTACAATATATGCCTGTTCTTTGAATGTTTCCACATAACTAATTCCATGGTATGTAACATCTGGTTCTACAAGACCTGGGAACTTACCATTGTTCCAGTTGAAGTTACCACTATCTACAATTACACCACCAACTTGTAATGCATGTCCATCCATGTATTTAGTAGTACTGTGAATTACAATATCTGCACCAAACTCAATTGGTCTACAGAAATAAGGTGTTGGGAATGTATTGTCGATAAGCAATGGTACATCATTGTCATGTGCCAGTTTCGCAAACTTTTCAATATCCAATACTGTAAGTGCTGGATTTGCAACTGTTTCTGCAAATACTGCCTTAGTATTTTCTTTTACATACTTTTGTAGTTCTTCAAGTGGTAAATCCTGATCAACAAATGTTACTTCTATTCCAAACTTCTTAAAGGTATGAGCAAATAGATTTACCGTTCCTCCATAAATATAAGAGGAAGAGATAAAGTGATCTCCACATTCTAAGATATTTAATATCGCAAAGAAGCTAGCTGCTTGTCCTGAAGAAGTACATAGTGCTCCAACCCCACCTTCTAAAGAAGCAATTTTTTGTTCAACTGCATCTACTGTTGGATTGGCTAATCTTGTGTAGAAGAATCCTGGTGCAGTTAAATCAAACAATTGTCCAACATATTCAGTTGAATCATATTTGAATGTTGTACTTTGACAAATTGGTAGAACTCTTGGTTCTCCATTTTTTGGTTTATAACCTTCATGTAATACTTTAGTTTCAATTTTCATATTGCTCACGCTCTCTTTCTAAAAATAAAAAATCTTTCATCTATATAGGACGAAAGATTCGTGGTACCACCTAATTTTGTTATAGCTTCACAACTATAACCTCTTCGAGTACTAATATACTCTATCGCTGTAACGTGCGAATACGTCATTCTCTAACTATTGTTCGAGCAATGCAACTCCAAGACCATCTTCTAATATCATCACTTTATTCCATTTCACCATACTGGAATTCTCTAAGAAAGCTTCTATATTGTACTCTTCTCTTCAACGTATTTTATTGATTTCAATTTTATCATAAAGCCTATCGATGTCAATACTAATTTCATTTTTTTACAATTCTTTCATTAATTTTCATTTGAGTTTCAATTTAAAACTAATCTTTTAATGAGTGTTCTACATCATAAGCAGTAATATAGTTTTCTTCTTTTGCTAACTTATCAAGCCAGCGATTTTCAAAATCTCTTCTTATTGTGTAATGATCTGCGATTCCATATAACTGTAATTTCTTTGGTTTATGAATATCTTTTAAATCTTTTGTTTGTTTCATTAATCTATCATAATTGCTTTGCTGTTCTTGTGTTAGTTCTTTACCTTTTACTTTTTCACTTATTTTATTATCTACATCAATATAACTATCTACTCTTTCATACTCATATAAATAGAATACTATCGTAATATTACATTCATTAGCGTAGCCAAAAAATGTTTCTTCATTATGTACATCTAATGAAAATCGTCTACGATCATACCCTGTTTTTCTTAATGGTATAAGGGTAATACCATATCTTTTCCCTAACTCTAGAAAATCCTTTTCATTTAATATATCCATTTGGGTCCTCCTGTCCATAATAACTATAGTATACTACATAATCATACAAAGAAAAAAAGAGAGTTTTTCACTCTCTAAATAATCTGATCAATTGCTTTCTCTGAAATCCATACCGATGCTGATCCATCATTCACGGCAAAGTCAGCACATCCATCTTCTTCAATGGTAAGTTTCTCTTCACGATTACCTGTACAATCGACAAAGATTTCTCCAGCATGTTGAGCACCAACACTCATACGTTTGATTCCACCTTTGGCATTGGTAACAACAACTGCCAATCCTGAGTCTTCATGTTCATCATCACCAAAACGAGTAAAACCAATTACATCCGGATGATCAAAGTAATCCATCTCAGGTCCATAAGCAAACTTCTCACGTACTTTTATCAAAGCTTTAAGTTCATCTCCAACTGGAGCTATTTCTTGGTTAGGGATACCATAGAGGTCTCCATAGAAGACACATGGTACACCTTCATCTTTTAATAAGATCAATGCATATGCCTGCACCTTAAACCAACCTTCTACCCAAGACTCTAAACTTTGTCCTGGTTGGGTATCATGATTATCAACAAAGGTAACAGCCCAATTATGGCGTTCTTTCAATAACGTATTTTCAAAGATATTACGCATATCAAATCGCCCGTCTGAATTTGATGCATTCTGTAAATTATAATGCAAAGGAACATCAAACAAACTCATCATTCCTCCACAAGAATCCAGATAGTTTACTAACTTGTCCAAATCTCCATGCCAGTATTCACCTACCGCAAACATATCTTTACCTGCTTCTTCATTTCGATTTTTCAACCAATCAATAAAGAAAGAGAACTGAATATGCTTCACTGCATCTAAACGATATCCATCAATACCTGTTGTTTCCTGATACCATTTTCCCCAGCGATTTAACTGTTCTACAGTTTCTGGATAATCCATATCCAAGTCAGCACCCATCAGATAATCAAAGTTTCCATTTTCATCATCTACATTCTGTTCCCAGCGTTTTCCTTCAAACCCAAAGATTGCACTTTCCTTAGTTTTCTCATCCCAGTTTACACCTTTAAAATTATTCCACCACCAGTGATAATCATTATACATTCCATTTCTTCCAGGAAACGTAAAACGTGTCCATGCAAGAATTTCTTCTTTATCACTAATCGGTTGATTACGGTTCGTATCTGAAAAGCGAATTGCCTCTACAGTTTCAGCTTCATCAGCACCCATAAAATGATCGAATACAATATCTGCATATGCTTCTAATCCAACTTCATGTAAGGTGTTGATAGCATGCAAGTACTGATCCTTTGTTCCATACTTGGTAGCTACTGTACCTTTTTGGTCAAACTCTCCTAAGTCAAATAAGTCATATACTCCATATCCTACTTCATCTTTACCTGCTGAACCTTTATATGCAGGTGGTAACCAAACACCTGAAAAACCCATCACTTTCAGTTGATGAGCAATTTCGCTTATATGTTCCCAGTGATTTGAATCTGCATCCAAATACCACTCAAACGCTTGTAATATTGTTTTATTCTCCATAATCTCTCCATCACCATTCCTATATTACCCTTATTATACTTTTTTTTAGTACTATCATGCAAATGATACACAACATTTTAAAAGGAACTCTCCTAATGGAAAGTTCCCTGTTTCATATTATTTAATCCTTTTTTAGTTTTAATGCTGTAACTGCGCCAAAACTTGCGAGCAGTAATAAAATCAATAGTTGTGTATTTTTATTATCGCCTGAATTTACTCCAGCCATACTAGCACTGCTATTGTTTCCATTTGGATTCGTACTTGGATTGAATGTGGCTTCTCGACCAATTGCCTTATAATACAACCTTAGAGTTAGACTTCCATCACTATCAATCACTCCACTTTGCTTCGTATTAACATGGAATGTATTTGAAACATATCCAGTATAAGTTTTATAACTTGCACTTACATTTGAACCAATCGTTCCTGTTTTATTTTCCACTTCTTTTACCACATATGTTCCGTCTGTCTGTTGTAAGTAGTGTTCTACTTTATACGATGCTGTTGTTTGCGTTGGTGGAGTAACAACTGTTTTTTCACTCCACTGTGCATACAATGTAACATTACCTGTTATCATAATCATATCATTTACACTATATGCTGTACCACTGCCATCAGCCTTGGTATTCCATCCTTTAAACTCATAATTATCACGTACATAATTTAGGTTTGTATCACTACTTGCTAATACTGTATGCGAACTACTGTAGTTAGCACTTACTGAGTAGTTGCTTCCACTTCCACCATTTGTATCATAAGTAATCGTATATGAATTAATTTTCCATTGTGCATATAGTGTTACATTAGCAGTAATTGTTATTGGCGTATTCACTGCATAAGCAGTTCCACTACCATTTGCACTAGTATTCCACCCATTAAATGTATATCCTTCACGTACTAATGCTCCTTGACTCATTACAGTAGCAGTAGCATTTGCCAAATATTGATTTGCATCAACTGGTACATTTCCTGAAGTTGCATTATTCTTATGATAAGTTATGCTATATTTTTCAGGAACTTTCACTACTCCATTCACAGTAATAACTAAATCACCATTTACATTAGGAATTGAAATAGCACCTGTTGTTTTGTCATAAGTAAATCCTGTTCCTTGTACTAATGAAATTCCATTCATTGTTACAGTAATTGTATCTGGTAAAACATAACCACTATCTGCTGTTGTAGTTGCTGTATAAGTTGCACCAGGTGCAATACTATCAGCACCACTAATTGAAGCATTCGTTGCTGTTTTCGTTACTGCATAATCGGCAGTTCTTGCTAATACATCCACAGGTAAGATAAACTTCACCAACACCTCAGCATCACTTGTTCGTGTAATATTACCACCAACATTGAAATCATTTCCTTGAAGCGTTCCAGTAACTGTACCATCACTATTGTCAGTAATTGTTCCTGTAGCATCTGCATCACTATAAGCAAATACAAATGTATTGTCAATTACTCCTGCTGTACCATCACTAGCAATTCCAGTATAAGTAAATGGTTCTTCAGCTGTATTTACATGTAAATCATTAATATCTATGAAATACACATCTCGCTCATTCACTGATCCTAATGTTCCTGTTGCACTAGAATTAATACCAGAAACTTTGTCATTCACTCCTGTATTCAAACAAAATACTTCAGAAATATCAATTGAATATGTATCTTGTGGCATAATTCTTAGTCCTATTACATTTCCATACACTTCACTATTTGCACCTGTAAACTCCATTGAACTGAAGCAAGATTTAATTGTTGAACCATATACTCTTGAATTACCACTCCAGTTTCCTGCCTGCCCTGCAATTCCTCCAGCGAATAATCCTTTGCTTGCCAAACCTCCTGTAGCATTTGAGGTGATGGATCCTACAGCACTACATCTTAATACTTCAGCACCACCATCAATAGAACCAACAACTCCACCTGCACTAATTCCTCTAAATCCAGTTGTAGTAAAACTACCTGTGAAATTCATATCATACGTTGCAGTACAATCAACAATTTCAAAAACAGCATTGGTTCTACCTACTAATCCTCCAACTGCCTCTGGCCAAGTAACATTCGTACCTGCTGATGATCGGTTTACTTTGAAGTTAATTACATTACTGTCATGAACTGATGATGCTGATGACGCTGGTCCAGGTCCCCCAATCGCACCATAGTCATTTCCATGTCCGCCAACTAATCCACCGATTGCCAGTAAATATCCACCACCACTTGTACTATAATTTACTGTTGAATTAATTGTAGTACAGTTAACGACTTTTGATGGTGTTGTATCAATATTCCAGTTCAATGATCCTACTAACATACCTGCCGTATTCCAACCATCACAGTTAATATTAGTTAAATTCATAGTACTGTCTTTTACGGTAATGTTTTCAAATGTTGCACCTCTTACTGCACCAGCAACGATTCCAACATGATTTGTTTCATATTGCCCAAGACTAGAACCCTGTTGATCAATTGTTGCATTTTCAACAACTAAATTTTTGATAGTACCACCATATACAAAACGAAACATTGCAGTACCATTCATTGCATCTCCTGCAGAATTTGTCGATACAGAACGACTCAATCTCATTCCACTAATTGTATTACCACCACCATCAAATGTCCCAGCAAAACTTAAATCCGAATTATAAGCAATTGGTAACCAAGTATATGCACTAATATCAATATCATTCATCAATTTAATTGTTTTTCCACTAAATGGAGCGTATGAATTACTCGTCATATATGCAAATGCTGCAAATTCTTCTGCCGTATAAATCTCAAATGTATCACTTGAACTATAGTTACTAGAAGTAGTCGTTCTCCATGCAGCATCATAATGAAGTTCCCAACCATCACTAGAACGTGGTTGGCGAAGAAGCGTGGCTGCAGTATCTGCGCTTACTACATCTGTCTTCACATCATCTGTGTTTTCTTCTACTTCTTCATTCTCTGAATCAACTTCATCCAAAGTAGTTTCTTCTTCATCATTCTGATCAGTTCCCATTTCTTCTTCCATTAGTTCTTCTTTTGAAGTTTCTTCAGCCTGTTCACTAGAAACTTCTTCTCCTTGCATATCTGTTTCCTCTGAAGCAGATACAACATTAAATAGCCCTAAGCTAACAAATGCTACAAGCACTGCTATCATAATCTTTAATGTCTTTGCTAATTTAAGTTTACTCATTTTGCCCTCCTTACTTAAATTTTATTATTTACTTGAATATCAAGAGTATTACCTGCATAATCACTTATTTTGAAAGTGTCTAATGTGTAATGATCCGGAACTGTTAATGTGTTATTTCCTACATTAAATTGATAATCATAACTTTGCACACCATCTCGATAGAATTGTATTGATTCTGGATTAATCTGGGATAAATCATCATAAAGGTATAGAATATAATAATCACCTTTATGTTCAAACGTTCCAGTAGGACTTTGGGTATCAATATTCATGATTGTCACTTCTTTTTCATCTATGATCGTACCTTCTTTTGCCAACTGTACTGTATAGGTTCCATTCGCTAGAATCGTTGTTGTTTCTACACCATTCACTAGAATTTGATCATACTCCTCATTTGTAGTACTAATTTCTAGATTGACTGGTTGATTGGTCCAATACTGACTAAAAACAGTATCTTCAATTTTTGCAGTTTCAATCTCTGGTTCTACCACTGGCTGCTCTTGCACTACTGGCTGTGGTTCCACAGCTACAATTGGTTCTTCCTCTTTTGGTGGCGAATAGTTTAACACTGTCACACCAACAACTGATGCACAAACAGCAACCCCTGCAATCACCTTATACGATAGTAAAGATGTTGCTTTTCCTGCAGCTGCTGTAACGGAAAGAGCTCTGATTGCGGTCTCACTTGGAATACTTTGAACAACATAGACTTCACTTAACATTTCATATGCATGATGAATCATTGCAGGTGTCAGCAATGCAATTCCATAATTTTTTGGAGAAATACCATTATTCTGTAAATCCGAACGTAATACTTTTTTTATCTTGTCTATTCTTGAATTCACTGTGCCCCTGGGTATATTTAGTATCTCTGCAATTTCTTTTAACTGCATTCCATCATAGAACCGTAGCATCCCTACACTTCTTAATGGAGTACTCATATTCTCAAGTGAATTCATTATAATCTTATTTACCCTGTCATCTTCCATTTTGTCTAATGTACTTACATGTTTCTGATCACCGAAATCTTCTACAGTCATCTCACTTCCAAGATCCACAATTTTCATTTTTCTACGATTTTGATTTAGGCAAATCGTATAGGTAACTTTTTGAATCCATGTATTAAAAGTTTTGGGTTCTCTCAAGTCTTTTAATTTCTTATGAACCCGTATGAATACTTCTTGCACAACATCTTTTGCCATTTCTTCATTGTGAAAGTATTGCATCGCTATAAAATAAATCTTATTGTAATATGCTTTGTATATACTGCTAAATGCTTCAGTATCTCCTCCCTGCGCTCGTCGTACTGTATCTTCTGTAATTGCACTAAGTTGTTTCACTTCTATACCAACCTTTCTACTTGCCCTTTTCCTCCTATTAATTAGTAGTGATTTTCTCTGTAATCGTTCACTTTTTGTTCAATACTTGAGATATCATATTTAAAGAAATGTTTTCCCAGCATGACATTTCTCCAAATCACTACATAGACACAATGAATGTATAAAATTGTCGCAGTTTTGACATAAAAAAATCAGTATAAATTTTTATATACTGATTTTATCTAAAATATTATTTACATATGCAATAGTGACTCCATAGTTTGTAATTGGAACACCAGCCTGCTTTGCCTGTTGTAATCTTGATAATACATACTTTCGATTAAACATACAAGCTCCACAGTGGATAATTAAATCGTAATCTCTTACATCTTCTGGAAAGTTATTTCCACTTACAATATCGATCTGTAAGTTTGGATCAATTCGCTTCTTCAACATTCTTGGTATTTTTTCCCGACCAATATCTTCCGTCAGTGGAGCATGGGTACATGCTTCCGCAATCAATACCTTTGAATCTTTGGTAAGTTTGTCAATTGCATTTGCGCCTTCCACAAACGTATGAATATCACCTTTGTAGTCTGCAAAGAGTACCGAGAATGAAGTAAGTTTACTTTTCTCTGGCTTCTTATCATATACAATTTTAAATACCTGTGAGTCACAAATAATTAAATCCGGTTCTTTTGATAACGATTGTAGCGTCTGATCAATTTTATCAGTTGTACAACTTACCACAATACATTTCTTATCCAGTAAATCTCGAATTGTCTGTACCTGTGGTAGAATTAATCTTCCTTTCGGTGCCTGAATGTCCTGTGGCATAACTAACATTACTAGGTCATCTTCTTTTGCCAACGACTTTGTGATGCTATCCATCCCATAGTCTTCTGGTAATAAACGAATGATTGCTTTACGAATCTCATCAGTATGATCAGCTTTCGCATTGATTACCATTACATCTTCCTGTAGGGTTGCTTCCACTAATTCTTTTATCTTTTGAGTATCATTTTTATTAGTATCATTCACTACTAATAAAGTAGTAATATTTAATTCCTTAAAGAACTGATACCACTGTACTCCTTCTTCAATCTCTTCATCTGCAAACATGACAATTGCGATATCACTTTTCTGAGCAGCAAGACGTGTCTTTTCCATTCGCTGCTCTCCAAGTTCACTGACATCACCAAAACCAGCAGTGTCAATGAATACAACAGGACCAATCCCGTGTAACTCCATTGCTTTATAGATTGGATCGGTTGTTGTACCTTCCTTGTCAGAAACTATTGCAACTGACTGCTTGGTAAGTGTATTTAGCAGTGTTGATTTTCCACTGTTTACTTTCCCAAATATTCCAATGTGTAATCTGTTTGCATGAGGTGTGTTCTGTAATCCCATAAACTCACCTAGAAACGGAAGTCACGTTTACCATCATGAAGTTCTTTTAGATAACCTTCGGCAATAGCGCGAACTTTCTCGTTTTTAATATGAGGAATTTCTTTACGAATCACTTCTTCACCCAATGCTCTAGTTTCTTCACTGGCATAGTCTTCCAGATATTCTTTTAATGTCATAAGTGCATTTGGCTGACAGATATTTGCAATCTGGCCTGATTTTACAAGACTCATAAAACGGTCACCCGTTCTACCTTCACGATAACATGCAGTACAGAAACTTGGAATAAATCCTAATGATAATAACCAGTTCACTACTTCATCTAAGGTTCTGGTATCACTAACATCAAATTGTGCACTGTTTTCTTCTTCAGGTTCTACATATCCACCAACACTTGTTGATGAACCACCACTTAACTGTGATACTCCCAAGTCAAGAACGCGTTCTCTTGATTTTTGTGATTCTCTTGTAGAGATAATCATTCCTGTATAAGGTACTGCAATACGAATGATTGCAGTAATCTTTGCAAATACATCATCACTGATTGCATCTTCAAAATCCTCTGGATCAATATCATCTGCAGCACGAATCCTAGGTACACTAATTGTATGTGGACCTACACCAAAACGTTCTTCTAAATGTTCTGCATGCATCAGTAAACCAACAAAGTCATAACGATACATGTTCAGACCAAACAATACACCAATTCCAACATCATCAATTCCACCCTGCATAGCACGGTCCATAGCCTCTGTGTGGTAGGCATAGTTATGTTTTGGACCTGTTGGATGTAATTCTTCATAATTCTTCTTGTGATACGTTTCCTGGAACAAGATATAGGTTCCAATTCCTGCATCATGCAATCGCTTATAATTTTCAACTGTAGTCGCTGCGATATTTACATTTACTCTACGAATTGCACCATTTTTATGTTTGATTGAATAAATTGTTTCAATACTTTCCAGTACATATTCAATAGGACTGTTAATTGGATCTTCTCCAGTTTCCAGCGCTAAGCGTTTATGTCCCATATCCTGTAATGCAATTACTTCCTGTTTGATTTCTTCCTGTGTTAATTTCTTTCTTGCAATTGTCTTGTTTTTATAGTGATAAGGACAATAGACACATCCATTTACACAATAGTTAGAAAGATAAAGTGGCGCAAACATAACAATACGATTTCCATAAAACTTCTGTTTGATTTCTCTTGCCAACTCTTCAATTCTTTTATTTTCTTCTGGTAAATCACATTCCAATAGCACTGCTGCTTCACGATGTGACAACCCCTTACAATCTTTTGCTTTTTCTAAAATACTATCAATTAATTCTTTGTTTGATTTATTTGCTTTCGCATACGCAAGTGTATCTAAAATTTCACCATCATTGATAAACTCTTCTGCTTTTTCTGATCCTTTATTGTACATAACTTCCTCTACTTTCTAAAATCTCCTCTGTCATATGAAATTGTATAACCAATCTTTTCTAAACGCTTTTGAAGTGACGCTAATGATTCTGCAGCCTCATCATCCATACATGCTTTATCATTGTATAATAAATACTTCTTACGAAAGCGTATAGGAGACAAGTTAGGCATTACAACATTTGCACCTGCCAATATTCCTTTATCTCTTCCATCATCTGCAATTGTAGCAAGTGCAGTTGTGGAAGGAATAAGTGCATATGGATGCATCAGTCGTAATATTGCAACCACAATTAAGGTCAATTCCAAACTACCTTTTTCCTTATCTTTAAACGGTGTATCCTTATGTGGCAAGTAAGGTCCAATCCCAATCATCTGTGGTTGTAATTCTTCTAAGAATAAGATATCTTCCACAATGTTATCAATTGTCTGATTTGGTGACCCTACCATAATTCCACTACCCGTTTGAAAACCAATTTTCTTTAAATTAAACAGACATTCACTTCTTGTCTGTATGGTCATCCCCTGTGGATGAAGTGATGCATAATGTTCAGCATTAATTGACTCATGACGAAGTAAATAACGATTTGCACCCGCATCATAATACTGCTTATAAGTATCATAATCTTTTTCACCTAAACTTAAAGTAATTGCACAATCCGGATACTTCTCACGAATTGACTTAATAATATCTACCATTACCCTAGGTGTATAACTATCATCTTCGCCCCCCTGCATTACAAAGGTACGAAATCCTAAACGATATCCTTCTTCACAACTTTCCAACACTTCTTCTTTTGTGAGACGATAACGCTGCGCTTTATCATTACTACGACGAATACCACAATAATAACAATCGTTCTTACAATAATTCGTAAGTTCAATTAAACCGCGAATAAAAATTCCATTTGAAAACTGCTCTTGCGCTACCTCTCTGGCATTCAAAAACAGATACTCCTGTTCTTCTTTCGTAAGTGATGTTAGTAATTGCTTATATTCATCTGGTTGTAGTTTTCTTGTCTCTCTTAAACGATGAATCAACTCTTTCATTGTCCACCTCTAAATATTTGCATATAAAGTCTTTGACTTAATATGCTCAATCATTCCCAGTTTACCTGATAATGCCGAGATGACATCACTAGGTGCATCAATGATAATACTAATTACTGAAACTCCTCTTTTCTTATAAGGAATTCCCATTCTACCAACAATATACTCCCCATACTGATGTAAAATCTGATTCATCTTTTCCACCGACTCTGGTGATTCTACAATAATTCCAATTTGTGCGATCCTTGTTTCCATGAAACCTCCAAAATAAAAAGTCCTTGCACCACAAAAAGCAAGGACATACGTTTCATATATCTTCGCCTTAATGCTTGGGACGAACCCTTGCATGCAGTACGACTACCATTCATATTGTACTCCTTTTCAACCAAATAAACAACACAATCATTTTTTTACATGCTTATGGTTTTACTAACGATTAAAAACAGTTATAATAGTAGTAACAAATATAAAAATATTTTGGGACTGGAGGATACAGACATGAAAAAATTTGTTGGAATTACACTTGCAGCATTAGCAGCAACAGGAGTTGGTCTTGCGATTGCAGCGAAAAGAGAAAAGAACAAAATCAAACGTGAACTAGAAGAAAAAGATCCAGAAGAACTAATCAAAATTTTAAGTGATGCTACTGCATTACTTGAATTAGAAAAGATTGCGAATATGGATGAAGCAACTAGTGAAAAATTTGAAATGGCTAAAAACAAACTTAAAGAACACATGAAATCAAAAGATAGCGAATAACCGCTATCTTTTTTCTTTACTTTAGAAATGCTCTAAGATATAGATGATTTACGTCTGAATATAGGATAATCACATATTTTTTAGGATTTTCTTTTTATTTTTTTTCTCTTCACCCTTTCTTTAACATCTTTTTCAACCATATTTATTTTATCAATAATCTCTTCTTCATTCTCTACAATTTCATAATAATTCTGGTTAATTATAGATATTATTCTTTTTAAATCTCTGAAATTGAACCCTTTGACTTTATTAATCAACCTGAATACGTTTCCGTCCAACTTTTTTAATACTTTTATAATATCATCTGACTGACCTCTTAATTCGTATTCCTTAATAATAAAATCATGAATTTGAGTAAAGTATGTAATCATAGATTGTTGCGGATCATAATAAGATTCAACGTTATCTAAAACTAATTTATTCTCTAAATCATCATAAATCCTTTTTCCTTGAGTACTAAATTCAAAAATACCATCATCATATGAAAGAAGTCCTAAGATATTTTCACGAAGTAAAAAAGAGGAATTTATATTCGAAATCGTTCTAAATACACTCAGTGCTTCATCTTCTTGTAATCTATCAATGTCTTCAATAATCAAGAAAAAACGTTTGTTGTATATTAACATTTTCTTAATTTCTTTTACAAAAAAATCTTGATATATTCTGCTATAATCTTTTTTGAAAATAATTATATAAGGTATCATTATTTTATAGATTACATAAGTGAGAATCACAATTATAATTATTAGTCCTAATTGATGATTTACAAGAGAAATAAAATTGTTTCCCATATCAGTTTTATCAAACGTAGAGAAAAAAGAATATATATATAATTATTAAGTGTAAATCCATGGGCAATTTCTGCATTAAATAATAAGTAAACATAATCCTTCACTGCATAAAGGAAAGTAACAATAGATATCAATAATGTCATAAAAAAGGGAAAGCATTGAATACCCGGTTTGTGAAAAATAGTTTTAGTTTTTCTTTTTATCTGCATAAATAATAAGTACAAAAAATCATGATCTGAATTGGCTTCCCATGGAGAGATAATAATTGGACTTCTATTCTCATTTAATGTCCATACTAAATCAAAAGTTGTCTTTCCTACTCCAAACTCACCCTTGTGATAAAGGAATTTTCTTTTGTCATTGACTTTTGAAGGCAATTTAAACTTATTTAAGCTATTTTCACCATTTAAATCTACTATGTGATAACAGTCAATAAAAACATTTGAAAAATTAAATATTTCATTATTATAAGAATATTGACTAGAATAAGTATATATACTTTCACCTATCTTATTAAATTTAAATTTTAATGGAACTAAGCTTGAATCCACTTCACCAACTAAATCGCTATTAGCAATTGAAAAATTAACATAAAATTCTAGTTTTTCATATAATACTTTTCCGTTTTTATTTATTTGAATAATTAAATTAAAGTATTTGACCCCTACTACATTATCATTAACTGGTATTATATAGTAAAAATATTTTTTCTCTTCTATTTCTCTGTTGTTACCAAAATAATAATCTTTATAATTTAAGACACGAAAACCATTCGCACCTTGTCTCTCTAGAAATTTCGATATATCTATTTTAAACAATTTATATCTTGTAATTTTTTTATCAATGAAGTTATTCATGATAAATACACGACTTGTTAAAATATCACTTAATTCCAAATTTGTATATCTTATTGTAATTTGATTCTCTTGAATAATATAATTATCATACTTGGGTATTGATAAAAATATACTAAAGAAATATAAAATTATACAACCGAAGATTCCTAAATTGGAAATTTCCATTTTCCCTATGCCAAGTATGTTCTCTCTGAATAGAAACAGAAGGAAAATAAGAATAAATTGATGTATATGAAATCCTAAACGAAACCCTATGTGAAATCCTATATTTTTTTTCATTAAATAATAAATATTTATTATTTTACTAATTATTTTATTTAAAGCATTTCGATTATTCTTCTTCTCTCTAATAATATCCTTATTGCTCGATGTTATTATTGAAAAATTTAAAACTATTAAAATTATATATTGAAAAACAACTAGATAATTGAGGCAAGCCAAAGTGAAATGTAACTGAATATTGTCATAAATGAAATATTCCAGTATGAATACAATAATTAGCTGAAACAGTCCCCACCACCAATAATAAATATAATAATTAAGTTCTTTTTCTATTCTTCCTTTATTATTAGAATAAAAGAAAATTACTATACAAGGTATTGCCCAAGCAGCTATAAAAAAAGCCCAAATTTGGATAAACTCCTTTTCTATAGATATTGGAATAAATAATAGAATAAATTGAAAAGCTAAAGCCACAATAGATACTAATAATGCAAATATTTTTCCCCACAACTCTTCATATACCAATTTGTACAAAATCATTTTAACACTATTCAATTTTAAACATCCCCCTTCAATTCTTTTTCATCGCATATATTTCCCTGCTAAATATCCACTTACAAATGCAATTGTAATATTATAACCACCTGTATGTCCATGCACATCTAACATCTCACCACAAAATGCGATGTTATTGTGTAATTTAGATTTCATGGTTTTAGGATCTACTTCTTTGATATTGATTCCACCATCGGTCACAAATGCATTAGTAAATCCTCTTGTTGTATAAATAGTGAGTGGAAATTTTTTTATACTTGTTAGGATATCAGCATTCTTATCATACTGTGTTTTTAAATATTCACATAAACGTTTTGGTAATTCACAAGCACTAAAAATTTCTTCTATTGTCTTCGTTTTTAGTTCCTCTTGTAACATCTCTAACGATACACTAGGTAAGAAATCAATATTAATCATTACAGGTGTTTCTTTCACTAATACTTTTTGTACATAGTAACTAGCCTGTAATGCTGCAGGTCCTGAAATACCAAAATGAGTAAAGATTAAATCATGATCTACTTTGTACTTTGCTTTTCCTTTTTGTAAGACTGTAACTCTAACATTACTAAATGATAATCCCTGTAGTTCTTTTGATTGAATTACCTGATCATTTGATACAAGTGGAACCTCTGCTGGCTGAAGATTTGTTACTGAGTGTCCAAGTTGTTTAGATAGTTCATATCCTGTGCCATCTGAACCAGTCATTGCGTAGGAACAACCTCCTGTTGCCAGTATTAGATAATCATAGGTATAAATACCTCTATTTGTAATGATTGTTTTATCCGTTACTTCTTCTACTGTTGTATTGTATTCAATTTTTATATTTAGTTCTTTCATCTTTCTTTTTAATGCAAAGATAATATCATTGGCATCATCACTTTGAGGAAATACTCGATTATGTTCTTCTACTTTTAACGGACAATCGAGTTGTTCAAAGAAAGAACAGATATCTTTTGTATTGTATTGCATTAAAGCACTGTAAAGAAATTTTCCATTCTTCACAGTGTTTTTGATTACTTCTTCGTTTGTTACATCTGCAGTAACATTACAGCGACCACCACCAGTTAACTTTAATTTCTTACCAAGTACATTGTTACGTTCGACTAGAATAACATCAAGATTTGAATGATGTTCCTTGGCTGAAATTGCTGCCATCATACCAGCAGGTCCTGCTCCAATAATATATAATGTTTTCATCTTTTCCTATTATAACAAAAAAATACCGTAATAACGGTATTTAAGTTGCAAAATAATAGATAACTCCCAGAATAATAATTGCTGGCAGGAAAAATCCAAAGGTAATATGTATAATTATTTTTAATACATAGTATGCAAAGGATATTAATACCAGAGGAATTAATACTCTTAGAAATGCTTCAAAGTATTGTTTTTGATCTATTAAGTTCATCGTTCTGTCAATATAATTTCTCATAATAACCTCACTAGTTGTTATCCTCAGTTTCAACCTGTAACTTTACACAATATGGTAATTTGTCATAAGTTACACCTGCAGCATCAAACATCTTACGACTTGCAAGTCCTGTATCTTTATAGAAGTTTTTATCACTTTCATAAATTACGCGTTTGATTCCACTTTGAATAATTGCTTTTGCACATTCATTACAAGGAAACCTTGAAACATAAAGACTGCATCCACTTAAGTCAGTTCCACTGTTTAAGATTGCATTTAATTCTGCGTGTACAACATAAGGAAATTTAGTATCTAAGTAATCTCCACCTTTACCCCAAGGAAATGTATCATCGTCACATCCTTTTGGTAACCCATTGTATCCAATTCCTACAACTTTCATATCCTTAGACACAATACACGCACCAATTTGGGCAACTGGATCTTTTGAACGTAGAGCACTTAAATGAGCAAGTCCCATGAAGTACTCATCCCAAGTTAAAACATTTTCTCTTTTCATTTTTACTCTCCATATAATCGATCAACATTTTTTTCCAGATAATTTGCATAACCATCTAGTCCTAATTTTCTAACATCCTTAATCACCTGATAATCCGTTGTTGGATATAAAGGTTTTACAGTATTGTTGTTTAATCCATAAAAACTAAGTCCACCAATCAGAATTACAAAACAGATTGCAACGTGAGGCTTTAAGAACTTCCACTTCGCGTTTTTCACAAACAGGAAGGACATAATTGCTCCAGCAACGAAACCTCCCATATGCGCTGTAAAACTAACTCCTGGCAGTAATGAAATTAGTAAGTTAATCCACACTACTCGTAAGAGTGAAGATCGAACCTGTGGGATTCGAAATGTCTGATTCTCAATGGCAATTACAATTACGGATGCCATTAATCCATATAGTCCACCAGATATACCAGCGCTAATTTGATTATTTTCAACTACAAACACTAACAAGTTACCACAAATAATGGATACCAATAGGATTGCAACATATTGTTTTTTATTAAATGATTTCTCTACTACACTTCCTAATGAATATAAAGCTAACATATTCATTAATAAATGCGATATACTCAAATGATGAAAACCAGCTGTTATAAAACGCCAGTATTCATGAGCAGCAACTACAAAGGTTTTATAGTAAGCTCCTGCAATTAATAATGCTTTGGTCCATGCATCACCACCTAGTTGCATTGCCAGCAACTGAGTCAATAAGAAGACTGCAATACACACTCCCATAATCCCTAACGTAAACTTAGGAATCTGGCGTACCGTATTCGCTCTTGTTTTCTTCATTTGGAAATTACGTAAACTCTGATTAATTCTACGGATTTCACTATCATTGTTGTCTACTTTCTTCACTGCATATTGAAGGTGAGGAAATGTCGCAAACAACATACTGCTTTCTTTTTCATCATGAAACAGAATTTGTTGAAAGTTATTTTCTTCAAACTCCGTACTTGCTTCATTAGTATTTATAATCAATATTTTTTCATTTGACTGTAAAAGTCGACGCATAAACATTGTTACTCTTTCTAAATAATCCTGTTCAAAGATTAGTGACGTACTAGTAGCCGGATTCAACCGAATCACTGGATACTTTGGATTATCTTTGTTGGTTAGCCATAGGTCTTGTTTCTGTCCCTGAAAACGAATAATTGAATACCCATAATCTTCTACCAGACAATCCATAATCTGATAAAGAATGACATCATTTCTTTCATAACTCATAGGCTACTCCTTTCTTAATTCTTCCAATACTTCTTTGAAAACATCAGGCATATCTGCCTGTACTACAACTTTCTCACCTGTAGTTGGATGTGTAAATTCCAGTTCATATGCATGTAGCAGTTGACCTGAAGTATCCATTGTCTTCTTATACGAATATGTTTCATCTCCAACAATCGGAAATTTTATATATTTCATATGTACACGAATCTGATGCGTTCTTCCAGTTTCTAAAGAACATTCGATTAATGTATAATCATCAAAGCGTTCAATTACTCTGAAGTGAGTAACTGCATCTTTACTGTTCTGTTCACATACACACATCCGTTTACGATCTTTTACATCTCTACCAATTGGTGCATCAATCGTTCCATACTCATGAGGAATCTCCCCATGAACCAGTGCATAATACTTTCTAGATACAGTTTTACTTTGCAGTTGTTCACTTAATGATTGATGTGCTTTATCATTTTTGGCGATAATCAGTAATCCGCTTGTATCTTTATCAATACGATGAACAATACCTGGACGTAAAACACCATTGATACCACTCAAGTCTTTACAGTGATACAAAATTGCATTTACTAATGTCCCATGCAAATTACCAGGTGCAGGATGTACAACCATCCCTTTCGGTTTATTTACTACCATAACATCATCATCTTCATAAACGATATCAATTGGAATATCTTCTGCTAATACTTCATATTCTTCATTCTCTGGAATATGAATCATTATCTCATCATCTTCTTTTAAACGATAATTACTTTTCACAACATCTCCATTTACTAAGATATCACCATCAGTAACTAATGTCTGAATACGACTTCTTGATAAATCTAAACGATCACCCAAAAAGCGATCAATTCTTGTTTTCTCATGTTCTGCACTGACTTTTATTGTTTCATCGTACATTCAACTTTCCTCCAAAACTAGTTCGTAGTTCATCCAAAACAATCAGTCCTATCCCTATAACCAAACACATATCGGCTACATTAAATACTGGAAAATCATATCCGAAAATCGTGAAGTCCAAGAAATCACGAACATATTGAAGAGTTAAACGGTCAATGAAATTACCTATTGTTCCTGAAATTGCTAATATAATTCCAGTATAAGCAATTAAACTAGCGTTTTTCATATTTCTTAAAAATAAAATCAACAATACCAACGCAACGACAGTAACTATATAAAAGAATGTCATTTTTCCTTCAAAAATACTCCAGGCAGCCCCAGTATTTTGAACATACCTGATTTGAAAGAATGAAGGTATAATCTCAATCGCTTCCCCCAAACGCAAAGAAGCTGTAACTATATATTTAGTAACCTGATCAATAATTAACGTAATTGCAAGTATTGATGCAAGCAAGATTTTTGTCTGTTTCTTCATATGAAATATACTCCTATTTACATTGTACCATTATAACATTTTTATAGTAGTTTTCCAAAGTCTTACGCTATTATTTCAAGCAAGATAAAGAAAAAGCAGACAATGTCTAATTATCTACTTTGTTTTTGCTAATTTCTTCTTATATAGTTCAAACTTTTTGTTCTTACAAAATCCAACAAATGCACATTCATCACATTTAGGATTTCTGGCTGTACAGTGGTAACGTCCAAAGAAAATAAATAAGTGATGTGCCTGATTCCAGTCTTCACGTTTAATCTTTCTTCTTAGTTTCTGTTCTACCACTTCTACACTGTCACCAAACTTCGCAAACCCTAAGCGTTTTGATATCCTCTCTACATGTGTATCCACAGGCATCGATGGAATATCAAACCATACCGAACGCACAACACTGGCTGTCTTCCTACCCACTCCAGGTAAACTCATAAGTTCTTTAAATGAACTAGGTACATGACCATCAAAGCGTTCATCAACTTCTTTGGCACAGGCTTTGATATTTGCTGCTTTATTGCGATATAATCCAATTCGACGAATACAGTTTTCAATTTCCTTAATATCTCCATCACCCATTGCTTTCGGTGTAGGAAACTTTTCAAACAATCCTGGAGTAATCTTATTTACGGCCTGATCGGTTGTTTGGGCACTAAGAACTACGGCAATTAATAATTCAAAATCATTTTTATGAATTAACTCACACTCCGCATCAGGAAACATCTCACGCATTGTATCTAAAATAAAAGGTACATCCATTAGCGATTTCCTTCCTCATAATCATGAGCAGTCAGTTTCTTTTCTTTCCACTTGATTAAGATGACATCAATATAATCAAAACTGCGAGTTTCATATACCACTGCTTCACGCAGTGCATATTCAATTAACTTTAGTTCATACGTTGACATCCATTCACTTAGACGTTGTGATTCACTCATCGTTAGTGGGCGTCCGAATTCGCTTTCATACAAATCAAACAGGCTTTGAAATTCATTGGTTGGTAATACATCCAAGTTTTCTTTTACTTTGAATACCTGATCCAAACAATAGACAACTTTACGGTTTTCCATCTTAATTTCTAAATAACCTTTATTAATTAAATGATTCATTAAACCATCAAGCACAGTTGGCTGCATTTTCATTTTACGTGCACAAGTTTCTAAATCAAAGTTAATATTGAATTCATTACAGTAATCAATATAAAGAAGGACAAATGCTTCTTCCACATTTACATCTAAATGTTCGATTTCACTTAGAATAAAGTTACGATGATTAAAATATGTTTTTTGGTATAACTCCATCCTTACTTTCCTCCACTACTATAAATAACTTCTAATGTATCAAAATCAACTACTAAGACGTAGATGCCTTTTGTAATATAATATGCTGGTGCTTCATATCCATAACCAACACGAACTTCTGCACCTTCTAATTCTGAATAATCGCTAACGATTTTTTCAACATCTGAGAACTTTGCTTCACTTTTCTTACGAGTTGCAATCTTCTCACCATTTTCATCAAAAATAACATAGTTCTTTGAAGTCTCACATGTATAAGTCACAAATTGAAAACTAATACGGTCAATCACATCACATGATTCTTCTTTTTTTATCGTTGCTTCTATTTTTGCTTCATCATTCTCCTGCTTACGAAGTGGACCACTAACATAAACGCCTAAAATTGAAACAACAATCAATCCTAATAACAGTAAAAGGAAACAAGTTAATAATATTTTTTTATAGTTTAAATTTTTCATGTTTCCTCCTTAATTTATTCATTAATAAACTTAACACAGAATGCTGCAGATCTCACACTTGCTTTTTGTGCATACGTATAGAAATCCATTTCACTACCTTCTTTGGTTGCATTGTCTGAAAGTGAACGTAGTACAATACAAGGCACTTGACGACGATTACATACATACGAGATTGCACCTGCTTCCATTTCACAGGCAATTACATCTTTAAAGTTATGTTTAATTAATTGTATCTGATCATCTCTTCCAATGAAGACATCACCACTGGCAATTGTACCAATGTAGACATTTGATTCTTCATCTTCAAGCAGGCGATAAGCTTTCTTGATTAACGCTTCATCACAAGATGAATATAACCCAATTCCCTCAGCACCATCTGCAACACTTGTATCAAAATCGTGTTGCACCACTTTATCTGCAATTACAATATCCAGTACCTTCTGTTCTTCTTTAAATCCACCAGCAGTACCAATATTAATAACATACTCGATATCATATTCATGTAAGATTGTTGCTGTTGTCATCGCCGCATTGACTTTACCAACACCACTTAATACTAATACAACATCTTTATTCCCAATCTTACCAGTTGTCAGCGAAACATCTGCAATCGAGTGCTCTTCAATATCACTCATATGCTCTTTTAGAGCCGCTACTTCTATTTCTAATGCGCCTATAATTGCAATCATTTCTGCTCCTTCCTACAAACGAAGAAATGTTTTTCTCCACTTTGTATTCCTTCTTTATCAAAATCAGTATAAATACTCACTTTAAAACCAGTTTCTTCTAATAACTGTTTTACCTGCTTTGGGTCAAACACATTTTGAACATGGTGTTCATACGAAGGAACTCCCTGTTCATTATAGAAGATAAAACTGTGATAAAGTGAAGTATCTTCACTTTGAATATTCCAGACAAACTCAATTCCATCCACAATACCTGCTTCATAAAATTCATCAGAAAACTCATCTAGACGATCTAGCGTATGCATATCAAATAAGAATACTCCATCCTCATTCAAATGAGCATATACTGAGTGAAACATATCACTTAATTGTGAACCTTCTAAATAATTCATACTATCGCAATAACAAAGTACATTATCAAATGTGTCTTCACTATCGATATCTGTCATATCCATCCACTTGTAGTCTACCAAGTGTTCTTCATCTTTTTCTTTAGCAACATCTAGCATCTGCTGTGAAATATCCGTAGCCAGCATATCAAAACCAACTCTTGCAAGTGCAAGTGAAATCTCTCCACTTCCACAAGCTAATTCCAATGTTTTTTTACCACTGGTATTTGCTGTTGTAAAATCTACATATGCTTTGGTTGCATCTTCATCTTTTACTAAACTATCGTAATGTTTGGCTAATACATCATACATTGTACTGACTTTCCAATCGAGGAAGATCAGCATACAGTCTTTCTAATTGATATAAATCACGTTCTTCATCTAAGAAAATATGAACAACGATTTCATCCGCATCAATCAAAATCCAACGTGAATCTCTACTTCCTTCAAAATGATGAATTGTGTATCCTTTTTCTTTCAATTCATCACGAATGTTGTTTGCAATCGCAAATACCTGACGCAGGTTATCTGCATGCGTAATCACTACGCGATCAATAAATGGGTTTAGTGCTGTAAAATCATACACTAAGATATCTTCCCCTTTTGTCTTATTGATTGCGTTCAATATCACTTCTAATTTTTTCTCCATCTACATACTCCTTACCATAACATTTCATTTGGTCTTCTTTAACTTCCTGATATCCCAAATGGATATCTTTATATGCATATGCCAATAATTCACTGGTGTCTCCACGTAATGGATCAAGTTTATCAGCAATATATAACAACTTTGAATAAATACCTAAGTGTTCACCTAATACATGGTGTTCCACTGCAGCCAATACCCGTTTATCACGAATTCCCAGATTATGTCCACAGACATATGCTCCCAGAAACCCATGCCAGATGCTTTTCTTCACATCAATCAGTTCAGGTCGTAACTGCGAAACCAACGTTCTTCCATCATCTTCATTAATATAAATAAACTCTTTATTAATATCATGATAGATTCCACACATATATGCAATCTGCTCATCTAGATGATGTGCCTTTGCTAAATTTACACAAAGCTTTGCTACACTTACACTATGATTGTAACGATATTCACTCATATAACTACTTACAATTCCTTCGTACAAGAAATTCTCTACAATGTAATCCTTTACCTTTGGATGTAAGTATTTTAACTTTCCTTCACGAATCTCGCTACTGCTGATTGGATAAGGTTCCATTGATAACATCCTCACATTATAAGGTGTATCAACTGTTTCACCATCTCGCATAAAACCACATAACTGTACTTCACTTTGCAGTTTCTCAATATCTTTCCATTTATTTAGTTGTTTGATCTGATCGCCACCAATCATAAAGAAGAAGGTTGCATCTTTATGCTGTGTCTTTAAACGTCCTACTGTATCAATTGTATAATTCTTACCATTACTGGTTTCTTCAATTGTACATAGTTTAAAACCATCAAAGCCATTCAGTGCCAGTTTTACCATTTTCTTGCGTGCATCATAATTACTTAATGTACGATCCTTTAATGGTGTATCATAACTCAATACAAACCAGACTTCATCCAACTGCAGTTGTCTCTTTGCCTGCTTTGCCATTTCAATATGACCAAGGTGAATGGGATCAAAGCTTCCACCAATTAGTCCGATTCTACTCATAGTTCAATGATCCGTTTTTTACTCCTGCGAAACAATACAATGGTACGACCAACGATTTGAACAACCTCACTGTTTGTCATACCTGCCATATCTAATGCCATCTCTTTGACGTTATCATCACAATTCTTCAGCACACTGATTTTAACTAACTCATGTGCTTCTAAAGCCAAGTCCACAGTCTCTATAAGATTTGCACTTAACCCATCTTTTCCTATTTGAATAATTGCTCGTGTTGTCACGGCAATACTTCTTAAATGTCTTTTCTGTTTTCCACTTAGCATTAAATCATCGCCTCTCTAAATATTACATCTACATTCTCATTTACATAGACATCAATCTGGCTTACATTACCTTGGATACAAAACCATCCAAGTCCTGCAATTACCACGTCCATCTTTGGTATTTTCTTTGTATTTGTATACTTCTTCATATCTTTAAATTCATCATTAATTGATGGTGACAACAGTTCATTTAAATGAGTTTCCCATAACTGATCTGCCTGCTCCATCTTTCCTCGATGAATATTCAAACGTTCATTGAAGTAACAAACAACATTTACTTTATCACAATCTTTTAAATCCAAACGTACATATCCACCTACTGCCAATGACTGATTCTTTGTCAGTTGAAATTTCTTTGGATTGATTTGCTTTTGAAAGATTACATCTTTTAACTGTTCTACAGGAACATACGTCAATAATGACTTACTGTTTACAATTCCTGGAGTATCATACAGTGTATATCCATTATATTCAATAGGATTCAAATCAAGAGTTGTTCCTGGATGCCACGATGTTGTAAGTTCAGATGAATTCATTAACCCATTCAACAGAGTACTCTTTCCAGCATTTGCATTCCCAAGCAATACTACATCACGATTGTTACGTACATGTTCAATTGACTCATTTACATTTTCAATTGATTCAGGATCTTGTTTATGTAAGTCAGGACATAGTGTCACACCTACAATTTTGATTCCATGTTCCTTCAATCGGCGCATAATAAAATTCGCAATTTTATTTGGGTTAATATCTCTTGGTAATAAATCACTCTTTGTACAAACCAACAGAATATCTTTACCAATCAGATGACGGTTCATCCCTTTGATGAGACTTGACTCAAAATCAACCACATCAACAACCCAAACAACTAGAGCATCTAAATCATTTACTTTTTTTAATAACTCATCGTTGTCAATTCCCTGTTGCATTGAAATAACTACATCATTATAATGCGTTAAACGGAAACAACGCTGACAATATTCTTTATCAAGATTTGGTGTATATCCAATTTTATCAGGATGTTCATTTTGTAATGTAACACCACAACCTTTACATGTTTTACTCATCAAATACTCCTCTTTTCATTACATTTTTCTTTTCTAATCGACGATAAATCTGATTCTCTAAACGTCGATTTAACTTTGTTGTTTTCAAATCACGGGTTACTAACGGATGAGTTAGAATCGTATCAATACTCATTCGGTTTCCACCAAATACATCGGTTAATAACTGATCCCCAACCGCAACAATATCGCTTGGTTTCATATTATAGTCTTTTAAAATTTGTTTATAGGTCAATCGTAACGGTTTCTTCGCAAATCCATAATAAGGTACTTCCAGCGCATCCGCAAATAGCTTTACTCGATCCTTATTGTTATTGCTGATTAGGCATATCTGTAATCCTGCATCTTGTACTCGTTTAATGAAATCTTTTGCTTCTTGTGAAGGTAATGCTTCATCATGTGCCACAAGTGTATTATCGATATCACAGATTACTAATTTCTTCTTATGCTCTATAAGATTATCTACATCGATAGAGCGAAAACTTCTAACATATTTAAATGGTTTAAATAATCGAATCATAACTACTCACTTTCTAAATTACACTTGTATTTATAGTATCATTTTTTCTACTCATTATCAATTTTTCAAAGGGTAAATTCATCATTAATTTACACCTTGAAAAACTGAAATACCACAATTATTAAACTGTGGTATTTTCTTCAAATGATTGGTAACTTAATTCTATCGAAAGTTTTTCGTTGATTTTCTTTAAAGCTTTTAAAAATGCTTCTTTATCATAGATTGCTAAATCAATATAAGAGTAGGTTGTACCAATCGCACCACCAATACTCTTCGCAATTCCCTGCGGGAATAATAAATCATTTAATTTCTTCTCCAACTGTTGGCGATAGATTGCATCTGCTTCATTACCAGCATTGTTTTTATAATACAAGAAACCAAACTCCCCACCATAATCAAAGAACTGATGGTAAGTAACTAATTGACCTTCTAACACTTCACTGATTAAGATTGGATGAACAGTAAATATCATCTTCATATCTTTACGTACATCTTTACTATCAATTTCATCTTTTAAACTATATACACGATAAATCGTAGTAGGATCATAGTATTCAGGCCATTCCTTCTCTTCAATAATATCAATCATTATTTCATAGAATTCAGGTAAGATACAAGCATTTCCACTACGTTCACTATCAATGACATCAATCGTACCAATATATGCTTCTAATGCACATTCACCAATGAATAACTGCAGCATATACACTGCTATTTCATTGGCTTTATTTGGATCTAAAAACTGAAATGCATTACAGTATAATTCTACATGAAAACTTTTGTTTGCTTCATCAAGATCATAAAACACTCTGAAATCTTCAGGGTAATATTCCTGGTCTTTAATTCTTAATACTGTATTCAATGCCTTATCACTAAGTGGAGGTAAATAAGAGTTAATAATCCACTTCTCATTCACTCCCTCAGGTACAAATTGTTTTAATAATGCAGTAACTAACTGTACATTCTTATCTTGTCCTGTATGGAATGTAAGTTCATAGAAATCATCACTGATTGCTACTTCCAGTGAAGAATTACTACATTCTTCATAATATGTATTTAAGATTTTCACAATCTCATTCACTTCTTGTTCTTTATTTTCACTTAACGCATTTTCCAGGTTGACCTTTTCTTCCATGAAAATACGCCAAAATCGCTTCACTTGTTCTCTAATTGACATAACTGCCTCCTGTATATAAAACGATATATCCCATATCCAATACACCCACCGATCGTATTGAATATAAGATCATCGATATCTGTAATTCCAACATACCCAATAAACTGCAACAACTCTATCGTAAAAGATAATCCAAAGGCAATACCAAAGGCTTTCCAAAAATATGGTTTCTTAAGATAAAAGTTAACCATAAACCCTAATGGAACAAACCAGGCAATATTACCAACAATATTATAAATTAAAAACAACATTGCCCTTAGTGGATCAACACTAAGTGAATATTCATATGACTCTATTAACATTTCAAACGGAATTAAGTTTACTGTTCTTGTTGAGTTCATAAATAACCCTTCACGATAAACAGTAACATAAAGTAAACATATCAAATAAAAGAGAAAAATAAAGGTAATGACTTTCTTTTCAAAAGCCCTCCCTTTATTTTTTTTATACATATAAATACATCCAAAGATAAGAGTAGATAACAATGCTGAGACTATGAAACTGCTTAATAGTAATTCAATAATCCACTCTAACATAGCTAACCTCCTACTCTACTTATCTTTTGCATGAATGTCTGCAATAATCTGATCGATCTTATTTCCTCTATCTAGCGTTTCATCTAGCAGGAATACAAGTTCCGGCACCTTACGGATAGAAAGTTTCTTAGATAGTTCACTACGAATAAATCCTTTAGAACGATCTAGTGCTTTCATCCCAGATTCTTTTCTTGCATCTTGACCTAAAAATGAAACATAGATTTTCGCAACTGATAAATCACTTGCAACCATACAATCCGTAACCGTAATGAATCCAATTTTTGGATCCTTTACTGCTCTTGAAATGATTTCAGAAATATTACGTTGGATCAGTTGTGCAATCTTTTCATTTTTTAATCCCATAATATATTATTCCACCTCTACTTGTTGGTCCTCAAATGCTTCAATAACATCATTTATTTTAATATCATTAAAGTTTTCAATTGTGATACCACAGTCATAACCATTACTTACTTCCTTAACATCATCTTTAAAACGTTTCAATGATCCAAGTTTTCCTTCATAAACAACAATTCCTTCACGAATCAGACGGACTCCACAATCTTTCTTGATGACTCCATCAGTAACCATACATCCTGCAATTGTTCCCAGTTTACTTACTTTATAAGTTTCACGAACTTCTGCCTGACCAATAATTACTTCTTCATATACTGGTGCTAACATACCTTTCATCGCACTTTCCATTTCTTCAATGGCTTTATAGATGATGTTATGTAAACGGATGTCCACACCTTCGTCTTCTGCTTTCTTTCTTACTGCTGCATTTGGACGTACATTAAATCCAATAATTAGCGCATGTGAAGCACTTGCTAACATTACATCAGATTCAGTAATAGCACCAGCAGTTGAACGGATTACATTTACACGTACTCCCTTAACTTCAATCTTTTCAAGTGAAGCTTTTACTGCTTCTGCACTACCTTGTACATCTGCCTTAACAATCGTATTAATACTTTGAATATCGCCTTCTTCAATTTGGCGTGCCAAATCTTCCAAGCTCATTGCTGAAGAAGCATTTCTTTCTTCTTCCACACGAACATTCAGACGAGCTTCTGCTATTTGTCTTGCTTTCTTTTCAGAATCAAAGGCTTTGAATACATCACCAGCAATTGGAACACTGTTTAATCCAATGATCTCTACTGGAGTTGATGGACCAGCCACCTTGATTTCTTTACCCATATCATCTGTCATTTTACGTACACGACCAAATGCTGTACCAACAACAATTGCGTCTGATGCATGTAACGTTCCAGCTTCAATTAATAATGTTGCAACCGAACCACGACCTTTGTCTAGTTTCGCTTCAATTACGGTACCAACAGCATTTTTGTGAGGATTTGCTCTTAGGTCTGCAACTTCTGCAACTACTAAAACGTTTTCCAACAGGTCTTCAACACCTTCACCAGTTTTTGCACTTACTGGTACAAAGATTGTGTCTCCACCCCATTCTTCAGGCATACAACCCAATTCACTCATTTCGCTCATAACACGTTCAGGGTTTGCCCCTTCTTTATCCATCTTGTTGACAGCAACAATGATTGGTACACCAGCAGCTTTCGCATGGTCAACTGCTTCTTTTGTTTGCGGCATAACTCCATCATCTGCAGCTACAACAATGATTGTAACATCGGTAACTTTTGCCCCACGAGCACGCATAGCAGTAAATGCCTCATGTCCTGGAGTATCTAAGAAAGTAACTTTACGTCCATTTACTTCAACTTGGTAAGCACCAATATGTTGTGTAATTCCACCAAACTCACCTTCAGTAACTTTTGTTTTACGGATGGTATCTAACAATGTTGTTTTCCCATGGTCAACGTGTCCCATAATTGTAACTACTGGAGGGCGACTTTCTAATTTCGAAGGATCTTCATCCTCTTCCATTTCTTCAAAGTTAAACTCCTCTACAATGTTTTCTTTATGGACTTCAATTCCAAATTCCATACCAACAAGTTCAATATTCTCGTCGTCTAGTACAGTATTGATTGTCGCCATGTTACCTAGCAAGAACAAAAACTTAATGATTTCAGAAGCTTGCTTATGCATTAACTTCGCTAATTCACCAACTGTTACCTGTCCAGAATATGTAATCTCTGTAACTGTAACCTCTTGTTTCTTAGGCGTAAAATCTCTTTTTGTGTTTTTGTTGCGATTGTTATTTTGTCTTTTCTTCGCTTTTGCCATATCCTCACCTATCCTTTCAATATTTCGCTAATCTTCTTTGCAAACCCCTGATCCAAAATACCAACTGCTTTGATATTATGTTTTCCAACGGCATTGCTTAATTCTTCACTACTTTCTATAAAACCATATTTCACATGGTAATATGTACACTTATCGGTTATCCGTTTCTTTGTATTATCAGATGCATCTTCTGCAATCACCACATACTTGCAACGGCCTGCGCGAATCTCTTTAATCAGAGTTTCACCAATCGATATTTTTCTTGATGCTGCAGCCAATCCAAATATTCCATATTGGCTATTCATTTACTAACTTCCTTAGTTCATCATATACAGCATCATCTACTTCAACATTCAGTGCACGATTAAGAATTTTCTTCTTTTGTGCCAAATCAATTGCATCAATTGATTTCTTTAAATATGCACCACGGCCATTCGCTTTTCCAGTTTCATCCACAATTACTTGTTTCTCTGGAGTGCGAACTACTCGAATCAGTTCTTTCTTAGGCAACTGTTCCTGCGTAGCCACACATTTTCTCAAAGGTACTTTTCGCAAGTTCATCCCTCTTTTCTATTCTTCGTCGTAGAATTCATCGTACTCATCGAAGTCAATATCATCATTAATCCAATCTTTTTCTTGTTCGGCTTGTTCAGCAGCTGCAATTTCAGCCAATTCTTCTTCAGTATAGATTGGTTTCAACTCGTAATCCTTTTCATTTGGATCAAATGTAGGTTGAGGAGTTGAATCTTCAAAGATGTTATCATCATCGTTTTTCTTATATTTTTTCTTCGCTTTTGGTTTCACTGCTTCTTCTTTTTTAGCTCCAGCAATTTCTTCAAATTTCGAAACATAAGCACGTTTTTCTTCGATATCAATTCCTTGTGCTTTCTTTTCTTTCGCTAAACGAGCAGCCTTTTCAAGCTCATCTTCTTCTTTTGGTTTTTCTTCAACAACTTTTTTCTTCGCTTTCGGTTTTGCTGGTTTCACTGGTGCTGCTTCTACTGTTTCTTCCACAACTTCAGTTTTTGCTTCTTCTACAACTGGTGCAGTTTCTGCAGGCTTATCAGCTTCTTTGATGAATTCTTCTTCAATAATTTCATCACCTAATAACTCATCACTAAATTCTTGTTCCACTTCTTGGCTTTGAAGTTCACTAAAGATTTGTTGTTGTTCAAGTGCACGTTTTTCTTCTTTTTCTTGGGCAACACGTTGCGCCTCATTTGCAGAAATCGTTTGCCAGTCAATACCCATTCTTTCAGCATCACTGATTGATTTGATATCGATTGTGCTTCCAGTTAATTTAACAGCAAGGCGTGCATTCTTACCTTTTTTACCGATTGCAAGTGATAATTGATCATCATTTACAATAACCATTAATCCACGTTTTGCTTCATTTGGAATTACTGCAAGAATTTCAGCAGGAGCAAGTGCGTTTTTAATTAACTCACCAACATCTTCACTCCATTCGAAGATATCAATCTTTTCACCCTTTAATTCTTCAATAATTACTTGTACACGAGTACCACGAGGTCCAATACAAGCACCAATTGGATCAATGTTTTCATTGTTTGAATAAACTGCCATCTTACAACGTTCACCCGCATCACGAGCAATTGCTTTAATTTCCACAATTCCTTGGAAAATTTCAGGAACTTCTTTTTCAAACAAACGTTTTACTAACACAGGATCTGCACGAGATACTAATACTTGTGCTCCTTTTGTTTCTTTATTTACATCACTAATAACAACTTTTAAATGTTGTCCTTCGTAATATTCTTCACCAGGAATTTGTGCAACCTTTGGCATAAGTGCCAATGTCTTACCAATATTAACAAGACAGAACTTATCTTCCACCGTTTCCACAACACCAGTTACTAACTCTTCTAACTTGTCAGAGTATTCATCGTACACTGCTTGTTTCTGAGCTTCTCTAGTTTTTTGTTTCATTACGTTTTTCGCTAAAATAATTGCGATACGACCAAACTCAGTGAAATCAACTTCTTCTTCCACAAAATCGCCTAATTGATAGTCTTCACGAATCGCTTGTGCATCTTCCAAAGAAATTTCTAATTCATCATCTTCCACTTCTTCAACTACCAACTTCTGGTGGTATACTTTAATGTCATCGTTATCAAATGAAACACGTACATATGCATCTTGAATATCGATATGTTTACGATATGCTTTTGTTAGTGCTTCTTGCAACGCTTCAATAATAATGTCTTTTGATATACTACGATCTTGTTCAATTTCCTGCATCGCTTTGATTACATCTTTTAATTTCATTTTCTTAGTCCTTCCTATAATTTAACGGATAAGCGAATCAGACGAATATTATCCTTTTCGACTGATATCTTCTTCTTAATATTTTTCACAAGATATTCTATTTCAATGCTGGTGTCATCTACTGCACGCAGATAACCCAATACTTCATCCAGTCCAGCTTTTGGATCATTCAATTTCACATAGATGAATTCTCCAAGCGCTTCCTTAATTTCTTCATCAGTTCTAAGCTCACGCTCAGCCCCAGGTGAACACACTTCCAAATAGTACTCATACTTGATGATATCCAGTTCATCTAACTTATCTGAAATAACACCTGATACCTTTGCACAGGTATCAATATCCATTTTTCCTTCTTTATTAAGAATTGATACTTGCAAAATCTTCATGTTGCCATCTTGTGTCCAGACAATATCATACAAGACTAAGTCCTCAGCTTCGACAATTGGCTCAATAATTTCTTTTAATTTTAAAACCGTAGCCATGCTACCTCCTATTCAATAAGTAAGAGTGGGCTCACACCCACTCTTGTTTTCCATATGTGCACATTCTATCACAGTTTATAGCAAACTTCAATGATTATTACCATTTTCTCACTTGCCCTTCGTATGCTCATAAATATACTGAATAATCTCTTGTGGCTGTTTTGCACAATCCAACATTTCATAAAACTTTTGATCAGCCATCAGATCAATCAATTCATTCATCGCCTGCAAATGTAATTCACTGTTGGTAGAACTCAAAGAAAAAATATACTTCACTGGATCATTTTCAGCACTTCCAAATTTAATTGGTTCCTTTAATACACTAATACCAATTGCTGTACCATAAGCTCCTGCCTCAGGTAAAGCATGGGGTAATGCAAAATGTTTAGTAATTACAAAGTAAGGACCAAGACGACGCATATCTCTAATAATTGTTTCAATATATTCATCATTTACAATCCCATCTGTTTTCATTTCTAAGAATCCTTCACGGATTGCATCTTCACGATTTTTTGCTTCTAGCCCTAGATGAATATAGCGTTGATTAAGTAAGTCAATCAATTGCAGTGATTTTTTTTCTTCATTTAATACCTGAAAACTAAAATCAGTAAAATAAGAAGCCAAATCACTATATAAGTCTTGTTCCTCTTTTACTTCTGCATATTTACGTATAATATTCATTACCACATCAATATTTGGTCGATTAGTAAACGTATTACCAAATAATGCATATAGTTCTCGTACAACTTGATATCGTTCTCTGGTGTTCATTACTGGCGATACTCTTACAATTGGAATATCTAAATCAACATCATTTAAAATATAACTGGTGGCAAATACAATATCTGCCTGATCTTTCATTTCCTGTAACTTCCCCACATTAATTGGCGGTAAGAAGTGAAGTTCAGGAAACAGATTCTTTAATTCATTATAAAGAATTGCAGAACTTCCGATTCCATTTCCACACACAACAAGTGCGGTTTTCTGTTTATTATTTTCAAGCATTCGATGATTGGAAAAAATCGTCGCAAAATGCATTGTAAGATAAGCAATTTCTTCATCAGGAGTTTCCTGAGGAAACAGAAAAGCAACTGATCGCATTGATTCCTTCACTAATTTATAAAGTTCGGGGAATTCATCTTGGATTCTCTCACTTAATGGGTTGTAGATCGGAAGTTTCATAATCATTCGATAATATGCTGGACGAATATGTCCATAAAGTTGTGTGAATATTTTTTCTATATCTTTAAAATGAACACCACTTAATGATTCAAAACGCATCAGCACTTTCATTACCAGTTCAGATATCAATGTCCAGTCTTTGGTATCTTCATTAATATCTCCTACTGAGATACCAAGAATCCACGAACTTATATAATAAATATCTGCTTTTGGTATATTCTCTGTATTCTTATAATTTTTTAATAACTCAACTGTAAATTTATATTCTTTTAATGATTGAAGAATTGCTGGTTGAATATGAATCAGTAGTTCTTCATTTTCATGACTGCTGTTTAAAATTCGCATCTTTAAAAAGATAAAGATATAAATAAACTCATTCAGACGATCCTCCACAAAATGAATATTGTGTTGATTTGCCAGTTCATCAATTACTAACTTTGAATATTGAAAAATATCTAAATGAAATTCATCAATAAACAAATCAAACATTCTTCCACTTGGTTCTTTTGATAATGTTGATAATACAATCTCAATCATATAACGACGAATATCTCCTTCATCACCTTCCAGATAGTATCCGGACATTCGATCATTCTTCACAACAATCGAATAACTTGTTAGTTCATCCGACAATGCTTTTATGGTTTGAAGTACAGTAGAACGACTTAACTGCAGAGAATTGATAAAGTGTTGAAGTGAAAGATATTCAAAATTTAAGAACATCATTAAAAATAGGTAATTTTGCCGTTCTCCTTTATTCAAGTAATAAGGCTGCACCTGTTGTTGTTTATGCAGAATCAGTTCAATTGCACTACGAATATCTGGTGTGATTACAAGTTCTCCATTACTGCTTAGCTGAATGGTTAGCTGATTTGTTGTTTTTAAAATCTGATTGATTTTATCTAAACGATACATAATCTGTCGTTTAGATACTTTGGTTTGAATCATCAGATCATCAACTGAAAGATATGCTTTATTGGCAATTGACTGCATTAGTAGTAATAATTCTACTTCCATGTAACTTCCCTCCGTTAATTATATTTTATAAGTTCAATATAATTATCTGCGCTTTTTATTATAGCACTTACACTCACCCAATACCTATATTTTTTGCAAATTCTCCCTTACAAATGATATAGACAGTTTCAGAGATGTCACTTAACATCTCTGGTTTATCTGTTCTCTTTTTATGGATTTGGTCATTCTCACTTATGACACAAACCTTTCTATCTTTATTATAACTTACCTTTATAGTAATCTAACATTTCCTGTATTTTCTTATCATCTTCTTTTGTAGGTGTTTCAAGTGGTAAACGAACTTCGCCAACATTTAATCCTGATAGTACAAGGGAACGTTTCAATACTGCTGGTTGAATCTTCAGTTTATTTACACCTCTTAACGTCTCAATATCAAGTTGTGCTTTCTGCGCGGCTTCGATATCACCTTTCAGATAATTCTGATAAATTGCAACATCTATTTTCGTTAATAAATTAGAAGTTGCAGCAACCGCTCCTGTTGCACCTGCCTGTAATGCTTTTAGAATCATGGAATCAGATCCTGCAAGAACAATAAAATCTTTCTCTTTTGTGACTTCAATATATGCTTTCATATTATCGAAATCACCACTACTATCTTTTATCCCCTTAATGTTTTTTACATCACTTAGTTCTTTTACAACTTCTAGTGAAATTGGATTTCCTGTAAGGGAAGGAATATTATAAAGTAAAATTGGCAAATCAACATTTTCAGCTATCGTTTTGTAATGTGCTATCAGTTCTTTATCTGATAGTTTTTGAAAGTAAGGTGCAATTAGCGATACTGCATCGACTCCCACATCATTCATCTTATTGGCTAGATCAATTGATAGCTTTGTCCCACAAGATCCTGCACCTGCATATACTGCAACTCGCTTATCAACAATATCTACCACTAAGCGACAAAACGATACTTTCTCTTCATCACTTAGACTTTGAAACTCTCCATTCGTTCCTAGGATAAAGATTCCATCAACTCCATCTGCAATTAGTTTTTCAATCAACTCTTTAGTCATTTCTTCATTAATTGTATAGTCAGCGCGAAATGGTGTGACCATTGCCGTAATCATTCCTTCAATTTTCATTTGTTTCCCTCCCTGATACTTTTTCCTAACGAACCACCTGGATGCCATTTTACATATTCACTTGGAGTAATTTTTTTATATTCCTGAAGTAGGATTGATAACCCCTGAAGTACAATCATTTCTGCAATAATTGAAGATCTTGGTGGTTTATTCAAAACATCTCCTTCTCGCTTTACACCCGCAAACAAACATACATCACATTCTTTCGCTAACCATGAATCAACATTTCCTGTAACAGCTATTAGCACTGCTTTGTTTTGTTTCAAGGTTCTCACGGTTGCCTTTAACTCTTCTGTTTCACCACTGTTGCTAATTGCGATGACAACATCTCCTGCCACTACCTGACCTGAACTACCATGAATGGCTTCGGTAGCATCTAAGACATAAGCTGGTGTTCCAGTAGAAGAAAACAGGGATGCAGCATATTCTGCCACATGGGATGGTTTTCCAATTCCTGAAATATGTACACGGTTTCCATTTGCTTCTGCTTTTACAATCATCTCTTTGGCTTTTTGTAATGCATCTGCATCTATTTTATTCATAAAACTTTCAATTTCTTCTTTACTAATCGTTATGTAATTCTCTAATATCTCTTTTTCTCTCATTACTAAGCTCCTTTAATTTTAACGAAAGGCAGAAACCAAGTTTCTGCCTTATCTTTAGAATCCAAATAAAGATTTAACAAATTCTACTACTTGGTATAATGCACTTCCGATAATGTTGTAATCGATGTTTGGGAATGATGCTCCTTCGATTCCCAGAGCTGAGAATGTTGGATATAGAAGTAGTGGTAAAGCTACTAATCCAATACCGACAATAAATGATCCGATAAAGGCTCCTTTCCAACCTCCATATGCATTTCCAAATACCCCACAGGTTCCTCCAGAGAAGAAACAAATACCGGCTGCTGGAATCATAATAACTGAACTATTGAGAGCAACCATAGCACCCATGGCAACAAGTCCACCTAGGAATGAACCAACAAATCCTACAACTACTGCTGTTGGAGCAAACGGGAAGATTGCTGGACAGTCAACTGCTGGTTTTGAATTAGGGATGTATTTTTCAGAAATTGCAACGAATGCTGCTGTAATTTCAGCGATAAATTGACGAACCCCATAAATCAGAACACTCATACCTGCTGCAAATTGTAATCCTTGAAGTAATGGGTAAATAAACCATAAATCGGTTCCTGCTAATTCTTTTACTGTATCCATATGACCGTTTGCTACACATGCAAATACTGCTACATAGAATAGTACAACCATAAATAATGCTACTGAGAAAATGAAATCTCTAAATAAATCAAAGAATTTAGGCATTTTCACTTTACTTGAATCAGCTGGTTTTTCAGATTTTCTTTCGAATTTCCCAATTACTTTTCCAACCCATCCTGAGAATGCGTATCCTACACAGTTAAAGTGACCAATTGCGATATCATCATTTCCTGTGATTTTATTCATATATTTCTGACAAAGTGTTGGTAAGGCAGCTCCACAGAATCCTAGAATAATACCTCCAACAATTACGGTTACAACCATTGGTGCACCTAATGCAATCATTACTAGACCTAACACACATGCAAAGTATAGAAAGTGTTGTCCAGTTAAGAAGATTGCTTTGAATCTTGTGAACTTAGCAAATAATAAGTTAGCGGCAAATCCAACTAACAACAAGAGGGCGACCTCGGTTCCATGTACATTTAACGCCATACTAGTGGCAACCTCAACTTGTGTTGTAACTCCTTCAATTCCAAATCCTTGATTAAATAATGTTGTGAAATTCGTTACGATGGTTCCTAAGAAATTTGAACCAATATTGAAAATCATAAATCCAATAATAGTCTTTGAAGTTCCTGATATAACTTCTGTTGCTGACTTCTTTTGTAGCAACAACCCAATACAAGCGATAATACCGACAATTAAAGCTGTATTTCTCGTTTGGGCTAAAATAGCATCTAACATCTCTTTTCCTCCTTATATGTTTTATTATTTTTCTACTGCTTCTAAGAAGCCTTCTAGTTTCTCTTTAATCTCTCCTTTGTTCATAATATTTAGAACACCAAGAGCATAATAATCTCTTCCTTGTAATTCTTTGGCAAGGTCATCCATGGTAACTACTAAGTCTCCAGTAAATCCATTTAATGAATCTAAGTTTCCATGTTCTGTTTCAATATCAAAGTTATTTTCTTTGATTACTTGATCCACTTTAATTTTCAGCATCATACTAGAACCCATTCCAGCACGACAACAAACAAGTGCTTTATGCATAACATTTACCTCCTTTCTTTCTCACTCACATACTTAAGAATTTCTTTTGGTTGTGTTGCCTGATCCAAAACTTTATAGAAGTTCTCATCTTCCAGTAAATCAGCTAATTCTGCAAGTGCCTCTAAATGCTCTTTGTTCTCTTTTGCACTTAAACAGAAAATATACTTTACTGGATCATTTTCCTTATTACCAAACACAACAGGTTCTTTCAACGTCGCGACACCAATCGCAGTTTCAATAACTCCCATTTGTGATCTGGCATGAGGAATTGCAACATGTTTGGTAATTACGATATATGGACCACTTTCTTTTACACTATCGATAATGGCATCTACATATCTCGCTTCTACCTTGTTTGATAAAACCAATGGTTGCGCTGACTGACGTATTGCGTCACACCAATCTTTTGCATCAATATTTAGTTTTATCAGTTTCTCACTTAATAACTTACTTAACATCGCTCTCTCTTCTCCTTGCCATTTCCTTTGCATCTCTATCATAAATCTGACCCGTTTTCTTTTCAATTTGTTTTCGGTCCAACTTTTGTATGTGATTCTTACATTTTATAAACTCTTTAGAATTTATCACAAAAAAACACCTTAGTTTTCACTAAGATGTCGTTCAATTTGTTACATGAAAATGTTAAAATTCTTTTCTGTTTATCAAATATTTTTTGATATCTAAAACATCAACAATACAAATAGCAATGAATAAAATAAAGACGAAAGTAAACAATAGATATTCTTTTTGCATAAAAAATAAATAACTCATACCTCCAAGCAAAACTGGCCAAATAAGATATTTAAGTGTAACTCCCAAAACATAAATTATCCATGCTCCAGTTCTTACGCTTAGATGTAGTTCATCATTTTTTCTTGCACTATTTATTTTAGAAGACAGTTTTTCCCAATAAATACCTATAAATGATCCCATAGTTTTCCTTTCTCTTTACTAGTTTAATCCTTGTTGCAACAATCCTTTAATCTCATCCGCATATAATACAATGGATTCCTCTTGTCCTGGATTAATTACAATATTATTCTCTTTCAATGTTTCTAACAAGTCCGCAGCATTTGCTTTCACATATGGAGTTTCATTTTCTCCCAAGAACGTTTCTAATGACTGCATTGACAAGAAAATCGGAACATAAGAAATATCATCATGTTGAATTGAGAATACACGAAGGTTATCACCTTCTTTAACTCTAGTTCCATCTATATCACTTGATGCGATAATATATACATCATTCAGCAATAATTCAAAGAAAAATTGTTTCTGCATTTCTTCATCACGAAATGCTTGTTCAAAAAGACTATCTAATGCCATATTACCCTTTCTTTGCATGCATCCGTTTACGCATTGCTTCTTTCGCTTGTAGTTCTAACGTATCATCAAGTGGTTTTAATTCTACATTATCATATTCTTTTGACAATGCTTTCTTAATAATGAAATCTGCCACTTCTGGGTTTTTAGGTAATAAAGGACCATGCATATAGGTTCCTAACACTTGTCCATTATAGAATCCTTCATATTCTCCTTGGTATACATTTCCATGGCCTGATACTACTTTACCAAATGGTGTAGTAACATTCATTGTTTGACCACCATGGTTTTCAAAACCAACAACCGTTACTTTCTTTCCATCCAAATCAGCTTCAATTTCAATATTACCAATACATCTACCAACATTTGGATTACTTTTTGTATAGTAATCAAAAATACCAAGACCTTGGATTTCACGATTATTGTTATCAATATAGTATTGACCAAAGAACTGATAACCTCCACAAATTAACAACACAAATGATTTTGCATCAATTGCGTCTAAGATATCTTGTTTACGATTCACCAAATCTTCGTATAACAATCCTTGTTCACGATCAGCACCACCACCAATAAAAATCAGATGAAAGTCACTTAGATTCTTTTCTTCATTGATTCCACATGTATCTACTTCAATTTCAATATCACGATCCAAACAACGTTTCTTTAATACCTGTATATTTCCACGATCACCATATAAATCCATAATGTCATGGTACATCCACAATACTTTCATTTTCATGAGGCATTCCTCCTCAGTACTCCACGCATTGGTTGTAATGCAGTATAAGTTGCAATTACATATGCATGATTATCTAAACTTTTTAACTTTTTAATTGCATCATCCATATCTTCTAGCACAATTAAGTTTCCTTCGTAATTTTCATAACGTAATCGTAATGCCATATCATAAGCACGTAGCCCACAACAAATAATATTTTTCGTTGTATCATTTACTAACAAATCGAAATGAGCATCCCATATCCACGATACATCAGTACCATCCTGATCATTGTCATTTAATACGATCACAATATCTTTCGCTTCTTTATCACGCATAATATATTTCATTACTTCATTGGCACCAGTTGGATTCTTAACTAAATTCAACAGACAATCTTTACCAATATCAAAGTGTTCCATTCTACCATCTTTTAATTCAAATGACTTTAACACATCTCTAGCAATCGCTAAATCCATGTTTTCTAATTTCGCCAATGAGATTACCCCTACACAATTATAAATCGCATACAGTGCATCCTGTGGTGCATGAAACTGCATTCCATCTACCACAAACGTTTGATTCGCAATGTCTACTTCATGAGCTTCCAGATAGAATTCATTGTGTCCAAATGAACAGTTAGGACAATGAAAACGACCAATGTGTGAATATTGATAATAATCATACTTCAATTCCGCATTACAACGGAAACAGAACTTTCCTTCACTTGCTTCATTGGATACTTTCATACTCATTTCATTTTCATCTACACCAAAGTAATGTACTTGAGCATGTGTTGCTGAATCTGCTAAACGCACAACATTTGGATCATCACCGTTTAATACCAATGTTCCTTTGTATTCTTTTAATGCAGATTCTACTCTACCTACTACATTTTCCATTTCTCCTGCACGATCTAATTGATCACGAAAGAAGTTATTTACCAATACTTTTGTAACTGGTACATATTTCATTACATGAGGTACATTTAATTCATCTACCTCAATTACAATACAATCCGCATTTACTTTCTTATTCATTGATGTATTCTTCAACATCAGTGTAGTAATACCAACTAATAAGTTATCACCACGATTGTTGCAGATAACACGATTGTATTTTTTCTGCATCAGTGCATATACCATATTTGTGGTCGTTGTTTTCCCATTTGTACCACTTATCAAAATGATATCTTTTGGGTATGTAATTTTACTTAAAATATTCTTATCTAGTTTCAATGCAATCTGCCCTGGTAAAGAACCACCTCTACCAAATAAGCGTAAAATTGCAGTAATCAGTTTTACGATAATAATTGTAATTCTAGCTTTCATTGGATCTCCTAACAATAACTGCCATAATTATAGCATTTCCCCAAGAAAAGTAATAGCAGTTTTCTTCCAACCTACGCAAAAAGAAGATCAATGATTTTTGACCTTCTTCATCTATTATTAAATTTCTACTTCAAAGAACTCTACAGGAACTTCTCCTTCAAATCGCCATCCTTTTAATCCAGTTAATTCAATTTCAATAAATTGATTACTCTGCATATCTTCTCCAGGTGCTCCTTCTTCAAATGCACCAACATATTTTTTACGATAGGCTTCATTAATAGCTTTATTTTCATCTGCAAATACACTACCTAAAAATTTAACTTTCCCTTCTCCCTGATAAATACCATTCATCCCAATACAAAATCCTATATTATTATTGGTTTCCATCTGACGATATTTATTAGAACCTTTACTTGTGTAAAAAATAATACGACCATCCACCAACAATGGACTCACTGTTCTCACTCCAACTTTTTCACCATCAGAAGTTGCAAGAATCATTACCTCTTCTTTATTCACTAACTCTTTTACTGCTCCCACTAAATCAAAACTCATAATGTATACCTCCATCTACTTTCCAGTATAAAGTAGAAAGAAAAAGAAGTCTTGTAAATTTAAGACATCTTTCTATAATTCTCAATTAGTTTTGTTGGTGATACACCTATATAACGATCAATTTCTTTACAGAAGTGTGACTGGTCATAGAACCCTGATTCTTCTACTAATGATATTAATTGTTGATTATTTGAATAGATTAGTAAATGAAGTGCTTTATGTAATCTTACAATATTTAAGTAAGTTTTAATCGTAAATCCACATCGCTTTAAAAATACTCGATTCATCTGGCGATCACTATAACCTAAGCGCTTAGCCAACTCATGACTATATTTAATTGTTTCCATATTCTTAAGAGAATTGATTTCTCTTATAAACATATCCACTTGCGATGCTTGCGTGATTTCACTTAAATAATTAAGTAAAAAGTGTTTCCTTTCGTCTTCTGACTTTTTACTAAAAATATCAGATAATGAAATATGTTTTTCTATTTCTTGATATGGTATACGTTTATCCATAACATCAACACTATTAATATTATAGATATTATGAAAGACTCCCGTACGAAAACGTATTCCCATAAAATCAATATCTCCAGTTAATGACATATTTGTAGTTGCTTTACTCATTGCAGAAAATACAATTTCTTTTCTGTTAAAATCAATAACCAAGTCTATACACGCATCAGGAAGAATTATATTATTAACAGGTACTTCTAGATATGACTTTGACTTCATTACCCATATACACATAATATGTTCCTGATATTGTTTGGGAATATATTCTTTATACTTCATTCTTTTTCTATAGTCTTCATCTAGGATGTTTGGTATTTGTAGAGGATAAAATAAATATTTATTCACTGACTGATGTTATTTGGCATGTAAATCCCTCTTGGGTAAACAACATCCAAATAGTTTCCCTTATACTAAGCAAATCCACTTCATCATCCCCATTTTCTTTAGCATCCTCTACTATTGCCTCTGCCTTAGTGATTAAATCTTCACGAGATGATGTAGAACCTTGCCAGATAACTCCATATTCTGGATCTTTTTCTACATGAAACATAAGCGTTTCCCCTTTCTTTGTACAAGTTACGCGCTCTGTTGGTTTTGAAGCATCAACTGGTTGATACTGTGTTATCGTTTCATCAAAGTCTTCATCACCTATTTCAGGAATCGGTTTCTCTTTTGTCCATCCAGATATCCCAGTTAAAAGTGTAATCAACAATATAAAACCTGCTAACCCTGCAATAACAATTGCTATCCCTTTACCAAAGGACATTGGTTCTTTCTTTGTTTCAACCTTAACTGAGATTACCTTTTCTTTCCCCACCAATTCATCTAGAGATACTTCAAATATCTCTGCAAGTTTGGCAGCTTGTTTTAAATCAGGTGCAGTCTGATCACTTTCCCAATTGGAAATTGTCTGCCTCGATACCCCTAATTCACTAGCAAGGTCTTCCTGAGACAACCCTTTCTTTTTTCTTAACTTATATATATGTTCTCCAACCATATATTTCTCCTCACCATAAACTGTATCAATTATTCATCAAAAGATTCACAATCAATTCCATTCTTTTTTAATGCTTCTTTCACTTTATCAAGAGTCTCTTCAACATTAATCAAACCATTTTCATCACGTTGAGCAAGGTCAATAATGTCATGAACTTCATCAGGTAAATCAGTTCTCCATTCATGCGAATAACTTCCATCATCAACCAATGTAAACATAGCATCTATACCATTAATTTCACAAACAAGATATTCTGCAACTGCACCTTCATCAATCATTTCTTCATACTCTTCTACAGTAAAGTCATCCACCCAAGCATCCCCTCTATTAGGTGCAGATAATGCAGCTAGTAATGTAAGTATCAGAAAGAAACCAAACAATCCTACAACAACAATCCCTACACCTTTCCAAAACGGCATAATTGGTTTCTTTGTCTCAACCTTTACTGATATCGTTTTTTCTTTACCACTTAATTCATCTAGACTAACATCAAACACTTCTGCCAGTTTTGTGGCTTGTTTTAAATCAGGAGCTGTTTGTCCACTTTCCCAATTTGAAATCGTTTGTCTTGATACTCCCAATTCACTAGCGAGGTCTTCTTGAGATAGCCCTTTTCTTTTTCTCAACTCATAAATTCTTTCTCCAACCATATACATGTTTCCTCCTAGTGAAATCATACAAAATTATGTATTTACGTTCCACCAAATGCCTTTATAAAAGTGTCAAATTTCTTTAACATTACCCTCTAATACTATCATATTAGGCCCTAAAAACATATAAAGGAGTCACCAACGGTAACTCCTAAGTATTTAATTCATTTTTCTTTTCTTCAATCCGATAATCGAACCAAGTGATGCTAATAACATCATAATCATTAAGTTTACATTTGTTTGATCTGATGTATCTACACCATTTGATGCCAATGAAGAATTATTTGTCCCTGAGTTTTGTCCAGGAGTTGCCGTACTTGGTTTATATTCAAATGTTCTTTCAATATCGTAATATAAACGTAATACTAAACTTCCATCTCCTTTAATCACTCCACCTAATGTCGTATCTTTTGCAGTAGGTGCAAACTTGAATCCTTTATATTCTTTGATTTCAGCAAGTACATTCGTATCTGTCACACCACTCATAGCTTCACTTTCCACAAGTTTATATGTACCATCTTTTTGTTGCTGGTAATATTCAACTGTATATTTAGTATCTTTTTTAGCAGTCCATGTAGCTTCATATACACTGTCTTTACTCACTGTCTCATCCACTTTCGGGCTCCATCCAGTAAACTCATAACCTGCGTCTCCTAATACATCTACACTAAGTTTTGGTGTATCAGATCCATATGCTACATTCGTAATTACTTCTTCTTCAAATGTTCCATGATCACCTGGTTGATAAGTAACACTATGTCTAGTCAGTGTATATTTGATTTCAAACACTAGACTTCCATCACCTTTGATTACATCAGATATGAATAATGTTCCTACTCTCGATAGGAAACTCGCACTTTCATAACCAGTGTATGTTTTTGGATAAACTGTAACCGTATCTCCTGTCATTCCAGTAAATGATTCTGTATCAGTTAACACATAAGTTCCATCTAACTGTTCTAGATAATGTTCTACTTTATAAACCGTATCTGTATTTGCAGTGTAATAAAGTTTCAATACTAGTGATCCATCTCCTGCAATCACTCCACTTTCTATTGTTTCTGCAACTGTTGTATCTAATGTGTAACCTGCATATGTATTATCATCCGCATATACCGTATGACCTGTCGTACCAGTTTCAGTTATTGTATCTTCAAGAACATAAGTTCCATTTGGTTGTTCAAGGTAATGTTCTACCTTGTATGATGTATCTGTATTCGCTGTGTAATATAGTTTTAATGTTAGACTACCATCACCTAAGATAGTTCCATCTTCCAATGTTCCTAAAACTGTATTATCAAATGTGTATCCATCATATATATTTACAGTTGCACTTACACTGTCCCCTGTCATTCCATTCATGTTTATAGTATCTTCTACTGCATAGGTACCATCTTCTTGTTCTAGGTAATGCTCTACTTTATATGCTGTATCTAGATTCGCTGTATAGTATAACTTTAATGTTAAACTTCCATCGCCTAGAATTGTACCACTCTCTACTGTACTAACTACTGTATTATCAAACGTATAACCTGCGTATGTTTTAGCTATTGCTATTACTGTCGCACCTGTTGTCCCACTCAGATTATCTGTATCCTCTAATAAATACGTTCCATCTGGTTGTTCAAGATAATGTTCAGTCTTATATGCTGTATCTGTATTTGCAGTATAGTATAACTTCAGTACAAGTGTTCCATCTCCTAAGATATTTCCACTTTCTACTGTACTAACCACTGTATTATCAAACGTATAACCTGCATATGTTCTTGCAGTTCCACTTACAGTCGCACCTGTTGTTCCAGCTAATGCTTCTGTGTCTTTTAATATATACGTTCCATTCGGTTGTTCTAGATAATGTTCTACTGTGTAATCCACATTCGTGTTTGCTTTATAGTAGAACTTCAGTATAAGTGTTCCATCTCCCAATACTGCAGCACTATCTAATGACCCAGATACTGTACTATCATATGTAAAGCCTGCATATGTTTTTGCAGTTCCACTCACAGTTGTACCTGTAGTCCCAGTCAGATTATCCGTATCTTTCAATACATAAGTTCCATCTGGTTGCTCTTGGTAGTGTTCTACTTTGTATGTCGTATTCGTATTTGCACTATAGAATAGTCTCAATACCAATGTTCCATCACCTTTAATACTTCCTGCTAAAACAGTATCAGTATGAAACAGATTAGCTGTATAACCTGCATATGTTTTTACACTTGCAGTTGCCAAAGCACCTGTAGTACCTGTTAAATTATCTGTATCTTTTAGGGTGTATGAACCATTTGGTTGCTGCTGATAATGTTCTATTTTATAAACCGTAGTTGTATTTGCCTTGTAATGTAACTTAAGGATTAGCGTTCCATCACCTGCAATTGATCCTGATTCCACTGTTCCTGAGATCGTGTTATCAAACGTATAACCTACATATGTTTTAGCAGTACCATTTACAGTTGCTCCAGTCTTTCCTGTTAAGTTATCCGTATCTTTTAAACTATAACTTCCATCTGCTTGTTGAATATAGTGTTCTACTTTGTATGCTGTAGTTGTATTTGCTTTATAGTATAACTTGAGTGTTAAACTACCATCTCCTAATACTGTACTACTTTCTAGTGTTCCAGCAATTGTATTATCAAATGTGAACCCATCGTATACTTTGGATACCGCAGATACAGTAGCACCTGTTGTTCCAGACAAATTATCTGTATCTTTTAACACATAAGAATTATTTGCTTGTTCTTGATAATGTTCAACTTTGTATGTCGTATTTGTATTTGCACTATAGTATACCTTCAATATTAATGTACCATCGCCTTTAATATTTCCACTAAATAATGTATCTGCATGGAAAAGGTTGATTGTATACCCTGCATATGATTTTGCTGTTGCTGACACAGAAGCACCAGTAGTTCCTGAAAGATTATCTGTATCTTTTAAAGTATAAGTTCCATTTTGCTGTTGCTGATAATGCTCCACTTTATATGTAGTATCAGTATTTGCTTTATAGTATAACTTCAATACTAAACTTCCATCTCCTACTACTACACCACTTACTTTTGTACCAGAAATAGTATTATCATAAGCATATCCACTATATGTCTTAGATGTGGCATTTACTGTATGCCCTGCCGTACCAGTTAAATTATCTGTTTCGTGTAATGCATATAACCCATTTGATTGTTGTAAGTAATGTTCTGTTTTATAAACAACATTTGTTCTTGCTTTATAGTAAAGTTTCAGCGTTAACGTACCATCACCCAAGATAGCACCAGACTGCAGTGTTCCACTTACACTAGAATCAAAATAATACCCTTCATATGTTTTAGCAGTTGCACTTACTGTTGCACCTGTTGATCCAGTTAAGTTATCTGTATCTTTCACTGCATATGTACCATCTGCTTGTTCCTGATAATGTTCTACTTTATATGCTGTAGAAGTAAGTGGAACCCATTGGGCTACATATGTTCTATTTTGTGTAACTGTAGAATCCAAAGTTGGTGACCAACCAGCGAACTCATATCCTGCAGTTCCTGAAGGTTTTCCATCTGTTCCCACAGTTCCATTATAAGCAGGAGTTGTTGTATTAATTACAACATTATTATGAGTAATTGTTGAAAACGTTCCTTCATCTCCTGGTTCATATTTCACAGTATATTTTTTCTTTACATTCGTCATGTACAATACATGACCTTGTGTGTCTCCACTAGCAATTGTAAAAGCAGAAGATACAACTTTGCCTAATACAGCATCATATCCAGCTGAGTTAACTAAATCATAATCACTACTATAAGCTGCCTGTTGCACAAAACGATATGTTCCATAACCTAATGCTGAGGTATCAACATAACCATCAGAACTAATTGTAGCCCCAGACCATCCAGCATAATCAATCCAGTTTCCACCAGAGTCGATTTGAAGTTTCATTTCAACTCCTTCTAATATACTACTGGTATCAACGTCAGACAGAAATACTCTTGCTTTATTTGCATCAACCGTTCCTGCCGAACCACTTATTCCTTGAAGTGTTCCTGTAGCTGTTCTATTTACTGTAGAACCATTCTTAGTAATAGCAGCAGTATTCGTTCTAGCTGAATCACTAATGACCTTAGGATAATCCTCACTAAAATCAATACGGTATTTCGCTACCTGCCCTCCAATTACATTTCCATCTCCATACGCCTGAGTATAATAATCTACTAAGTCTGCTCGATCACTTTCAGTATAAAAGCCTCGACTAATTCCATTATTTGCAAATGTATTTGCATAATTAGCATCAAGATCAGAATACTTCATTCCATTATTTCCAATGTTTCCGAAATTAATTACTAATGTTTGTATACCACCTGCATCTTCATATACTCCATATTCAAAAACATTTAACCTGTTTTTGAATGTTGTATAATCTTCAGATTCACTTTGATATACTTGTGTGAATTTACTTGTTGCAGGAATTCCTGATCCAGTTCCAGATGCATTCCCTGTGACTAAGTCGACTGGATTTTGAAAATACGCATAAACAACAAATCCCCCTGCATATTCTCCCGTTAATACATCTTCAACATATGTATTATTTTGTAAGGTAAAATTGCTTCCCCAATTTGGTGTTGTTAATTCTGTAACACCTATATTGTTTAATGCAATTGTCCATTGAACTCTTGAATTAGAAGCAGAATTCGCGGATTTGAGATCATTCGTATTAATTGCAGATAGCGTTTGTTGTTCAAACATTATTTGCTTTGTTACTCCACCTGAAACAACGTTTTGAACACCTCCAGCACTATTTGCATTTTGCAATGCTCTTGACCCCGTTGAAAACTGTCCACTTATACTTTGCTTTCCTTCAGCATTTTCTCCTAACTGCACTTCTACATTTCCGCCTGTAATTCTCCATTGCCCTAAAATCACATTAGAAGAATCTGTGAAATTTTCCCAAGATGAGGTTCCAGAAATCCAATTTCCTGCTGTTTGATTTTTAGGAAGAGAAATAGTAAACGTATCATTTTCATGAAGTACCGCACCTCCAGATGGTGTTAATTCCCATTCAACTGCGTACTGATAGTAACTATATGACTTTGCAGTATTCGTAGTTGAAAGTGGATCTCCATTAGCGTCTAGAATATCCCATTTATTTACAGTTACCTGACTTGTATAGCTTGCCCTCAACAAACTACTTCTATCTATCGTTTCTGTCTCAGTAGCAGTAGCTTCATTATCAACTGCTTCAGTTTCTAATGTGTCTTCTTCAATTTCTGTTACTGCTACTATTTTTGTATATTCTGTTTTTATATCTTCTTCATCATAATAAGTAATGATAAAGTTATAATCACCATTTTTATCTGTTTTGTAATTTACATCCATAAGATCCATCACTTCTCCTGTTGGATCTTTTATTTCTTCTATTACATATTTCTCATCGATTGATGCAGTATCTAATGAGATAATCGCTTCTTTATTATCTTCGCTATAGGTTACTGTTTCATTGATATTGAATTCTTCATTTGCAGTTAAAATAACATTAAAGATATTTAAGCTTGTTATCGTTACAACCGCCGCAATAAAAACTTTAAATACTTTATCTAATTTAAGCCTTTGCATATACGCCCTCCTTGTTGACTTGCAAAAGTTAATATACAGTGATTTCTAAAACGTTACCTGCATAATCACTAATATAAAACTTATCAGTTGTGTATTTTTCTTTTACTGTTAATGTGTCTGTATCTTTATGATAGGTATAGTCATTACTGAGTACACCATCTCTATAAAATAGAATATTTTCATAATCTATTTGGGATAAATCATCCTGTAAATAAATAACATATTCATTCCCCCTATGTTCTTCACTACCAGTTGGACTATGTACATCGATATTTGTGATTTCAAATGTTCTTGTATCAATCACTTCATTATTTTTTATCAGTTGTACCTCATACACTCCATTTTCTTTGATATAGTTTGTATTCATTCCATTAATTAATATCTGATCATATTCACCATTACTAGTTGAAACATTTATCTGAAAACCATCATTTGTCCATTCATCTGAATAATTAACAGTTGTGATAACTGCCTCTTCTGCAGGAGTTGATTCAGTTGCTATTTGTGGTTTTGATATTTCTTCTTCAATCACAGGTTCTGGCGAATCTTGATTTGTAAGTACTAGAACACCTGCTAAAGTTACAGGTGCTAAAATTCCCAACATTAATTTTGTAGATAAAGCTAAACCTACAGTTGTGGAACTTGCTGTTGTACTAATAACTGTTTCAAAAATATGATTACTGATTTCACCATCCATAACGTATCGTTGGCTTAATGCCTCATAAGCACTTGATATCATTGCTGGTGATAATAGAATAAATCCATAGTTCTTTGGTGATATTCCATTCCTTTGTAAATCCTCTTTCAAAATTTTTCTAATTTTATTCATTCGAGAATTTACTGTGCCCTTTGGAATATTAAGAATATCTGCTATTTCATTTACTTTTAGTCCTTCAAAGAAGCGTAATAAACCTACACTCTTTAGTGGGATTTTCATAGATTCTAAAGATTCTATGATAATATTTTTTATTCGTTCATTTTCCATAACATCAGAAACATCAATTGCTTTAAAATCACTAAAATCTTCTACTGTCATCTCTTTACCAAGAGTTGTTACATTTAGCTTTCTGCGATTAAAGTTCATGCAGGTGCGATAAGTAACTCTTTGAATCCAAGTAGGAAATGCTACGGGATCATTCAAGTCTTTTATTTTTGTATACACTTTAATGAATACATCTTGAACTATATCCTTTGCAGTTTCCTCATTTTGAAAATATTGAAACGCAATGAAATACACTCTTCTGTAATATGCTATATATATTTCACCAAATGCTTCTGTATCGCCCTTTTGTGCATTATAAATAGTTGTTTCATCAATTTTATTGAAATGTCTCATGTTACTTCAACCCTCTTTCTATTTTTATCCCTCCTATAATTAGTGGTAGAATTACAAGAATTCGTTCATTTCACATAACGTAAAAAAATATACACAAAAAAAGAAGACTTATTATGAAACTCATAATAAAATCTTCTCTTTCACTAACTAGGACACATTCTATTTTAAAACGCTTCATTTTTTAGATGAAACTTTATCAATACCCTCCACCAGGTACTCCAAGATATTCCTCTAACGTTAATCCTGAATTATAAATTGATTCTGCCTGTGAACCAACATAACGCAAATGCCAAGGTTCTGCCTGATAACCAGTTATTGATTCTTTTCCTGCCTGATAACGTACAATAAATCCATAACGATGAGCATTTTGAGCAATCCAGTTTGCTTCATTTGCATTTGTTACTAAAGTTCCATTTGTATGAAGTAAATCAAAAGCTAAACCTGTCTGATGTTCAGAATAACCAGCTCTTGCAGAGAAGGTATCTGCAGTTGCCTGACCATGACTATTTACATAACTTTGGTATAACTGTGCCTGATACTCATAACTACGGTATCCACTATAAGAGTTGCTAATATCAAATCCTTGCGCCTGCATATCACCAATCATCTGGCGAATTGCATTTCCTGCAGTTGCATTCTCTCCTGGAGCATAAGACTGTGGTAAACTGTGCTTCTTATTTACAACCATAATATCACCAACATAATACGGACCACTTGAAGTTGGTGTTGTTTCTGGTGCATTGTTTGAATTATTACCTGAAGTATCTTGAGGTTGTGGTGTTTCCTTTACCACTTCTTTCACAATTACCTTTATTGTAGACTCACTTTGGTTTCCATTTGAATCTGTTGCTTTAATGCCAACTGAGTATTCACCTTGTTCTTCCAAATTAACTGCACTGTCATCATAGGTAAGCGTAACTCCTGCAAGATCACTTGCTTCTACAGATTCATTGTAATTGATAGACTCAGTATGTTGATCCACTTCTATTATCTCTTGCTTCAAAGTAATCTCTGGTACTGTTGTATCACTAATCGTAACATTAATAAACTTAACTTTTTCTTCACCATTTAGCTTATAGGTAACTCTTGTTTTATAAGTACCAACAGCTATGTAGTTTTTGTCTTTTGGTAATTTATCTGTTTCTACTTTCATCGATTCTAGTACTTCTTTATCATCACTATCAGTTAATTGACTAGCTGATATTTCAATTGTTTCACCATATTCAAACTGAAATTTAGTTTTCTTAAATGAAATTTTTGCTTCTTGTGAGGAACATGCTGATAATAAAAGCAGTATCGATATTATAATTATCTTTGATTTCAAATCATCACTTCCTCTCATTTATATATATTTTATCACTTAATAAAAAAGAAAACAAAAAGCTGATGAATCATCAGCTCTTAGAATAACGACATTTGGTTTTCGTCTTGCAGTCCATCAAGAACTCCAAGAGCATCCAATTTCTTAACTAGTGTACTACTTAACAAAGTACGATTTAATAAGTCTTGTTTCGAAATAAACGGGTGGCTTTTTCTTGCTTCCACAATACTAAGCGCAACGTTTTCTCCAAGTCCATCAACACTTACAAATGATGGGATAATCGCATTTGGATGATCTTCATCAATTACATACAGTGTTGCCTGAGATTTATTAATATCAATGTTACGGAAATGATATCCACGTAATACCATTTCAAGTGCTAACTCTAAAGAAGAGAATACATTTCTTTCTTTATCGGAAACATCAAATTTTGTTTCTGGATTATTCGAACGATTTGAAATATCACTCATTTTAGCTTTAATGCTTGCTTCTCCCTTAACCATTGTTTCAACATCATATGCATCACAACGAATCGAGAAGAACATACAGTAATAATGAAGTGGTTTATGAACCTTAAACCAGGCAATACGAACTGCCATTGTTACATAGGCAACCGCATGGGCTTTTGGGAACATATATTTAATTTTCTCACAAGAATCAATGTAGTAATCTTCTACATTGTTTGCTTTCATTTCTTCAATCCATTCAGGTTTCAATCCTCTACCTTTACGAACACTTTCCATAATTGTAAAGGCAAGTTTTGGTTTCATTCCCTTTTGCATTAGATATACCATGATATCATCACGACATCCAATAACATCTTTTAGGGTACAAACTCCAGCATCAATTAAATCCTTTGCATTGTTTAGCCATACATCGGTACCATGAGATAATCCTGAAATCTTTAGTAACTCATCAAACGTAGTTGGCTTGGTAATTTCCAGGATACCACGAACGAATGGAGTACCAAACTCAGGAATTCCTGCTGCTCCCGTTTTTTCAATATTCTTTGTTGTATCAATATTTAATGATGATACACCAGAGAAGATTGCCATTGTATCCGGATCATTCATTGGTATTTTGGTTACATCGACACCACTCATCTCTTCTAGAATTTTCATCGCTGTTGGATCGACGTGACCAAGAATATCAAACTTTAATACATTCTGTTCAATATCATGATAATCCAGATGAGTTGTACGCATATCTTCATTTAAGTTATTTGATGGATATTGCACTGGAGTAAATTCACTGGCATCCATATCTTGTGGGAATACGATGATTCCCCCAGGATGTTGTCCCGTACTTCTTCGTACTCCATCACACTCTTTCGCAATATACGTAATACGAGCATTGGACATTCTTCCTTCCAATCCCATTTCTTCACAATAACCTTTTACATATCCAAATGCAGTCTTACTGGCAACGGTTGCAATAGTTCCAGCACGGAATGCATTTTCTTCACCAAAATATTCCTGTAGGAATTTATGTGCCTTCTCTTGATAATAACCAGAGAAGTTCAAATCGATATCCGGTACTTTATCCCCTTCAAATCCTAGGAAGGTTTCGAATGGAATATTCTGCCCTTCACCAATCATTTCATGATCACACTTAGGACATTTCTTTGGAGGTAAGTCAAATCCTGACTGTACTGTTCCTTCTTCCACAAATTCACTATATTGACAACTTGGACAAATGTAGTGAGGAGCCAAAGGATTAACCTCGGTAATGTTTGCCATTGTGGCAGCAAAACTTGATCCTACGGATCCACGTGATCCTACCAGATAACCATCATCCAGTGATTGCTTCACCAGCAAATGCGATACATAGTAAACAACCTCGAAACCATTTCCAATAATACTGTCTAATTCTTTATTCAAACGATCGATAACAATCTTTGGTAACTCAGGTCCATATAAACCATGTGCTGTATCCATACACAAGTCACGAAGCATCTTTGCACAACCTTCAATTTTTGGAGGATACAAATCACTCTTGATTGGTTGAACAAAGTCAATCATATCTGCAATCTTATTTGAGTTCTCTACAACTAATTCATATGCTTCATCACCTAGATAAGCAAATGCTTCCAACATTTCATCTGTTGTACGAAAATGCTGAGCTGGTGAAGGATTTGCCATTCGCTTTTCACGATTATAAATATAAAGTGGATGACGTACTCCTCCAATTCCTTGAGAGTTGATAAATACATCACGTATCTGCTTATGATCTTCTCTTACATAGTGAGCATCACCTGTAGCAACTACAACTTTACCTAATTTCTTACCAGTATCAATTAATGATTTCACAATTAACTTCAATTGGTTTTCATCTCTTACACTACCTAGTCCAACTAGATTACGATAGTTCTCTAATGGTTGAATTTCAATATAGTCATACATTCCCATTACTTCTTCAAGATATTCATCACTTCTTGTTTGTGCGGCTTCAAATACTTCCGAATTCAAACAGCTAGAACCAATAAGTAAATTTCCTTTTTCTTTAAATCGCAAAATTTCCTCACGAATAATTCTTGGCTGACAAATTGGTTTGTTATTACTCTTTCCAGTCTGAGCCAGATATTTGGTATGACTTAAGGTAATTAAATCAAAGATATCTTTAATACCAGCTTCATTTTTTGCAAGTAGTGTTAAATGTTGCGGTCTTAAAGAACCATAACTTACTTCTTTATTTAATGCACATAAGTCGTTTAATGTCTTATACTCTTTTAATTCATTCAACATATGCAACAATACTTCACCAAGGATTTCCGCATCATAGTCTGCTCTATGCGCTACATCAGCATCATACTTAATCTTATAGTAACGAGCAATGTTACCAAGACGATATCCACGACGATCTTTAATCATCGCCTTCGATAAGTCAAGTGTATCAATTACTGGATTTGTCAGTTTTTCTTTTCCCATTCGCAACAATGCTTCATTTAAGAAGTTAACATCAAATCCTGCATTATGAGCAACCAGAACCCCATCACCAATAAACTCCAATAGTTTAGGCATTGCTTCTTCAATCGTTGGTGCATTTTCAACATCACTATTACTAATGTTAGTTAATTCACTAATATGTGAAGAAATTGTAATTGGTGGTTTAATAAACAGTTGCATAGACTCCTTCACAACACGATTCTCAATAATTTGAGCACCAAATTCAATGATATGATCATATTTTGATGACAATCCTGTTGTCTCAAGGTCAAATACAACATAACGAGCTTTTTCTAACTCTACATCACTTGGATTGTAGACAATATTCAATTCACTTTCAATCATATTCATTTCAACACCATAAATCATTTTAAATGGATTATCTCTACCTGAATTGATTTTATTCACAACTCGTTGTGCAGTTGGATATGCCTGCACTACATTGTGGTCAGTAATCGCTATGGCATCATGTCCCCAAGTGTTAGCCTGCGTAATATATTCTTCAATTGAACTAACTCCATCCATTTCACTTAGTTTTGTATGTAAGTGTAGTTCTACTCTTTTTCTACTTGCATTATCCTTCTTCTGAGGAACAATAATCTTTTCTAATGCCATTGGCACAAATACATTTTCTCTACGATATTGGTTATATTCTACACGACCACTCGCTTCAATATAATCTCCTTCATGAATCGCTTCCAATATTTCTTTCGTTAGTTTTCCACGTTCAAAACGTTGAATAACGATTGCTTCTTCTTCATCAGTAACATACATACTTTGTGCAATCTTACCATTACGCATAACACGGTTATCAATTTCAAAGACCTTACCACGAATCTTTACTTCATTAATCCCTTCACTTAAATCAATAATTTTAAGCAATGGATAATCGGTAACTTTCTTTCTGGTATAACCCTTTTCTTTGGTTTCTACTTGTACAGGAACTGGAGTAGGTCGATCATCAAACTTTTTCTCTGCTTCACGAATCTTCTCTTCCATGTTTAACTGTTGGATTGAAATCTCAATTTCAATACCAAAGAATGCCAATTCTTTGTATACATCATCAACTAAATCAGCAGCCTGTTTCTGTTCATCCATTGTTTCATAACGATACGTAAGTTTTCCATCTTCCATATTAGGAAAAACACTAACAAAAATCTTAAGGTCTGGTCTTGATCTCACAATATGATGAATGTATTTATTTACATTCACAATTGTATTTTCCTGATAACGGTTCTTCATCTGTAAGCGCACCTTACAATGTGTACTCTGCATTAACTTACCTAAAAAGATGTCATATACCTGATAATCAAGCAGACATTCAAATTCAATATACATTACAATTGTATTTTCCGCTTTATAAAAAGCAGGTTTTTCTAGAAAAACTGCTTTCTCAAAACTTTTTAATTCAATTTCATTCATGCCAGTATTCTTGGCTAAATCATAAACTTCATGACTCATACTTCACACTCTTTTCTTAACTAAAATTATAACAAATTCATAGATGCTTTTAAAGAATTCTTATCACTATATTGAAAGTATAATACTAACAACATACATAATCACAATTCCTACTCCTGCAAGATATACAAATAAAGATGATTTCTTATACTTTAATCCAAAGTAAGTAATCAAAGATGCTACAATACCACATCCTGCAAAGATAATTGCTTCACGATCATACATATAAATTCCTGAACCAGTATATAAGATATCTGCAAAACACAGAATCATGAAATTAAATACACAACTTCCTACAATGTTTCCAATTGATGCATTAAAGTTGTTCATTCTTACTAACGAAACCGACGCACTTAATTCTGGTAATGATGTCGCTACTCCTAGGAAGATTGCTCCTCCTACGGTAGAACCTAATTGTAATTCTTCTGTCAGTTGATCAGATACCTGCGTTAAGATAATTGATGCACCTACAAGTAATATCGCAAATACAACAAAGCGAAGAACGATTTGTTGGACTGATAATGCTATATCTGCGTTCTCATCACTATCACCACTGTCGTCATCATTCATCATCTTTACTGAAATTGCATAGATTACAATTAATGCAATCGTAAAGATATCTACATGGAATCCCATAATATTAATATCGCTGTTTAAGTTTAATGCAGCAATTGCACATCCATACATTAGGATACCAAACAACAGTGAAGAACTGTTCGATTTGGCAACTTTCGCCTTCATAAATTTCTTATGGGCGAATATCATAAGTACTCCAAGAATAGATAAGTTGAAGATATTACTTCCCATTACATTCCCTTGAACCAAGGATGGTTTATCTAATACAAACACTGCTGTCATCGATGTAAACAGTTCTGGCAGAGAAGTTACTGCTGCCAGCATTACTCCACCAATAAAGGCACCAGATAAATCTGTTTTTCGATCCAGCATGTCAACATATGATGCCAGTTTTACTGAAAAGAATACGGTTGCTGCTGCTAATAAAAAGTATTGAATATATATCATAATTTCCTCATTATCCTTCTGTAAATTACAAAAATAACTAACAACATTATTGTGGCACCATTCAAGATAATCACAAGTGGATTATTGTCTGCATACACACTAAAATAATGTACATAATATTTAAGATTATTACGCTCAATTTTTTGAGTTGCTTTTACTTTAATTTCTTCTACTACTTCATCATCTACTTTAATACTTATCGTTCCAATAACCTGCCCTTTTTTGATTGGAGCTTCCAGATCTTTTTTCGCCTTAAAAGTTACAGTTACCTCTGCATCATTTGAAAGGAAATAGGAATAATCTTTTGGTGATGTAATAGTATATGTATCATCATCACTATAAAGTACGGATATTTCTCCTACATTATCTCCTTTTTTTAGGACTTGTGTGCGATCATTGTTTTCATAAATATACTTATATAAACTTTCAACTTCAGGAAGAACTGCTGAACGTGATGGTAATCCTTGAACAACCATAATTAATCGTTCTTCTTCATCGGTTGAAAAACTTGCCAGACAATACTGTGCTTCCAACGTATATCCAGTTTTTCCACCTTCAAAATATAGAATTGATGCATCATAATCTGATTCCATTTGAGTTGTAGTATGCTTTAAAGTAAGTGAGTTATCACTTGTATTATAAGCATCTGTTTCCAAAAGAGAATATAGTTCTTTCTGGTCTAATGCATATTCAAGAATTTTTGCCATTTCATAAGGAGTTGTATAATGGTTATCATCATGTAGTCCAGTAGTATTCATAAAATGAGTATGCTTAAGATTCAGTTCTTCTGCCTTATCATTCATTGCCTCTACCATTTTATCGACACTTCCATAAAGTGAAAGTGCAAGTTGGTTACTGGCTTCTGCACCACTTGGTAATAACGTACCAGCCAGCAAATCGCGATAAGTCACAACCTGTCCTTCTTTAAATCCTGCCATACTGGCATTGGCTTCTTTTAGACCAACAAATGCTTCTGCACTCATTTCGACTTTTTGATCCAAATCATCAATTTTATCTAACGCAACAATCGATGTCATTATTTTTGTCATACTTGCTGGATAAATTTGATCATTTGCTCCTTTATCATAAATTATTCGCTGATCTTGCACATCATAAACAACAGCATGGCTTGCCTGTGAGTTATAATTTGCGCTTGTTGTTGTAGGGGTGGTTTCTTCTACGGTTTCCTCTGCTGCTACATGGAAATTACTTCCCAAAAAGCAACAAGTTAAAATACTAATTAATAATATTTTTTTCATCGCGCCAGTTTCAGGAAGGCATCTTTCGCTGCCTGCTGTTCTGCTTTTTTCTTTGAAGACCCCTCTCCTCTACCCAATACAATATCATCCAGACGAACTTCTATTAAGAAGTTAGGATTGTTACTTGGTCCAGTTGTTTTCACTAAATGATAAGCAACCGTTTTTCTTGTATCTGCCTGAATATATTCTTGTAATTTGGTTTTATAATCAACGACACTATCTTCTTTTGGTGCATCAATAAATGGTGTAATTACCACACTTAAAATTTGGTCTATATATTGATAACCAACATCAAGATAAATTGCACCTAATACTGCTTCAAACATATCGGAAAGTAAAGAGTTACGTTCTCTTCCACCGCTTCTCTCTTCTCCAACACCAAGCATCAGACATTCATCCCAGCCAATCATACGACAATAATTAGCCAAAGCTTCTTCACGTACCAACTGACTACGTAAGGTTGTCATTACTCCTTCATCAAAAGGTGGCTGATGGTGATATAAAGCATTGGTTACCCATAGTTGTAATACTGCATCTCCCATAAATTCTAAACGCTCGTTGTCTCCTTCCAACCCCGCATGTTCATTTAAATAGGACGTATGAACACAGGATTGAAATAATAAGTCTTTGTCTTTATATGGAATGTTGTTGTGTTTCATCCACGTAAATATATCATTCATATTCTTTTCTCCTTCTTAAAAGTATACGCTAATCTATAAAAGAAGTTAATTCCTTTTTTAAAATATATTGTTTTATTTGAGGATAGTGATCAAGATTTCCCAGTAAATCGGTTGCATCTTGTTTTGCCACCTCTAAAATATTATCATCCATTATAATATCACCTAAGATAAAACCAGGTATTCCACTTTGACGTTTTCCTAGCATATCCCCAGGACCGCGAATCATTAAATCCTGCTTTGATATCTCAAATCCATCATTGCTGTCACATAAGATCTGCAGTCGCTTTAAACTATCTGGATCTTTACTTTTGGTAAGCAGATAACAATATCCTTGTTTATCACCTCGACCAACTCTCCCACGAAGTTGGTGAATCTGACTTAATCCAAATCGCTCTGCATCATAGATGACCATAATATTCGCATCTTTTACATCAACTCCTACCTCAATTACACTAGTAGCAATTAAGATATCAAATTCTTTATTCACAAAAGACTGCATAATTTCATCTTTTTCTTCTGTCGACATTTTACCATGCAGATAATGCATTCGATATTTCTCTGGTAATGTCGAACGCATATTTTGATATAGTTCTTCCACATTACGCATTACATATTCATCATTACGTTCAATTGCTGGACATACGATATAACATTGATTACCTTCATCAATATAACTTAATACATCCTGAAGAATTGTTCGCATACTACTTTCTTTTACCAGTGTCGTAATAATCGGCTTTCTTCCTTTTGGTAATTCTTCAATACTACTTACATCCATATCTCCATATAATGATGTAGCCAAGGTTCTAGGAATTGGTGTAGCACTCATTAATAAGAAGTCTACATTCTCACCCTTCTCCAATAGTTTTCTTCGCTGTTCAACACCAAAACGATGTTGCTCATCAGCAATTACTAATCCAAGATTGTGATATTCTACTTCATTTTGGAATAACGCATGGGTACCAACAATGACATCAATCTCGCCATTACGTAGTTCTTCATTCACTCGTTTTTTCTCTTTAGTTGCCAAAGATGAGAACAGCAGTTCTACACGTACTCCATAAGGCTCTAATACCTTGCTCACATTTGCCATATGTTGTTTCGCTAATATCTCCGTTGGTGCTAAGAACGCCGATTGCTGGCCTGCCAGAGCACTTGCATACATTGCCATAACTGCTACTAAGGTTTTCCCACTTCCTACATCACCCTGAACCAGACGATACATAATATGATTGCTCTTTAAATCTTCTAGAATATCTTTGATTGCATTCATTTGATCATCAGTTAGTTTGAATGGTAAATTATCAATTGCCTTGTAAATTTTTGCTTCATCAAATTCTTTTGCCTGTTTGGTAATTTCTTCATTCTGATGTTTATAATATTGCATCTTCAGCTGAAATTTTAAAAATTCTTCATACTTCAGACATCTCATACTCTGCTTCAACATTTCTCGTTTCACTGGAAAGTGAATATAATACAATGCTTTATGCTTATCGATTAATTTATATTTTTGCTGTAAATCAGTAGGAATAAAGTTTCCTATTTGAAATGCTTCTAAAGCATTCTTCATATATTTTCTTAAATCTCTTTGGTTGATTCCATCTTTCACATTATAGACTGGTACAATCCCCAATTGTTCTTCAATTGGTTGAGAATTATACTGCATAACTGTTACTTTATAATTCCCTTCATATTTACCAGAGATTGTAATCTTAGAGTTCACTTTAAAATTTTGAATCCAAGGCCGATTAAACAGAGTTAAATCAATTTCTTCTTCATCATAAAGAACCTTAAATCTAGTTACACTTTTCTTATAACCAAATCGAGACAACCGTGGAGAAGAAATAATTAATCCTTCAAAGAAAACTTTTTCCTCTTTTTCCCACTCATCAAAAGGTTTTACCACATTCTCTTCATAACGAAAAGGATAATGCGTCAGTAAATCCTCTACACTATCGATTCCCATACTATTCAATATTTCTTTTTTCTTAGGTGTAACCTTTATCTCTTTCAAATCCATGAAACAATTATATCATGAAATCCTCAAACATTTAGAAAAAGAAGAAACCAACTACACCCATAATCATCAGTACCTTCATACTATCTAGTTTTTTGATTCTTTGAATGATAATTCCTACAACAATACATAAGATAATTCGCCAATCTACATTCAAAGATATACTACTTAAATCTGAATTTCCATAAAGCGTTAATAATACCATTGAACAGAATGCGGCAGTAATCATTGCAAGAGATGCAGACTTTAATCCCTGAATAATATCTTTCATTAACTGATGATCTTTTAGTTTTGAATATCCCTTATATAACGCTAACGATAATAATACACCACCTAAGATACACCCAATGGTTGCAACAACAGCCCCTGATATTCCCATTGTTTTCATTCCTACAAAGGTAGATGAGTTTATAGCTAATGGGCCTGGAGTAATTTGCGATATTGTAATAATATCCAAATATTCACTCGTTGTCAGCCAACCCTGATTATTTACTATCTCTTGTTGGATAGTTGAAATAACTGTATATCCACCACCAAAACTAAGAATACCGATTTTAAAGAAGACGAAAAAGATAGTCGCTAGCATTGTGCCACCTCTTTTACACTCCACAAACTATAAATCGTTATAACTACAAGATCACAAAGTAACATAATTGCTACAGAAATGTTAAAGAATAAAATACATAGGAAAGTCACAACAAATAACAATTGAAAAAAGCGTTGGTTACCGACAAACTTCTTATAAGAATCCACAATGAAATCAAAGATAACAATAATCACTCCAATTCCTAATCCTGTCATCACTGCATTGATTGCTGTAATCTGCATAATTGTATCGTAGAACACTGTTACTACTGAAATAATAACAAGTGGTGGTAATACGGTTGCAATTACAGATACAAGTGATCCAGGTAATCCCCCAATTCTATAGCCAACTAGTGTTGATATATTTACTGCAATCGCTCCTGGACATGATTGGGCCACAGCAGCAATATCAAACAGTTCTTCCTCTTCCAGTAAATGATACTTCTCAACAAATGGTTTTTGAATCAAAGGTATAATGACATACCCCCCACCAAAACAAAATGAACTGATATATAGAAACTGTATAAATAATAATCCTAATGTTTTAACTTTCATAAATAACTCCTTCTTATAGCATTATAGAGTTAAAAGAACTATAATTAAAATATAATATATCTATATATACTATTAGCATTTACTTATGGAGGCTATATGAACTTACGACTACTTGAAATATTTAGAGTTGTTGCACAAGAAGAAAATATGACTAGTGCATCTAAATTATTGTTTATCTCTCAACCAGCGATTTCTCAGGCAATCGCTGAATTAGAAGAAGAACTTGGAGTTCCTCTTTTTGATCGTAGAGCAGGAAGAATTAAACTTAATGAAGTAGGAAGAAAACTACTTCACAAATCAATTTTTCTGCTTGATGAAATGAACTCTTTAAAAGAAGAGATTACCCAATCATTTCAACATATGGAAATTCATATTGGAAGTAGTATTACATATGCTACCGCTAAATTACCAAAACTATTAAAAAAGTTTGAAGAACTATATCCAACCATTAAAGTTAAAGTAAGCATCAATAATGCATCGACACTAGAACAGAAACTATTAAAAGGTGAATTAGATTTATGTTTTCTAGAAGGTAAAATAAAGCATGAGCAATTTCATAGCATTCCTGTATATGAGTTTCCCATCTCTTGGTTTTGCGCAAAGAAGCATTCTTTCTCTACTATATCTTCAGTACCATTAGATGAACTACTTAAAGAGAATCTTTTACTCAGAGAAGAAGGCAGTGCGCTTCGAGAAACCGTTGATACATTTTTAAACACCCATGGCTATACTGCAGCACCTAAATGGGTTAGCGTAAACTCAGGCGTTATCATTGAAGCCGTGAAAGAAAACTTAGGAGTTAGTGCTCTTCCTGATGTTTTACTTCAACCTGAACTAAAGAAGAAAAATATAGTTACTTTGGATATAGATAATTTAGTAATTTCTACTCCTGTACAAATTGTTTATTATAAAGATAAAGTATTGATTGAACCGTTAAAGAATTTAATTGAGCTATGTAACAAAAAAAGTTAATTATTAAAATAAAAAAAAGCGCCATTTCAAATTGGCGTTTTCAAATAAAGTTCGATCACTATACACGCAGACCTCTCGTCGTTTCTTGCTTATTGTAAGCCCCATTGCAAGCTGGGGAACCCGGGGAACTTTTTCCAAAGCTGTGGAGTTTCACCCTCAATATTAGAACAGATGGATAGACAATATATCTTTCCTGTTCACTACATATTATACACAAAATAATTTCATTGTAAATATTGTGAAAAAAGTAGTATCTGACACTAAATTCTATTCTTTATTTACTATATTTTACAAATCCCATTTGCCTCTACTAGTGTATTATCCATTCATTAAATATATCCTAATTATTTTTGACAAAATAAAATGATTGCGTTTAAAACAATCATTTTATTAAAATATTCATTAGTCTAATTTGTAGAAAAGAATTATTCTTCTTCTCCATCTTCAAATTGTGAGTTATAAAGTTTTGCATAGAAACCATCTTTTGCAAGCAGTTCCTCATGATCGCCAATTTCCACTATGTCACCATCGTTCATAACGATAATAACATTGGCATTACGGATTGTTGATAAACGGTGAGCAATTACAAATGATGTTCTACCCTTCATCAGTTCATCCATACCTTCTTGGATCAATACTTCTGTACGTGTATCTACATTACTTGTTGCTTCATCTAAAATCAAGATTTTAGGATCTGCCAAGAATGCTCGTGCAATTGTAAGTAATTGTTTTTGACCTTGAGAAATATTTGATGTTTCTTCATTTAACATTGTGTCATAACCATGTTCCAATGTTTTAACAAAGTGATCTACACGAGCTGCATTTGCTGCTTCGTATACTTCTTCATCTGTTGCATTTAGTTTAGAATAACGTAAGTTTTCCATAACGGTTCCATTGAACAACCATGCATCTTGAAGAACCATTCCAAACATGCTTCTTAAATCACTACGTTTGAAGTCTTTGATATCATGATCTCCAACATAGATAGAACCACCATTTAATTCATAGAAACGCATCAGCAGTTTCACAATTGTTGTTTTACCAGCTCCGGTAGGTCCAACAATTGCAACTTTCTGACCTTCTCCAACTCTTAAGTTAAAGTTATGAATAATGATTTTATCTTCACTATATCCAAATTTCACTTGATCAAATGTAACTGTACTAGGTACTGTAATGTTTCCATTTGCATCATAAATTTGAACTGGATTCTTAGTATCTTCAGATAATTCTTCTTCACCTAAGAATTCAAATACACGTTCACTTGCTGCTGCAGCACTTTGTAAGGTATTAATTGTTTGCGCCATTTGTGCCAGTGGTTGATTGAATTGTCTTACATATTGAATAAATGCCTGAATATCTCCAATTGCTATCCCAATTCCAGTAAATGTGATTCCTAATAATGTAACTGATGTATGTGTTGCCAAGTATCCACCTAGCAAACAAACTAATACATATCCAATGTTTCCAATGAATGTAGTAATTGGCATCATAAGACCAGATAAGAATTGTGACTTCCATGCTGAGTTATATAACTCTTCATTTTGTTCACAGAACTTTTCAATTGAGTCTTCTTCACCATTGAATGCTTTCACAATCATGTGTCCACCATACATTTCTTCAACATGTCCATTAAGTGCTCCAAGAGAAGCTTGTTGTTGAACGAAATATTTTTGTGAACGTTTTGTTACTATCATTACCAGAATTGCTGATATTGGCAATACAATCATTGCCACAAGTGTCATCATCCATGATATTGAGAACATCATGACTGCAACACCGACTACCATCATTACTGATGTGATTACTTGTGTAACCCCTTGACTCAAACTTTGTCCAATTGAATCAACATCGTTGGTAACTCTGGATAGTACATCACCTTGTGATGTTTTGTCATAATAAGATAATGGTAAACGATTTATTTTTTCACTAATGTCTTTTCTTAAACTGTAAGCCATTTTTTGTGAAATACCAGCCATCATAAATCCTTGAATATAAGAACAGAATGCACTGAATAAATACATACCTGTTAGTAACAACAGTATTTCTTGTATTCTACCAAAATCAATTTCACCAGAACCAGTTGCTTTTGCCATTAGCCCTTCTGATAAAGCAGTTGTAGCTTCACCTAAAATTTTAGGTCCTACAATTGCAAATACTGTACTTAAAACTGCAAAGAAGAAAATAATATATAACTGAAGACGGTAGTTACGCATGTAATTAAACATCTTTTTAACACTACCCTTGAAGTCTTTCGCTTTTTCTCCAGCTCTAGCACCTCCACCTCCGGGTCCTCTTCCAGGTCCACCAGCAGGTCCAGCATTTGTTACAGGAGGTTTTCTTGTTTGTGTATCGTTATTACTCATTTTCAAGTTCCTCCTTACTTAGTTGTGAGTAGGCAATTTCTTGATAAACCTCACATGATTTCATTAACTCATTGTGAGTTCCCTTACCAACTATTTTACCTTCATCTAATACAATAATTTGATCTGCATTCATAATTGATGCAATTCTTTGTCCAACAAGTAGAACTGTACTTCCTGTTTTCTGACAAAGTTTATATAACGCTTCTCGAAGATTTGCATCCGTCTTAAAGTCAAGTGCACTGAAACTATCATCGAAGATAAAGATTTCAGGTTGTTTCGCAATTGCTCTTGCAATTGAGATTCTTTGCTTTTGACCACCTGATACATTTGCTCCACCTTGAGCAATCTCTGATTCATAACGTTCTGGTTTAGAATCAATAAATTCTGTTGCTTGAGCAACCTCACTTGCTTCTTCCATAACACTATCGTTCATATTTTCATCACTATATTTAATATTGGATTCAATTGTTCCTGAGAACAATACACCTTTTTGAGGTACTAACCCAATCTTAGACCTTAAATCTTTTTGAGTAACACTACGTACATCCAATCCATCAACTTCAATGCTTCCGCTTGTAACATCAAAGAAACGAGGTACTAAGTTAATAATTGTACTTTTACCACTTCCGGTACTACCAATAAATGCAGTAGTCTGTCTTGGTTTCGCTACGAAGTTAATATCATGTAATACATCCTCTTCAGCTCCAGGATAACGGAAACTTACATCCTTAAATTCGACGTAACCTTTCATGTCATCACTAAATGTTTCCGGATGTTCAGGGTCTGCTATACTAAGTGGTGTTTCCAATACTTCAAAAATACGTTTTGCAGCTACACCAGCTCTTGGCAACATAATTGAAATCATTGCCAACATCATAAATGACATAATGATTTGCATTGAATATTGAATAAATGCCATCATATCACCAATCTGCATTGTTCCTAAATCAATTTCATGTGATGCCATCCACACAATCAATAATGAAGTAGCACTAAAGATAAAAGTAACAATTGGCATTACTACAGACATTGTACGTGAAGTAAATAAATCTACTTTACGTTTTGCTGTACTTGCTTCATCGAAACGTTCTTCTTCTACTTCTTCCGTATGGAATGCACGAATAACTAACATCCCACTTAATGATTCACGAGTTACTAAGTTTAACTTATCAACAAGTTTTTGCATGATTCTAAACTTAGGTCCCGCAATTGCAAATGTCGTAATCATAACTCCCATGATAACCACTACAACTAAGGCAATAATCCAAACCATACTTGTTGATGAGTTCATTACTCTTACGATTGCTCCAAACGCCATAATTGGTGCGTAGATTGCAATACGAAGGGTCATAATAAGTGCCATCTGCACTTGTTGAATATCATTTGTTGTACGCGTAATCAAAGATGCTGTAGAGAACTTGTTAAGTTCTGTACTTGAGAATGATTCAACTTTTTCAAATGTATCTTGTCTCATGTTTCTTGAAACTTTTGCAGCCATTCTACTAGAGAAGTATCCTACTAAAATAGCACAAAGACCTCCACCTAATGAGATTAATAACATTGTTAATCCAGTTGACATAATATAATTTGTTTGAATTGTATCAACATCTACACCTAATTTTGCATATTCTGCCTTCACTCCTGAAGCAGCAGCAATTTCAATTGCTGATTCTCCAACTGCATCAAATTTTGCAGTGAAGTCTTTCATCTGCTCATCCAATTGTTCTTGTGGCATCATTCTCATCATATCGAAAATTGTCATACCTTCTGGAATCTGAGCAAGCATTTCTTCAATCTTTTCCTTGTCCTTTTCTTCCATTAAACTAGTATCACCATTCGCAATTGATTCTAATGAACTAACCATCAACATTGGTTCACCCATTGCTTTTGTAAGTTTATCGAAATTTTCATCCGACACCTCACTTTTTAAAACATAAAGTCCAGTGTCTTTCACAACACTTTTGTCTGACATATCGATTTCATATGGCAAATCTTTATTGTCGATATCTTTGAACTCTTGATAGTTGTATTGTGATAACACAAATTCTTTATCTTCATCGCTCATAAATATCATTGCATTATCCATTGTTTCCTGACTCATAATCTCAGGTACAACTTCATCAAACCCACCAGTCTGAATACCATAAGTAACAATATTACTCATGTAATCTGGCAGTGCTAATTCGGCTTGTGCTTGTCCATATAATAACGCTATGATACAAACTAACGCTAGCCAGTACTTCTTTACATACTTAAGAACCTTTAGCATTTCCTAACTCCTTCCTGCTTGTCCACATAATCCAACACTTTATCCAACAAACGAATCAATTCGTCTGTATCCTCTTCTCCTAGATAATCAATCATATCAACTAATGTCTTATCCATATGTGCTTGAATCATCTTGATTTCCTTGATTGCTTTCTCACTGACTTTCACATAAACACTTCTACGATCCTCATCACGAATAATTCTCTCAATATATCCCTGATCTTCCAGTTTACGCATAATCTGTGATACAGCAGGTGCAGTAATTTTGAAATAGCTTGATAGCTGTGACATTTTAACTGCCTCTCCATCTCCTACTTTTTGAATCCCTACAAGCATCATCATATCGTGCATACGCATATGATCTTTGCCTTTTTCAGGGCGTCTAACATTCTTAAATCGGTACATCAATCTTCTCAATTTATGTACTCTATTTTCATCGCACATGAACACCTCCCGAAAATAGTTAACCAACTTAACTATTAAGCTAGTAAATAATACACCCGTTGTATCAATGTGTCAATACAAATGAGTAAAATTTTTATTATTTTTTTATACATATTTTTCAACAATGCATGTTTACGTTATCATACGCTATTTCAAGACAAAAAGAAAAAGTTAAGAACGGAATAATTGTCCTTAACTTTAGTATCTAACTAAGTCATTTATTTAGATAAATATGATCACTAAATATTACTATTTATACTTCCGAATAGAATAATAGATACAATGCTGCAATTCACCTTGGTAAACAAACTCTTCTTCTTTGTTTATTCGTTTCATTCCACATTTTTCCATTACTTTAAAACTACCTTTATTAGATGCAAATGCACCTGCAATTACTTCATTATATCCATTTTTAAATAAATCTTTAATAGCAGCTTGCAGTGCTTCTGTCGCAAAACCTCTACCACTATATTCTGGATCAATCACATAACCTAATTCAATCATATCATCTTTGCTATCTACATCATTAATCCAACCAATCAGATTGTTATTATAATAGATTCCTCGCTCATAGTGTTCATCAGATAATGAGTAATCTTTCATTTTAAAAAACATCTTAACTGCATTTTCCTGCGTATCAAAATCAGGAATAATAAATGTTTTTTTAATTTCTTTATTTGTCAGCAGTTCAATCATACGCTTTTGATCATTATCAGAATATGGTTTTAAAATTAATCGTTCTGTAACTATCATATTACCTCCAGATTTAATGCTCATCCTCATCGAACTCTACTGCTTCAATCTTTTGAAATCTTGTAACGATTTTATTTGCAGTTATCATTACATCTTTCATGTCCTGATAAGAGCGTTCAAAATCTCTTTGCACGGTTTCATAACGTTTGGTGAAACGATCAAATTCCAATGCTAGTTTACGCAGTTCTTCCTGAATTTCCTGCATTCTTTCATTCTTCTGCTGACCTAAGTATAGTGCTTTGATTGCAGTGATATAAGCCATCAGTGTTGTTGGTGATACCAAGTATACTTTCTTCTGATAAGAGTATTCTACTACATCACTCAGATTGGCATTGATATAAGAAAAGATTGCTTCTGCAGGAATGAACATATATGCAAACTCACTTGTCTCATTTACAATCAGATATTTATCTGCAATTGCATTAATATGCTTTTTCACATCGCTTTTAAATTCATTTTGAATTACCTGTTTTCTTACTGCAGGTAATTCCGGTTCCATTAGACGATTGAAATTCTCTAATGGAAACTTAGAATCTATAGGAATCATTCCCAGTGCATCATTACCATAGATAACAGCATCAACAATCGTTCCATTACTTAATCGATATTGTTTCGCATATCGATTATAGTCTAAACCAAACGCATTCTCCAGTAATCCATAAAGTTCGATTTCACCATAGATACCTCTGGTCTTTTTATCATTTAAAATGCTATGAAGACTTGAAACATCATAACTCAATAATTTCAGTTGTTCCTGGGTCTGATCAATTTTTCCAATCTGACGCATAACTTCCTGAAATACTTTGCTAGTTGATTCAAATCCCATATTTAGTTGTTTATTCACATTATGTTCCATCTTAAACAACTTATCATTGGTATTTTCATTTAATACATTCATATCACTACGCAGAGCTTGGGTAATTGCACTTTGAAAGTCCAACAGTTGTTTGGTCATCTGTAACTGCAATCGTTCATTTTCTTTGTTATCAACTCTCTGGTTTTGCTTGCGCAGCAATAACACAACCATTGCAATCAATACGATTACCAAGATACATAGTAAGAATAATAAAATCCCAACATCCATATTAACGCTCAATTACCTCAAGGATTTCTCCAATATATACATCATGATAATCCTGAGTAGGATAATGACCCTCAATTGAATCATCTAAAAAACATTCAGACTTCAATGTATCTTGATAAATCTTTCTACATTTCAATGTCAGTTTTGCTTCTTCAAAATAAACTGCTCCATCCTTAATGCTTCCATGTAATCCTTCATAATTTTCTTTGTCAATATCACGACCTGATTTTGATCCCATAACTGATAACATTTTACGATAAGATTCATCAAAGAAACTCAATGTAAAGTATTCACTGTCATCTACAAATTCTTTTGTATATCGTTGAGGACGAATATAAATTGTTGCAACTGATTTATTCCAAAGAACACCTAACCCTCCCCAACTAGCAGTCATCATATTATAATGGTCATCTTTGCTTGCGGCGATTAAACACCAGTCTTTTCCAATCAATTCAAACACATTTTGCTTTATCTCATTTGGTTTCATAGTTACCTCCACTTTCTATCTATTATTATACTACGTTTATCAGGTTATCTTACCTATAAATTTATATTAATTTCTTAGCATCATATCAGTTGACTAACCTAGTTAACAGGCGCATAATAAGGAGGTTAGACAACTATAACTTATTTTGAGAAAGGTGGTAAACAAAATGACAAATATGTTTGATTTAACTGGTAAAGTTGCTCTAGTTACTGGAGGTTCTTCAGGGCTTGGACAACAATTCGCTAGAGCACTTGCAGCACAAGGAGCAAGTATCGCAATTGCAGCAAGAAGAAAAGAAAAACTGGATGATTTCGCTAAGGAATTAGAAAGCAAAGGTACAAAATGTTTAGCCGTAACATGTGATGTTACAAATGAACAAAATGTTATCGACATGGTAAAAGAAGTTAAGGATACATTTGGACGTATTGATATTCTAGTAAATAATGCTGGAACTGCAGTTAATGCAAAAGCTGAAGATCAAACTCTAGATGAATGGAGCAAAGTAATTGATGCAAACTTAACTGGTGTGTATGTAGTAGCAAGAGAAGTTGGAAAAGTAATGATTGATCAAAAATATGGAAAGATCATTAACATTGGTTCTCTTCACAGTAATACTGCTATTCATCCAGCACTTGAACAAATTACAGCTTACTGTTCTTCAAAAGGTGGAGTACAAATGCTTACAAAAGCTCTTGCAGCTGAATGGGCACAACATAATATTACAGTAAATGCAATTGGACCTGCTTACTTTGCTTCAGAAATGACACAAGCAGCAGCCTCTAATGATGCATTCCTACAATTTGTAGGTGGACGTTGCCCTATGGGACGTATGGGTAAAGAAGGAGAATTGGATGGAGTATTATTACTATTTGCTTCTGATGCATCTTCTTATATTACAGGTCAGTTATTAAATGTAGATGGTGGATGGAATACCATTTAATTATTTCAAATAAAAATTGTAGGTTTAAGGATTATCATCCTTTCCTACAATTTTTTTCTTTATAAATTGAAAGTAATACTTATAGTAGCTCATATGAATATATTTGTTTTGCTGGATAAAATTCGATTAAACCAATTCGTTCAAGCAATCCATAAAAAGGTAATTGTTGCTTTAATAAATAATTAACCGCAGTTACTAATTTCTTTTTATCTATTTCTGTTGTTAGCTGACAATCTGGTTTCCAGGTTCCTTGTTCAAAATAAATATTCATGTCTTCATCTATATAATCTTCAAATTGTTCTCGTATTACTCCCTGTAATTCAAGTAGTTGTTTAGTGACAACAATATCAATGCAGACAAATGGCTTTTCATTAGGATAAAAACTAAAAGTTTTAAATTGTATATTTACTTTCATAATTTTTTTAACCAGAGATTGTAATATTTCTTCTGCATTAACAATATCAATAGTGTTTAATATCAATAACTTTATATGAGGGGTATTTTCTGAATGAATTAAATAATCATCTACTTCTAAATCTGCCATACTTCTCCATAAAGAATTTATTACTTCTGTAGACTTAGCATCAAAATACCCAACTATTGCATATCCCATTGGTTCTCCTTTTTATTAATTTATTTTATAGAAAACTCATAAGTTGTTATCTGCTTGTAAGGATGTTGTGTATCAAATACTCGTCCTTCATCGCCAACAATATTGATTCCATTTGGGATATCCTGCGTTTCTAAAGCAATGCTACAGAAAGGATATCCTTTTTTATTTTCATTTATGATTAACTGTGAATCAAAATAGTTTGCACTATAGACAACAACACTCTTCTGATCAGTTGTTACATTCATTAATCTTCCACTTTCTTTATCATGAAGAGTTATTGTGTTTCCTTCATTCAAAAGAAATGCTGTATCGTAACCCCTAGTAATTTCAAATTCTTCATCACCCTTCGCAAAGTTTTGAAGAATTGTTTTATAATTCAAAAAATCAAAGGCTGAATTCTTATCGATATCAACAATCGCTCCAGGATAATTATCTTTATCAACTTTTGTTTTCTTTGATGAAGGAATCTTTAGTTCATGTCCATTGATACTATCTTTTAGATCACCACTTAAATTGAAATACATATGTGAGGTCAAATTGGCAATACCCTTATTTTGAGGTGCACAAAGTGACTTAATCGTAAATGTATTTCCTTCAAGAATATAATCAATCTGATAAGTGTATGTACCACTGTATCCATCTTTACTGTGATCAACATCTAAAGTGAAACGAAGAATCTGTTTGTCTCCATCTTTTAATTCTTCCGCATGAAAGAACTGTTTGGAAATACCTGTTGCACCACCATGCAAATGATTTGGTGGACTATTTAATGATAATGTATGTTCCTTACCATCCAACATATACTTACCATAGGCAATGCGACCTGCAGTAGGTCCAACCATTGCATTCAGGTAAGGTCCTGGCTGAGTGAAATATGATTCTATATCATCATATGCAACAACTACATTTTCTTTTACACCGTTTTTATTCTTTGCCTGTATCATAGTAACACTAGCACCATAATTTAGTGCTCTTATTTCCAGTTCATCATTTCTCATTGTATATTCATAAACAGGATTTCCCTGATAATTATATAATTCTTCAGATTTCATTTTAATCACCTTCAATTCTATCTAAGAACTTTTGAAATTGTTTCTGTCCTTCTTGTGTTTGTTTATAAACTCCTGCATCTTCTAATACATGAAGAAAGACCATACCTATTTCTTTTTGTAATACATCATCTATTATATCTTCTGTTATATTTGGATAATTCAATCTCAAATCGTTATACCACTTCTGATACTTGTTCATGTCTTCATGAGTTAAATCAGTTTCATTATGAATCCATAGCTTCTTTAGTTCTTCCATCTCCCTCAATAATCTTGGAGGAAGAATTGCTAACCCCATAACTTCAATAAGACCAATGTTTTCCTTCTTAATCATATGCCATTCTTTATGTGGATGAAAAATACCATCTGGGTATTCTTCACTGGTACGATTATTTCGTAACACCAAGTCCATCTCATACACATGTTCTTTTTTACGTACAATAGGTGTAATCGTATTATGAGGTTCCTTTGTATACGCAAGGATACCTGCCTCTTTATCACTGTAATTACGCCATAATGCAAGGATATGACTAGCACAGTTGATTAACTTTTCACGATTACTACTATTTAAACGAATTACACTTAAAGGCCAGAATACACGACTGTATTCCACCTCTGGAAACTTCGCTGATATTACTGGTTTTGATGTTTTTGCCTCTGCCATCGCAAAGGTGTAATTTCCACCTTGAAAATGATCATGACTCAAGATACTTCCACCAACAATTGGTAAATCGGCATTTGAACCTACAAAGTAATGAGGAAAGATATCCACAAAATCAAACAATGCAATAAATAAATTTTTATCAACTTGCATTGGTTTGTGTTCTCCATTTAATATAATACAGTGTTCATTGTAGTATACATAAGGAGAATACTGCAGATAATAAGTTTCACCTCTTAAACTAAGTGGTATCAGACGATGTTGGCTACGTGCTGGATGATTCATATTTCCAGCATACCCTTCATTCTCTCTACACAATACACACTTAGGATATCCTGAGCTTTTTGCCTGTTTCGCAGCTGCTATATCCTTTGGATCTTTTTCTGGTTTTGCTAGATTAATCGTAATATCCAACACTCCATACTCGGTTTCCACTTTCCACTTCTTATCTAAATGCAAGCGATCTCTTTGAATATAATTACTATCCATCGCCAGATGATAATAATAATCAGTTGCAGTTCTAGGATTCTCTTTGTATAATTCTCCAAATTTATGAATTACCATCGAAGGTTTAGGAACTAATAAATCTACCAATAGTGATTCCCATCGTTCTTTATGTTTATTTCCTTCTTCTAATAATCCGCGTTTGATCATCGAAGAATATAACTCATCTAAAATCTGAGAAAGGTCATAACTTTCCTTAAGATTTGATGGTTCATATTCCTGATAATCTAAAATCTCTAACATTCTATTTCTTGTATATATTTCATCTTCCTTGTGAATCAAATGATGTTGTAAACCATAATCAATAAATGCATCAATATACTTATTCATTTTTATTTCTTATTATGAAAGTTCCATGCTGTTTCAATAATCTTTTCAATATCCGTATATTCCGGATCCCATCCAAGAACATTCTTAGCTTTTTCATTAGAAGCGATTAATCTTGCTGGATCTCCACTTCTTCTAGGAACGATTTCCTTCTTGATTTCTTTACCAACTACTTTTTGCGCAGCATTGATAATTTCAAGTACAGAAAATCCCACTCCATTTCCTAAATTGAAAATATTACTTGTCTGTTCTTTTTGTAAGTATTCCAAAGCTTTGATATGTGCATCTGCCAAATCCATTACATGAATATAATCACGAATACAAGTACCATCTTTGGTATCGTAGTCATCACCAAATACCGAAATAAATTCTCTCTTGCCTGCTGGAACTTGTAGCACTAATGGAATTAAATGCGTTTCTGGATTGTGCAGTTCTCCAATCTTGCCATTTGGATGTGCACCACAGGCATTAAAATAACGAAGTGCTACATACTTGATTCCATATGCATAATCACACCACTTCATCATCTTTTCCATAGCCAGTTTGGTTTCTCCATAGGCATTCGTAGGATTCGTTAATGTATCTTCTTTAATTGGCATTTCCTTCACATCACCATAGGTTGCTGCAGTTGATGAAAATACAATATTTTTAATATTGTGTTCTTTCATCACTTCTAAAAGAATCTGAGTTCCATATACATTGTTATCAAAGTATTCCAAAGGTTCTTTCATACTGACCCCAACTAATGAGTTAGCTGCGAAATGAATCACTCCATCAATATGTTCCTTTTCAAAGACATTACTTAAAAATTCTTTGTCTCGAATATCTCCTTTGTAGAAGACTGCTTCGGGATGAAGTAATGATTCAAATCCGGTCTGCAGATTATCTACAATTACTACCTGATGTTGTTTCTCAATCAAAGAATATACGGTATGACTACCAATATACCCAGCTCCACCTAATACTAAAACTTTCATAATATTTCTCCCTTCTTATTTATATAAACTGATATCCACCATAAGGACGCACTTTTAATACATGACAACTATTCTCACCAAATACCTTTTCCATTGCTTCCTTATATTCATTTAATAATTCATTTGGTACATATGCTTGAATTGTTCCTGCAAACCCTCCACCATGTACTCTGCATACACCATTATCTGTGAGTATTTTCTCACTGATTGCCAATGCAATCGCAAGATTTTGTTCTTCTACATCTTTTGGCGTATAAACATTCTGTAAGTATTTAAAAGAACTGTTTCCAGAATCTTTTACCAACTCTTTGAATCGATCAAAGTCCTTACTATTTAACGCATTTACCTGATCGACTACGCGTTCATTCTCATTAAAGAAATGGTAAGCGCGTAATACACTACGATCACCACAAAGTTCTCTTAGACTTGTAATATCACTATAGAACTCATTGATATCTACTTCTCTTAAGTAATCTTTACCAAAGTAGTTAGCAACTTTCTTCATTTCTGTAGGAATTGATGCATAGTCATCAGTTAAGTCAGCATGCGAACCCTTCGTATCAACAATACAAAGTGAATGCTTTGATGAATCAAAGTCATAATTAATTTTTTCTACTACTGGTTTTTCGGGATCTTTAAAATCAATTGTAATAAATCCACCAACACTACTTGCCATCTGATCCATTAATCCACATGGTTTCATGAAATAGTTATTTTCACTGTATTGGCCAATTTTCGCAATCTCCACTGCATCAATTGCATTGTCATTGTATTCACCAGAAATAATCGTTCCTATGAGTACTTCAAACGCTGCGGAAGAAGACAATCCTGCTCCTTCCAGCACCTCACTAGACATATAGGCACTGAATCCACCTACTTCAAATCCTAGTTCTTTGATTCTTGCACAAACACCACGAATTAGGGCTTCTGAAGTTCCTGCTTCTTTTTCATTTATCTCCAAATTACTAATATCCACTTTTTTGATATTGAATCCTTCAGAAATAATATGAACAATATTATCTTCTCTTTTCGATACTATTGCGACTGTATCCATATTAACTGCAGCAGCAAGTACTCGTCCATGTTGATGATCCGTATGATTTCCACCTACTTCTGTTCTTCCTGGTGCACTGTAAATTGAAACATCATCAATTACAAACTCTTCATGATACTGATTCAACAAGCTTACATAACGTTCTTTTTGTCTTTCACTGACTGCTTTATCTACATATAATTCTTCAAATTTCTTATCAAAAAATCCATCTTCAATTCTTTCAATTACTGTGTATAAGTTTTCCACTCTAGTTGCCTCCTTTGGCCTGTTTGATTGTAAATGAATATTGGATATCCTGATCACCTTGAATCAGATACTCATCCAGTACAGGAGCTCCCCAACTGTCATCACCACCAACACCCATCTGTTTTGCCATAATTGTTACATATGTGTAATAAGATTTTGGTAATTCTTCCTGGTGCATAACACATTCCAACTGTTGCATACTATAAGGCAATACATTCATTTCGAATGGTGTATTCTTAGAGACAAATGACAATCCATTATCATTTTCATCTGTCACTTTCACATAACGAACATCACATCTGTTTCCACATTCCTGTGGCACAAGATAAGGTGTTACATTATCCTTTACCTCTTGTCTGTATACATCTAGTTTTGCGCCTTGTTTTCGGTCCGCATAGTTTTCTAACGGGCCACCACCAAGATATGTAAATCTATCCACTATATTATACAGTTTAAAGCACATTCCTACTAGTGGCAACTCAGGCAAATCATTTTGTCCATGGTAGAAACAATCAACATTTATAACTCCAGGTGATGTAACCGTATAAGTTACATCAAAGCTTGTTTGTGGAACTGTTGGTAACAGATACTCATAATGAAGTTGTACCTCATCATTTTTTATTTCATAATCAAATTTCTGACAATAGAAGAATGTAGAAGCACTATACCACATCGAACTTGTATATTCATGTTTGATTCCTCGATCATTATCCGTAGAGGCTCTAGAAAATACTGGTCTAGGTGCCCTTGCAATGTACTCTTCATTATCATACTTCAGTGAAATCAGTCCTTCACTGTTAGCGAACATTGCTTTAAAGTTCTCGCAATAGATTCCAATATTTCCATCACCTTCTACTATCTGCAGAGGTTGTCCTGTTGTTGCTTTCTCTTCATAACTTCCTTTACTCATTTGTCCAAATGCTACTTCATATCCTTTTGACTGCCATTTTGTATCTTCTTTTAATACTGCACGAACCGTATAAATTACTTCAGAATCTGGTGTAATCCAATCGATATCAAATTGTTTTGTTTGTAGTGGCTTTACAGATACTGAGAGGAAGCCTTGTTGAAGAATTTTATCATTACTCTTGGCAATATATTCAAATGTATAATTGTCTGTATTAGTGAATAACATTTGGTTATTAATTTCAAATCCTTGCTCATTTACAGTAATCTTTATATCCTGATAGCAGAATTTCACTTCCTGTGCTTTTGGTGATATTTTACGATCTGCAAAAATAATTCCATCACCACTAAAGTTATAGTCAGTGTAGCGATCTTTAAAGTCACCACCATACCCTAGCACTTTCTTGCCATATTGGTCCGTATACTCAATTGCCTGATCAATATAATCCCAGATAAATCCACCTTGATATTTTTCATATTCATGTTCTAAATCCGTATAGTGTGAGATGCCACCTAAAGAGTTTCCCATTGCATGCATATATTCACATGAGATATAAGGTTTCTTTGGATCATTATCCAAGTATTCTTTTATATCTTTTACCTTTGCATACATTCGTGACTCCATATCCGTTGCATCCTCATAGTCACGATTCCAGACGCAACCTTCATAATGTACTAATCGAGTATTATCTCGTTCACGAAAGTAATTTGCCATCGCCACAATATTATCACCAGCATATGATTCATTACCACATGACCAAATCAATATTGAAGGATGATTCTTATCTCGCTCCAACATATTCTTCGCACGATCCAACACTACTTCCTTCCACTGTGGATAGTTACCAGGAACATTCCATGATGGTTCACATTCACTTAACTTCTGCCATGAACCATGACTTTCTAAGTTTGTTTCATCAATCAGATAAATTCCATACTCATCACAAAGTTCATACCATAAACTCTGGTTTGGATAATGCGAGGTACGAACAGCATTGATGTTGTGTTGCTTCATAAATTTAATATCAAACAACATATCTTCTTTGGTAACTGAGCGTCCTCTTTTAGAAGAAAACTCATGACGATTCACACCTTTAAAAATAATACGTTTTCCATTTAGCTTCATTACTCCCTGATCCATTTTGAATTCACGAATCCCAAAAGATTGAGGTACTACTTCAATAAGATTATTGTTTTCATCATATATATGAAGATATAGTTCATATCGATTTGGTTGTTCAGCTGACCACAGTTGTACATCGTCTAATGAAAAATTAAATGATGTAAGTGTCATTTGATTACTTTCATACACAACTTCTCCAATTGGGTCATATACTGTAACTTCTAGCGTTCCCTTTTGATGACTAGTTTTTAAGTCAACCTGTATATCTGCACTTTGATAATTATTCTTTAGGATTGAATGAACAAATATATCTTCTATATGAATCTTAGGTCTGGCATATAAACTAACATCTCTAAAGATACCTGAGAAGCGAAAGAAGTCCTGATCTTCCAGCCAACTTGCGCTACTATACTTATATACTTCTACAGCTAATTTATTAACTCCATCTTGGATTGTTTCACTAATATCAAACGTGGTGTTTGTGAAAGTATCTTCACTGTAACCAATAAAAGTTCCATTCAACCAAACATAAAATGCACACTCTACTCCTTCAAATACCAGATCAATACTCTTTTGATTCTTTAAATCATCATCTAGAGTAAAGTAATTCACATAACTCGCCACTGGATTATAGGTCTTTGATATATGAGGTGGACGTAAGTGTTCTTTTCCATCCCATGGATACAATGTATTAATGTAATGAATCTGATCATATCCCTGTAATTGAATATGCGAAGGCACTTCAATCATATCAAAGTGATGACAATCAAATTCAGGTTTATAAAAGTCAGAAATTCGTTCATTGGGATTTTTTGCATAAGCAAAATACCACTTTCCATTTAAGGATTGTTTCCACTTCATTTCTTCTTTCTGTTTTGCTTCTTCTATACAAGCATAATAGTTATGATCTGAATAAGGCTGTTTACGATTAACCTCGAATACTTCGGGATTTTCCAGCCAAGCTAAATCTGCTTTATTAATGTTCATACTACCTCCACTTACCAATCAAAATTCATTTTTTGATCTTTATAATAATATTCTTTGTCATGATCCGATATTTCACGAATCACTTTACATGGTGTACCTAATGCAAGTGAGTTCTCTGGTATGTCTTTTGTGACAACACTTCCTGCACCAATCACACTATTCTTTCCTATGGTTACTCCTGGTAAGATAATAACTCCAGCACCAATCCATACATGGTCTTCAATATAAACAGGGTATGAAAATTGTCCTCCATCTTTGCGATATTCATAATACAATGGATGACCCGTTACTGAGATTACTACATTAGGTCCAAACATCACATGATTACCAATATGTACTTCAATATCATCAACAACTGAGAAGTTGAAATTAGCATATACATAATTGCCAATGTGGGTATTACATCCATAGGCAAAATGAATGGGTCCTTCAAAGAAACAATGCTCTCCCATACTTCCCAATAAATCTCTTAATATACTTGTACGTTTTTCTTGTTCGCTAGGAAGTGTATGATTATATAGAAACACTTGATCCTTACAAAAGTAACGCTGTTTCTCTATTACCTTTTCATAGACTTTATCTTCATCACTGGTATGTCCATATTCCTGATATAGTTTTCCTGTTAACATATTTTTTTCTAACGACATAATTTCTCCTTATTCAAAGAAAGCCATACAATGTATGGCTTATTTTACGGAACCTAACATACCAGCCACAAAATATTTCTGCATTACCAAGAAAATAATTGCTGTTGGTATTGTAGCTATTACAATCCCACACATGATCATTCCATAATCCGGTGTATACGAAGCACCCATTGCTGATAAAACAAGTGGTAGTGTTCGTTTGTCTGGTGTCTGTATTGTAATTAATGGCCAAATATAGTTATTCCAGCTATTCATAAATGTAATAATTGCTGCAGCCGCATACGTATTTTTTAACGTTGGCATATAGATTTTAAAGAATAAACCCATTTCGCTAACGCCATCAATACGAGCTGCTTCTAACATTTCTTTTGAAAATGATTTTGTATTCTGTCTGAAGAAAAAGATTAGAAATGCGGTTGATACTGATGGAATAATTAATGATATAAATGAATCAATTCCAATTGCATCAAGCCCCATCGAAGATATCTGTGAAAAGATTCTAAACAATGGAATCATTAATGCTGCAAATGGTACCATCATACTCAACAACAATATATTAAATATTCTTTCTCTTCGTTTTGTTTTATATACTTCAAATGCATATCCTGCTGCAGATGATACAAGTAGCGCTAATACGGTTGTAACAATTGCTGCAACTGCTGAGTTCTTTAGTGCTCCTAAGAAATCTAAATCAGAAGCAAAGAGTGAACTCATATTTGCAAAGAACTGATCACCTATCTGCATCTTACCAGCAGTAATATCCATTGTATTATTTGTCATACCCAACAACATCCAGATAAATGGGAATAGAGATATAAACGAAATAATAGTTAACATAACATATTTTAATACTCTTAGTACTTTCTTTTTAGTCATCGCTCTTACCCACTTTCATTTGAATCACTGATAATACTACAATTGCTACTACGATTACAAACGCTACTGCTGCTGCATATCCAAAGTTTGGTGAAAATTTAAAACTTAAATTATAGATATACTGTGACAATGTTGTCGTTGCATTTGCTGGCCCACCATTGGTTATATTTACTACTTCATCAAACAATTGAAGCGTACCAATAGTTGACGTAATTGTTGTAAACAATATAATTGGTTTCAACATGGGTACAGTAATTTTGGTGAACTTGGTAAATGTAGAAGCCCCATCAATTTCTGCTGCTTCATAAATCGAAGGATCAATATTCTGCATTCCTGATAAATAGAAAATCATATTATATCCAGTCCAACGCCATGTAATTGCGATAATAATTAATACTTTCGCAAAGAACGCATCCGTAATCCAGTTGATTGGATCTGCAATCAGATTTAAATTCAGTAAGAGCTGATTAATCAAACCATCTCCACTAAATAAACTTTTCATAATAATTGAATATGCTACTAGTGATGTAATACACGGCAAGAAGATAGCTGTTCTAAAGAATGCTTTTCCCTTTAATTTTCGATCATTCAATACTGATGCAATCAATAGTGATAAAACAATCATAATTGGTACCTGTATCACAAGATACAACAATGTATTACCTGCAGCCTTTAAGAAGGTTGCATCATTCAATAATTTAAAGTAATTATCAAATCCAACAAACTGCAGATTATTTGCTAATCCACTCTGCAAAGAAGTAATAAAAGCTTGAATCATTGGGATAAATACAAGAATACTAATTAGAATCATACTTGGTGATACTAATAACCATCCAAATCGATTTTCCCCAGTACTTAGTCCGTTTTTTACACGTTTATTTCTAAGTTTCAATTAAACTCCTCCTTTATAAGTAATCAGGACTGCCATCACAGCAGTCCTGACATTTGCTTTTATACTTAGTTTACAACTGCAGATTCTGCTTGGGTTTGAGCATCTTTCAATGTTGAATCAATATCTGCTCCACCTAAGATTGATTGCACTGCTTCTGCAACAACTGCTTCGATTGCATATGTGTGTAATCCATAGTTAACACCCTTAACTTCTCCAGACCACTCTGATAACATTTTTAATGTTGGTTGTCCATTATAGAATTCATTTTCTGCTTCATAACTTTCTGTATTCTTAGCTTCTTTTAATGTACTAACTACTCCAATATCCGTTGCTAATGTATCCATTAATTCAGGACTTGATGCAAATGTATCTTTCATAAATGCTTTTGCAGTATCTACATTATCATTGTTGATAATATACCATCCAGAACCACCAATACTTGAGTAATTTACTGAATCAGCATTTGCTTCCATTCTTGGTATTTGTGTAACTGCCCATTTTCCAGATAAGTCATCTGCTGCTGTAATTGAACTTGAAATCCAACATCCAGTAGGAACTGTAGCTACATCTCCTTGTTGGAATGCTGAAACAAATGAATCCCAATCAGATACTTGTTTTACGATTCCAGCATCAATCATGTCTTTGTATATTTTTATACCATCTTTTAAAGCCTGGTTATTTTCAATATTAACTGTTTCTCCATCTTCTTCCATGTACCATGCACCTGCTGATTGCATCATAATACGAAGTTGTCCAACATCACTTGGATCTAATGTAAGCATATCTTTACCAGTCTTTTCTTTTACTGCTTTACCGATTTCAATATATTTTTCCCAAGTTAAGTTTTCCATATCTTCCATCGTATATCCAGCTTCTTCAATGTAATCTGTACGGTAGAATAATCCTGCTACACCTGAATCAAATGGTACACCATAGATTTTGTCATCAACTTTGTTGATAGCAAATTTATATTCATCAAATGCTTCTTCGTCTACAATATCTCCTACTTCAGCAAAACTATCTTCATATGCTGTTAAGAAGTTTTGAATACGGTAATCTTCAATCAATACAATGTCAGGTAAACCATCAATTTTTCCTGATGATAGACTTGTATGTAATTTTTGTACGATGTCATCCTGACTCATCGTAACGATTTCGATTTCAACATCTGGATCAATGTCTTTGTACATTGATGCTGCTTCTTTCATTGCAGCGATATTAAATGTTTCATCCCATGCCCAAACTGTAATCTTGTTACTCTTTTCAGCTGTTTCGTCTTTATCGCCTCCACCACAAGCTACTAATCCTAGTGCCATGAATGTTACAAGAAAGACTTTCAATAATCTTTTCATTCTCATTATCCTCCCGTTTCGTTATTTAATGAGTGCCTTTTGGCTTTCTAAATCAAATAAGTGAATCTTATTAGCATCAATTGCGATTTTTTCTTTATCACCGCTATGAATACCAAAGCGTGCATTGGTTCTTACAACCATGTCTTTTCCCTGGTATTGAAAATAAAGATTCATTTCCGATCCTGTCATTTCCACAAGATCAACTTCTATTTCTACTACACTATCTGGATACAAATCTGATACTGTTTTCTCAACATGGAAATCTTCAGGTCGAACCCCCATTGCCACAGTTTTACCAACAAAACCTTCTAGTGAATCAATTGGGGTTTTTCCTTCTGGAATTGGAAAGCGAATTCCATTAAAAGAAACATAGTATTTATCTTCTTCCTTTTCTAAAGTTACATCAAACATATTCATCTCTGGTGAACCGATAAACCCTGCAACAAACATATTCGCTGGATGTGCATATAAGTTTTGAGGAGTATCAATCTGTTGGATGACTCCATCTTTCATAACTACAATCCGGTCTGCCATCGTCATTGCTTCGGTCTGATCATGTGTTACATATACAAATGTTGTACCTAACTTCTGATGAAGTTTTGATATCTGTGTACGCATTCCAGTTCTTAGTTTTGCATCTAAGTTTGATAATGGTTCATCTAATAAGAATACGGATGGATTACGTACCATCGCTCTTCCTAATGCAACACGTTGGCGTTGACCACCAGACAATGCTTTCGGTTTTCTTTTTAGATAATCCTTTAGGTCAAGCATTTCTGCTGCCCATTGAACTTTTTCATCAATTTCTTCTTTATCTACTTTTCGCTGCATTAATCCAAATGCCATATTTTTATAAACATTCATATGTGGATATAATGCATAGTTTTGGAAAACCATTGCGATATCTCGATCTTTAGGAGCTACATCATTACATAAGCGATCTCCAATGTGAAGTTCTCCATCTGTAATTTCTTCCAGTCCTGCTATCATTCGTAAGGTAGTTGATTTACCACACCCTGATGGTCCAACCAGTACCATAAATTCTTTATCACGAATTTCTAAATCAAGATCTTCAATGGCAACTACACCACCTTCATATTCTTTTTTTATGCCTGTTAATGTAATGCTTGCCATTTAACAGCCTCCTTTTTATTCAAATAAACATAACTTTTTATTAGCGTAATGATCATTTACAACCACACTATAATCACTAATGAAAGCGCTGTCAACGATTTAAAGGTAGCTTCAAAAAGAATTACCAAAGTTCTAAAATTTTTACCATTTTCAGTTTTCAAACCATAAATTATTCTTATTCTATCTAAAATTTTTTCTATTTTATCATTTTCATTTTTTGATATAATACATCTTAAATAAAATCGTATTCTTTCAGGTTTACCCTATTCACTTTGATATGAAATTTAGGTCTCATACATTTTACACTGAAAACTAAATACTGATTTTATCGTAAAAGAAGGCTCAATTATTGGGCCTTCTTTTGTAGTACAGGTAATTTAATCGTAATGATGGTTCCCTGATGAAGAATACTGGATACTTCTACCCCATAATCATCTCCATATAATAACTTAATACGATTATTTACATTTTTAATACCTAAACCTGAAAGTCCTTTTTTCATAGTATGGTCGCTTTCAAGTAATAACTGTAATTTTTCTTTTTCAATTCCTTTTCCATTATCAATAATTTCAATTACCAGATAATCTTTTTTGATTCTGGCAAAGATATTAATCGTTGCATGTTCCTGATCTGGGAATGCATGAAAGAATGCATTTTCCACAAATGGCTGCATTAACATCTTTACGATTTCTAACTCCTTACACTCTTCACTGATATGGTAAGATACTGATACTTTATCATTGTAACGAATATTCTGAATCATAACATAATTCTTCAGGTTGTCGATTTCTGATTGTACTGTACTGTACTCTTCATCACTTCCCAATGTATTACGTAACAGCTCAATAAAGGCATCCATTGCCTGTATTGCCTGTTCATTTTTATTCTGCCACATCAAGAATTTAATTGATGTCAGCGTATTGTATACGAAGTGAGGATTGATCTGCATCTGCAGTGCATGAATCTCTGATAGTTTCTTTTCTGATTCTAACTTCACTACATTATCAACATAGTTATTAAGTCCATCCAGCATATAGTTAAAAGCATCTGCCAGTTCCATAATTTCTCCAGAACTGTCGACTTCAATCTGATTATCAAAATCCCCTTCAATAATTTCAGGAATATGATCTACGATTACATTTAAAGGTGTAAAGTATTTACGAAGTAATATTACAACAATCCCAATTAATAGAATTGAAATTGCAAGCGTAAAAATAAGTACAGGTGGCAAGAAATTAATTTCTGCCATCAGTGCTGATTCATCAATCATACTCATTAACTTGAATTCCATAAACGGAAAATCAGCTACTCTTACTGCATATTTGCTATTGCTGATATCGGCTTCAAACTGTTCCTCATTTTCATAATCCACTAGTAAATTACTGATTTCATTATTTTGGGTTCCTTCATATTCTGCATTATTGGTAGATACAATTTTTCCATTTGCATCCACACAGTATACTTTATTGATTTTACTATCAATTAATGATTCATAATAAGAAGCAAATTCTTTTTCATTCATCATAATGATGGCAACACCGTATTCTTTCTTAGATGAATAATTACGAAGTACTTTTACTGCCATAATTATATCTGTATCTTTTGTATTTCCTGTAAATCCATTATCTGAATAATAATAAGTAATTTGGTCGGAGCGTGAAAGTGCATCCTGAATAATATCACTAGATAAAATCTCCTCTGCACTATCGGTACCCGATCCAGCACCTGGAGTATATTTTTTTCCATTGAAACCAACTAACATCAGATTGGAAGATACTTTCTGGTGAAGTATTCCATAATCTGACATCTGTTCCTTCATCTTATAAATAATCTGTCCTTCTTCTACTGAACTCAGATTATCTTCTGTGAAATAGTCTTCTACTGATTGACTATCCTGTGCCAGTGTAAGCACATTTACTACATCTACATGCAACTGGTAATATTCATCACTAACCTGATCCATAATTTTGTCATTAAAGTCTTTATAAGCATCTAAATAAACTTCTTCTGACATATTGATTACAAACAAAGAAACGGTCATTGTCGCAATGATAACCGCAATCCCTGCGGTAATACTAATCTGAATAAAGAAACGTTTATTGGTAATCATCTGCTTTAATTTATTCCACATGAATCATACCTCCACGTCGATAAACACTTGGAGTTACTCCTATTTGTTTTTTAAACACCTTGCAGAAATAACTGTGATCAGAAAAACCTACTTCATATCCAACCTCACTAATATTTGCTTTTCCTGAACGCAATAATTCTGCCGCTTTATTAATTCGTATCTTATTTAAATATTCATTAAATGATAAATCTGAACGCTCATTAAAATAAGCAGATAAGTAACTGTAACTAAAGTTAAACTCATTCGCAATTTTATTAAGAGTTAAGGGTTGTTTATAATTCAAATGAAGATACTTCACTATCTGATTCATAATATCTTCATTCTTTTCTAAATGATAATTATCAACTACTACACTTAAATCACTAATTACTTTTTTAAATTCTTTTTCTAACTGGGTTGCATCAATACTAGATTCCAGCGCACTTAACGCAGTTAGTTTAAACTCATGAATATAATCAGAATTTATATGATGTTCTTCCATCGTCGTTATGAAGGAATATAAGGAGTTTCCAATTAATGCTTTTAGCTCTCTAGGATTATTTTTCATCTCTAAAGCATGAGTTACAAACTCCTGCAACATCTCTAGTGCATCTTTTAACTGTAAACGATACAGTAAGTCATTATAAATATGAATATCAAATTTCTCTAATGAAGTAATTGTAACTTTTGTGCGTTCACAAATAATATCTCCTTTTTTTAAGTAAAATCTATTTTCAAAGGATTCCACAAGTTCTTCATAAATATTTTTTAATAGAAACTGTTCTTCAAACGCGCTACTCAATGATAGAATGCATTCTGACATTGAAGAAGGCATCATTGACAGCAGTTTCTCTTCCATATCAAATACTGTATCACTTGCAAACAATACCGCGTGTACTTCGTCAGAAAGACGTAATACGCAGTATTGATTATCTCCAGTTACTGATGATAGTTTCTGATTATAGAAAGATTCTAACTCTTCTTTATTGGATAATCCTTTGATATTAATTGCCAAGAGATAATAGTATGGATAGTTAAAGAACTCATCTTCCACTTTATCCATATTATCAAATCCTAAAAGAATCTGAGATAAGTAAGAAGATAATGGAGTTGCTTTTGATTCCATAAAATCTACTTTCTCAATGGTTGCTCTTACCTTCTGTAAGGATTCAAGCAATGTCACCTGATTCAAAGTTGGCTTTAAAATATAATCGGAAACTCCACTTAAAAACATTTGCTTAACATTATCAAAATCACCATAACTGCTCAATACAATAATCTTAATATCGGGATATAACTCTCTTACTTTTTTTGAAAGGACAATTCCATCTACTTCTGGCATAACAATATCACACAAGATAATATGAGGTCGTTCTTTCTCTATAATCTCCAGTGCTTCTCTGCCGTTTGCAGCTTCACCAATAATTGTAAAACCGTTTTTTTCCCAATCTAAAAAGTGTACAATTCCTTGTCGAATAATGTACTCATCATCCACGATCAAAATTTTACAGATTTCTATGTTCATAATGTGATCCCCTATTCCTCTTCATTATACCAAACCCATTTACTACAATTCAAAACTTTCCAACTGATTTATAGCTATTCTGACAAAGTTCTTAAAATATTTCTATAAATCTAAAATTATTCATATTGACTATAAGCAGGTATCTTTCATAAGATGTCAGTAGGAGGTACTTTTATGCCTATTAACTATCATGAAGAAAGTAAAACCTTTCACCTTTACAACAATCAAATCAGTTATATATTTAAAATTTTAGAGAACAATCAACTTGGACAATTATACTTTGGAAAGAGAATTGAAAATAGCGAATCTTATGATTATCTTTTAGAAGTCATTCGTCGTCCAATGGCAGCATATAAAAACTTAGGAGAATCTTTATTCTCAATGGAACACATCAAACAGGAATATCCAGTTTATGGAAGTGGAGATACCAGATTACCTGCAATTGAAATTGAACAGGAGAATGGAAGTAAACTATCAAACTTTGAATATAAATCACATACAATTACGCAAGGAAAGAAAGATATCAAACATCTTCCACATACCTATGCAACAGATAGTGAAAGTACTTCATTGTCCATTGAATGTACAGATACAGTAACAGATGTAACGCTTTATCTGAATTACACTATTTTTGATGATTATCCTGCAATTGCAAGAAGTGTCAAAGTAGTCAATCATGGCAACCAAAACCTAAAGTTAAATCAGGCTATGAGTATGTCTCTTGATTTGCCGGATAAGGATTATAAAATGATGATGTTTACTGGTGCATGGTCAAGGGAACGATTCCCTTCTTGTCAGCCATTACATTATGGAATACAGGCAATTGAATCAATACGAGGCAATTCCTCACATCAGTTCAATCCATTCTTTATACTAAAACGACCTGATTGTAATGAACATCATGGAGATGCATTTGGTTTCCATATTTTGTATAGTGGAAACTTTTTAGCACAAATTGAAGTAGATACTTATGACGTCAGTAGAATTACTTATGGAATTCATCCACATACGTTTCAGTGGAATTTACAACCCAAGGCTGAATTCCAAACTCCTGAGGCAGTTATGTTTTTTAGTGATACAGGATTAAATGGTTTATCACAAAGCATTCATTCCCTGTTCAACAAGCATTTAGTAAAAGGACTATACAAGGAGAAAGTCCGACCAATCCTTATTAATAACTGGGAAGCTACTTATTGGGATTTCAAAGAAGATAAACTACTGGAAATTGCCAGTAAAGCAAAAGAGCTGGGAATAGAATTATTTGTGCTAGATGATGGTTGGTTTGGAAAACGTGATCATGATTTAGCTGGACTTGGTGACTGGTATACCAATCTAAAGAAGTTGCCTGATGGCCTTGATGGGTTATCGAAAAAAATTCATGCAATGGGTTTACAGTTTGGTATATGGATTGAACCAGAAATGGTCAACAAGGATTCTGACTTATATCGTAACCATCCTGAGTGGGTGTTACAAACTCCAGAACGAACATTACATCATAGTCGTAACCAATATGTATTAGACTTTTCAAATCCTGAAGTTATTGATTATATCTTTGATATGTTAGTTAAGGCATTTGATCATGCAAATATTGATTACATCAAATGGGATATGAACCGAAGTATGTCAGATGTATACTCTAACTATTATCCAAACAACCAACAAGAAGAAATAACTCATCGCTATATATTGGGTGTTTACGACTTGTATGAGCGATTAATCAAACGTTACCCAAACATCTTGTTTGAGTCTTGTGCGAGCGGAGGCGGTCGCTATGATGCTGGTATGCTTGCTTATGCACCACAGTGCTGGACTAGTGATAATACGGATGGAGTAGAGCGAATTAAGATTCAATATGGAACCTCTTATGGATATCCAATTTCTTCTATGGGTGCTCATGTATCTGCAATTCCTAATCATCAGATGCACCGTAAGACTCCATTATCATTACGTGCAAACATTGCCTATTTTGGAACATTTGGCTATGAGTTAGACCTTGCACAACTATCAGATTATGAAATTGAAGAAATGAAACAACAGATTATCTTCATGAAAGAATACCGTGAAGTAATTCAGTTTGGTAAGTACTATCGTTTACTATCTCCATTCGCTGGTAATGAAAGTGCATGGATGGTGGTATCTCAAGATCAAGAGACGGCAATCGTATGTTACTCAAGAATCTTGCAGGAAGTAAATACACACTATCGTCGTTTACATTTACATGGTTTGAATCCACAACTTCAATATGAAATTCAACATGACTCATACACTCATTATGGAAGTGAACTAATGAATGCTGGGCTAGTAATCAGTGATGAATCTTCTGGTGAAATACAGGGAGTTCCTAATGAATCAACTGGTGATTATCAATCAAGACTTTACATTTTAAGAAAATGATTTCTACGAAATCATATTAAATACAAAGATTTAATACCAGGCACCTTTCTTGAAGCCCTGTAAGATATATCTTCTCTTTACCCTTCCTCATACTTCGAGGTGGTACGATAAAGAAATAGATATATCTTTTTTGTATGTACTTTGATGGAATTCCATCTATAACACCGACCAATCATCTTCCACTAGTGATTGCATTAATATTATAGTTCCATCTATTATTTTCTTAGTATATTTATATTCTAATCTGCAAAACTCATTCCTCTTCTTGCAATTACATAACTTGCTGCTAGATGAGTACTGAGTCCTTTTGATTGCTGATATTTCTCTTTGCCTATCTTACTTGTATAAGCTGGATTTACTCTTTCTACTGCAACTGCTTCTTTGTATGCTCTTGATTCAATTGTTTCTACTATTTTCATATAGGCAAAATTACTCAACACTTCATTTACTCGTTTTTTATTGTATTTCATTTGTTGCTTTTTATGAGTAAAGTTTAAGTTCTCAATAATCAATGTCTTTTGATGTTGTTTGCAAATATTAATCACTTCTTTACTCACTTCTCGTAATATCCATAATCTTTGATTACTTGTTTTTCGTTTTAATCTGTAATTGATTTTTCTAGTATTTATGATATTTCCATGCTTATTAGTTACTGTAAGTGCAATATGATCTACATTGATATCAATACCTACTACTCCATCTTCTTTTGTAGTGGTTGTTTCTTTTTCTGGTAGTTCTAATACTGCTTTGATAATAAAGTAATTTCTATGGTGTTCTAATACATAGCAGATTGCTTTTCCTGGTGTATTATGTTTTAACTTCACTTTCTCTTCTAGTAGTTCTTTTTGATAATGAAACTGAATTGGTAAGTAGATGGTTTCTTTGATTCCTCGATACATCATGGTATTACTATCTAGTTCATATTTGAATAAGTTATTACCATATTTACCCTGCCTTCTTCCTTGGATGACCATTTGCTTATTCCGTTGATGTAGATAGTCTTCTCTCCACTTTTGATGATTATTGATATACTCTTCTTTTGTATATTGGGCTTTGAATAGTCTACTACTTCCAAAACAGATTTGCTTTGGATGTTTCTTGTAGTTAGCTATTTCTTGTTTCTTTCTTTTCATCTTCCACAGCAACATCTTCAATCGATGGTTCAAGCATTTCATCATTACTTTGATATATAGCTCTTCAAATAAATACAGATTCATTTCTATTCCGTCAACTATGACTGTATTATGTTTGGTATATGAAAACCCACATCCCTTAAAGATATGTAAGTTTTCGTTCTTCCCTTGTGAGATTGCAATTAGACTATTGTGCACTTTCTTGAACTGCAGATATTGTTTTTCGACTTTCTTATACTTATTTTGAATATTCTTATGTTCTCTAGTTACTCGCTTTTCATGAAACTTTTGAGTTTGAATACTTGTCTTTATTTTTGCTTTGACATCACTTATCACACTAAGTGGCATATAGTCACTAGTTCCATATCTTGCTTTTAGTTTCTTTTGAAATCCTTTTCCCATTTTCACATTATAAAAAGTATCATCATAACATCTGCGATAGGTATAACGATACATTCGACTATATACTTTTAAATCATGATGGATACAATTCACTTGAGATTCACTTAAATCCTTTAGATAGAATCGTTGACTTTGAGAGATAGTTTTTGGCATAAGTATTACTCCTTTTTATTGGTTTATAATATTATGTCAACGATTCAATTGTAGTTCTTTATTGTTTATAGTTTACCATGATAATTTTACTATTAAAAGTCTTGTATTTTTATAATTATTCATTATCGAATCATTAATATATCTATTTAATCTTTTATCTTTTAGAGAACTTTCCTAGTTAATAAAATAGGTGCATTTTCTTTGATAATTTAAAACAATTTATTTTTGTACTTCCTATACGTAATAAACAAAATGATTGCTATTACAGCTTGAACAGCAAAGCGTAACCAAGATTCTTTTGGAAAGATAAGAAACATATTGAAAAGAAGTGCCAATCCTTCCAACCACAAAATAATTGGAAGTTTTCCTCTCTCATTTTGCGCATAAATAAAAGGAAGAATGAAAATTGCAGCCATCAATACAATTACAGATGGGTAATGAGAATAATTAATGTGGAAAAAGACACTAGCAAATGCTTGTATAAGAACTGTCGCTACAGCTAATGTACCACTTGTTATAGTAACCCTTTTCCATGACATATAGTTGTGTTTTTCACGCCCTATAAAGTTATCTTTATCATCTTCCATAACATTACCTCTGTATTAATTTATATCTTATAATTATATTATAATATTATTCGCTATTATTGTAAATAAAAAAGATTATGATCATAAGACCATAACCTAATTACTATTTGCTTGTACTTCCAAATCCACCATTACGGACTTCAGTTGCATCATCATCAACTGTAATTCCATACTCAATAAAGATACCTTGCATAAAACCATCGTGTTTCTTTAACTCAATCGTTTTATCTTCATTTGTATCATTGGTGATTTTCGCGAAGATATGACCTTCATTATCAGAGAAATAATAATCTGAATCAATGATTCCAACTGTATTATTTAACTGTAAACGATATTTAAACCCTAATCCACTTCTTGGATATAACTTTAATACCCAGTTTTCTTCCATCTTAGCACGAATACCTGTAGGTATCTTTGCTGTTTCATTTGGTTTTAATACTAAGTCATAAGGCACAAAGAAATCATATCCTGCACTTCCTTGGGTTGCGCGTTTTGGTAATTTGATTTCGTCATACATTGCCTGCACTGTATCATCTTCCATATCTTCAAATGCTTTTTTAAATTCCTCAAAACTTACTTTATAAAACTGTGCTATCTTTTTCATTCAATCTCCTATCCGTTATACAACACGATCTGATCTAATTTTCTGCTTGCTGGTACATCGATTACTTTTTGATTACTACTTCCAACCCAGTGAATACTTGGGCTAAGTTGTTCTTCAATAAATTTACCATCGATTAATACATCTACATACGCAAGTAAATCCAAGTCGGATATGTCGTCATATTCATATCCAGTATACACCCAAATCGTTTTATTTGGATAGGTTTCTTTTAATTCTTTCAGTAATTTTTCTACACCTTCACGATTCGCAGGATGAAGTGGATCCCCTCCACTTAAGGTTACGCCATCAATATAATCATATGACAAAGATTCAAATAATTCTTCTTTCGCTGCATCGTCAAACTCCAGTCCTCCCTGTAAACTCCAGGTAACTGGGTTATGACAACCTTTGCAGGCATGGGCACAACCTGCCAACCATAAAACACTGCGCAGACCTTTCCCATTCAGCATGTCATCTTTTGTTATATTGTGATAACGCATTACATAGATTTCCTTTCCTTGATTTCTGCCATTTTCGCATCATTCAAGCGAGTATCACCTTTTACTCTTGAATAAGAAAGGTAACCATTCATACGATCGATTTTTGTAAGGTTAGAACTTCCACATTTTGGACATACATCCATTTCTAATTCTTCATGACCACAATCATCACAATAAGATAATGAAAGGTTAACACCTTCATAGAATCCCATATCCATAGCACGACGTACTAAGGTTTTGATTGCATCTACATTATATCCAATTGGATATTTTACGTATTGGATCTTACCACCATTTGATAAGTCCCAGAAACGTTTTTCTAAGTTTTGTTTTTGGATTGGTGTAATTTCTTCACTAACATGACAGTGGAAACTGTTACTTACATATTCACGGTCACTAACATTTTCAATTACTCCATATTTCTTTCTGAACTGTTGTACCTGTAATCCACACAAGTTTTCTGCAGGAGTTCCATAGATTGCATACAGACGTCCATCTTTTTCTTTGAACTCATTTACTTTTTGGTTAATGTATTCTAATGTCTTAATCGCAAACTCACCATCTTCCACAAGTGATTTCTTGTTGTGAAGTTCTTGCAGTTCATTTAATGCAGTGATTCCAAAAGAAGCAGTTGCACTGTCTAACAATGGTTTAATCTTGTCATGTAAGCCAAGATTACCACCAGCGAATCCACCTTCACAATATGCAAGTGGGTTTACACTTGCTTTCATTTCACCTAAGTAATCATATGTACGTAAGTGTAAGTTACGGATTAATTCCATATAGTAATCTAATACTTCATGGAAATCACGACTTTCGTGTTGTGCTTTCGCATAAATCATTGGTAAATGTAATGAAATAGCTCCAATGTTGAAACGTCCAACATAGAATGGAGAATCATTTTCATCTGCTGGTTTTAAACCACCACGACGATAGTATGGAGACAGGAATGCACGACATCCCATTGGTGAGATAATTTCTCCATATTGTTTATAGATATCAGAAACATATCCTTCACCAGTTAAACTTAACCAGTCTGGGTACATTGTTTTTGCAGAACATTCAATTCCTGCTTCAAATACATCTTCTAAAGGTTTTCCTTCACCATGAAGGTTTTTATCATAACAGAACACAATCTTAGGGAATAATACTGGTTTCTTATGACCTTTCTTCCCTTGTCCTTCTTTTCTTACATTCAACATTTGAATGTTTGCCATCTTTTCAAAGCGACTCGTTCCAGTACCAATTGATACTGTAATAAATGGATAGTCTCCACGACTACTAGATACTGAGTTAAACTTGTATTCCCAACCTTGGAATCCTTGTTTAAAGTCTCTTTCAACATCACTCATCGCAATTTCTTCTGCTTTCGCTTGGTCTAATCCCATATTTACATATTTATCTACATAAATTTTAAATGATTTTTCCGCATATGGTTTTAAAATCAAATCCACATTAGGCACAGTAAAACCACCATACTGTTGAGAGGCGGCACTCAATACAATATCACCAATAACATCAAATGCTACATCCAATGTTTTTGGTTCATTATACCAAAGATTACCCATTTCAAAACCACCACTTAGTACATTTTCCACATCGAAAAGACAACAGTTCATTGTATCACGACGAGCACTCATATCATGGATATAAATATACCCTTCACGAGCTGCCTGCAACTCTTCTGTCGTTAAAAAGAACTTCTTATATAGTTCTTTGTTTAACTCATTGAAAATAAGACTTCTCTTCGTTGAAACAAGCGCACTATCTGTGTTTGAATTTTCTTTATCCCCGATATACATAATACTTTGACTCTTCTTATATACTTCATCCAGCATATGTACAAAGTCACTCTTATAGTTACGATAATCTCGGTAACTCTTTGCTACTGAAGGGTTTGTCATCTCCAAAGCTGCTTCTACAATATTATGCATTTCCGCAATCGTTATACAATCATCATCCAACGCTTCTACTTTTGTTTCTACATCTTGACAAATACGATCAATTTCATCACTTTTAAACGAATACAACGTACGAAACGCTGATTTATTAATCGCTACTACTACCTTATCAATGTTAAATTTTTCTAGTGTATTATCTTTTTTCACTATCTTCATGTCATCTAATCTCATACAAAAAAACCTCCGCATTCCTCATCTATACATTTTGAAAGATTATGTTACTATTATACTCATTTTCAAATGAGTTTGATATAGAGAAACCTGAAAACTTCACCTCTTTTTTTCATACATTTTCATACTTTTTTCATAGTGTTCATTTTAATCAATGTTCATCGTGGTTTTATGTTATACTACTAATTGTTGGAGAAAAATATTATGAAAAAAAGAACAAAAATTATTATTGGCGTTATTGTTTCACTTTTGATTGTCTGTATCGTTGGACTTGGGTTTATTGGTAACTATTTTTATGACCTTGCATTAAATCCAGATACTGACAAAAGTATGGTGTTTAATAATGAAGATACAGAGAACGAAGAAAGCTTTGAAGTGGAAGATAACTTCTTTACTGATACCGAATACAAAGATCGTACTATTACAAATGATGATTTAAAACTACATGCCTATGACTTTAACCAGGACAGTGATACTTATGTAATCGCTGTACATGGATATATGGGAGAAGCCTTACAGATGGGAATCAGTGCAGATCATTTCTATAATATGGGATACAACGTATTAGTTCCCGATTTACGAGGCCATGGTCAATCCGAAGGTGATTACATTGGAATGGGTTGGGATGATCGTCTTGATATCGTTGCCTGGATTGATAGTCTGCTGGAAGAAAACAAAGACTACAATATTATTCTATATGGAGTAAGTATGGGTGCTGCTACCGTTATGAATACAACGGGTGAAGAACTTCCGGACAATGTGAAACTGGCAATTGAAGATTGTGGATATACCAGTACTTGGGATATCTTCTCCTACCAATTAGATTCACTCTTCTCACTACCTGCAACTCCATTTATGGATGCTGCAAATGTAGTAACTGGAATTCGTGCTGGATACAATCTAAAGGATGGTCCTATTGATCAGGTAGTGAAATCAAAAACACCTACTCTGTTCATTCATGGCGATGCGGATACCTTTGTACCCTTCTCAATGTTGGATGAAGTATATGAAGCTTGTTCAGCACCAAAAGAAAAACTAGTCATTAAAGGTGCTGGACATGGACAATCTCACTTAGTAGATAGCGAAACGTACTGGACTACCATTGACACATTTGTAAAGAAGTACCTATAGCCACTTAACGTGGCTTTTTTTGTCCTCTTACCGAAAGAAAATTACCACTTGGCGAAATTAACTAGTATAAATTCTTCAAATTTATATAATAGAGAAGTCAAAAAAACTAATTGTATTCTATACAAAATAGGGGTATAATCGTTTGTATTAACACATTAAGACAAATAATACTTGACATATGATATTATACGTTATATAGTATCAATTGTAATGGAGGAGAAAGTATATGTTAAAACTAGAGAAGATCAGGAAAAGTTATAAAACTGGGGACTTTGTACAAGATGCATTAAAATCAGTTTCATTATCATTTCGTAAAAATGAATTCGTAGCAATTCTTGGTCAAAGTGGTAGTGGAAAAACAACAATGTTAAATATTGTTGGTGGATTAGATCGATACGATAGTGGAGATTTAATTATTAATAATAAGAGTACAAAAAACTTTAAAGATAAGGATTGGGATGCTTATCGTAATAACTGTATTGGATTTGTATTCCAAAGTTATAATTTAATTTCTCATATTTCAGTGCTGGCTAACATTGAAATGGGTATGACTTTAAGTGGTGTTGGTTCTTCAACAAGAAAAGCCAAAGCACTAGAAGTATTAGAAAGAGTTGGGTTAAAAGAGCATGCTCATAAAAAACCTAGTCAATTATCTGGTGGTCAGATGCAACGTGTTGCAATTGCTCGTGCATTAGCAAATGATCCAGATATCATCTTAGCCGATGAACCTACTGGAGCATTGGATAGTGAAACTAGTGTTCAAATCATGGAATTGATTCAAGAGATTGCAAAAGATAAATTAGTTATTATGGTTACACATAACCCTGAGTTAGCAGATACTTATGCAAATCGTATTATTAACTTAAAAGACGGTAATGTAGTAGATGACTCAAATCCAATTAAGGATAATGAAGATGATAAAACAAACTTCAATATTCGTAAAACAGCAATGAGTTATCTAACAGCACTTAAATTATCATTTAATAACATTAGAACGAAAAAAGGAAGAACGATTCTTACTTCATTCGCTTCAAGTATTGGGATTATTGGTATTGCCTTAATTCTTGCATTATCAAATGGATTCCAAATGCAGATTGATGCATTTGAACAAGATTCATTGTCACAGATGCCAATTACAATTTCTCAACAGGCAATGCAGTTAGATTCAGACACAATGTCATCAATGAGTGGCAGCAGTGATAATGAAAAATATCCGACTGCAAAAGATGTCATCGTACAGGAAGATATGATGGAATCAATGATGCATACAAATAAGATTACAGATGATTATATTGAGTATATTGAAAAGTTAGATCAAAAGTATGTAGCTGGAATTGCCTATCAAAAAACAACAGTAATGAACATTGTGACTCACAGTGAGAAAAATGGATATAGCCAAATTGACTTTTCTAGTCAATTTGACCAATGGACATTACTGCCTACCCCACCAGAAGACAGTACAGATAATGGAATCGTAAATAAACTATACGATACATTAGCAGGTGAAGTAGATGAAACAAAACCTGGAATTGTATTACAGGTAGATAGCAGTAACCAAGTATCTTCTGCAGCATTAAAACAACTTGGATTTGATGTTGAAGGTGATGAAAAGATTTCATTTGAAGATATTATGAACAAAGAAGTAAAAGTAGTATTAAATGATGACTACTATACACAAGTTGGTGATTACTTCATGATGAACAATAACTATGAAGTAATGTATAACAGTGACAATACAATCACTTTAAAAGTTCAGGCAATCATTCGTGGTAAGGAAGATAAGGAAATGATCACAAATGGTAGTGGACTTGCTTACACAAGTGCTATTGTTGATGAAATCATCAGCAAGAACGAAAACTCGGCAATCGTTAAGGCTCAAGAAGGAAAAGACTACAATGTTCTTAGTGGACAACCATTTGATACTGCTGAAGGTAGTACAAATACAAAAGAAACAATGATGGGTTACCTAGGTGCGCAGTCAACTCCTGTAGCAGTATATGTTTACCCAAGAGATTTTGATTCTAAAGATAAAGTAGTTGAATATTTAGATGCTTATAACGAGGGTAAAGATGCTGATGACACCGTTCAATATACAGATATGGCTGCAATGATTTCATCCCTATCAGGTGATATTATGAGTGCAATTACAATTGTATTAATTGCCTTCTCAGCAATCTCATTAGTTGTATCTTCAATTATGATTGGTATTATTACTTATATCTCAGTACTAGAAAGAACAAAAGAAATTGGTATCTTACGTGCTCTTGGAGCGAGAAAGAAAGATATTACCCGCGTATTCAATGCAGAAACATTTATCATTGGATTGTGTTCTGGATTAATTGGTATTGGTATTGCTCAGCTACTTACAATTCCTGCAAACTCAATTATCGAAAGTATGTCAGGTCTTGCAAATGTAGCACAACTGAATCCAATTCATGCACTTATCTTGATTGCAATCAGTATGATTCTTACATTGATTGGTGGATTTATCCCAGCAAAACTTGCTGCTAAGAAAGATCCAGTAGAAGCATTAAGAAGTGAATAGTATTACAACAAATAAATAAACGAAAAGATAAGGTTCTTAATGAGTCTTATCTTTTTTATGCAAATATAAAGTTCAACTTTATATTTGCATAAACTATGTGTTAATAAGTTGGATTCACATATTGACTTATTACTGAAATGGATTTACAATTAGGCTATCGAACGTTAGCCTAATTAAGAAAGGTATAATCAATATGAAAGTAACAATCATTCACGGACAAACACATCATGGTAGTACCTACCATTTAACTCATACATTAGTAAGTAAATTAAACTGCAGTAAAGAAGATATTAGTGAATTTACGGTTAATGATATTTCCTATTGTGTAGGATGCTTTCAGTGTATCTTTAAAGATGAACATCTCTGTCCACATCGCAAACAACTAAATCCAATCATTACAGCTTTAGAAAATGCTGATGTAATTATTATGGATTCTCCCAACTATGTAATGGGCATGAGTGGTCAGCTGAAAGCCTTCTTTGATCACTTAGCATATCGATGGATGAGCCATCGTCCTGATGGAGAAATGAAAAAGAAAATAGCTGTTGCGGTTTCAACAACCGCTAGTATGGGTGCAAAGACTGTAACTAAACAGATTGCTACTCAATTTCGATGGTGGGCAGTAGGTCAAATCTATCAGTTACCCTTTACTGTTGCTGCAGCATCCTGGGATGATGTAAGTGGTAAAATAAGAAATAAGATAGATATAAAAACGGATAAACTGGCAAGTAAAATTAATAAGCTGTCTGGTAATGTGAGATTTAATCTTAAGGGTAGACTCATATTTTTTATGAACCAAAACATTCAACGTGGATTAGGGTATAATCCTGTTGATGTTGAGTGGTGGGAAAAGCATGGATGGATCAAAAAGAAAAAAAGCCAAACTTAATGGCTTTCATCACTTTCTAAATAATCGATAATATCTCCAGCATTTTTATCTGGACTTGCTTTCTTATATACTTTCTCTACAATACCCTGTTCATCAATCACAAAGGTTGAACGACTAACTCCCATATACTTTTTACCATACATATTCTTTTCAACCCAAACACCATATGCTTCAATTGCTTGTAAATCTTCATCAGATAAAATTAAATAATTTAAATCAAATTGATCTGCAAACTTCTGATGTGACTTAGGTGAATCTTTACTGATTCCAATAATAACAACATTCTTATCATTGAATCGATTCATGTTATCACGAAATGCACAAGCTTGTTTAGTACATCCAGGTGTATTATCTTTAGGGTAAAAGTATAATACTACCTTCTTTCCTTTAAAGTCTTTTAATGCATGCATCTTTCCATCTTTATCAGGTAAATTAAATTCTGGTGCTTTTTGTCCTACTTCAATCATCTTTCATTCCTCCTAGTTTTCTACTGCGTTATGTTTAATAAACGTTCCATTATCTAATTCATCAAATGCTCGTTCCAACTCTTCTTGCGTATTGGTAACAATTGGTCCACCCCATACAATTGGCTCCTGTAGTGGTTTACCTGCAAAGAATAAGAATCTTGCATCTTCTTTTGCCGTTACTTCTATACTCTCACCTTCACCAAACAATACTGCTGTTTTCTCTGGAATAGCATCACCATCCACAACTACACCATTTACAATTGTGAAGATAAATACATTATCTTCTTTTCTTGTATCCAACGTAATACTCTTTCCTGCTGATAATTCAATATCATAAATATAAGCATCTACATGTTTTGGTTCTACACCATGATAATCTTTATACTTTCCAGATACCACGTGTACAACTGCTCCATCCTCTTCCACAGTCGCAATATCCTTGTCCGTGATATCCATATAGGTTGGATTCGACATCTTATCACTCTTTGGTAAGTTGATCCATAACTGTAGTCCTAACAAATGTTCACTTGGTTGTGGCATCTCTTGGTGAAGAATCCCACTTCCTGCACTCATCCACTGACTTTCACCACCATGAATCGTTCCTTTATTTCCTAGACTATCCTGGTGTTCAATTTCACCCTTAATAAGATAGGTAAAGGTTTCAATTCCACGATGTGGATGCATTGGAAATCCTTTAATATAATCTGCAGAATTCTTTGAATCAAAAGAATCTAACATTAGAAATGGATCAAAGTCTCTTACATCGTAGTAACCTAATACTCTTACCAGATGTACTCCTGCCCCATCAATTGCTCGTTTCCCTTGTACTAATTTTCTAATCTTACGTTTACTCATATTGACAACCTCTTTCCTTAACCTCTTTAATGATAGCGTTGAATAGAAAGTGTTGCAATTATTACGCTCAAAGAAAAAACTTCCGATTGGAAGTTTAAACTTTATCACATTTAGCACAGTGCCCATAAATTGTAATATCATGATGGGTTGCTCTAAAATTATTTTGATTTTGTACATTTTGAATAATACCTTCAAACTGACATTTAATTTTAAATTTACGATGACAAGAAGTACATATCATATAGTGATGATGTTCCTTACCATTCAAATAATAATGAGCCGTATTATCAATCATACTTTTACTGACAAGACCGTCTTTAAAGAATACATCTAATGTACGATAAATTGTAGATAAATCAATATTCTTATCTTTCAGTTCCTGATAGATGCTTTCTGCACTCCATAAATTATCATTGTCTTTTTCAAAAAGATTTAATATCTCTTTACGATGTTTGGTAAGTCTCATTTTAATTCCTCCTCAACACCAGCTTCACAATATAAGCCAGTGCTAAAATAATTGTAAACAATACAACGATTGTTGATCCTGTTGGATATCCCAAATGATAAGATGCAACAATTCCAAAGAAAATCGTCACAATCGATACGATCACACCAACCGTAAGGGTCTTTTTAAAACTTACACTTACTTGTGATGATATTAACGCAGGAAATACTGTGAATGCAGATATTAATAAGGTACCTACTGTACGTACTCCGATTACTACAAATAGTGCAGTAACTGCACTTAAACTATAACGTAATACTTTAGTTTTAATTTTAGAAAACTTCGCAAAATCTAAATCAAAGGTCATTGATACTAATGAACGATAATTTAGAAATACAAAGGCAATTACCACAACTACCAATGCCACTGCAAAGATAACTTCAGTTGTGGTAACGGTTAAGATACTACCAACTAATAATGATTCAATTGAACGATTGAATCCACTTCCCAGTGTCGCAATAATAAGACCTATCGCTAATGAGAAGGAAGATACTACACTAATCGCAGCATCATTATTTAAATCTGCTTTATCACTTAATGCAGTAACCACAAAGGATGCCAATACTACAAATGGAATCGCAAAGTAGAGTGGTTGATCACCTACTAAGAATCCCAGAATAATACCTGTGAATGCAACATGTGACATCCCATCCGCAATCATTGCCTGATTATTTAGAATTAAAAATGGACTTAAGAATGCTGCTGCAATTGCCAGTGCCATTCCCAAAATCAAAGCATTCATCATAAACGTCTGGCTAAAAATATTAAACATGAATTTCACCTTCCTTTATGAAGTTGTGATATTCACTGATACTTCCATAGAATTTTATTTCCTGATCTATAAACATTACTTTTTTCTCTGGTTGATTCACATCATGCAAATCATGAGTTACATAGATAATAGTAGTTCCTTGTTTGTGCAATTCATCAATAAAATGATTAAAGTAATTACGAAACTTTGGATCTAGTGCACTTGTTGGTTCATCTAGAATCAGAACTTCTGGTTCACTGATTAATGCACGAATTAAGAATACCCGCTGTTGCTGTCCACCCGATAATACCCCAATTGGTTTATTCATAAGGTGAGCAATCTGCATCTTTTCTAACCAAGTATTTATTTTTCCTTGTGCTTCTTTTTCAATCACAAACTTTTGCTTTTTTAATCCACTGTAAATTACTTCTTCTACCGTAATTGGAAATGCTTTTTTACTGTTTAGTTTTTGTGGTAAGTAACCAACACTAGCATTCTCAATTTTATAAACTCCAGTCGTTGGATTCTGTAAACCTGTAAGTAAGCGAATCAGTGTGGTTTTCCCACTTCCATTTGGACCTACGATATACAAGTATTCTCCTTGGTCTAAAGTAAACGAAATATTCTTTAGAGCATTATAATCTCCAAAGGTTACAGCTACATCTTCAACCTTAATTACCCAAGGCTTGTTTGATGTTGTCGATGTTTTGTCGTAATAAGTCTGCATACGTAATCCCTTCCTCACTTTGTTCTTTTGAAATATTATGGTAACTGTGCAATTCAAGAATTGTCAGTTCATAATTCTTTTCTTTCAAAGATGATTGTATTTGTTTCGCTACTCTTGGTTCTACTAATTCTTCGGTAAACAGATAATGACTTCCACTGGATTCAATTTCATTTGTCAGGGTTTCTATCTGTTGCGCTGTTAAATCAGCATCTGGACGATATTCATCAGAAAGTGATGTAATCGTTAGATGATAACGTTCTGCAAATGCATCCATCGCACTATGTCCTGAGAAATAAATTGTTGGATCAGTTAATGAATGTGTATATTCATTAAACTCTTCATGTAAAGCTTCTATCTCATCAATATAAGCTTCTGCTCTTTCTTCATAGTATTCTTTATTATCTGGATCTATTGATGTTAAACGTTCCTCCGTTGCTTCAATTAACTGTATATACGTTGTAGGATCACTCCAGAAGTGCAAACTTGCATGATCATGTTCATCTTCTTCCACTTCTTCATCTTCATGCTCGTGTTCTTCTAACGTGTAACTCTTTGATAGATTTAAGGCATTGTCATTTTCTGAGCTGCTTTCTACCCATGATTCTAGATCTACACTTAAGTAAATAAACAAATCTGCTTCATTTACTGCAGTCATATTCTTTGCGGTTGGTTCAAAGTCATGTAGTTCACTTCCCCATGGAAGAATATTATCTACAGTCGCTTTATCCCCTGCAACCTGTGTTGCAATATCATACCCAATAAATGAGGTTGTTACAATCGATACCTTATCATCAGATGCTTTACTGCTATCACTACTATTTGAACAAGCCACCAGCATAAGTGCCATGGCAAAAACGATAATTTTTTTCATATTCCTTCTCCTTGTTTTGCAAACCATTCGCAAAACATAATAACATAAAATTTTTGTATTCGCAAGGATGACACTATCCCAAAACAAAAGAAGATCTTAATGATCTTCTCTTGCTGACCTTCTTCTTAAGCCAATTACTGTGATTACAGAGAGTACTGCTAATCCTATAAATAGACTTATGTTTGTAGTATCTCCTGTATCTGTTCCTCCATCACTTGGTGGAGGAGTTTCACTCTTCTTATAATTGATGACTGGATCAATTATTACATTCTCTTTATCAGTTCTAGTAATACTAAATTCGATTGGTGTATCACTTAACTGATATCCTTTTGGAGCTTCCACTTCGATGAAGCGGTAGTCTCCAGCAGGAACTCCTGTTAATTGAATAGTTCCATCTTCATCACTTACAAACTGTTGACCATCATATGCTTTGATCCAAGTTCCATCATCTAATTGTGCTTCTAAAATAAACTTCGCATTCGCTAATGCTTTACCATCTGAATTTTGTTTCATAAGATTTACTTCATTCATTTTATCTACAGCAGTTAATGATACTTGTTCAATCTTACCATTTTCATCTGCTTCAATGCTAAAGGTAATTGGAGTTGAATCTAACAGATATCCATTAGGCGCTTCTTTTTCAATAAAACGATAGTCACCTTCTGCTAATCTTTCAATTGTAATCACTCCATTGTCATCAGTTTCTTTTGTATCAACCAATGTCCAACTGTTATTCGTTTCATCATATTTTTCTAAATCAAAGGTAGCATCTGACAATACATCACCATCTTCACTTTCCTTTTGTAGTACAACTATTCCTGGATCATTATAGAAATCATAATGAATCATATCAGCAATATCTTCACTGTTTGAAACAATTGATATTGGCTCTGGATTAACACTATATCCTGATGGTGCTTTTACTTCAATCAAGTAATATTGCACACCAAGTTCTAATCCACCCAATGCCAATTTTCCATTACTGTCAGTAGTAAATACTTCATCTTCATGTTCAGGAACCAGTTCCATTTCATTTGTGGTTGGATTTTCCCACCACAATTCAAACTCTGCTCCTGCTAATACTTGATTATTTTCTGAATCCATTTTTGTTAATTCAAATTGTGAAGGATAATTAACTAGATTATCAATTGGAATCATTTCTTGTCTAGCATTTGTATCGTTGATTACAAACTCTTCATAGCCCGGTTCTTTTGCATAACCAAGTGGAGCTTTTGTTTCACTTATACGATATCTGCCAATTGCTAACCCAACAATTTCAACTTCACCATTTGCATCACTTTTGATTGTTTCATTTTCGCGAATAGCATCCCAATCCTGAGTTATGTCATTATATTTTTCTAAAGTAAACTCAGCATTTGGTAATCCATGCAATCCACTTTCATCATATTTATAGAAATGAACAACAATTGGTTCATTATAAATCACACCATCACTTGTATTTGATATTTCACTAGTAACTAATGCACCAGTACTTGAGTCTCTTGTGATTGTAAACTCATACTTTGTAGTTGTATCTGGTTTATAACCCGCTGGTGCTGTTGTTTCAAGGAAGTAGTAATTTCCTTCCTCTAATTTATTAATCGTAATTGCACCAGTCGTGTCTGTTGTATAATCATCCACTTCTTCATAATTGCCAGCAGTTGTTTCTTTATATAAGGTAAACACTGCATTTGTTAATGGTTGATTATTTGTACTATCTTGTTTATAGATAGTAACCGCACTTGGTTCATTTGCTATTTCAATTGTTGTACCAGTGTTATTTTCATCCAATGTAAATTCATATGGATTTGGACTTAATAAACTATATCCTTCTGGTGCAGATACTTCTACAAGTTCATAATCACCGCGTGGTAATCTATTAAATTCAATCAATCCATTTTCATCAGTTGTAACCCTTGTTCCAATCAACTGTCTAGTATTGTTGTGTAAGTAGTAAAGTTCAAATACTGCACCTTCCAGTTTTTCATCAGTTAGTGCATCCACTTTTTCAAAACTGATAGATCCTTGTGTTGCAACAATCCATCCAGAACCTCCACCTACTGATACAGTTATATCTGAATCTGTGTTTTGGTCACCTTCTTCAACTGAATTATAAAGGATTTTTACATTATTCGTTAATGTTACATTTGTTCCTGGTTGTTGGTCTGTCAATACTGTTACGCCATAGTTAATAATATATGGTTCATTGATTTGTTGATAATCGTTAATGAAATAAATATCCATTTCCCAATTACCATCATCATTCTGATAATAGTCAACTCGATAATCTTGGTCTAATACTAATGGACTTGCATTTGTATCTAGAGTAATACTTCCACTTGCATCAACCACAGTTGGATATACTTTCACCGAGTCAATATCAATTAGCTGACTGTCACTTGGAATATCTTTTATAACAACATCTTCCAATTTACTTTGACTAGGATTTACAGTAATATCCCAACTTACAGAACCATCACCATTTTTAACTCCTTGCTTTCCAACGTATTCACCACCATGAGCAACCGATACTTCTGCACTTAATGTGTTATCAGTTGTTAAGTCATTGTGGAATAACGCACTATTTTCATATGTTTTACTTCCAATTAATTCACCATCTAAACTTGTTTGATACTCAAAATAGTATAAAGCATTTTCATCACCATCAGGTATTTCTATATACAATACTTCTCCATTCTCTAAGAATGGTTCAATGATAATAAATTCTGCCATTTCTTCTTCGCTCAATTCATCACCTTTTGTAACAGCACCATTTGATTCTACTGTATAATGATAAATTTTCAAAGATCCGTGTACCCAATTTTGTGGTGTGTAGATTGGATCAAAAATAAATGCATTTTCTAATCCTGTACTTGTATAGTTAATTACGATAGACCAAGTAATTGTTTTATCTGTAGCATTATAACTACCACCTTTTCCACCATTATTGAATTCTTCATCAGTTGGTGTTACAACTGCTTTATCACTACTGTCATGCTCTTTACCATCTTGATCAGTCCAGTGAACATTTGCAGTATTTTCAATTTGTGTACCATCACTTGTACCATCATATTTAACCGTAACCGTAATTAAGAATGAGTGATTTGTTGTTTTATAGTTATTTATTAGTTGAATAGCAAATCCATTATTATAACTGTTTTCATATACAAAGTCACCGCTTTGGTCAGGATATAAATTTCCAGTAAGATTTTTACCAGTATCACGATCTAGCATCGTTAATGATTCTGGAATCATTTCACCTGTAATATTGGTAAATGTATCAGTTAGTGACCAATCTGTCATTGTTTCTTTTAGATTATTTACTTCAATTTGCCATGTTACTGTGTTGTTTGATAAGTCATAACCAATTGCTCGTTTAATAACATTTTGTTGCTCAACTGTATGATTTCCACCTGCTGTATTCCCATCTCCATCGCTCACTTCATTTTTAAAGTTTGAATCATCATCTAATATTCCTGTTACTTTTGTTGTATATTGAATACTTAATGCCGTATTTAACGGATCTGTACTTGCTATTGTAAATGTTCCATCACCATTATCTAAGACTGTATAATCAGTTCCTTTTTTTAGTGCATCACCATATGTCAATGTTCCATCATCATTAATAGAAACCGATCTTACAAGGATACTATCCCAATCAACTGACATTCCTTGAGGAATCTTGTCTGTTAATGTATATCCATTATCTAAAGTTGCTTCATCAAAATTATATTTGATTTCCCAAGTGACTGTTTGTGTACTTGGATCATATCCAATTGAATTTTTACCTAAACGTTTTTCATAATCTCCAGTTAATGTAGCACTTGCATTTAAATCACTTACTTCATTTGAATTTAGAGTGACTTCATTATTAAAGTTTAAAGTTCCACCACTACTTGTAATTGAACTACGATCAATTTCAGTGTCATAAATAACACGAACTGGTTGATTTAAGGAAACTAGCTTAATTATCAAATGACCATCATCAGTTCCATCAGATTCAATTGTATAGTCTTGTCCAAGCATTAATTCTTTCTCAGTACCTGGAATTGGATTTCCATCAAAATCAACTTCAAATGTTTCTACTTCAATATTAGTTGCAGGTAATATAATATTTGCACTAAGAGTGTCGTCTAATGTTACATCAGTTAATGATTCCATATCTTTATTTGCTTCAATTGTCCAAGTAATATTATTTGGATTTTTTACTCGATCAAATACCCCATTTTTTGAAATTGAAGAATCAACTTTTGGTTTTACTTCAATTGGTACTCCAGGAACACTATCTTCTCCTGGTATCTTAATTTCATTGCCACCAGGATTATCCATATCTCCTTGGTCTAGGACACCATAGATTTCTCCACCTGCGTCGGTTACTTCAACAACACTTGTTATGTTTTCGTTGAATTCTATTCGAGCAGTTCCATCAGGATTAATCGTAATCGTACCATAGACAGTTTCACCATCTTTTAATTCAATCACTTGTGGTTCTGTAACCTTTAATTCATTTGGTAACTGAAAATCATAGTATTCTCCACCCACCATCACCGCTAACAGTTCCGGTGGTAAACTTAAGAATAATTTCATGTTGAAAGTATCACCTAACTCTGGTGTTGTTGTTTCTTCAGGTGGCTGGGTACCATCTTTATAAAATGTTAATGTAAAACTATCTAAAATAGAAGTAGCTGCATCAGCAGGCAATGTACCATTATCAATTAAGGACTGTAATATTGTCTTAATATCCAGTTCTTCATTACCATCAACCACGGCAAAGGGTTGTACTACAGCATCACTCTTTGCTTCACTAGAAGTAGTAGCTTCTTCACTTTCAGTAGTTGTTTGTTCTTCTTGCTCAGTTTCTTCACTTTTCTTTGACTTATCGTCACTTGTTTCTTGTACTGCATCCATCCTCTGAATCAGTGTTCGTTGTACTCATTGCCATAATTGGTTGTACAAATACCATCACACTTACAAATGCAATTAAAAACGACTTAAAAAAATTCTTTCTCATAATATATCCCTTTCCTATCTAGTCGATATTCTATACCTGACAATACAATATTTTGGGTTGTCCTATCTCACCAAACTATTACTCCTATTATCATTTGACCACATGATACCACCCATATACTAGAAAGGCTATTAAAGTGCACAAGAAAAAATAGAGCTTTCGCTCTATATTTCTGGATCTGTATTGATAACTGCATATAAGTAATGATCTTCCCATTCTCCTTGGATTTTCACGTTCTTCTGTGATAGTCCTTCACGATGAAATCCAGCCTTTTCAAGCACTCGAATCGATGCTTCATTTCTTGGCATAGCACTTGCTTCTACACGATGCAATCGTAAATCATAGAAGGCAAAATCAATCATTCTCTTTACAGCTTCGGTTGCATAACCACAACCTTGATATTTGTAGTCAATGCAGTATCCCAACCAGGCGCTTTGTATTGCACCTCTTTCTACTTGAAACAAGTCCACTGTTCCAATTAGTTCTTTCCCCTTAAACACGCCATAGGAATATCCTAAGTCGTGCATCTTGCTAACTAGTACCCTTTCGATTCGAAGTTCCTGTCCGGCAATAGTATAAAACTCTTCAGGTTTATCAGGTGAGGTTTCATCTAGATACGCTCTATTCCTAATTTCAAAATCCAGAAGTGGTTGTATATCATTTACGCTTAAACTTCTAATAATAATCTCACTGCTCATACTTCACCTCGTATACATGATATCACAATATTCTTAATTTTATTTCTCTAACACACGATTTCATCATTTTCACATATGTTTATCATAATTACGTGGTATAATGCAATATAGTTAGAGTAAATTTGACGTAAGGAATTCAGGAATTTAATTTTTTAATTATATTCTGGGGAGGGTATTGTTATCAGAAAAAATATACTAAATTTCCTTTTATTAATGGCCTTAGTTGCATTTGGACTTTGGTTTGCTTTAAAAGATGACTATGAACAAGTAATTGAGAATATTCAAAGACTTCCAATCTATGTGGTACTTTTTGTTTGTGCCCTTGGAATTCTATACTATAGCATACAGGGAGCCATTTTAACGTATGTAGCGAAGAAATATAAACCAGAGATACGTTTACGCGATGGGATTGAAAATGCCTATGTAGCAGCGTTCTTTAACGGTGTAACTCCACTTGGTGGTGGACAGGTAGCACAAAGTTACGTATTTCGTAAAATGGGTATTGATTTTGGAAATATTGCAAGTATCTTATGGACTGACTTCTTTATGTTTCAGATCGTTGTAATCACCTATGCAGCGCTGCTAATTATATTTAACTTACCGTTTGCACTGGAAACCTTGGGAGGATATTTCATCTTTGTATTGGCTGGTTTGGCTATCAACAGTTTTGTAATTGTTGCTTTATGGATGATGTCCAAGTTTCCTAAATTGTTTATAAAACTAACCAAAGGAATTGTATTCCTGTTACATAAAATAAGAATAGTAAAAGATGAAGAAGTTACCTTTAAGAAATGGAAACTGAATCTGGATTATTTCTCAGAACAGATTGTAAAGATGAAAGGAGATAAATCCTTATTCTTTGTAGGTATTCCATTAAATATTATACGTATGACTATCTTCTATGCCGTTCCATTCTTTATCGCAATGGCATTTGGATTCAAATTTGACTTTATTGATTTTATGCATGTATTAGCAATATCATCATTTGTTCATATGCTAAATGCATTAACCCCATTACCTGGGGATACCGGATTTACAGAAACGATGTTTATCTTGATTTTCTCAAGTATGTTCAGTTCTTCCTATGCACCAGCAATTATGATTATCTGGCGATTAGCAACTTATTATATACATGTAATTATCGGAGGAGCCGTATTCCTCGCATTCAAAATAAGATATAGAAAAAAAGAAGAAGATGTCGCATGACATCTTCTTTTCTCTTATCCTAATAATTTTTGAATTACCTTTTGGCTATCATCATCTGATAATGCAAGGATATGATCGCCAGCTAATAACTGAATATCTCCTTTTGGAATCAGCACTTGTTTATTACGTGTAATGGCAATAAACGTAAACTTTTCTGGAATATCCAAATCTTTAATCATCGCTCCATCGGCTTTAGCACCACCAGCTACATTCATTTGAATAATTGAATATTCTCCACGGTTTAACTTCATTAATGTCAGAATGTTTTTTAAATCAATTTCATCAACAACTAATCTTGCCAATAATTCTGCCTGATTTACTTTAACATCCACTCCCATTTCCAGTGTAAATAACCATTCATTCTTTGGATGATTTACTCTGGCAATTACTCGATCAATTCCATATTCATATTTAGCGATGGTTGAAGTTACTAAGTTTACCTCATCAGCACCTGTAACCGCAACTACAACATCGGCTGTAGCAATTCCTGCTTGTTCTAACACAAGCGGATCACTACCATCACCTTCAATAATAATATCTGAGGTAAATTCTTGTCTTAACTTTTTTAAAATTTCTTCACGGTATTCAATAACTCTTATTTCACATTCATGCTTTGCCAGAATGTTTGCAACATAAGAACCAACTTGTCCACCACCAATAATTAAAACTTTCATGTTTACCTCCTATTCCATTCCTAACAGTGTTTTTAAACGTTTGATAGAGGTTGTTAGTACACTGATGTACAATAAGTCTCCATTTTGGAAAACCGTTCCACTGGTAGGTATAAATGATTTTGAATCACGATAGATTGCCACAACTGAGATTTCACCAATCATCCGAACTTGATCAACGGTACGACCAACAAGTAATGCTGGTACTTCCACTTTCACAAGTTCCACATCATTATTTCCAATCGTAAGAATTGGATCCAGTTCGCTATAATTAATCAGTTCACTGGCACGGTGAATTCCCCATGATGTAGTTGAAATCGTTTCAATTCCAAGGGCACTATAAATCTTTGCTTTATCTGGATCAAACAGACGAGCAATAACTCTTGGTACACGATAAATATTCTTTGAAATTCTTGCAATCAATGCATTTGTTTCATCACTGTTTGTACAACTGACCATTGCATCTGCAAGTTTGATGTTTGCTTTTTCAAGGACATCTTTGTCAAATCCAATTCCTTTGACAGCTGTAAAATCATAATCTTTTTGTAGTTTACTTAGTACATTTTCATTCGTATCAATTAATGTAACTTTGTGACCTTCCTGAAGTAACTGGCGTAATAAACCAGACCCCATACGTCCACCACCAACAATGACTATATTCATTCTACTTCACCTCTTTCTTTTTTCTTAATCTAGATTTTCTAAATTCTTCTAACGCAACAACTGGAATTGGAATGATAAATAAGATTATCCATTCTTTAATTCCAAGAGGTGCTGTGTTGAATACACCTTGTAGGAACGGTATATACATAAGTGCTGCCAATAACAAGATTTCAAATACAATACCAAAGATTACTTTTTTATTACTGAAGATTCCTACTTTAAATATCGATTGAGTATTGGTACGACAGTTCAGAACTGCACCAACCTGACAGAATACAATTGCAGACAATGTCATGGTTGTTGCCTGACGATATACCAGACCTTCACTTGCAAGTGGTACATTTGGCCATCCATTTAAGATGTTCACAAAGAAGTAACCACCCATAGAAATAACAGCTGCAATCATACCATACCATAAGAAGGCTTTTAAGATTAACTTCTTATTTAATAATCGACTATTTCTTGAACGAGGCGGCTGATCCATAATTCCTTCTTCTGGAAGTTCAGTTCCTAGTCCAAGCGCTGGTAACATATCAGTACCAAGGTCAATTGCAAGAATTTGCATAACCGTTAATGGTAATGCCACTAATCCACCTGAGAATAAGAATGCTGCAGATGGTACTGCTTCTGCCATATTACTATTTAAAATATATAATAAGAATCGTTGAAGGTTGGCGTATACTGCTCTACCTTCTTCTACTGCTTTTACAATTGATGCAAAGTTATCATCCGTAAGAATCATATCTGCAGCTTCTTTTGCAACATCGGTTCCTGTGATTCCCATTGCAACCCCAATATCAGCTTTCTTAAGCGCTGGTGAGTCATTTACTCCATCACCAGTAACCGCAACAGTTTCACCCATTTCCTGTAATGCACTTACGACACGATATTTTTGTTCAGGAGCAACACGAGCGAAGATTACTTCATCTCTTAGTGCTTCTTTTAATTCATCATCACTAATTTTTTCTAATTCATTACCACTAACGATACGAGGGTGTTCACCCTTTACAATTCCAATACGTTTAGCGATACTTTCTGCAGTTAATCCATAGTCACCAGTAATCATAACAATACGAATACTTGCTTTGTGACAAAGCTCAACGGCATCCGCAACTTCTGGACGAGGAGGGTCAGCCATAACAATCAATCCGACAAGAACTAAATCCTGTTCAATGATTTCTGGTGTATAAGCACTTAATGCTGTTGGAATATCTCCATCCTTCGTAATTGGACGATAAGCAATTGCTAATACTCTAAGTCCATTACGTGCATACCCATCATTTGCATCCATAATTTGTTGACGATATTCATCATTCATTTCCTGTTTTTCACCATTGACCATAATGTGAGTAGATAACTCCATTACCTCTTTTGGTGCACCTTTGATATAGGCGATTCGTTTTGAATGATCAAATTCTTGTTCTAACTGATGAACAGTTGTCATACGTTTTCTAGTTGAATCAAAAGGTAACTCTCTAACTCTTGGTTGTTCCTTCATTAATTCATCTAAATCAATTCCTGCTTTTTGCGCTGCTACGCCAAGACATGCTTCGGTAGGGTCACCTAAGACAGTGTATCGATCATTTTCTTCGTTTGGTGGAACAATACGTGCATTACTACACAAACTTGCTCCATTTAGCAATAACTTCAAGTCACTGTTATCTACTGCACGAACGACTTCATCTTTATATTTAATATTACCTTCACTTGAATATCCAAGTCCTGTAACTTCAAATTCTTTGGTAGCTAACCAGACATTACTAACGGTCATTTCATTTTGCGTTAGCGTACCAGTTTTATCACTACATATAACTGAAGTAGAACCTAAGGTTTCAACTGCTGATAATTTCTTTACTAATGCATGTTCCTTTGCCATTCTTTGCACAGCCATTGCTAGTGACAATGTAACTGTTGGTAATAATCCTTCCGGAATAAATGCAACAATCATTCCTAACGCAAAGATAAATGATTGCGCTAATGGATCATGAACAAAGAACACTGCAGCCAGAAAGAAGAAGATTCCGATACTCAAAGCAATTAATGAGATTTGTTTTGTTAGTAAATCCAATTCTTTTTGAAGTGGACTTTTTTCTTCTTTCATATTTTGCGTTAAGTTGGCAATCTTACCAAACTCGCTTTCCATTCCAATTGCTGTAACTATTGCTCTTGCACTACCACTTGTTACTGTAGTACCAGCAAAGATTAAGTTAGGAACTTCAAATCTAGTTAAATCATCTTTTAATATTGCCTGATGTACTTTATGAACCGGATTTGATTCTCCAGTTAATGAACTTTGATTTACCTGTAAATCTGTTGTATCCAGTAATCTGGCATCTGCTGAGATACGATCACCTTCTTCAATCAACATGATATCACCAGGTAATAACTCTTCAGCTAGAATTTGCTGTTCTGCTCCATCACGAACAACTCTTGCATACGATGGCAACATTTTCTTTAGTGCGTCAGTTGCTTTTCCTGCCTGAAATTCTTGCCAGAAACTAAATACTCCATTGATTACATTTACTAACCAAATGGCAATTCCTAATTCCGGCATATCAGCGAAGATTGCAATTCCTCCACCAACCCATAGCAAAAGTGCCATAAGGCTGATAAAGTTTCCAAGAAATACTTGCAACAATGGTTTTTGTTTCGCTTCGCGAATCTCATTTTTCCCATATGTGTGACGTCTCTCTTCAACCTCACTTGATGCTAAACCATTAGCATCCGACTTTAATTCTTTGTACAACCCTTCTGGTTGTAACTTGTAAATCTTTTCTCTACTTTCTTCCATAATTACCTCACCTAGACAATTATCTATTTCTTAAGACCTATAGATAATAGCACAGTCTAATCACGGGGATTGTTAAGAATCTGTTAATAACCCTTTTTCCCTATATCATTAATATAAACTTAATTTAAATAAGGTCAATTTAAATGAATGAAACAATTATAATAGAGTAAATGTATTCTTATGATATTGGATAATTCCTTCTTCCTGCATTCTGCTTAATTCATTAGATAACGCACTACGATCAACTGACAAATAATCCGCAAGTTCGTTGCGATTCAAAGGAATGTCAAATGTATAAGTTCTTTGTTTCTCAGCCTCTTGTGATAAATAAGCCAATACTTTTTCACGTGTTTTACGTTTTGATATGACATCAATTTTCTTAGTAAGATAATGATTTTTCGTCGCAAGTATATATAGCATATTCTGCATCAGTTGTGGATACTTCACACTAAAGAACACAAACTGTGCATAAGGAATAAATAATACTTCGCTATCTTTATGTGCCACAATATTTACTGGTAACTCTTCCACATTAGAAAACACAAAAGCTTCCGCAAAAATTTCTCCCTGGGTAAGTTTTGCGATAATAGAACGATTTCCCCAATAATCAATTTTATTAATAGTGACAGTACCCGATAAGATGAAACCAATGGAAAACTGAATTTCACCAATTGAGTAAATGATTTGCTCATCCTCGTATCGCTGTTTTTTTAATTTACTTAAAATATCTCCGATTTCGGCTTCTTTCATTCCCTTAAATAAGGGATGACTATATAACATGGTAAATAATTTATTCATAATATTCCCCCTTTTGTTGGAAAAACAACATACTTTATAATTTTAATATAGTAAACTAACCTTAGAAAGTCAAGAATATCACTGACTGAAAGGATCGTTTATGAAAAGACAAATTATTCAAATAGATGAAGATAAATGTAATGGATGTTCACTATGTGCAGTGGCCTGCCATGAAGGGGCAATTGCAATGGTGAATGGAAAAGCCAAACTAATAAGAGAAGACTATTGTGATGGATTAGGAGATTGTTTACCATCATGCCCTACTGGTGCTATCACTTTTATTGAAAAAGAAACATTACCTTATGATGAAGTTGCTGTACAACAACATCTGCAAAGCAAAGAGCCACAAGTACACCAGTGTCCATCCATACAGTTCAATGGAGAAAGAAGTGTTTCATCAAAGTCAACTGCCACAGTTCAAAATGAAAGTGAACTACGTCAGTGGCCAGTACAAATCAAACTAGCTCCTGTAAATGCGCCTTATTTTGAAAATGCAAACCTATTGATAGCAGCAGACTGCAGCGCTTATGCTTATGCAAACTTCCACCAGGATTTTATTCATAACCATATCACATTAATTGGTTGCCCAAAACTTGATGAAGGTAATTATAGTGAAAAACTGTATCAGATTATTACTAACAACAATATCAAGAGCGTTACAATTGTACGAATGGAAGTTCCCTGCTGTGGTGGAATTGAAAATGCTGCGAAACGTGCACTTCAGGAAAGTGGAAAATTCATTCCCTGGCAAGTAGTAACGATTTCTACAGATGGAAAAATTTTAGAGTAAAAGATATGCGAAACGCATATCTTTTTATATTGCTTGTGTTGCCTCTTCCACTACAACCTCTTTCACATCCTCTGTATAGTTGAAGTTTAAGAATTCTTTTACCTTGTTCTTTGGTGGCATAATAAATACAATTACTGCAATCATACCAAGTCCACCCAAAATCAGACTTACTTGTATATACGGCATAAATTCTGCCATCCAGCCTGCCAGCGCCTGTCCAATAATGGTACCAATAGAAACCATTACACTGTACATTGCATTGACTTTTGCACGCATCTTATTAGGTACGTATGCCTGCAAGGCACTTGTTCGAATATTGGCAGTATTCATCCCCAGCATTCCTAACAGTAACTTTGTCGCAAACATAATGATTAGTGGCATTGCAAAGAAAGTTCCTTCCAAAAGATTAAAGATTAAATAAACAATTACTGTTACCTGAAATCGTCGATTGTGAGGAATCTGCACAAAATAGTGAAAGAATCCACCAAGCAGATATCCAAGTCCATTAATTGATAATAACAACGAATAATTTGCATCCCCAAATCCAGCTGTCTGCGTAAAATAAGGATAATATAAAACGTTTAATCCATATACCATCATCGTTACAAAAAAATAGATAAACACGGAACTGATTGCTTTATGATCCTTTAAATAGAAAAAACCATCTTTAATATCACTTATGTGTTGTTTTACCCGATTCTCTTTTACCTTTTCTGGCAACTCATATTCAAACCTAATTCGACTTTCCAGTGACGCATCTAACCAGCAAGTAAATCCATAAAACAAAAAGATTAAGGCTACGCCAAATTGATTAAATAAAAATAAAGCAATTGGAGTCATTACAATTTGCGCCATTGGATAAATTGTGCTTAATGCAGCATTCCCTTTAGGATACATCTTTCGATCCATAATATGTGGAGTTACACTCTGGTAAGCCAATTCTGATATCACACCAAAGGTACTTATACAAAGGGTAATAACTAAATAAAACAAATAGTTAAATGGTAATTGCGTAACTAAGAATGAAACAATCATAAAGAATGCCCCAAGTGCTACTTCATTGCATACCAAAACTTTCAATGGATGTCTACGATCAATAAACGAACCCATAAAAACTGGCAACACAAAGTTTGGAATCATTGAGATGGCTGCAAACATTCCTGAAAGTGCAGTTGATTGGGTTTCTTTAAAAACTAACACTGACATTGCAACATTAAGTCCGATTCCTCCAAGTGCTGAAAGAATGGTTCCAATGAAACATAAGGTATAGTTTTTTGTCCATAATTTGCTTTTCATACACGTTCTCCTTCTCACTAATAAATCATACCACTTAACTAAGCAATAAAAAACTGGCCTGTATTGGGAAAGTTTTCCCAAAATAAACCAGTTAAGTACTATTCAATATCAAAATCTGAGAAAGATAGTTCCTTCATTATGTTAGATGCTTCCTTATATTTCCTTCTTCTTTGATACGCCTTTATTAGATACATTGCATAAAACACCATAAAGCCATATGTATTATTATTCTTGGCTTTCGTATAACATGCTTTCAATAAAGTAATGTACTGATCATCTTGCTGATAGTCAGGATGATGTAGCAGGTAATCAATGAAAGCAAGTTCTTCTTTTAGATTATTACGATACTCTTGTTTTAATAAAGGATTCATTTCATCATAATATGCTTTTGCTTTATCAACGTTATGTTCTTCCAGTTCTACCAGAATCAGTTTCTGATATAGGTAAAATGGATTTCCTTCAAGAGCAACACCATACTTTAAATATATTTCATATGCTTTATTCAAATACTCTTTTGCTTTTTCTTGCTGATTACGATGAATATAGGAAGCACCAATATTATAGGAAATTGAATAATCATATATTGGGTCTTTGATCCAATAATTCAGATTCTCTACAACCTTCAATTCCTTTTCCATCTGCACCATATCATTTTCTTGTTCATATGCAAATGCATCAATAAACTTTGCCTCTGCCATCAGACGAACATTTCCCTGTTTAGCTGCCTGAATAAATGCCTGTTGTGCATAGGTATGTGATTTACGCTGCTCTCCTAAAAACAGATAACGATTACAAAGCAGCATATCAACTACTCCATCCTCTTTTTGAAATTCAATACGATGCAGTAAATCAATTCCGCTCATTGAACGATCGTATGTTGCAAGAGCTATATAGTACCAATATCGCTGTTCAACATCCATCGTTGTTTCAAAAACAATCAGTTGTTTCAAATCCTCATCTTCTTTTTTATTTCCAAGACGATGAGCAATTAGACAACGAATAATGATAACATCAATGATAAAAGGAGAATAGTAATAACGCTTTAGATATGCTGACAGTTCTAACAACTCTTTTGCATCTGGAAGAATTAAAAATGCATAGTTATGATAAAATTCCTGAATTGTTTCTTTTACTTTCTTCAAATTCTTTTCATCATCAATATAATGAATATCAAGACGATCAAATAAAAGACGATAAATTTCATCACTGGACTGGGTTTTCCCATTTTCTATCTTTGAAAGATAAGAAGGTGCACAAATCCCTTCAGCTAACGCTTCCTGACTCATATTCTGTTTTGTTCGCTCAATTCGAATTAAGTGGGATAAAAAACTCATACATAGCTCCTTCCTGACTAATTGTCTTCATATGAATAATTATAAAACTCTTTTACTTTATTTCGTTTTGGTAAAATAAAAACAAATACTGCAATTACTCCAAATACCTGAAGAATAATTGAAATCAACCAATATGGAAGAAACTCACCAAGCCATCCAACGCTTATTTGTCCAACCATAATTGATAATGATTGTAATACACTAAATAATGCATTAGTTTTGGCACGTAAGTTATTTGGTACATAGGCTTGTAATGCACTCACACGTATATTGGCGCTGTTCATCCCTAAAACACCTAATGTAAATCTACCCAATGCCATAAAAATAAATGGAACAAAAAAGAAAGTTCCTTCAATAAATGAAAACGCAAGATACACCACTACTGCTATCTGAAATTTTCGATTGGGGGGAATCTTAATAAAATAATGCATTAAACCACCAACTACATAACCCGCTCCATTCATAGAAGTCAAAAGAGCATATTTGTCATCACCAAGTCCTGGAGTGCTCATAAAATAGGGATACCACAGTACCGTAATTCCTACCGCCAATCCACTGATACCAAAGTACAAAAATACAGAACGAATGGCAGGTTCACGTAAGAAGTATTGAAATCCTTCTTTAATATCAATCATATGCTGACGTATTCTTGTTTGCTCACCTATTGATGTCACTTCTTTATCTACCATATAATCAAAACTGATACGACTTTCCATAAAAGCATCAATTAAGGACAATCCTCCATATAACAAAAAAATCAGTGAAACACCAAAGCGATTAAACAATAGCAATGCCACTGGAGTAACTACCACCTGAGCCATTGGATAAATAATATTTAACATTGCATTTCCTCGTGAATAGTTCTCTTTCGACATAATATGGGGAATTACACTTTGGTAGGCAAGCTCTGAAATAATTCCAAAACTGCTGATCATAAGTGTAAGTGCAAGGTAAAAGACATAACTGAAAGGGAGTGCATTTGTAGCAAATGCGATGATAAAGTAAAAAACACCTAGAAACACTTCATTCGCTACTAGTATTTTTAATGGATGTCTGCGATCAATAAAAGGACCAATTAGTAATGGAAAAATAAAATTGGGTATCATTGATACTGCTGCAAAAGTACCAGACAGTGCTGTCGATCCAGTCTGTTGGTAGATATAAACAGATAACGCTATATTCAATCCAATTCCACCCATTGCTGACATGATTGTTCCAATGAAACAATAGATAAAATTCTTTGTCCATAAATTTGTTTTCATAAATTCTCCCTAATACTGACATTATACCTTCAATCAGACAAAAGAAAAACTGGAATTTTCCAGTTCTACTTAATTGCTTTTCTATATTTTCTGATTTTTTTCATTGCCCAGTCATAATGACTTGGTGCAGAACCAACAAGGTATTGTCCTAGTGTTGTGGTTTTTGTCCATTTATAATATCCACGAGTATATAATTCTTCATTTGTATGACTTTCAATAAGATCAATGATTTGCTGATGACTTTTATCTAAAAGTTTCTTTGCTTCTTCCAAGGATACATCCTGATACATTCCCCAGATCATTTCATTCATTGGACCTGTCTGTTGCCAGTTATACCCTTCTCTAGGAAGTACTGGTGTTTCTCCATCTACACATCCTACCTGATGCCAGTGTAACATCATATTGTGCCATTCATGCAAGTGAACAAGTACATCACGTACATTCTTATCACGGTCTTCAAATGGGAATGCTCCTTCTTGTTGCTGTGGTGTTAATGATTCTACTAAGTCCTTTAATTTTGCATAATTTGTTTGTGAGTCTAATAATAAATCCGTTTTGTTTGTCGCTCTAGGCATCTGTTTGTCCTCCTCTTTCTTTTCTTATTTCAAAACAAGCCTCGGTAATCCAATTCTCTTCATTTTTATCTTGTGCTGGTGATACATAGAAGATGTTCAACATCTTCCCACTCAACTCATGTCCATTAGTTTCTATCCACTTTGCAGTTGCCTGGGTAACTAACGGCATCTGCTCATAGCTTCCATGATACGTTGTAGAAGCTACTTCATACTCTGGTAAGGTATAGAAGGTAACTCCATCTTTATCTTCCTGTAAGTCCTTTAATGTAATACATACTTCAATATCTACATCTTTATCTTTATATTCCTCATCATGGTAGATTGCTAATGCAGTAGCATCTGCTGGTATCTTCACATTCTGTTGTGCTAACTTCTCATACAGTTCACTCCATAGGGTGCTCTCTTCATAGAAGTTATCTACAATTTTTCTGATACTGGCAATTTTTAATGGCTGCATTTTCTTATAAGATACATGGTATTTCATAATATCTGCTTTTTCCTTTACAATTCCCATCGCTTCTTCTAATAATGAATTCTGCAGTTTGATTCTACTTAGTTCTTCTTCCAACTCTCTTTTTCTAACATCAAAGAAATGCTCGATTCCACTAGTATCTTCTTCATAAATAATCTCTTTGATAATTGTTAATGAAAACCCTAATTCTTTTAGCCTTTGAATTTTATTGGCAATCTCCAATTGATTTGCACTGTAGTAACGATATCCACTCATATCATCAATCTGACTTGGAACTAATAGTTCAAGTTCATCATAATGACGAAGCATTCGAATACTAATATTTGATAATTTTGAAAACTCTCCTATTCTAATCATATTTTACCTCTTTCATCTTTCCTCTCCTTGGCTAACTATAGTGTAAACTCTACCATTATAGTAGAGTCAAGCGTTTTTCGTAAATTTATTTAAAATTTGTATAAAGCCCCCTATTTTAGGCGATTTTCTTATATAATAAAATTAGGAGAAAAGTAATGATTACACAAAGATTAGAAATTAGAAGATTCAAAAATGATGATTTAAATGATATTTATAATTATTTATCAGACCCTGAAGTAGTAAAATATGAACCCTATAAAAAGCTTAATAAAAAACAATGCAGTGAATATTTAGATGCTATGATAAGTGAAAATGATTTTTGGGCAATTGTATTAAGAAAAACAAATGCTGTAATTGGCCAGGTTTACCTTGCTAATAGCAGTCCATATCTTTGGGAGCTTGGCTATGTATTTAATTCTAAGTATCAGCACAAAGGCTATGCCAGTGAAGCCGTAACCAGACTTCTTCATTATGTGTTTGAAGAACAAGATGCTCATCGAGTAAGTGCACACTGCAATGTTAAGAATAAAGCTTCATGGAAACTATTAGAGCGTATTGGTTTTCGAAGAGAAGGACATTTTCTTCAAAATGTTTATTTCTTTACGGATGAAGAAAACCAGCCATTGTGGCAGGATACTTACGAGTACGGCTGTTTGTATAATGATTTTAAGAAAGGTAATCAGTGAAATAGCTGATTACCTTTCTTTCGAAAAAAAGAACAGCGGGGAATCGCTGCTCTACAAGCGAGAGACTGGCTACAATCTCTCTTATATTTACACAGAACCATATAAACCAATTTTGGAGGGGCGGTATTATATTATCTGTATAAACCAACATAACTATATTCTATATTACACGACAATTTTACTTGTCTTCAATTTTTTTATTCTACTTAGTATGATACTGTAATCCGGCTCATTTTACAACCCTTTTCAGTATTTTTTTTCACTTATTACATGCTGTCTACAGCAGTTTGTAATTTCTCCTTATAGCGCTCCAATACATCTATAAGTTCTTCGAAAATCTCTCCTTCGCCAAAGATATCACTAAATGCCTTTGCGATATGCTCATAACTTAAATCAGAAATCTTTTTTCCTTTATCTTTTGGTTGAATAAAGGTCACTCGGCGATCGTTCACTGAGCGTACTCTTTGTACCAAATTGTCTTTTTCCATCTCAGAGATGACAACTGAGAGATTCGCTGCTGCTTTTCCCAGTTTTTGAGATAATGTATTTAAAGTAATTGAATTACTTTGTGATACCTCACGTAAAACACTAAGTTTCAAGTAATTGATTTTGTGTCTTTCGTAGAAAGGACGCATAATCATCATTCCTAATTCTTGTGTTTCAATCGTTAATTGCTCACATTCTTCAACTAAATTTCTATCCATAAACCCTCCAGTTTTATAAATTATATTTTATAAATATATTATAATTTGATATTTCGATTTCGTCAATACTTTTTTCTGAAAATAGAAGGGATACTTCCCTTCTATTTTCATGTTAATCTTCAAGCTTTGTGTACTTTTCATCCATTTCTTTTAACTGTTCTCTAAGATCATGAATCTTCTTAAGGTTTTCATCAACATAAGTCTGAAGTTTTGCAACCTCTTGATTTCTTTGGTTGGTAATTTCCCAACGATCTTCTTGGTTTCCCAGTACCGGATCCATACGGTGAATTTCACTTATCTGTGCTTCTAAGTCTTTGTTGATTGCTTCTAAATCTGAGATTTGTTTATTTCTACGTTTAATTCCTTCATAAAGATTATCCATGAACTTTCCTTTTTTCTGATCATAGTATTCTTTTTGACGAGAATAGAACTTCTCTCTCGCTGCCTGGAATTTTTCCCATAAACTATCTTCTACATCTCTGCCTGCAGAACCAGCTTTTTTCCATTGGTTCATTAGGTCACGCATTACTTGTGCTGTTTCTTTAAAGTCTTCACTGTCGCAAACAGCTTCTGCCTGTTCAATCAGTGATTCTTTTACTTTTAAGCTTTCTGCCTGACGTACATGTAACTCATCAAAATATTGTTCCTGATTTTGGAAGAACTCCTGACGTGCTCCATTGAACTGCTCCCAAAGAAGATCATTGTCTTCTTTACCAGCATTTCCTGATTGTTTCCATTCATCCATAAGTGATTTCATCACTTGTGATGTTTCTTTCCATCTTGTTGATTTAGCTGCTTCTACTGCCCTTTTTACTAAATCTTCTTTTTGTTCTTTTGCGCTTTGACGATTTACATTCATATCATCATAGTACTTGTCTTTGGCACCCATCATTTCATCGAATAATTCTTTGAACTGAGTATTTAACTGAGCATCATAATCCTTACCTGCGTAAGCAGCATCTTCCCAGTCATCTTTAAAATTGTAAAGTGTACGGGTAAGTGATTTAAAATCACCACCAGCTTTTAATTCTTCCATACTTGCAAGAATTTCTTCTTTTTCCGCTTTACCTTTACGTTGGAACTCTACACGATCCAACTGTTTGTTGAAGTTACGAACTGCCTGACGATATTCATTATCCAATTGAACTTGAATATGATTACTTTGGGTTGTTTCTTTCAACTTATTATATACAGAATCAATTTCTGCCTTTGCTTCTTCAAATACTAATTCATCATCTTTCATGATTTCATAAAAATAATCAATTAGACTTCTTTCTTTTTCTTCTACAGTTCCTTCAGAACTCATTACTTCTTCTAACCTGCTTTTAATTTTATCAATCATAAATTCCACCTCATTATCTATTATACCAAGAAATGGGTTCTTCGCAAACCCATTAATACAAAAGCTTGCCTCACATAAATGCAAGAAAACTCTAACCTATTTGTTAGAGTTTGTGCTTTTTTTACCTTTTTTACTTTTGTTTCTCACCAATTTATGCACAACATGAGAATCTTTTGACTGTACTGATTTGATTTCAAAATCATCCAATGATGAAATCAAAGGAGTAAGTTTTGAATACCCATAGTTACGCACATCAAAGTCAGGAAAACGTTTGCTTAACATGTTTCCTAATGATGACATATTGGCCCATCCTTCATCATCCGATATATCGATGATAATTGAACGTATCGACTTCTTTAAAAGACGAATATCATCTTTGTTTTCATTAATTGCAACATTCTTGTTTTCTTCACTTGATTCTTCATTCATTGCACTGCTTAATGATTCCAAGTATTTAAATCGCTCACAAGCCACAATAAACGGACGTGGTGTCTTTTTCTCACCCATCCCTACAACTAACTTGCCAGACTCTCTTAAACGAGAGGCAAGCTTTGTGAAGTCGCTATCAGATGATACAATACAGAATCCATCAACACTTTGTGAATACAGAATATCCATTGCATCAATAATAAGGGCTGAATCAGTCGCATTCTTTCCAACCGTATATCCATACTGTTGGATTGGTGTAATGGAATACTCTAACAAAATATCTTTCCATTTATTCATATGCGAATCAGTCCAGTCTCCATAAATTCTTTTATATGTAGGAAGTCCGTGATTGGCAATCTCTTCCATAATATATTGAATATATTTTGCTGATATATTGTCAGCATCAATTAGTAGGGCTAATTTAATTTCTTTTTCCATGTAGTTCTCCCATCAACTCTATTATACACAATTTTTACCATTTAAATATTCATTTACTTAAAGTTTATGAAAAATTGGCTGCATTTTTTCAAACGTACAGATAGATTCAAATCCAATTTCTTTCAACATTACTAGAGCTTCATCTATTCCGTTCCCTAAATCCTTAAGAATATGAGCATCTGATCCCACAGTAATAATAGTTCCACCTAGTTCGTAATACCAACGTAAAATCTTTTCACTAGGATGAAAGGAACCTAAATCATAACGGATTCCTGAAGTGTTTACTTCAATTCCTTTATTATGATCAATAATGACCTGCAGTAATTCCTTAATTACTGTTTCATGTTCATCATCAACGGTAGGTGTATAACTACTGTAACGCTTCATTAAATCCAAATGACCAATAACACTAAAGTCAGAAAACACTTTCACCAGTTCCATTAAGTATTTGTAGTATCCTTCAAAACACTCATATGGTGTTTTGTCTTTCTGATAATCATTTAACCAGAATTCTTTATTATCAATCTGATGACAGGACATAATCACAAAATCCAAATCATTGTTTTTTACAATATCCTTATATTCTTCTAAGTATTCAAATTGTACTCCAAATTCCAAACCTTTACGAAGACAAAGGTTATCTTTATATTTATCCTGCAATCTTTTTATTTCAATTGCATAATTGGGATAATCTACTACCTGTTCAGATGTATACTCATTTACTACTCCTAAATCTACATGATCGGTTACTGCAATTTCTTTAATTCCCTGCTTTATCGCTGATTCACAATACAATTCCATTGATTCTTGTGAATCTGTACTAAAACTTGTATGCAAATGATAATCTACTCTCACTTAACTACCTCAACTTTCTCACACTCGTATTATACAGTTCTTATATCAAAGAGGCAAACATAAAAACACCAGTTTCATTGTGGTTTCAACAGAACTGGTGTTTCCATATAATACTATGCTTTATGCTTTTGTTTTCTTGCCATAAGAATTACTACTGACAATGATACCAAACCAAGTCCATAGAAGAACATTTTATTATGTGTATCACCTGTCGTAACTTCATCTAATGGTTTATTCACCACCGTGACTTCTACCATATCAGTATCTTCTTCTTTGGTTGTCATACGATACGTAATTTCAACCTTATATTCTTTGCTTTCAATCTGGTATCCATCTGGTGCTTTGGTTTCTTTCACATAGTAAGTACCTGCTTCCAGATTACTTACGGTAACCGAACCATCTTTACCAGTGATGATATTCTCTTTCACAATATCTCCATCTTCATCTCTCAATCTGAACTGTGCATTTGCCAAGCGTTTACCATCGCTACCTTCCTTGTTGATTTTCAAACTAGCAAGATATTTTTCATTTACAGCACTAACTTCTACCATTTCTGGTTTACCAGAAGCTTCCGTTTCAACTGTAAAGGTGATTGGAGTTTCATCTAATAAGAAGCCATAAGGAGCCTTTGTCTCTACAAACTGATAAGTTCCAGGTTCTAAATCTTTCACTTCAATAATTCCTTTACTATCAGTTGTATAACTTCCAATATCTTCATTTGTTTCACCAACGGTTTCCAGTGTAAACTCTGCATCAGCTAAAGGATTTCCATCATTATCAATCTTTAGAAGTTGTACACTACCTTTGTAGTTTACAACATCATCCAAATTTAATGTTTCAGGAAGTCCACTCGCACTTGCCTTAATTTCAAATGTGAATGGTTGGGTATTTAGAATATATCCATCAACTGTTGCTTTTTCTACTACCTGATACTTACCAGGTGTTAATTGATCCATCCGTATCGTTCCATTTTCATCTGTTGTATATTCAACTGAAACAAAACTGCTATCATCCAGTTTCGATAATTCAAAGATGACCCCTTCTAGTGCACTTCCATCTTCACTTGTCTTTTTAAACGTAGCACTACCTTGTCCATTTTCAACATCTCCCAATGTTTTCACATTAGGTTTTCCAGGAGCAAAATCATTTACCATAAAGGTAACTTTATCACTATTGATTACATAACCAGATGGAGCTTTTGTTTCTTCTAATTCATAATTACCAGGTGCCAGATTAGGTATTGAAACCTTTCCATCACTATTACTTAGGTAAGTTCCAATTGTTTGTGAATCTGAACCTAACTTCGTTAGGGTAAATTCTGCACCTGCTAAACCTGTACCATTCGTATCAGTTTTCATAAACTCTACTGACTGTTGATAGTTAATGAATGGATCTAATTGGATTGGTATACTGATACCAGGATCAATTGATTCAATTTCAAATTCACGAACTTCAGTATTTAGAATATATCCTTCTGGAGCTTTGGTTTCCCAAATTTCATAAGTCCCCATAGGAAGCCCACTTACAACAGCTTGTCCTGCTTTATTGGTAGTTATTTCAGAACGTTGTGTATCATTAACTGTAACACCATTTTCATCAGCAACTCGTTTAAGTGAAAACTGTGCACCACCTAAACCTTCTTGCGCTTCATTCATCTTATAAATATCAATGGTTCCTAAATAATAACCATTGGTGAAGTTACCTTTATCAATGACTAAATCTTCTTGAGTTGCCACAGATTCTGGTATCACTACTTCAAGTACTCCTTCATTTAATTCAAATCCTTCTGGTGCCTCTATTTCATGAATGTAATAGGTACCAGGTGCAAGATTTGAGAATTCTACATCACCTTCCACATCAGAAGTAACCGTTTCTTGGTAAGGACCAATCAGGGAATCAATTCTAAATACTCCACCTTCTAATCCAATAGGATTTTCAGCACGAGCATCCACTTTCTTAAGTTTTACACTTCCTTGATAGTTTTGGAACTCAACATTAATGACTTGAGGAATTCTTCCATCACTACCCTTTTCAACCGTAAATACTTTTGGTTCTTCCAAACGAACATAGCCTGAAGGTGCTTTCGTTTCAATAAACTGATAAGTTCCTTCTACTAATCCATCAACTTCCAAAGTACCATCACTTTCCGTAGTCAAATCAGTATATAGTGTTGACCAAGAATTATTTGCTTCTTGTTTTTGCAAGGTAAATTCTGAACCTTCCAATTTAGCTTTATCACGTCCATACTTTGTAAGTACAACTCTGGTTTGTTCATTGGTAACTTCTTCAAGCTGGTCTACCTGATTAACGCTAATCAATACTCCATCATATAATTCATCACTGATTACATATCCAGGAGCCGCTTCCAGTTCTTTTATATAGTAATTACCCTTAATTAAATTATTAAAAATAATTTCACCATCCGCATCAGTAGTAACTGGAGTACCAACACTATTTCCATTACGATCATATAATTGGAATTTAGCACCTTCCAGTTCTACACCATTCAATCCGGTTTTCCTAATAATTAGTGAAGTTCGCTCACCAACTAAAATTCCACCTGCATTGGTTGTATGAATAGTAATTGTTGTATTGGTTTTTCCATCCATACCATCTACTTCATTGTCATTAACCATTACAGTATTAGTAACCGGGTCATTACCACTTAAAAGAATTGCTGCCTTATAAGTCATAATGTATGCCTTATCTGTAGGTACATCTACCATGGTAACAACTAAGTGTAATAAGCCATCATCACCTTTCTGGTAGACAACTTTATAATCTTCATTTACTACGAGTGGGTTTGCTAAGTCTTGTTTGATATCACCTGATTCATTTACGATTGCAGGATAAATTTTAAGCGAGTCTAACTGTACTGTCTGATTGGCTGATGGTGTATCCACAATTGTCAGATGATCCATCATTGATTGACTTGGATTAATATTTACTGTCCACCAAGCATATCCATCACTTCCCTGTTCTCCACTTTTTTCAACCAATTTGCCACCATGTTTTACATCAACTTCTGCTTTTAAATCATGTGGTACTGATAAGTCATTGTGAAGGGTTGCTGTATTTTTATACTTACTAGCAACATTCTCACCATGAACACTTGTACGATATTCTACCCAATACTTACCTTCTCCGTCTGGTAAATGAATAGTTAATACATTGCCATTTGTTTCACTTGCTTCATCAATAATTAAATTTGCATATTCTGTATCTGATAATTCCTCTCCTTTGATTGGAATACCAAGATTACCACTCAGTGTATATTTATAAATACGTACTGAATTAGCTACAAACTTTTGTTGGCCTTGTTCAGGACTAATAATTGGATCTTCAATATAGGCATTCTTAAATCCAGTGTTTGCATAATCAACAAGTACACTCCATGTAATTTCTTTTGTTACTGCATTATAGTTACCAGATTTTGAACCATTCAGTACATCTGAAGTAGTTGGCTTATAATAAGCGTAATCACTACTTTCACCAGGAGTTCCTTCTGAAGACCAAGTAAAGTAAGCTGTATTATCAAATACTCCTGATTCAGGTGTTGGATCACTATTATAGTCCGTTTTATAAGTTATCTCTAAGCTATGGTCTTGAGGATAAGTATCTCTAAAGGAAATCGCAAAAAATGGTCCTCGATCATCTGTTTCATCTTCATCATCCACAATTGTTAATATGTAATCCACACCCTCTTCTGGTATCGAAGATGGGTCAGTTAAATCTTTAACCACAATACTATCTTCAATAATCGTTTGACGTGTACCAAAGAAATCTTGATAGTAACGAGATGTTAAAGGATATTCATTGGCATTCAAAACTGTTTTCCAACTTAATATTTTATTGGATACATCAGCTTGCACTAAACTTTTATTTATTAATTGTTGTTTCACATTCGCAGTTGAATGCGAATTAGTAGGAGGTATTCCACCAGTAATTGCGGTGTTTGTGACACTATAATCATCTTTAACAATAAATCCATCAGGAACTTTTGTATCATAAGTAATATTTACTGCATAGTCCACTTCATCATTAAATTTTATTTCAAATCGTCCATCATCATCTGTATCTAATGTATAGTTAGTTAACACTTCACCTAAAATTGGAGTACCAGTTGGTGAGAATGTAACTTTACGTACAACCAACGTACTTTTATCAAATGCCATTGGTTTATCATCTGTGGTATTATCATCAAAAATATCATTTATAACAGCTTGTCCTGCTGGTATTGTAAGGCCTCCATAGTTATAACGAATATTCCAGTGAAATCGTTGATCTTTACTAACATAACCAGTATTTACTTTTTCAATTAATTTATTGAACTGAGCAGTTACTGTTGCCTTAGCATTTAAATCCTCGTGTTCATTAGAAGATAAGGTAGCGGTATTACTCATAGTAAGACTTCCACCTAATGGTGTCTTAGAACTATCTAAAATTGGTGTCACATATACTAACTGATAGGCATCATTAATTTCACCATTAAAGGTTACATTCCCTTCATCATCAACGGTATATACTCCAGAATCAGGTTCAACTAATGTTGTACCAACCACATTTCCATATAAATCCAATGTTGATTTATACACTTTAACACCATCATATTGAACTGATGTTGGTAGTGTTTCTTTAACTGAAACTCCTGTTAATTTATCCATTGATTTATTAATATTCACTGTCCATGTAACATTATTAGCTGCGACTGGTTGATCCAGTGCACCTGCTTTATCGATTGTTCCTCCAGGTTTTGGTTTCATTGTAAGAGGTACTGTAAATCCATCACCTTCAGGTATCGTAATTTCATAATCACCAGGACCAGTAAAACTACTAGGGTCAAAACCTCCCTGAAAAAACAAGCTTCCATTTACACCTGTTGTGTTATGTACCTCATCTGTAAATACAATATGTACAATGTTGTCTGTACCTACTGAAAATACTCCATATAATACTCCCTCATTATCATAAAGTTCAACATTGTTGATACCAGTTGCAATATTAATATTGTCTGGCAAGGTAATATCATAATAATCACCTGAATTTATTTGAGTTGCAATACTGTCAGGAATCGCTATTCCAAAGGTAAAATTTATCTGTGAATCTATTCGTGGGTCATCTAATTTCTTCCCACTTGGATCCGTATATGTAATATCAACACTGTTTACAATCGTATCTGATGCATCAGTGAAATAATCTCTAACATTTTGAGCAGTTAGTGCATCCGCTTCTAGTTGTGTCACCAACTCTTGTGTCGCTACTGTTTGTTCTTCAACAACTGGAGTTTCTTCCTGTGTTTCAGTAACTTCTTCTTTATTTTCTTCTATTGCTGTTTGTTCTTCATCTGTCGATGTTTCAGTATTATCACTTTCGACAACTTCTCCATCCTGAGGTGTAACAGAACTTTCTTCATCTGCCAACACTCCACTGACTGAAACCATTTGAAACACCATAAATATGCTTAATAAAAATACAAATAATCCTTTTCCTAATCTTTTCATAATCCCACCTGGCGTACCTAAAAAAACTACCAGGTTCCTCCTCTCCTATAGTCCTTAACTTGACGTCTTCACTATACCACCAAAGTAAAAAATACTCTCTTAGTTTACCCATAAAACTTAAGAGAGTATAAAAGTGTGATATTTATCACCATTTATGATAATGAATTTTTGATGAATGCCAATTTCTTTCTTTTTTAGTTTGATTATTATGATAACCAAATGCAATGATACATACAGGAATAATCTTTGCAGGAAGTTTACAGAATTGAATAAGATGATTCTCAAATGCTTTGATTCCGCTTACTCCAATCCACACTCCTCCTAAACCAAGACTATGAATGGCTAAGAGCATATTCTGTGCCACTGCTCCACAAGAACTATAAAGAAATGGTTTTGTCCCTTCCTTACTCAGGTCTCCACAAATGAGAATTGCCTTAGGTGCATTCTCTAATGGCTTTGTATTTACATTATGAATAGTCTCACTATATAACTGATTTGGATGATCAATTACGATGAAATCAAATGGTAGTTTCCCTTTTGCAGATGGTGCACTAAATCCTGCCTGCAAGATTGTATTTACAATATCTTCACTTATTTCTTTTTTCTCAAAGTTACGAACACTTCTTCGCTCAAAAATACCTTGAATCATTTCATTACCTGAAACCTCAATCTTTGGTACTTCTTCTTTTCCCTTCTGATTCTCACAAGTTAATTTCACATCTACCTGCATATCAACTCCTTGAAAACCAAGTAACTTCTGTGTCTTTTTATCTACTATTATAATTTGAGAATCACTTCCCTTGGATACTAGCTTTGTTCGAAAGTGGATATCTTTTATTGTTACTTCCACATGAATCGTACCTTTGGCTATACCAAAGACTTCCTTCGCATTAAAAGGTAACGCAATAACTGCATACCTACCATCTTGTTTTAAAGTTGCTGTAAACTGTTCCATCACTGTCTCCTTGCATATTTCTTTTATCTTATCACATTTGAATTATTGCTTCTTGATAATTTAAGTCACAAAAAGTCAAAAAAATACCCTGCTATGAATTCATAACAAGGTATTTATCAAAGACAAGGCTATTGTCTTATTGATTATTTACTTTCTTCACGTTTCTTCTTTAATACAAGTAGTGAAGCGAGTCCAGCAATTGTTGCCAAACTTAACCATAAGTATAAGTTTGTAGTATCTCCTGAAGCAACACTTTCACTTGGTTCTGTAGGTTTTTCCGGAGTTGTTGGATCAGTTGGTTTTACTGGATCAGTAGGATCTGTAGGTTCAACTGGGTCCACTGGGTCTACTGGATTTGTTGGGTCTTCATCCAATTTCCAAACAGCATATAATGTAACATCGCTAGTTATTGTAAGCGTGTCATTTTCTTTGTAGTCAGCAGCAGTTGCATTTGCATCTTCTGACCAACCTAAGAATGTATATCCTGTTTTCTTAAGTGTATTTTGCCCTAATACACTTACTGATGCATTTGCATCATATTCAGTAGTATCTACTGGAGCATCTCCTGAAGTATGTTTATTTCCATCATAAGTAATTTTATAAGTATCTTCTTCAGCGCTACTATTTATCTTCGTGTTAATTGTTACACGTCCCGAGAAGTACATTGGTTCTCCTGCTGGTGCTGGAGTAGTAAATAAACTAATACTTCGTGTTGCTGGAGTATTTTCATATGTTCCTATTTCAGTTGTAAAATCATAGTAAGTCTTTGCATATCCATCTTCTACTGATACGTCTGCAAGATTCCATGTTACATTAGGATCATTGTAACTTCCTTCATTCGAAATAAATGACGGTTCCACAATTCCACTATTTAACTGTTTCACTATATTTTCTATTGTAAATAAGGTATCCTTATCAGATACTTCATTATCAGCTGTAACTGTTTGATTTTGAATACTAAGTTCAAATTCGCGATTATTGTCTTCTGGTTCTTTGTCCACTAGAAATTCAAAATATGTAAATAATGGACTAATATCTGAAATATGATTTTCATCCAATTGTAAACGCAAATCAAAGTCATACTTCTTTCCTTCAAAACCTGATAAATCCGAAATATTTGAATCTACCATACTCAATCGTAACTTTGCTCCATAATATTCATCATTATTGAATAAATCCAATACTGAAACATCTAATGATGAGAAATCATTATGATCTAAAATAACTTCTAAATTCGAATTACGCTTGTAATCTTCTTCTTTCGCAAAATATTTTAAGAAATCTAATTTTGTTATTTTATTACTTGATAAATCAAGTGTACTAAGGTTAACAATTGTATCAATATTCAATTTTGAAAACTCTTCAAGGTCTTCATCTGTATAATCATTTGATGAGAGTCCTAACCCACCAATAGAAGTTGCTTTATTCAATATTTCAAAATCTTTAAATCCTGTACCTGATAAATCTAAGTATTCGAAACTATTTCCAATAATAAAATCAAAACTATCATACTTATTACCAGCTAGATTAATATATGAATACGGGAACACACTTATCAATTTAGTATATAAAACATCTGCATGTTCAAGTTCATTATAAGATAAATCAAGTGATCCATAGAAATAAGTCATGTCTTCCCACTTTACTTTATCAAACATTTCATTTGTTATTTGAGCATGAGATAAATTCAATGTATAAATACTACCTGCTATGTTGTTAAGTGCTTCTAATGCATCTTCACCTTCTAAAGGATTGTAAGAAGCATCTAAGTAAGGAATACTTGTATCATTATTTATTCCATACAATGACGTAAGTTTATTATTTGAAATAATTAAATTATTAATTGATGACTGTTCCAAATCTTTTAAAGATTCAAGTGATGTAATTTGATTATCTGATAAATTTATACTGCTTATTGAGACTGTTGTAAATTCTTCAAATACACTTAGTGATGAAATCATATTATTTGATAAATCAAGAGTGTATCCATACATCATCATATGAGAACATTTACTTAAGAAATCAATATTCTTTAGTTTGTTATTTGCAATATGTAGTTCTGCTAAATTATTCATTTCATTTGATAAAGTTACTGAGCTAATATTATTATTGTTAACATTTAAATAACTTAAATTAGATAATTCATTAATTGCATTAATATTCTCCAAATTATTGTTTTCTGCACTCAAACTTTGCAACGCTGTAATACTTTCCACTCCGTCTAAACTAGTTAATTTGTTATTATCTAAATATAGTGAATTAATTTTTAGAGAGTTTGTTGTAAATGCACTTAAATTTGTAATTTCATTATTTGATAAGTTTAACCCATATGAAAGTTTATCCATGTTTTGTAACCCTTCAACACTTTGTAAACTATTATTTTCTATATTCAAATAAGATACATTAGTACAATCAATAAGTGATGCTACACTTCGAATTGAATTATTTTGTAGTTCTAGACTACTCAAATCTGTACTATTTGATAAGCCATTTACTGACGTTAGTTTATTGTCGTTTGCAGTCAATGAATTAAGCATTGGCGCATCTAAAGAATTTAGACTTGTAATACTATTATTAGAAATATCCAAATAGCTTAAGTTGGTCAATTTACCCATGTTATCTAATGTTGTTAATTTGTTATCGCAAACATTCAAGTCATTTAACTCTGTTTGATTTGACAAATCATTCACCTTATACAAATCACTATTTGTAACAGATAAATAATCTATTTGAACACTATTATCGAAATTTCCAATTTCTTTAATTGAAGAGTTATTAATACTAATATTATTGATATTTGGAAGATTCTTCATTCCATTAATTGTTTTCAAGTTTCTTGCTTCATATATTCTAATACTACTTAAATTTGGCAAATCATGAATCGCATCAAAATTTGCGATTTTTGTGTTCGACAATTCTATAGTTGTTAGATTTTTTAGAAGATGTATTCCTGATAAATCACTAATTTCTGTATCATCACCATAAGAGTAAATATAGTCAACTAAATCCAAGTCTGCTTGAGTCGCTTGACTATCTACACTTTTCCCTGAATAATCAGCAACATATTTTGCTAAATTTTCATCTGCAAAAAGCTCTGAAAATGTTCCTAAAGTTTCAGATTCCACAGTTCTGTTTAAAGCACTTTTTCCCTGTACTGTAGTTTTCTTTTCAACCTTACTATTCTCTTCCACATTCTCATTATCTTCTACAACATTTTCTGTTGCCTTATCACCTTCTGTTGATTCAGTTTCATCTTTCTTATCAGCTTCATCTGTTACATCAGTTGGTGCTTGTTCATCTAGTTTAGTTTCTTCTGATGGATCCTCAGCAATTGTTTCATCCACCTCTTCTTCATAGTCATTTGTGTTAATTATATCTCCTTCAGCCAGTATCCATGAACTAGAAAACTGAACTGCAACTAAAAGAGACACAAAAACTAATAAAACTTTTTTGTATACTTTTTTCATTTAATGCCCTCTCTGTTATTCAAATTATGAAATTTAGAATATAGATATTTTCAACTCTCAATCTTAGCTTATGTCTATTTCCTTATAATCATACACGTCGCTGCCCTGCTAGTAATGATTATTTCTATAGACACAACATCTATAATAATTTCATAACTTCGAATATTCTTTCTATTTGTATTCTTTCGCCCTTCATGCAAAAGAACATTCTATCTATTTTTATTATATTCTTTCTACATATATATACTTCATTTTGTTATGAGTTATGTAAAAAATGTCCTCAATCTCTTCTTTATGCCATAACCTCCTTTCATATAGAACTTACTCCCTCCTAATCATTAGTCGCAAAAAAGCACTTCATGGTTCATTTTTTATTAATTTTTCTTTATACATGAAAAAACCTGCTATTTTAGCAGGTAATTCTTCAGTTAAATAATTATAAATATTTCCTATATTAGATTACTAAAATCATGATTAATAACTTCTAACAATCGAAATATATCATCTTCAAATTCAAATTTTAAGATACAGCAATTCTCTATTTTATGCTTTTGATCAACATCACTGGTATGCTGCCACTTTCTCATAAACTGCCTGCAGGTAGCACCATGAGAAACAGCTAATACAGTATCATGATTATCTCTTTTCATAATCTCCATTAAGGTATCTGCTACACGTTCTCTAACTTCGCTTTCACCTTCTCCACCGTAGGCGATAAAGTGGTCACCGTATGGACGAGGAGGCATCAGATCATCCATTTCACCTTCAAACACGCCAAATCCCCATTCTTTTAATCCCTTTAGCCTGCCATAAGGCATATCTACAACTAATTCTAACGTATCACTTGCTCTCTCAGCTGTAGAAGAATATGCATGATCAAAGGTTATTCCTTCTTTCTTAAAATATTTATTTACAATTTCTGCCTGTTTCTTACCAACTTCTGTAAGTGGTGAATCACACCATCCCTGTATCTTCTTTCTCACATTAAATACAGTTTGTCCATGTCTCATCAAATATAATGTTTTCTTCATAACAAGTCCTCTCTTTATTTGTAGTATTTATTTACTTATTATACTACAAACTGGATGAATCGACTATGCACTCTAATTGCATTAGTATCCTCTTGGTAACTATACCACTTTTAAGTACCTACTTTACGAAAGATACTAATGACCTTATGATAGAGGTACAGAATAACTGCAGTATTCTTGTAATTTAAAATCATAGGAGGTTAAGTAACATGATTGATTTTGTAAGTTTTTTAAGTGAGAATCCAAATGGAGTATTAGCAACACAAGATGGAGTAAAGGTAAAGACTCGTGTATTTCAATATTTATTCGCAGATAACAATAAAGTATATTTTTGTACAAGTAACCAAAAACCAGTTTATGAACAATTGAAGAACGAAGCTTATGCTTCTTTCTGTACCTATCCAAATAATTTTTCTAAAGTAATATCTGTAAATGGTAGTGTTACTTTTGTAGATGATTTAGCTTTAAAGACACGTGCTTTAGATGAAAACCCTGGAATTAAGGCAATTTATGAAACACCAAAAAATCCAGTCTTTGAAATCTTCTACATTGATGCAGAAGAAATTGAAACATTCAGTTTTACAGATGGCCCCATTACATATACACTTTAATTAGGAAACCAAATATTTAAATATATTCTTATTCAATATTATAATTAAACATACATAATGGAGGTCCTTATGAGTGAAACATTACCTGCATGTCCTGTAGAAACTACATTACTGCTGATTGGCGATAAATGGAAAGTATTGATTCTTAGAGATTTGATGGATGGAACAAAGCGTTTTAACGAGCTTCAAAGATCTATTGGAAAAATCTCTCAAAAAGTTCTGACAACAAACCTACGTAAGATGGAAGAACACGGTTTATTGCAACGACAAATATATGCAGAAGTTCCTCCAAGAGTAGAGTACACTCTAACTGATACTGGTTATAGTTTAAAACCAATATTAGATGCAATGCATAGTTGGGGCAATAATTATAAAGAAACAAGCAAATAAAAAGAAGTAGATATGTACAAATTCAAGTGCATATATCTACTTCTTTTCTTATGCTACATCAATACCAAATACATTCTTTGCGACAGTTCCAATTAGGAATGAGATTAAAGCTACCGATAATGAAATAACAACCATTTCTAAGAAGCGTCTAAAGAATGGTTCATCTTTTGCAACTGAAATATAATAATTAAAGAAAAAGATAATAATTACAACAGTTAGAATCATAAAAGTAAAAGCCAATACATATTGTGTTGATGGTAACAATAAATAAGGAAGAACCAATAACACAACTGTAATCAAATATGCAATTCCTGTGTAGGCACTTGATTTAATTGCATCTTTATTTCCTTCTGCACGTTGTGCCAGATAATTTGATGCAGCCATTGATAAAGTCGCGGATATTCCAGTAACGATACCCGTAAGCGCTATAATCTGATTGTTTGCTAATGCGAAGGTCACTCCAGCAATGGCACCAGTCAATTCGACTAAAGCATCATTGAGACCTAATACAATTGCTCCCAGATAATGAAGACGTTCTTCGTCCAACATTGCATATAACTCTTTTTCATGACGTCTTTCATCCTTTAAGATATCTGCAGTCTGAGGTAATTCCTGTTGCATCTCTACATACATTTCCTCACTCACTTGTTCACCTTTCTGCATTTTCTTTACAACAAATGTAAATCCTAATACTAGTGTGAAAAACTTAAGCATAAGTATCTCCAGAGAACTTGGTTTAATTGTTTCCTCAGTAATTGATTTCCATACCTCTGCATGCTTTTGTTCATCCTCAGACATCTGTTTTAATATCTGTTTATTCTTTTCATCTTTTTCATGTTTTGACATAAAGCCATAAATAATTGACCCTGTAACTTCATCCTTTTGAGCTTTTCTTATTGTCATCAATAAATCAGAACTTATATCTTCTTTCCTCATTTTATTTCCTCCTAATTTCCATTTATTTTGCACAATTAAATTTTATACAATTTATATTATATATGGTAACACTCTACAGTATTTTGTCAACACTTTATAACTTCACTACTATGAAGTATAAAAAAGTCATATACCTCTTTTATGAAATATATGACTTTTTGTCTCTTTATAAATCAAATATTATTTTATATTCAAGCTTCCCTTAATTTGCATAACCTTACTTACATAACTATTTATACCTATATGATTCACTGCTTCAAGTAATTCAATCTCTCTTGTTTCAGGTAAATATCCTAATGAGCCACAAATGCTGCAAGCAATTGCACCAATTGTGTCTGTATCGCCACCAATAGATGCACATAAAGATGCAACTTTTCTAACTTCTCCATTTGCATATTTAATAATAGCTAGAGCACAAGGTAATGTTTCAGTACAATATATACTTGTTCCAATAATATTTGATAATTTTAATAAAAATTCAGATTCCTCTATTTTTTCTTCAGCAATATTTATCGCTATTTCTATTCTTGATTTTAAAGATGCCGAAGGCATATCGAATCCAACACCTTTACAATAATCAATCATTTCATAACTAAGGCACTCTAAATCATTCAAATCTTTCTCTTTTCGACAATAGCAACTAACTAAATACGCAACCACACTGGCACTCGTAATACAGATATTCGAAGCATGAGTAGGTTCATTTATTGTTTTTACTAAATGTAGAATATCTGATTTAGTGCCTGCAATAAATCCAATAGGTGATATCTTCATCATTGCTCCATTGGAAACTGCATATCGAGCATCCGTATTTTTTTCGCCATGATGATATGCTTCAATTGCTTTCAAAGTTGAAGGACCAATAACCAGATTAGCAATGGAGCTATGGTTATACCAATCTGATAAATATTTTATATATACATCACTTGTAAATTGATTACTATTTTCATATAGAGCATCTATTAAAAGAAGTGTGTGTAATGTATCATCAGTTATTTCACCTACATTGAATGTCCTACTTGAAATCATTCGATTTATTGACGGAATGAATTCTGTAATTCCTTCTTCAAAACATTCATAAATGGCTTCTAGTGACATCCCTTCTGTTGGCATTCCATATGCATCACCATATGCACCACCTACAAGGGATGCATAAATTCTATTTACTGATATATCAGACATAACATTATCCTATTGATGCACTTGAGGAAGCCTTGTTGGACAAAGTAACAATCAATGGTTCATTAACATTTACTAGTTGATTCTCATCAATTGCTTCTAAAACATCTAAATATGCCTGTGTATTCGATACAATGATATAAGTTTGCATATTATATCCCAATACTTTTAGTTTATCTAAATCAAATTTAGCAATTAACTCTCCCTTTTCAATTCGATCTCCTTGTTCTTTTAATACAGTAAAATGATCACCTTTCAAATTCACAATGTCAATACCAATATGTAATAATAACTCTACGCCTGAATCACTTAGCATTCCAAAAGAGTGTTTCGTAGGAAATATCATACTCATCGTTCCATCAAATGGTGCAAAAACATCGCCACTTGTTGGGTTTATTGCAATACCATGACCAAGTTTTTCTTCTTTGAAAGAAATATCATTTGCATTTCTCAACAATACTGTTTCTCCTGCGATTGGAGATGAAATAATTTCTTTTTCAAAACCACTTTCTACTATCTCCTTTTCCTTTGACTTAACACGTTCATTTTTGAATGTGAAAAGTGTCAGAATAAAAGGAACTCCAATTACAATACAACATGCAATAATCATATTCCACATACCTGCCAAAGATGCAGTTTCTGGATTTATGAATCCCACAACACCTAATATAGTGCCAGTAAGTGCATAATTATAAGTATTTGTAGCAGCCAGCCATACTCCTCCTAGCGTAGCACCAATAATACAATATAAGAAATATTTCTTATTCGGAACTGTAACCCCATATAAACCAGGTTCCATGATATGACATAATGCTGAAATTGCAGCTGGCGCAGCCATTGCTTTCATTTTTTTATCTTTTGCTCTAAACCAAATTGCAAAACATACTCCTGCTATCGAGAATGCAGAGGGCCACATACACGCCATAATTGGGTCATAGCCAAGCATTGCGAAACTATTATATGTAATTGGAGATAGTGCCCAGTGAATTCCTAATACAACCATCGGCTGGTAAGTTATATTAATTACAATTGCAGAGACAATTGGATTGATATTATATGCCGCCATAACAATATTCTGCATTAATAGACCTGCAAAGTTACTAATTGGTCCTAAAAATAAAAGCGTCATTGGAAATGCAACTATCATTGTAACCATTGGCACTACAGAAAATGCTACCAAATCAGAACAGTATTTGCTTGTTATTTTTTCAACCTTTGAAGCAAAATACACTGAAACGATTGCAGGTATAATTGCATAAGCATATCCTCCACTTTGTAACAGAATAGGAATACCAAAGAAAGTGGAATATACATCTGTTTCAAACCACGTGCCAGAAAACATAGTATATAGTGGTGATGTATCTACTGGGTTTATCATACTTTCCAAAGTCGGATATACTAATGCAAGACCTAAAACAAGACCTACATAAGCATATTTCATATTAAAGTATTTCGCTGCTGTATAACCTACAAAAGCGGGCAAAAACATTAAAACAACATTTGCGACAGTTAAAATCAATTGATATTCAAGTGAATCAGAAGACAAAAGTCCTATGGAACTAACTAACACCAACAGTCCTCTTAAGAGTCCTGTCGCTGCCATTACACTTAAGAATGGTGACATACATTTTGTTAATGTAGTAATTGCTCTTGAGAGCAAATTCCCTTTTTTCTTTACCTCAACATCATCGGTTTCTGAATAATTGTCTAATTTTAATTGACGGCTAAATTCATCATATACATCTGCAACGATTGTACCAACAACAACCTGATACTCATCTCCTGATTTTTGTGCTGTTAATACTTTCTCGTTTGCAAGAATATTATCTTCATTGATCAGACTATAATCTTTTAAATTTAAGCGAATTCTTGTTAAACAATGAGAGGCTTTTATTATATTCTTTTGACCTCCAACATTATTAATTATTGTTTTTACTAAAGTTTCATATTTTCTCATATTTTTTCCTCCAAAAATTTTAGTTTTGAAGGTTTAGCCAACTTAATGTAACCATCCAGCATAAAGATTGTTATTAATTTTGATTTAGTCTATTGATATGAATTGTGAGGTATAGTAATTCTTCATCTGTGATATCATATGCATATTTTTTCTTTATGAATTCCCGAACCTTTTCAGCACATTGATATGCTTTTTGATATTTTCTTTTCAATGCTACAAGTAACTCGTCCTCATCTGCACTACTATATGTTTGATGAGCCAGCAGACGTTGAGCAAATAAACGCAAATGCATTATAAATCGATAATAGTTAACAGAATTTTCATTATACTGTTGCTGATAAAAATCACTAACTACTTGAATTATCTCATGTATAATTTCAGTCATTTGATACGCTATATCTTCACTTGTTTCTTTATCTTCGGTATTCGTTAATAAATGTAAAGCTATAAATGCAGCTTCATCCTCTGTTAGTTGAACATCAAATGTTTGATTAATCATATTTACTGCTTCAAGTCCGAATTCAAACTCTTTGATATAAAATCTTCGAATATCGGGTAATAAAGGGTTTCGTAATTGAATTCCTTTACGTGCTCGATCAACAATACCTTTGATATGATCACTCAATGAAATAAAGATAATATCCGCATCTATATCTAAACTGGCTTTGGCTTCTTTTAAGATTGCATCTGCTAACTGTAAATACTCTAAAGGTATTGTTTGTAATAACGATATAATGCGATCTGCATCACTATAGTTACTCAATAGAAATATTTTTTGAATTTTTGTTTCATCTATCACATCACCAACATCTGCTCGAAATGCTATCCCTCGTCCCATAATGACTTTTTCTTGTTTATTCTCAATTACTGTAACAACATTGTTGTTCAGTATTTTAAATATTTTCATAGTTCCTCCTTTCTAACAAAAAAAACCCAACAGAAACATAAAATGTTCCTATTAGGTTTAGCTTAAGCTCAATAACTATCCTCTTAATAACTATCCTTACGTGCACATTATAGCATACAAAGAATTGTTTTGAAAGCCCTTTTATAAAATGCCTATTTTACCTATCTATTTTACCTTTTTTATAACCTATTATTCACTTAATCTTTCCACAATACTTTGTTTTTCTACTTTTCTATAAATTAGAAGTGGTAATAAAATTGAAATTATAAACACCACTACAATCAACACTCCTACTGCTACTGTTGGATAAGTAAATACAATTTTAGCTCGTCCTGCCTGGATGAAATTACTAACCAGATACAGAATACCTGATCCTATACTTCCAAGCAACACAGTAACAACTATACCATACTGAAGTCCCTCTGATACTAGAAGGGTACGCAATTGTCCTCTAGTCATCCCTATACTTTCAAGCACTACTAATTCTTTTCTTCTACTTGATAGTGAGGTATACATAACATTGAAGTAATTCAGCACTGCTAATCCAATTAGAATAAAGCTTAATGAGAATAGTAATATTCTTACTGATGTAATATACTCTACCGCTTCTTGTTCTGCTATATACTTCACAAATAATCCAACTTGTGGTAATTGTTCTGGAATAAACTCAGATGCTCTAACATTCAGAAGTTTATTTAATGTTTCATGTACTTCCAACACTTTATTTTTTTCTACATTAATAGAATACCTGTTAATTGTTTTGTACAGACCTGAGCGCTCAAACCCTTTTTCACTAATTAAAATATATGGGGCATAAGATGTATTTGTTGACATGTTTTTAAACTTTGGAAAACCTCTGGTATTTATATCTAAATATCCATCAAATATATATTTCCCAGCTTCTTCTCCTTGTTTGTTATATAGAGTTAAAGTACCACCTTTTGTCGCTGCAGCTTCCTCTAACATTTTCTCAGAGAAAACATGATGTTGTAAATTCAATACACTTTCTCCATTTATAAAACTATCCATATCAACATCTAAGTTATTATCATCAACAAATTTTTTAAACATTTCAATTTCATCATCATTAACAATTCTTAATCCACTTTCTCTCACAGGTTCTTCCTCTAAAGAAATTTCTCCTGCTTTCATAAGTGGATCCCACACCTCTTCACGAAGATCTATATTTGCATATGCTTCATATGCAGCATCTACATCCGTAATACCATCAATATTTCTTACCTCTTCTACAAACTCGCTGTTTAGAAATACATCTTCTGGGCCTGTAGAATATGCATTAAAATAATCATCTTCACTAAGTTCAAAATCAGGAGAATCTTTATACATGTTAGAATAATCCAAAATCTGAATAGCCATAACCGAAGAAATACATAGGATACTTGCTGCAAACAACGAGAAGACAGTTTTTATAAATCTTCCTCGATTTTTGGTAATATTACGCCATGCCATCTTTGGAATTGAAACACTCTTTTTCGCATGAATTTCCTTTTTACTAACTTTAATTTTCCCTTGAGAGAAGTATAATGCTTCTTTTGGTGAAATAGAATTAATCTTTGTCAATGGCAACAACATACTGACAACTGCTATTAATGCTGCAACACCTAGAACCACAAATAACAGCCATACTCTAAATGTTAAAACATCTACTACAGAAACATTAGATCCACTTGACAATCCCCTTAGGAACATTGGTAAAATAAGTTGTATCGCAAGGAACGCTAATATGCTTCCAATAAGTAAACCAAATACGGTTATATAAATAATCTGTCTTTGTTGAATTAAGAAAACTTGTTTCTTAGTCGTACCAATTGTACGAAGCAATCCCAATTCACGAACATCCTTTTCTAATGATATCTGCATAATATTATTGATTAACAGAAATACACTAACAGCAATAATTACACATAGTAGAATCATTACATCATAATCACCATAAATATTTTCAATTGTTTTATATTCAATAGAATCACCAGCTGCAAATTGCTGTGTATCATCAATTGTCTCAATATCGTTATATAGTTTTTCTTCTGTTTCTTCAAACAGCAGACTATCATTTTGTTTCATTAGTAAATAATCCGGATTTTCCAACGATTTATTTGCTGTTTCCAAATATGCTTCTGAGAAAAAGGCAACCGCCGGAGATGTATGTGGATCAACATATTCAGTAAAATATCCACTAAGAATAAACTCTTCTGTAGTTTGAATCCCTTCATCCTTCACTACATCTAAGGAAACAACAGTCCCAATCTCTGGTTTTACTCCTAATTCATCTAATGCACGCATAGGTAACATTACTTCATATTCATTTTCAGGATATGTTCCTTGAACATCTGTAAATGCAGGAACATAAAGTTTTTCGTAAGCAACACCATCTGTTACTACACCAAGAAATATTTCATAATCACCCTTTACCCCTACATTTACATATGATTCCTTGCCTACAATATCTATATAATCTAGCTTCTTTATTTTTTCATATTGTTCTGGTGTCGGTCTATCTAGTAACGCTGTGCTTAGATCTCCACCCCTTCTTGCAGCTAATAGATATTCCGAATCCACTTGTGCAAAGGAAATACTAATAATACTAAATAATAATGTTACTACTGCCGCAATCGATACAATCAACAAATAATTTCGTGATCGGTTGTTCTTGTAACTTTTATTTGCTAATCGTTTGATGACAGATGCGTTGTTATTTGCAATCTTCATACTTATAGTACCTTTCCATCCTCAATACGAATAATCCGATCACACATCTGAGCGATTTCCTCACTGTGCGTTACAATAATAATCGTTTGCTGATACTTTTGAGCAGTCATCTTCATCAATCCAAGTACTTCCATACTCGTTTTTGAATCCAAATTACCTGTTGGTTCATCAGCAAGAATGATTGCTGGTTTTGTCGATAATGCTCTAGCGATTGCTACACGTTGTTGTTGCCCTCCTGATAGATTTAGTGGCATTGAATACACCTTATCATTTAGTTTCAATGTATCAATAATTCCATCTACAAATGCCGTATCGACTGTTTTCCCATCCAACTGTAATGGAAGGATTACATTTTCATATACATTTAATGTCGACATTAAATTATAGTTTTGAAAAACAAATCCAATGTTTCTTCTGCGAAACACTGTTAATTCTCTGTCATTCAATTTATCAATGTCAGTATCCAGTATTGTAACATTTCCATCTGTTGGATAATCCAATCCACCAATCATATTTAATAATGTAGTTTTTCCACTACCTGATGTCCCAACAATTGCAATAAATTCCCCTTGTTGAATTTCAATATCAACACCTTGTAGCGCTTTTACCTCGTTTTCTTTACCAGGTAAGTAAACCTTCTTAAGGTCTTTTGTTATAAGTACCATCATAAGTTTTGTCTCCTTTATCTAACTACATTATAAAAACCAAATATTACAATTTAATAACAAAAAAGAAACTTTTAACGTTTCTTATTTTGGCAGCACAATTGTAAAGATTGTTCCTCGCTCTTTACGTTTTACTCTCATAAATCCATTATGAGATTGAATAATACTTCTGCTGATATATAAACCAAGACCAAATCCCTCTTGGTTACTTACTTTGTTCCCTCTGTAGAAACGTTTGAAAATCAGATGTTCTTCACCTTCATCAATTCCAATTCCATTATCTTCTATCTGAATCTGGGCAAACATATCATTCTCAATAATTGATATCTTTACAACTCCATCTTCTTCACTGTACTTAATAGCATTCTCTATTACATTAATCAAGGCTTCTTTCATCCACTGGAAATCATGTAATGTTTCATAATCGGTTGATTCATCAATTTCTATAGAAACATTCTTTAATTTTGCTTTATCCATTGTTACTTCAACAGCATCTTTTAGTGTATTGGCAAGTGATTGTTTCAGAACTTTTAGTTGGATAATCTTACCTTCAATTCTAGACATCTTAATAAAACTCTCTGTCAAAAAGGATAATGACTCCATTGAGTTTTCAACACTTTTAATATACTCCTGTTGTTGAGGAGTGGTTTCTTCCATCTCCAACAATTCTAAATATAACTTCATATTTGCTAAGGGCGTACGCATCTGATGTGCAATATCATTAATCAATAATCGAATTTCATCTCGATCATTCCGTATCCCTTCTTCTTGTTGTTTATATAAAACACTTAACCTCTGCAGTTGGTGTTGAATCTTTGAAGTAATATAATCTTCATTGACAATAAACTCCCCTATACTTTCTTGATTGATAAGCTTATCAACAATCGCTGATACTTGTATCAGTTCCTGTTGAATCTTCTTTTGTTCTCTTAAAATAATCAGATAAGTACATACCGCAAAGATACAAGCAACAATAATTAATTCATAATTCTTCTCTATAATTCCATAAACACTTGCTGTGATAACAAGCACAAGAATCATAATAATAGAAGAATACTGTTTTAACTTATCTTTCATATTATTCACCAAAACGATATCCACTACCAAACACATTTTTAATATATGCTTTTGGATCATCATCTAGTTTTTTTCTTAGTCTACTGATCGTAACCGTAACCGTACTATCATCAACATATTGTTCTTTTGAATCCCAGATTACTTCAAGAATGTTTTCTTTTGTTAGTACTCGGTTCATGTTTTTCATTAATAGATACAAAACATCAAACTCTTTTGTAGTTAGACTAATAAGGTTATCATGAACTTTTACTTCACGTCGATCTACATTCATTTCCAGTCCATTATAAGTTAATATTTTTTTCTTATATTCATTTCGACGCAGCACTACTTCAATTCGTTTTAATAACACCTGCATCGAAAATGGTTTCACAATATAATCCTCACAACCTTCATCATATGCTTTAATCATATCAATTTCATCATCTCTTGCTGTTAAGAAGATTACTGGTAAGTATCGATCTGATGGAAGATAGTTACACACTTCAAAACCATCGCCATCTGGTAATCCTATATCCAATAGCAAAACATCAATACGCTCATTTTTCAGCATTTGAATGCCTTCATATGTCGTATATGTCTGAACTACTTCATAATTAGATTTCTTAAGTAGTAACTTAATTGCATTATTTAATTTTTTATCATCTTCTACAATTCCTATTTTTGTCATTGTTGTCTCCTACTACTATAAACTTATCTTACCATCTGCTATTTATTATGTAAAATGCTTGTCATGAATCATAGATTTATTAGAATGCTTATGATAGAATTTGATTGAATAAAGGAGGTTTCCTATATGTTAAGAGAAGTTGCAGAAAAGTACTATGAACAAGGATATAACTGTGCGGAAGCGATGCTTCGTGCAGGGAATGAGTATTATAACTTACAGTTACATGATAGTGATATGAGAATGGTAGCAGCATTTGGTGGAGGATTTCAAAGTGGTGATATCTGTGGTGCTTTGTCAGGATCAGCATGTATTATTTCATGTAAATACATCGAGACAAAAGCTCATGATAATCAAGAGGAATTAAAAGCCATCACCCAAAAATTAATGGATACATTTGAAGCAAGAATGAGTTCAAAATTATGTAGTGTAATTAAACCGATTTATTATACACCAGAAGTAAAGTGTAGAAATACCGTTGGTTTAAGTGCTGAGGTATTAGAATCAGTAATTCATGAATTTGAGGAACAAAAATAATATAATAGTAATATTTAAAAACACCAATTAGTTGCATTACGTAACTGATTGGTGTTTTATTCTCATTAATTTTCTTTTTTCTTCTTAGTCAGATAGATAACTGCAATTGCTGATATTAGCATTGCACCAAACAATAACATTGTTTGAGTACTATCTCCGGCTTCTATGGCTTCTGTTTCACTTGTTTTGTTTAAATCAGTAGTCGTATTGTCTGAATCTTGGATTTTTTCATTTATAATTTGATAATCTTCTTCAGATAATCCAACCACTTCTAATTCACCATCACCATTTGACACTATTTCAAATTCAATATTTTCATTAAATGTAAGATAACCAGCAAGACCTTTACTTTCTCTTAATACATAATTTCCTACACTCAAGTTGTTAAAAACTATTTCTCCATCTTCATTTGAAGTTTCTGTTGTAGTCTGATTAATATCTTTATTTGTAAGTATGAACTCTACACCTTTTAATGGATTTGAATCTTCATCGGTTTTAAAGAAACCTACATTAATAGTTTTTAAGGTATTAGTAATTGTATAGTCATTACCATTATTATTAACTGCAGTCGTATAGATATCACTTAGTGATTCCTCATGAATTGAATATATGAAATTCTCTCCTACATTATTATATAATGGTAAATTCACCGTTTCACTTGTATCCTCACCAATCACCTGATTAAACTTCGATGCCCAATTGTTTTTAGCACTAAGTTCTATTGGTGTACTTTTTGTCCAAACATCTGCATCTGTTGTATTATCTCTTGTTACTGTAAACAAGATATTATTTGGTCGTAACTGATAATTATTATCTAAATCGTTCCATACTTTATTTACTGACAGCTCAGTACCTGGTGCTTTCACTGATGGGATTGGGAAATCAAGCAACTGTGATGCTGTGTATGTATTCGCCTGCAATGTTGTCTGTCCATTAGCACGATACCATAGATCTGGCTCAAAATTGTTTGCTTCAGTATTAATTCTAACTTTATAAGTAAGTGTAATTTTTTGATTTGCACCTAAATTTATATGACTCATACTTATTGTATTATTTACTTCTTCTACTGTTACACCATTCAATAAATCAGCATCTTCCACCCATGTTCCATCAACTTTTTCATATCCTGTTAGTTCATAGTCTGCACTAGTAAATACACCATCTGTCTTTTGAAGCAGAATTTGCTCTCCCATAGGATCAGTTGCTTGTCCTTCAAAAACAGTGTTAAATACATTGAATGAAATCTTATCTAAGATAGCATCTAATCCTGATAAATCTTCTGGGATTTCATAATACAACCTTGAGGAAGATGCGATATTTAACGCCACAAATTTACCACGAGTACTTGGCTGCGATGCTACTGAATATACTTCATATCCCTTATCTTTTAAATCAATTGCTTTCCCTACTGTATATTCTGCTAATAATGTACTATCTTGAGGCGTCAAAGATGCAGGTATCGGATCAAAACTAGTACGAATAAAATTATCACTTGCCCTTACATAAATATCATTAGAATTTCTGTCATAATCCTTATAATAATTTGTCATTGAATAGTTTCCATTAGAAACAATTTCTCCATTATTTGTGTAACTTGTTGCACCTGATGATTCAGGATATACAATATTTGCACTTCCATCTCCAATATGAATAATAATCTTTCTAGCATCCACTCTTGAATTGGTTCCTTCCATAACATCCTCTGCTGCAAACAACCCTCTTTGAATAAAGGTACCAGAATGCTTTGATTCTACTCCTACAAAGTTTACAAGATCATCTACATTTGATCCTAATGGCATTGTTTCAATATTCTTGTTGTATTTTACAATTCCTACCTGTAGTACTGGGTCATTTCCATTTTCACTTTGAGTTGCCCAAGATACGGTATCTAAAAACGAGTTAACTGCTTCTTTTGCATTTTCTAGTTTTTGACCTCGCATTGTTGAAGAATAGTCCATAACAATCACTAAATCTACTGGTTCATATTTTGAATTACCTTTTATATCTAATGTAACATCAAATAAACCTTGAACACTTGAATCCTCACTAACATACTTTTTAAGATATGCCTGATCATCATAATTTACATATTGTTCATCATCAAAACTTACTTCTTGTGTATTTCCATAATCATAATTAACAGTATTTCCATTCACTACTGAATTCTTCAGATATTCACCGCTATCTGTATTTTCATATTCAAAATTTCCTATTGTATCTGCTGCTACTCCCTGGACAAATACAAAAGCACTTATCATAATTGTGCATAATAAAACAATTCCTAACTTCCCTTTACTTTTCATCATTTTCACCTTTCCTTGTTTACTCTAATCACTAGTATCCTAACTTTAATAATAGTGACTAATATCACCATTATTAAAACACTATATACCTTAATAACCAACTAATATGAATTAAAAAAAGAGAAGAAGTATAGTTTCCCCTCAATGTTTTAAACATTTACAATATGGTAGCCTGATACATTTGATGTTGTCTACATCATTAACTTTGCACTATGCATAGGTTTTCATCCTCATTTCTTATGAAACCTTACAGAATGCAGTTTTAATAATTCAGTATATGCTCTCAACAACTTGGTATTTATTATTTATTCTTCACTCTTGTTATCCTTTAATTGCATGTATATCCACCAGACTCTAGATTCTTAATATAGGTTGATAGTTTAAAACCATCTTCTTGATTACCTTTATCTAAATACTTGTCATCTTCAAAATATGCCAACACATCTAAATAGCCCCTTAAATCAATTGTCTCTAAATCTATCGTAGTTTCCATTATAATTACAAATTCCCCTGTTTGAGGATATTCAATAGTTGCTTCACACCCCTCTAACTTTTCACATTCCTCTTTTTGATCTTCCTGATAATGCTTTAAAACATCAACATACTCATCCCTGCTATATATACTCATATAAATATTTGTGCTATTCTCATCAAAATAATACATAACTGTATGTGTGTAAGTATTTATTCTATCTCCATCATACTCAAACGTTCTCACTAGCCTCACAGGTAGATCCTCATCCTTATAGGAATCATCTGGAAAACAAACTATCTCTCCACTTTTATCACACCCTACTAACATACAAAACATAAATATAATCCCTAATAATTTTCGCATACTGTCCCCTCTCATCTTTAATTATTATCTCTTCTATAATAACACAAAAAAGTATGTAGAACATCACAGTAAACTATAGCAGTAACAAACCCATGACTACTATTTGTATTCAAACTTTTGATTCAGAATTGATACCTTCAAATAGTGATAATACTCATGCTTATTTATATGTTAATGAGCAATGAATTAGCTATCATTACGTAAATAAAACACCTTTTTTTTATCTATATTTATTAATAAAGATTTTCAAGAATAGAAACTCGATAGCTCCCTTTCACAATAAGAAATGAAAGAATTGTTGATAATAGGATTGTGCCCATTGATACAATTAAATTAGCTTGAACAACATGTGTAAGAGCGGCAATTATCCAAACATGACCACAATAAATCAAAGTAGACATTGACCGTAGCACTCTTGTGTCTGACAACTGTGATTTCGTTTGAAGTAAAAAAGCAAATAGAAAGAATGTTAGTGGAATCAAAGATAAGTACATTGAAGACAAATCAGTGAGTAGATGTTGGTACTGAAGAGTATATACCTCTGCACATAACAAAACTGAACTGATAACTAACCCTACTCTAATAAAGCTTGTTCTAAATCTAGGAGTATATGCTAAGATTGCACCAATCACAATATAAATAGATACAAAGAAGATTCCATTTCTGGTAGTATCAAATATTTGAATAATTACTAAATTAATGGAATGCAGGAATGGAACTTGTTCTAAAACAGGACTATACATATTTGATAACATTCCAATAACATATAGAAGAAAAGTAATTAGCATTGTAACTGGCATTCTAACTTTTTTGAATATTAAATATACAATCCATGTTCCCATAAGTAATGCGGGTAAAAACCATAGATGATAAACGCTACCATTTAAAAATAGATTTTTAATGAAATAAACAGAATTAAAAAGATTATCACTATTTAAGGCATTTATATAAATAATTGGTAGATACAGAATTGTCCAAATTAGATATAGTTTTAAGATTCTAAAACTATATCTTTTCATAATCCCAAGTTCTTCTTGCTTAGTATCAGATGACCGTATTTTTTTAAATAAGAAATAACTTGAACAGCAACAATAAAATGGTACTGCAATACGAGCAAGTATTTGAACAATAACTAAATTTAAATCTGGAGCAATTTCTTGAAATGGAAATGTGTGAATACAAATAACTAACAATGAACTCACATACTTCGCTATATCAATCGCAAAATATTGTTTTTTCATAACTGTTTCCTCTCTCTTTTGAAAACTGTATGCTTGTATTATTATATTAACACATTAATATTGATAATGATAGAAAATTATTGATTTTATTTATATTCAATAAATAATAAAAGAATGCAATTAATAGATTCTGAACTAAAATCAGACTATATAACTACATTCTTTTTATTATAAACCTTATATATTTTTTAATATTTCATCAAAGCCATATATCGCTTTACCATTATCGCGAACGTTTTAAGATCCTCTTTTCTTCTTAGAATCATAATAATATTATCCGGCTTTGATTCACTCTCTATAATATGAACGTTTCCACCCTTATCTATCATTTCAGATATATCATCCAATATCTTTTGAATTTCATCATCAATATCCTTATGATCAAACAAGGATTTAGAAACTAACTCTGAAATGTGATGATATGAAATAACATGATGCTCTTCTTTGGGAATACCAAAAACACGAACCATTGCTGGATAAGTGGTTAACCATACATTTCCACTTTTTCGTATTTCATCAGGATTAAATTTGTTACGTTCGACCGCTTTTCTAATTGTATTCCCATCAGAGAATCCCCATTTTTCTGCAGCTTCACTAAACGTTAACACTTCACTTAAATCAATCACAATAATCCTCCATATCTCTTTATCATTATAAAGGTTCTATAATATGAAGTATAGTTAAAATGGTGTTTTTTCTTTTATATCTGCTAATGCTTTTTCTCCATTCATTCTACCAAAAACTAACATATCAATAGAATCAACCGGAATTCCATATGGTTCAACCACTTTCATTACCTCACCTTTTAAATGGCGCATCTGAGGAGCAATCCAAATTCTAGCTAAACGTTCACCTAGATTATTTTTAATCATATATTCTTCTCTTATGAATGTAGTAGGACCATAAGCTAATAATAAATCATACTTTTTATCAAGTTCCTCATAGTTTTTTAGTATTGAATCAATATCATCTACTAAGATATTTTCTCCCTCAGCTGCCTGTTTAATCTTCAAGCAGAAGAAACTAGAGGTTCCTCCTCCAGAACAACAAATATAAACTAACATGTCAATTCCTCCTTTATAAATCTTTTTGACTCTGTAATAAATTCTTTTTCTTTATCTTCAAATACTGCGTGTCCACAATTCGGGTAGAGATGAAATTCAATATTAGGGTTTTGAACTTCGTATATTACATCTACTATATTTTTTGCAATACATATCTTGTCATCTTCACCTTGAAGAATCAAAGTAGGTATTTTTATATCTTTAATTACATCAGTAAAGAAGTGTTTAAAAAACCAATCTGACATTGCTGCAGTGTGACGTAAAGAATTTGATGAATTGAATGATGAATAGATATAATTTGATATTAATTCATCTTTAAAAAATAATTCAGGAGTTCCTTTAAAAGAAGATAATACCTTTATTAATTTGGATGATACTTTAGAAGTATAGTTTCCTTTCATACCATCAAAGAGTTCTATTGCCTGTCTGCGGTTAAATAAGATTGCAGGACTGCTTAAAATTACTTTATCTACTAATACACCTTGTTCTATAGAAAGGCAAGCTAAGCAACCACCAAAGGAACAACCAAACAATATTACTTTATCCAGATTGAATCGTTTTTTCATATCATTAACAACTAGTGATACATCATCTGTAATTAACTGAATGCTTAATCCCTTTTGCAAATCATAAAGCGATTCGCCACTTCCTCGCTGATCAAAATATACGCAACAATAGTCTTGATGGAAAGATTGAAAAACTGGTAGTTCCATAATTGCCTTTGCACCACTACCAGGTCCACCATGAAGAAAAAGAACACCAGTCTTTGAGTTCAATTCCCCTTGAGCATATACTTGTAATTCACAATTATTAATTAATAATTTATAGTTCATCTTACCACCTTCGGTTGTCACTACTTAGTGACAATTATATAATATCACTATATTCTCCTTTATGCAATTCATTAATCATAATAAAAATCATTAAACATAACTACTAATAGCTATATCTAATGATTTCATTTATTATTTAAGAATTGAATTCAATGTCTGCACCGTCTCCATTGCATCTTTACAATAATAATCAGCACCTATATCGCTTGCTATATCTGCTGTTAACACTGCACCTCCCACCAGGATTGGGCAAACATTCCCTTCTTCTTTCAATGCTTCAATTGTCTTTTTCATTGAAAGAACCGTTGTTGTCATCAGTGCACTTAGTCCAATTGCTTTTGGCTGATGTTCTTTATAGGCATCTACAACTGTCTGCACAGGAACATTCTTTCCGAGGTCAATTACTTGATATCCATAACTTTCTAAAACAACTTTTACAATATTCTTACCAATATCATGAATATCGCCTTCTACAGTAGCCAACACAATCGGTCCCTTTTGCTGACTCTTGTCAGTTTCAAAACATGACTGTACTACTTCAAAAGCTTTCTTTGTTGTTTCGGCTGATTGAATTAATTGTGGTAAAAATATGATGCCTTTCTCATATTCTTCTCCTACAATATTTAGTGCAGGAATAATAATCTCATTCACAACAGTTAATGGCTCTTTGGTTTCTAACTCTTTTTTACAAACTTCAACCACTTCTTCCTTTAACCCTTTTTTTATAATTTCTGATAATGTGAAATCTGTTTTTGTTGCTGTTACTTTTTGTTCTTTACTCTGATTTGATTGCTTGTTAATATAATGCTCGCTATCAATATCTATATAATTGATTACATTAAACGCATCAATTGTCCCCATCAGTTCATTGTCTAATGGATTAATAATTGGTAGATTTAGTCCAGCATTCATTGCCAACGTCAAGAATGTACGATTCAGTAGTGCTCGATTTGGTAATCCAAATGATACATTGGAAACTCCAAGCACTGTACTAACCCCCATTGCATTTACCATCTCTACTGCTTTTAGGGTTTCTTTCACTTCTTTTTGCTGAGCCGATGCTGTTAAGGTAAGACAGTCAATAATAATATCTTTCTTATCGATACCATATTCTTTTGCCGTTTCGATAATTCGTTTCGCTATATCTACCCGTTCTTCTGCAGTTAACGGAATCTCATTATCTAAGGTTAATCCAATAACAGTACCACCATATTTTTTAACAATTGGAAAGATACTTCTCATTACTTCTTCTTTACCATTAACTGAATTAATCAGTGGCTTTCCATTATAATAACGACATGCTTGTTCAATTGCATCTGCAGATGAACTGTCAATTTGTAATGGCAAATTGATTACTTCCTGAATCATTTTAATAACTTTTGTCATCACAGCTACTTCATCAATTCCTGGAACTCCTACATTTACATCAAGAATATCAGCTCCTGCCTGCTCTTGAGCAATTGCTTCAACCAATACTTCATCATAATGTTCTTCTAATAATGCTTTTTTTAATTTTTTCTTTCCAGTTGGATTTAATCGCTCACCACAAACAACTACTTTATTAGTAATTGTTACTGTTTGGGTATGACTTGATACTTTTGTTAGTGATTCCACTGATCTTTGCTTAACATTTGTAACATTTAGCTTCTTTAGTTCTTCTATAAAGGCTGGAGTTGTTCCACAACATCCCCCTACAATAGCAACACCATCATTAAGAACATCTATTAAATAATTTGAAAATTCATCTGCTTGTAAATGATATACCGTTTCGCCAGATTCCAATGTAGGTAAACCAGCATTTGGTTGAATCATAACTGGAACGCTTGCTGTTGCCAATAATTCTTCAATAATTGGTTTTAATTCTTCCGGTCCCAGTGAACAATTCACACCAAGTGCATCTACACCTAATCCTTCAACTACATTCACAAAGGTTTCTGGGTTTGTTCCAGTTAGTGAACGACGATTTTGTTCAAATGTCATAGTAACAAAAACTGGTAAATCACTATTTTCTTTAACTGCAAGAATTGCTGCTTTTACTTCATATAAATCACTCATTGTTTCAAGTAATACAACATCTACTTCATCTTTTACAACTTCTACCTGTTGTTTTACAAGAGTATAAGCTTCATCAAATGTTAGAGTTCCTGCTGGTTCCAGTAATTGTCCAATTGGTCCAATATCAAGAGCAATATAGGAATCACTTACTCGATTTGCTTTTTGTTGAGCAATCTTTGCATTTTCTACTGCTGCCTTTATCATATGCGTATACTTATATTTTGATTCTTCCATCTTTAGTGGGTTACATCCAAATGTATTTGTAGATATAAAATCTGCACCTGCATTTAAATATGCCACATGAATATCCTGTATTAATTCAGGATTTGTAATATTCAGTTCTTCTGGAATATCTCCACCTTTTAATCCTGCTACCTGAAGTTGTGTACCCATCGCACCATCAAATATTAGTAACTCTTTCCCCAATCGTTCTAATAACATGTCTGATTCCTCCTTAGAAACTCACAATCATTTAGTTGCCTACATCCTTTGCAACTTTTTGTTTTTTCTACTTTGCCAATCCCAATAATCCCAAGCATTGTTTTCATTGGAATAAATAAATCATTCTGATCTATTGATATTCCTAAATGTTTATATAAATTCATCCTTGTCGCAAATAAGCGATTTAACGACAGTGGTATATCACTATATCCTGGAGCATAACGATAACTTCTATTTTCTGGAAGATACTTATCTTCATACTCATCACACCCAACTTCTAAATATGCACTTGCCACTGCATCAAAAACAATTCCTTTACTCATATCATAAGATGCGTAATATTTTATTTTTTTATCAATCTGTACTCCTAGTGTTGAAGCAATCACAATACACTCTTTACAATTTTCTAAGTTAAATTCCAGACTTTCAGATGAAATCAGTATGTCCAACTCTTCAACTCTTAATGGATGTTCTAATGAATATCTTTGCCAATAAACTTTCAGTTGAGCAATTTCCATAACTTCTTTTACACATTCATCAAGTAAGTTATCAAATGATTCTGTTAATTCCTGATTTGTATGACCAAGATATTTGAGTGCCAGTTGTTTAATCTTGTTCATAATAAGACTTCAATATAGAAGGAATATTAGAAAAGATACTTTTCGCAATTTCTGGACGATTCATGGTATAAATGTGAATGCCATCTGCACCATTGGCAACTAAATCAATAATCTGATGGACTGCATAATTAATCCCTACTTCTTGCATCGCTTCTGGATGATTATAAAACTTTTGTATTTCGGTAGATAACTGATACGGAATTGTACATCCACATAGTTTTGCTGTTCTTAATAGTTGTTGTGAATTTAAGGCTGGCATAACTCCAGCCAAAATGGGAACATCAATTCCTATTTTACGTGCTTCTTTTACTAAACGGTAATAGTAATTATTATCAAAAAAGATTTGAGTAATTAAATATTCTGCACCAGCATCCACTTTCTCTTTTAATGCCTTTAAGTCATTTTCAAAACAATCTGCTTCCTGATGAACTTCTGGATAACAAGCACCACTTATACAAAATTCATCTGGAAACGCTTCATGAATAAATTTAGATAAATCTTTTGCATAAGCAAAATCAGAATTCACTTCTCCTGTACTATCTAGCGGCTGATCTCCTCTTAGGGCTAGAATGTTATCCACATTCTTTTCCTTTAACTCATTACAGTATTTCAGTACATCCTCTTTGGATGATGTAATACAGGTTAAATGAGCTACGCTTTCAATCCCATATGTATTCTTTATTACACTCGATATTTCAACTGTTTTCCCAACTGTTGAACCACCAGCACCATAAGTGACACTTATAAAATCCGGATTCAAGTGAGATAACTCTTCAATTGTCTGATAGATTGATGAGATATCTCCACTTTTGTTCTTTGGTGGAAAAATCTCAAAGGAAATTGTTTTTTTCTGCTTTAAAATATCACTTATTTTCATAATACGCTCCTTAATTTTATTTTAAAAAAGGATAGACTTGTCTAAATGTGACACCTCTACCCGATAAAAGTGCATTGCTAATCCTTACAAATAATACATAAAACTATCATTAAAATTAATCTGATCAAATTTTTCCATTAAATCATATAATGAAATCTTTGAGAAAAATTCAACTATATGATTTTGAAATGGATGAAACACCATTTCAAATGAAGTTATTTCTATATTATTTGAGGGAGACTCTTCTGCATCAAATAAAGATGATTCCGTTGCCTGTAATATATTTAATACAGATATTTCTTTTGCATCACGCGAAAGTCGATAACCACCTTTAGGTCCTTTTATTGATACTACCAACTCATTTCCCTTCAGTTGAGAGAATACCTGTTCCAGGTATATTTTAGAAATGCCTAACTCCTCTGATAAAGAAACAAGTGATTTTAATGTCTTTGATTCATAGTATTCAGCTAATAATATCATTGCTGATAATCCATATTTTGTCTTTGTGGAAAATTTCATAGATCCTCCTAATTACAACTATTATAGCATAATCATAACTTCATTTATGCAATTAATATGGGTTTTAGTTCATACTTATAAACTTTTTCAAAAATTGTTTTGTTCGTTCTTTCTCAGGATTTTGAAATAACACATCAGGACTTCCCTGTTCTACAATCTCTCCATCCTCAATAAAGACTACATGATCAGCCACATCTCTGGCAAACTGCATTTCATGAGTTACAATCAAAGAAGTAACATGTTCATTTGCCACCTCTTTGATAACATTCAACACTTCACCTACTAACTCTGGATCTAATGATGATGTTGGCTCATCATATAACAAAATTTCTGGTTTCAAAGCCAATGCTCTGGCAATTGCCACTCGCTGTTTCTGACCACCTGATAATGTTGCTGGATATGCATCTTTCTTCTCCAGTAATCCTACTTTTTCTAATAGTTTTACTGCCGTTTGATTAGCTTCATGTTTGTCTATTTTCTTAACCACCTTAAGTGCCAATGTGATATTCTCTAGAACTGTCTTATTACTAAAAAGATTATAGTTTTGAAATACCATTGCTGACTTCTTTCGCACCTCTGCTATTTTGGCTTTATCTAGTAGCGCTAAATCATAGGAAGTATCATCTATCTCAAGAACCCCAGAGTTAGGTTTCTCCAATAGATTCAAACATCTTAGAAAAGTAGATTTGCCACTTCCACTAGGACCTATAATCGCAATTGTTGTACCTTCTTTGATTTGCATACTAAGTCCATTTAACACATTATTCTCATTAAAACTTTTATGTAAATTTTCTACTTTAATCATGACTTCACCTCTATGTAAGCTTCATTTCGTAATGACGTTCTAAGAATCGCTGCAGACTACTTAATACGGTACAGAATAGAAGATAAATAAATGCTACTTCTAAATAAAGAATCAATGGTTCATAAGTAGTTGCCACAATTCTTTGAGTCACCATAAACATTTCGCTGACTGTTATATTCGCAGCCAGTGAAGTATCTTTCAATAAACTGATAAACGTATTAAATAGTGCGGGAATAGCATTTCTCAGTGCTTGGGGAAGAATTACATGAATCATAATCTGAAAGTAATTCATCCCTACCATAAATCCTGCTTCTTTTTGACCACTGTCAATTGCTAGAATCGATCCTCGAATTGTTTCTGATGCATATGCACCCACATTTAATGAGAATGCTGTAATGGCAGCAGGAATTGGATCAAGTAGTATTCCAACATTCGGTAACCCATAAAATATAATAAATATTTGAACTAATAACGGTGTTCCTCTAAAAACCCAAATATAGAATCTGCTTATTGTTTTGAAAACTGGTATATTTGCAACTTGAACTGTTGCTGTTGCAATCGCAATTAGCAGACCAATAGCAAATGATATCAATGTTAATGGAATAGTATACAAGAATCCAGGAATAATTATCTTTCCAAATGAACTGACAATTATATCAAAAACTCTACTGTCCATATTTATTCACCTGCTTGTGTAGAAATATCTTTTCCAAAGTATTTTTCTGAAATTTCCTTTAATACTCCTTCGTCTTCTAATTTCTTTAAAGCATCATTAATTGCTTCTTGTAGGTCTTTGTCATCACTTCTTATAAGAAAGGCAGTTCTTGAAACTTCATCAGATGTAGCAGCGATTTTCACTCCTGCATCTGGTTTGTTTTTTATATAATCCAAATATGTTACATTATCATTTACTGTTGCATCCGCTCTACCTTGTGTAACTAATGAGACGGATTGATCAAATCCCTCTGTCCCAACTATTTCAGCACCATACTCTTAAGCAATCTTCGCCCAGTTTGAAGTAATTGTCTGTGCAGATTTTTTTCCTTCCAAATCTTCAAATGAAGTAATTTCTGTATTATCTTCTGGTACAATGATCACACCTTGTGAATATGTGTATGGAGTAGAAAATAAATATTTTTCTTCTCTTTCTTCAGTGATTCCTACCTGATTTGCAACAATATCATATTTACTTGCATCTAAACCTGCAATAATTCCATCCCATTTTGTCTCAACAAATTTTACTTCAACACCTAACTCCTGCGCAACAGCTTCTATAATTTCTACATCATAACCAACTAATTTATCATCTTCATAATACGAAAATGGTGCATAAGTTCCTTCTGTAGCAACTGTAATCACTTTATCATCTACTATCTTTTCATATGTTGTTTGTTCTTCATCACCAGATGCACAGCCACTGACTACTAAACCAAAGGCTATTGCAACTAACGTGTATTTTATTTTTTTCATCTTTTTATCTTCCTTTCGCTTTATCCAAAGCTTGTTTTAAATCATCTATTAAGTCTTGTGCGTCTTCAATTCCTATTGCAAACCGTATCAGGTTATCTGCAATTCCTAACTTATCCAATAATTCTTTCGGATAAGATTCATGAGTCATAGTTGCAGGATGACACAGCAGTGACTCTACACCACCAAGACTCACAGCTAATGCAAAAATTTCTAATGAATTAATGAATTTCTTAATATCATATTCTTTCTTTAAACGAATCGAGAATACCGCACCAGAACCTGTTGCCTGGTTACGTTGAATTTCATAACCTTCATTGCCTTTAAGTCCTGGATAATAAATTGCTTCAGCAATATCTGCTTTATCAATAAACTCAATTAATTTCTCTGTGTTCTCCTGATGTTTTTCTAAACGAAGTGGAAGTGTTTTAATTCCTCTCGCCAATAAGAATGAATCAAATGGATTTAGAACACCTCCGTACGTATTATGAAGAAATTTCAATCGTTCATTTAATGCATCATCATTTAATACTACTAATCCAGCAAGTAAATCTGAATGACCCCCATAATATTTAGTAGCAGAATATACTACTATATCTACACCCAAGTCTAATGGTTTTTGGAAATAAGAAGTTAAGAATGTGTTATCTACAATCAGAAGAATATCATTCTTCTTTGTAAACTCTGCCAGTCTTCTTAAATCTGTAACATCTAACAAAGGATTAGATGGTGTTTCAACAAATATTCCTTTTACATCTTTATCAATGGTATTTAAATCTAATTTATTCAGATCTGATACCATTTCATATTCTATTCCATGAGTAGGAAGAATATCTGATACATAACGATAGGTTCCTCCATAAACATTTGAATTCACTAATACTTTATCTCCACTTTTGAATAATCCAAACACCAGTGATATTGCTGCCATCCCAGTAGCTGTTGCGAATCCATATGTTGCACCTTCTAAATCCGCTACAATCGTTTCAACATTCTTTCTGGTAGGATTACTCCCTCTGCTGTATACATATTCACCGAATTCATCTAATCCCTTCTGGATAAACGTTGATGATACATGAATGGGAACATTCACTCCATGTATTGTATGATCATCACTTAAACCTGAATGAATTGCTTTTGTTTCATATTTCATAAAATAATACCTCCACTTTTAAAAAAAAGACCTCTCGGCCTAATATAAAACATCTCTTTTGATTTCTATAAAAAGCTCCTATTTAAATATATTCATTTTTCCTTTTGCATCATACAACACATCATAAGAATACCCCTCTTTCTGATAACATACTATTCATATATGTTATCTATGTTATTTGTTATTATATAGAAATTTAATTGGTAACGCAAGTAATAAATAAAAAAATCTTCCATCCCATAGGACGAAAGACTTCGTGTTACCACCTAATTTTGCTATTATCTCACAACAATAACCTCTTCGAGTACTATCATACTCTATCGCTTTAACGGGCGAACACGTCAATACCTAACATCTCTGCTCAGTATGCAACTCCGAAACCATGTTCACAAATCTACTCTTCTTACTCACTTTCACCATACGTGAGCTCTCTGCAAAGAATTTCTAATTGTTACTCTTTTCATCATCGTCTTTATTTATTGTTTACAATACTACCATCGTAAAAAAGAAATGTCAAACAAATTTTGATCTGTGTTAATTGAACACTTAAGTTCCAGCCCATAGTAGAAGTAACTTAGTAAAATAGAAAAAGTTGGAAAGGCTTTATAACTAGCACTTCCCAACTTTTATCCTTTTAAGCTATATTCCTATCTTTTTAATAATTTTTTTCTATTCATTAACAACAATATTGAAACTAATCCTAATCCAAGATAGAACATTATGTTTGTTGAATCAGAAGTATCTACTGTTGTATTGCCTGGAGCAACTGATGGATTGGTTTGGTGTTCTTTTAATACTGTTACATCAATTGTTGATGTATTTGTAACAACCTCACCATTGCTTGCTGTATATTCAGCAGTAAATGTAAGTTTGTATGTTCCACCATTCTTACCACCATTACGTATTGCTTCCAATTCTTTTCCATTCACTTTAATATTAATTGTTTGATCTGTTGTTATAATCTCTTTATTTTCATTTAGCAAGTATGCTTCTACTTGTGCTAATACCATCGCTTGGTTAGTATCAATCAATAGTGATTTTTGATATTCGATTGTGAAATCCCTAGCTGTTATTCCAAGCTCATATCCATCAGGTGTAACAATTACTGGAGGTGTAGAAGTTCCTTCTACTGTTACCTTAACCAGTTTGCTTACACTTTTATCACCTTGTTTTGCTTCAAACACCAAATCAAAGACTCCTCCTGCAGTAGTAACTTTATTAATTGATTTAATATTGTCACTGTATGCAGTAATCTGATTACTAATATCATTATAAGCAATGATGTTTCCATTTTCATCTCTCACTGCTTCAAACGCTTTTACATCTCCTTTAACAATTGCTTCTGCAATCGTTAAATCTTTTGCTTCTTTTTGTGTAAGATTAAATCCAGAACCTGTAATTAGTAATGATTTTGTACTATCCCAAGTACTCTCATCACCTTGTACCATTACATCAATTGTCGTTGTCGTTTCTTTACCATCAATGTTTGTAACTGTATAAGCAATTTGATATACACCAATGGCACTAAAATCAAGTGTACCATTTGGTCCTGATACAACTTCCACCTTCACATCACCAGTCAAGTCAACACTTAGTGGTTGTGCTCCAACTGTGTCTTGTGCCTGTAAGTAACTTGCACTAATTGCATTTTTTACTTGTTCAAGAATTTGTTTATCACTTACCATATATAACTGTGAATCTGCATTTATTTCTGGTAGTCCATGGACTTTCACAATTCTAGTTGATGTTTGAACATTTCCATATCTGTCACTGATTTCATATGTAAGTTGATAAGTACCAGGTGTTGTTAATTTACCATTTTCTAATGGCATATTATGTCTGATTACTGTATTGGAAATACTTCTTGTGCTTAATTCAGATAAAGTTATTTCTTCACCATGAGCATCTGTTGCGCTTACTCCGTCAAGTGAAAGGAATTCATCTCCAACATAGTATTCGACATCATTAATTGTTACATCTGGTTTGATTACTGTAGGTTTTACTGTAACTTCTACTTCAATGCTTACACCATCACTGTCTTTTGTAGCTGTAATAGTAAGTGGATATGTTCCACCAGGTAAACCACTGTTTTTAATACCATCCAATTGTGATGTGTCTGTTGTAATTGTTGATACTGCATCTAATGTTTTTAATTCATATGCACTTGCAGTTGCATCACTTATTACACTTGTAATATCAGCATTTTTCGCATCTGCATTCGCTAATTCAAATGATTTTGCTTTTACTACAATTCCATTGTCTTCTTGAATCTCAGTTCCTTCTACTACAACTAAAATATTCATACTTACAGATCGATCACCTTGTTTCACTTCTAAAGTAACTGTAAATTCATTTCCTGTTTCACCAACCTTTTTAATATCCTCAAGGTTACTTACAGTAATCTTACTTGTTACTTCTTCTGTTTTCGTAATATTTCCATTTTCTTTTGTGTAGTCATAAGCAACTGCGTTTGCTTTATTTACAATATCTTCTTTTGTAACTGCTTTTGCTTCCGCATGTGTTAATACGATATTCTCTGCATTAATTGATAAATCATCATTCTCTTGTGTTCCCTGTGAAATAACTAGAACATCTACTACTTTTATTTCTGTTTTTCCACCTTGAACAACTTTGTATTCTACTTTGTATAATCCAGCTTCACTATAATCATTACTTGGTCCGCTTACCAATCTAACTTCAATGTTAGTAGTGATATCTGTAAAATCAGCAGTATTACCTACTGTGTCTGAAGCCTTTAAGTAGCTTGCAGTTGCTGCACTTTCCACTTGGCTTTGAATTGATGCATCATCAATATTATAAGCCTGATTATACACATCAATTGAAGGTAATCCATTTACCTTTGTTGTTCTTGATGCTGTCTGTGCATTTCCATATGAATCGGTTACTATATACTCTGTTGTATATGTTCCAGGAGTTGTATAAATTAATGTTCCTTTAATTGTTGTAGTATAAGTAACACTCTCATCCAACACTAGTGGTATATTTGCACCCAATGCATCTTCTGCACTTACACCATCTAGGATATTAATTGGATCTCCAACATAATATTCACAGTCATTTGCTGTAATTGTTGGCTGTTGCAGAGTTGGACTAACTACTACATTAATTGTAATTTCAGAAGTTTTTCCATAAGCTTCTGCTGTAAATGTAAGTGGCTTCGTATCACCAGCTAACCCTACTGCTTTAATAGCAGCAAGTTCTTCTGCTTTTGTTACGATATCATCTACTTCATTTTCATTCTTAAGTAGATATGCACTTACTCTTCCTTTTGTTTGAGATAATGATTCATTGATTGTTTCTGTTTCAGTATTTGCAATCGTAAATCCCTTTGCTTTTACTACAATTCCATTATTCTCTTGAATTTCAGTTCCTTCAACTACAACTAGAATTTCTTTTGTGATTGTTCCACTAGTTCCTGTCGCAGTAAAGGTTACTTTGTATTCTCCACCTTCTTCAGTTACATTCTTGATACTTGTAACATCGCTACTTGTAATTTCACTAAGTGTATCAATTCCAGTAATCACATTATCTGTTTTTGTATATTCATACGCTTTCACATCCGCAGCAGTTATTGCTGTATCCTCAGTGAATTCTTTCGCTTCCTCTTGTGTAAGAACAATATTATCTCCTCTTATCGATAAATCATTTTCAGTAAGTGATGTATCATCTGTAATTAGTACACTCACTTCTTTCGTTGCTGTTTTACCATCATTCTCTACACTGTATTTAACTACATAAGGACCTACTTCTGTAAAGTCAGCACTTGGTCCACTACTCACCGTATATGTAACTCCTGTAATAGTTGTAGGCATCGCATTACCAACTACATCATTTGCTTTTAAATAACTTGCTGTTGCAGCAGCTATGATGTCTGCATCAATTGTAGATGAACTCACATTGTATTCTTGTGCAACTGCAGTTATTTCAGGTAATCCATTTACTTTTACTAACTTCGTAGCTGTCGAACTATTGCCAAACTGATCCGTTACTTCAATAGTAACATTATATGTTCCAGCAGTAGTAAATTTATCTTCATCATTTGGAATACTATGTGTTACATTTGTGTTCTTGTTTTCTTCACTCGTGTCTAATTTAATCGTTGTATTTGTTGCATCTACTGCACTTACTCCATGCAATACATTAAATGTATCTCCAACATAATGCTCACAAGCATTTGCAGTAATTGTAGGTCCTACTAAAGTTGGACTTACTACTACATCTACAACAATTGAAGCTGACTTTCCATCATCTTTTGCGGTGAATGTTAAGTCTTTTGTTGCTCCTGATAATCCAACATTATTGATATTCGTTAGTTCAGCTTCATTTACTTCAATTTCAATGACTGCTGTTTTATCTTTTAATAGATATGCACTTACCTCTCCGCCTAATTTTGCAGATGTAGCATCTATTGTATCTGTGTTTGCTAATGTGATTCCTTTCGCTTTTACTACAATCCCATCATTCTCTTGAATTTCAGTTCCTTCTACTACAACTAGAATTTCCTTTGTGATTGTTCCACTAGTTCCTGTCGCAGTAAAAGTTACTTTATATTCTCCACCTTTTTCAGTTACATTTTTTATGTCATCAATACTACTGATTGTAATATCTGCAAGAGAATCAACCCCTGTAATATCTCCATTTTGTCTAGTGTATTCAAACGCTTTTACATCTGCTTTCGCAATTGCTTTATCTAAATCAAATGCTTTTGCTTCTGTTTGAGTTAATGCAATATTATTCGCATCAATAGCTAAATCATTTTCAATTACCATATCCTCAGATTTAACAAGCACATCTGCCGTTTTCGTTCTTGTTACAGTACCAATTATTGCACTATACGTTACTTTATATAACCCAACTTTACTAAAGTCTGTAGTTGATGGTCCATTACTGATTGTGTATGTTACTGGTATGCTTTCTTCTTCTGGTGTATCTCCTACATTATCTCCTGCCTGCATATATACAGCACTTCCTGAAGATTGTACACTACCTGCTATATCACTATCACTTACTACATAACTTTGAGTATTTGCACTAATTACTGGAACTCCATGTACTTTCACTAATCTAGTAATTGTAGCTTTGTTATTATAGCTGTCACTTACTGTATATGATACTGAATAAGTTCCTGGTGTTGTAAGAACCCCAAGTTCGGTTGGTACACTACTTGAATTAATTGTAGTATTTGCATCATCACCACTTAGTTTTATTTCAATATCTTCAGTCTCATTATTTTTAGCACTAAAGCCATATAACCAATTTACAGTATCTCCTACATATTTCTCCATTGGTGTTGCTGAAAGCGTTGGAGGGGTATTGGATATAATTGTAATTGTGATTGGATCGCTAATTTTTGTATTTCCATAAATATCTTTTATTGTAAGTATAATTTGTACGCTTGTTGTTCCTGATTCCAATGGTTCTGGAGTAATTGTTGCACTACCATCATTGTTATTTCTTATTGTTGCTTTGCTTGTATCACTTGCACTAACAAACTCCCATGTGTATGGTGTTGTAGCATCTTTAATATTTTCAAAGAAACTTGGTTCGATTGTACTATCAATCGTTATTGTACTTCCAACTTTTACGTTTTCACTAGGTGTACTTAAAGTAACATCCATTGCACTATCTGGATCATACTCAATGAATCCACAACCAATAGTTGTTGCTGCTGGTTTAGTAGCATCAATACCAATTGCTTTTCCTCGATTTACACCTGTAGGAAGAGCATCACTATCAATAGACCTATTTGAAGTGTTATTAATTGTATACTCAAAATTCCCTTCTAGTTCAGCAAACTCTACTGCATATGTTCCATAACCTAATCCCTGATTATAATCAAAGAAGTACTCGCCATTTTCATTTGTTGTAGTCAATACTTGTGTTGAATCTTTCATAACCGGCTCATATACATTTGATTCATTCATCTTATATAGTTTTACTTCATGTCCCTGAATAGGTGTATCTTCATTATTATATAAACCATCACCATCTTTATCCACGAATACAGTTCCACTAATTTCAGCTATTACTAATTCAGTTCCTACCTTTGTTCCCTCAAGAGTCCCTCTATAGCCTTCTGTTTCTACAGCATAAACAGGATTAAAAATATTTCTAGTGCTTATCTTATTTCCTTCATCTGCTGATTCCATATCTTCATCTACCATCAATGGAACTTTGAACTCTAGTTCCACATCTGCTGGTATTTTTGCAGTTGTTTTGATTCTTACCATATTCACTTCATCTAAATTAACTCCCGAGCCACTATAAATCTCATCTTCAGTGTAGTTACTTTCATTTGCAGTTGTTGCATATGATATATCAAAACCTTCTTCTTCACCTAGTAAATCTGTAAGTCTCATATTCCATTTGAAAGCTGAACTTTGGAATTTTCCTCCAAAGTTTTCTCCTTCTTTTGGAATTGGAATATACATCGTTAAACTATCAGCTTCTTTTCCACTGTTATTTATTATCTTTGCAGTGTAATCTGCTTCTGTACCTGGTGTAAAGTATGCTAATGTATTAGCATTTCCTTCAGAATAAGGTTCTTTTGGCTCTTCACCTTTTAATGTTAAATAAGTATCTATTAAAACCTTTTCATTTTTTTGTACTTCAAAAGTTGTTTTATTAAATGAAAATAGTGTTTCTACAAGATTATCATTTCCATTAAAATCATAGGTATCTATAATATACGTTCCGGATGTACCAGCATTTGCATATCCATCTTTTCCCCATGCGACTAAATCTTGTCCATTATATGAATCTGTATAGGTAATATTAGTTGATATATTATATTGAATTGTTGGAAATACATTCTTAGGTTCTTCACCATACCAAAAACCGGTTTCAAAATTTTTCGTAGTTATTTTATAAAACATATCTCCATTATCGTTATAATATGGATCCGAAATAGTCCAATCATCATGAACTACGGTTCCTCCTTTTATAACAATACTATCTATATCAATCGTAGTTCCTTCAGGTTGTCTAATATAAATCTCTGGATTAATCATTTTTCCAGAAGTCATTGTTGTAGCATAATAATAAGAAACTCTCATTTCTGCTTTTATTGAAAATGTATCCCCAGCAACAATTGAGTTTATTAGAGTTCCTTTTGTATTATAAAATTTTACTGTGGAATCACCACTATAGACATATTTTGTTTCGTTTCGTGAATTATTAATTGTTGAGTCTAGGCTCTGCTTTGTTTCTGCTTCTTTTCCCTTTTCGTAAATACTCATCGTTACAGTTGCAGATGTAGTTCCTTGAGCAAGTCTTCCGTAAGTCGCAATAGTTCCTCCAGTCGCACTAGATGAACCTTGATATACCGTACGATTATAACCTGAATTAAAATTACCAACTTCGGCCTTAACAGCTATGAAGAACTCATCTTCATCTAATTCTTCATTAGCCTTTGTAAGTATTCTAATTTGAGTACCTGAAACTATTAATTTACTTAAGTCTGCATCAATCCATACATCTGGAGATTTATTTGTCTTATATTTCACTGATGTAATCCCATCTCCAGAAGCCGTCCCATCAAAAGGAATATTTACTCTGGATACTAACCAATTTGAATCTATATCAAATTCTACAACCTGATTTTTTACACTAGATTGGTTTTTATTAGTTAAACCATAAAATGATGCAAACGCATGATAGTCTTCACTTGCATTATTCATCCCAGTGATTCCAGTATTACTGAATCTATTAAATGTCAGCTTAAGTGATTCGTTTGGCATATCAACCACTGTAGATGAATGTTTTCTTCCCATATTATCTGCAGTTAACGTTACTTTATAACCATCATAGTATTCAATTTCTATATAATCATATCTAGGATTTGAAAAAACTGTTCCTGTTGCAGCATCCTTTGGTATTTTATACTTCACTTGACCATAATGGTCACCGTTAGTTTTTATTCCCGTTATAATAACTCGTGAGTTGTCTGGATCATTCTCATAAGTTAAAGATGTAGACAAAGCAGAAAACCCAGCAAATTCTGTTCCCTCAGGATAATAAACATACTGTTTCATTTCCTTAACATAAATCGTTCTTGAACCATATTCTAAATCAAGACCTGCAGTATAATTTACATATGGCATATATGATCGTACACTAACACCATAATTTTCTTCATCATCAGTACTGGCATATACTGTTGTTGTTTCATTTGAATTTACACTTCGATAACCATTAGCATCAGTTGCAATATTCGCACCTACAGCTTTTACTGACTGAGATATACTACCAATCTCCACTCCTGCTTTTGATGCACTAGCAGTAATATCTCCAGGAATTTGCATTTCTCGATAATATCTAGCTGCATCAACACGAACATAAACATCAATTGTAATCTTTTCCGTAGAACTAGCAACATTAATTTTTAGAGTTCCATACGTTGATCCTATTTTAGTAAACCCTCCTGTAGCATCTGTTTCTTTTTTAGGAAGCGTCATACCTATAATCGCTTTTTCTTCAGCACTTCCAGATGTATAAGGACTAAGTATTGCTGTATCTACACCTGTTGTTACTGGATTTCCTGCTGTATAAATAGTTGTATATTTCATTCCTTCTGGAAGGTCAATAGTTATTTCTTTGTCTGCAGAAGTTGAATCTTTAAAATCAACCACTACACTCACTTTCTTAATCAAACCATTTCGCCATCCAGTACTTTCATCATAATCAGGAATATTGAGTGTAACATCACCATCTGATACTGATGATCTTGGGAATATATCATTCACAATAGAAATTGGTGAAGTTACATTAGTATTTGTCGTATCTTTAATATCCACAATATCATCTACCATAACTTCTTTCTCATATGTATATTCTTTTCCATTTTCTAAATATACGATATCAAATTTATAAGTATCATTCTTATCTACAAGATAAGATACAATACCTGTTCCTAAACTAATTCCTTCAGGATCAATAACATCCTGAATATTGTACGTCTCACTGATACTTTCCAAATCAAGTGAGATAGTAGCTTGTGTATTCTCTTCATTGTATATAATTTCTTCTTTTACTTCTAGTTGCTCCGCCGCAAATATACTTGGTACTTGCTTAAATACACCAATTGATGTAAAAACTAAAAGTAAGGAAAGGGTTACTTTCCATAAAATATTTATTCTTTTTTTCATTTTGCCCTCCATTGTATTACATTAGTTGGACAAGAGAGATGGAAAAGCGGTTTATGCTTTTCGCCAAATAATATAAATTATTATAATTCCACCAATACATAGTAATGGAAATAATGATATTTGAGTTTCTTCTCTTGTTATTGTAATCTCTTTTATTTCTAAGTCAGGATTGCTAATTACATCGGACACATGAATGACATGATTCTTTTCCGTAATAGTTGCTTCCTCACCATACTGTTTATCAGTTATTCTAAATCGTAAGTTATTCTTTATTTCTTCTTCGTCTTCACTTTCAAAAATTGCATAGACATCAACATTCGAAGTGATTGTCTCTAAACTTCGATCCCACTTTAAAAAAGTTCTGCCTTCCTCTTTATCAGGGGTAATCGATTTAGGACTTTCCATATAATAAACTTGTTCACTATGGAATAGTTCTCCATCAACATAATAATTTACTGTATATTGTACCTTTTGAAATATTGCATATAAATTTACACTTTCATGAATTGCATCATTTTGATAGAAACTGCCTGAACCATCTTTTTGAGTGTTAAATCCTACAAATGTGTATCCATCTGTATCAGATAGTGAAGGAATCATTGGTGTACTTCCATCTATTACATTTTGATTCGATAACAAAGTACCTTCATGGTAAAACTGCACGTTATGTTCTTTAGGAAATGCATAATTACCATAGAATGCGTGTTCCAATTTTTGAGTTTTTACTGATGATGAATCATTTGGTACAGTAATTGATAAACTACCCGTAATCTTCCCTTGCGTAGATCCAACTGATTTTACTGTCAGAATAATTGTTGTTTGTTGATTCGCACAAGTAATACTAGCACCTGTTGATGATATAAACTGTGAATACTCCTGTTGAGATACAACTCTTCCATCAATTTGTAAGACACCACTATAGTAAGCCAGATACTCCATTCCATATGTTCTTTCAAATTTAGCAGTGATTTGATTATCAGGTAAATTTGTAACATTAAAGTGCAATTGTACATTTGCACCATAAGGAATATTGGTTTGTGAAGATAGTGGTGTTAATGTAGTACCATCAACATAATATCCACTTGAACTTTGATTGATATCAAATACATTTCCTTGTATTCTGCTAACGAAAAAGAAATTACAGACGATTATACCAAATAAAACTAAGATTTTACATTTATTCTTCATCGACATCAATCTCATAACTTACTTGATTTCCTACAACATCACTTAGAAAAAGTTGGAAGCTTCCTTTTATATCAATTTCTAATTTCTGATTATCAGGAATTAGAAGTTTCTCACCTTCATATACAATATAAGAAGATTGATAATCAATCCCTTTATTGTCACTCAAATTAAACTGAAGCACATTATTCTCATATGCAACACTATTTAGTTTTGGTAATTCTTTATCAATGTTTGTAATTTCTACAGCGGTTTCTTCATCTTCTACTGCAATTCTATAGGTTCCATTTGTATCAGCAACAAATATTAATTGTTTTCCTTCAAGTACATAATCAACTGCTGCTGCATCTTTCGTTATCTGTATCTGATTCTCACTGTAATCACCATTCATTAATGCTTCTACTTCAATACTGCTTGAACTTAATTCATTATAGTAAGATATCTTCTCAATACTGCCACTTGCTTGAGATTGCCAACTTTGATAGCCTGTAAATCCAACACCTGTTACTACTGCCGTTGTGATTAATATTTTTGTTGTTCCTCCCAAGAACACTCCACCTTTTACACCACCTGTTGTAATTACGATTGTGGTAATCTTATCAAGCACACGAACCGATGCTTCTGCTGACATCTGATTCTGCATTACAAGTTCCTGAAATGCTTGATATACAATTGGTGTAAATCCTACACTTAAGTATTTTGTTGGGGTGTATCCTTTCTCTTCCAATTTTGGTTGTAATAGTTTTCGAATTCTTACCAGTCTTGATTTAATTGTTCCTGTTGGAATACTTAAAATTTCAGATATTTCATTTACAGTTAAATCATCAAAATATTTAAGAAAAGCAACCTCATGTAACATTGTTGGTAAATTCATAATCTCTTTTTTTACAACACTCACTAATTCTTTTTCATCCATATCATCAGAGATTTCTTTACTCTCTACAAACTCTTCTAATTTAGAATCACCATCCGAATACTTATCTTTTCTTTTTCGATTATTCACATTTGTTGAATGATTAAAAACAATGGTAAATATCCATGAATGAAATGCTTTATTATCTTTTAATGTATGAATCTTTTCTATTACCTTAATAAACGTTTCTTGAACCGCTTCTTCAGCATCAGCTTCATTCTTTAATAAAGTTAATGCAAAATAGTAAAGTGGGTTACGATAATACTTATAAATATAGTCGATTGCTTCACTATCTCCCTTCCTTAATCTTTCAATATACTCTATGTCTATTTTCTCTGTTTTCATACTGCCCTCCATCTGCAATGGTCATGAAATGTATACTTCTTCTTTAGTTGGACAATCCTATTCAATTTTCGGTTGATGAATCATCAACTTTTTTTGCTTTTGAAAAGTCACAACGAATTTATTCCCCCAATATCGTGTACTAAATGTACATTCTATGTACATCGTCCTTTCTTTAGTCGTAAAAAACTAATAGATAGTTCATTTTCATCTAAAAAACTTTTTGCACAAAAAAATACAGACATTTTTTTATGCCTGTATATATGAGTAATTTTATTTATTAATAACCATAAGAAATTGTTACAATCCCTAACTCTTCTCTTAGTTCTTCAAGACCTTCCTCATCATTATTTTCATACAAAGGAGTACCTTCTTTTATATATAGATCAACAAGATTCATTCCATTCGCATCCATTACTTCTGGTTTTGGTAAGCCATTGTTATTATATGCTTGACAGACTAACTCAAAATCTTTTAAATGACTTGTTTCTGGCTGTTCTGATTCACCATTTTTGCTGGCTAACTGAGCAAGCAGATTTCCTTCATTATCATACACTTTAGTAGATACTTCACCATCTGAAGTGATAGTACCATTTTGTGATACAAACAGTATTCCCAAAATGCTTGCACTAATAAAAACAAACATGATTACAAATCTATATATATCGTCTTTTTTCATCCCAATATTCCCTTTCTATTATTGAACTGTAGAATCTATCTATTACCCTTACAATCATTTTATAATGCATTGTAAAACATTGCAATCAATTATTTTGTAGCCTACATATGTCATTACTCATATCTGATTGGTTGCCCAAGCATTCTTACTTTTGCCTCTGCAACTGTTTCAGAGTTTGGATCAGTATCTACATCATATTCAATAGAAGTACCATCTTCATCAGTAACGATTGCATCAGCAACTCCTGGTGTTGGATTATCAATAGAGTAAAGAAATCCTCCTTCAGGCATTTCCAGAATTAACTGGTCATCATCCAATCCAGAAAAATATTCATCAAGCTCTTCTTGTGTCCATACATCTACACTCTCATTCATATTTATTCCATCAGAATTACTTACATCAGTAATAGTAGAATTACTTAAATCTATTCTATTTATTTCTGCATCCATTGATTTAGCACTAATTAGTAATAAAATACATACAAAAATCGATCCTGATAAAATTATTGTTTTTTTCCCATTTGATAGTTTCATCCTTATCCCTATTCCTTTCATAAAATTATCTAAACATATGATTCTCTATATCCATCATATATCTTAAAACTAACTATTTCAATATAATTGGCTAATATGTAGATTTTGTTGTTTAATTTATGTCCCCCCATTTCCTAGGGAATAGTTTTTATAACAATCTACTTTATAGGTTATTATTCATTTCCATCTGTTCTTTGATAAGGCATCTCTCCACTTAATGCACGAATAATCTTACAATGAATATAATAACGTTCATCAATATCCCTTGGATCCGTATTAAATGGGTTATTACCATTTTCATAAGCACATGTGTATAGTGTAATCATATGATCAATAGCACTCATTTCCACACCACTGTCATAACGCCCTTTTTCTTTTACCTCATTTATATATGCCTGGTAATCTTCATCATCTTGAAAATCAATACGATAAGATGATGAATCACTTTTACTTACATAACTGCTAAACACCTGTAACTTATAGTTTGCATCTGGTGTGTAATAGTATACATAAGGGTGCTTTTCAAAAAATTCTTTATCCATATAGTTCTCAAGTTCTGCAAACATCGTTCCATGATAGACATTATGACCATAGATAAATGTATTCAAATCACTTAAGTTGGCATTGTTTCGATAATCCATAAAGATGGCTCCAGCATAATTACTTTCCTTTTTAAATGTATGATCCAAATAATAGTCATTATCAGTTCCTTTTACTACAGGATAAGAAATATCAGTATCTAATACTACAATCCATCCAACAACCTCAGGGTTCACTGCCAACAATTCTTCAAAGTCAATTTCAAACTCATCCAGTTCTTTTTCCGTTTTAGGAACATTGACCAATTCACGAATCTCTTCTATTTCATTCGCTTCATCATTATTTGCCTTCCATATAGTATACAAATTGAAAGCGGCATAAATAAATACACATATCGCAACTATTAATATAATTCCTTCAATAATTCTTCGAAGTTTACTTACTGGTTTTTTACTTTTTTTTGCCATGCTATACCTCATGATTACTTCTTCGTATTTTATTATATCACATACATGAAAACTGGGCCTTTCAGCCCAGTTTCTTATAGTGAATATAATTTCTTAAGTTCGTTTAGTACACTCTCTTCATTATTAGCACCAATGATATGTTTAGCAATTTCTTTTACTTGTTCATGTGCATTCGCTACTGCGTAAGATTCGCCAACGCTTTGAAGTAATTCAATATCATTAAGGTTGTCACCAAAAGCCATACACTCTTCCTTATTTATTCCTAATTTTTGTTGGAGTATCTTAATTCCTTCTCCTTTGTTTAACCCCTTTACATTAATATCAATCCAATCACTTCCAGAACTTACTGCATTCACATGTTCACGTAAAGGTTCAAACAAATCGATAGAATCACCTGCATTTTGATTCTTAAAATAAACAGATATTTCTAGAAACTCATCATCAATATCTTCAAAAGAATTGACACATTCTAAATCAGGAAAATGATGTTCCATAATATGCATTACATCATCATTACCATTAAATACATAACCCTTTTTTACTCCGGAAAATGCAATTACCCCATCACTCTTTTTTGTGACTTCATTGATTTCCTTTGCAATTTCTTTGGTGAATGTAGTAGTTTTTAAAACCTTTCCCTTGTAATAGACCATTGCACCGTTTTCAGAAATAATAATCATATCATCTGCAATCTCTTTAAATGTATTCCTGATGGAATGAAAAGAACGACCAGTAGCAATTCCACAAGCAATTCCTTTCTCAATAAGTGATTGAAAAATTGAGACAATTTCTTCTGGTATCTCTAAATTGGATTTCACAATCGTTCCATCCATATCACTAACAATTAATTTAATCATATAATTTACCACGCTTTCCAATTCAAATCATAAACTAAAATAAGTTATTTTTCTAGACATTATCCTCCCAAAAGTTGTTTTACTAGTTACATTTTTTGAAACAAACGTTCTTTTCGTTCTAAACCAAAGGAAACAACTCCTTTTAATTAGAGTTGTTTCCTTTTTAATATTTTATAACTATGTATTACTTTTATTAAACTCCGTGTAAGCTTTTTCTACATCTCTAAGAACATTTTTCCCATTCATTCTTCCATAATCAACAGGCTTTACTATTAGAACAGGAACTTTATCACCATACTGTTTTTGCATATCATCAAGCAAATAATTTACTTGTGGGCCTAACAACAAAACATCAAATTCGCCTTCATTCTTATCAATAGAACTCATATCAACCGCCCAGATTTTATAATCTTTTCCTTCAGCAATTGCAACTTCTTTCATCTTCTCCATTAACATCCCAGTAGACATACCAAGTGCGCAGGCTAACATAATTCTCATAAATCATTCCTCCTTTCCTACCAACTCTGTATATGAGTACACTATATTTTTTAAATTCAGATTAGAATTAATTGAATTAATTTTTTCAATTGCAGTCTTTGGAATAACTTCCATTCCATGATACCCTCCAAGAATTGCACCTATCATTGATGCCATGGTATCAGTATCACCACCTGCATTCACTGCACAATAAATAGCATCTGCAAATGATCCTTTTGTGGCTGCAATGATTGCAAATACTGCTGCTACAGAACCTTGCACTTGAATTCCAGTTCCTATTTCTTCATCAAGCACGCGTATAATATCATCGTTATTTTTACAATTTTCACTTAAAATTACTGCTTGTTGTATACGATTTTCAACATATGGTCCAAACGCATAATAGCCTTCACTATCTAATTGTTGTCTACTACGTTTTGCACCTTGAATCGCTTTATCAATAATCGTATTCACTGTAGCACTTGGATTCTGCGCTTCGTTTATTGCGCAAGCAATTGCACATGCTCCGGAGGCAGCTGCACTATTGTAATGTGTTGGCCAACATAAGTCTAATGTATATACAATAGTCTGATCATGATTCCCTTGCGCAAGTAAAGCAACTGGATTTACTTTCATCGCGCCACCATTCGTATTTTTACCCGCAAAATGACGTTGTTTATCCATCTCATTGATTACAATACCATCACGCAAACGGACCATTGCTTCTTTTGTATTCATCCCAGCATATTTGCCAAATACCTCTTCATCTGTTGACCATTTCAACAATGCTTCAATTGCGATATCCCGATTAAAAACTCCTTTATATTTTAAGATACTTTCCATCACATAACAGCTAGAACCAAAATCATCCGTAACTTGACCAGGGGTAATTCCCGCTGTGATTCTACTGATTGATTGTGCATAATCAGTTAAACCATTTGGAAATGCATCAACAATCTCTTTTCTTGTGCAAAATTCACTAACCGCTCCTAAGGAATCACCATAGGCTGCTCCATATAATGCACCTAATATTTTATGCTGTTTCATTTACAAACTCGTCTGCAGCATCTTCATCTTCTTCAATGTATGCTCCAGTCTCCATATCTGATTTATATTGCACTTTCAGGAATAAGTACCATAAACCAATAAGTGGAATTAATGTCAACAACTGCAAAAGACCAGTCAATAATGAGTTGTTTGATAATATTCCAGATATTCCAATTGGAATCGTAATTGGCAGTTCAATCCCTGTGGTATATGGAATAAGACCAATAAGTGTCGTAAAGTATCCAATGGTAGTTGTAATGACTGGTGTCAATAGCATCGGCACTAACATAAATGGATTCAATACCAATGGGATACCGAACATCAATGGTTCATATATATTGAATATACCTGGGGCAATACCCAACTTACCAATTTTAGCCCAGTCCTTTCTTTTCTTTCTAAAAAAGTAAATTGCTATTAGTAATGGAATTGCAATCCATGCACCATAACTAATCCAAGTTTTGGCAAATGTTGATGTAACAATATTAGGCAGTTGTTGTCCTGCATCCAATGCTGCCAGGTTTTCTGCACTTGTAACTTTAAGTAGTGGACCAAATACACTCCCTGTTAATGACTGTCCATGAATCCCAAAGAACCAGCATAAATTTACAAATATACCATAAATTAACATTGCAGGGTATGTTGTGCCTAATGATTTTAATGGGCTTTGTACAAAATAGAAAATGAATGTTGTAATATCTCCCCACTCTGTTTGTAAGAATATTGTTCTTATTATAACAGCAAATAACATTGCAGTTCCTGCAGGTAAAAATGAAGTAAACGAATCTTGAATTGATCCTGGAACTCCTGCAGGAAGTTTGATTGTCAGTTTATGATTTACTGCCCATCGATATACCTCTACCGATACCATTGCAAACAACATTGCAGTCATAATTGATTTTGACCCTATATCACTTAAATTTAATATATATTCTGATGATCCATTAGGTGCTACAGAAACACCGATTGGAATATTAATTAAGAAGGCAATAACTGCGGTAAGCGCACCATGCAATGGAATCAATCCGTGTCGTTTCGATAAACTATATGCAATTCCTAAACATACAATTAATGCTAAAATTCCATTTGAAAACGTATTTGTTGGAGATACAAAATCTCTAATTGCAGATAACATACCTGGATCCATCCAGTCATCCAGCAATGGAATACTAAACAATGATGTCAATATAGAACCTACCATTGTATATGGCAGTGATAACATAAATCCATCTCTCAACGCCAAAATACGAGTATTTTTATTTAACTTATTTGCTATTGGCATTAAAACTTTCTGAAGTTTCTCTATTAGTTTATTCATATATTTTTTCCTCTTTATTTCTCTTTTATTTCATAAATCATTTGATATAAATTAATCATTTCTCTAGCGCTGTCAAGAGTAGTTAAAGCCATGCTTAAATGATCTTGTGCATGAATCACAATCATGTTAATATCAATTGATTTTCCTCGAGATTCATTTTGAATCAAATCTGTTTGTATCTGATGAGCATTGGTTAAGGCTTCTTGCGCTTTCTCTACATGTAAATTCGCTTCATCAAAACCTCCTGCTCTTGCTTTTTTTATTGCATTCATCGATTCAGATTTTGAATCACCTGCTGCCAAAATCAATTGAAATGCTATTTCATATGTCTCACTCATAATATATTAATTCCTCATTTCTCTTTCTATATCATTAAAACAATCAATAAGTGTTTGATATTTTCTTAACTCTATAATTGCCTTAACATAACTGTTATTAATTAGTAATTTAGATACCATCGATGAAAAAGTATCCATATTTTCATCTACTATTTCTTTTAAAGACATCATAAACACAAATTGAACCTCAACTTCATCCCACAAAATTGGTTCATCTAAAATGGCAACACAAACAAAAGTTTCTTCGCCTATAGATTTACAGGGATGGGGTATTGCCACTAAGTTACCAAACGCTGTTATTGACATCTCTTCTCTTTTCATTATCAAATCATAAAACTCATTTGGTATACTTTTGATTTCTTTGATTTTATTTACCATGGTACTAATTACTTCATCTTTATTGCGTGCCCTTAACCTTGGGATAAATAGTCTTTGATCAAAGAATCTTTCTAAAGCAAAGTTTTTCCCAGACTGTAATAAATTCTTAATAGCTTTAATATCTTTATCATCCATAAAAAACTGAATTTCCAAAATAGGTACTGGTACTTTATATGGAATAGGCACAGTAGTGACCACATAATCTATATCTGAAAAATCATAATCTTCCAAATGCATTACATCTAATGCCACAACGTTATTAAGATAGTTTCCTACTTCACTTTTAAACTTATGAATCAATAAGGAAGCACTCCCTTTTCCCGTTGCACATACGATTACAATATTCTTTTTTGCAATCATACTTTTTTGTCTTTCCAATGCTAAATTAAAATGTAATGCAATATAACCAATCTCTTCTTCATCTACATCTTTTTGATAATGCTTTTTCAAAATACCACTTGCTGATAATGCTAGCATATATGCAAGCGAATACCGTTTTTTTATATCCACAAGCAAAGGATTCTTAAGATTCATGTCGAATCTTATTCGAATATCCATGGGTACTAAATGAAGGGATAAATTCATAATTAATTCAAAATCATTTGTAAAATCAATATTATAACTATTTTTAATTTCATTTAGCATATGTTTTACAATATTATTTATCTCTGAACTTATTACAACATTTTCATCACCAGGGATTACCTCTATGAACTGTTTCCCTGATAAATGTACTGCAAGATAACCAATTTCTGATTCTGGAATTTCTATTTCAAATGTAGTTTCCAAAAAATTAGCTATTCGTTTGGATACATCGTAGGTGGTATTTTTTTGTAGTGAACTTAGCATATCAGTGTCCATAGGAACAAAGTGACCTTCTTTCACTCGTTCTATCGCAATATAGATATGCGTAATTAAATTTCGATAAGATACTTCACTTATTCGAATATTTGATTCTTTCATATACTCTGAAACCACCTCACTAATGATACGCAGAGTCTCTTCTACTGCACCTTCATCATCTCCTTCAAGACGATTGATTGTATAGGCGGCAGCACATAATCTCAAATCAAATTCTTTTCCTTCAACCTTCATTCCATAATTTGGACGTGTAATCAGGTTTAAATTAAATTTTTTCAATATACTTCTAACCGTTTTTAAATCCGTTGATATACTAGATTTTGATACAAATAATTGACTGGCCAAATCATCCATTTTTACATATTCACTGTTATTTAGAAGAAGTAAGTCTAACAGTTAAGCAATGCGATCTTCACTAGTTACAGGTATATCAATAGATTTTTCATCTATCTCATCACAGAACTGCTGAAAACAATCTAGGTCTGTTATATTCATACTATAACCAATTCCTGACTTTGATAAAATTTCAAATCCATTTTCAGATGCTTGCTCATTCAGCATTTTTATATCATTGCGAATAGTTCTTGTAGTAACTTGAAACTCTTTTGCCATGGCTTCACTAGTTGAAAGTTCATTCTCACATAGATATAGCAATATACCTTTTTCTCTTTTATTCATTTTCTTTACCTCTTCACCCTTATTATAAGTAATAGTTCCCTTCTCCTCAATATGAAGAATTTCAACAACTCTTTAGGAAATGGTTGCATCAACAAAAAAAAGTTTGAAGTCATTACAACTCCAAACTAATTTACTATTTTTCAAAAAGAACTTTTAGATACCCATACCCTTCTTTATCCATATCATCATAAGAAACAAATCTGAGAGCTGCTCCATTGATACAGTATCGTAATCCTCCAGCATCTTTTGGTCCATCATTAAATACATGACCTAAATGAGAATCATTTACTCTACTTCTAGTTTCTGTACGTACCATATTATGACTGCTGTCACTTATTTCAACCACGCTGTTTATATCAATTGGTTTAGTAAATGATGGCCATCCACAGCCTGCGTCATACTTATCTAAAGAAGAAAACAATGGTTCTCCACTTGCGATATCAACATAAATTCCCTGCTCATCAAACTTATCAAATTCACTTGTAAAAGGATGTTCGGTAGCACTATTTGCAACTACATCATAAGCTTCATTATCGAGCTTATCTTTCATATCTGTATCTGATAATTTTTTATATTTATATGGATCTACTTTGATCTTCTTCACATCCTGTATTGCCTTAAAATCAATATGGCAATATCCATTTGGATTCTTTACCAGATAATCCTGATGGTAAACTTCCGCTGTAATATAGTTTTGTAATGGTTCTACTTCTACTACAACATCTCCATATTCGTTCTTTAGTCGCTTCATTACTTCATTAATTTCATCTAAATCACTTTCATCAACATAATAGATACCACTGCGATATTGTCTTCCAATATCATTCCCTTGCTTATTAAGTGACGTTGGATCCACAACTTTAAATAATAATTCAAGTAAAAATGATAGTGTAATAATATCATTATCATAAGTAATTTTAACCGTTTCCGCATGATCACTTACTTTCAAATTTTCATAAGTGGCAACTTGGGTTACTCCATTTGCATAACCTACTTCAGTAGCAATTACACCCATGATGTTTTTCGCATATTGCTCTATGCCCCAGAAACATCCACCTGCAAAATATATATCCTTTACCATATTGTAATCCTCCTTGAATACTTTATATCCTTCTTATTAATATACTCCACTTTCGATATAAGTGAAATTGGTTTGCACTTTATTGTCTATATTCTATTTTACTACAAACCCTATCAATAACGTTATATAAATTTTCATTACACATATCCACACTCTTATTTACTCAAGTATAAAAGAAGTATATTTCTTATAATATGCTATAATTTTCACGGAAGGTGATATAAGTGAAAAGGAGAATTAATTATTTTGTTGCAATTATTGCGATTACAATACTTGCGATTGTAATTATATTTCGTGACAGTATTGCAGTAAGTATTGCGCAATCAAATGCTGCTGCTCAAGTTTTATTCAGTTCTGCTTCAGCTTTTGGTGGATTCGCTGTAAGTTATTTTTTTCAAAAAAGAGAAGAGCAGGAAGAAGACGAAGGTGATTTAAAACTTAATATTTGGAAAGCTCAAAATGAAATAAAATTAAATGAAGTAATTATTAAAGAAATTATAAAAATTATGCAAGACCACACGAAAGGTGCTGAAATAACAATAGACAAACTGAATAAGGAAACAAAAACAGTTTGTATGAATCTTCTAACAACCATTTCGCTTGATGGGATTCGTGGATTGCTGTCAGCAAACTTAAATGTAAACAGTCAAATTAATCGAACTGATACAATTTCTAATCTTGTCCCTGATATCGCACAATTATATTATCTGCTTTCTTTAAAGGATAATATCGATATTAAAGGATTAAAAGAATTTTTAAATAAAACGAATGAAATATATGATGAAATTGAAAATGTAATAAAGAAACTATAAAAGCCCTTGTTTGATTCAAGGGCTTTTATATTGAATAAGTGGGAAAACTAAGTATATTGAGTTTCTAGTATTTTCTAGCTAGAAAATTTGGAGAGATAATTCTTATTTACTTCTAGCATTTCATCAATTATCGCAGCAGCTACTGTTTCATCCTGTACCAATGGATTGATGGTTAAGGCACTTAGAATCGTACTATAATTTCCATTCATTGCACCTTCGGCGCTCATAATTTCATAAGATTTGATTTGTCTGCACAGACCTTCCACCATAATTGGTAATCTACCCATTGTAATTGGCTTAGGTCCATCTTTTGTAATTACACAACTTATTTCAACTACTTCATCATCCCTAAATGAAGAACATGCTCCATTATTCAGTGTATTTACAATTTGAATATCACATAGATTATTATAAATAGAATTGATTAAGTTACAAGCTGCATCGCTATAATGTGCACCTCCACGTAATTCTATCTCTTTTGGTTTTACATCTAAATTTACATCTGCATACTTTTCAAATAGATTCTTTTCAACTTCCTTCACAACCTGTGCTCTGCTTCCTCCTTTACTTGCTTCTTCAAATGCATGCTCATACATTTGTTGTTTTACGAAATAATATCGTAAATAAGGACTTGGAATACAGTTTAGCGTATTTAGAAATTCCTTTGTATATGGAATTGTTTCGAAGCGTTCACTAAATGATAGATTTTCATTGTATTCACCTAGTTTGCTAATTACTTCCTTTGTGATTTCATCACCTTTGTAGTATACATGTAAACCAAAAACCATATGATTTAATCCAGCAAAATCAATTCTTAATTCTTCTACATCTAAGTTTAATAACTTAGCAATTCTATGCTTAATGACAATTGGAGAATTACATAAACCTATGAATTTTTTCCATCCACTATAGCGGAAAACTGCCTCTGCATTTAAACCAGCTGGGTTCGTGAAACTAATAATCCAAGCATCTGGACACAATTCTTTACAGTCTTCGATAATATCCATGATGACTGGAATCGTACGAAGCGCTTTAAACATCCCACCAGGTCCATTGGTTTCTTGTCCGATTACTCTATATTTTAATGGTATGAGTTCATCATGTTCTCTTGCATCTAACTGACCTACTCTGAACTGAGTAGTTACAAAGTCTGCATCCTTCAGTGCTTCTCTACGATCTAAAGTAGTAAACACTTTTATATCTGCATTGGCTTTTTTTATCATTCTTCTGGCAAGATTACCAATGATTTCTAATTTTCCTTTACCTTCTTCAATATCAACCAACCATAATTCATCAATAGGAAGGGTATCGTTTCTTTTAATAAATCCTTCTATTAATTCTGGAGAGTAAGATGACCCACCTCCAATAGTTACAACTTTAAGTTTGTTCATTTTTCCACCTCCTTTATTTTAAATCTGCTTTTAATAATATTCCCATTTTTAATAAGAGTGGATACAACAAATAGTTCAATGCCAGTATTAACACCGCCATATAAATAGCACCTATATAGAAATTAAGAATGATATAATATAGTGCTGTTAATAAAAATATAATCTTAATAAAAGAATCAATATGTTTCATACTCATATTCTCGAATAAACACTTTACGTTATACGTCTTTCCACATTGTTTGCAACGCATCCCGTTCAAAAAGAAGAAGTGCAATCCTTTAAAGTTAAGTTCATACTTTGTTGTATTACATTTGCATGGTTGTTTTTTTAGTTTCATAGTTTTTACCCTATTAAATTGTGTTCGTCCAGTAAAGCAAATAATTTTCTAGTATATTGAATTGAATTTGAAGCAATCATACAGATATCCATCGCATGAATCATCAATACTGATGGTAGTACACTTCCATCCTCAGCATCTTCGCTAAGAAATGAAAATTGATACTTATGAGCTTTTAAAAGTCCTTCTTGTGCTTCATCCAATATCTGATAAGCTAATTCTTTTTCGCCAATGTTAAAGCGATCAAATGCATCAAACACTTTCGCATTGGCATCCCCAGCATAAGCAATCATCATTGATAGGCTTTGCTCAAATTCTTCATTTTTATTCTCGTTCATCATTTCACCCATCTTTCTAGTCACCTATACAGTAACTGCTGTTTCTTCATCTACTTTTTGTCGATCATACATTTTGATGAATGGATAGTAGATGAAACAATTTAGAACCATTAGTATTAACCACCAAATTAAATTGGCAACGTTACCTCCTGATGACAGATATGATCCTAAGAATCCTGGTAAAGCCCAGTGTAATGTAATATACGTTCTTCCTATAACATTGAGATAGGATAGAAGCCAAGTCATTAATAAATTAAATGTATTGGTAAAGAGGAATGGAATCAGCATAATTGGATTTAGTACAATTGGCATACCAAACCATAATGGTTCTGTAACGCCAAAGACTGCAGGTACCATTGCTAGTTTTCCTATTTCTTTTAGATGTGATGATCTACATTTGACTGCCATCATAATACAGATAGCAAATGCAGAGACACTAGAGTCCTGGAAGAAACTTTCAAATGATGGAGTGATGATATATGGCATTGCCTGTCCTGCAGCAACAGCTGCTGCATTTGCTTCGATATTAGCAAGTGCGAATGGATATAGTGCTCCTCCATTGAAGGCAATAATACTTCCTCCATGAATTCCTGCAAACCATAAAGAGCGAGAAACCAGACTTTCAGATAGAACTGCTAATGGAGAATCGGCAGCTACTGCGAGTGGAGAAATAATCAGTGAAATCAACTCTGGGATATTTACTCCTAATACCAAACGAATGCCCCATACGATGACAACGATAACACTCAATGATATTAACATTTCAAATGCTGCTGAAATAACTGGTGGCACTGAATCAGGCATCTTGATGAGGATTCCTCTTTTTGTAAATTGATAATTCAGTGTAACCGTGATAACTCCAGCTAGAATTGCACAGAAGATTCCCTGTGATCCCATATAAGCCAGACTAAGTGTTCCTTCCTCAGTTAATGGATTGACCATAATCAAGAAGATTGCAACTGTTGCAACTCCATTAACCAGTGGTTGAAGTTTTACTGTATTTGCCAGTGAGTATCCAATAGCAAATGACATATATAATGCGATCATTCCTAATGTAAGAACATTGGGGACATTTAAGATACTTACATAAGGGGCTACTATTTCTGCCCAAGTATCATTTGGAAAATAACAGATCAGCAAAAACATACTACCAATTAATACAATCGCTAAGGTAGATGTAAATGCATCACGTATTGCTAATAAATATTTATTTGATGCCATCTTAAATAAAGGCGGCATAATCCTATCTTCCATAAATTGAACAACTTTGTTCATAATTTTGTCCTTTCTATGAATTTATGGTATTCATACGATTTTCAATTTGACTAACAACTTTTTTTGCATCCTGTAAACCATAAGCTACTACATCAATGACATCAACAGGAATATCCAGCTCATTGCATTTTTCACTTACAGCACTTAAATAATTACGAATCTGTGGAGCCAACAATACAATGTCGTAGTTTTCAAATGGCAGTTCAGAAATCTCTGATACGGAAGCACATTCTACTTCGATTCCACTTTTGAATTCTTCTGTGTATTTTATTATTTTAGTAATCATATTTTTACTTGTTATAGCGAATTGACAAATAATTAATGCTTTCATAATAATTTTCCCCCTTTTGTTCGAATCGTATTATGTTTTTACCTGATTTAGGATATTTTTAAAATTCTTACTGTAAACTAATTCTTTTTCTGAATCATCATCAAGCGCTGATTCAACACAACATTTCATGACTTCAAAATAATTAAACGGTGTATCCGTTCCGAATAGAACTTGTGACAGTACACCTTTATCTTTGGCATCATTGATAACTTTTCCATTGATATTTGATATTTCAATATAACAGTTCTTGTTTTCCATACATACTTCAATTGCATGACTAGTCATAAACAAGATACCAGCATGTGCCATAATAAAGTTTATATTTGGATAACGTTTTGCAGCTTCTGCAAACTTGTATGGATGAACAAAGTTATTATCACCACAATAGCAGATAACTGGCAGATGATATTTATTGGCAACTTCAAAGGTTGGACCAGTAACTGAAAAATCATCGATGGAGAACCCATGTGTAGGTGTATCTAATTTCAATCCTTTCAGTCCCAGTTCAACAACTGCTCTTTCCAGTTCTTTTTCTGGGTTCTTTTGGGTATGATCAAGAATTGCAAAACCAATTAATCGATCTGGATATTTCTTAACCATGTCACCTATATAATCATTATTTGGATATGGAACATACGAGAATACCACTGCCTGATCAATATTTGATTCATCCATCTGAGCAATAATTTCTTCTGCGCTCTGTCCCTTTCTTCCCCTACGATTACCTATATGATTGTGTGCATCAATTACAAACATATTCACCACCTTCTTTCTGTAATTAAATCTTCCATGTTCTTATAAGTGATTTTATGAAAAACTTCTGGGTCGTCGGTTGCATAATGCATCTTTAGTTTTTCCATTTCAAAATGGTAGAATGGAATATCTGTTCCCATTAGAAATTTATCTGGACAACTGCTGACTGCTCTTCTAACAGCACTTAAGGAAACTGTAGAACCATCAAGATAAATATTACTATTGCGCTTACAAACTTTAATTGCATCATTGGATAACCAACAGCCACCCATATGAGCCATTTGGAATGTAACATTTGGCCAGCGTTTCGCCGTTTTTTCAAACTGCAATGGAGAACTATTCGGTGCGTCTGATGTACAGTGAATAATACAATGCAGCCGATAGCGATCACAGATTTCAAGTAACGGATCTAACATGTAAGCACGATCTGCAGGAAAGGCATCACACACAGGATGTAACTTCAATCCTTTTACACAACGATTCAATACATAGTCAGTAAATCGTTCCACACAATCTTCGTGATAAGGATTGATAAAGGCAAAAGGTATAAATCGCTCTTCATGACCTTTGACTTGTTCTAGCATTCTTTCATTTTCTTCAATGGTAGAATTAGCAGGCATTAAGAACACCTTTTCAATATCAGCATCATCCATTTCTTTTAATAACCCCTCAATATTCAAAACCTCTTCATTTCTGTTCTTTAAATGAACGTGAGAATCCATAAACTTTTTCATATTCTCCTCCTTTCTTTGTAATCGCTTACATAATACACCATATTTCTCACTTTCTAGGGTTCAACATATGACACTTTCGAGTCAATAGTGAAACAAACGTGTCAGAATGAATATGAAAACATACTGATTGGTCGAAATATCTTCACTAAAGTGATGCATTTGATACAATTGTTTCACTTAATGATACACTCAATATTTTTATATTCGCTATAATATAGGTAAGAGTGCCCTATTTATAGAGAGGAGTATATAATATGAGTTTTTTCCTAGAATTGCAGAAAAATAAGAATTCAACACCAATTGAAAAAGCAATTACCAACTTCATCATTAACTATCCAAATCAGGTAATTGAAATGACAATGGAAGATCTTGCAAAAAGTACATATACTTCACGTTCCACAATTGCTCGTTTTTGTAAGAAACAAGGATATGATGGATTCAATAATTTAAAAATGCAACTTGCTATTGAACTGAATTTATTTTTAAAAGGTGAAGAAACAACATTATCTTCCCTACCTTTTGAAAAAGGTGATGAATCCTCAGAGATTGTAGATAAGATTATTTCACAAAGTACATTCTCTATTTCTGAAACTATCAGATCCAATCCAATTGAAAAAATCGAGAACCTTGCTGATAAGATTCTCGCTGCAGACCATGTGGTTTTCCTAGGTGTACAGTTTAGTGGAGTTGTTGCTTATGATGCGCATTTAAAATTCTCCAGAATTGGACTACATAGTAAATACTTTACTGTGGAAAGTGATATCTTAACCTATTCTTATTTTGCATCTCCCAATGATGTTGTATTCCTTCTGTCTTACTCTGGCGAAACCTCAGTTATGTTAGAAGCTGCAAAACACATTAAGAACAGAGGTTCTTACATGGTATCCATTACCAAGAATTATAAAAATTCTTTATTAGATTATTGTAATTTGAATATGTATATTAATAGTATTGATGATCCAAACAACAACTTATCACTATCATCAAGAATTGCTACATTGGGTCTTATTGATGTAATATATGGAATATTATTTAATGAACAAAACGAGAACTTCTATGATCGATTAATGAAAATAAATAAACTATATAAAAAAGATTTTGGTAATTATTAATGTCCTCATCAACCATAACAATCATTGGACAGATTATCTCCATGTTCATTCTAATTGGAATTGGATACACATTACACAAACTAGGCATACTAAATAAAACTGTATCAAAAAGTTTATCTGATATCCTAATTAATCTAACGATTCCAATTGTCATCTTTCTCTCATTTAATAAACCCTATAATAATATAGATGCAACAAATCTACTAATAAGTTTTGTTTTTTCCATCATCGCTCATTTATTATTTATCCTTACAGCACAATTACTCTTAAAAGATCCCATTGATAAAAATATAGTAGCAATCCCGAATTCAGGATTTATGGGAATCCCTTTAGTATCTGCAATTGTAGGAGAATACGCTATATTCTATATTTCAGCATATATGGTAGTCAATTCGATTGTACAGTGGACATATGGATATAATACACTTAGTCCTCATAATAAATTATCCTTGAAGAAACTATTTCTATCTCCTTTAATTATTTCAATCCTAATATCGTTATTTGTATACTTTATGAATATTCAAATATCTTCTATAGTTACTACTCCATTAACCTACTTAGGTAATATGAATACACCACTTGCAATGTTAGTGCTAGGTTCTTTCCTTGCATCAAGCAATATAAAAGACCATCTTGATGAACTAAAAAAGAATCTTCCACCAATTCTAATTCGTCTTATTCTATTACCACTTATTTGTGTACTCTTAGGATTCTTTGTAGGAAAAGACTTAGATTTTCTAAGAAGAATCATCCTGATTCTCTCAGCCTCTCCTGCAGCAATCAGTGTTGCATTATTCACAGAAAAAGCAAAGCTAAATTCAAATCGAGCATCCGTGCTGATTTGCCTATCTACTTTGCTTAGTTTATTTACGATTCCAATCATCCTTGAAATTGCAATATCGTTTTGGAGTCTTTAATCTCTATATAAAACAAAAGCCCAACTAGGGCTTTTATAATAAATTGAAGTGCTTTAACGCATTTACTACACCATCATTGTCGACATCGTCTGTGACATAGTCAGCTACATCTTTTACTTCTTTTGAAGCATTTCCCATCGCAACCCCAACTGCCACATGTTTCAGCATTGGAATATCATTTCCACCATCTCCTAATGCCATCGTTTCTGATAACTTAATATCAAAGTGTTCCAGAAACTTATCAATACCATTCTGTTTCGTTCCACCCATTGGTGATACATCACAAAATAAATGATGCCAACGTGAAGAAATACTGTTTGGTAATAATTTCATAATTTCTTTTTCCTGTGGTTCATCCACAAACAACATACACTGATATACGTTATAATCCGTTAAGATACTAACATCACTTGCAGGGGTTGCATCATTCTTAGTAATCTTATTTAACTCCTCTACTCGCTCATTTCGTTTATTATAAAACTTTCTGTCTTTGGTAATAAAACCACATGCAATCGGATGATCTTCAATATAGTTTAATAAAGTTTTTATATCATCTTTATCAACTGCATTTTCATATATCACTTCATCACCTGAAAAACAGTACTGTCCATTCATTGTGATAAATCCATCAAAGGGTAAATCCTCCAATGCACCTAACCCATCTTTTCCTCTTCCTGTCGCAATAAATAACTTAATTCCCTTCTTACGTAAATCCTTTAATGCCTGGATTGTGGAATCCGCTATCTTATGCGTTTTAAAACTTATAAGTGTTCCATCAATATCAAAAAAAATCGCTTTAATCATCTCTTTATGTCCTCCCTAAGATAAAGTATACCATGATTATTTTAGTGGTTTATATAACAATTCTATAAATTAAAATTAATATATGATAAAATTCTATTAAAGTTATAATTATATGAGAGAAAGAGAATGGTGAATTATGAAGAAAATAATAAAACTAATTTTTGTTTTATGTTTCCTTGTAGTATTTGGTTGCGGAAACACAAACAAGGAAATAGTGATTACTGACTATTGGACTGAAACTCAACAATTAATATTGGACTTAACGAATGACAGTGGTGATTATGAAGATGATAATTGGACCATGTATGTCCAACCTGAAATTGAAGCTGAAGATGTAAATAAAAGAGATTTGAGAGTATCAAAAACTATAGAAGACACAACAGACCAAAAATTATCTGTTTCTTTTAGTTTTAAACATATTTCTGGTTCACAGCGTACTATTTATACATATGAAAAAATTGAAAAAATAGATACTGAAAATTCAATAATCCAAACATTGACTTTAACAGCTTATGATGGAGGTAATTACAATTATGCTCTTGAATACTCTGCTGAGAGATATGTAAATAATAAAGTTGCTAATAGTGATATAAAAAATGGCAGACTTATCTTGGAAGGTGAAGATAAAGCAACATATTTATCAGTTCCTCTTTTGAAGGAAGGAATTACATCCATAGAAAAAACTATTACTGACTTTGAGAATAAATTTGATATTAATTTAGAAGACTATGGATTTGTTAATATTGCCAAAGCGTGTAAAAACGAAGGGTTTGAAGAACAATTAAACATTGCTGATGATACCTCTGAAAATTCAATTAACGTCTACTCTGATATAGATTATACTGCTTCTGGTCATAGTTATTTTTGGAACTTAAACTATGAAGATGGATATAAAAATGTACTGTTTCGAAAGTGTGATGTTGATGTTTTATCATATATCGAAAATTACAATGTTACATTAGAAGAAGTCGAACCTAATAAATTCTATGATATGTTGATGTCAAATGGGGACTTGATTCAAAGAGTTGCATTCTATGAAGACAATATACTTATTTATTCATCAGAATTTACATATGAACAAATTGATAATGATTTGATTAATAATAAAGGAATGGAATCTGAAGTAATATTAGGTAACAAAGAAATCGTTTTATAGTATATAAAACCTCGTTATTGAAATCATCATAACGAGGTTTTATTTTTATACACTTATATAATAACTAAACTAAATCACGATAGGTAATTAATTCTATCTCATTCTCTTTTATATACCTAATAATTTCTTCGTCGATTGCTAAATCTAAGTCCAGCATTCGATCTAAGGTTAATGATGTATGTTTAAACAATTCATAATCGATATGACCACAGTGGACAATATAAATCCAGATTTCATTATCACCAATATTTGGGAGAAATTTATTTATAAATCTTACTTTCTTATCTGGCTTTAACTGATCCTCTAATGAACGATTTTTATCCAGCAAATCAGCATCCATTGGATAATTGTAATCATCATTTCCAAGCACATCCATTGAGAAAATAATCTTGTATTTATCTGCAACTGTCTTCATCGCTTTGATAGTATTTGGTGTACACAAAGAATGAGGATGAAGATATTCTGGGTTTCTTCCCATCAGTTCAATAAATCGTTTTACTTGATTCTCTGTTTCTAATAATACTTCATCATATGGATATGGATCTTCTTCAAACACAGCAACAAGACCCTGAACTTCTTTTAATGGATATTTCTTCATTTGTTCTTGTGAAGTAATAAACATACCATCAGCATCAACCAAACTTGGAACCTCTTTTGGATTGCTTACTGGTTTACCTGCAACAAAATTAATATCAATCCCTAAACATACATCAACTGATTTAATTTTTTCTGCTGCTAGTTTTGAGCTGTCCATATTCACAAACATCCCAGTATTACGAATAATACCTTTTGTAATCCCCTTGATTACACCATCACTGACTGCATCTGTAATTCCATAGTCATCACTTTGCATTAGTAATTTTTTCATTTATTTGTTCTCACTTTCTATTTCTACTACTGCATCATCCTCACCAAATCCAAAAATCATACTCATTACAAATGCAATTACAAAGGTAACTGCGCATGCGATAATTGCATATGTCATATTTGAAGATTCTCCTCCAGCAAAACTTAAAAATGCCAGAATATTTGTTGCACCAAAGAAATAGTATTTAACACTTAAGAGTCCTGCAATCAGTCCGCCAGCAAACCCACTTGCTAATAGGTATATAATACTTCTTTTATATCTTAGTAAAATTCCAAATAGTACTGGTTCACTAATACCTCCAAGTATAAGAGTAACTGCACTACTGCTTGCATACGCTTTATTTTCAGCACCTTTTATTTTGATTAAGTAGGCAAGAGAAATTGCAATTAGTGCATAATTACCAATACTTGCGCCAACAAACATAATTGATTCAAATCCTTGAGTTGCAATCTGCGTAACTCCAACAGCAATTAATGCCTGATGCATTCCTGTTGCGATTAATAGCGGCCATAGAGCTGCTACTAGACCTACTGCGATTGGACCTAATACTTCATGTAGTTTCGTAATTGCGACAGCCAAACCATCTCCTACGAAAGCTCCAACTGGTCCTAGAATACACAATGCAATTGGTAGCATAATTAGAACCGTTAGAAGTGGAAGTAACATAGATTTCAATGCTGTTGGAATTACTTTTCGTAATCCTTTTTCCAAATATGACATTGCCCAACAAATCATAATCATTGAAATAAAACTAGACGAATAGGTAGTCAGTTTCATTGGAATTCCATATACACTAAATGCCTGACCTTCTTCCACAATCTGGAATAAGGTTGGATGCAGTAAAATCCCCGCAATAAATAGTGATAATGGAATGCTTGTATTAAATTTTTTCGCTGCTCCATATGCCACATACATTGGGAAGAAATAGAATCCTGCATCTCCTACAAATGTTAATAATCGCATAAGATCATTTGTCTCAGGTAATACATTCAACATTGTTGGGCCAAGCAATGCAACAATCAATTTAATCAAACCGGCAGCTGTTAGAATTGGTAACATTGGCGCAATACATGCACCAACAACATCCATGATTGTATTTCCAATTCCTTTTAATGAAAAGTCCTTTTTCTTAGGTTCTTCTTCACCTGCTGCTACTTCTGTATTTGGTAATTGCGATGAAACTTCACTAAATAATTCCTGAACTGCAGGACCTATAATTAGTTGAAGTTGTCCCCCTTTGTCGACAACTCCCATCACATCACTTGTGGCTTTTAAACTATCCACATCAACTTTATTCATATCTTTGATACGAAATCTTAATCTTGTTATACAGTGAGTCACAAATTCTATATTATCTGCTCCTCCTACTTTTTCAATAATACTAGTTGCTAATTCTTTTTTGTTCATTTTAATAAACCTCCTTTTTAAACAACTTATGTTTAAAAGGTCTAGCCAGCCTTACTGTCACTATCCAGTTCAGTAATAACCTCACCTCCTTATGTTATGACAACCTAATGGTTTGTCAGTTTAACTACATGTACAAGCAAAAATAGAATTTCTCCATCCAATGATTCCTTATACATGGTAGAAACATACTTTAGTATTTTTAATACCGTATCATATTGCTGAGGATACTGCTCTTTGAGCGTATTCAACAATTCCTGATTTCCTTCTGCTTTTAGATTACTTTTATTCAAAATGCGTTCAAAGAAGATTCTTAGATGCATCAGAAATCTTGTGTAATCCAAACTGTCTTTATCAAGCTCTAAATTAAAATCACTTTCAACAATCGTATATACATCTTCAATCATTCTTGTGGTAGCAACAATATCTTTTACTTCCGTATTGTTGATTTGCGCATTCACAATATGTAATGCGATAAAACTTGCTTCATCATCATCAATCTTTACATCAAATCTTTTTCGAATAATTTCAACTGCTTTTAATCCAGCCTGATATTCTTCTTTATACAGACGTTTTACATCCCATAACAAACCATGGTCAAACGCAATCCCCATACTGATGCGTTCAATAAGATTATGAATATGATCAGTCAGTGTGACATAGATTTTATCACTAAGATCTTTATCTACGTTTTCTTTAATGACATCAATTACTTGCTCCGAAACTTCAATAATATCATTTGGAACACTCGTTAAGACTTCCTGATAGCGATGGATTATTTCAATATTCTGACTTCTAAAAACTGTTTCAATTTTATCCTTATCAACAACATCTCCACTTTTCTTTTGAAAAGCAATCCCTTTCCCTTTTATAATAATTTCATTGTCATGTTCATCAAGACACATAACAGCATTATTATTCAGTACCCTCTTAATAATCATTTTTCACACCTCTATTCTATTACCATCAGTATATCATTTACCTCAACCTTATTTATATTCATTATCTGGATATTTTCATAATTAGCTGAGTTGGTAATAACCATAATCAAATCCCCTTCATATCCCTCATCCTGAATGAAATTAAAATCTACAGATACAAGTTGATCACTTACGTTCACTTCATCTCCTAATTTCACATAACCAGTAAAACCCTTTCCATCAAGTTCTACTGTATCAATACCAATATGAAGCAATACTTCTACTCCCTCATCACTAGTAATCCCAATTGCATGATTAGTTGGAAATACTGCAGTAATCACCCCACTGATTGGTGCAACTACATTAGAATCATTTGCGACAACTGCTACTCCTTCTCCTAGCATTTTCTGAGAGAACACTTCATCATTTACTTTTTCAATTTCTTTTAAATTACCTTTCACTGGTGCATATATATTCATTATTTTACCTCCTTTAAAAATCAAAAAAGATCCGTTACATAATTAAAAAATCATGTAAACAGATCTTGCTTAACTTAATAATTACAATACTGAGCTACATCCACATATTAGCATTAAAGATTTGCTTTGTAAATAGAAATTCATTTTTTTTACCAAAATTTTGTGTATTGCAATAAGAAGAATTGAATACTATAATTATTTTAGATTATAAGTATTTCATATAAAGAAAGAATGGAGAATTCATAAAAATGAAGAGAATTATATTACTACTATTTGTTTGTATTTGCCTTACTTCCTGCTCTCAAAACAGCACCGATTCGAAAGATAATACAACAAAAAAAGATACGCAAGAAAAGAGTTCAGAAACTACAAAAGATGATTCAAAACAAGAAAATAATAATCAAAACAATGATAAACAAGAATCTGATTTTGACGACGATACCGCGATTAATACATTAGTAAATTATCTTAAAATTGAAAACAAAGATGACTTCGTTTTTAATACATTAGCAAAAAATAATGATTATATCAATTTAGAGGTAATATCTAAAGAATTATTGAAAAAAGGTGGTTTAGAAAGCGTAGGTAACTACTCTGTTTCTAAAAATGGAACTGTTGCAGAAATGATTGTTCCTGATGAATTAATTGGGTCATGGCTAAGTGATGATCACTCAGTAAGTTATATTATAGGTTATGACACAATTACAGTTAATCCTTATCAATACTCTATTACTGAATACAACATTACAGCTGAAGATGATACTACAATTACTTATGAATTTTATTGGGATATTGATAAATTTGTAGAACAGTATAATTTAAATATAAACCCTCAACCAGTTATCATTGAATACAACAAACAGGATCAAACAATTAATACTGGTGTTATGTTGCATAAAATAACGAATTAAAATCTTTATTCTTTTTATACATTAACAATAAAACAAGCTACACTAAGATTAAACAATCTTAGTGTAGCTTTTCAAATGTTTTTAGAAATTATGAAAACAAACAAAATTTCTGAATACAATTTAATTATTTATCTCATTATTGCATTTCATTTCATCAGCTAACTCATCACTTGAATACTCATATTGTTCTTCATAGTAATAAGAAAAATCTAGTCCTTTAAAAAATATCTCTCGATTATCGACATCAGCTGTTGTTATGTTTTTTAGTTCAACTATTAATTGGCTACTATCTTTTACTGACTCTTTCATAAGATACATATACTCTTCTTTATCTAATTTCGACCAATCAATAACCACATTTAGTTCTTGCAAGAGAAGACAATCTAACCATAGTCTTCCACTCCTTCCATTTCCTTCTCGAAAGGGATGAAGAATATTTATTTCAACATACTTACTAATGATATCTTCAAAACTTGCAGTTGGCATTTCATCTATTCTTTTTAAGTTTTCTTGAAGAAAGTTTGTGTTTGCAAACTGAAAACCGCCTTTGGATAAATTAACTTCACGAAGTTTGCCAGCCCATTCGTAAATATCATCAAATAGCATTGTATGAATAACAAACAGCGAATCAATCTTTCTAAAATCAATTTCTCTATATTTTTTTTGCATCCAAAAAGAAATCGCATTTTGCTTGCTTATACGCTCTTCTTCTTTTTTTAATTTTGCAATCTTCTCTATTCCAAGTTTATTTTTAATCATTCAATCACCTTTATTTATTATCATAAGTATATCATATTACATTCTAAACATTATTATTTTTATTACTTATTATCCATCTGACATTAAGCAGAAATAAGGTTTTAATTAGTATAATATTACCACCTCTATTGAAAGCCATCATAAAATTGATTATGATAGGTTCATAAGAGGTATAACTATGAGTCATACAACATATGAAAGTGTAGCATGGGAAAATAATTTACCAGTTAAAATTCTTCATTTCAATTTAAAGGAAATTAGTAAACAATATCCACAATTGGATATTCAAAGCACTAACTTCATTCCTCTACATTGGCATCGAAGCATTGAGTTTACTTATGTAAAAAAAGGAAATATTTTTTTGCGAGTTAATGATAACCTAACACAAATAAACAGTGGTGAATATTTACTTGTAAATCATAATGAACTACACGAAATACATAGTAATGTGGAAGCCGATACAGAAGCTATCTGTCTTATTATTTCCTATGACTATTTAAAGAATTCTATTCCTGATTTTGATACTTTATATTTTAAATTAAATCCAGAACACTCAAGTTATAAAAATTTTAAACAACGCTTTGAAAAGATTGTTAATTATTATAATGATCATAATGAATACAATTATTTACGTATCACTTCTATAATTAATGAAATCATGTTTGATTTAATTAATTACCATAGCAGTAAAATCAAACACGAGAATGTAAGAGAACAAGCTTATATCAAAGAAGTAATCAACTATATTCATAGTCATTATAATGAAGATTTAACCCTTGAGACAATGAGTTCAGAGTTTCATATTTCGCGCGAACATTTTTCACGCCTTTTTAAAGCACGTTTAAATACTTCTTTTTTAAATTACCTACAAAACTATCGTATTTATCAGGCTTTTCCAGAGATTGTTAATTCTAATCTTACGATTGACGCAATTAGTAGAAAGCATGGTTTCCCTAATACGAAATCATTAATTGCCCAATTTAAGAAGAGATATAACGCAACACCAATGGAATATAGAAAAAAACATCATCAGGAAATATCAATAATTGACCATAATCTAAATATAGAATGACAACAATGAAAGCGTTTACTTCGTTATGATATACATATCATAGGAGGTCAAACATGAAAGAAAAGAAATATAGTGATAGTTTAGTAAAAGCTATCAAAGAGAAACAATATGTTGAAAACATAAATGGAATGAATGTGATTCAAAAGCCTATTCCAGATTGTGATATTAAAGGGGCTATGGATCCTCGTCTTTATGATGATCAAAAGAAGATGGCGACAATGATGCGATTTATGCCGAAAGGATTAATGAAGATGGATGCATCACCAAAATCAATTGAGCGATTAAGAAAAATGTTCAATGGTGTAAAGAGTATTCCTGTTACATCAGATGCGATTGAAACAAAAGAACTATTCATCAAAGGTAAAGATGATAACGATATTCCTATTACAGTCTATTTACCACTAGAAAGAAAAGAGAATTTATCTACTTTATACTATATTCATGGTGGTGGTTTTTTTGGTGGACATCGCGGAGTTGTTGATCAGTTAGTAAGAATGATTGTTGAAAAGTTTAATATCGTTGCTGTATCAATTGAGTATCGTTTAGCTCCAGAAAATCCATATCCGAAAGGTCATGAAGATTGCTATGAAGGATTGAAATGGGTATACAAGCATATTAGTGAATATAGTGGTAATCCTAATAATATTTTTGTAGCTGGTGATAGTGCTGGAGGTAATCTCGCACAATACTGTACTACACGTGACTTAGAAGATAATTCTCATATGGTAAGAGGACAGATGTTACTATATCCAACAGTTAATATGGCTGGTATTGATGATGAATATTCACACTGGAGTATTGATAAATATAATATTTATGATAAACATAAAAAGGTTTTAACGGCGTCTTTATCAATGATGGGTGGAGATAATGGTATGACAAGTATGCTGGGTTCTTTATTAGGAACAACTGATATTATGAATAACTATTTAACTCCTTATATGATGGATCCAGACAATCTGCCACCAACATTAATTACTGTAGGTGAACATGATTTTCTTTATATTGAATGTTTAGCATATGCCAGAAAACTAAATCAGGCAAACGTAGATACAACGACTATTGTCTATAAAGGGATGGGACATGCTTATGGAGACAATATTGGAGTTTATCCACAAAGTGAGGACTGTGCATTAGAACTTGGAAATTTTATTGAGAAATATACAAAGTGAGGTAACGATGATGAAAAAACTAGTATTTGATGTTGGCGCAAGTGCAATTAAATATGCACTTATGGATAATGAAGCAAATATATATGAAAAAGGAAGTGAGAAAACACCTCAAGATTCTCTTGACTCGTTTCTAGCTATTTTAAACTCTATTTATACTCAGTTTGAAAAAGACATTGATGGAATTGCAATGAGTTTACCTGGAACAATAGATTCCACTACTGGTCAAATTTATGCTCCTGGTGGTCTGCTGTACAATGCAAATGTCAATCTGATAGAGCGAATGAAAGAGTTTACTTCCCTGCCTATTACCCTTGAAAATGATGGTAAGAGTGCTGCTCTTGCAGAAGTATGGAAAGGTCATTTACAGGATGTAAATGATGGGATTGTACTTGTTTTAGGTTCTGGTATTGGTGGAGGAATCATTAAGGATAAAAAATTATGGCGTGGAAGTCATTTGTTTGCAGGTGAATTTTCTTTCATCATGCAGAATGGTACTTTTGCGATGGAGAATGTATTTGCAATGCGAGCAAGTACTTCTGCTCTTGTTTATGGAACAGCTGCAAGAAAACAAATAGCCCCTGATACCCTTGATGGTCATAAAGTATTTAATATGATTGATAATAACGATGAAGATGCCTTGATGTCACTTCAAAATATGTGTAAAAGTTTAGCAGTAGAAATCTTTAACCTGCAATGTATCTTAGATCCTCAAAAGTTTCTAATTGGTGGAGGTATATCACAACAAAATATTGTAATTGAGAAAGTACGTGAAGAACTGGATCTTATTTATGATGCAATTCCTTTTGAAGTTCCTCGTGCTGCTTTAGATGCTTGTCGTTACTATAATGACTCTAACTTAATTGGTGCTTTATATAATTTCTTGAGTATACATAATCTTGGAACAACAAATGAAAAATAACATTAAAAAGAAAAGTTATCTGTTGATAATGTTGTTTTTATGTTGCTTAATTATTGCAACTCTATTTGATTTACAGATTTCAACTGCTCTATATAATCCAAAAAGTACATTTGGCTGGTTCTTTGAATCCTTTGGCGAAATGATTATTTTTCTCATTGGAGGTTTCAGTTCTTTGTTCTTAATTATTGTAAAGGATAGGAAAAAGAGATTATCAACTGTTATTTATGGATTCTTATACTTATTTAATCTATTAGGATTTATAATGATAATTTCTACTCATTTAAAAGTATCATCACTAATGCTTATACCACTTGTAGTTATTTATCTAATGGTTACGATTCTCTTGGTAAGAGCAGTTCCAAAGGAAAACTATAGTATTACCAAAAAGATAGCGATGATTGGCCTAATCTTATCACTGGCTCCTATCTTTATAATCAATATTATAAAAATGATATGGGGTCGACCTCGGTTTCGTTCTATGAGCAATCCTTCATTACAATTTACACCTTGGTACCTTCCTCAAGGACTTACCACAAACAATGAGTTTATGTCATTTCCATCAGGACATGCTGCAAACAGTTCAACAATCCTTTGGATCACATTATTACCTTATGCAATTACTTCATTAAAATCAATAGTAAAACCTATTACTGGATTTGCAATTATTTGGTTTATTTGTGTTATGGTTAGCCGCATTATTATGGGAGCACACTTCATGAGTGATGTTGTAATCGGTGCTTCCATTACCATTACATTATTCTTACTATTAAAAAGGAGGTATTTAAAAAATCATGATATTTAAAAAATACGCAATAAAAAAGATATTAATTAACTTTGTACTTGTGAATATTGTTATTAATGGATTCTTCTATTATTTTAACTTTCGTAATTATGAAGGTCCATTGTACCTTCAATCAATTAAAGGAGATTTACTATTTGGCTTAGTAATGTTAGCACTTCTTTGTGCATATACTGGATTTATCAATACTCAAAAAGATGTATTAACTGGAACTTTTTATGAAGAAGATTTACATTTCAAACTTAGTAAATATCTTCCAAAAACACTGACATTACGATTATTGGCAGTTATTCTATTCGTATCCATAATTGTTTACCCCATGTTTATTACGATACCAAACCTTTTAGGTGTCAACGAAATTAATCATACGATTGGATTTCTAATTAAAACCGGGTCTGCTGCACTTGCAGCTGCAGTTATTGGTTACTTTGTAATTACACTATCTATTAGTGACTACAAAAACTTATCTAATAAAACATATTAGAATTATTTATAAAGACTATAAAACCACAAAAGCGTGTACTTAATAAAGTACACGCTTTTACAGTGTTCAGCTATTTTTTTGATTCTTCAAACTTTCTTTTTCCTAAAATACCAAACAATGCAACTGATCCAAACAACAGCAATAACATTATTCCTTTGTTTGTATTATCACCTGTAGATATATCTTCACCATTAATGATTTTATCATCTGCTGCTTGATTTGGAATTTCCGTTCCATCGATTGTTGGATTATTTTTTAAAACTAAATTAGATTCTGCTTTTTCTAAAGTAGTTTTAGCATCAATAAAATCAATCTCACTTGTATCAGATGGGTCTAATCCCATAAGGTAGTCATAAGCTTCCTTATAAGTCTTATAAGAATCTGCTGTATATTTTTCTTCAGCTCGTAATTCAATATTATTACGATATTCTTCTAAATCAACTGCTCTCTTTTCTAATGAAAGAAGTGCATTTTGAATTTTTTCTACCATTTCTGATATTTCTTTTTCAGATCCTGATTCAAATAGTTTTTCACTTTCCTTAAGAAGTGTACTTAGTTTTTTATAAGATGAACTAGTATAGTTATCTTTATTTACTGTATTAGCAACTTCAACTTTTTCACTCAATGCTTTAACGCTTATAAGTTCACTTCTTGCATCTAGAATTGCATTTGCTAATGCTTCATCTTCTGATGACTCATGAGCCTTTTTCGCATTGTTAATAGCTGTTGTAAGCTTCTTATATGAATCTGTTGTATAGTCTGCTCCATTGATTGCTTCTGCTTCTTTGATAATAGCTTCTAAGTCAACTGAAGACTTAATTTGCAATTTTTCTTGTGCTTCATTAATATCCTTAATTGCATTAGCAATCTCATCTATACTACCATTTTCAAGAAGCCCTTTTGCATTTTCCACTGCATCTTTGTATGCATTATAACTATCTTCAGTATAGTTTTCTGAGTCATATGTATCAAACTCTTCAATTACTGCTTTTAATCCTGTAATATCTACTAAGGCAGTTATCGCATCATCAAATTTCTTTTGCGCCTTTTTCATATCAGTTGGATGTACTCTATCTTGTCCAAGTTTATCTTGCTCAATTAAAGATTCTAAATCTTGTTTTGCAATAATTAAGGTTTCATAGCTTGTTTTTGTATAATTATCTTCATTTATGAAATCTGTTTTTTCTAGTCCTAATTCTGCTAGTTCACGATTTCGAATAGAATATTCTAGTCTTGCTTCCGCATCATTAATTTCAGTTACAATTTTATCTGCATTGGCTTGTGACAAATTTTCAGAATCACTTAATGCAATTACTAACTTTAACATTGCTTCTTCATAATTCGCATACGTAGATACTGAATAAACATTTTCATCGTTGCTAATTTTATCTGCGATTATTTGTTCTAAGTCACTAAGATTACTTGCTTTCTCTTTTGCATTCATACGAGCCGCTTTTAGAGCTCCTAAGGCAGAGTCTGCAACTTCTTGACTAACTGAATCTTTATGTTGAATAATGTCTTCAGCAACCGCTACTGCTTCTTCATATACACGCACACTATCGTTTGTCCATGTAGATTCTGCACCATTTGCAATCTCTGCTTCCAACAACGATACATCAGCAGTTGTGATTGATTTTGTTGATAACATCATCTCAGAGATTTCAGGAATTTTATCTTGCCAACTAACAGTAATTGATACTACTGATTTTGATTGATCAAATACAAATTCATTGATTGCCTGATTCAATTTACCTGCTGATACACTTGCTCTTGTACCATCTGAATAAGTAATAGAAACTGCTGCATTAGAAATCTCACCTGTCTGAATAATACGAATTGACTTTAAATCATCAGATTCTGATATGCGATAAGTGAATGAACTATTCTTTTCTGATGATTTATATGTTGTCGCAAAATCTTTATCAAACATGTTTGATGGTATTTTACCTCTTTCTTCCGCTGCTTCTGCAATTACATCTTTATTTGATTCCGATGTAATATACTTACCATCATTTATCTGAATTTCACCAAATGCTACCCAGCGATGACTATATGTTTTTAAAGGACGAACTCGTAAATATCTTCCTTTCGCAGTTAGATTTGTTGCTTCTGCATACATATATCCTGGATTTTTTGAATCATGGGTTAACCAAGCTGCATCTTTCGCAACTGAACTATCCCATACATTTTCAAAATCACCTTCTTCGTTGAGTGTCATAACAGTAGTCCAATCACTACCGTTAGGGTCATTTGATACTTCAAAAACCGCACTTCTCAAGTAGTTCAATTGTGTTTCATTTACATAATAACGAATAGAAGTAAAATCAATTTCTTGTCCTAAATCAAACGTTATATGTTTAGTTTCATCTTGTGGTCCAGTAATCAAACCTAATGTGCTAAGATTTCCATCAAATACATTACTAACAGTATTTGCCGTACGCATATCGGTTGCACTATTTTGTTGTGCGAAATCACTTGTTACTGACTTATCAGCTATATACATATAAGAAACATTAAACTGATCAATATTCCAGACTTTTGGTGAATCTACAGTATTGATGACACGAATATAACGAGCATCAACAACTTCACTTGGATTATAATCAGTCCAAGTCAATGCATTCATTGATGTCTGCAGTTTAAATCCTTCTGGTAAATCCGTAGTGTCAATACTATTAATTTGTTTAATATTGTCTAACTTAATTCCAATATATTGATGTTGTGCTAGAGTTACGCTTCCATTTGTCAATAGTGCATTTCCCTCTGTATTTAAGTTTGCCAATATACTAGTATTCACATTTGTATAAACATGTTTTGAATCTCCATCAGAAGGTACTTCTTTTACTGTGAATTCTGAGAATTTTCCCCATGATGCACGAAGTTCAAGATTACGTATACGAATGTATCTTGCTTTTGTTCCATTTAACTCTATATCCAAAGTATCTTTTCCATTAGCAGCACCAGAATAGTTTTCATATCCATTTACTGCTGTCCAAGTGCTGCCATCAATTGATGTTTCAATTGCATACTTCATTAGCTTATCACTTCCCTCTGCTCCTACTACAATATGAGCACTTTGTAAGTTCGCGATTTTCCCTAAATCATAGCCAAGAAAATCATCTACCAAGAAGCTATCATTTGTTATGCTTGGAGAACCATCTGGATCATACCAAACAAAAGTATTATCATCTCCATCATATAAGTTACTTTCAGTTCCTGAATATATGGCCCAACGATCAGTTTTGATAATATTGTACTGAATTGGTGAACTATCATGTTTTCCTATTTCTACTTTAAATTCTCCAACTCTCCACCATATTTTTCTATGAGTAACATTGCGAATTCGAATTGATGTCGTTGTAATATTTCGTGCATCTAAATCAAAGTTTTGTACTTTAGAATTATCAATGTCAGCAATTTTCTGCCACTCATTATTAGTATCTAAATATTCTAAAGCACCATCTGTAATTACATCATTACCATTACTTCCACCTTGGGCAAAAGACACTGATTTAAGCAATTGTGGTTCATCAAATGTATAGGCTATATAACTATCTACTGGTAATTCATCTTTATTAGGATTACTTCCATTTGATATCCATACTTCACCAGCATCATTGCTTCCAGGATTACCATCATTCAACACTGCCCAATCAGTATTATTCATACGATCACGGTTTGTTGAATAAGTACCATTTACTTCAGGTTCTGGCTCACTTGCTGTTTTATTAATTGTAATTTCATGAACATTCAAATATGCATCTTTTGTATTGTTTTTTGTAGCTACTAAACGAATACCCATTGCTTGAAAATTCTCAGGTAAGTCTTCTTCATTAAGAATGATTTCTTGGTAATTTCCTTGTACAGCAACATACTCTACTCCATTGAGGTCTTCCCACTCTTTTCCATCTTTTGTGTATTGTAATTTTGCATATTCCATATGATTCTTTCCATTTCCCAGTAAGAAACGTACATATGTAATATCAATCTTTTTACCTAACATAACCCCAACATAATCACCTTCATATATCCATACTGGACTTCGATAACTTGCCATTGTTGAATCATCTCCATCAAATACATTTGCTGTGCTTCCTGATGGATTATCTTGTCTGCTAGTAATAAATGTTTTTGTTACAATATCAGGATCCATAATACTCTCTGAACGCATTGATAAGTAAGAATCTAATGCATTTACAAACGGTACGATATGTTGTACTCCAACTTCTGCTCTTTCATTATGATCTACATACCAGAACTCATGTGTTTTCGATCTCTCAAATGCTGCTTTCCCCGCTGTTTGATAATTCAATAATCCTGTAGTGTCATTGTTAATTGCTGCCTTTACTCCATTTAGATAAGCAATCGTAGCTTCGTTAGTGTCTGACCAGCAATCTAACCAATAAGACATTTGATCTTTCAAACGAGCATCTCCTGTTGAATTAGAATATGTTTCCACTGCTTCTTGTAAGATATTAAATTCTTCAATCATTACATCTACATCTGAAACAGTAAGTGTTCCTGCATTTAGTTTATTTTTAAATTCAGTTAGTTTAGGTGCTAAATCAACCGATTCCTGAAGTACTGTTACACGACTATCCATATCCTGATTAATCATATGTTTTGATAATTCTCTTAGTGCTGATGAGGCTGATGTTTCGACTGCACTATTATGATCTACATATTTAAATGAGTCATACCATGCTTGGTCAGCTTCTTCATTGCTACTCCAGATATTCCATGAATAGCATGCATTTCCAAAAATAGCAACTTTACTTGGTTCTGATTGTTGCATTGGATTTAAAACGATTCCCTGAATATTACTAGGATCTACATTTGGATGCAGGAAGGTTGTATAACCACCCATAATTAAATGTTTCTTTGAGTTGTCTGTACAAGGCCAGTTTACCCACAAGTAAGGACCACGCCCAGCATTACTTGTAAATGTTTGTGTAAAGCTATTTGATACTTCACCCCATACACGTCCACCAGTCATAACAATCTGTACATTTTCTGGGAACTGACTATAGTAAGATTCTCCCATTCCCATATATTCTTGTGTACAGAAAGGAAGTGTTAATTTCAAATCAGGATATTGTTTTTGCATTTCCTTTAACCAATCACTCATATCACTTAAGGTACGAATATAGTTTGTTCCACCTACATTTCCTGCATCATCTGCAAGAATTGCAATTTGACGAACATCACCATCTCTGATTACCTGTTCAAACTTTGCCTGCATTACTGCTAAATCTGCCTGATAATTTTCTTCTGAATTATATCTTATTGCGTTGCTCATATATGGATGAAGAGCATAAACAAATCTACATTTTGATTTATTTCCAGCATCAGCCAATGGTTTTATCTTTGTTTCAATTTCTTCAGCTGTATATAATTCACGCCAATTAGAATTATGCTTAGGATCATCCTTAGGAGCATAAAAATAAGAATTTAGCTTGTAGTTTCCTCCCCACTCCATTAGCGCAACACGATCTTCTGTAGACCAAGGATTTCCATAATACCCCTCAATGAATCCTCTGCTCTCAACATCTGCGTAATCTTCTACGATAAAGTTTTGTATTGTATAACTATCCAACTGCTTAATAACATGATTAAGTGTTGTCAAAGCATAAAAACTAGAATCTGTATCTCTTCCTAAAACAGTAATTACATTATCATCCACAGATAGTAAATAACTGTCTGTCTTATCAAATAAATTACTTGTTTTTAATGTAGAGTTATTCTCAGCATATGTATCAACATATCCTTTTGAATTATGAATTCCAATTAAAATATTTGTTTTCCCTGATTCTACTTCATTTACTTGAGTAACCTGTAATCCTTTAGAAGCTGCTATTTCATTAAATAACTGTTTTGTATATTCATCGATACCATCTTCATAAATTACATTTACCTCATTTTTTATAATGAAGTCTCCTCCTGTATATTCAATAAGTTGAGGATTCGGGTATATCTCATATTCATTTGCTTCGTTCGCGTTAATCAGATTGTTCTGATAATCTGATGGAACGATACCAATTGATAAACCCAAAATAATAAAAACCATTAAAAATTTATATACTTTTTTCATCTCTATTCTCCTTTTCATTTTTAATCCTTTCCTTATATACAGTTAAGCGTTTGTTTATCACCATCCTTTGTTTTTCTCTACATATAAAAAAAGACAAGAAAACTAATCACACATGTGATTAGTTAGTCTTGCCAATATCTTGTTACAATCTAACCTTATCGGATTTTATTGTCTTATGATACTTTTTTAGAGATTGATCTCCACCAAATATCAAAACTTACTTCCTTATATTTACTGTTGTCATCTTTCGTTAAAACACAGTAATCAAATATAGAAATAATAGAACCATAAAAACTGCTTAATATCAATTCACTGGGAATATCCTCAAATAAATCATTTTCAATAAGTTGTTTAAATACTTTACCAACAAAAGCAAAAGCTGCTGCTGGTTCTTTTTCTCTTAGATAATTTAAATCTGGAGAAGTGCTATACATATTGAAAAATGCAAAACTTGCTTTATTCTTTAAAAACCAGTTAACACTTGTAAACCACAGCATTTTTACACTTTCCTCATCTCCAGATAAATCTGATAATTTTTCAGAAATTGAGCTTCGAAAAGATTCAATTTCTCTTTTATACAGAGAAATAATTAAGTCATCTTTCGTTTTAAAGTAATAGAAAAATGTACCATTGGATACATCTGCCTCTTCTGTAATCTTTGCTGTTGTAGTTTTCTGCAACCCATTGCTTGTAAACAACAATAATGCAGCATCTAATATTTTATCTCTATTTTCCATAAGTCCTCCAAAACAGAATAATTCATAATTAATGATAGATATCATTTATTCTTATGTCAACAGAGAAAGAATCAATCTATAGAGTGTGTACTCTACAAATTGATAATAGCATAGCTATTCTAAATAATCAAATAAATTTGAATTTTTCTTCTAATTAAATAAAAAAGAACTAGTTTCCTAACTAGTTCGACTATTTTCTAAATGGAGCGAGCGAGGAGAATCGAACTCCCGTATCGACCTTGGCAAGGTCGTGTTCTACCATTAAACTACGCTCGCTTAAATAAAAAAATGGCGGAGTAGGAGAGATTTGAACTCTCGCGCCAGTTTCCCGACCTATACCCTTAGCAGGGGCACCTCTTCAGCCGCTTGAGTACTACTCCACAAGTTGCATATTGCCATATTATAATACCATAGCACAGCACTTTTGACAAGCACCAATTTACTTACAAAAAGCAAAAAGGTAGGAGTCCTACCTTATGCTATCTGATATCCTAATCCAGTAATTATTCTGGTAGCTGATGCAACTGCATCACCCCGTCCAAGAATCCCGACTGTCTTTTGTTCTAAGTTAATATCAAACTCAATTCCTGCATCAGTAAGTGCTTCTGAAATCTTTTCTACACAATGATCACAGTCCATGTTTTTTATAATTAAGATATGTTTCATTTTATTATTTCCTTTCTAAATCATCTACTACTTTGATGACATCTTCTAAGCCATCAACAATAATATCCGCTTCTTCCTGATTTATCCCAAATTCTACATCTCTTATTGCAACTACATAAATCCCGGCTGCTTTACCTGCTTCAATTCCAAACTTAGAATCTTCTACTACCACACACTCATCTTTACTAACACCTAGTTTTTCCATTGTGTGAATATAAATCTCAGGATGTGGTTTACTTTCATCGTATTCTTCACCACTTGATATCTCATCAAAGAACATATCAACTTCTAGCAGTTCTAAAGTTTTCAATATCAAATCTTTAGGACTTGAAGAAGCAAGTCCTAACTTATAGCCTCTACTTTTAAAGTGAGTTAGGGTTTCATACAACCCTTCCTTCTTAAGTGCCATGTATACTTCTTTTGTCAGCTCCAAAGAGTCGTTTACACGCTCCAAGAACGCTGTACCACTCATCTGTGGCTGAACTAGTTCATCTAGCTTCTGTGTGATTACATTGTCGTTAGAACCAACAAAAGAATGAATCAGTTCTTCCGTATAAGCAATGTTTAATTCTTCAAAGTTTTTTCTCATTAATTGCATATAATACGTTTCCGTATCTATGATTACCCCATCCATATCAAATATAATTGCTTTTTTCTTCATAAGTCTCCTAATATGTAAATTTATCGTAGTATTTCATTTTCTCTAGTGAATTCATATCTGCAATTGGATTATCATCCAGACGCAGTTCATATAGTTCGCTTAGATTTAGAAGTGGTTCTAAATCAATAATATAATTGGCTTTCAAAGTTAAACTTGTTAGCTTTGTAAGATTCATAACTGGTTCCAGTTCACTGACACCATTGTGATCCAAACGAAGTCTTGTTAGATTAACCAAGTTAGAAAGTGAAGATATATTCGTAATAACATTATTATATAAATCTAAATCAGTTAAATGATCCATTTCCTTTAACGCATCTACTTTATAAATCTGGTTATTTGCCAAATTTAATGTAGTTAGGTTTGTCAGTGTTGATAGTGCTCTGATATCACCAATCCGGTTGTTGCTGACATTTAACTTCACTAACTTTGTACAATCCTGTAAAGGAGTTAAATCAGAAATCATATTGTTGTGAAGATTACATTCTTCTAAATCTTTAAAGTTTCTAATAAACTCAATTGATTTAATTAATGTCTGATTTAGTTTAAGCTTTACCAAATCCTTCATTCCACTCAATACTTCTGGATTCACAACTCGATTATATCCTAAGTCTAATACTTTCATCTTATTTAAATGTTGTAAAGATGAAAAATCTTCTACCTGGCAATATGCCAAGTGTAGTTCCTCCAACTCTGGTACCTGTTCCAACATTTCAATGTATGGAACATTACAGAATGATAGATTCAATTTCTTTAGGTTTGGTAAACTTGATAAGAAATTCAAATCATGTAAGTAGTGATTATTTGATAAATCCAGTACTTCCAGTTTAGTGAATTCATTTAATACTGTTGCATCACTAAACAAGTTACCTGATAAATCCAATACTCTCAGATTCTTTAAATTTCCAATCATCGAAATATCATACATCCATAAGTATGGCAGATGTAATTCTTCTAACTGAACCAAATCTTCAAATACATGCAGATCAAATCCTTCACTACGAACCCCACCATGTAAGATACGTAGTTTTTCTAATTTATCCAACTTATCAATGTGCGAAATAAATGTACGATTGATATTTAACTCTTCCAGATTATCCAAATCTTTTAAGTATTTCAAATCTAATGGAAATACTTCATTATGAGATAAGTTTAAGTATCTCAGATTTACATAATCAGAAATTGGTTCAATACTCTGTAATGCATTTCTTGATAAGTTTAATTCTTCTATGTGCTCCAAACCTTCTAATGGTGAAATATCTTCAATTCGATTGGAAGATAAATCCACTTTTCTTAGATTGATACAATCTTCTAAACCATCAATTGACTCAATATCTCTACTCTTACAATTGAGTTCTTCAAGCGATATCATATCCTGTGAAGTTAATGGTTCTTCTTCACCCTTTCCTAATGTCGATAATATGCACAATCTTAAATTTTCATCCTTTATCATATTAAGACCTCCTTTATAACAAGAAGAAACTTGCTAATCCCAAATAAATCAATAATGCGACAACATCGACTAATGTTGTAATAAGCGGTCCTGCCATTACAGCTGGATCAAATCCTAGTTTTACAGCAATCATTGGTAATGTACATCCAATTAGTTTTGCTACCATTACGGTACACATTACAGTAACCGAAATTACAATTGATGTTTCAATATCAACCATTCCCATAAATATTAGTACTCTAAAGAAGTTCACAACTCCCATGGTAACACCACACAGAATTGCTACACGAAACTCTTTAAACCATACCTTAAAGATATCATTTATTTTCAGTTCACCCAACGCCAACGCACGAGTAATCATCGTACTGGATTGATTACCAGCATTTCCTGCTGCATCCATTAACATTGGTACAAACACCGTCAGATAAGCTACTGTACTTAACTTTTCTTCAAATATCATTAGGATATTTCCAGTAAAGGTTGCACCAATCATCAATACCAACAACCAGACAATACGGTGTTTATACATACTAAGTACACCAGTTTCCAGATATGGTTCATCCGTCGGTTGTACCCCACTCATCTTATGGATATCTTCGGTTGCTTCTTCATGAATTACATCAATAATGTCATCATAGGTAATGGCTCCAGCCAGTTTACCTTCATCGTTGATAACAGGAATTGTTGATATATCATACTTTTGAACTAACTGTGCAGCTTTTTCCTGCTCATCATTCGTATGCACATACACCAAATCCGTATCCATCGTATCTTCAATCTTGTCATCATCATTCAAATACAATAACTGCTTTAATGAAATCGAACCAATCAGTTCTCGCTTGGTATCCGTGATATACGCATAACCCAAGGCACGATCAATATTCTTTAGTCGACGAAGTCGCTCAATCGACTGCAATACTGTCTCATTACGTTTTAAAGTAATATAGTTTGTATTCATAATCGATCCACACGAGTCTTCTCGATAGTTTAATAACTTGTTGATTTCAGCACGTCTTGCTGGCTTAATATTCTGAAGCACACGCTTCACAATATTTGCTGGCATTTCTTCCATAAAATCAACGATATCATCACTGTATAAATTATCCAGCATTTCCTGAATCTCTGGTCCAGTAAATGACTGTATTAAATCTTCTTGTTTATCATGGGGCAAATAGGAAAATATTTCACTCGTGACATTCTTTTTTAATGTCTTAAATATGAACAATGCTTCATTCATATCCAGTTGGTCTACTAATTCACTCATATCTACAATGTTATAGTCATTAAACATTCGACGTAACTCTTGTACATTCTTGTGATGAATCAGGTCTTTCAACTGTTCTACTGTTACATTTCTATTTTCCATAACTGCTCCTCCCCGGGTTACTTCATAATCTTGAAGATAACACCGTCTGTTTCTACATTTTCCGCCACAATCTGATAATGACTCGCTTGTACAACTTTACTTACAATTGATAGTCCTAACCCAAACTGTCCACCCTCGCCTTTTTCATAAGGTTTAAATAACGTCTTCAGACGTTCTTCATCAATCTGTGGTCCATCGTTATAAATACACAACTGATCATCATCCAGTGTAATAACGATTTGCGTTTTCGCATAACGAAGTGCATTCTCTAAAATATTCTCAACACATACGCGCCATGCTTCCTCCGTACCTCTAAATAATGAAGTCTTCAAGTTTGTTTCAATTTCAATCTCCGGACGAATTACCTTAGAGTTTAAAACAACTGTAGATACAACATCTTTCATATCACACATAACATCTTCATTATCCTGACTTAGAATATATTCCACACGATTCATAAACAATAAACTGTGAACCTTCTTTTCCAAACGGTTCGCATTATCAATAATGACATCAACACTCTTCTCCAATGTGTCATAAGGATAAATACCATCTTTGATACTTTCTCCATAAGACTTAATTGTTGCAATCGGAGTCTTTAAGTCATGTGATATATTATGAATCATTTCTTCCTTTGTTTTTTCCTGTCGAGCAAGTTCATCACGCATACTTACCAGTGCGGATGCAACTTCACCAATCTCATCTCGACGATGAACATTTAACTTGGCATCTTTTCCAAGCTTCACTTTTTCAATATAATTACGAATCTGATTTAATGGACGAATAATATTACCCACCCACAACATAATAATTACAAAGAACAAACCAACCACAAAGATTGTAATATCCATTACAATACTTACAAACGTTGATTTAAAGTTATTCATATATTGATTATTCAACAGACTGACCATAATAATATCGTCATCTCCATTTAAGAAACGAATACTGTAATAGGTATACGTCTTATCTGGATAGTTATAATCAATACTTACATTCTTATAATACATACCAACTGGTCCTTCACCAATTGATTTCAATGCTCTGATGTTATGATATACGTCTTCAAAAATATCACTTTGTTTGATATTTTTTTCGTCACCAATGATACTGATTTCTTCATCATCTAATTCAAAGAAAAACGTATCGACATAAGCATTTCCCTGACTTGATAAATCCGTGGGTTCAATATTCAGTTCATGGTAATAGGACAGTGAATCCTGTACTTCTCTTAACTGATTGAACATCTGTTCTTCGGTATAACGATTTACTGTATTATTTATAAAAATAAGAAAGAAAATCGCAAAGAACGAAATAAAACTGATGATTAATACAATCAGTTGCTGGGACAAAGAAAAATTCTTTATCCAAAATCTAGAATTCTGCATTATCCTAAACGGTACCCAAACCCATAAATTGTATGAATATTCAGATTCGGTAATTTCTTACGTAATCTTCTTAACGTATCATCAACAACACGATCACTACCAAAATAGTTGTCTTCCCACACATTCTCCAAAATCATCTCTCTGGAGAAAGCGATACCCTTGTTGCGAATAAACATCATCAGCAAGTCAAACTCTTTGGTTGTAAGATCGATTTCATGGTCTCCTTCAAATACTTTTCTTTGTACTTCATCCAGTTCATAACCATCAATCTGAATTCTACTTGATTCCTTATAAGCACGTTTCATAAGGTTGTTGACACGTAACACCAATTCTTTTGGTGAGAATGGTTTGGTGATGTAATCATCACTACCTTTTTCTAATCCAATAATACGGTCAAATTCTTTATCTCTCGCACTCATAAAAATAACGGGTATTTCGCTTCCCTGGCTACGAATTTCTTCCAGCAAGTCAAACCCACTTTTATTGTCAAGCATGATATCTAAAATCCAAAGATGTACATCATCATCATTTACATGAGCATATGCTGAATCATATGTTAAATATGAGCGTACTTCGTACCCTTCTTTTTCTAAATATCGTTTTACTAGTTCATTTAAATCTTTTTCATCTTCAACTACACAAATTACTTTTTTCATATGAGTCACCTCTTATAGTCCTATTGTACCAAAATTATGTGATAGTAAAAAGGACTTTTTACAGTCCTTTCGATTTAATAAATTCTACCACTCGATTAACATGACGTTCACACAAAGCATCTGTTTGTGCTTCTACCATAACTCTTACCAATGGTTCGGTTCCACTTGGTCTCACCAAGATTCTACCATCGCACCCAAGTTCATCTGCAACTTCTTGAACAATTGCATTTAAACTTTCGTCTTCAAGTGCTTTTTCTTTGCTGTTTACTGGCACATTAATTAAAAGTTGTGGATAAATAAATAAGTTTTCACTCAACTCTTTTAATGACTTGTTGTACTTCTTCATTACTTCAAGTAACATCAACGCACTTAAAATTCCATCTCCAGTAATTGCATGTTTTTTAAAGATAATATGTCCTGATTGTTCTCCACCTAAAATGTAATCATTGTTTTCCATTTCTTCAAAGACATATTTATCTCCAACTGCTGTTTGTTTATAATCAATTCCTTCTTTTTCCAATGCTTTATATAATCCAAGGTTTGCCATTACCGTAGTAACAACCATATTATCTTTTAATTCTTTATTATCTCTTAAATATTTTGAACAGACATATAAGATATGATCTCCATCAAATAATTCACCATCTTCATTAATTGCAATTAATCGATCTGCATCTCCATCAAATGCAAATCCTACATCGTAATTTCCTTCACGAACCAATTCTTGCAAACTTTCAGGATGTGTTGATCCACAGTGATAGTTAATATTTACTCCATTTGGTGTAGAGTGAATAACCTTAGTAGTAATTCCCAAATCACTGAAGATATCAAGCGCACAAGATGTTGCACTACCATTTGCCAAGTCTAAAGCAACACGAATATCTGATACATCCAAATCAACAATTCCTTTTAGACGTGATTCATATAACACTAATCCATCTGAGAAATCAATTGCTTTCCCAATATGATCATCACTGGCAAATTCTACTGTACTGTTTCCATCCATGTATTCTTCAATTAAGTCTTCAATGTTGGCATCCATCTTTTTACCTTCAAAGTTGAATAGCTTAATTCCATTGTCATAGTAAGGGTTGTGTGATGCACTAATCATTACTCCACAATCAAATTTCTCTTTTTGAATTAAGTATGAAACACATGGTGTAGGACATACACCAATTAAGTATACATTTGCTCCTGTACTAATTGCTCCTGCAGAAATTGCCATTTCAAACATATCACTTGATAAACGTGTATCTTTTCCAATTACAATCTTTGCTTTTCTTTGTTTTCCAAAATAGTATCCGATGTATTGACCAATTTTTACTGCCATATCCAATGTCAGTTTATCATTCGCTCTCCCTCTAACTCCATCTGTACCAAAATATTTTCCCATAATAATTTTTCTCCTTGTCTCTTTATTCCAGTTCTACTTCTATGGTTTTATCATTTAATGTGTAAAGTATCAAGATATTCTTTTTCTTTACACTTAATTGTACCGAACAGACATCTGCTGTACAATCACTTAAATCTGCGACAACTTCAAGGTCTGATGCCTTGATACCTTCAATCATACTTTTGATTCCCTTAAGTTTGATACTAGTTTTATAGTTCGCTGAATTTTTGACACTCATACCTTCTGGTATATTGGTGAATTTTATTGGAACATCATTTACGGTCCTACTTTCAGCAGCACCAAACTTCACATCTACTTTTAAGGTTACTGAATCACCTTTCACTGATGTATCTGAAGGTAGCTTCAGCGGTACGGTAACACTCTTTGTACTAATATCTTCGGTGATATTAGTAAGTGGTACACTCACTGTAAGTTTACTTATTTCATCAAGTACTTCCTGAGAACCATAAAGCGTTACTTCCTTTTTATCCAGTTCATACGATTCAATTGATATATTATCTGGAAGATTACCAGTAAACTCTACTTCAAGTGGAACATCTTTATGATAAGATGTTACCTTTACTTTAGCCGTTACCTGACTAGGAATAATATCTACATCAAGTAGTTCCCCAGTTTGTGAGTAAGCAACAATATCTGCGGATACTTCAAAGTCCGCTTTCTGGTCACTTACATCAATCAATGCCTTCACATATGCAATCTCATTCATTCGATCTTCACTCGCACGAATCAGTACATCATTCTGTGATAATTCAGGCGTTGACAATGTATAAATATTATCGATTTTATTCGTATTCGTATATTCATAACCCAGTGTAAAACTACTTGTTGTTTTTCGTTTTACGGTAACCACAACTACATTTGGTTCCACTGTTACATTTACTTTATCCGAGAAGTTCACCGGTTCCAGTTCTACTTCATAAGTTCCTTCCCCAAGCTCTGCAAGATTTGCACTTACCCGGTAATTGGATTGCTGTTGTGATACATATTGCACATCACTGGTATCACCGGTTACAGTTACATTCACTGTATCTGGTAATCCTTCCACTTCATAAGTGTTAGAACTAATATTAGATGTAACAGCTACATCTTTCAGTTCCACTGCCTGTTTTAAGTTATTGGTGAAGATATTGCCTTCTGCACCACTTTGGACAATTACACAAATCAGAGTTGCCAAACAAAGCGCAACTAACTTTCCATAACGATCATTAAATAAGATTCGCTCAATCCAATTGGAAACAAATCGAAATCCTTTTAGAAATGCATTCTCTACACTACTATATGTACGTTTAAAGGATTCGGAATGTTGCGCAAAACTCTTTTTGTTCGATTCGTCTCTTGGAGTTTTATTTCTATTTCTCAGCATCATTCTTACCTCCTTTTTTTGGAGTCTTTTTTGATTTATTCATTACGATTGCATCCGCCTTAATCTTTTCTTTATGTTTTGCTTTTGCTTCACGTCTTTTCTTTCTATCTGCTTTTGAATCTTCCTGAATTGGTGGAAGTGCTTCTGCTTTTACCGGTTCTTTCTTTTGTTCACCTTCATCAGAAGAGTGAATTGTCATAAGTAAGAATACTTTTAACTCTTCTGCACTCATCAGGGTTAACTTTCCTTCTTGAGCAATTGAAATATTTCCTGTTTCTTCTGAAACAACAATTGTTACACTATCCGTAATTTCACTGATTCCAACTGCAGCACGGTGACGTGCTCCATAATTAGATGGAAATTCTCTTACAGTTGGTGGGAAATATGCACTTGCACAGGCAATCTTATCACCTTGAATAATTACTGCTCCATCATGTAATGGTGTTCCAGGTACAAAAATCGAACATAACAATTCTGATGTAACATCAGAATTCATAATCGTTCCAGTACGAATGTAATCAGCAAGTGAATTTGTCTGTTCCAGTGAAATCAATGCCCCAGTTTTACTTTTAGAAAGCGTAACTGCTGTTTTTACCAACTCTTCAACCAGATGTTGTCGTTGGTTTTCACTTAATGTCGCCAAACTAGAAAAAACCGTCGTACGTCCAAGTTTTTCAAGTAGTGAACGTAACTCCGGTTGGAAAATAATGAATATCGCTAAAAATCCCCAGTTCAAAAACTGAGTAGTTATAAATTCAATGGTTCTTAATTCCAGGGTCTGTGCCAGCCAGTTTACCAAGAATACAAAGATAATCCCTTTCGCAATTTGAATCGTTCTAGAATTATTCTTTATTATTTTAAGACAATAAAAAATAATTACAGCAACAACGCCAATATCAAGTGCTAGTTTTAAAAACGAAATAAAATTGTCAAGTGTTAGATAATTCAACATATAGCACTCCTTTTATCTGTCTAATTATATCATAAATCATATGTATAATTAAAGGCTCATCAATAACGATAAATACTCAGCAACATCTTTTACACTTACTTCACTATGTTCTTTGATTGCATCAATTGCATGATTTAAGGTTGCACCATGAAATGCTTCAATCATACAAATATCATTGTATGAGTCACCAATACTATATACGTTATCTTCACTTACATTTTCACGTTTTGCAATATGACGCAATCCATTTTCTTTACTTGCACCTTTTGGGACAATATCAACACAATTCAGATTCGTAAATGCTTCTGCTTTATCACCAAAATTTTCATTTATGTAAGCTGCTAAAACATTAGCTGCTTCCTGCCCATTAAAGTTTACTACAATCTGTGCAACTTTCTTATTCGCTAATATTTCTTCCATACTAATTGTAGAAGGTGCATTATGCAAATCATCTTCTATTTTCATTTTCGCTACTCTTGAACGATTTACTCCATCATTCAAAACATAACCATTACATTCAACCGTTTCAATATGTTCAACGATTTTTTCTACTGCATCGAAATCCAGTAATAACATCTGTTCAATCTCCAGATTTTTATCTAAGATAACTCCGCCATTATTACAAACCAAGAAGTCGATATCTAATCCTTTTGTTTTTATTTCCTGACGAATTGTAGTTGTACTTCTCCCAGTTACAATACCAAACAGGTTCCCCTGTGCTCGCCATTTCTTAATCATTTCTATATTCACTAATGATACTGCACCATCTACTTTTAAAGTACCATCATAATCACTACCCAAAATTTTCATTTTGTCACCCATAGCCTTTCTTATCTATTATACTACAACCATGCATTTTCAAAAGAAAAAAAGCACACTTTATATGTACTTCTTTAGTCTTTGATTTAGTTGCGCAATTGGTAAACCAACGACATTGCAGTAATCTCCATGCATTTCTTTTACAAATAACTTACCTAACCCTTGAATTCCATAGGATCCTGCTTTATCCAATGGTCTGGCAGTTGTAATATAACGATTGATTTCATCATCACTTAACTCATAAAAGGTTACCTCAGTAACTTCATGAAATAATTCATTATTATCTTCATGACAGATTGCCACTCCAGTAATTACTTTATGGGTATGCCCACTTAGCATTGACAACATTCGATAAGCATCATCTAAATCTTTTGGTTTCCCTAATATCTGATTCTCGTATAATACCACTGTATCGGCACCAATAACCACAGCTTGCTTATGTTGTTTCGCAATTACACTTGCTTTCTGTAAGGCAAGCTGTTCAATTGCCTGTTCTACTGGAAGTGATTCATCAATTACTTCTTCAATATCACTAACTTCAATGGTAAAGTTGATATTCACACTTTCCATTAATTCTCTTCTCCGTGGTGACTGACTGGCTAAAATAATCTTCTTCATTATTTAACAGTCTTTACCCATCCATAAGGGTCTGCTTTAGTACCCCACTGGATACCTGTTAATTCATCATATAGTTTACAAGTTAACTCACCTGTTTTAAAATCATTGATAATTTGAACATTTCCTTTGTAGCTAAGTTCGCCAATTGGAGAAATAACCGCAGCTGTTCCTGTACCAAAGGCTTCTTTCAAGCGTCCATTCTTTGCATACTCCATTAAATCATCAATATCTAGATGACGTTCACTGATTGTATAACCCCAGTCTTTTAATATTTGAATACAAGAATCTCTGGTAACTCCTGGTAGTACACTACCTTCTAATGGAGCAGTAACAATTTCATCATCAATAACAAACATTGCATTCATCGTTCCAACTTCTTCTACATATTTACGGTGTACTCCATCAAGCCATAAGACTTGTGTGTATCCCATTTTCTCTGCTTTCACTTGTGCAGCAATACTTGCAGCATAGTTTCCACCACACTTTGCAAATCCAGTACCACCAACAACTGCACGTACATATTCATCTTCAACAAATATTTTTACAGGGTTTACACCTTCTGGATAATATGCGCCTACAGGACTTAAAATAATAATAAATTTATAAGCTCTGGCTGGATGTACACCAACTCCTGCTTCTGTCGCAAAACAGAATGGTCTTATATATAATGATGTACCTTCTGCTGAAGGAACCCAATCTTTTTCATAATCGACAATTGCTTCTACTGCTTCCACAAACAGTTCTTCGCTTACTTCTGCCATGCAAAGACGTTCATTTGAAGCAATCATTCTTTTCGCGTTCATCTCTGGACGGAAAATTAGAATCTGATCGTGATTGCGATATGCCTTTAACCCCTCAAAGGTTTCTTGTGCATAGTGCAATACCATACTTGCTGGATCCATTGGGATTGGCCCATATGGCACGATTTGAGCATTGTGCCACCCTTGCTCAACTGTGTAGTCCATTACAAACATATGGTCTGTAAAGTAATGTCCAAACCCCAGATTTGATTCATCTGGTTTATTTTTTAATTGTTTGGCTCTTGTTATTTTGATATCCATTAGGAATTCCCCCTTTTTTTCTTTTAATATTACGCCTCTTCATCTATAAAAACAATACTTGATATAACTTTTTATGCTTTTTTAAATACCAGATACTAAAGATTGCCAGCCCAAAGTAAACTGCTGCAAATCCACCCACAATACGAATGATCATTGAGAAGAATAATTCCTCTGGTAACATTCGAATCATAAAATCGGTTCGTGCATCAAGCAACCATAAATCATTACTGAAGAATACATGATGGAACCTGGTCCAGAAATCGCCAAAGTCCACAACTGCATACATTACAATAAATAATAAGAATACTAAGGATACCATCATCATGCGCAAGTAACTTGTGGTGAAGATTTCTAAGAACTCCGGTTTATTATCAAAGAATAAAATTAGAAATAAGATAACTCCCATCACTGCACTACATCCTGCAACTATTCCAGCATTCTTATAAAGATTTCTCACATCAATCATATGTGTGTATTCTTTTTCATTAAACATTGATATCTCGCCACCTTTATAAGTAACCTCCACATCAATATCATCGCGTTTTCCCTGTAAGTAATCCAAAAGTACATCCATACTCTTAATATAATCTTCACTGGATACATCCATTGATTCGCTAATATTAAGTTTCTCGTCCTGTTGCTTATAAAAATTGATTGAAAAAGCATTCAATTGAATACTTGCAAACAATACAGCATATATACATAAAAGGCTGGCAATAAAGCCAAACACTACTTTTAGTTTATAGTTCATGATTCACCTCCCATCTATTTTACTACAAACTTCACGCGTTGCGTAAAAAAAGTGGTTTATTCAACCACTTTTAAGCTACTAATTCACAAACAATATACTTTTCTTTCCCATTATCAAATGTCAATGGTGTATAGAAAACCACTCCATCTTCAACCAAATCATTCTGCATTGATAAACGATAGGTTTTTCCTCTTTCCAAATCAAGTTCAAATTCCATTAAATCCGTTTTATACGTCTTATTAGAAACCATTCCTTGTACATATTCAGAGAATCTTCCTTTGATTACCCGCTTACCAGGTTCTACTGGAATGTAGCGTTCTCCTTGTTTATCAAGTTTTCCTTCGGTCATTTTAACTTTTACTCCATCAATAAATAAATTGTCAGAATAGTAAATCAAAATTGCTTTCGACTGCAATTCTTCCTGTTTCTTGTTTTCTCCCTTTTTACGTGTCTTACTACCAATAACCAGAAATACAACCATTAGTACAATCGACACCCCAAAGAAAGGGATTAATATTCCAAAACCGTTATCCATAACATCATCTCCTCCAATAAATTAAATATATATACTATCTTTAAGACTGATAAAAGAGGAAAAAGGTTCAATTTATTCAACAGTTACCGATTTCGCAAGATTTCTAGGCTGATCAATTTCACAACCTCTCAAGTTAGCAACCTGATAAGAAAGCAGTTGTAATGGAACTACAGTAACAATTCCCTGCAGCATCATATCTACCTTAGGAATCTCTATTTTATAATCATAATAATCTTCACTAACATTCAAGCCTTCACGAACAAACAAGATTACATTTGCACCTCTTGCTTTTACTTCTTTGATGTTACTGATTGTTTTTTCAAACAAACGTTCATCCGTACAAATTGCAATCACTGGCGTTCCTTTTTCAATCAAAGAAATCGTTCCATGTTTCAGTTCACCAGCTGCATATGCTTCACTGTGAATATAGGAGATTTCTTTCAACTTTAAAGAACCTTCCATTGACAATGCATAATCCAATCCTCTACCTAAGAAGAATACATTTGAATGACGTGAAATAATCTTTCCTGCTGTAATGTACTGTTCATCCTTTAGTAGTTCGTTAAGAATATCTGGCAGACAATGAATCTCTTCAATAATCTGATCAATTTCTTTTTGCGTAATACGATTATGAATATATGCAAGATTTAATGCAATTAATGATAACAATGCTACCTGTGTACAATAAGCTTTGGTTGTTGCTACAGCAATCTCAGGTCCAGCCAGTGTATAAGCTACATATTTTGCTTCTCTGGCAATACTGCTTCCAACTACATTCACAATCGCAAAGGTATCAATCCCCTGTTCTTTCGCTAATAATAATGCTGCTAACGTATCTGCCGTTTCTCCACTTTGCGATACTAGTAATACTAATGTATCTTTACTTAATATTGGATCTTTATAGCGATACTCACTGGCAATCTCGACATCTACTTTTACTCTTGCTTTGGTTTCAATTAATGATTTTGCAATCATTCCTGCATACATCGCAGAACCACAAGATACAATATGAATTTCATTATACTTAGATAAATCAGGTAAGTTCTTTACCAAATCCTGAATATCATCTTTGATATAAGCAGCCATTGTATCACGTACTGCTCTAGGTTCTTCATGAATTTCCTTCAACATGAAATGTTCAAATCCACCCTTTTGAATATCGGCAGCATCCATTGTTGCAGTTAATACTTCATGATCCATTTCTTCTTTATTTAAATTATAAATATGTTGTGTATCTTTATTTAATACTGCTATTTCATCCTGACCTAACAAGATATATTGTTTTGTATACTTTAAGATTGCTGGTACATCACTGGCAATAAAACTTGCCCCATCTTTTAATGCAACAATCAATGGTGAATTTCTGCGCATTGCATACAATGTATCTTCATCATCACAAAAGATGATTCCAAAGGCAAATGATCCTTTGAATGCTTTATTGGCAGCAACTAATGCATCCAACTTATTATGGTGTTGTCTATACATATAATCAATATATGCAGATGCTATTTCACTATCCGTTTCTGAATCAAATACATAACCCACTTGTATCAATTCTTCTTTTAATGCTGCATAGTTCTCTACAATTCCATTATGAACCAAGGTTACTGCTCCATGATGATGTGGGTGTGCATTCGTTTTACTTGGTATTCCATGCGTTGCCCATCTTGTATGAGCAATTCCTAAAGTTGAAGAAGGAATCTGATGACGTTGCAGTTTATCTTCTAATGATGCAACCTTTCCTCTTGTCTTTGTAATTCTTACTCCAGTTTCTTGTAAGGTTGCGACTCCTGCTGAGTCGTACCCACGGTACTCCAACGACTTTAAGCCGTCAATTAAAACACTATTGGTGATCTTTTCAGATCCTACATAGCCTACAATTCCACACATTTAGTTTTTACCTCCACTATTAAAAGACCTCTTTAAAAGGTGTTCGCTTAGTGCTGAAATAACTTTTGTACCTATTATCTTGTCTTTGTGTTATTTCTATCGATTCACTATAACCGCAGTAGCACCCGCCGAATATTTCGATTACTACTGTCCTCGTCAACAGCTAAGCTGTCCTGGCGCTCATTGCTGTCGATTTGCAACAGCAACTGTGTTGATTATACTAAATAAATAATAAAAAGTCTATCTTGTGAAAGATAGACAAAGTTTAATAAATTGTTTTATAGTGATGAAAATAACTATAACGAGCTTTCTCTAGTGAAATCTTTGTACCATGAGCTGGATAAAAAATTTGAATATCTAACAGCAATAATGAATACCAAGAATACATTAATTGTTTCTTATTATCCACAAATGGCGGCAGTACATTATCACCAATAACATTTGTCATGGAATCACCTACTATGGCAATTTCACCAAACACCAAAGTTATGGAATCCGCACTATGCCCTGGTGTATTGAATACTGGATTTTGAATTCCAAAGTAATCACGCCATGGCAGTGTTTGAATATCACGCACATCAAAACATGGTGGAAACTGATTCCAGTTCTTAGATAACCTTGCAAGTCGCTCAACTAATTTACTGTATAACTTTGCACCTTTTGGCACACTACAGTATCCACCTAACAGTGGATAGATTGCTAAACGATGTGCATAAATTGGACACCTGTAATAATTTTGAAAATATGCAGCATTCTGTGCATGATTACTATGAGAGTGAGTTAAGATAATACAATCCAATTGATGAACATGATGCTTTTTAAGAAAACTAATAATTTTCTTTCGTTCTCTTTTTACTCCTGTATCAATTAATATACTTCTATCTTTACTCTTTAATAAATAACAATTGCATCTGATAAGTGATATACAGTAAATACTATATCCATTATATGTACTGATTTTCATAAGTTCCTCCATCTTGTGAGAATTCTTATTCCTATTATATACCTATTTCTTCTCTTCTAAAAGAGCTGACTCTGCATGCTTAGAACGATAGGTATTAATAAGACTTCGTATCATAACATAAGAAGGAATCCCTGCTACAGTTCCAATAAGTCCAAAGAATGTAGAACCGACAAAAATCACAAACAGTATCACCAGTGGATTCATTTCCAACTGCGATTTGTAAATTCTTGGTTCAATCAGATATGGATCAATAAATGATGAGAATGCAATAACTCCAACTGTTCCTAACACAACTCCCTGTCCTTGAGATATACCAGTTAATAATGCAATTGCATTTGCTGTTAATGGTCCTACATAAGGAATAATAACTGCAAACACATTTAAGATTGCTAAAATCATCCAGTTCTTGTGTCCAATCAGATAGAATAGTAATCCATAAATTGGAAACTTAGAAATCATAATAAGTCCAAATGATCCTAAGAATTTTTGTAGTTCATGGTCTGCATTTCTTACATAATCAGGAAGTGATGGGTTAATAAATGTTAATACTTTTTTCGTTCCTTTTCTGATTGGTTCATCATAAAGCATAAAATAAATTATTAAGATAAAACTAAACATCCAATATACTACACTACTAATTAAATTAATGATAACAGTAATCATTTGATTACTTAATGTCATAAGCAATGATTGTAAGTTATTAAATAAATCTAAATTCTTTATATAATCCATCACACTCTTTTGAAGATCTAATTTACTTAATACATTCGTATCAATAAGTTCAAATAAAGAGTTTGCACCTTGTCCAACATAATCAGCCAATAATGCAAATTGACGAATTACTTCTGGAACAATAAACACAAGACAAAGAATAATGATTCCTACAAGACATAAAATGGTAATCAATACTGCAAGTCCACGTTTGTGTACATACTTTTGTATCTTATTTACAAACGGCCGAAGGACATATGCAATCATAAAACTTAGCAAAAATGGCATAACTGCAGTAACAAACAAATCAACTGACCATTTCCATGATTCTGTTGTTAATTGCAGTAATGCAACAATCGCCAATATTAATGTTATTGAAATTAACACTTTTATTGAATTTTTATCTTTTAAGATTTCTTTCATCTTATCTATTATCTTTTTCATATAGTCTCCCTTAGTTCTTCTCTCATTCTATCAAAGCTTAGGATGGTTGTAAAAAGCTATGAACTACTATTTTAACACTTTTCTTAATAAATGTAATTTACAGTAGTTGTTTTCTTCGTTTACTATACCAAGATCTTCATATCCATTACGTAAGAAGAACTCTAAATTTCCGTTTGGGAATGTACTTTCTTCATCACTAATCACATAGACATCTTTATATTCATTACATAAATAGTTTTCTAATTCCTCTAGTGGTTTACTCTTATAATCATAGGAATCATCACAATCATAAATACAGGTAATAAATGCAGATTCCTTGTGTTTAGGTATATCATAAGGAACTAGCATACTTGAAAGATACTCTACTCCACCAAGTAAACGGTTTTCATTATCAACATTTAAAAAACCATAAATATCCTGGTTACTATGATGTAAGAATGTTGCTTTTCGCTTACTACTATCCGCATTACAGCTACCACTACACTGACTAGCTATATGACAATTCATATCTGTTAGAGGGATAATCCTTTCAAACGCTACCTGAAACGATATAACAGGTATATAGGGCTTTTCTTTAGGTAATTCACTTAGAAGTAACAAATCTAGAAAATGGCGTCTCAGCGGGCTAAAATAGCGATGTTGATTATTCACTACAATGAGTGTAGGAAAAAACATATGTTGTTCTTTTGCCAACATTTGATTTTCATTGATATCATAAATATTAATATCTAAAGAATCCTTGTATTCTTCCAATAGTTTCAGCATCTCATTATTTAGTGGACACTGATAAGACCAGTAATAAAAATCCAGTTTCATAGTAAACTCCTTTTTAATATTATACTCAAAACCAAGTTAATTTAACATCTTAAATATATCAATAAAATATCTTTTATAATATATATAAATAAATATGTGAAATTAACTGAAATTAATATTTAGTGAACGATTATTTAAAATTAAGCATCTAAATTATGTACGCATTTTTTGAGTGCGGTTTATGAAAGAGAGGCAACATTATGAAAAGAAGGGCATTTCATATTACTTTAAGTCTACTAATTATATGTACAGTATTTGCATATGGAAAAGAAGATCTCAGGGCAACAACAAGTTATGATCTAAATAATGGATCAATTGATATCGTCACAAATGGTAGTGATATAGATATCAAGCAAAACGGAATTACCATTGATACTATTTCACCAAGTGAAACAATCGCTATTACATCAAGTGTAGCTACTACTAACAATAATCTAGAAATTGATATTACTGGTATCAGTGAAGAAGTAACAATTAAAATGACGAATGTAAATATTGATGTAACTGGAAGTAAGTTAGCTGCAGTTGATATTACTGGAACTGGTAGCATTCGTTTTGAATACGAAGGAACTAATTCCTTTAAAAGTGATGCAAAGATTGGTGCGGACATGGCAAATGGTTTCAGTACCAAAGCAAGTGATGGTATTAATCTGACATTTGCTGGTAGTGGTACTACAACATTTACTGGCTACAATTGTGGTGTTTACTTAAACAAAGGAGGATTAATAATCGAAAGTGGAACTATTTCAGCAATTTCTAAATATCCTACACCTGATCTCATGGGAATGGGAATTTATGGATTAACTGCTTCATTGACAATTAATGGTGGTGACATCTATGCACAAGGAAATACAAATGGAATCTATGCAGATAGAACAATTACCATCAATGGTGGTACTATCGAAGCTGTGGGAAATGTAAATCGTGGATTGTATGCGGTTAGTAATTTAGTTATCAATGGTGGTGTTTTAGATGCTATTGGTCCATCCATTGGAATTCAAGCAAACGTAGCTACTACTAATTACACTAGAATCAATGGTGGTACAGTTACTGCCAAAGCACAAAATACAAGTAATGATTGGGTGCTTACAGCAGATAATCTTACTGTGAATGGAGGAAGTATCCTAGGCCGTTTTCCATCTAACATAACTCCAAAAAATACAAATGGAGATAGAGTTTATTTAACTACATTAACTTTAGAAAATTCAATTCAATCACTTATTACAAATTTAAAAATCGATGGAATTGATGGTGTTACAAGTAATGCTACAGGATTAGCTTATGGAATCAATGATGTTTATAGTGATGCAAGTGGAAATCTATACTTCTACTTAAGTGAAGCAGACGACAAGCAAATTACAGTATATGATGAAACACCTTCTCGTTACCAAAATACATTTGATCGAGTAAATGATAATACCAATACTGCAACATTATTTATGGATAAAACAATAACATTCCATTATCAAGATAGTGACGGAAATCAAAGTGCTATTTACAATGTAGGTTATGGTAATACATTCAGTGAAGAAAACCCAACATTTACTAATCCATCAGGATATATCTTTGATGCTTGGTATTCATCATCAACTGGAAACGTGGAATTTGATTTTGATCAAACAATTACATCAAACCAAGATGTGTATGCACAATACACACCAATTAATTTAGAATTAGTTGCCCCTTTACTGCCTGATGCGGTTGAAGGACAATACTATTCTGTAACATTACCCAAAGCAATTGGTGGTGTGCCTACTATCACTTACGAAGTAACAAACCTACCTGAAGGATTAACGTTCAATCCAAATACATTAGAAATAACTGGAACCCCTGTAAGCAGTGGTGAGTTCACAATTACTTATATTGCTACGGATTCTCATACTACAGCACAAAAGGTTTCTGTAAATACAACTTTAAAAGTTTTAGATTCAACTGAACCAAAGGATAATATAAAACCTCCTGTAACGGATAATGAAGATAACACTACAGACAATGGTTCTAATGATGATGGCAGTACGATTACCCCACCAGTAAAAGACAACGACTCATCTACATCAAATGATGACTCAGATACTACAATTATAGGAAAACCATCAACATCCGTAACTAGTAACACAAACACAAATAATTCTGCTATTTCTCCTACAACTGGAGATACAACAAACCAAACGCAATTATTTATTATGTTAGGTGCTGCTGTAGCTATATTGGCTGCTTATGGATTCTACAGAATGAAAAGAAAAAATAAATAAACTATACGAAAATAGTACATATCACAGCAATTGTGATATGTACTATTTTTTCTATTCTTCTATTTCTAATATCTTATAATTTGGATAGGCTTTTTTCAAAAACTGATCATCATATACCGTATCGCAAACTCTATCAAGAAAAGTATCTGGTGCCTTCCCCTCTAAACGTTCTCTTTGTCGTAATAATGCTGTACCAGAAATTACTATATTAAAAGACATAAAAATCAATAATCCTATATACAATAATTTTGCTGGTTGATAAGGAATTTCTTCTATGATTTTAGAAAATATTGGATAGATTACATACATCACAAGCATTCCACCAATTCCCCACACTAACATAAATGGTACTGTAGTTCTCCCACCTATGTTTAAAACTGCTTTTCCATAACTCCAAGATTTTGAATGAAAAATATATTCTTGAGCTAAACTCAATAGATATTCTATGGCTCCACCAATCAAACAACTAAGACTATAATTTGCAACCCATTTACGTTTCTTATAATTCTTACCTAGAAGAACGACAAATGAAATTGCACCAAGACCATAGACTGGATTAAATGGTCCATAGATTAATCCACTTCTTCGAACCCAGACATTAAACTTAAAAAACTCTAAAAGTTGCTCATAGTAAGTCCCAACTACGCAACCCACTACAAAAAATAAAAATATCTTGGCAAAACAATATCCTTTCGCAAATACTTTGTTTTCATTTTCTTTCGTTTCTGCTTTTCTCAGTAGTTCCATAAAATCACCTCATGTTCTATAGGACCCCTGCAACAACACTTACCATTTGTTTATACATTATAAGTTATTTCGATTAATAATTCAATTTATACAAATGAATTTACATAACAAGAAAATGATTTCTAAGAAATCATATTAAATACAAAGATTTAATACCAGGTACCTTTCTTGTGGCCCTGTAAGGTTATTCTCTTCTTTATCTTTCCTGATGAAAGGTGGTACAATAAAGACTTTAGATCAACCCTGCTCCATTTACACGCAATGAAATTCCATCTACAATACCGACCAGACATCTTCCATTAGTGACTGCATTAATATTGTAGTTCCATTTTGTGCTTACTCATTTATTAACATTTATTTCTTTTTATCCTAATTATTTTATAGAACTTCCCTAATTAATAAAAAAACTCACTTCTATATTATTTATACAAAAGTGAGCTTAAATTCATTTAATAATTCTATGCATCTAAATCATTAGATGTCTTTTTTCTTTTCCTAAACAATTGAATAACTACAATTGAAACACCAAGTGCTGAATACAATATATTTGTATTCGTATTATCACCTGTTGCTACCGCTTCCTTCTCCTTGGCAATGATTAACACTTTGTCAGGTTCAGGTGCTACAGCAGGCTTTTCAGGTTCTGGTGTTGGTTCTGGATCCGGATCAGGAATCACAGGCTCTGGATCTGGCTTTGGTTCAGGAATAATAATTGGTGGCTCTGGGATAAGTACAATTTCGTCTTTCCAGATTGCATACAATTCAACATCTGTTTGAATTGATGTAATTGAATCAAGAGCTTTATAACTGTCTCCACTTCCATCCGCTTCTGTATTCCATTCCACAAACTCTGCTTTTGCTTTTACCAGATTTCCTTTTCCTAAGACGATTACATCGTCACCAGCATAGTACTGCTTTTGATCAACAGGCACTTCCCCACCAGTTGCACCATTTTCATGGTATGTCACAGTGTATGGTGCAATTAGGTTGATGTCCTGAACTACTACTAGTGAATATGTCATATTGGCATATAACAATCTTTGCCTTTTGGTTACTTTATATCCACTTGTATAAGTAGCACCTTCCATATCTGTCCAACTCATTTCTGAACCAGTATCATTTACAGCTCCATTAATAAGGACTGGATATCGAGATGTTATTGCACCATCATTTAAACTCTCAAATGAGGTAATTGGTGAAACACCATCTAAATCCACAGATACATTAGGAATTACTACATCAGTTCCTTGATATTCATTTGCTTCTAGATAAATTACTTGCCCTTCAAAATGAATTACACTCGTAAACGGATTTGTAATTGATGATAAAGGACTTATGTCAGTAATATGATTGTTTGCTCCATTGATGATACCTAAATCGTAAGTATTCATTCTGGTAAGTACACTCATATCATAGACATTGTTGTTATCAAAATATAGCGATTCAAGAGCTGCTATATTTTCAATTGGATTTAAGTCACTAATGGAATTAGAACTCATCCATAATGTTTGAATTTTTGTCAGATTTCTTAAAGGTTCAATACTTGAAACCGCATTGCTGTTAAAGTGTAAGTCAGTTAGATTTGCTAATCCAGCAACTGGGCTTAAATCTGAAACCTTGTTGTAACATTGATTGAATGATAAATATTTAAGATTTGTTAATCCGCTCAATGCTGAAATATCTGATACACCAGTTGAATTAAATTCTAAGTAAGTTAAATTACCTAAATTTTGAACTGGTAAAATAGAAGTAATTGAATTGTTCGACACTGACAGTTTTTGTAAACTAGTAAAATTACTAACTACACTAATGTCACTTAATCGATTATTATTTACTCCAAGTTCAATCAGACCACTCAGTGATGCAATTGAACTAATATTAGAAATCTGATTTGAGTTCAGATATAAATACTGTAAACTTGTAAGGTTGTTTACAACACTTACGTCACTAATTTGGTTACTATTCAAACTAAGTTTTGTTAGTCCGTTTAGATTTTGAAGATGTTCCAAAGAACTCATTCCTATATTATCTGCCATTACCGTTTGTAATGAAGTATTATTAGAAATTGGTTCTAGTGAAATTCCACTGTTATTGGAAATATCCAAATATGTAAGGCTAGTTAAACCTCGTAAAGACTCAATAGAATTAATCGAATTACTAGCAATAGTTAAACTTTGCAGACTTGTTAAATTTTCAAACCCTGTTATATCTGTGATTTTATTTTGTTGTAAATTCACAGTACGTAAACGAGCTAATCCAGTCAGTTTAGAAACATCACTAATGTTGTTATTAAGCACACTTAAAGAACTTAGATAGTTTAAGTTTTGAATTCCCTCTAAATTGGTAATTCCACTATTATCTAATTTCAGTGTTGTGATTTTATTTAAATCATTTTGGCTCACACTAGCAGTGCTACTGGTTCCCAATGCTCTTGCTACTCCTGCTGCCAAATTGGCATCAGGAAATATTTCATTGATTGGTTTTGTCTGATCTATTTCATCTGCATAGTATTGATTACTGTTGGTAATTGAGATAAACATTGAAACTAATATTACTACTATGAATAATGCTTTCTTATCAATAAGCTTCAGTTTCATTACTCTCTCCTCTCATTAAATGAAGAGTAATAAAATGAATAGAAACTCTACTTACTCAACATATGAAATTATTCGCATGTTACTTTAATTTCGTAATCTTCCTTACCATATGGGTCTTTAGGTATAATTTTGATACTTTCAGATTCTTTATCACAAGAACTTCCTAAGTTTTTCATGATTTTCTTGCTATCTAGTTCTGTTACTTTTTCAATGCTATCAATTGATGTTCTCAACCCATCTTCCGTATATGCAGATAAAAAGGATTCACGTTCTTCTGAACTTTTTCCTAGTGTCAAAATATCATATAAATAATCTTCATAGTATAGTTTGGCAAGTTTTGACATTTGTTGTTCGTTTTCTTTTTTCGCACTTTGGTCCATTTGGTTTTTTAAGAAAAATCCTCCAGCTCCAACTACAACTACGACTGCACAAATGATAATAATTAGTTTCTTTTTCATAATTTACTCCTCTATTTCTTTACAATGAGCAGAAAACATATCATATTTTCTGATATGTTTTCTACACAATATTTACTACTATTTCTTACGTTGATGGAATCTTCTAAATCTAAATTTAGACCATCCAAAGAACAGAATTAATGCTCCTCCAATATATAGAGCGTAACTAGTGAACAAGTCACCAGTTGCTGGTGCAACTGAAGGGTTTGAACTTATTACTGGTTTATCAGTAACTACTGGAACTTCTTCTTTTTCCCAAATTGCGTATAGTGTAACTGATCTGTCTGCTGCAACGATTCCCATATTGCTCATTTGAGCAAATGTTGTTGTATCTCCAATATTGAATGATACACCAGTTCCATCAGGCGAACTATTCCACTCTACAAATTTTTCTTGAGTATAAACTCTACTCATGAAACCTCTAATTGTAACAAGATCATTTCTGAAGTAGCTTGTTTCATCTACTGGTACGTCGCTACCTGTATATCCATTTCCATTGTAATAGATTCGATATACACTTTGAGCTACTTCAATTTCTACTTCAGGAGTCTGTTCTCCTACAACTGCTTTGTTTGCAATAACAGTTGTTTGTGTTTCATTTAATGTACTACTCATAGTTACACCAAATGTCACTGTGATAGTTTCATTAGGCTCAATATCCATACTGATTCCATTTACTAATTCAGCCAATGTCACTGTTTGGTTCTTAGAACTGTCACTATCACTTGCAACTACTACGGATACATTATCTGTAGTTTCTGCAATGTAAGGTAATACTTTATCAAGTGTATCTTTAATTGTTACACCTTCCAATGCTACATCACCTTGGTTTTTCGCTGTGATTGTATATGTCAGTTTTTCTCCTGCACTAACTTCACCATTACCATCAGCATCTTTTACATCTTTGCTTGCAAGCAAGTCTGCTTTTCCTGTTGGTATTACTACTGGTGGAGTTTCACCATCACCAATCACTGCAATGTTTGTCAATTCCTTAACTACTTCCGTGTCTAAGTCTGGACTTACAGTTACATCAAATGTAATTGTAATAATTTCACCGCTTGCTACATTATAGTTAACACCATCAATCAACTGTTGTGCAGAGATTGTTGTATTCTTAGTTGCATCTTTATTACTCTTTACACCAACACTTACGGTGCTTGGAGTTTCTGCAATATGCGCTAAGATTCCACTCATTGTATCTTGAACAAATACATTTTCAGCAGCAACTGCTCCTGTATTGTTCAATACAATACTATAGTGTAAAACTTCATTTGGTGAAGCTATGTTGTCTCCACTTGCATCACGAACTGATTTTTCAGATATTACATTTGCTTTTCCAGTAGGTAATTCAACCGTAGAAGTTGTTCCTCCTATTGTCGCAATATTCTTAAGTACTGTAACTGCATCTGTATCTAAATCTGCTTTCACTGTTACGCTGAACGTAATTGTGATTTCCTCTGATGCTGCTAGGTTATACACAATACCATTAATTAGTTCATCTCCAGTGATTGTTGTATTCTTACCAGAATCAGTACTGCTACTTACATTTACTGAAATAGCACTTGATGATTCTTGGATATTACCTAGAACTCCAGTTAATTCATCTTTAAATTGCACATCATTTGCAACTACAGAACCTGTATTCTTTCCTGTAATTGTATAAGTGATTTTCTCACCTGGTGATGCAATCTTATCTCCACTTTCATCTACAACTGTTTTCGAAGATGAAATTGTTGATTTTCCAGTTGGAATCTTAACTGTTTCGTTTTGACCACCAACGGTTGCTGTATTCATAATTTCTTTTACTGCTTCAGTATCTAAGTCCGCTTTCACTGTTACTTTGAACGTTACAGTAATCACTTCAGATGGTGCCAGTTTGTATGTCAATCCACTAATTAGTGCATCTCCACTTACCACTGTATTCTTACTAGCATCAACATTACTATTTACGTTTACACTAATTGCTGAAGAAGCTTCATCAATATGTGGAAGAACGCTAGTCAAAGTATCCTTAATTACTACATCATCACTTGCCACTACTCCAGAGTTTGATGCTGTAATTGTATATTCTAATACTTCGGTTGGTGATGCCACTTCGTCACCATTTGCATCAGATACTGATTTTGATGCATTAATGATTGCTTTTCCTGTTGGAATTGTAATCTCAGGAGTAGTATCTCCAACGGTTGCTTTATTCGCAATTGAAGGTACACTTGTTAAATTCAAGTATGCATCTACTGTTACTGTAAACTGTATCGTAATTGTTTCATTTGCTGCCAACTTATATGTAAGTCCACTATTTAAATCAGTTCCACTTACTGTAGTATTTTTAGCTGCATCTGTATTACTATTTACAGTTACACTAATATCTGCTGCTTTTTCTTGAATGTTTGGCAACAATGTCGTCATTTCATCCTTGATTACTACATCTCCACTTACAGCATCTCCTGTATTCGTTGCTGTAATTGTATATGTCAATTGTTCTCCTGGTGATGCATATCCATCATTGTTTGCATCACTTACACTTTTATCAGATGTCAATGTTGCTTTTCCTGTTGGAATTTCAATTTCTGGTCCTGGAATATCATCTAGTGTTGCCTGATTCTTGATTGACTTAACAGTCTCAACATCCAAGTCTGACTTCACAGTAACCTTAAAGCTTACTGTTACTGTTACACCTTTTCCAATTTCATCAATTTCAATACCATCAATCAAATCTTGAACTGTTTTAGTAGTTACCGTTCCACCAACATTTACTGTTACTGTATTTGCTTTTGGATCATTTACATGTGGTAATACATCTGTAAGTTCATCTTTGATGACTACATCCTTAGCTGTTACACTACCATTGTTTGTAGTTGTAAGTGTATATGTCAACTCTTCTCCTGGTGATGCAAATCCATCGCCATTTGCGTCGACTACTTCTTTATTGTTACTTAAATTCTTATTTCCTGTCGGAATTGTGATTTCTGGTGTTGTATCCCCTACTGTTGCTTTATTAGAAATTGCAGTTACCTTAGATGTATCTAAGTCACTCTTAACTGTTACCTCGAAAGTTACAGTTATTGTTTCTTTTGAAGCAAGTTTGTAAGTCAATCCACTAATTAAGTCATCTCCGGTTACGGTAGTATTCTTACTTGTATCTGTACTAGTTACGCTTACAGAGATCGCTGATGATGCTTCATCAATATGAGGTAATACATTATCTAATGTATCCTTAATCATGATATCATCACTTGTTGCATCTCCACCATTTGTAGCTATAATTGTATAAGTAAGTTTTTCTCCTGGTGATGCAATGTTATCACCACTTGCATCTTTCACATCTTTATCAGTCACAAAATCAGCTTTTCCCGTTGGAATTGTAATTTCTGGTCCAGTATCACCAATCGTTGCTTTATTCGCAATTGAAGTTACTGTAGATGTATCTAAGTCACTCTTAACTGTTACATCAAATGTAATTGTTAATGTTGAATCTTTTTCTAGTGTTGGAATTGTAATTCCATCAACTAAGTTTTGGATTGTATAATTTGTTTTCACTCCATCAATATCTACAGTCACTACTGTAGAAGCTGTATCATTTACATGTGGTAATACATTATCCAACTTATCTTGAACTAGCAGGTTTGTTGCATCTGCTGGTCCAGTATTTGTAGTTGTGATTGTGTATGATAACTTCTCACCTGGTGATGCTACGTTATCTCCACTTGCATCTGTTACCGTTTTATTTGATGTAAGGTTTGCTTTTCCTGTTGGAATTTCAATTTCAGGTCCTGGTACATCTCCTAATGTTGCTTGGTTTTTAATTTCTTTAACTGTGTCAACATCTAGGTCTGATTTTACAGTAACTTTGAAACTTACTGTTACTGTTACTCCTGCGCCTATTTCATCTATTGTAATTCCATCAATCAAGTCTTGAACAGTTTTTGTTGTAATTGAACCTCCAACATTTACTGTTACTGTATTTGCTTTTGGATCATTTACATGTGGTAACACATCTGTAAGTTCATCTTTGATGACTACATTCTTAGCAGCTACACTACCATTGTTTGTAGTTGATATTGTGTATGTCAATTCTTCACCTGGTGACGCATAACCGTCATCATTTGCATCCACTACAGCTTTTTCGTTACTTAAGCTTGTCTTTCCTGTTGGAATTTCAACCTCAGGTCCTTTTTCACCGTCTAGTGTTGCTTGGTTAGAAATTGATTTCACTGTACTAGTATCCAAGTCTGATTTTACAGTTACGGTGAATATTAATGTAATTGTTTCATTTCCTTTTAACTTGTAAGTTAATCCAGAAACTAAATCACTTCCACTTACCGTTCCATCTTTACTTGAATCTTTATCACTACTTACTGTTACTGAAATTGCTGAAGCAGCTTCATCGATATGCGGTAATAAATTTGTCATCTCATCTTTTAAGATTACATCATCACTATCTGCATCTCCATTGTTTGTAGCAGTAATTACATATGTAAGTTGTTCTCCTGGGGAAGCTATGTTATCTCCGCTTGCATCGCTCACACTCTTATTTGTAGTAAAGTCTGCATCTGATGTTGGAATTTCTACTTTTGGATCCGTATCTCCGATAGTCGCTTGGTTAGCGATCGAAGTCACTGTTGTCGTATCCAAATCACTCTTAACAGTTACTTTAAACGTTACTGTTAATGTTGATCCACTTTCTAATGTAGGAATTCTAATTCCATCTACCAGATTTTGGATTGTGTAATTTGTTTTCGTTCCATCGATATCTACACTTACTACGGTAGCACTTGTATCATTTACATGACCTAATACATTTGTAAGTTTATCTTGAACTAGTAAGTTTGTTGCATCTGCTGGTCCATTATTCACTGTTGTAATTGTGTATGACAGTTGCTCTCCTGGTGATGCATATCCATCATCATTTGCATCTGATACACTTTTTGCTGATTTAAGATTTGCTTTTCCTGTTGGAATCTCAATCTCTGGTCCTGGTTCATCTCCTAATGTTGCCTGGTTTTTAATTTCTTTAACTGTATCAACATCTAGATCTTCTAGCACTGTAACTTTGAAACTTACTGTTACTGTTACTCCTGGACCTATTTCATCTATTGTAATTCCATCAATCAAATCTTGAACTGTTTTTGTAGTCACTGTTCCACCGACATTTACACTTACCGTATTTGCTTTTGGATCATCTACATGTGGTAACACATCTGTAAGTTCATCTTTAATTACTACATTCTTAGCTGTAACACTTCCATTGTTTGTAGTTGATATTGTATATGTCAACTCTTCTCCTGGTGATGCATAGCCATCATTATTTGCATCTGATACATCTTTATCATTACTTAAGTTTGTTTTTCCTGTTGGAATTACAATCTCTGGTCCTGGTGTATCACCCAAAGTTGCTTGGTTCGCAATTGATGTTACTGTTGTAGTATCTAAATCACTCTTAACGGTTACTTCAAATGTCAATGTGATTGTTTCACCTGCAGCCAGTTTATAGATTAATCCACTAACTAAAGCGTCTCCACTAACTGTAGTATTCTTACTTGCATCTGTATCACTACTTACTGTTACTGTAATTGCTGTAGCAGCTTCATCAATGTGAGGTAATAAGTTTGTCATTTCATCTTTTAAGACTACATTTCCACTTTCTGCATCACCATTATTTGTTGCCGTGATTGTATACGTTAATTTTTCTCCTGGTGAAGCTATATTATCTCCACTAGCATCACTTACGCTCTTAGTAGATGATAAAGTTGCTTTTCCTGTTGGAATTTCAATTTCAGGTCCTGGCACATCGCCTAGAGTTGCCTGATTCTTGATAACCTTAACTGTTTCAAGATCTAAGTCTTCTAGTACTGTAACTTTGAAACTTACTGTTACACTTACTCCTACACCTATTTCATCTATCGTAATTCCATCAATTAAGTCTTGAACTGTTTTTGTAGTTACTGAACCGCCAACATTTACTGTTACTGTATTTGCTTTTGGATCATCTACATGCAGTAATACATCTGTAAGTTCATCTTTGATGACTACATTCTTAGCAGTTACACCACCATTGTTTGTAGTTGAAATTGTGTATGTCAATTCTTCTCCTGGCGATGCATATCCATCACCATTTGCGTCCTCTACATTTTTGTTATTACTTAAGTTTGTCTTTCCTGTTGGAATTTCAACCTCAGGTCCTTTTTCTCCATCTAGTGTCGCTTGGTTTGAAATTGACTTCACTGTATCTGTATCCAAGTCTGATTTTACAGTTACTGCAAATGTAAGAGTTACTGTTTCATTGCCTTTTAACTTGTAAGTTAATCCAGAAACCAAATCACTTCCACTCACTGTTCCATCTTTACTTGAATCTGTATCACTGCTGACGTTTACTACAATTGAAGCTGCACTTTCATCAATATGAGGTAATAAGTTTGTCATCTCATCTTTTAAGATTACATCATTACTATCTGCATCTCCATTGTTCGTTGCTGTGATTGTATACGTTAATTTTTCTCCTGGTGAAGCTATATTATCTCCACTTTCATCTGATACACTCTTACCAGTTGTAAAGTCTGAATCTGCTGTTGGAATTTCAGTCTTTGGCTCGGTATCTCCAATTGTTGCTTGGTTAGCGATTGAAGTTACTGTTGTTGTATCCAAATCACTCTTAACGGTTACTTTAAACGTTACTGTTAATGTTGACCCACTCTCTAACGTAGGAATTCTAATTCCATCTACTAGATTTTGAATAGAATAATTTGTTTTCGTTCCGTCAATATCTACGCTTACTACTGTTGAACTTGTATCATTTACATGACCTAATACATTTGTAAGCTTATCTTGAACTAACAGATTACTTGCATCTGCTGGGCCATTATTCACTGTTGTAATTGTGTAAGATAATTGTTCTCCTGGTGATGCATATCCATCATCATTTGCATCACTTACACTCTTCGCTGATTTAAGATTTGCTTTTTCTACTGGAATTATGATTTCTGGTCCCGGTTCATCTCCTAATGTTGCCTGGTTTTTAATTTCTTTAACCGTTTCAACATCTAAATCTTCCAGTACTGTAACTTTGAAACTTACTGTTACTGTTACTCCTGCACCTATTTCATCTATTGTAATTCCATCAATTAAATCTTGAACTGTTTTTGTAGTTACTGAACCACCAACATTTACTGTTACTGTATTTGCTTTTGGATCATCAACGTGTGGTAACACATCTGTAAGTTCATCTTTGATGACTACATTCTTAGCAGCTACACTACCATTGTTTGTAGTTGTAATCGTATACGTCAATTCTTCACCTGGCGATGCATATCCATCACTATTCGCATCCACTACAGATTTTTCGTTACTTAAGCTTGTCTTTCCTGTTGGAATTTCAACCTCAGGTCCTTTTTCACCATCTAGTGTTGCTTGGTTAGAAATTGATTTCACTGTACTTGTATCTAAGTCTGATTTTACAGTTACTGTGAATGTTAATGTGACTGTCTCTTTTCCTTTTAACTTGTAAGTTAATCCAGAAACTAAATCACTTCCATTTACCGTTCCATCTTTACTTGAATCTTTGTCACTACTTACTGTTACTGAAATTGTTGAAGCATCTTCATCAATATGAGGTAGTAAGTTTGTCATTTCATCTTTTAAGACTACATCACCACTATCTGCATTTCCATTGTTGGTTGCCGTAATTACATACGTTAACTTTTCTCCTGGTGATGCAATATTATCTCCACTTTCATCTGTTACTGATTTGTTAGTAATAAAGTCTGCTCCCGCTGTTGGAATTTCAGTCTTTGGATCAGTATCTCCAATTGTTGCTTGGTTAGCGATTGAAGTTACTGTTGTCGTATCTAGATCTGATTTCACTGTTACTTTGAATGTAACCGTTAATGTTGATCCATTTTTCAGCGTTGGAATTCTAATTCCATCTACTAGATTTTGAATAGAATAATTTGTTTTCGTTCCATCAATATCTACGCTTACAACTGTTGAATTTGTATCATTTACATGACCTAATACATTTGTAAGTTTATCTTGAACTAACAGATTAGTTGCATCTGCTGGTCCATTATTCACTGTTGTAATTGTGTAAGATAATTGTTCTCCTGGTGATGCATATCCATCATCATTTGCATCACTTACACTCTTCGCTGATTTAAGGTTTGCTTTTTCTACTGGAATTATAATTTCTGGTCCTGGTTCATCTCCTAATGTTGCCTGGTTTTTTATTTCTTTAACTGTATCAACATCTAGGTCTGATTTTACTGTAACTTTGAAACTTACTGTTACACTTACTCCCGCACCTATTTCATCTATTGTAATTCCATCTATCAAGTCTTGAACTGTTTTTGTAGTTATTGAACCACCAACATTTACTGTTACTGCATTTGCCGTTGGATCATCTACATGTGGTAATACACTTGTTAATTCATCTTTGATGACTACATTCTTAGCAGTTACACTGCCATTGTTTGTAGTCGAGATTGTATATGTTAATTCTTCACCTGGTGATGCATATCCATCGCCATTTGCATCCACTACATTTTTGTTATTACTTAAGTTTGTCTTTCCTGTTGGAATTTCAACCTCAGGTCCTTTTTCTCCATCTAGTGTCGCTTGGTTCGAAATTGATGTTACTGTACTTGTATCCAAGTCTGATTTTACAGTTACTGTGAATGTTAATGTAATTGTTTCATTTCCTTTTAACTTGTAAGTTAATCCTGAAACTAAAGCACTTCCACTCACTGTTCCATCTTTACTTGAATCTGTATCACTGCTAACGTTTACTACAATCGAAGTTGCATCCTCACTAATATGAGGTAACAAGTTTGTCATTTCATCTTTTAAGACTACATCTCCACTATCTGCATTTCCATTGTTGGTTGCTGTGATTGTATAAGTAAGTTTTTCTCCTGGAGAAGCAATATTATCTCCACTTTCATCAACAACTGATTTTCCGGAACCGAAGTCTGCATTCGCTGTTGGAATCTCAGTCTTAGGATCGGTATCTCCAATTGTTGCTTGGTTAGCGATTGAAGTTACTGTTGTTGTATCCAAATCATTCTTAACTGTTACTTTGAATGTAACAGTCAAAGTTGATCCATTTTTCAGTGTAGGAATTCTAATTCCGTCTACCAGATTTTGGATTGTATAATTTGTTTTCGTTCCATCAATATCTACGCTTACTACTGTTGAACTTGTATCATTTACATTTCCTAATACATTTGTAAGCTTATCTTGAACTAACAGGTTTGTTGCATCTGCTGGGCCATTATTTGTTGATACAATAGTGTATGTCAGTTGCTCTCCTGGTGATGCGTATCCATCATCATTTGCATCTGTTACACTTTTTGCTGACTTAAGATTCGCTTTTTCCACTGGAATTATGATTTCAGGTCCTGGTTCATCTCCTAATGTTGCTTGGTTTTTAATTTCTTTAACTGTATCAACATCCAGATCTTCTAACACAGTAACTTTGAAGCTTACTGTCACAGTTACACCTGCACCTATTTCATCTATTGTAATTCCATCTATCAAGTCTTGAACTGTTTTTGTTGTAATTGAGCCTCCAACATTTATTGTTACTGTATTTGCTTTTGGATCATCTACGTGTGGTAACACATCTGTAAGTTCATCTTTGATGACTACATTCTTAGCAGCTACACTACCATTGTTTGTAGTTGTAATCGTATACGTCAATTCTTCACCTGGCGATGCATATCCATCACTATTCGCATCCACTACAGATTTTTCGTTACTTAAGCTTGTCTTTCCTGTTGGAATTTCAACCTCAGGTCCTTTTTCACCATCTAGTGTTGCTTGGTTCGAAATTGCAGTTACTGTACTTGTATCTAAGTCTGATTTTACAGTTACGGTAAATGTAAGAGTTACTGTTTCGTTTCCTTTTAACTTGTAAGTTAGTCCAGAAACTAAAGCACTTCCACTTACTGTTCCGTTTTTACTTGCATCTGTATCACTGCTAACATTTACTACAATTGAAGCTGCATCCTCACTAATATGAGGTAACAAGTTTGTCATTTCATCTTTTAAGACTACATCACCACTATCTGCATCTCCATTGTTGGTAGCTGTAATAGTATAAGTAAGCTGTTCTCCTGGTGATGCGATATTATCTCCACTTTCATCAACAACTGATTTACCAGATGATAAATCGGCCTCTGCAGTTGGGATTTCAGTTTTTGGATCTGTATCTCCGATAGTCGCTTGGTTAGCAATTGAAGTTACGGTTGTCGTATCTAAATCACTCTTAACGGTTACTTTGAAAGTCACTGTTAATGTTGATCCGCTCTCTAATGTAGGAATTCTAATTCCATCTACTAGATTTTGAATCGTGTAATTTGTTTTCGTTCCATCAATATCTACACTTACCACTGTAGCACTTGTATCATTTACATTTCCTAATACATTTGTAAGTTTATCTTGAACTAACAGGTTAGTTGCGTCTGCTGGTCCATTATTCACTGTGGTAATTGTGTATGTCAGTTGTTCTCCTGGTGATGCATATCCATCATTATTTGCATCCTCTACACTCTTCGCTGATTTAAGGTTTGCTTTTCCTGTTGGAATTGTAATTTCAGGTCCTGGTTCATCATTTGATGTTGCCTGATTTTTTATTTCCTTAACTGTATCAAGATCCAGATCTGATTTCACTGTAACTGTAAATGTCACAGTTGCTGTTTCCGTTGCTTTTAGTTCTGAAACTGTGATTCCACCAACTAAGTCTTGAATTGTGTGTGTTGTCTTCGTTCCGTTTACATCTAACGTAACTACAGTGGCACTTGTATCTTCTACATGAGGAAGTACACCAAGTAACTCATCTTTAATTACTAAGTTACTTGCATTTGCAGGTCCCTTATTTGTAGTTGTAATTGTATACGTCAACTCCTCACCAGGTGTTGCATAACCATCACCATTTGCGTCAGATACAGCTTTATCTAAATCAAGTTCAGCTTTACCAACATTGATTTCAGTTCCACGCTCAATATCACCTAACGTTGCCGTATTTGTAATCTTGCTTACTGTTTCTAAATCAATGTCTGTTTTCACTGTTACTTTGAAACTGATTGTAACTGTAGTTTTACCTTTCACTTCATCGATTGTGAATCCATCAATTAAGTCTTGTACTGTTTTTGTTGATATTTGACCATTGTTGTTAATTGTAACCGATGCTGAAGTTGGATCATCTACGTATTTTAATACCTCTGTCAGTTTATCTTGAACTAACATGTTACGCATTGCTCCACTACCTTCATTTTCATATGTTAGTGTATACACCAACTCTTCACCTGGGGAAGCAAATGTATCATTGTTAGCGTCACTAACTGATTTATTTCCTTCTGATGACCATGTTCCATATAAGAATGTTACATCAGTATCTCCTGTTGGTGTGTAAATAAAGTCGCCACTTGAGTCTAAATCATAAATTGTGGTATCTGTATTGATACGATATCCTAAAATATCATAGTTTTCGATACTTGTTGGCGTTCTTGTCAACTCTTTATCAATTTTTACAATTTCTGGATTTGGACTCATTGAGAAGGCTGGTAATGCCTGGTTTGTATCTACATCAATTCCCTGATATGAAATAGTAATCCATCCAGATGGATTTCTTTCATACTTGAATTCATGTTCATATGTACCTTCATCATTTACATACTTCTCATCATCCAATGTAATTGTCTTTGTTGCATCTTGTGGTGTTTGGAACAGCCAATACTTATCTTCACCATTTGGTAATTCATCGTATTTTGTAATGGTTGTACTATCGTATCCAAATGTTGGATTTTCAATTACGTTTCCATTAGCATCTAATGGGATACCTGCTGTTTCAATTACTTTTCCATCTGCATCTTTGTTAACTACATTGTCTGTTGTTGCAGTATAGATATTTTCATAGATTTCTCCATCTACATAACCATTACCTACATGTGTAGATTTCACTGGTGTATAGAAGTTATCTGCAACATATGAAGTAACTTCTTTTGTAGTTTGAGAATATGAATATCCTTCCACCATTACAATTACTTTACAGTTATCATAAATATCTAACGTATTTTCAACTGTTTTTGCTGTTGCATCTGCCAGAATTTTATCATCCAGCAATTCACCTGTAGTATAGTTACCACTTGCATACAATTCTTCAAAACGATCAGATGAAATGCTTGTAGCATTAAAATCATCATTATCAGTATCGTAAGGCAATATCACATACTTGATTGAACGTAATTCTGGAGTATAACTCAAGTTCAATGAAGCATCTTCGAATTTTGCTGGCATATGTGTTTCAATTGTAACTGTATCCTTCTTAGGATTGTCTTCATCAATATAGATTTTTTCTTTTGTTTTATCTACTGTTGAGTACATTGGTTCTGCTGTAGGCATACCACGCATAAACATAACTTCGTATGTATAGCGGTCATATAACCCGGCAGTCAAACTACCATTTGAATCATATCTGCTATTATAATCCCAGCCCCATGCAATGGAACCTGAACCATCATTCCCCCACTTATAAATGTTACCAGATTCATCTAGTAGCGTATAAGTAGATCTTGCGGATACGATTTGTGTCACATACGGGATATTCTTAAATGCAAGTTCACGCCATACATTTTCTTTTGCATTCCCTTTGTACTTTTCATCATAAATAGTTGGATGTAATGTATTAAATCCATATCCATAAGTTGCATTTCTGCTAGAACCTGTAAAAGGTGTTTTTGCTGAAGAATCATAAATTTGTGTATCTCCATCACCAATTACCTTTGGCCATTGTTGTGCTTTGGTAAGTTGAATGTCATTTGCAGTCTCATAACCACCTTCACGACCTAAACCAAAATATCGATTACTTCCCCAAGCCCATGAACGTCCATGCTGGTCAACAAAGTAACTAACACTCTCACCTGCAAACACCTTTTGTGCTACTGGTGTATAACCCACTTTAGAAATTTCTGCAGAATCAGTTTCCACCACTTGTGGGCGGCTAATCGCTGTCGCAGTACCTGTACTTGCAGCCATACCATAAACGGCACCCCACTGCCATACAAGGCCGTTTTCATCTAATGCAACGTTCATTCCATAACAAGAACTAATATCAACGACTTTCCCCATACCTGCAGGTTTTGTCATTTTTGTCAGTGTTGCATTGTATCCTGCTGTTTGCCCATTACCAAGTCTTCCTTGATATTGATACCCAGCACTCCAGATATCACCATTTTCATCAATCGCATGGAATTGGTGATCCCCTGCTGTCATTGCAACAAACTTCGTTCCTGTTGGAACACTAATTTTAACTGGAGTTGTCTGCGATGTTGCAATTGATCCAGTACCTAAAGCACCAAAAGAATTGTACCCCCAACCCCAAATTTGTCCATCTTCATCAATCGCGTAGTTAAATCCCATGATTTCTCCACTACTTGAAAGAATTTGTTTTATCTTTGGTAGCCCTGGCACTTTTTGTGGTGTTGTATTGGTACCTGTTGTAGTACCATTTCCCATTTGTCCATATGCTCCATGCCCCCAGGTATAAACATTCCCCTGATCATCAAGAGCCATTCTATTTTCATAGTTTCCTTGAATCTGAACTACAAAAATATTATTATCAACGAAATAAGGAATTCTTCTCATTCCACCAAAATAATTTTGTTGCGATACGGTTTTACCAATTCCTAATTCTCCGTATAAGTTATATCCCCATGACCAAACTGCTCCATTGGCATCCAATGCCATTGCACCCATTTGTCCATTAGAGACTTGTGTCATTTTAACTACAGAGCGTTGACCAACACTTTCAGCATCATAATCACCGATACCTTCAAGGTACTCAACAGAACCTGGTAAATTGTTCCAATCAATACTGTCTATTAAAAAATTGGAATCCTCGCCAAATATATCCTCAGTGGTAGCTGCTTCCACACTTACTTGTAAATCATCAATACCGAATAATGACGATAAATTAAGTGATGCTAAAGCAATCAGAAAAGCAAATGTCATTTTTACTAGCTTAATTAACTTTTCTTTACCCTTTTGGATATAATCTCTCTTTTTCTTCATTTTTTCCTCCTTTTCTGATAACAGCATTCATATTAATGTCGCCATCAATATATAAAGTCGTTAATCTTAATTGAAAGGTTCTTGGTTTTTGTATAAATTTTCTGAGATGACGGTAATTTCCAAATCATTATTAGCGTAATCATAGACTATGAATATGTTTTCACTAAAATCTTCATAAATAAATTCAATTGAATTACTATTCACATTATATGTATAGTCATAAGAACGATTTCCATTTTTATAATATTCTATCTTTGCAGGATCAACACCTGAAACATCATCTTCTAAATATAAAATATATTTATTAGTACCTACTACATCATTTCTTACATAGACTGGAGATGCTTTATCAATATTATTTATAACGATAATTTGTTCATCTACCACTTGTCCATCTTTCATTATCTTCACTACATACTGTCCATTCTCTTCTATATACATTGATTCTTTATCGTTGAGTAGAATCTGATCATAAAGATCATTACTGGTATGTACTTCTACTTTAATTGCTTGATTTGTATATTCTTCGTTATAGGTAATACTCTCAATCTGACATACTTCTTCTTCAAAATCGATATCTGGCTTTACCATCATTTCGCCTTCAAAGGCTTTCGGTTCATTTTTATCATCCATCAAAAACAGTGTTACAGGTATCGCTGCAAGAATCCCACCAAGAATTACCTTCTTCGCTACAGACGCACCACCAGCACCTGCTAATATTCCTCCTGCTGCACCAGCAGCTCCAGCAGTTTTTACGGCAGTTGCGATAGATGTATATTCAGGGGTGCTACTAACAATTGTCCCTTGAATATATTGAAATCCCGAAGCAAATAAAACTGGTATTGAGAAACCATATGTCTTATAAGTCGCAGGAGTAATTCCACTTTTTCGCAGACTACCCTGTAACTTTATTTTTGCTCGATGCGCTCTACTTTTAACAGTTCCTTTAGGAATCTTTAATATATAAGATATTTCTTTTTCTGACAGATCTTCAACATAACGTAAAATAGCAACATCTTTCAGTTTGTTGTCCATTGTATTAATTTCTTTGGCGATTGCTTCTCTAAGCATCACTCCATCCATATGACTGTCCATGGATACATTTGATTCATCTTCCATGCTGTTGACATCTAAAAATTCTGGCAGTTCCACGCTTTTATTTTTATTACTTCTAAGGACATTGATACTTTCGGTATATGCAATTCGCATAATCCACACATGGAATGCTTCAGGTGTCTTAAGCTTATTGATTGATTTATATACACTCAAAAAAGTATTCTGCACGACATCCTGTGCCACTTCCTCGTTATTCACATGGTTATAAGCGACAAAAAAGATACGATTGGAATATATTTTATATATTTGTGCAAACGCACTTTCACTGCCACTTTGAAATTCCCTTACTAATTTGGGATCAATTATTTGCTTTGCCATATGCCCGCCTCCTTAATTAAGCCAGTCAAGACTGAAGAGATATCTTGCGATAATATCTTCTTCCTTAACAACGCCAAAGTGTCTAGAATCTTTTGACACTACTCGATTATCACCACAGACTAAATATTCACCATCTTTCAACTTTACAGGACCATAGTCTTCCGTAAAGTCTAGATCACTATCTTCCATTGCTTCTGCTTTATATTCCTCATCTATAAAATACTCATAGACTGGATTTCCATCAATATAAAGCGAGTCTCCACGGTATTGTACAGTTTCATTTGGTAACCCAATAATTCGTTTCAATACATTTTTTTCTTCTTCAGGAGAATATACGACAACGATATCAAATCGCTTCGGTTCACTGAAGGTATATGAAATCTGATCTGTTATTATAATTTCATCATTTTCCAACACTGGGTACATACTTGAGCCAGTGACTGCGACTGGTTTAAAGATGAAATTCATAACAATCCAAAATAGTCCACAAAACACAAAAAGAATACGTACCATACTTATAATTTTTATTGTTCTGGAATCACGTATTATTCGGTTTTTAACTTCACGGTTCTTTTCAGTTTTCATAATCGCCCTCTTATTTGTTCTACTTATTTCATTTTCAAATTACCACTGATTTTCGTTCCTTTTTCAATATGGATATGTTCTACAACGATATCACCCATTACTCTGGACTTGCTCATAAACTCCGCACTAAATGCATCAACATTTCCTTCGATTGCACCTTCAATTGATGCATAATTAGTTTTAATGTCTCCTTTGACATAAACATCTTCTGCTATATACACATCTTCTTTTGTATTAATATTTCCATAAACTTTTCCATTTAATATATTTAATCCACTTGCTTCTATGTTTCCTGTAACCTTTGCATCATTACTGATTTCCACCTGATTAGAAGAATAGATACTTCCATTCACTTTCCCTTTAATAAAAGTATTTTCTTCACAGTGGATATTTCCATCAATTACAGAACCTACACCAATAATTGATTCATTTTCTAAACCTGTACTCATTGGTTTATATTCTCTTCGCTCAAATACTGGCTCATGATCTATTACTGGTTCTTCAATCTGAACATCTTCAATTATTACCTTCGTTTCTTCTACTACTGTCTTTGGTTTTTGAATTGTTCTATGTTTAAATGTTGGTTTGCTTAAATTACCTGACTCAATTCTGCTTGGTCTGATTCTCGTTGTTTCCACCTTAGGTGTTTCTTTAACAGACACATTTTGCGAATGCTTTTGTTGCTTTTTTTCTTCCAATGCATTTAAATGAACCAAATCACGTTTTTTAGGTAACCCTGTCTTTTCCAACTCATTTTTGCATTTTTTATAAAAATCGTTAATTTCCGACATACTGTTGTCCATCATTCCGTTGATGAATGTCAACGTTGAATTAGCACCTTTTAAATCCATTCCATTCAAACGGCTTTCTTTAAAATCATCAATTAAGAGTTTACATGCTGACAACTCTTTTGACAGTTGCCCAAATTCTTCTTTTAAATCTGACATATCATTTTCTAACAAGTCTGGATTATTAACTAATAACTCCACAAGTTCTTCCCATTCCTCTGAATATACATCTTTATACATATCATCATAGAGTTCATTAGCTAACAACACTTCATTATCTAATTTCTTCCATAACAATTTGCGAATAATCAGAGATAACACAATAACTACTAGAGTGATAACTAAAACTGTTACAATAAACTCCATTGATAGAAAATTTGCTCCTATAAAATTACTCATATTACTTATCTCCTTTCACTTCATGACTTCTTACAATACTTATTTACAGGTGTATACTTCCTCATCCATTACTTTCAGAAAGACTTCCTTACTAAGGTATTCTGATTCTTGGTTTATATAGGCATTAAATACCCCTGTCGCTTTCAACTCTTCAAAATTATCATCAATCTTCACCTGTAAGGTTTCAATAAATAAATCATCTTCAAATTTATAAGAGTAAGTTACTTTTGTATCCTTATATATATCTTTGATATCATTTGCATATACTTCTAAATCTTCTTTTGGAACTCCAGACTTTTCATAATCTAATCGAATCTGATATTTGTACATTGTAATTGTGTCATCATCATATTGAATCCAATAAGTGTCATTACGATCATCACTAGATTCTTTCAAATCACATACAATTTCGTTACTTCCTGAAGAACAAGACAAACAGATTCCTACCAAAAAGATGACAGCAATCCGTTTCACAATATTATTGATTTTCTTATTAATCCCAATCTTCCCTTCATCTTTACCAATCAATTGAGCCGCCTCTATTCTCTGTCAATAACCACAGTGTTCATAGCATTGCCTGTTTCTTTTTCTCCAATGTTAATAGCACCTAGAATCTTTGCACCCTTTTCGATATCAATATAAGTGGCAGTAATATCACCAAAAATCCTTGCTTCGCTTGATAATACTACTTCTGAACTGCTGGTAACATTTCCTTCCACCAATCCATTAATGCTGATAACTCCACCAGTAACATTTCCTTTGATTTTTGAATCCGCTTCAACTAATACATTTCCAGCAGCATTCACATCTCCACTAATCACTCCACTTAATAAGGTTATTGAGCTCCCACTCACATTTCCTGTGATGATTGCCCCATCATCAATTTCAATTTCTCTTTCACATGTAAGATTTCCTTTGATTTCTCCTTTTGCGATTAAGGGTGTAACTAAAGTTACATCACCTTCTATAATCAACCCTTTCGCAAATACTGAGTAATCATTTTCATTTGAAACTATGTTGTCGTTGTTGTATTCCATTTCTTTCTCCTCCGTCCTTCAATAGTTTTCATAATCTAAAAAATATTTTTTAGATTCCATGAGCTTTCAAATTCTATGCCCTGTTAAAGTAAAGTCGTTTTTTTTCACCAATTGGTTCATTTTTTTCCTATATTTCTTAAAAAAGTTATATTTTTATATGTATTTCTATCTGTACATCAAATTACGCTCTTTTTCTTACCACCCAATCAAAATGTAATAAATCAAACAATTTATGTCATAAATGACTCTATTTTTCCATTTATCCTTTAATTTCAATTCCTATCATTCATTATTTTTAAATAAATTTATAGAAAAAAATATTCAAAAAAGTGAACGAAACTAAATCTCATTACGACTAAAGAAAGAATGTAATAAAAACATTCAAATTAATGGAGGTCTTATGAAAACCAAAACATATAAAATTATATTGATCAGTTTACTTATAGGTGTGATTGGAACCAGCGTAGCAGTAGCAAAAAATAACATTTCTGCTGCAGATACGATTGAGGCAATCGCTCCAGGAAACTGGGATGAACATACAAATGGAAATGTTGTAGGTGCAAATGAAGAAATAACAATGCAGACTTACAGCACAGTAATAGCAACATATGAAAATAGCGTTTCTTATACAACAAGTGGAACCTATTCTACCATCAGTGAAAATCTAAACAATGGATTTGATGTAACAATCACTGGTGGATCAGGTAGTGTTGAATTAAGTGGCACACAAACTGGAGTACTAAGAATCACGGGTGGAGATATTACTTTAAAAAATGGTAATTTTACCAGAACTGTTTATCTGACAGATACTAATACTACATTAGAGAATACAACAATTAATACAACTAACAATTATGGTTTAGAGTTGAACAGTAACGTAAATATAACGGTAGATGTTACATCAAAGGTCAAAGTGAATAGTGGCTATGCATCCGCTATTATTGTGAATGAATATCGTAATAACATTAATATGTATATCAATGGAACTTTGGAATCGAACATGCAAGGAATTGGTGTTACTGAAGGTTCTACAGTAGACAACATTATCATTGAAGGTACAATGCGTAATGAACAAAACTATGGACTTGTAAGTACTGTTTATGGTGGGAAGATTAACTATCTGGAGTTCACAGAAAGTAGTTATACGAGCACGCCAAAAGGACTGATGGTTTATAACCAAGTAACAACTGGATCAATTGGCAATGTTATAATCAATGGATATATCGAAGAAGCCAGGGTCATTTTAACAAATGGTTCTGCTTCAACTACTCCTACAATTGGAACTGTTGAATTTAATGCATATGTAAATAAATTATATGATGGTGCATTTTATATTAATGGAACAATAAATAGTTTAACTTTTGGAAAAAACAGTTATATTAATCAAACAACAAATAACTATGGACTTATTTATACAAATAATGGAACTACTATTGGTAAGATTGATTACTTCGGAACTTTTGTTTCTAGTTACTTAATTGTAGATAGTTATGCATCAACAAAGATTGGAACAATCAATCTAGATCCTGTAGATATTCAAACAAGCGCTACAGTTGGGCATAACGCCTTATTTTGGTTAAGTGGTAGTGTTGATACATTATTGATTAGCGAGAATGTGTTTGAAACTGAAACTATATCAAGAGCAATCAATTTGCAAGCAACTGCAGTTATTAAAGAAATGAATATAGATAAGAGTGTATTAGATGCAGAAGTCTTAAGCGCTTCTGGCCATATCTTTAGTAATAAAAGTGGAAATCAAATTCAAAATCTAACGTTAACGGATACTTTATTGTTTGGTGATTTTATAGAACTGAATATTGATGGTATTTCTTATACGCATATTGAACCACAAATTGAAGTATCTAACTTTAAAGTCATTAACAATGTAAGATATATTGATGTAGAGATCCCTAATTTAGAAGGTTTTGATAACCTTTTAGAAGAAGGTGTAGACTTAATGTTTATGAGAAGTGATTATTCAATATCTAGTAATTTCAAATACCATGGTGGAACTATGGCAGTTGAAATACCTGAGGAAATTACATCAACTGAAGATTTAACGATCACTAACTATGCGAAATATAATAGAGAAGATCAAGTTGCAATTTCTTCAAAAAGAAATCAAGTAATCGATTTGGACATATCTCAATACGGTATTAATGGAAATGATGTAGAATATATGGAAGAAAGCTCTATTACGATTGAAGAATATATTAATGATGCACAGATAATTGGTATAGGTGAAGACTTTGATATGGATGTTAATTTATCTTCTGTTGACTTTACAACAAGAGGAGAATACCAAAGTGAAGTAACCCTTACTTATACGGATGGTATCACTGTTACTGGTAATTATAATGTAACAATTATTGGTGAAGACGAAGAGAATAATATAGGTAATCAGAATAATAATGAAGATGATAATGATGATGACTATGAAATAGATAATCAAGAGAACGGAAAACCTAATCCTGATGATGGTAATCAAGAACCTGAACAAGGTCCTACTAATAATGAAGAAACAGACAATCAAAATAATGCAAACAAAGATAATTCTTTAAATACTGTTCAAGATGATGCTAACAAAGCTGAACATACACCTGCACAAGCAGCTATGAGTAATTCAGTGAAAACATCAGATACAACAAATACTGCATATTATATTGCATTGTTAGTTATTTCAGTTGGATTGGTTTCTATTAGGAAAAAACCTAAAATTAACTAAAATCGCTATTCAATTAATTTGCTTAAATTAGAAAATCTGTTAATTCCCCATTTGGGAACTAACAGATTTTCCTTATAATAAAATAGATATGCGCTCATAAAAATTTTTAAAGATACATATTAACTGTAATTATATATATAATTACATGATTCCTGGCAAACTTTTCCTTTCTTAACTTTAAAGTTTAAAATCCAACTAAACTTTTAACAGTTTCTTCTCTAAATATTTAGAATTAATAATATCTTGCATAGTACTTTGAGTATCAGGCGAGAATTTATGAATAGCACTCAAAGCATCACTAAAATCTATCTTCATATTTAATGCTAGAATTCTAGCAGCATGTAGATGATTTTCATATCTTTCGTATGTTGGGTTTGATGCTAATTCTCTCAATGTACTTCTAGACATAATGAAACTTTTCTCTACAAGTGATGAATCAGTAAAACTCTTTACTATGTTAATATTATTAGTCATAACTTTTTTTTGACCTATTATTGATCCACCGACTTCATTCCATGGAGGAATTTGCCCGTTTTCTAACCTGTATGATTCAATTAATATTCCTTCTACTCTCTTAATATCAGCTATCCCCTGCTGAGTAGAATAATCTTGCAGGGGAGCGTCCTGTGATTCAATAAAATCATCAAATAACACTTTATTTCTATATACTTTCCCCTGAGCCAAAGGAGACTGAACAAATATAGTATAACCTAACCTTTCGTTTAATTTGAAATATTCCATAATTTTTTTATACTTACAGCTTTCATTAGTGGTCCTAATAATTCCTAAATGTTGGCAAAACCTTAGTTCAAGGTCGCTAGCCAATCCAATATATAAAACTTCTTTTGTATTATAATCCCAAAAGCAATAAATACCATGCGAAGACCACCCATAATAATCCGAGGGATTACAAAGTATCTCTAATGCTTTTTTTATTTCTACAATTTCTTTTTTACTAAATGAATCTAAAATAACAGTTCCAAACATTCTCTCTCCTTCCAATTCATATAACTTTAATAATTATACGAATTATTTTCTATTTTTTATTAGTTCTATTTACTAAATAGTCAATAGTTGTATTATAAAAATCGGCTAACTTACTAACTATCTCAATTGGTAAAGAACTTTCACCTGTTTCATATCTTGAATAAGTTCTTTGTGATATCTGTAAATACTCAGCTAAATTTTCTTGCGTAAGATCTTTATCTTCTCTTAAGTCTCGCAATCTCCTATATATCATAAATACCTCCCAAACTTTCTAAATCAATTATATTTCTTATGATACCCAATACTTATTTTTAGTCTGAAATCGTCTAAATCTAATTGACATATAGAGATGACGAAAAGATTATAGCTAATACAAATATGAATACGGAAAACTTTGCTGAGTTAAATAACAATCCCACAGTAGCCAATTCAAATGGAGCAACAAATATTTGGGCATCTAATAATACAATAAATAGTGATAAATCAACAGGGACAGCAAATACCAAAAGTAACAATGGCTCTGTTGGAGAAAGTACACCAACATCTATTCCTGTGCTACCAGTAAAGTTATACTTTTGTTATCAACAAAATAATTTGCAGTATTAGTTTTAGAGGGGGAGAGGTAATGGTGGAGAAATTGAAGTTGAAAAATGAACGCAGATATTGTATAGTTAATATACGTAATGTGAAGGTCTGGATAAAGAAATAAAGATTAATATTAAATTCATTAGCAGCAAATAGTTAAAGCGAGGAAATATATTTTTTTTAAAAATTCTTTTGTTTAACAAAATCTAATTTCTAAATCTAGCACAAGAAAAAGACACCAAACTCGGTCAAAAGTAATAGGTGTCTTTTAATTTACTTGTACTATAATCTTATCGCCCAATAAATTTATTGGCTTGAATAAGAATAACACAAACTAACACAAGCGTAATATGAATACTTTCAAAAGCCATAAAAATTTCAACTCCATTCACGTACCTTAAACGAATGGTAAAGAGCTTTAATCGCACTACAGCTTTGACTTACAGTTGCTCTACATAAAAATGCTCATTCCAACAGTTAAGTCTATATATAATATTAACATAAAATGAAAAAGTTGCATATTGCATTTTGTTATGATAAATAACAAAATGCTAAATAAACTGACAATATATTTATTAACAGTTTATAAGATTTTTTATACTTAGAATAGTGATTTATTAAGGAGAATTGATATATTATGTGTTGTAAAAAAAGAAATGAAAAAAACGAATCATTAAGGAACAAAGGATCTAAAATTTATATTTGGATACTCTCTATCTCTCTAATTTTAATTCCATTAATTATCTTTAGACTTCTTTTCTGTATAGCAGACGTAATGGGAGGAGAGAGGAAGTTGTTGTATTACCTAAATACTTTTCAACCTAATAGTTTATATTTTTTGTTATATAGTATTATCGGTTTGATTACTATCTATTTTACAAGAAGATTTCTTTTAGAGTTACTGAAAAACTCTATTGTCAAACATATATCTACAACAAATATTAGATTATATTCAGGTTTATGTCTATGTGATAGAGTCCTTCCAATTACTGTGATTATATTTATGATTTTTGTAAAAGGTACCAATCTAATTATATCAAGTGATTTGAGCGGTCTAGATGATAATGCCATAACAATAGTTACTTCCGTTATAGGGTTTACAGGTGTATCATTGACAGTGTTGCAAGCTTCTAGTTCATTAAAAAGGGTTTCAGCTGATAAGATGCACAATTCTACTGAATGGCGCTCTAATTTGATGGATATTGCTTCAAAGAAGAAAATTAACTTAGATGATGTCTTACGTGTTCTATCTGCTATGACGCCTTATAAAAATAATTCAGATGAACAAAAAAAAGAAAAATATAATGTAAATAATATGGTTGATGAGATACATGATAAAATTAGGGATAATACTAACTTGGTTTATGATAGATCATGTGAAGGATATCATTCAATAGTATTTCAAGAAGATGCAAGCTTAGTAAGAGAATATGCACGTGTTTTATTAAAGTTAGATTGGATTATAAATACTAATTATCGTTCTAGAAACGAACTTGAAAAATTAGTTCAAATTAAGGAACTAAAAAAACATTTTTTTATCTCACAAAACAACAGGAATGAGTAGCAATAGCTTAACATATACATTCTGTTTTGTTATAATTTATATATAAGGAGGATAAAGAAATGAACTACAAAAATGATACTAAACAATCAGAACAACCAAATACAAAGAAAAGTAACGGGGAGTTCATAAAGCATTCAGCAGATAAAAGTAGTCCTAGAAGACCTGCAAGAAAACCAACAACAAGTGATAAAAAATGAGTGATTTAATAAAAGTCCAACTTATAAATGAATGGGGATTAAGTGAAGTGATTGCTATTCTCTCATTTCTAATTTCTGTTGGAACTATGATTTATACAGTTATACAAAACAAACAACAAGATGCAACTTTGCAAATTTCTGTATTTAATGAAATAAATCAAGCAGATAATCGAGTAGAAAATTTAAGAGATGAACTTGATGATATTGAAGATACTTCATCTAAAGAATATGAAAAGTTATATCAAAGATATATAGATTCTATTAGAAATGCTTGTAATACTTATGAATTAGCATGCCTCATGTATGTAGAAAAACAGATTAAAAGGGATGTTTTTAAGAAACTATACGGTAAAGAAATTGAAAAAATGTGTGTTAATGATGAAGAAAGCAATTCTTATTCAATAGTATTATTTGATAAAACAGGAGCAAGAACTTATCAGTATATTTTCGAAGCAAAAGAAATGCTTAAGTCTGAATAATAGTTATTATGCATATACATTTTATTCGCAATGCTGCAAAACTTAACCTATCCAGTTCTGTAGAGTAAAGACACTATAAATTGTGTCTTTTTTATTATCAGCCCTTTTATTATAAAAGATTTGAATACTATGATTATTATCAAACTCTTTATAGACTATATCCATTAGAAAATACTAGTTTTTTTATCCGCTTACCTGATATAATATTTCATTTTTTAGTTATAGTAAAAACAAAAAAAACCTTCAAAATAAGGTTTCTCTGTTCAAATGGTGGTCCCGGTCGGAATCGAACTTCTTCCCAAAAACCTTATAGCATTGCTTATGCTACTACAATATATATTATAGGGTTATCCAACCTACTTGTCAACATAAAATTTCAAACCCCTTACATTTCAGAATAAATAAATTATCTACCTTCTAATACCCAGCATTTCATAATCAATGCAATAATTAATCAATGGTGCACTTTCAAATGAATTTCCAAAACGTGTAGGTTGTATCAATTCTTTTGAAATTTCTTCGTTTATCTCATTAAATCGATTTTTGAAGTCATCAACACTTCCATATCCAAACATCTCTACTAATTCTTCTAAAAATTCATTTGAAATCAATTTCTTGAAATACATCCTAGTTTGAATATTCTCATTAGATCCAAAAGCATATGTTAAAGGAAACCAGGTAAACTCATTCTCGAATTTTTCAATATAAACTGCTGCATTATATAAAATTATATCTGAAAAAACAAATTCATCTTTACTACATTTTGATACATCAAGATTAGTAATCCAATGGCTTGCTGTCCCTGAATAATAATTCTTACCATCCACCCTGCTAACAGCTAAATCAAGATTTTCATTATAATAATAAAACATTGTGTATGTTCTGAGATACCTATTCCTATATTTATCATAATATGTTCTTGTTAGTATCTTTCCAATAGCTGAGAAATCATTTTGTTTAAATAAGATAGTAATTGTATATATTAATAATTCATGAATAAAAGATTTTTGAACATTTAATTGTAAGCTATTAGAATAATGATTTAACTCGTTATATGTTGATTCAAAGAAATCCGAAATAATACGTCCACCATTTTCAATATATGGTGTGTAATTTAGCAACTCTAAATAATTTGAACGAATACTTTTTGTCATATCATAGTCCTCAATTATTTTTTCATATGATAACTGATCATTGTCTTTAAAATCGAGAGATACAATCGACATACTTATTTCATCTAGAAACGCCTTATACTTGCTCTGCAAAACTTTACTTGAATTCACTTCACTTAAAATATTATACTTATTAGTTTCAACATTAATCATATTAATATCTTCTTCAACCCAGCTAGGTTTAGTTCCTAACTCTGGAGTTCTATAGTATTCCTCACCATAGAGCCTTTTTACTAATCTAATATATTCATCATCATATTTATCAACAACTGACAAATCAAAATGTAACAAGTTTTTCAAATACACTGGTTTTGGAATTGTTCCATCTTGATTTCTCGCCATAATAACAGGAATAAACTTTTCTTGATCAACTTTAGAATATATCTCCGAAGAGATGATTTGTGTTTCAGTGCCAACTCCACCAACTCTAATATTCGCTTTCTTTTCATATACTGGATCTAATAATAGTAATACATTAGTTATTGAATCATCCAATACACTTTGTTCCATAAATGAATATGTATCATGTCCCTCTTTCAAATTCCACTTATCTAAAATCGCATTTATGCCATCTCCTCTGAGTTTTGTAGCAAGTAACAATACTTTCTCTTCATAGTCTGGTGTCGCCCATGCGTAAGAAATAAAAACTATAGGATTTTCAATTTTCTTCATATTATGCTCACTTTCCAATTATCTTTGTAATCATATTGTATCATTTTAGAATAGTTCCAACATCATTTTTTTAGCAATACTCTTCATAATCAAAAAAATTCATCATCAATCAGTTGTACACATGCATCTGATGCTGATTTAAACAAATGACTATAGGTTTTCTGTACTTCTGTTTCGGTATTACCTAACCTTTCTGCAACGGCTTTAGAAATTGCTCCATTATTAATTAAAAACGAAGCATGACTGTGTCTTAAACTATGTACTTTTAACTGTGGTAGTTTTCCTAATTCTGTAATTTTTTTAAATTTTCTCCCAACATTTCTTATATGTACTGGTTGATTTCCTCCAAAAAGAAATTGTGCATTTTCAGTGTATCTATCATTATAATACTCAAAATATTGATTCATAATTTGTCTTAATATTTTTGGCATTTTAATTTTTCTTCTTGAATTAAATGTTTTTGGTGCAGTAACTAGATATCCACTCTCAATCTCTGTCCTTGGAAAAAAAGTACATGTTTTGTAAATATTAATATAAGTATTATTAATAATATCATTTTTACTAAGTGCCAAGACTTCCCCAATGCGCATCCCCATATAATACAAAATCGATATAATCACAAAATATATGTAATCATTGGGATTTTTTTCTATCCATGTTTTAAAGCATTGATTGATTATTCTCCAGTCATCTGGTGTATAATGTCTTACTTCTTTAATCACCTCATCAGGGTTTCTATAAATGCTTATCTTTGAAATGGGATTTACTATAATTAACTCTTCCTTCAACGCAAAAGAGAAAATCTTATTCAAATACGATCTGATTTTATTCGTATAACTAACTGATTTCTTTTCAAAAACAGGATTTAATATATCATTTTCTATTAATTTTTCATTTAATAATGTTAAATCAAAATCTTTCCATTGCGATAATGCATTAGCCATATACTTATTTGATAATTTAGTTGATGTCTTGATTTCTCTACTTTTATACTTATCGTATAACTCAATCAACTCATTTAATGTGAATGATTTTTTCATATCCTTAATCCCTCCATTTATTCATATTTTCTCATTTTATTTGCAAAAGGTTTCTATAACACTTATAGGTACTCTATTTTCTATTAAAATAGTTTTTACATTCCCTGAAATATTTGACATCTCTAATATCTTTCTACATGCAAATGCATCAGCTTCTATTTCATACTTATCCTTTACAATAGAGTGGTTCCATGAAATCGATTTTTCCATGTGCAAGAAATAATTTCCCATCTCATGTAAGACGGGATAAGCCATTCCTCTACTTGAAGATATTTCTTGATTCCAATATAATTTTTAATTATCAGAGCATTTGGCTCGTTCTCATTTAAATCAAGTTCCTTAATAATTATTCCATGTGAAGCAGCTAGTTTGATAACCTTATGTTTCAATTCATTATAATTCATCATTACCATCTCTTTCCATCTCATTATAGAGTTTTTCTACTGCTGCAACCCTATTTATAATTTCTTCCCCAGTCAGTTTAAGGATATCAAAACCAAAGACAAAATAAGCGTCTCCACATTCTTCACGTAACATATCCATAATTCGAATAGCCTTTTGAAGTTTCTTGAAATTTTCATCTTCTGAATAATAATATTTTTGATCCCATCCCAATAATCGTATAGGGGTTGTTCCTAACTCAGAAGCAATTGTTTCGATATTACATTTAAATTTATCTACAGTTGTTAAACTCCCTGATGTAATTCTTTGTAACGCTGATTTTGATATTCCAGTTCTCCCTGATAATTCTAATAACGTAACCTCCTTTTGCCTCATCATAACTTCTATTCGTCTCCCACATTCCTTCATATTTTAACGCCTCCTGTTCTTAGTTGCATTTAATCATAGGACAATGTTCATTTCAACCCCTTTGTGACAATCGGTAGCTTAAAAGTGATAATTGGTAAATATCGTTTCGCATATCGGTTTTTTTTCCCGATTTATGCATCTTATTTGACTGCGCTTCTTTATAGTTGTATAGTGTCGTGCATAGGAGAAAAGGCGGAATTTACGAAAGACAAATATGTTAGTGTAGTAGCTTTATTTGAGCCTCACAAAATGATGAAACCTCTATCAATATTTTTAAATGGAACAGAGGCAAAAATCGATTGCATCTTAGATACCTGTGTAATAAATGAAAAGAATATTTTAAGTTATAAATATATTGTGAAAGTTGATAATCAAATTCTTGATTTATATTATAATACATTCACAAGTGTATGGTTCGTCAAATAGATAATTCAAAAAAAGAATCGCATTCCATCAGCATAACGGAAGCGATTCTTTTCTTTGTAATTATATATTATCCACCTCATTAACCCTGCGAACACTTACTTCAAAGTACTTGGAATCTCTTTCAACACCTATATAATCCCTTCCTATTTTCTTAGCAGCGACAGCTGTTGTCCCAGATCCAAGAAAACAATCAAATATTATATCTCCCTCTTTACTAGCGTTGGATATTAATGTCTCGATAATTTCAATTGGTTTGACAGTGGGATGATTATACTTCTTTTTATCTTTAATATTTAGTGGTGTGATCCAATACGTTTTTCCTGATTGATATGTTGTTGTAAGTTTCACTCCCTTGCGAAAGTAAAGACAAAATTCCTTATCATTCAAATAATTTGGGCCATATGCTGGTATCGGATTCGTTTTAATCCAAACTAATATATCAAAAGCACATTTATGAATGCCAACGAAATAATTTAGGTACTGGAGTATTTGTTTCTTATTGCACCAAACATAGATATTTGGTTTCTTCATAATTCTCATGAACTCATCAAATATTCTTGAGTCAATTCCTTTTGTTATTTGTGCTGTGTTTAATTCGTTTGTTAAATTCTGTAATGACTTGGATATCTTTCCATTACCTGATGAAGAGGAAGCTATTTCATATGGTGGATCGATTACAATTAAATCAATTGATTGATCTGGTATTTCCTTTATAACCTCATATGCATCACCAAGTATTATATTGTTTCTTTTTACTTTGATTATCACCTCATTTCTTTCGTCAGCTGATCTTATCTACTACTATTCTATATTAAAAAAATTGCAAAAGTAGTCTTGCAATTTATAAAATTCATTTTAAGTTAATACATGCTATTTCTTGTCTATCACGTAAGTTGCTTTGAATGTGTTTTCCCTAGTCTTTCCCAAACATCTTCAATAAAATCACTCATATGTATATCATCCACTACCTCATCAAACAAATCTATACAATCAGGATGGAAGGCGCAATACTTTAGAGTCCATTCTTTTCGTTTTTGTTTTGTAGTACACTTTTGAAATCCAATATCCTCCATAATTTCGCTAGCTAATTCCTCTCTCTCTGATAAAATTTCTTTTCTTGATTTAAATCTTGGCCCATTAAATTTATCTATATGTTTAGCTGCAAGGCGATCCATCGCTACTTTTCCAGAAGGATATATATCATTATCTTCAATTATGCTTCTATTAATTTCACTATAAACAAGATTTGTGCCTTGATATAAACATGAAACAGTAATTTGAAATACACCAGAAAAATCTACATCAAATAGTCTTCTATGGTATTCATTGACCTCATCATAAGCCAATTCCTCATCCAAATCATAAAGAGCAGAGTCTTCGATATCTTCTTCCTCAATAAGAAACATATTAGGACTCAAGTATGTTTCTTCATAAAATATAATTTCTGGATTTAGTTTATTTACAACCGCTATAAATTCATCTATACCTTTCAATATAACTTTTGACATTTCTACCATTAAATCATCTTCATCACAATGAACATATAATATATCTGGTTTGTTAATCATCATTTTTATTTGTTCTAAATTTTGTATCTTCTTTTTCATATATTTATTTCTCCTCCAATTATTTTATTAGTAACTTTATCAAATTTAGTATCAATTCTATATCTTTTGGTCCTCTTGATGCTATTGGAATTGTTAAAGTGGCCAATGTCTCTTCACTTATTCTTTTTTTGTTATCTAAAAATAGTGCTTCATTCTTATCCATAAAATACAAAAAAATTGTTGCTGCAATTCGTTTGTTTCCATCAAAAAAAGAGTGATTCTTTGTTATAAAATACAAAAGGTGCGCTGCTTTATCTTCTAATGAAGGATATAAATCATCTCCTCCAAAACTTTGATAAATGGTTGCAATACTCGAGCGAAAAGATTCATCTCTTTCAATAGCAAATTTATCACCTTTTTCTTGAAATTTCGATTTTTTTATTACATCCATACATTCTTCATAAGTTATTTTATAAATTGCTTTTTGACCTTCTGGAACTTGTATTGAATGATGATCATAGTCATCAAGTATCTTTAGCCCATCACTATATGCAATAAGAAAATCTAATATTGAATCACTTGATACAGTGAGTTTACCATCCACCTTCCGATAGTTATCTAGTATTTCAACTACATGGTTATAATCCTGTATACTTAAAACTTTAGGGTTAAGTGCGTACCCTTTGATTAAATATTCTCTGAGTATCTTATTGGCCCACTTGCGAAATTGAACTCCTCTATGACTCTTTACTCTATAGCCCACGCTGATAATGACATCAAGGTTGTAAAAATTCACTGGTTTATCAGAATTTGCAATATGCATTTTTTGCATATTGCTTCCTTCTTCCAACTCACCTTCACTAAAAATCTTTTTTATATGTCTGGATATAACCGACTGATCTTTATCAAATAACTCTGACAATTGCTTTTGATCCAACCAAACAGTATCTTCTTCAGGACTTACTTGCACTTCTAAGCTCAATTCATTATCAATAAACTTAATTACGTTTTTATCTTCACTCATACAACCACCTCTGCTACAAACAGATCATACTATATTTATTCCTCTATACAAAAAAAGACCCACGTATTTGTGGGCCATTTTTCGATTGGAATTATATTCATTTGTAAATTAATCACTCTCATCAACTTCATTTTTCTTTTGAATATGCTTATTCATATTTTGAAGCAAACGATATGTATAGTTGTGCACAGGCTGCCTATAAACCTCTTCTAAGGTTCGTTCACATACATCTGTATACTTTGTTGTCAGTGTCTATATTCCTTTTGCATGTGGACTCTGTTATATCTTCTTATGTACTGTTTCTATTTGCACGTCTATTTACGATATAAATAATACTTTTTATGTGATAATTGAAATCTTTTAATCTCTGGGATATGTATTTTTACAAAATACTATTAAAAACTCATATACACTACACATGATAATGTCAATATAAGAAGTGCCAATTATGATGCAATAGGATAAGCCAAAACTGGCACTTCTTATTGCATCATTTTTGGTTAGTTAATTGCATCACCTTCTTCTTCAATCATTACGAGCTTATCTTTAATTCGATAGGAACGTCCTGTAATGTTGATAACGTGTGAATGATGCAATACTCTATCCAAAATCGCATTTGCTAATACTGGATCACCAAAGATTTCTCCCCATTTTGATAATGGCTTATTTGTCGTTAATATTGTTGAATGTTTTTCATATCGCTTTGCTATTAACTGGAAGAATAAATTTGATGATTCTAAATCTAATGGTAAAAATCCTACCTCATCTATAATCAGTATTTTATATTTTGCGAAATGCTTCAATCGTGTTTCTAATCGATTCTCCATGTGTGCTCTTTTTAACTGCAGAACTAAATCATTACAGTTAATAAAATATGTACTTACTCGATTTCTTGCTGCTGCTTCTCCTATAGATACTGACAAATGAGTTTTACCTACTCCTGGTGTTCCTATAAATATTATATTTTCCTTCTGTTCTAAAAATCTCAATTGTTGAAAATCTAATATTTGCTCTTTTTTTATTGATGGCTGATAACTAAAATCAAAATCTTGAAAGGTTTTGATATAGGGAAAGTTTGCTGTTCTTACACATGCATTAATTGCTCTTTTCTCTCGTAAATCCATTTCTAGATTTGTAAGTTCATACAGTGCTTCTATTACTGTTTTCTTTCCATCATTAATAAAGGTTATATAACTATCCAAACCTTCTCTCATCTTGTCTAATTTCACGGTCTCCAAATTATTAATTAATTTATTATATGGTGTTGCCATGCTGGTTGCCTCCTATCTGATCTAATAACTCAAGATTTTCTCTTGCAACACTTTCTATATCAATATCTTTGTTGTGGATTGAATTTCTCAACGCTTCTTGATAATGATCCATATGATAGTTGAATTTTTTGTGTTGAATATCATGTACCGTTATCAGTGTGTATTGATGATATAAATATATTTTCGTTCCAATTGGGACGATTCGTATCCTTTTATTAATATATCTTGAGGGGACTGAATAGCCATTCCCCTGATAGGTTATAAGTAGCGTTGACGGCACATTTTGGGTACTGCCTCCCTCTATATAACTTTCCATCATTACTTTATTTGGTAATGGATTTAATGCTTCTTTTTCACTTTCAAATAAGCTGATTGGTGGTAAGTTTGTTGTCTGATTGATTGTGTTGTTTATCTTGTAATTTAATTGTTCTATCAATTCTATCAGTTCTTTTTCACTTTCGATTTCTCCATCATATGCTTGTAACCATGATGCAAATCGATTCGCTGATTCTGTTTTTCCTTTGGTTTGTGGACTTCTTGTTTTACACAACTTGATTTGCACTCCCGTATCATTTTCAAAGGATTTGATTTTTGGGTGTTTTCGTTTATGTCCATTGGTTATACTTACCACTGCTGTCATATTATCGGTCAATACATGTCTTGGTACTCCACCTAATTGTTGGAAAATATCAATTAGACATCGAAGAAAATCTTCTGTTGTTTTACTTTTGGTGTACACAAAGAGATGCATTCGTGAATGTCCCAGTGTCGAACTCATTAAATGAAATTGAATGACTTCTCCTTGTTTCGTTTGTAATTGTAGATTTTCTTTCCAATCTACTTGTAACTGTTCACCTGGTTTCGTTTCAAAGCGCACATGTGGTTTTTCTTTCTTTTTCGCTTTTATTCCATTTCGATAAGTATAGGAGCGAAAATTATTATAAGTTCCCAATTCTTCCACCGAATACTTATCAATCATGTATTCATATGCTCCTCGATTATTTACTCCTGGTTTTTGAAGTAGCTTTATGATTTCTTCTTGATATGGATCTAATCTACTTTTTTTCTTTTTCCTCTGCACTGTTTGTCTTCCACCTTGTTTCCAGTACTTTGATATCGTATGTCGATTCACTCCATACTTCCTCTGTAATGCACTGAAATTTGGTTTTATGTTCATGTTCATATATATCAATAATTCTCCATGTAAGTTTGTATCCATGATTTTGATTCTCCTATTTAATATAAGAAATTGTATCATGGTGTTTTGATGCAATTACATTGCCATTTCTGGTTGTTCTTATTGCATCATTTTTGGCACTTTACATAGTAGCATTATCAAAAAACTAAATAATTAATAACGAATAAATATTAAAATAAATAATGAATATTTCCTTTATTAAAACATAATTATATTGAGCATTATATGCCTCATTATAAAGCTCGAAAGAAGATATATTTATCATTCCTAACGTTTTTTCATAACTTGTTAAATCTTTTGGATTTATTGCACGTACTAAATAAGAATTTTCAGTAAAAATCGATTTTACTTCTGGAGCAACACTATATCTTAAATAAACATTGGAATATGCAATACTCTCCTCAAATTCATTGTTAAAGTATCGTTTGCTTTCCTCTCCAGTAAAATTATTCGATCTGCTTAGTTCGTTTAGGTAAACAAGATTCCTTTTCACTTAATATCCTAGTAATCCTAAATTTGCTATCTGCAGACTGATTGAAGTTTCGTTTCATACATTCACATACTGTCGCAACTTGTACTTGATGATAGAATCTATAAGGTGATGCATTACGAAGAGTATCTCTATAATCTGTCACTGGGTAACCAGCTACATGCATTGCTTGCAGTCCAACCTTCCCTAATGTAACTGCTTTGTATCCAGTTCTGGCATCTAATGTATAATCTTGTGGAATATATATTTTTCTGATTTGTAAATATCTATATTGTGCCAGTTGCATAATCCGTTGTTCTACACTAGATTTAGAATCATCAAATTTATTCTTTCAGTTGATAGCAAAGCAATACGAAAACATTCGATAATATTAACGATAAATAAGCATTATTAAAATAGGGAGAAATATTCTGTGATTCAATATTAGCAAATGCATTTTTGTCACTTCTTATACTGACATTATCATATTAAAAACTAAAAATAGCAATTGATAAAAAGTAAAATCACAAATCTGATAAAATGAATTGTTTAATAGAATTTAAAACAACAAATAGTATTGAAAATATAGAGAATTACTTCGCTAATAAACTATTTAAAAATAGGGATTTGGAAAGATGAAGGAAAATAGAAGATATATTAAAAATTAAATGGTAAAATTTTAAGTGAAGAAGAGATTATTTTCTTTTTAGTAGACTTGATAATGGAAAAGTTAGTAGATATAAGAATATATTGAAAGATATAGACATTACAGATGGATTTCAACTGATTTATAAATCAAAATATTTTGGCTACAACAATATTTATAATGGTATTATAGTATACCATTTAGGATATAAATGTATTTAATTGATGCTCATTATTTGTACGCTGGAAATTTAGCAGAGATAAGAACTAATTATATCAATAAATACAGAACATGTGACTCTCTGCATGTCTAATTTATTTAACCCACAATCAACCACTAATTAAGGTGTTTTTTTAATTGCATTAATAAAATAAAACAATTATAATTGATTCTGTTAGAGAAGCATCTCTAACGCCGCACAATGTATCAAATCCTTTCATGATTTATAGATTTGATATATTGTAATCTATCTGGCAATCTGTAATAGGGTAGCCTTTTTTATTTGCTGAAAAACAACTTCGTAAAAATAAATGTGGATATGGTTGTTTTAAATGCTATAATAATGTAGCAAAGCGAAGATGTAGCCCCTCCAAGACACATCCTCACTTTGTAAAGGGTAGGTTCCCTCCTACTGAAATGCAAAGACATGACTCTCTCGTTTTGTCTTTGTATATTTTTTTGATATGTTATAATAAGTGATCCAAACAGGTCGAGTGAATAAAGGTGTGACCCGTTTGGATTACTTATTCTTACAATTGACATGAGTAATTTTTTTGATATAATATTAAAAGTAAAATGAGGTTGTATATATCCCTTTCCTATCTTCTTCCTTATTTTACACTTATACTTGACCTTACTTTCATACGTAAGGTCTTTTTTATTTATGTAAAAGGAATATAATAAAAGTACAAAGCATAGATCTATTTCGTCCTTCTATGCTTTGTATATCCACATTCAGGTGAATTTGGGTATTTTTATATCTTAAACAAGTGGTAGAGTATTTCAACCATTTAGTCAATACCAATTATTCCGCTAGAGCAACTAAAAATTCCAAATTTTAAGAAATCAGAGTGTATGAGTTACTAATATAAAATGATGTGTTAAACTGATGGTGGAGATAAGGAAATAGAAAATGTACAAAATCTAAAATATTGACATTTATGATGTATGCAAAAGATTGTAGCAATATTTATGATTTAAACAATTTTATTATCTCCCAGTGGAAAAGGGATCTAGGAAGATACACTGCAATTGATAAGTGAAACTGCTATGAAGTAAACTCTCATTCATAATTTGCTCTTATAGTACAATTTCTCAAATATTCACTTATCGAAAATAGCTCACTGTAGAGTGGGCTGTTTTTTTGCAATATAGTGGACAATATATTTTATTGTGATATTATAAAATTGTAAAGTAAAATATTATCTTTCCTATAGTCGATAAGCAATGCTTTACAACCTAACAATAAAAGCAACCCTTGTCCTATAAATTTTGGGTTGTTTTTATTAGTAAAATGAATATAATGAAAGTTAAGTTAGATAACAAATTAACTTATACGATGTGAATCATTACCTTAGGAAAAGACTTAATAGTCTTACTTCACATTATATCCCTCCTACTGCTCGCATCCCTGCGGGGAGTTTTTAATGCTTCCATAGAAAATGATATGGATATAAGTCCAAGAAACAATTAAATTATACTCTATGATTTTTCGCTACTATCACTATGCAAACTTCCCAACAAACAGTATACTATAAATGATAAGTGGATAATCAATGTATCTTTTCTCCATAAATGTACTTGAAATGTATTGATCCTCAATCAATATTACATATCAAAAATGCTCACTGTAAAAGGTGAGCGCTTTTTGTAACTTACAAAGAAAAGAAATCATGTAGAGTAATTCAGTGGTTTAGTCAATACCAGTTATTCCATTAAAAAGCTAAAAATTCCAAAGCGGTTAAGTTTATTCTAATTTAATGAATTATTAAAATAGTTATGATAGTGTATATACGGAGATAAGAAAAAAAGAAGAGGCAAGATGCAACACATAAATCTATGAATTAGTATTAAAACTTTTATGAAATATAAATTGATTCAAGTTTTAGAATCCTTTTTTTCTTTATCTCCACAAGTCCACACAGAGGTTAAGGGAAAGGAAGAAATCACTATTAAAGATAAGTGAATTGTTGTAATAATTGGACACTTATCCATAATTGCTCTTATAACATTATTCCCTAATATTCACTTATCGGAAATAGTTCACATTATTGTGGACTATTTTTTATTATACAATTAACGGAAAACAGTTTACGAAAAATTCCAAGAAACAAACCAATATTTCCATTATCTTTACAAAAGAGATGATATATTTTATATTGTAAATAGAGATAAGGAACAATCATCAAGTAACAAATATAGTTACATTAGGTGCGACGGAAAGCAATATAGATGATAGTTTCTTTATTCCCTGATAAGGCCTGTCCCCATATAGTGAGACGGGCTTTTTAGTTGTTAGTTATTCCTTTAAATAAACCAAAAATTCCACAGCCATACCAATTATCTTTTTCAACCTACCGATTGTCATAAAACTATTGAATTTGCAAAATAACGTGTTATGTTGCAAATATAAATAGCGCTATCTATAGAAGAAAAGAAATCATTAATAATTAAAAAATCACTTCACTATTGAAGAAAGAACTGAATTATTAAATTGTATTATCAAGATCCATAGTATTCGTAAAGCTGATTCATTTCTTAATAAAGCCACTTCTACTATTTCCAGAGAACTGAAAAAAAACCTCGTTACTTTTCTAAATACTTCTAAGATAAACATTTTAAACATGTTCGTATCTTCCACAAAGGGTTCTATTGTTATCACTATTGTCCTAACTTTGGGTTGGAATCTTGTCCTAGCTTTCTAAGACTCCTTGGATTTGCAATCATTGTGATAATTTTAAATACTATCGTAAATCTAAATATCGTTATAATCCTTCTTAACCATATAAAGAGTATTATTCCATTTTATTTAAATCCAGAGAAAGGTCTCATACCTCAGAGATTGAAATTGAAAAACTGAATTGTCTACTTACTCACCAAGTAAAAGAAAAGCGTCAGTCTCTATATCATTAAATATCCAGTGACAGTATTGTCCTTCCTGTTTCTTTAGCAACTATTTATTGGTTTATTAATAAAGGGTATTTAGAAGTCAAGAATATTGATTTACTTAGACGTGTTCGTTATTGTAAATCTCAACCTTCTCCTAGCGTTAAAAAAGACAGAAAGCAACGTTTACTTTACACATGTGCTGATAATAATAAAATGCTTCTATTGTATTGGTCCACTAAAAAAGGCCGATTCAAAAATAGATTTACACTGGATTTTATTTCTGTGCCTATTTTACTTGGTCTTTTTTCAAATTCTAATGTTTTTCTATTAATAAATGATAGTGTTTTAGTCAAGTCCAGAATGACGTGTAAAAGTGTTATGAGTTAGTAAATTGATTAGTTATTAATCCACCTTTTTGCATTATCTTCATATTTGATATATTGTCTAGGTCTTGAAATCCATTAATCATGAATATCTATTAAGACACATCCAATCAATTGTAGTGTGGATTCATCATTAGGAAATATTTGTACTACTTTCTCTCATCGTCTTATTTCCTCGTTTACTCGCTCCAACATTTTTTTACTTTTTAACCTTGAGTACTTGGTTTCTTCACAAGAACAGTATTGAAACGAATCTTCAAATCCATCATCTAAACACTTCACCATTGCTGGATAAAGACTTTCATAGTTATTTACTATTTCATCTCGCTTTTTTCTTGCTTGTTTAATGTCGAACATCTTAAACAATACTTTTATTTCTTGATGAACTTCTTGGGTAACTTATTAAATACATTTCTCATAAAATTCACTTCTCAACTTTACCAGGATACTCCTACAAAGTATTCCTTAATGGCTTTTACTTCTCCTAGATGTGAATCCGATATTACCATATTTACATCGTTCAAACCTCGTGATTGTAGCGAAGTATAAGTTTCTTTCCAACTTTCATGAGATCCTGTATCTTTTATTATGATGCTAAGTACTTCACGTTGTCCACCTTCATTTATACCTAATACTACATGAAATGCTTTTGATACAACCCTTGAAGCTTCTCTCACTTTAATAAATAAGATATCACTTAATAGAAATGGATATACCTTCTTAAGTGGTTGGTTTAAGAATTCTTTCACAACTTCGTGTAAGGAACTTGTGAGGGAACTTACAAAGGATTTTGACACTGTATATCCAAAAGTATTTCTACAATACTAGATACCTTTCTGGTCGATACGCCTTGAATATACATTTCCAACATAGAAGCTACTAATGTTTTTTCATTTCTTTGATACTTTTCGAAAATAGAAGGAGTAATTACTCCATTACGTATTCTAGGAACAGTCGTTCCAACACGAGTCGTATAATGACGTTCGTAATAACCATTATGTTGTGAAACACGTTATTCATCTCGAACATAGGGATCTGCTTGAATATAAGTATCTCTTTCCTTCTCCATCAATTGATTAAAAATATGTGTTGATATCTACTTCGCTAAATCATTCGCACCACTATTTTCGACGATGTCCTGAATCTCTTCTGATTCTAAAGTAATATTTAGTTGGATCATAAAATTCTCCTTATGTGTTTATTTTGTCACTAACATCATAACAGAGTCTTCAGTGACTTTTTTTTCTTTTACACAATTATATGGGCCTTATCAGTATTTTTGTTATTTAAATTATACAATGAATAAGTTATGCATTAGATGAAATTTTTTGCACATCTTTACAATTATTTCTACTAACTATATTAGAAATTTCTTTATTTTTAAATTGTATTGCTAAAATACTATTAATTGGATAAAATTAGTATTTCATCATTTTATTATCATTATCCATTATAAACTTTGCTAATGATACTATTAACCCCCTCCTTAGCAATACCCTCAGGTAAGACTAACCATAATGGTGTTTTCCCCATCACTGGAAAGCCTAATTGTTTTTCTTTATCTCCATTCCATCTCATAGCAAACATTTCACGACCTTTCCAATTTACAATAGCGACAGAAAAATCATTCTCACCACCATCATATATTATTCTGACATTCGTGGTAGTGCCAGATACCGTTTGTGGTTTCACATAACTCATAAGAATTCCTCCTTTTTATTATTAAATTATATCAAATAGAACCAACAATTAAAATTATTATAATCGAGGGAATTTAATCTTTCCATTATCTAAACCTATTTTTGACTTATTTTTAAGCACATCAAACTGAGGTAATATTAAGCACTCATCTTACTTCGTATAATGTGTTCCTCTGACTCTAAAACATGGATCAGATCTCTTGTTGTTGGATAGTCTTGTATACAGATCACTTTACACTCTAAGTCATCTAATCCCGGAATATTTGTAATTAGTAAATCAATTTTCGGTAATTCTTTAACAATCGTTGATAGAGATAAACTAGATGGTTTAAACACATCAATTTTGTAAATCATTCTTTGGAGTAAAATTTCTTTCACAATTTCCATATTTTCCTCGTCAGTATCCATAAGAATAGCCATGGAAATTGATTGGAATTTATTAGTAAGTTTTATCGATAAATTTCCCCAATGTGTAATAATGATATAAATTATTTCATTAATTTTGTCATCACTTAATGTTTCACCAAATATTTGTTTCACCAACTTTTTTGTTGTTTGATAAAATAATAAATGATGATGAGTCAATTCACGAATGAAGGTTTTTCGTTTATTATAAATTATATATGGGCGAGCACCGTGCAATGTTAATGTGTTACAGATATCTATAACTAATTCATTTTTATTATCCAAAGTAATATCATAAATACTTGCAAGACGATCCAATAAATCAAAAATCCTAATTACAAATTGATAATAACTGTCTTTTGATTTCATTAGAACTGATAGTTCGTCAAATGATAGGATATGTTCTTTATTGCAGAAAACTTCAAATAAAAACATAGCAATCTCTGGAGTAAATTCAATTTCAAAAACTCTCTCAAATTCTTTATAAGCCAAATGGTTTTTTTTGAAATCAAAAAGATTATAAACATATGAATCTAGCATTGGTTTTTCAGCAATATAAGGATGACTTTTATAATAGACAATACGAACATATATCCATAATTTCATTTTTTTGTAGTCTGGATAATTTTGTAAATGTTGTTTGATGATTGAAGAACTATTGAAGAGTTCTGTCAACACTACTTCTTGGGAACTCTGTAAGTATTCTTCTTCGTATATATACTTTTCTGAAAGTAAATAACTAATCAAGTCTATTATATTGCGATAATTTCCATCAATTGAAACAGGATTTGTTTTTATTGTTGCTTGAAAGTATTCTAATCCATCATTAATATTTGTGATTATCCTTCTGAGCGTTGCAACACTTAGTCCAATATATTCAGCAATCTCTTCTAAATTTCTCCTAGAATTGAAAAAAACATATTCCAATACTGTAAATTCATTACTATGATGCAATAATTGAATATAAATATATCGGATAGAATAAGCTGGAGGAAGATGTAAATAGATTCCGTTTTGATCTGCATCAATTGATACAGGAGTAATGATATTATTTAATTCCTTAATATCACTCCAAACTGTTTTGATTGGTAAATTACATTCCTCGCACAATTCCTTTAATGTTGTCTGCTGATAATCAATTAAATATTCAATAATTTGAATTTTACGTTGATCTCTTTTTGAAAATATATGTTGCATACTACACCTCTTAATTAACAATACCACTATATTCAAATTTTGAATATTATGATGCTTGAAACTTTCATCATCTGGATTCTATGTTGTTTATAAAAAGGATACAGTAGCTAGAACATGTTGAAAATGAGTGCTCCATAGTTCGTGAATGGAAGACTATTTTTAATTTTAGTTTCTTATTTTGATTGTTTCTTGCTGATTATCACCATTTACCTTAAAAAAGTGAAATTAATTTACAAATATATCTATATTTGATAATCTTATATTCAAAAAACACAATATTAAATAATTTTAAATTTAATAAAACTTGATTAATGTAACATTGTTTAAATGTTTTGAATAAATTCTATTTTTTATTGTGAATAAGCTATATTCCATGTTGCTCAATAAGACGTATATAATATTAAATATTTGTTTAGTGATATTATATTTTTTGAAATGATGTGATCCACAATATTCCTTTTTAACTGTTAGTTTCATAAAGAAACTTATCCTTTCTTAGTTTGACAAGAAAGGATAGATTTAAAATGATTTTTTGTTTATTCCTATAGTTATGCAATAAATCTAATTAAAATGCTGGTAATAAATACGGAAGTAATAGTTACTGTTGAAAATCCAGCAATAATCATTTTAGGTAAAATTGCATCTTCAATTACTTTTACCTCTTCCTCATTTTCACCTACAGCTTTCGCTGCTTCTTGGCTTAAAATCATTGTGCCAGGAAATCCATATAAAGATGTTAATCCAATTGCAACTGACATTGCAGTACTGTAACCCAATACTTTTCCTGAAATAACTGCAAATACGATTGCTCCACTTACTCCTGCAGCAAATGATAGTAACAATGGGATGATTAAATCGACTAAATCTTGGAATGATATTGTTGCTAAAGGCCCAAAGATAATAACCAATACACCTAACATCATGAGTCCAAAAGCATCAATTCCTGAAAGGATATTTTTTTTGAAAATTCCTGTAGCTCTTAGTGTGATTCCCATTAATAAAGCTATAATAAATGTATTAATAATTCCACCAGTCAAATCACTTAATGTCATAGAAATCACGACTACCAAACCAACAATAAATAAAGTTCCTGCTGTTGTTTGTAACGCCGGAGGTAATTTCCCTTCAGTGGTCTCTTCTTTTGCTTCAGTAGTAACACTTTTTAATTCACCATTGCGATACTTTGTTTGAATTTGCTTTGCTTCTTTTCGTAAAATTAATGAAGTTAAAGGAAACCCAATGATTCCTTGAAATGCTGAAATTAAAACGGGTAACACAGCAACAGATACCAAACCTAGAAGTAGTGCTTGCTCTTGCACCATAACAATTGAAATCGTACCACCACTAATTGCTGCTATTGCAGCGATAATATAATTAGTTGATTCAAACAATGAACCGAATATAAATAGAAATGTAACAATCCCTAGAATTGCGCTTACTCCAATAAGAAATGTTCTCCATTGTTGTTTGAAATCTTGGATACTGATTGACGTTCCGATGTGAACAATCACAAAACCAACAATAGTTGTTCCTAACGTTAGTATTGAAGAACTAGTAAGCAAATCCTCTGGAAATATATTTGTTTTAAAACCTAATAAGAAAATAATAGATGCTATGAACAGGGAAGATAGTAGTGTTTTTGTTTTCTTTGAAACTACATCACTTATTGTCCATATCATCATAATAACTGTAAATGCTATAACTGGATTCATAATTCATCACCTTTCTGTAAATTAATTTATAAATTTTGATATGTAAACCCTAATCCGTGAACTTCCGAAACTTTGTGAATAATGACAAAGGAATGTTTATCAATCTTGTTGATAATATCTAGAGCTTTTTGCATCTGTTGTTGATTTAAAACAATCATCAACATTTTACCAAGTTCATCCGACATTCCACCATTAACATGCAACATTGTAACTCCTCGGTTTAGTTCTTTTTGTAATAATATCTTTATTTCTTCTAAATGCTCATTACTTCTTAACATAATTACCTTTTTTTGGTGGAATGCAGTTTCTAAATAACTCATTATCATTGAAGTAATAATTAAGGATAGTACTGCAAGGAAAAATGCATCTGTTCCAAAAACAATAAGGTTAAGGGTTACGATAGCTAAATCTGTGAATAACAATCCTAATGATGGATTCAAATTATAATATTTCTTCATGATCATTGGAGGAATAGTTGTCCCACCACTAGATGCATTTATTTTATAAAGCATATTGACACCAACTCCAAAAATCATACTACCAAATATAATAGATAAGATTGTATCATTGACTAATTGATACTCGGGTACTAAGTAAAGGAAAATAGGTAATAAAATACTTCCTGCTAAAATTCTTATAAATGCATCTTTTCCCAGAAACTTAAAAGCGAGACCTAGCATTAGAATATTTAAAACTAATACAACATAAGAGCGATTAATATTGAACATTGCTTCTGCTAAGATTCCCAAACCACTTACGCCTCCAGCTGCTACGTTATGAGCACCAAGAAACATATTAATGGATATTGATATTAATATAATTGCTAAGGTAATTATCCCTCCTTGTTTTACGATTTTCATGTTTTTACTCCCTTGTTTGGTTTTGGACTAATGCGAGAACTAAGTCGACTGTTGCTTGCAGTTCTGAAATTGGTATATATTCTTCGGTTGTGTGAATTTTTTCATATCCAATTGACAAATTTAGTGTTTCTTTTCCTTTGGTATTAAATGAATTCGCGTCACTGCCACCACCACTAATTTCAAATTCTGGTTGTCTACCAATATGTCTAACTGCTTCCAATGCTTTCTTCACAACTGTGTTTTCAACGTTGAATTCGTATCCTTCGCAAAGAATATTACTTTCTACATCAATAGTTCCACCTAATTGATATGTCATATCTTCAAATGTATTACGAATTTCTTTCTCTTTTGACAAACATGTATCATGTGAGATTGAACGGATTTCTAACTCGACAACCGTCTTATCTGCAACCACATTTGTCGCAACTCCTCCTTTAATAGTTCCTACATTAACTGTTGTTTTAGAATCAAGTCTTCCCGTTTTAATTTTTGCGATAGCATTTGCTGCAATTGTAATAGCTGACACACCTTTCTCAGGTTCTAAACCTGCATGTGCTGATTTTCCATTGATTTGAAAATTCATTTTTATTAATGTAGGGCTTGCGATTGTAATATTACCAACCTTCCCTGCACTATCTAATACATACCCATAATTGGATTTTAATTTGCTTACATCAAATGCTTGCGATCCAATTAATCCGATTTCTTCTCCTGGTGATAATATAATTTCAATTGTTCCATGAGGAAGATTTTGTTCTTTTAATTGTTTGATTGCCTCTATTAATGCAGCGATACCAGCCTTATTATCTGCAGCTAAAATAGTATCACCAGCTGAATAAATAATATCATTATCTATTGCTACTTTGATATTTTCTCCAGGCTCTACCGTGTCTGTGTGACAAGAAAAGAAAATCGGCTCATAATTTTCTTTACCTGATAATGTAAACACTAAATTATTTCCACCTAAACCTGTTTTTTCTTGTGTATTATCTTCATACATCTCACACCCTAACTCTTGGAATAATTTTTTTAAATACTCATGGTAAGTTCCTTCAAACTTTGAAACAGAACTTATTTCTACCATTTCACTAAAATTATTAATCAGTCTTTTATTTTTCATTTTTCTTTCTCCTTTCGCCATATTATTGGACGTTTTCAAATATTTGTATAATAAACCTTATAACCACCAATTTCTTTTTTGTTGGCTACCATGGTTATTCTATTCGATATATGCATGGTTATGTTTTCAAAAAACACAATGCAGTTTTCTTTTTTGAAAATGTCTATGCTAATATTTTATGCAAGCTTGATAAAATTTATATCAAATTTTTATATTAGCAATATATATAGGTTATGTAAAATAGCAATTGAATAAGATTATTTACAACTCATTCTGACAAAGTCCATATAATTGTGTCAAAGGAAAGATATAACTATATTCAAGCAGAATCCTATGTTTTAGATGAAGAACATATTTCACAGCGCAATGATTATTATGAGTGTTATTATACGCCTCGTGTTGGAACGATTGAATTGATTGTTCCAACACGAGATGGAATATTTGCTCCTACTATTTTTGAAAAATATCAAAGAAATGAAAAAGCCTTGTTATATCGATGCTGGAAATATATATTAAAATTGTATCAACTAAAAAGTCGTCTTTTTATGACCTATCTTGTTGGTATCGGTATTTTCAAATTTACTCATTATTCTTGTGTTATTGATTAGTTTAATCAAGTGGTTATACAGCCTTTTTCTTTTGAGAATAATATAGATGTTTTCATCTTCCTTCTCATTCATCTAATTTTTAAAAAGATTATGTTTGTATTGGTTTTGAATCCATTGCTCACTATCATGATAATATCCTTTCCAATCATTCCTATTCGTTTGAACTAATTAACTCTCTTTTATCGAAATGATTTTGTGGATTAACATTCCAGATGTTAAGGATGATAAAGTTGATGCTATTATGGTTACATCTTTTCTCTTTATCAATCAAAATCGTATAATTAATGATTCTTTCTCTAATAATGAATTAACTTTTTTCTCAAAAGAAAGAGACAATCTCATTAAGCGGTGATTTAGAGAATATATACGACTTGCTGCTTATTTAAATCATGTTTTCCCTGAACTTAAGCTTTTCATTAATTTTTCTATTAAAACAGACAGTTTTTATAATTTACTTAAGAAATATAGTGCTGCTAAAGAGATTAAAGAAACTAGGGTTGATGATTTATTCAATACCATTAATTCCAAGCAGAAATTCCGTTCTTTAACTCAAGCTCATGATTTAAAAACAATCGTCAAACACCCCGCTGGCTATCATTCCGACATTCTATCAAGTGTTATTAAGAATATTATTCATCAAATTGAATTTCTATCCTCTAAAATAGATGCGATTGAATCTAAAATTAAAAATCATTTCCTTATTATGGACTTTGGACTGAAGTTCATTCCAGGTATTGTTATAGATACTTACATATTTTATGATTGCTTTCTTATTTATAAGTAATAAAGACAAGTTTATTATTATTTCTATCGCTGATATGCACAGCTACGATACTACGATCATATATGTCCATGATAATGCTTAAATAAAGATTTTTCTTCATCCCCTTAATTTTGAACTCACTCACATCTGTAACCCATTTCTCATTTGGTTTTGATGCACTAAAATCTCTTACTAATAGATTTTCTGCAGTGACTTGTGGAGTATTCTTTTTTGTAGTTACTTCGTTTTGCACGAATAATGTCATGTACACCAAGTAAGATCATAATTCGATGTACTTGCTTATAATTGTATTGTTTGTGATTCAATACATTAATCCATTCCGTCATTCTACGATATCCTAATATATGTCCAAAACGCTCATCATAATCAAGAATTATATTAGCTAATTCATGGTTTGCGATTTAACCATTTATAGTAACTGCTTCTGGCAATGCCATATACATTGCATAGCCAGTTAATGCTCCATCCTTTATCTTCGTGTAATTCTTTAATTGCTAAGTATTGCGGTTCTTGTTTCCCTTTGGCGAATACCGCCTCCTTTCGATTTCCTTCACTTTTTTTAATGCTATTATCGTTCTTTTTCCAACTTTCGTTCAAGTCGCTTGTTTTCACGACGCAATAACTCTAGCTCATTAAGGTCTTCATCTAACTTGGCTTTACCTCTTCTATCCTCGAGTCCATTTTCGCCATCTTCTAGGAGTCGTTTTACCATTGATATACTTGTGCATAGGATACATTAAATTCACTTTCTGCATCTTTATAGGACTTGTCATGATCAAGACACCATTCTACTATTTTTATACTTTCTTCAAGTGTTGTTTTTCTTCTGCTTTCCGTCATGGAAACTTCTCCTCTAGGATTGTAATCCTTTAGTTCTTCATGACTATTATACTTCATTACCCATGTAGTAATTTGACTTATTGATTTAAGTTTATATTTTTCATTAAATCAACTTGCGAACCGTCACCATTTAAATACGCTAATACTACTTTCGTTTTAAATTCTTTTGTATAATTGGTGTTGTGTGGGGAAGATATAAACCCTTCTATTCCACTCACTTCATAAATTGCCAACCATTTTCGAAATAAAGCACCATCTATTTCTAAAGATGCTGCAATTCTTCTTTGTAATTCATTTCCATTGATGTACCTAAGTACAGCTTGTTCTCTTTGTTCAGGTATAAACTTATTTTTTCTTCCCATAAGAAAAAATCCCTCCTTTCGTAGTTACAACTTTATATATTTTAGTTGTCTACTCTAGGGGATTATATCAACTATGAATGCCCTAATATCTTAAGAAACGCTCTGTGGGCGGGTATCCTTACAATGCTCTTGTCAATTGTGCTAAGAAAGTTACCAACTACATCTTCTCTATTCATTCTAATCCTAATAAAGATTTTATTTTTATAAATTTCATCTTAATAATTATTCCCAGCTACATCTATAGTAGTTTTTTATGTCGTTACGCTATGTTGTATTTTCTTCATTTCCCTTGACATTCTCATAGTGGTCTCCTTAATTTATTTTATCATTTTTCTATCTTGGTATAGCAACTTTACTTGATTAGAAAATTCTTTGTTAAATGAGAGACCGTTTTTTTTAATGCAATGATTGAATATTTATCCTTTTCTTTATCACTCCAATCACCTACACAACTATTATTTCGTAGCAATGGATGGTTTTATTAGTCCATTTTTGATTGAAATTTTATTCTTTTTAAGCTGTTTTTTGATTATCAAATCTCCTTTGTTGTTTATGCCTTTTTATTTCTTCAAATTTCTCTAAACATATTCGTTACTCTCTTTCTAAAGTAATATCTATGCCTTATTAAAATTTTCATTTTACTTCTATTTTTTCTGTAATCAAGCAAAATCTCACATATAGAAAAAGAACTCAGCAATTTGCTAAGTTCTATTTTAGATTATTCATTCATCAGTCGTTTTTCACCAGTTATACTTTGAATACCACTAATATCTTGGCTTACTTCTACAACTCCTAAATACTCGTCTTGGTTATCATAAATTGCAAAGTATTGAATATATACATACATGCCTTTAAATTTAATCCAGAAATATTCATGATCTTTTCGTTTTGCTTTAAAATCATCTAAAATTGCTTCCACAACATGTACACTTTGTGGTGGATGGCATAACTTTACTTCTCTTCCAAGAACTGTAAGAGGACGATCAAACACTCTATGCTTGCCTTGTGATACATAAGCAACCTTATCATTTTTATCTACAAAGGTAATATCCAAAGGTAACACATTCAGCACCTTTTCCAGTTCTAATGGTGTTACTTTTCCTGAAGGCAAATTCACATATCCTTCAAATAGAGTTTGAGTAGATATTTCTTCTTCTTGTAAATTGATTGCTTCATTATTTTTTATAGCTTTATCCAGTTTGTCCCAAAGTTCATTCGATAAATGTTCTTCCAACATCTGATACAGCACATTATTCTCTTTTGTAATCATATCCTGAATTCTTTGCTGAACTGCTTTATATAAATTTTCACTGCCATTATGTTCAATTAATGCTGACTGCAGTTCTTTTAATTCATTTCGAATTTCATTATCTACACCCCACATTACTTGTGGTATTGTCTTTATTTCTACATACTCTAAAAGCGGAAATAGCAATTGTTCCTTCTTTCCATAATGTGCATCTACTTTATCATACAGTTCATTCACATATGCCAATGTAATATTATCATTGTTAGCCTTCATAAATGTATCAAGAAACTCATTATCCGCTCTAAAATAATCAAAAGGATGATTTACTTTACCACTATGAAGTTCTTCAAGATTATCTTGAAATAATGAGGCATGAATATCACATAAACTCATGATTTCTTCAACATTCATTCCTTCACTCACCAGCTGTTGTTCCATTTGTGCTATCTCAGCACCAGAAACATATTTAAAATCTGCAATAAATTCTTCTTTTACTTTGTCTTCATCTTCACCATTATGTAGTCTTAAAATTAAATCTTTTAATTTGTTTACTTTATCATTTTTCTTTCCAAGCATTTCGCTCATAATTTCACCTTCTTATCCAAATGTTGCAATATCCTCTGTGACAGTATTAATTCCACTAATACCATAGTGTTCTACCAAATAGTTAGCAGTAGTTTCACTCAAGTATCCTGGTAATGTTGGTCCTACTTTGATATCTTTAATCCCTAAATGCAACAATGACAGTAATACAATAATCGCTTTTTGTTCATACCATGCAATATTAAATGAAATTGGTAATTCATTAATATCATTCAGTTCAAACACTTCTTTTAGTTTCATTGCAACTACTACCCATGAATAGGAATCATTACATTGTCCTGCATCTAAAACTCTAGGAATTCCATTAATATCTTTCAATTGTAGTTTATTATAACGATACTTTGCACAACCTGAAGTCAATATAATCGTATCGTCCTTCAACGTTCTTGCGAACTCTTCATAATAACCACGATCCTTTTTTCTACCATCACAACCACTCATAACTACAAATTTACGAATTGATCCATTTTTGATATTTTCTACTACAACATCTGCTAATGCTAATACCTGATTGTGTGCAAATCCTCCGGTGATTTCACCATTCTCAATTTCTTGAGGAACCTGACATAATTTAGCCTGTTCAATTACTTCACTGAAATCTTTGCTTCCAACTGCTAATTCTTTTATTCTTTTAAATCCTGGATAATCACAATTTCCTGTTGCATATGTTTTATCTACATAACTTGCATTTGCCTTTGGTGGAACAATACAGTTCGTAGTGAAGATAATTGGTCCATGAAATGTTTCAAACTCACTAGTTTGTTTCCACCATGCATTACCATAATTTCCAACTAAATGTGTATATTTTTTTAGTTTTGGATAATAATGTGCCGGAAGCATTTCACTATGTGTATAAATATCAACTCCACTATCTTTACTTTGTTCAAGCAATTGTTCAATGTCATTCAAGTCATGACCTGACACTAGAATCCCTGGACGATTACCTACACCAATATTAACCTTTGTTATTTCTGGATTTCCATATGCAGTTGTATTGGTCTTATCTAAAAGTTCCATTACTTTAACTCCATAGTATCCACACTTATCACTGACTTCAAGTAACACATCTAACTCTTTTACATCATTAATAGTGGCTAATACATCTACTAAAAAGTTATGAATTTCGTTGTCTTCATATCCTAAATGAATTGCATGTGAATGATATGCACTTATCCCCATCAAACCTCCCATGATTAATGATTTTAATGCATTCAAATCCTCATTTGCTTCATAGTATGGTGTAACATCTTCTTTTTTTGTATATGACTTTGCAATCAGTAACTGTTTACGAATGCTTTCATGATTAAAATTAGCATTTGTGATTAGTTTAAACATACTGTTCATAATAAATCGCTTTTCTTCCAGTTTATCCTCTTTATCATCGTTAATCTGTAATGATAAAACTTTAAGATATTCTTTTAACTCATCCATAAGATTTGCTAGTTCACTATCCTTACCACAAACTCCTCGAACAGTACAAGCCTTATTTGCCACTGTTTCTTCACATTGATTACAATACATTGCTGTTTTCATAAAAAATAACATCTCCTTTATAGGTATACTATAAACCTGAGATGTTATTTAATATGTGATAATTCCGACATTTTAAAAATAATCTTTATTCAATATATATTCTTGTTTATTAGCTTTTATAATCCCTTCTTTTTCCATCAAATGGATTTCCCTAGATAAACTACTACGGTTTACACACAAGTACTCTGCCAGTTGTGTTTTATTAAAAGGAAGCTTTATGATATGTGAGCGCTGTTTGATATGATAAAAATTCAACACTTCATACAATCGCTCCTTGACTGTATTTTTATTGAGACACTCCAGTTTATGAGTTAAAAAGGTATTTTTAGTAGAAAGAATACGAATTAAATTTTCTAGCACTTTTTTAGGAAATTCAAACATTGCTTCTTTTGTGATATAGACAACCTTTAATTCTTTCATAGCAATGATATCAAATGGTGAAATATGATCTTCACCTAATGCGACTGACTCAGCAAACATTTCTCCTTCCTCTAAAAGTGTCACCAGTTTCTTGTTTCCTCCAATATCATAACTACAGATTTCTAAGTTACCTTCAAGAATAATAAATACATCTTGAATCGAATCCCCAATATGAAACAATACTTCGTTTCTTTTAAAATGTTTCACAATCACTTTTGGCGAAATCAACTCTAATTCCTGTGCATTGACACCATTAAATAATTCAATATCTTGCAATCTTTCCATAATGCCTCACTTTCCACTTTAGTATATCATGAAATAATATATATATATTTTAAGACTCTGAGTCAAAGATTATCTTTCCTTTTCCTCCACAATACTTAGTTGTTTCATCAATAATCTTATTTGCCGCTTCAAGTAATTGTGAATGAGAAGTTACTTCATTACCTTGAACAACATAAAAGACATTTTTAGTTTGATCTGTCACTTTTGTATTTTCTGTCTGTCTGACTTCAAGTTTACAAATTACATCATCCGCATCATCTACATATGCGTACTCTTCCTACCTGTTCTTGACAATGAAAGGCTACACTAGTATCTAACTTCTCTAAAGGGATAATGAGAGGGACCATCATTAAAGGTATAAGGTCTTTTTTATAATATACTAATCTTCACTATTTAATGAAGTTAGATGATTTAGGGGTTACGATTTTTCAGTCTAAAAAGCAAACCGTTATAACAATACATGCTGTTAAAATTTCTTTTCTCACTTGATAAGTGAATCTATTGAACTTAATGTCTCTGCGAGCGAAGAAAAATTAATCAAACAGATAAACGATTATATACAAAGGTATAGTAATTATCATCCTCAGGAAAAATTAAACGATATGACTCTCATTGAATTTAAGGATTTATGCCTTTTAAATCTATAAGTTTTTATTTTCTATCCACTTAACTTGATTCTTGACATAATCTAATACTTTAATAAACAATATTTTTCTTACTCACTCCATGTACAATTCTATAGGACTTAGGCAATAAACAACAAGGGCTTCTCTGCATCACATAGCGCCAAAAGAGGAGGAGTGCATTAATTTTCGTATTTAGTATCGTCACTTAACTCGTTAAACAAAATAATTATTCTTCATTTTAGAGCGTATCTTCCAATACATTGAAGTTTCTAACTTAATCTTTAAAATCAACACATTTGTTTTCACTTCCTTAATAAAACTATAATTCACAATATAACTTTTCTGAGAACGAGTAAATAAACTACGGCTTAATTAATCATATAATACTTCCAAGATTGAATAGAGATGTAGCAATCTGATAATGCTACTATGTAAAGTGACAATTTTGGCTTATCCTATTGCATCATAATTGGCACGTCTTATATTGACATTATTGAAATTCCTGCTTTATATCTTCATTTTTTTGTTATTTATAATGAAACATTAACACCTTTATCTCTTTACCATTAATTGGTTTTTGAATATTATAATGCAATGTTCGTACTTCAAATGCAACAAGTGCAAATTCTTTTTTTAGAAGTTTGTCGCTGTAAAAAACAAATAAAACTATGCAAAATGAGATAACAACAACAGCGCATTACCTATAGTTATTTGCTATAATACCAAATTGCAACTTCCCCAAGCTGTTCCGATGTTATACCCAATTCCTTTATTTCAATTCATATTTTTCTATTGTGTATTTATCGTAATATTCACAATCAGGAGTAGCTAATTTGACACCTTCATCTGTCACTCTTCCACCATGATTTTTGTTTCTTTTATCATAATAATACATAATAAAACCAACGTTTTTTTTATCTTCTTCATTCAATCCAATATAAACCCAAATTTCAACTTCATCATCTTCTATATAAACTATAGGTAAATCTATATCAGTTAATTCGGTTTTTGAAAATTTAAATCCTTCTTCCTTTAAATTAAGGAAAATATTCGAAGGTTCTTTATGTTTTTTTTCACAACCAACAATCACTATTAGAGAAACAGCCAACAATCCAATTATCTTTTTCAATTTCATACCTCTTTCTTTCAATATTTTTTTATGATATCCATAATACTATTTTGTCAGTTTCTAGTATAATAGAGCAACTTTAACAACTAAAATAATGTTGTGTGTTTTACTTCAACTTAAAATGAATAAACGAATGCAATTGACCTGAAAACGTCTGACTTATCCATCAACAAGTTAAAACTTCGCTACGCTTATATTTGCTTACCCATTAAATAATGGAAATCTCTTAAGGTTATAATACCAGCTCTCACTAACGTGCTTTGGATTTTCACTCAAGACAGAGTTCATAAGTGCTTCGCAGTTTCACTCACCACCCACAGTATTTCTCTTTCTTTTCGCAAAACCTTCTTCATATTGAATCATAACATCTTACAACAGTTCCACTACCATTCAGGCCTGCTAGTTCGCATAGGGTTTTCCCTAATAATTTACTCCATATGTAACTTTACAATTTTACACTTGATTTTGCTTACCACTCAGTTGAACACTTAGTGATTAGGTGTAATTATCCCCTTTAAGATTGTTGTGTTCTCAAACTTTTATCTAGTCTTCCTTTATTCTTGTATAACTTTCGTTTATTATACATAATCTACTGTACGACTACTTGTCACATAAAAAGGTAGAATTAAGCTTGTCCCACCCTCATGCATTTTACTGTGTCTAAGTTTGTCCAACTTCTTTGCTCCAACTTACTTTCTTCTATTTAAAGTAAAATCTCTATACGACCATTAAGTTAACTTCATTAGAATTTTTAATATTATTTTATACTAATTAGTATATCTTTGCAAGTTCTATTGTGAATTGGTTAGTGTAAAATAAGTGTAGAATTGAAAAAAGTGATATATCCTTATAAAATTAAGTTCGACAAAAAACAATTTTAAATGAATGGTATATATCACATGAACATTTTATCACATTT
>NZ_JAUSUR010000005.1 GCF_030814225.1 Breznakia pachnodae
TCAAAGATCTACCTTGCACTGTTTTTCGACCAATGTCTTCCAACCGTGCCTGTTTATAATACCAAATCTTTACACCTTATGTCAACACTTTTTTTTCATCTTTTTTATTTTCTTTTTTAAGATGTTTCTAAGCACTAACCTTCCAGTGGAAAGCCTATTTATAATATCACATATTAAATAATAATGAAACCCCAAAAAGAACAAAAATTTACTTTTTTTTCCAAATATTTTTTTATTGATATTTAATGCAAAACAATATATAATAAATAAGCAGTTGCCCGGGTGGTGAAATTGGTAGACGCAGTGGACTCAAAATCCACCGGTAGCAATACCGTGCCGGTTCGATTCCGGCCTCGGGCACCATAGTAAGAATTAAGGAACATCCATGGATGTTCCTTTTCTTATACCTTAATTACAACTACACTATATATAGAAAGAAAAAAACATTGATATTTAACATCAATGTTTTTTAGTATTTTATAACTCTACTTCATGTTCAGCATCAGCTGCTGGTAAAATCAGATTCAACACAACCCCTACAATTGCTGCTAAAGCTGTACCAGATAATTCTGCTACTTCACCTAATGGGAATACTGCCCCACCTAATCCAATGACTAACATTGCACTTGCAATGATAAGATTTCTTTGTTGAGAAAAGTCTACTTGGTTATCAACCAATACACGAAGACCGTTACTAGCAATAACTCCATATAGCATAATTCCCATTCCTCCTAATACACAATTAGGAATTGTTTGAATCGCTGCAGATACATATCCACTAAATGATAATACAATGGCAATAACTGCTGCACCCATAATAACATATACAGATCCAATTTTCGTCATACCGATAACTCCAGTATTTTCACCATAAGTTGTATTGGCTGGTCCACCAATAAATCCACTTACTGCCGTTGCGATACCATCACCCATCAACGTACGATCAAGACCTGGGTCTTTCAAGAAGTTTTTACCACAAATCTTCCCTAATACTGTATGGTCTCCAATGTGTTCAGAAATCGTTACAATTGCTACTGGTAGCATCGCAAGTGTTTCTGGTCCAAAATATAAATCATATTGTTTGAAGTCTCCAAGTGCAAACGGGAATGCAAATTCAGGAACTTGGAAGAAACTTGCTGTTTCAAAAGCACTGAAATCTATAATAGCCGGTCCAAACCCTAGCGTTGGCAACAACCAAGCAAAGAAGTATCCAACTACAATTGCACATAGGAATGGAATAATCTTAAAGAATCCCTTTGCCTTTGTGGAAATGAATGCTGCTGTTAAGAATGTAAGAATTGCAACTACAATTCCATTGAACTCTCCACCTTTTACAAAACCAGCATTAGAGATCGCACTACCTGCTAACCCTAAACCAATAACTGCAATCATTGGTCCAATAACAATTGGAGGCAGAATTTTATCAATCCAGTCTTTTCCGACCACTTTAATAATAAGTGCAACTGCTACGTAAACTAATCCTACTAATACTAGTCCGGTTTGAGCAGCCGAGATATCACCACCCATTGCTTGGACAGCATAAATTACAGCTGCAATATATGCGAATGATGACCCTAAGTATACTGGAACCTTTCTTTTCGTACAAAATACATAAATCAATGTTCCTACCCCAGAAGCAAAGATTGCTACTGATACTGGATATCCAGTAAGTATAGGTACAAGGATTGTTGCACCAAACATTGCAAATACATGCTGAATACTCATCAGCGCCCAAATCGACGGTTTTGGCTTTTCATCAATTTGAACTAATAAACTGTTCTTTTCTTCGGTTATGTTCTTATCACTCATATTTGTCCCCCTTTGATATAAACATTATAAAAATGGAGTCTCCTCCATTTTTAATTTACCTTTTCTTAAAGAATACTGGAATTCCATCATCCTCATCATCAATGTCTTCAACTTCTAAAGATGATGGTTTCGATGTTGTAGTCGTTGTACTCTTTGGAGCAAAATCAAATGTTTCCACTTTGATTTCTTTCGCTTCTGGCTTTTTAATCGCAACTGGCTCATCAAATCCTGTAGCAATTACAGTTACGATAATACGATCCTGCAATGCAGGGTTGATAGCAACTCCGAAAATTGTATCGATATCACCACCAGCAGCTTCTTTAATAAATTGGGTAGCATCATCAGCATCGTATAAACTAACTGATTCTCCACCTGTAATATTAATAATAGCTTTCTTCGCTCCAGTAATTTTTGCTTCCAATAATGGTGATTGAATTGCTTTCTCTGCTGCAACTCTTGCTTTATCTTCACCATCAGCCATACCAACACCAATAAGTGCTTTCCCTTGTTCTTTCATAATTGATTTTACATCTGCAAAATCCAAGTTAATAAGAGCTGGCGCAGCAATTAAATCAGTAATTGTCTGAACGCCTTGGCGAAGCACATTATCTGCCGCTTCAAATGCTTCGATTAAAGGTTTTCTTCCGATTACCTCTAATAAGTTATTATTAGATACTATAATTAATGAATCTACATTTTCTTTTAACTCACGTAATCCAGCTTCTGCCTGTTTTGTACGCGTACCACCTTCAAAGCTAAATGGCTTTGTAACGATACCAACAGTCAGTGCACCTTCCTCTTTTGCAATCTTTGCAAATAATGGAGCTGCCCCAGTACCAGTACCACCACCAAGTCCAGCAGTAACAAATACCATGTCACTACCCTTGATTGCTTCACGAATCTCTGCTTCTGTCTCCATTGCTGCTTTACGTCCAATTTCAGGATCCGATCCAGCACCTTGACCTTTTGTAACATTCATACCCAATACAATTTGGTTCTTTACAGGTGAAGTCCCCAAAACTTGTAAATCTGTATTTGCCACAAAGAATTCAACACCCTGAACTCCTTCATTTACCATTCTATTTACAGCGTTACAACCACCGCCTCCAACTCCGAAGACTTTAATCGTAACTACTTTTTTGAATTCTGTTTCACTCATTACCGCACATTCCTCTCTTTCCTGCTATTTATTTAATAATATCCTTTTTAGTTTCTTTGTAAAAGCATTGTCCTCATCTTTTTGCATTTCTCTAGTATTTGTTGCACTGTACTCTACTGTATCCGACTGCGCATTCAGCAGTTCCTGCCATTTCTTATGGCAATAGATAGAACCTAGAGTAGCTGCATAACAACCTTTTCTCACTCCAACTGTTGTTGGAAGATATACATTGGTTTCTAGATTAAAACGATCATTTAATATTTCTAAACCAACAATATCTGCACCTGAACCACTAATCACCATTTTTGAGGCTGGGTTCTCTGCAATCATTTCATTTGCACTATTTACATCTTCTATCCAACTACTTAACTCTTCATCAATTGCTTCATAAATTTCTTTTCTGGTGATTTGACGATGATCGTCTTTTTCTGACCAGATATAAACAATTGAATCATTTAAGTCTTTTGGTGCATAAATCGCTGATTCTTTCAGCAATGTCATACTTTCACGATAACTGAGTCGAAACTTTCTTCGAATTGCATTAGCAATTCTACTGTATCCATAATTCAAAGCTTCACATCCTAACAATCGCCCTTTGTAGAATAAAGCAAATCCTGTTTCACTTTTTTCTAAGTTCAGTAATACCACATAGTTATTCATTGAACTTTCAATAATCGCTGACTCTTCAGCAATTGCATAATTCTCTAAACATATATCCTGAACAACAATACCAGCAGATTCAATACATGTTACATAAGAATAAACTGTTTTCTGATTTACACAGATAAAGTCAACATCCATTGTAAGTACATCCGCTTGTTCATCTAATGGAATCGTTCTTGAAGAAATTCCTCCATTTGTATATTTAATAGATCCAATATTCACAAATTCATACCCTGGCATTTGAAATGTATCAATCGCTTTTTCAACACCTAATCTTGCATGTGCAAGTCTTATTCGTTTACTACCTTCTTCAATTGGAATGTTTACACGTCGCTTAATACATTTTACATCCACAGAAGGAATACATAATATAATACTTTTTATTCTAAAACCAAGTGCTTTCTCAATATCATCAAGTGCCTTCACAATTGCTGAAGTAACATTGTCCTGGTCTATAATTTTTTTATTCTCAATCCCAGAGGTTTTAACTCTCTCAGCTTTCAGTATATTGAAGCGTGACATATAAAATTCACCAACAATTAACCGAAGCTCATCTTCTGCTAATTCAATACTAGCATAATACTGTTTTGCTTGCATTGTTTACCTCCATCCTTACTATACTATATGATATCATATTTCATTATACAAAAAAACAAGTTTTTTCATAGAAAACAAAGAAAGTAAAACACACCAAATAACATTAATCAAAGAAAATACTCAGTTTCTTCTTGATTTTTATTTTAATAGATGATATTATAACCAAGCAGTAAAAAGTACGAAAGGAGGATTTCAGATGTCAAGAGTTTGTGCAATTACTGGCAAAGGGCCATTATCAGGAAATAAACGTTCTCACTCAATGCATGCTACAAGACGTAAATGGAACGTAAACTTGCAAACAGTAAAAGTGATGGTAGATGGAAAGCCAAAGAAAATCCGCGTTTCCGCTCGTGCTTTAAAAACATTAAAAGCAAAGAAAGCTATCTAATTAAAACACACTTTAATCAAGTGTGTTTTTTTTGTCTGCGCTTTGAATTACAATCAGAGTACCTTTTTTTATCTCTAAAATCGCCTCTGTATCAATAATTTCATTTGATAGAGTATAGATATCATGAAGATTCAGTTTGCGATCATACAGTGGGTATTCAACTCCTGTAATCGTTATTTCACTTTCACATACCGCAAACAAAGATAAATATTTCTTATGTTTTTGAATATGATGAGTTCCCTGCTCTAGTTTACTAATATGATTTTGCTCATCAACAATTGTGAAATGATACTCCTGAAATGCCAGCATATGATATACCGATAAGAAATGATCCAGACGACCTCCACTGACTCCAGTAATATAAACTTCATCATATCGTTCTAATGCAAACTTGATTGCATATTCACTGTCGCTTTCATTCTTTCGAACTGGAAGGTGTTCAATTGTTGTAATCTTTTCAAGTTCAGTTCTTCGCTTTTCACCAACAGAATCAAAATCACCAATTGCATAATCCATTGTAATGTTTTGCTCACTTAACAATAGAGCACCACCATCTACTCCAATATAATGAAAGTCTTTTTCTTTTTTGATTGACGTTGCTCTGTTAGCAACCAACATTACTTTTGACATTGTAAACTTTTCACCTTCTCCTTGATGTTCCCTTTAAATACATAGCTACCAGCTACAAGAACATCCACTCCTGCATCAATACACTTCTTACCTGTTACATCATTGATACCACCATCAACCTCTATCAGATAGTTGTATTGATCCTCTTTACGTTTGTTATCAAGATATGCAATGCGTTCTAATGAATCTTCCATAAATGATTGTCCACCAAACCCTGGATTCACACTCATAATCAAAACCAAATCAACATATTCCAAAATTGAATCTAACACTTCTACTGGTGTTGCTGGTTTAATACTGATTCCACATTTACATCCTTGCTTTTGAATTTCTTTGCATAAAACAATACACTCTTCAATCGAGTTCATTGCTTCATAATGGAAAGTAACCATATCTGCACCTTGTTCAATAAAAATCTTTGATACAAAGGTTGGGTCATCCACCATAATATGTACATCCATAAATAAGGATGTTTTCTTTTTAAAGCCTCTTAAAATATCTGGACCAAAGGTCAGATTAGGCACAAAGTGACCATCCATCACATCAAAATGTAACCATTTTGCATCACTTGCCATTAACTCTTCTAATTGTCTGTCTACCTCACTATAGTCCAAAGATAAAATCGATGGAGCAATTATAATCTCACTTTTCATAATGTTCTCCTATTTTTTTGTCTCTTTAATCATCTTTACAACTTCTAAATAATGTCGATATCGATAATCGACAATCTCTTTTCTCTCTACTGCTTCAATTACAGCACATTTTGGTTCATTGATATGAACACAATCATTAAATTTACATAACCCTGTATAAGGTTTAAAATCTTCAATGCTATGTGCTAATGTCAATACATCCAGACTTTCAAAATCTAATGATGAAAACCCCGGTGTATCAGCAATCCATCCGCCATTGATATAAAATAACTCAGTATGTCTTGTGGTATGTTTTCCTCTTCCAAGCGCTTTGGATATCTCTTGCGTTTTTATCTGCAACTGATCATCTATTCGATTCAACAGACTAGATTTGCCTGCACCACTTTGTCCAGTAAGCACACTTATTTTTCCTGTAAAAAGATTTTCAATTTCTTTTGTATCAAAATCTTTTCCAGTTGTCACCACTTCATAACCACTTTTTTTGTAGTCTTCAATATATTGATAAATTTCATCATTTTTATCTGGAACTAAATCCATTTTTGTTACACAAAGTAGTGGAGTAATCCCAGCATATGATATTAGAAATATCAATCGGTCAATTAATACCGTAGAAAAATCTGGATCTTTTGCACTCATTACAATAATTGCCTGATCAACATTCGCAATTAATGGTCGCACCAATTCGTTTTTTCTAGGGTATATTTTTTGTATCCCATACTTATCTTCAAATTCTTCAAAATCAATAATATCACCTACAATCGGGCTCTGCCCTTTACGCAGTTTCCCCATTGCTATTGCATCATATATCTCACCATCTGCATATAACTGATATTGATTTGAAATAATTCTGATAATTGTTCCTTTTCTTCTCATAGTTACCTATTCTTCATTTTCTTGTTCTTGATTTTGATCTTCATTGTTTTTCTCATAATAGTACAATTTTACAGTACTGTCCGTGGTCTGAGTATAGTGTTCTCCTGATTTAGGACTTTGGCTAATTACTACATTAAATTTATACTCAACCAAACCTTCAGGAACATCCTGAGCAATTAATTCAACCTTTACACCTTGATTCTCAAGTAATTGTTTTGCTGCTTCTGTACTCATTCCACTATAATTCACAAGTTGAATACTAATTGATTTGGATATTTTAAAGCGTATCTGTTTTGGAATCGTCGGATCAATCGCTTCACCTTCAGTCAAAAGTGACTGTTCCAAAATGATTCCTGCTGCTATATCCGTGCGTTCTTCGTAATCTTTCAAAACTTCAATTTTTGCACCAGCCATTGCTGCTTCTGCATCTTCTAATGACATATTTACATAATTGCCAACAATAAAATAAGTTCCTGTACTAATGGTCACTTTCACTTTAGAACCTTCGGTTACCCGTTCTCCCGATTTTGGAGATTGCTCATATATTAAATTTTCAGCAACATCGTTTGTCCTCTCATAAGTAATATCCTCAGATAATTCTAATCCGTATTGTGCTAGTAACTCTTCGGCTTTTTCTTTAGTTAAGCCATCTAAATTAGGAACATTCACATATTCTACAGGACTAAATCCATCGACAATTCCCATGTAATAAACAGCAAGCGTTCCACCAGCACCTAATAGTGCCAATGCTGCTACAACTGCAAGAATAATTTTATTACGTCGTTTCTTCTTACTATCGTCCTTTTTATCTTTACCATCTTTTTTATCTGTATCCTCTTTTGGAATTTTCGTTTTTGCTGTTCCATCAAACACCATCGTCCCACTTGAGGGTTCTTCTGCTTCATCAAATACAACCTTATCAACATTTGCAAATTCTTTCATCAGACACATGTTCAAATCAAACGTCATATCTTTTGTGCTTGCATAACGATAAACACGATTCTTTGCTGTTGCACGAATAATAATATTCTCAACACTTTGAGGAATCGTCTGATTAAACTCACGTACTGATGGCAATTCTTCACGCATATGTTTCATTGCAACCTGTACAGGGTTTTCTCCAGTAAACGGAACACTTCCTGTTAGCAGTTCATAGAATACAATCCCAAGTGCATAAATATCAATTTGTACAGTAGCCGTTTCTCCTCTTGTTGTCTCAGGTGCAATATAATGTGCACTACCTAGAACAGAATCGCTTTGAGTTAACTGCACTGCATCATGTGCCAATGCAATCCCAAAGTCAGTAATCTTAACTGTACCATCATCTTTGATTAATACGTTTTGTGGTTTAATATCACGGTGAATAATGTTGTTTTCATGTGCATGATTCACTGCATCTACTAATTGTTTCATAATCGCAACCGCTTCATCCACAGGAAGTGCTCCACGCTGACGAATTAGTTGTTTTAATGTTTTTCCTCTAATATACTCCATAACAATATAGTTTTTTCCATCATATTCACCTATATCGTATACTTCCACTACATTTGGATGATGTAATTTAGAAATTGCACTTGCTTCTCTTTGGAAACGTAGTAGTGATACTGGATCACTTCCAGCATCTCCACGAAGCACTTTTACTGCAACTTCTCGGTTTAAAATAGTGTCAATCGCCAGATAAACATCTGCCATTCCACCAGAACCAAGTGATGTCACTACCATATATCGGTTCGCAATCATATTTTTTTCACTCATTCTAGTTGTCCTCCTTCTCAGCTACAACAACACTAACGTTATCAAATCCACCAGTTTTGATACTCGCCTCAATTAGCTCATTTACTTTATCTTCGATTGAACAATTTTGCTCTAGTATATTGGAAATAATTGATGAGGATACAAACCCATGTAACCCATCACTACACACTAATAATAATTTGTAATCCTTTTTGATTTTATTAATTGTAGGAACCACTTTATTCCAAATACCTAAAGCTTTCGTTAACATGCCTCCTCTAGGATGTCTAGAGGCCTCACTGGCACTTACTTCTCCAGAATGAACAAGTTCACTTGCAAAGTTATGATCTTCTGTCAAAGCAATTAATTCATCATATATAGCATAGACTCTGCTATCACCACAGTGAAAGATAAATGTTGACTTTTTTGTTATCAATACTCCAGCAACTGTTGTTCCCATTCCTTTGTAATCCAGAGAACTTGTTGATTGAGTGAAAATAAGATCATTGGCTTTTGCTATCGCATCTTTTATCCATACATTATTTTCTTTATCACTTTTATATACTTTTTTATCCAAAAAGGATTGTTCTAATGATTCTTTAGCTAAAAGACTTGCAACATCACCAGCATTACCACCACCGATTCCATCACAGACGATAATAAAACTTTCACCGCTATCGTTTGTGTTGTAATAATAGGTATCCTGGTTTTGTTTACGAATCAGCCCAGTTTCACTTTTACCATATATTTTCATACTGCTTTTCCTTTCTTCATCTCATTTGCACGTAACTGTCCACATGCTGCATCTATATCACTTCCGTGTTCTTTACGTATCGTACAACGAACACCCAGTTTCATTAATGTGTCATAAAATTCCATTGCTGATTCTCGATCAACACCCTGATACCCTTGTTCATCTACTGCGTTATAAGGAATCAGATTGATGTAATAATGATGACCATGCAGTAACTTTGCAAGTTGTTTTGCATGTATCTTCTGATCATTTACACCTTTTAATAAGATATATTCAAATGTTAATCTGCGATTGTTTAGTTTCTCATAAGTATGCAAACTATCCATCAATGCCTTTAAAGGATATGCCTTATTTATCGGCATCAGTTCATTACGCAATTCATCATTTGGTGCATGCAGGGATACTGCAAGGTTATATTGATATTGTGCTTTCGCAAACTTTTCAATCATTGGGACAATTCCACATGTTGAAATTGTAATATGTCTTGCACCAATTGCTAAACCATTATCTTCATTGATAATACTTAAGAAGTTCATTACATTGTCATAGTTATCAAATGGTTCACCTGTTCCCATTACAACAACATGACTTACACGATCCTCTTCTTCATCTAATTCTTTTTGAATATACATTACCTGTGCAACCATTTCTGCAGTTGTAAGGTTACGTTGTTTCTTTAGTAATCCACTTGCACAGAATGTACACCCCATACTACAACCAACCTGCGTTGTTACACATACGCTTTTTCCATAATCAAATACCATTAAAACGGTTTCTACCAAACTACCATCTTCCAGCGAAAACAGATACTTGGCAGTGCCATCTTTAGATACTTGTTTCTTTACCAACTCTAAAGAAGATATCACAAAATTCTCTTTCAGTGTATCCCTAGTTTGTAAGTTTAAATCGCTCATCGCATCAAAATCAGTTACCCGATTGCGATAAAGCCATTTAAATATTTGTTTGCCTCGAAACTTTTTCCAGCCCTGAGCCAGTGCAAAGTCTTGCATTTCTTCGTAATTTAAATCATATAAACTTTTCATATTTTACCTTTATTTATTTTGTATATTATAGCATCAATTGGCTCTCTTTACATCATTACAGATTAAGAAACCTTTTTCAATTTTGCCATATAAAATCCATCACAGTTATATTCATAAGGGAAAATGGTTTTCTCTTCAATCAATTCCATGTTCTCCTGACGTTCTAAAAACTGCTTGATTTGTAATTCATTTTCTTTCTTATTTAGCGTACATGTGGAATAAACCATTATTCCATCCGCTTTTAACAACTTAATTCCTTCATCTAGCAATTCTTTCTGAATCGCTATGATTCCATCCATATCATCGCTTTGCATATGATACTTAATATCACTTTTTCCTTTTAGTACACCATACCCACTGCAAGGAGCATCAATTAAAACCTTGTCGAAACTTTCGTTTTCAAATTGCTCACTTGCTTTTGTTGCATCACAAGTCTGTGCATCAACATTGATACAACCTAACCGGCGCATTGTCGCTTTCAACAACTCAACACGGTGCTCATGTACATCAAGAGCAATAATCTTTCCACGATTGTTCATAAGTGCTGCCATATGCCCTGTTTTCGATCCAGGAGCTGCACACATATCCAATACCAAATCATCTTCACTTGGATTCAAGAAAGGCGCAATCATCTGACTAGCCTCATCTTGCACACTGATATAACCAAATTTAAACTCTTCTCTACTTGCAACACTCCCTTTATCGAAGGTAAGTGCTACATCACTCAGTTCACCATTATGATAACCCTCATACTTTGAAAGAAACTCTTCTTTTGAATTTTTAATGGTATTTACACGTACACTTTGTTTAGGTACATTTAATGCATCACGACAAATCTTCTCACATACTTCAGTTCCATATTGCTTGTTCCACATCTTTACAATCCAAAGTGGAAATGAAGTTTCAATCGCTAGTTTTTCATCTGCATCACCTGTAACTTCACGTTTTCCATTTTTTATTACTTTGCGCAAGATTGCATTTACAAAACTTACAAATCTTCCATCATATTTGCCTTTTGCAATTTCAACCGCTTCATTGGTAATCGCAAATGCTGGAACTCGTTCTAAATAAAGTAATTGATAAACACTCATATTAATTAGAATCTCAATTTCTTTTTTCACAATCTTTTCACAATATACTTTCCACTGATAATCCAGATAACGATAATTCTGTAAAGTCCCATACACAATGTTACTTATGAATGCTTTATCTTTTGTATCAAAATCTCTCATTCCATCTTTCAAAACAAGATGAGAGTATTTCTTGTGTATACATATATCTATCAACATTAAATATGCTTTTTTTCTTGCATCCATAAATTCTCCTACTCCATGTATAAAGGATTGATATCAATCTCTAATTTAGATTTGTGTTTATACTTCATATGTTTGTTCTGTACTTCTCTCACTACTTGAAGTAGTGCTTCAAAATCTTTACTCTTAAATACAATTCGCATTCGATGCTCATCATTTCTTCTTAATAATTCAACCGGTCCCAATTTCTTTACATCACTCACTGATAACGAGTCAGCAATTGTCATCACTTCATCATGTAACTGCTCTTCTTTTAATGAAGAAAAAATAATACTTGCCAGATATGAAAATGGAGGATAGTTACCTAAATGACGAAATTGCATTTCTTTCTTAAAGAACGTTGAATAGTCATTGTTTTGGGCACAGGTAATTGCATAATGTTTGCAATCATACACCTGAATTAGAACTTCCCCATTTTTTTCACCTCGACCACTTCGACCACTGGCTTGAACTAATAAGTCAAAGGTTAATTCAACACTTCGATAATCACTGCGTGATAGCAGTGCATCTCCATTCAGAATGCCCACTAATGTCACATTTTCGAAATCCAATCCTTTTGAAATCATTTGAGTTCCCACTAAAATATCATATTCATGATTACCAAACTTAGTTAATAACTTTTCATGGGCATTCTTATGTCTTGTTGTATCCGCATCCATTCGTAAGATTCTAGAACTTGGAAACATTTCTTGTAAATGTTCTTCTAACTTCTGCGTACCAAATCCCATATATTTTAGTCTTGTACTTCCACACTTGCTGCATACCTGAACAAATGGTTCATGATAGTCACACATATGACAGACAAGTTCATTTCTTGTTTTATGATAGTTAAGTGCTAAATCACAATGAGGACATTTCTTTACTTCACCACAATCAACACAACGTAATATTGGTGCATACCCTCTGCGATTCAACAGAATAATTACCTGTTCATTTTTAGCTAATCGCTCTTCTATTGCTTCACGCATTTCTTTACTAACCAAATAGTTTCCACTACTTCGCATACTTTGCTTCATATCAATTAGTTTAGTTTCGGGAACATTGTCATAAATACGTTTTGTTAGTTCCACCAATTGATAAACACCTTTATAAGCACGTGCATATGATTCCAATGAAGGTGTGGCACTTGCCAGCACAACTGGACAGTTATGATATTCCCCACGTTTAATTGCAATATCACGGCAATGATAACGTGGTGTACTATCTTGCTTATAACTTTGATCATGTTCTTCATCCATAATAATTAATCCTAAATTATCAAATGGCATAAAGGCAGCACTTCGAGTACCAACAACAATAGATACCTTTTTTTCGAACACTAATTTAAATTGTTCGTATTTCTCTTGGTTATTCAAAGAAGAATGATAGATTGCAACTGCTTTACCAAATCTTCCCTTTACTCTGGAAACCATTTGTGGAGTCAATGAAATTTCAGGAACTAAAATCAATACTTGTTTCCCTTCATCCAGCACTTCTTTTGCCAAGTGTAAAAACACTTCTGTTTTTCCACTTCCAGTTACTCCATGTAACAAGTGAACACCATAGCCCTTTTTACTTCTAATCATATCCACAGCTGTCTGTTGTTCTTGATTCAAATCCATAGGCGAATAAGTTTCAATTACATCATCCAAGTCAGCACTTCGCTCTTCTTGCGATAATTCTACAACACCTAATTCTTCTAAACGTTTCAGGCAACTAAAGTGCTGATTAAACTCACTTCGTTTTACTTTCTTATGCTCTCTCATATACTCGATTGCATCTTGCTGACGTTTCCCTTTTACAATCATTTCCTGAACAAAGGTAACATATACTTCTGTTCGTACATGATGGTCGGTTGATTTTGGTTTTAACTTTGCTGGAAGCATAGCCTGAAAACAACTAATCAAAGGGGCAACGCAAATCTTTGCCATATAGGATGCTAAATCAAACGCTTCCTCATTCAACAATGGATACTCATCTATTCGCTCTTTCACATAGGAAAGTGAATATCCTAAATTTGCTACATCCTCATTGGCCATCTCACTGACTGCAACTACAAATCCTATTACATCACGCCCTGCAAAATTTACTTTTACTCGCATTCCAACTTCAACCGAAGGGTCTTCGCAGGCATAGCGAAAACTGCGATCAATCGCAGAAGCACTATATTCAATATATATATCAGCTACTCGCATATACCCACCACTTTTCTATGTAATATCATACCATATCTGAATGAGAAAAAAAGAAGTTTCCTTCAGATGATTTATTTATAAGCAACGACTCTTAAACGTCGATAATCTAATATCCACTTCGTTTCATCCCATAAGTCTTTTTCAACATATTTAGCCAATAACTCCAGGATTTCTTTCTGGATGTTTTCGTCAAAATTTTCAAGTTCATTCTGATAGAACTGACGAATCCATAAATCTAAACTACTTCTTCCTGCATCTAGTTGCGTTGGACGATCGTAATCATATATCACTTCTATTTTAAAACCATGTTTCTCTAATATCCTTTGAAATGATTCAACTGTAGGAAAGGTAAACTTTGAATGATACTCATACCCATACTCAGCAACTGCTTTGGTGAATCCTTCTTCAATTTTTTGAATGTTTCCATAAGCACCAAATTCGCAAACCAAAATTCCCCCATCCTTCAAAGAACGATAAATATTCTTTATCAATAAATCTTGATTGTTTATCCAATGAAACACCGCATTTGAAAAGACAACATCCCATCGTTCTTTATCATTGATTTCTAGTGCATCCATGTATTTGAAATCTAGGTTTGGATATTGATGTTTCGCTTTCTCAATCATTGTATTTGAACCATCAATCCCCAGTATATAACCACATCGTTTTGAAAGTGTATTGCACAATACACCAGTTCCACAACCAATATCCAAAATTGCATTTGTATCATTAATTGGTACCAGATTAATCAGGTCCATTCCATACTCTGATACAAAATGATGTTTGTTATCGTATAGTGTTGAATCCCACTTCATTTGCTTACCTCCATTTTTAGATGTGGTTATTGTATCACATCTAAAAACAAACACCACTATTTGTGATGTTTGTTGATTGAATATTCGTTTACTATTCAGCTGGTGTATCAGAACCCATTACTTCCTTAAGTGAAGCAGCTAAACCTGTTAGCTTTTGAATTTCACTAGGAATAATTAATTTTGTTGATTTACCATTTGCAACTTTAGCAAGTGCTTCAAGTTCTTTAATCTTAACTGTTCCAGCATTAACTTCCGCATGAGACATTGCAGTAAGTCCATCAGCAGTTGCTTGTTGAACTTCACGAATTGCTTGTGCTTGTCCTTCCGCTTCAAGAATCATCGCTTTTTGACGACCTTCTGCTTCACGGATTTGACGTTCCTTGAATGCTTCCGCTTCAAGAATTGTAGCATCTTTCTTACCTTCAGCAATTAATACTTGGGATTTCTTTTCCCCTTCTGCTCTTAAGATTGATTCACGTCTTTCACGTTCTGCCTTCATTTGTTTTTCCATTGCATCTTGAATTTCACGTGGTGGAAGAATGTTCTTAACCTCCACACGGTTAACCTTAATTCCCCATTTATCCGTAGCTTCATCCAAGATTGAACGCATTTGTGTATTAATAACATCTCTAGATGTTAATGTACCATCTAAATCCAAATCCCCAATTAAGTTACGTAATGTAGTAGCAGTTAAGTTTTCAACCGCCATCATTGGGTTGTTTACTCCATATGCATATAATTTAGAATCTGTTACTTGGAAATATACAACTGTATCAATTTGCATTGTAACGTTATCTTTTGTAATAACTGGTTGTGGTGGAAAATCTACCACGTGTTCCTTTAATGAAATCTTCTTTGCGATTCTTTCAATAAATGGAACTAAAAAGTGAAGTCCTGTTGTCCAAGTAACGCGATATGTACCTAAACGTTCAATTACATAAGATTCCGATTGATTAACAATCTTTACGTGGAATCCAACGAATGCAATAATTGCAATTACAAATACCAATAAAATAATCCATTCCATATTATCTTTCCTCCCGAGTGACAATAACCTTTACACCCTCTATCTGTTTTACAACAACTTCCATACCTTTTGTTAATTCAAGGTCATCGCTTGTTTTTGCTGCCCAGTCCATACCTTCGATTAATACACGCCCTTCTTTTGTTAAAGGATCAAAATCGTTCATTACAATTGCTGTTTTTCCAATAATTTCATCAGCATTTGTAGAAATTGTCGTTGTATTTAGTCGTTTCATTGCATATGGTCTTAAAACTATAAGTGTTGCAACCGATATAATTATAAATACTACTAATTGTATAGAAAAGTCAATACCTAAATAACTTAAGAATACACAAATTAGACTCGCGGTAGCAAACCAAATAGCTACAAGCTGCTGTGTTGCGACCTCAACGGCACATATTACGAAGAATATAATAATCCATCCATAAAAAACTGTATCCATAGATTACCTCCTTTTTTAATCAAAATAAAATAAATCTTCAAATTTCTTTTCCAACGCAATGCACAAGATAAGTGCTAACTTTGCAGTTGGATTAAACTGCCCTGTTTCAATTGAAGAAATTGTCTGTCTAGAAACTCCAACCCAATCTGCTAGATCCGCCTGTGACCAACCTTTTTCTAACCTGGCTTCTTTAAGGTGATTCCTTAATATTAATTTGCCATCCAAGATATCACCTTATCATATTCCAAACCATCCGATATACCCAATCAGTGTAACGACTAAGAAGATTAATACATATACACCAGTTAAAGCATACATTCGATTGTTTGAAATACGCGCTTTCTGAAATGACATAAAGATAAAAGAAATTCCTACTGGCCACAAGATAATATAATAAGCATGAAAATGAATTCCTAAAATATCAATTCGAACTTCCGGGTTGCTAAGCATCAGTATCGTTGCAAGAAGTAAAGTTCCAGCAATCGAAACTAAGTAACCATAATAAAATGATTTTTCATCCAAATAACGTTCATACAGATTCTTTCCTTTGAAACTCTCTTTACTCTTCTTCAGTATTTCATCTCTATCCACAGCCACCCTCCTTTTTTTGACAAGTTTTCTTGACACCTATATCATACTACTGCCAAGTTTTCTTGTCAATAGATTGTGACAAGTTTTCTTGACAAAAGAAAAGAAGCAATCAATGACTGCTCCTTCATAAATATTTAACTAACCTACAGAATCTTCCATCTGCATTCGCATTAGCTGATTCAACTCTACCGCATATTCCATTGGCAACTCTCTAGTAAATGGTTCTAGAAATCCCATAATAATGGTTTCTGATGCTTGCTCTTCACTTAACCCTCTACTCATCAGATAGAATATCTCTTCCTCTGATATCTTGGTTACACATGCTTCGTGTTCAACAATCGACTTGCTGTTATTCACAACATTCAGGGGTTTGGTATCACTTGTTGAAATATCATCTAAAATCAAGGTATCACATTCTACTTTGGTTTTTGCATACAAGGCTTTTTCATCATGTTTCACAATTCCTCGATAATTAACTGCACCACCATTTCTTGATACAGACTTCGATATTATCGAACTTTGTGTATATGGAGCTAAATGAATCATTTTCGCTCCTGCATCCTGTAATTGGTTTTTGCTACCAACTGCAATTGAAATTACCATTCCATGCGCTCGTTCTCCAGCAAGTACACAACAAGGATATTTCATCGTCTGTCTTGAACCAATGTTTCCATCAATCCATTCCATTGTACCATTCTCATGTACATACGCTCGTTGTGTAACTAAGTTTAATACATTACTAGACCAGTTTTGAATTGTTGTATAACGGCATTTTGCATCTTTATGTACAATAATTTCAATAACACCAGAATGTAGTGAATCCTTCGAATAGATTGGAGCAGTACAACCTTCTACATAATGTACATCAGCACCTTCATCAACAATAATCAAAGTACGTTCAAACTGACCTAATCCTTCCGAATTAATTCTAAAGTAAGATTGTAGTGGTCGATCTAACTTTACTCCTTTAGGAATATAGATAAATGCTCCACCAGACCAGCATGCAGTATTTAACGCTGCTAATTTATTGTCATCATGAGGTACAATTGTCCCAAAGAATTCTTTGAATATTTCTGGATACTTCTTTAAACCACTATCTGTATCCATAAAAATAACACCTTTATCTTCTACCTCTTTCAACATACTTTGATAGACAACTTCACTTTCATACTGTGTTGATACTCCCGCAAGAAAGTCTCTTTCTGCTTCTGGGATTCCTAATCTCTGGAAGGTTGTTCTAATTTCATCTGGAACATCATCCCACTTTGTTTTAGGACGATCACTTGGTTTTACATAATACACAAAACTATTCCAGTCAATTTTCGTGAAATCAACACCAAACGTTGGATCATCCATTTCCATAAAGGCGCGATACCCTTCCAGACGTTTTTCAAGCATCCACTCTGGTTCTTCTTTCATTTTTGATATTGTTCTTACAACTTCTTCACTTAACCCTGCAGAAGTCTTAAAAACCGATATATCTTTATCCTTAAAGTCATATGCATACTCTTCATCTGGGAGTAAATCGTAGTCACTGACTTGTTCTTTATTTTCTTTCATCGTTTCACCACCTTACGCTATCCATACTTGTTCAATTTTATTATGAATCAGGTCAGTGATATGTTCCTTCACGTCATCTTCCATATCTTCAACTGCAATTAACAAGTATCCTAAAATTAATAGCTTTAACGCTTCACCTTTTGATAATCCTCTTGATTGCAAATAATAGATTTCTTCTGGGTTTGGTTGTCCCATTGTACATGCATGTGATGCAGCGACATCATTTTCATCAATCAACAACTCTGGTGCAACACTTGATTGTAAGTGGTTTGAGAGATTTAATACTCTTGTAACCTGATGCGTTTCTGATTTTTTATGCCCTTGGAATATATGCCCTACCACTTTCATATTGAATACACTGTTTTCTAAACCTACAGCATAATTATCTAATTGAGCCGTTGTATGATGATCAAAATGATGAGCATACATCTTCCAATCCATTTCATTTTCAATAATATTTGCACTTCTGGCATGAACATTACTACCTTGTTCATTCAAAGCAAATGTTGTGACTTTCTTATGCTTTCCATTAGAAAATTCTATAAAACTAGCAAAAAGATCAGAGTTCCGTTTTAAATCAAACGTTTCTTTTATTTCTAGTTTATCATCACTATAATTGACCCATAAATAAGTTAACAGAGAATCCTCTGCTACCGTTATATTCAAATCAAGTATTCCTTCTCCATATATATTAACAATCAGTAAACTTTCGCTGTTTGGTTTATTTTCTATTTTAAGATTTAAGCTATTCTCAACATATACATCAAAGGTCGTTTTTGTATCTTCATCACATTCAACAAATGTATCACTTCTGATTTCTAAATTTGTCTCTTTCATAAACATACGACCTATTCATTACTTTCCATATTTTTATAATCAATGCCTAATTCTTTTTCAATCCAATCGTATCCATATTTATCAATACGATTTACTAAACTGCCATCACTATCAAGTACAATTCTTCCATCAATCATTACATGTGAATGTGTTGGTTGAATAAGTTCAAAGAAACGCTCATAATGCGATACAATCATAAGACCGCAATTACGCTTGCCAATTTCTTCTTTTACTACTTTCGCAACAATCCGTAATGCATCTATATCCAACCCGGAATCAATTTCATCTAACATTACAATATCTGGTTTCAGCAGTAACATCTGTAAGATTTCATTACGCTTCTTCTCTCCTCCACTAAATCCTTCATTTAAAAAACGGTGAGCTAAGTCTGGGTTCATCTGCAATCTATCTATCGCGTCTTCCATTTCCTTAATAAATGTAAATAAGGGAATTGGTTTTTCTCTTCGCGCATTGATTGCAGCTCTCATGAAGTCAGAGTTTGTAACACCAGATACCTCCACAGGATATTGCATCCCTAGAAAGAGTCCAGCCTTGTTACGCTCATCAACTTCCATCTCCAGTACATTCTCACCGTTAAATGTGATTGTTCCTTTTGTCACTTCATAATTGGGATTTCCCATTATCGTAGACAAGAGGGTTGATTTACCATTACCATTCGGTCCCATAATGGCATGTATTTCATTCTCGCAGACCGTTAGATTTACTCCTTTCAATATTTCTTTTTCATCTATAGAAACATGAAGATCTTTTATTTCTAATTTCTTCATATAATTACCTCCTAATAAATAATATAACTTTATTTTTTTCAACTTGTCCAGTGATATGCCCGAAAAGTTACACAAAACTAACTCAAAACTGTTTTCACCTAAAGAAAAGAGCTCAATCATATATGATTAAGCCCCTTCTAATTATATATTTGTATATCCCATCAGATACTCATCAACTTCTCTAGCAGTATCTTTTCCTTCTTTAATTGCCCAAACAACAAGTGATTGCCCTCGCTTGGCATCACCAGTAACAAACACTTTTTCTTTCGTTGTTTTACAACTACCTTCTGCCACTTTCACATTCGTACGTTCATTTAGTTCAATATCAAATGCAGTCGCAATTGGTGATTGAACACCAAGAAATCCTGCAGCAATTAACACTAAATCACATTTAACTGTATACTCACTACCTTTGACTTCCTGCATTTGCATTCTTCCATCTTCACCCTTTACCCATTCCAGTTTCACAATGATTGCTTCTTTCACATTTCCTTGTTTGTCTTTCACAAACTCTTTCACTGTTGATTCATAAACTCTAGGATCTACCTTAAACACTTCAATGGCTTCTTCCTGACCATAATCAGTTTTAGAAACCTTTGGCCATTCAGGCCATGGATTACTTTCCGTTCGTTCATCTGGAAGCTTTGCCATCATTTCTAACTGAACTACATTTTTACACCCTTGACGGATACTAGTTCCAACACAGTCATTACCAGTATCTCCACCACCAATGACTAATACATGTTTACCTTTAGCACTGATAAAGTTATCACTCTCTTTGTTATCCATTAATGATTTGGTAACTTCTTTTAAGTAATCAACTGCAAAGTAAATACCTTTACTGTCACGATTTTTCACTTTAATATCACGAGGATTGCTAGCGCCACAGGCAATTACTACACTATCAAATTCTTTTAGTAATTCTTCTGCCTCTTGCTTACTTTCAATTGATTCATTCACTTTAAAGCGAATACCTTCTTCTTTCATTAATTGAATACGTCGATCTACATATTGCTTCTCTAATTTCATATTTGGAATTCCATACATCAACAACCCACCTAAACGATCATTTCGTTCAAGTACAGTTACCCGATGTCCGCGTCGATTGAGTTGCCATGCGCTCGCCAGTCCACTAGGACCAGAACCGATAACTGCAACTTTCTTATCGCTGCGAACAATATCTTTTTTAGGACGAATCAACCCCTCTTTGAATCCATGTTCAATGATTGATTTTTCATTCTCACAAATTGTGACTGCATCACCATTCAAAGCACAGGTACATGCTTTCTCACATGGCGAAGGACAGACTCTTGAAGTAAATTCAGGAAACAAGTCGGTTTTCAATAACCTAGCCAATGCCGCTTCATAGTTGTCACGATAAATCAGATCATTCCATTCTGGAATTAGATTGTTGAGTGGACAGCCACTTGGCATTCCACTAATTACCTGTCCAAACTGACAGAATGGAACCCCACAGTCCATACATCTAGCAGCCTGATTCTTTCGTTCTTCTTTGGTTAATGGAAGATGAAATTCACTATAGTTTTTAATTCGTTGTTTTGGTTCTATATCTTTTGTATTTTCTCTTTGATAATCTAAGAACCCACCAGTTTTTCCCATCTTCATTACCTTCCTTTCTTTTCGTAGAACGCTTCTACTTGAGCTTCCTCATTACTTAATCCACGTTCTTCATATTTTTTAATAAGCGATATCATTTCTTTGTAATCATACGGCATAATTTTTTTAAACTTTGATTGATATGCTTCAAAGTTATTTAAAATCATTGTTCCTTTTTTTGAACCTGTATGTTTCACATGTGTCTTAATCATTTCTTTTATTTCATTTAAATCATGCTTTTCCTGCACAACACTCATATCTACCATTTCTTTGTTGATTTTTGCATATACATCATTCTGTTCATCTAAGATGTATGCATATCCTCCACTCATTCCAGCAGCAATATTGCGTCCACAACTTCCAAGAATTAACACCTTGCCCCCAGTCATGTATTCTAAAGCATGATCGCCTACACCTTCTACAACTGTAGTCACACCTGAATTACGTACCGCAAATCGCTCTCCAGCAACTCCTGCAATGTATGCTTCTCCACTAGTTGCTCCATAGAATGCAACATTTCCGATAATTACATTTTCATCTGCTTTGAAAGTACTTTTTTCATTTGGATAAACAATCAGTTTTCCTCCAGATAACCCTTTTCCAAAATAATCATTTGCATCACCTGATAACGATAGCGTTAATCCTTTAGGAATAAATGCACCAAATGATTGTCCTCCAGAACCATCACAATCAATTACATAGGTATCATCATGTAATTCACTTGTAGTATTTTTTGTGATGTAAGAACCAAGCATGGTACCAAAGGCACGATTTAAATTATCTACCTTTAAATGATAGTCCTTCTTTTCTTGTTTTTTAATTGATTCTTTAAACTCATGAATCATTGCATCATCCTTTGTCTTTTCAAGTTCAAAATCATAAATATCCTTTTTATTAAATATCTGATGTTTAGATTTACTATAAGGATTTTCCAGTATTTGTTTCAAAGAAATCATATCTTTGCTTTCACCAAGATGTTCCTTCACCATTAACAAATCACTTTTACCAACCATTTCATCAATGCTGTGAAATCCTAGTTTTGCCATATATTCTCTTAACTCTTCTGCAATGAATCGCATAAAGTTTACGACATACTCTGGTTTTCCATTGAATCGTTTTCTTAATTCAGGATTTTGGGTAGCAACACCAACTGGACAAGTATCCAGATTACATACACGCATCATCACACAGCCAACTGATACAAGGGGTGCAGTCGCAAAACCAAACTCCTCTGCACCAAGCAGACAAGCGATTGCCACATCTTTACCACTCATCAATTTTCCATCCGTTTCTACACGCACACGACTACGCAACCCGTTCATCATTAATGTCTGATGGGTTTCAGCTAATCCAAGTTCCCATGGTAATCCAGCATTATATACTGAGTTTTTAGGAGCGGCACCAGTTCCTCCATCGTATCCTGAAATCAGAATTACTTGAGAACCTGCTTTCGCAACTCCTGCTGCGATTGTTCCTACACCTGCTTCAGAAACTAGTTTCACTGATATTCTTGCATCTCTGTTTGCACATTTTAAATCATAGATTAATTGTGCCAAATCTTCGATTGAATAAATATCATGATGCGGTGGTGGTGAAATAAGTTGCACTCCTGGTGTAGAATGCCTTGTTTTCGCTATCCAAGGATATACCTTTTCCGCAGGTAACTGTCCACCCTCTCCTGGTTTTGCACCTTGTGCCATTTTAATTTGAATTTCTTGAGCATTTACCAGATACTCACTGGTAACACCAAACCTTCCAGATGCAACTTGCTTGATTGCACTACATTTAGAAGTACCATCACTTAATGGAGTAAAACGTTCTTTGTCTTCCCCACCTTCTCCTGAATTGGACTTCCCTTTCAACATATTCATAGCTATCGCTAGAGTTTCATGTGCTTCTTTAGAAATTGATCCATATGACATCGCCCCACTTTTAAATCTGGTAACGATTGAATCTACACTTTCCACTTCCTCTAATGGAATACTCTTCTTAGGAAATTTAAAGTCTAGCATCCCTCGAATCGATGTACCTTCCATCTCTGTTTCAATCGACTGTGTATACTCTTTAAATAAAGTATAGTCACCTTCTCTTGTGGCTTTCTGTAATAAATGAATTGTTTTAGGATTATATAAATGCCCTTCTTTTCCACTACGGAATTTATGCATTCCCTTACTATCTAATCCCGAAGGAATATCTAGCCCTAACTCATCAAATACAGAAGCATGGATTTTATCTTGTTGTTCTTCTATATCTTTTAGCGTAATTCCTTCTATACGACTAACTGTATTGGTAAAGTACTTATCAATTACATCACTAGAGATTCCAATTGCTTCAAAGTTTTGTGATCCCTGATAAGACTGAATCGTAGAGATTCCCATTTTTGATGCAATCTTCACGATTCCATGTAATACTGCGTGGTCAAAGTCATCCACTGCTGCATAATAATCTTTGTCTAACAACTGGTTATCAATTAAGTCTTGAATTGTATCGTGTACCAAATATGGATTAATCGCAGAAGCACCATACCCAAGTAATGTCGCAAAGTGATGAACTTCTCTTGGTTCTCCGCTTTCAATAATCAGCGCTACACTCATTCGTTTCTTAGTTCTTACAAGATACTGGTTCATTGCGGAAGTCGCAAGTAATGAAGGTATCGCAATGTGGTTTTCATCTACACCACGATCACTCAATACGATAATAGTTGCACCTTGATGAAATGCTTTATCCGCTTCAATGTACAAATGATCAATTGCATCCTTTAATGACGTATTTTTATAATACAACGTGGATAAGGTAACTACTTTAAATCCTTCTTTCTTCATATTCTTAATTTTAAGCATATCTAAATTACTTAAAATTGGATTCTTAATTTTTAATAATCTGCAGTTTTCTGCTTTTTCTTCCAAAATATTCCCATCAGTTCCTAAGTAGATATTGGTACTTGTTACAATCTCTTCACGAATTGCATCAATTGGTGGATTGGTTACTTGTGCAAACAACTGTTTAAAATAATTAAACAATGGCTGTTTCTTCTGATCCATTACTGCTAATGGCGAATCAGCACCCATTGCAATTACCGGTTCATTTCCATTTAAAGCCATTGGTAAAATATAATCTTTTACATCTTCATAGGCATAGCCATGAACTTTCTGCATTGTTTCCAGTTCTTTTCCCTTGTACTGTGGCGTTTTATGATTTGGTATATGAATATTCTTCAACTCTACCAAATTCGTCTCTAACCACTCTCCATAAGGCTGATAAGAAGCATATGTATTCTTTAGCTCCTCATCATCAATTAGTCGTCCTTCTTTGGTATCAATCAACAACATCTTTCCTGGGCGCAGACGTTCCTTTACTTCAATATCCTCTGGTTTTAAATCCAGCACTCCTACTTCACTACTCAAAATCATATAACCATCTTTGGTAATATAGTAACGTGATGGACGTAATCCATTACGGTCTAATACCGCACCCATAATATCTCCATCAGAGAATAAGATAGAGGCTGGACCATCCCAAGGTTCCATCAGACATGCATTGTACTGGTAGAAGTCTTTCTTTAACTGTGAGATACTACGATCATTATCCCAAGGTTCTGGAATACTCATCATGACTGCTCTAGGTAATGGAATACCTGCCATAAGCAAGAACTCAAGTGAGTTATCTAACATCGCTGAATCACTACCACTTGCATCAATTACTGGAAGTACTCGTTGCATATCTTTACCCAGTACAGAAGATTTCATATTTTCTTCACGTGATAACATCTTATTCGCATTTCCTTTAATTGTATTTATTTCTCCATTATGGACAATATAACGATTTGGATGTGCACGCTGCCAAGAAGGCATTGTGTTGGTTGAGAAACGTGAATGCACCAATGCTATCGCCGATACATAGTCAGGATGTTGCAAGTCTTTGTAGAACGAACGTAATTGTCCTACTAGAAACATTCCTTTGTATACTATTGTACGACTGCTCAAAGAACATACGTATGTTCCTGATGCAGAACGTTCAAATATTTTACGTGTAATAAATAACTTACGATCAAATGCCAAACCAGCTTCAACATCATTAGGTTTTTTAATAAAACACTGTACAATATTTGGCATACAGTCCAGTGCCTTCTTACCTAAAACACTTTCATCTACTTCTACATTACGAAATCCTAAGACTTCTAATCCTTCTTTATTTGCTATTACTTCAAAAAGTTTTTTCGCTTTATCACAGTTTAATTTTTCGCTGGGAAAGAAAAACATCCCAATCCCAAACTCTTCTTTGGGTAGTGCAATTTCTTTTACATGCTTTCTAAAAAACGCATGAGGAATTTGGGTTAGTATTCCAACACCATCTCCTGTTTCTCTAGTTGCATCCATTCCTGCACGATGCTCCAGTCGCTCAACAATCGTAAGGGCATCATCAACACTACGATGGGTTTTCTTTCCATTAATGTTAACGACTGCACCAATACCGCAGTTGTCATGTTCGAAACTAGGGTCGTATAATCTTGAAACTTTTCTATTCATATAAATTCCTCCCACAAAACAAAAAAGAGGTTCTTACGCACATAAAAATGGCATAAAAACCTCGTTGTTTCATTTATTTTAATAAATCACACCCCTGTTGTCAAGAGCGATTTTATAATCCTTATACAAGTAGCACAATCCTAATCAAGATTACTCTATCATTTCAATGACATGCCTTTTTATACAAGAATATGATAAAATGCTAATGAATAGAGGACAGGAGGATATTATATGAATACAATTATTGGTTATGTTGGTGGGCATAAATTAAACGAGAAACCAGGAATCCATAAATTTACATTTGATAAAGAAACAAATAAATTCACTTCATTAGAGTTAATTGCTGAATTTGAACATCCAGATTATTTTTCATTCAATAAAGGTGAAGATGAATTAGTATCGATTATTACCAAAGATAACAAAGCTGGACTTATTTCCTTTTCGATTGATAAAGATTATGAACTAACAAAAATTAAAAGTGTAATCGATAAAGAAGGAAAAGCATGTTATGTCTCGCAAAGTGAAGATATGTACTTTTCTGCGAATTATGGTGATGGTACTGTAAACATTTATAAGAAAACTGAAAAAGGATTTCATCCTATTTATCAGATTTATGTGGGTGAAGATGCAAAATGTCATCAGGCATTTATGTGGAAGCAATATCTTGTGGTAGTTTCACTGGGAGCTGATATGGTTCAGTTCTATGATCCAGCCAATGAATTTGGTTTAGTTGAAACAATCCTCTTCCCCAAAGGTAGTGGGCCTAGACATTGTGTATTTAATTCAGATTCTACAAAATTATATGTTTTAACTGAGTTAAGCAACGAGCTATTTGTTTTGGATGTAAAAGATAATCTAAAGTTTGAAGTAGTACAACAGTTATCCGTATTGAATGTGAAACATCCAAGAAAAGACAATACTTCAGCTGCCATACGTATTACCAAAGATGAGAAGTATCTGTACACTTCTACCAGAGGTGAAGATATCATCACAGTATTTGCGATAAATGAACAAGGTGCAGAAGTTCTTCAACATGTAAGCACGCATGGAGAACATCCACGTGATTTCATTCTTGATCCTGATGAAGAATACGCATTTATTGTAAATCGTTTCTCAAATAATTTTGTATGTTTGGGTAGAGATAAAAAAACTGGATTATTAACTGAAAAACTAGATGAAATTGAATTGCATGATTCTGTCGCAATCATAATAAAGGATATGGCCAAATAAGCCATATCCTTTTTAGTAGCTACAGTACACTAATTTATAAATTGTATTCTTTATATCTTCAAACTCAAGTTCACTTATTTCTCGCTGATAAGCCATCAGCAGTAAAGGAACTTCATTTTTGCTTTCATTGATAATTGGTTGCATATAGCCATATTGCGATAGTACAAACCCATTACGCTGATAGAATTCAATTCTTCTTCTGCTTATTTCATCATAAGGTTTTTCTACTTCTAATACTATTTTCTTATCCTTGAATTGTTTGCATACTTCACGAAGCATTTTAGAACCAATACCTTCTCCTCTGGCTTTTTTATCTACTGCAAAATTTTCAATCATTAAATATTTATTATCTAACCACAGAATCATCGCACCTTTCAGCTCAGGTTCATAGTATCCATAAATTTCAACTATATCTCTTTCATATAACTCTTTAATTTTTTCATATGGTCGCAGTTCACTAATTGGAAAAGCTTCTTCCATAATGTAATACGCTTCTTCAAAATCCTTAATTCGTTTAAACATATACCCACCTCTACTTACCTATTGTAACGCAAATTCTTAATAAGAAAAAGGGATTCCATAGAACCCCTCGATAAACTTAATCTAAAACTGACTGACAACGCTCACAAAGACCATCTTCTGCAGTTGAATCAGTGATGTTCCAGCATCTAGGACAAACAACTCCTTCACACTTTTCTACTTTCACTTCTGCAACTTCATATTGATCCAGTGTTTCTTCTGTAAAAGAAACTTTAGAAACCGTTAACCATTGGTGAATATTATCACCTAAGATTTCTTCCATCAATGCTTTATCAGTGTCATATACATGTAAGATTACATGTGCTTCTAATGGTTTACCAATTACTTTTTCATTACGTACGTTTTCAATTGCCTTGAATACATCTTTACGGATGGCAAATAAACGATCCATCTTTTCACGAATCACTTCATCATCCTCAATACGATCAGGTGTATTAAATGCTTGTAAATGCACACTTTCTTCATATGCTTCAAAGTGATCTGCAATCTCTTCAGCAGTATGAACCAAAATTGGTGCCCATAGTTTTAATAATGTATCACAAACTTTATATAGTACTGTTTGCACTTGTCTTCTTCTTAAAGAATCTTTCTTTTCAATATATAAGATATCCTTAGTGAAATCTAAGTAGTACGCACTCATCATATTTGTCATAAATGTTGTAAGTTTTGTTGTAATCATTGGATAGTCATATGTTACATATAAGTTTTTTACTTCATGGTTTAAATCATTAAGTAAAATTAAGATATGTTTATCCACAACACTTAGTTTATCTTCTGGTACCATATCAGCTTCACCAAAATCACTTGGGTTAATGTTTCCCAGAATAAACTTAAATGTATTACGAACCTTACGGTAGTTTTCACTCACTTGTTTCAGGATTGAATCTCCCATTGAAACATCTTGTTGGTAGTCAACACTAGTTGCCCATAAACGTAAGATATCCGCACCATATTGAGAAGTAATTTTCGATGGACTCACTGCATTCCATTGCGACTTACTCATCTTCACTCCCTTTTCATCCATAACAAATCCATGAGATAGAATTTGCTTGTATGGAGAATGTCCATATACTGCTGTACCAATAATTAGTGAAGAGTTAAACCATCCACGGTATTGGTCACTACCTTCAAAGTATAAATCCGCTGGATAAGGAAGCCCTCTTGCAATCATCGCTTCGGTATGTGATGAACCAGAATCAAACCATACATCCATAGTATCTGTTTCTTTTGTGAACTCTCCATTTGGACTACCTGGATGTGTATATCCTTCAGGTAACAAGTCTTTTGCATCACGCTCAAACCAGACGTTTGTTCCAAACTCTCCAATCAACTTAGAGAAGTGTTCAAATAAATCATGTTCCATGATTGGTGTACCATCTTCTGCATAGATAATTGGAATTGGTACTCCCCATGCTCTCTGACGTGAAATACACCAGTCACCACGATCACGAATCATGTTATATAGACGTGTTTCACCCCATGCAGGAATCCAAGACACATCTTTAATTTCAGCTAATAATTCATTTCTAATCTTATCAATCGATGCAAACCATTGTGTTGTTGCACGAAAGATAATTGGTTTCTTTGTTCTCCAGTCATGAGGATATGAATGGACAATGAATTCCAGTTTTAATAATGCACCTAATTCTTCCAGTTTCATTGTAACTGTCTTATTTGCATCATCCACATATTGACCAACTAGGAAATCCCCAGCCTCTTCTGTCATTTTACCTTGTTCATCAACTGGACAGAACGCAGGAAGTCCATACTTCATTCCAACCACAAAGTCATCTTCCCCGTGTCCTGGGGCCGTATGTACACAACCCGTACCTGCATCAGCAGTAACATGGTTACCCATGATTACTAATGATTCGCGGTCATAAAAAGGATGTTTTGTTGTAATCCCTTCCAGGTGTTCACCTCTGAATGTTTTTAAGATTTTCTTTTCTTTTAATTCTAACTTTTCCCATAAACTATCGATTAGCTCTTTTAAAACTACTAAGTTTCCTTTTTCACTTTCAACAAGTGCATATTCCATTCTTGGATTCAAACAGATTGCAAGGTTTGCTGGAATTGTCCAAGGAGTTGTTGTCCAGATAACAAAGTTATCTTCATTTTCTAAAATTCCTTTTCCATCTTTTACCGCAAACTTCACAAAAATAGTAGGACTCTTAATATCCTTATATTCGATTTCTGCTTCTGCTAACGCTGTTTCACTTGATGGAGACCAGTATACTGGCTTTAACCCTTGATAGATCAATCCATCAGTTGCCATCTTACCAAAGATTTTAATTTGATGTTCTTCAAATTCTTTTGTAAGCGTTAAATAAGGATGATCATAGTCACCAATACTACCTAGTGCCTGAAATCCTTTCTTTTGGTTTTCTACTTGTTCAAGTGCATAGTCATAACATAACTTTCTAAAATCTTCGATTTTCATCTCTTTACGATTATGACCTAATTTTTGAATTGCTGTTTCAATTGGTAATCCATGTGTATCCCAACCTGGAATAAATGGAGTCTTATAACCCATCATAAATCTAGAACGTACAATTACATCCTTTAATGATTTATTAAGCGCATGTCCCAAGTGAATTTCACCATTTGCATATGGAGGCCCATCATGCAATACGAATTGCTCTGCACCTTCTCTTTTTTCTAACATTTTTTCATACAATTTTTCATCTAGCCAACGTTGTTGAAATTTAGGTTCTTTTGTAGGAAGTTTCCCTCTCATTTCAAAATCGGTCTTTGGCATAAGTAACGTGTCTTTATATTCCATTTCTTTTCCTCCTTAAATATAAAAAAGTCATCCTTAACGCATAAGGACGACTATAAATCGCGGTACCACCTTAGTTCATCTTCTACAAGCGAAGATGCTCTTCATTACTGTAACGTAGCGACCCGTCTTATCTTACTAGTTTCAGATAAGCTACTCCTAAGTGATATCTTCATGAATGTTGTCTTTGCTTTTCACCAACCAGCAATTCTCTGCGCACTTCATTTCATCAAGCATGTCTTAATCTTTGTATTTCTTTTCCATTAATTCTACATTAGGAATGGGTGGAATGTCAAATCCATCAATTGCATCTGATAATAATACCAGTTGTTCATTCAGATTTGTTTTAATTTCATTCGCTTCAATTCCCAGTTTTGATATATTAATTAATATTGTACGAGCATTCATAAGTGCTTCCTTTATAATCATATCGGCATTATTGTTTGCACTAGTCACAATGCTGTTTGCTTCATGTAATGCCATCTTGGTCATATCTTTCGCTGCACGCTCTTTTATATCAATATTTCGTTGTAACTGTTCATACTTATGTTTGTATGACTCAATCTTTCTAGCACTATCTTCTTCTTGTTTCTTGTAGGCTTCCAGTTTCTTTGTAAGTTCATCGATTTCTTCCTGAGCCTTTGCAAATGCATCATCAACTTGAAAACGATTATAGCCTTGTTTCATAGTATCAAATTGCATCCTGCACCTCCTTACCTGTACTTACCAATACGAATACAATGACGATTGCTTCGTGTTGTCCGCTCTAAATCTTCAACTTTGAATCTACCATATCCACGAATGGACAGCGTACAATAATTATTGCATAAGTAAGCGCAATCTTCAAGAGGAACATGATTAACTTTCACAAGTCCTTCCTGTACTATTTTTTTTGCTTTTTCTCTAGATAAATTTGTAATTGCTGCAACTAATACATCCAAACGAAATGATGAAACAACCTTATCTTTATAGTCATATTCTACTGCAAATACAATTTCTTCATCATATTCTTTAAACTCGACAACACATCGTTTTACTTGTCTTAATTCCAGTTTAATAAAATTCGCAATATCTCGATTCACAAAAATAAAGATATTTCCATTATCCACGATAATATCTCCAAACTGATTACGCTCAATTCCCAAATGCATAAGCGCACCCAGTACATCACGATGATTGATCGAATAATACTTTGTATCATAAACTGCTTTTAAACAAACAATTGGAAAAGGAATATCCAAGTCCTCATAACTGATTAAGCACTTCTTATACTCACTATTCTCATATCCACCATCAAATAACAGTTGCATTTTCTTACCTACATAACTTCTTATAATTTCCTGTTGTACAGACGACAAAAAAGGAGTGAAAACTTTACGATAAGTTCCTACCTGATCCAAGTAGTCTTCTATCCTTGAGATAAAATCTTCATTCCCTTTAAAATGTATCGATGTTTGTTGTCGATTATTCTTCATCACTTTCAGCGCTTTGTTCAGAACTGATTTTTCCATGTACGCCCATTGTTCTTGGTGTACATAAAATAACGTTTGTTCCAATTTTTTCAATTGTTCCATCTAGCGCGTAAATAACACCTGATAAGAAATCAATCGTTCTTTGAGCGTACTCTCTAGTTAATTTATGTAAGTTAACTACAACTGCACGGTTCTCTTTCAAACGTTTCGCAACTTCATTCACCTCATCATAAGCTCTTGGTTCAAATAATACCATTTTTGTATCACTAGCCAATTTTGATACAGCTTTTGACTTTGGTTGTTCATATCTAGAAATTGACTCTACTTCTTGTTCGTCATATTCAATTACTTCTTCTTCATCCATTGGTGAGATGAATTCTTTGATTTTTTGTCCAATACCCATAGCAAATATACCTCCACCTTTATACTACTTTCCTAAAGTATAACATATCTCAAAACCTTAAACAACAAACTTATTATAATCTATAACTGACTTTTTTCATAGTCATACAAATGAAAAAACACTACAAATTGCAGTGTCTATTCAATTGACATTAAATTTACTTTCGATACACCTTTTATATCACTTAATTGTTTTAAAAGTGTATGGATTTCACCTTTCATTTCTTTTACTCCCATACTGAGAATAACACTTGCTTTTTTCTGCATTGGAATGTTCTGATTAATGGTCATAATATTACAGCCATAATTAGATATTGTATTCAATGCTTCCGACAAAATTCCACGCTCATCACTGAGCACAAATGAAATTAATGCTTTTCTTTCCAACAAAGTACTTGTACTAGGTACAAACACATGATCTTTGTATTTATAGTAAGCACTTCTAGAAATGCCTACCTTCTTTACAGCATCACTGACCTGGGTGTATTCACCACTGTCCATCATCTGTTTTACCTTAATTACTTTATCAAATACTTCAGGTAATACTTCCCTGTTTACAATTAAAAAGTTTTCTAACATAGACTTGCTCCTGCTCGATCAACATCCAACATTACGCATTTCCATCCATATTCTAATTTATCCAGACGTTTCTGGATTGCTTCCACCTGCTCAGTATCACGCATCACATTCATCAGCGTAGATCCACTTCCTGAGATATAGAAACACACACTTTCTATTTCCTCACAAATCGCACGGACTTCATCATATTCATGAATCAGAGGTTTTCGATAAGGTTCATGAACCTCATCACTCATTACCTCTGACAATATATTTGATTCATACATTTCAAACCCTTTTAACACAACACTTAATTTTGCGCTGTTTCTTACTGCAGTCGCAAATGGTAATTCTTTTGGTAATACTTTTCTCGCTTCTTCTGTTTTCGTTTCAAAGTCTGGAATAAGTGCCAGAAAATGAAATCGTTCATCAACCAGATAAGGAACACTGATTACACTTTTTTCACTTTGATAGGATGCCATCAACCCCCCATAGATTGCTGGTGCGACATTATCCGGATGCCCTTCTATCTCTGTACATATGTTTAAGATTGCTTCCTTATCAATTGCCGTGTTTGTAAGTTCATATGCCCCTAGCACACCACCTACTACACAAGTAGCACTGCTACCTAATCCTCTTGAGACAGGTACATTGCTGTCAATGATAATCGATACTCCTTTTACTTCTTTCTTTAAATATGCTAATGCCTTTAAGAATGAAGTATATACAAGATTATCTTCGTTTTGAAAACGTTCTTCACAACCACTGATTGAGAATTCATCCGTTTCCTCAAATGTAAAATAAGTATACAGGTTCAAAGCGATTCCTAAGCAATCAAAGCCAACCCCTACGTTCGCTGTTGTTGCCGGCACTTGAATCTTTACCATATTAAATCTCCTTTACATTTTTTAATACATATTCCTTCATTTCATCTTTTTCAATTACATCTTCATGAAGTACAGGTAATTTATCTAAGTCTTGTAAGTTCTTAGGAATTGCAACTCCTGTTTCTTCATTCAGTTTCTTCATTAATTCAAACTCATCACCAGCATCATCACTATGAAGTGAATGATACACGCTATCAGTAAATTTATATGGAGAAGCAGTTGATAATACAACATTCTTATGTTCCTTATCCACGTCATCCAACAATACCTTATAAGCTACTGCTGTATGTGGATCTAATAAGTAATCATCTTTTTCATATACCGTCTTGATTGTTTCTGCCGTTTGTTCATTTGTTGCATAACCACAAGTGAAGTCTTTTTGAATTGATTTCAATACATCTTCTTTTACTTTATAAGAACCTTTTGTATTTAATTCATCCATAATTTCCTTAATATAAGCATTGTCACATCCACTAGCATAATACAGTAGACGCTCCAAGTTTGAAGAAATCAAAATATCCATACTTGGAGATATTGTCTTTAAGAAATTACGTTTACGATTATATTCACCACTTTGAATAAAGTCATATAATACATTGTTGTCATTTGAAGCACAAACAAGTTTATTTACTGGTAATCCAATTTGTTTAGCATAATACCCAGCTAATATATTTCCAAAGTTTCCAGTAGGAACAATATAGTTCACCTTGTCTCCCATTTTGATTTCACCAGTCTTTACTAATTGTGCATACGCGTAGAAGTAGTAAACCATCTGTGGAATCAGACGTCCAATATTTATCGAGTTGGCACTTGACAGACGAATATTTTCTTTTGCTAATTCTGCTTTGAATGCGTCGTCTACAAACAACTTTTTAATTCCACTTTGTGCATCATCAAAGTTCCCTTCAATTGCACATACCTTTACATTCTTTCCCTGTTGGGTTTTCATTTGCGTTTCCTGCACTTTTGAAACTCCATCATTTGGATAGAACACCATAATCTTCGTTTTATCAACATCCTTGAATCCTTCAAGTGCTGCCTTACCAGTATCTCCGCTTGTTGCAGTTAAGATAAGAACATCATAGTCTGCGTTTGTTTTCTTTAATGATGTACTTGTAAGTTGTGGAAGCATTGATAATCCAACATCTTTAAATGCACTCGTAGGTCCATTAAATAATTCCAATACAAATGCATCGCTTAATTTTACTAACGGAGTAATTTCATCCGTTGAAAACTTTCCTTTATATGCATTGTATACACAGTCCTTAATTTCTTCTTTTGTGAAGTCGTCAAGAAATACTGTTAATACATCTTGTGCAATCTCATAATAGTCTTTATCTGCTAATGAAGAAACATCCAACTTTCTTGATGTTAAATCGCTTAATACAAACAATCCTCCATCGTTGCTTAACCCTTGTAGGATTGCCTTTGCTGGCTCGATTCTTTCATTTTTGTCTCGTGTACTTTCATAAACTTTATTCATAAAAATATCTCCTTGCTTTCTTACTTTACCTATGATACAATGTTTCTCATTAGAAAACAAGTGTTTTTTTACGAAAGACATAAACGGAGGAGAATATGAAAATTGCAATATTAGGGTATGGTACGATTGGTACTGGAGTATATGAGATTATCCAGCAATATACAGCATCAGATCTTCAAGATTTAGAAGTAGTAAAAGTATTGGATTTACCACAAAACAAAGACAAACTAGATATCATCACAAGTGATATCAATGATATTGTATTGGATCCACAGATTGATTGTGTTGTGGAAGTAATGGGTGGAATTCATCCTGCGTATGAATTCATTAGCGCAGCATTAACAAACAAGAAACATGTAGTAACAGCCAACAAGGCAGTTGTTGCAGCACATATTGAAGAGTTTACTGCTCTTGCTAATAAAAATGGAGTGCGTTTCTTATTTGAAGCAAGTACTGGTGGTGGAATCCCTTGGATTGCAAGTTTAAAGAAAGCAAAACGTATTGATGATATTCATCATTTCTATGGTATCTTTAATGGAACTGGTAACTATATATTAGATGCTATGACCCGTCAGGGAAAAGACTTTGATGTTGTATTAAAGAAAGCACAGGAATTGGGATATGCAGAAGCAGACCCAAGTGCTGATATTGATGGATATGATGTACAGAATAAAGTTGTAATTTCTAGTGCTGTTGCATTCAATGCACTTGTTGATATGAAAGAATTCTTATGTTATGGAATTCGTAACATTACAAAAGCGGATATTGAATACTTTAAAAACTTAGGTTTTACAATTAAATATATTGGTGAAGCAACAATGAATCAAAATCATTATGAAGCATTTGTAATGCCGAACCTATTTGATCAAAGTGCTGTTGAAGCAAATATTAATTCTAACTTCAATATTGCAACGCTGAATGGTCAAAGCATTGGTCCATTAAAGTTTTATGGACAAGGTGCTGGTAAATTACCAACAGCAAATGCAATCGTTCAGGATGTAATTGATATTGAATGTCCTCATACTGCTTATAATCTTGATTTCTCAAATCAGTTAACTTATAAAGCAGTTCAAAAGAATGCATTCGTCATTCGCACAAACACAAAAGTAGAAGATGTTAATATTAATAAAGTAGAAGAAGTAGCTTCTAACTATTATTTACATACAAAAGAAATTGATGCAGATGCATTAAGAGAATTAGTAGACAAGTGTAATGACAAAGGTGTGTTTGTTGCTAAAGTAGCAAAGTTTGAGGGGTAATAGAAATGATTAAAATTGTAAAATTTGGTGGTAGCAGCGTTGCTAGTTCACAGCAGTTTCAAAAAGTAAAAGATATTGTTCTTGCAGATGATTCTAGAAGATTTGTTGTTGTTAGTGCAAGTGGTAAAGTTAATAAGGATGACAATAAGATTACTGATCTTTTGTATCTATGTCATGCACATATTAAATATAATATATCTTGTGATCATATCTTTAATATGATTGAAGAACGTTTTCTGACAATCAAAAAAGAGCTAAACCTCTCATATGATATTCAAAAGGATTTAGATTTATTACGTTCGCAATTAGATAAGAATATTGATTTGGATTATTTGGTAAGTCGTGGTGAATACTTAACTGCCCTATTATTAGCAGAACACCTTGGATATGAGTTTGTTGATGCAAAAGATTTAATCTTCTTTAATTATGATGGATCAATTGATTACAAAAAAATCAAAGAAGCATTTGATAAAATTGTAAATGATTATCCTCGTTTAGTTATTCCAGGATTTTATGGTTCATTACCTGATGGTACTTTACGTATCATGAGTAGAGGTGGTGGAGATGTATCTGGTAGTATTATGGCAAATGTTGTTGACGCTAATGTATATGAAAACTGGACGGATGTATCGGGTATCTTAAAAGCTGATCCAAGAATTGTAAAGAAACCAAAACAAATTGAAGTAATTACTTATAGTGAACTTAGAGAGTTATCTTATATGGGAGCATCTGTCTTACATGAAGAAGCAATTTTCCCTGTAAAACATAAGAATATTCCTATTCACATTTTAAATACAAATGATCCTACTAGTGCTGGTACGATTATCGTAGACACAGTAGAAGATGAAGAAGCAAATGGTAATGAAATTACTGGTATTGCTGGTAAAAAAGATTTTTCTATTATTACCGTTAAAAAATCACATATGTCAAATGAAGTAGGAACAATTAAAAATGCTTTGGATGTATTAGAGAAATATAGTGTAAGTATTGAACATTTACCTACTGGTGTTGATAGTTTCTCAATCGTAGTTGAGTCTGAAGCTATCAAACCAATTCTTTATGATGTATTACTGCAGATCAAAGAAAAATGTAAACCAAATGAATTAACCGTTATTGATAACATCTCATTAATCGCTACTGTATCTCGTTTTATGAAAAGTAAGACTGGTATGAGTGGTCGTTTATTTACTACTCTCGGTAGAGAAAATATCAATATATCAGTTATCTCTCAAACAAGTGATGAGATGAATATTATTGTAGGTGTTCATAATGATGATTATGAACGTACAATTAAGGCCATCTATGATGAGTTTGAAGGTAACAAAGGAGAATCTAAATGAAAACATACAATGTAGCTATTCTAGGAGCCACAGGAGCCGTTGGGCAAGAGATGATGAATGTCCTAGCAGAAAGAGACTTCCCTCTCAACAAACTGCGTCTATTAGCCTCTAAACGTAGCGTTGGTAAAACATATCAGTACAAAGATCAGGTAATCGCCTGTGAAGAAGCAACTCCAGATTCATTTGAAGGTATGGATATTGTGCTTGGAGCTGTTGAAAATGATATTGCAGAACAATTACTTCCACATGCAGTAAAAGCAGGTGCAGTGGTAATTGATAATTCTAGTGCTTATCGTTTAGATGATAATGTTCCATTGGTTGTTCCTGAAGTAAATCCCCAGGATATTCAAAAGAACAATGGAATTATTGCAAATCCAAACTGTTCAACAATTATCGCTTTAGTAGCAATTAATAAATTACATGAATATGCAACTGTTAATTCAATTATTGCATCAACATACCAAGCAGTTTCAGGTGCAGGAGTTCCAGGACTGAATGAACTGAATACACAAGTAACGCAAGTAATGAATGATGAAAAAGTGGAACCACAAGTATTCCCTTACCAAATCGCATTCAACTTAATTCCACAAATTGGTGGATTTGATGAAATGGGTTACTCAAGTGAAGAAATGAAAATGCAAAATGAAGGTAGAAAAATTCTACATCATCCAGAGTTAAATGTAACTTGTACATGTGTACGGGTTCCCGTAATGCGTTCACACTCTGAATCATTAACACTATTCTTCGATAAAGAAATTGATGTTGAGAAAGCAAAAGAACTATTAGCAAATGCTGATGGAGTAAAACTTGTAGATGATCCAAACAACAAACAATACCCAATGCCTCTTGATACAAGTGATCAGGACTTGGTATACGTTGGACGTATCCGTAAAGATTTAACTCAAAACAATAATAAATCATTAACACTATGGTGCTGTGGTGACCAGGTAAGAAAAGGTGCTGCAACCAACGCTGTACAAATTGCAATCGAATATATAAAACAAAACGCGTAGAATCTACGCGTTTTGTTTTGGTTTAATTTAACTCTTCTCAATTGCATTTCGATTATTGCGATATTGATATATTACTTTTATAAGGATTATATCAATAAATGAAATGTTGATCAAAGCCTGTCTTTTTTGATCGTTATCAATAATCTATTTTATTCTTGAACTTCGAACATGTCTTTTCCAACACCGCACAGTGGACATACGTAGTCATCTGGTTCAGCGTTGAAGTCAGGTCCATCATAAACGTACCCACATACTGTACATACATAGTTTTTGTTATCAGCCATAATAAAATCCTCCTTTACCTTAACAATCTTAATTGTTCTGAGTATATTCTAACTTGTTTAGAAATAAATTTCCATTCTAACACTCAATAATAAGTAAAATTTTTATCTTTTTTCTATTTTTTACGTATTCTAACAATCATATGACTTTAATTCTTTAAAAATAGATTCATATTCTTCAGAAAAAGCACTATCTTTATTCCAGAGAAATGTGAAGTCATGCATAACTACAAAGTCAGTTAGTGGTATTTTCTTTAAAACACCAGTATTGAGTTCTTCTTCTACTGCAGACTTATAAAGAAATGAAATTCCACAATCCTGACACAATAGATTTACAATCGTATGTATATTCCCTACCTCTACAATATGCTTAAAATCATTAACTGATAAATTTTTAATAGCTAAGGTCTTTGAAAGGATTGCTCTTGTTCCTGAACCATGTTCTCTTACCAATAAACGTTCTGAAGTAAGATCTTTTAAATATTTAATTGATTTACTAAACTTATGTGTTTTAGAAGCAACTGCAATATATTCTTCTGACTTATATATACGAGTATCGTAATCACCTGTATTAAAATATCCTTCAACAATCGCAAAATCAATTTCTCCATTATGCAGATAAGAAAGTAGTTTTTGAGTATTCCCATATCTTACCTTTATATCTGTATCTGGATGAAGTTTAATATAATTAGCAAGAGCATCAACAATTGCATACTCGCCAATTGTCATCGTTACTCCAAAGGTCAATACTTTCCTTCCATCTAAACTTGCCTGCATTCTTTGCTTTAAGGTAGTTTCATCATTACGCATTGTTTCTAAAGAGGAACGAAGAATTTTACCAGCAGAAGTAAGAACCAATTTCTTCTTATCTCTTACAAACAATGAGGTTTCGTATTCTTCTTCTAAATATTTAATATGTTGCGAGACAGCTGGTTGTGTAAGATTAAGTGCATCTGCAGCATGAGTGAAATTCATATACTCACAAACCTTTAAGAAAGTCTCCATTCGAAAATCCAACATAATTACCTCCATCTTTTTTAGCGATATAACCATAACAAATATTTATGATTATATCAATTATTATAATTTAACAAAATGACGATTATTGTATATAGTATAAGAATATTAAGATAAAAATATGGAGGAACTCATGACACTTATATCTAAAAACTGGAGAGGAATTCTTTTCTGTCTTGCAATTGCAATTCCCTCTTATCTTCTAGGAAATCAATTTCCAATAATCGGAGGACCTGTAATCGCTATTGTTGGAGGAATGATATTAGCTATTTTTATAAAGAATAGAAATACATTAAACGATGGAGTGAAATATACTTCAAAGAAAATACTTCAGTATGCTGTTATATTGCTGGGATTTGGAATGAATCTGGAAGTTGTACTGCAAACTGGTAAACAATCTTTACCAATTATTATTTGTACAATCGCAACTTCACTCATTATTGCATACATACTACACCGTGTATTAGTAATCCCACAAAAAATTTCTACTCTAATTGGTGTTGGATCATCAATATGTGGTGGTTCTGCAATTGCAGCAACTGCACCAGTGATTGATGCTAATGAAGAAGAAGTGGCACAAGCAATATCCGTTATTTTTCTGTTTAATGTAATAGCAGCACTTATTTTTCCAATGTTAGGTGCAGCAATTGGTTTTTCTACAACCTCTGGTGATGCCTTTGGTGTATTTGCAGGAACTGCAGTAAATGATACATCATCAGTTACTGCAGCAGCTTCCACATGGGACAGTATGTATCACCTTGGAAGTCAAACACTAGATAAAGCCGTAATTGTAAAACTTACCAGGACACTAGCTATTATTCCTATTACAGCGTTTCTAGCATTAAGAAGAGCAAAGAATACAGAAGTAAAAAACGGAGAAAAAATATCTCTAAAGAAAGTATTCCCTTTCTTTATCTTATTCTTTATCGCCACCAGTTTAGTTACTACAATTGCTACATCAGCAGGAGTTTCACAAGAAGTATTTACTCCATTAAAAACTCTATCTAAATTCTTTATTATTATGGCTATGGGAGCAATTGGTTTTAATACAGATATTGTCAAACTCGTGAAGAGTGGTGGTAAACCTATTCTTCTAGGTATGTCTTGCTGGATAGGTATCACGGCAGTCTCTTTAGGAATGCAGTACATTATGAATATATGGTAAAAGAAAAATGCGTTGTAATAAACGCATTTTTGTTTGACTATTCTACTCCGATAATAAATGAATAAACAGGCTGATTGCCCATTGTAGCTTCAACTTCTACATCTTTATCTTCAATATATTTCGTAATATCATCTAATTCTTCTTGTGTAGTGTCTTCACCAGCGATTAATGTAACAATTTCACTGTCTTCATTCACCATAGAATCTACTAATTTCTTAGTTGCTTCCATTTTATCTTTCACACTACAGATAATATCTTTTTCTTTTAATCCCATGTAATCATGTGCTTTGATTTCAATTCCATCAAATGTTGTATCTTTGATTGCATAAGTTACTTGTCCAGTTACTACATTCTCGACTGCTTCACTCATTTCTGCAATATTTGCATCAACATCAACTTCTGGGTTAAACATCATACATGCACATAATCCTTGAGGAATACTCTTAGATGGAATTACATGAATATCCAAATCCTCTAATACTTGCGCAGCTTGTTGAGCTGCTAATATAATATTTGAGTTATTTGGCATAATGAAGATATGATCTGCATTAATTTTCTTAATTGCTTCAACGAAATCTTCGGTTGAAGGATTCATTGTTTGTCCACCTGAGATAATTGTATCCACTCTTAACTCTTTGAACATATCCATAAGCCCCTGACCAGCAGCTACAGAAATCAATGCATATTTTTGTTTTGGTTTCGACGCCACTTGTGCTTCATCGTCTTTCGCCAATGTTAAGTGTTCGTGTTGTTCTTGCATATTTTCAATCTTCAACTTCACAAACTCTCCATAGCGCTGCCCTAGATTTAGTGCATCTCCAGGTTTTAATGTATGAACATGAACCTTTACAATGTCATCATCTTGAACTACTACTAAAGAATCTCCAAGATTACTTAATGATTCTCTTAATTTATCTTCATTGAATGTTTTAAGGTTATTTTCGTCAAGACGAACAATAAACTCAGTACAATATCCAAATTCATCGCTTTCTAATTGTGCTCCAGCAGCAACATTTGTTGCTTCGCTTTCATTACGAGCAATCACTGTTCCCTCTAATGCACTTAAAAATCCTTCTAAAATATATACTAATCCAGCACCACCACTATCAACTACACCAACTTCTTTTAAAACTGGTAACAGTTCTGGTGTATTATCTAATGATATTTTTGCTTCTTCAACTAATTTCTTCATTACATCAACACATGAGATTGATGAGTTTTCACTCGCATAAACAAATGTATAGTCACTCGCTTCACGAATAACCGTAAGAATTGTACCTTCAACTGGTCTCATAACTGCTTTATAAGCAACTCTAGACCCGTTTACAAAAGCATTTGCTAATTTCAACCCATTAATTTCACTATCTTCTTCAAGCGCTTGATAAAGACCACGAAAAATCTGTGAAGTAATAACTCCAGAGTTTCCTCTCGCTCCCATAAGCAATCCTTTAGACAGTGCTTTTGCAATATCATTGATTGATTCACTATCAACTTTCAGAGCATCATTCATCCCTGATGTGAATGTCAAAGACATATTCGTTCCAGTATCCCCATCGGGAACAGGGAAAACATTCAAAGTATCGACTTCCTGATGGTGATTCGCTAAATTATTAGCCCCACTCTCAATCATATCTTTAAATATCAGACCATTTATATTTTCCATTATCATCACCTATTTTATAACCTTTATCCCTTGGACATACACATTAATTGTTTCAAAATCTACATCTAAAGTTTTTTCCATCATGTACTTCACTTTTTTCTGTACCTCTAAAACAACCTCTGAGATTTTTACGCCATGAGAAACAATGATATATAGATCTAATTCTAAAGCACCATCTTTCTCTTTTACAACAACTCCTTTTGAGAAATTTTCTTTACGTAGCAGTTCTGCCCAACCATCTTTTAAAAACTTCTGTGAAGCCATTCCTACTACACCATAACATTCACTGACAATTCCACCAGCTAATGTTGTTATAGCTTCCTTTGAAACATTTATATCTCCATATTTAGTGTTCTTTGTTATTGACATATAAATCACTCCTTATCACTTGATTATAACATATTCACTATATTTACTCTACATTAATCACACTTACCTGAATGAACACTTCCATCCACAAAATAAATACATCTCAAATCGCTTTTATATTTCTCTAGTACTCCTCGATAATTCTTAAGTAAATCTATATCGCTATAGGAAGTACGGACAATATGTCCATCCTGCATCAGCAATTCTAACATATTATCATCATAAGAGGTACTATAATGACGAATTTCCGAAATCAGACTAATGTACTCATCATCTACTTCTGATAAACTTTCAGCTAATAACTCTCGTTGTTCTTCATTTAAGTCTACAATATATGGTGAACTGATTAGCGCTAGCTGTGTATCATCAAGTATTACTGATTTTCCATTCGCCAGCAATACATAATTCTTACCGTCAGCTGCGTATTGCCCAATTACCTTCTCTTCAGTCACATTAATATAAATTGACCCACTGAAGTAATCTTTACGTACACTGACATCTTTAATTAATTCATCCTCTTCCAATACTTTTTCAATAAAGTATACAGGATGGAAAACCATTTTACCACTATATTTCAAACTTGCTTTATCAAGAATTTGCTGTTGTGAATAAATTACATTATTATTCACTTTTAAAATCTTAATATTAGACAATGATGTCAGCATATAAATACCAATAGTAGCAATAAGAACTAACGCAATTAATATCTTTATTCTTCTTCTTGTTCTTTTTAATTTTTTACGATGCTTTATTACTCGATCATATCTTGTTTCTTGTTCATCTTTTTCTAAAACTCGTTCTAGTTCTTCTTGGTCTAACTTGTCATTTTTGCGTCGTTCCAATTAAACTTCTCAACTTCCATTTTTAGATGAACACCATATTTTTCAAAAACAGCATTTTGAACCAACAAGACTAACTGATCTATATCTTCAGCAGTAGCATCCCCTTCATTAACAATGAAGTTGGCGTGCTTCTCGCTTACTTTTGCGCCACCAATACTTTTACCTCGAAGTCCACACTTATCAATTAACTCCCATGCCTGAGCATCACTAGGGTTACGAAACACACTTCCTGCACTAGGCTTTTCCAAAGGTTGTGAATCTTTTCTGCGTTGTCTTCTTGAATCAATCAGATCACGGATTTCCTTTTGGTCTCCATCATGAAGTTTTATTTCCACACCTAAAACAACCCAGTCTGGGTGGTTAAGAAATAAAGAATGGCGATATCCATAATCTAAATCACTTTTTTCAATCCATACACATTCATTGTCACGTAAAACATATACACGTTCTACAATTTCCGACATATCACTACGGTATGCACCTGCATTCATTACAACTGCACCACCAACCGTAGCTGGGATCCCACTGGCAAATTCAAGTCCACTCAGTGATTCTTTCATCGCTCCATTTGATAACATAATCAAAGAAACTCCAGCCTGTGCAATACAAGTACCATCTTCTTCAAAATTAAAATCTGTAAAATAACGATCCAGACAAATCACTACACCCTCATAATAATTATCTGAACATAATAAATTACTCCCTTTACCAAATACCTTGTAAGGAAGTCCTTGTGCTTTACATACTTCAACAATACGAATCAGTGATAACTCACTTTTCGGGTAGATAAGATACTTTGCTCTACCACCAATACGATATGTTGTGTGTTTGCTCAATGGTGCATCTAACTCTAAGTCACCATGTGTTTCCAATAACTCTTCTATTTTCATAATACTCCTATAATGTCTCAATTAATTTTGCTATATCATCACATGCATTAGGAAACCCATGTTCCTTTGCATTCTCACTCATTTCTTCACGAAGGTTTTTATCACTTAAAACCATATTTATTTTATCATAAAGTGTCTTAGTATTTAAGTCTTTTTCCTCAATCATGAGTGCACTCTTTTCATCAACCAAAGATTTTGCATTAAAATACTGATGATTATGAGCGACATAAGGACTTGGAATCAGAATACTACAAATTCCACTTGCAGTAATTTCTGCAGCCGTTGTTGCCCCTGCCCGACAGATAATTAAATCAAATTTATCAATAATAGCCAGTTGATCAATATAATCAACTACCTTTACATGATCACTTGATAGTTCATCATATGTTTCCTGATAATTATTCTTACCACTTACATATAAAAAATTAACATCTTTGATTTCACGTAATACATCTTTCATAATGGTGTTTACACTACTGCTTCCAAGAGAACCCATCACAACTAAAACCAAAGGTTTATCCTCTGGTAATCCAAATGTCTTAAAATATGTTTCATCTGTTATCCGTTGCGCTGCGTAAGTAGCCCTTGGATTCCCTAACAACTGTACATTACAGTCAGGAAAATCTTTTCTCGCATTCTCATAACAAATTACAACTGCATCTGCATATTTCGCCAACAGACGATTTGCAGCTCCTGCAATTGAATTTTGTTCATGCAATACTATCTTCACCTTTAGTTTGTTCGCCGCCATAATTGTTGGCACACTTACATACCCACCAAATCCAATCACGACTTCCGGCTGCTCACTGCGGATGATTTTTTTCGCTTTTCGCGTAGCCAATAAACTTTGTATTCCAGCTTTCAGTTTGTTGAAAATACTACCAGTAAACCCACTGGTATGTAACGCAAAAAAAGGATAACCATGTTCAGGAATAATCGTTGCTTCCATTCGATCATCGTTACCTACAAAAACTATATCATGCCCCTCTTGTTTCATATAATCTGCCAGAGCCAGTGCTGGATAAATATGCCCGCCTGTGCCTCCAGTTACAATCAGTACTTTCAAAAACATCACTCCTGCTAAGTATTATACCATAATACAACCAAAAAATAAGTAGCAGATGCTACTTATTTTCGATTTCTTAATTTGATTTTTCGTTTGGCATTTCACCAGTTAAAGCCTGAATAACTTTACAGTGAATATAATAGCGGTCTTCAATGTATTGAACATCCGTATTACTTGGGTTTTCACCACTTTCATAACTACATGTATATAGCGTTATCATATGGTCTGTAGAAGTCATTTCAACACCACTGTCATAGCGACTTAATCCTTTTACATAATCAATATAACTTTGATAAGCTGTCGCATCGGTTACATTCACACCATTTTGATAGGAAGGAGAATCTCCTTTATCTACATAAGCACTAAATACTTGTAACTTATAGTTTCCTGTTGGTGTGTAATAGTACACATATGGATGTCCTTCAAAGAACTCCTGATCCATGTAATTAGCTAATTCCGCAAACATTGTACCATGGTGAACATTATGGCCATAGATAAACGTATTTAAATCACTAAGATCTCCTTTGTTTCTATAATCCATAAAGATTGCCCCGGCATAGTTTGATTGTTTTTCAAATGTATGATCCAAATAATATTCATTATCGCTTCCCTTAACAACTGGATATGAAATCTCTGTATCTAATACAACGATCCATCCAACTACATCAGGGTTCGTTTCTTGTAATTTCGCAAAATCTGGAGACCAGTTATCTAAATCTTCTTCTGTTGTTGGTACCTTCATCTCTTCACGTACACGTTCTGTCTCAGCAGCTTCATCGCTATTCGCCTTCCAGATGTTAAACAGATTTACTGCAGCATAGATAAAAACACAAACAGCAACAACTAAAATAATCCCCTCGATTATTCTGCGAGCTTTACTGACTGGCTTTCTTTGCTTTTTCTCTTTGTTTCTTCTAGCCATTTATTTCCTCTCACTTTCAACTTCTTAAACATAATAGTAAAAAACTATCATACCTATTATACACAAAAACTGTACGAATGGTAAACCAACCTGACTTTCTTTTGTGATAAAAATCAAAAAAATAACTTATTACAGTTATTTTTTAATGAATGCTTAATAAATTCTCTAAACAAAGGATGTGCTTTGTTTGGTCTTGATTTAAATTCTGGATGATATTGAACCCCAATATGGAACTTATTATCAGTAAATTCAATTGATTCAACAAGCAGTTCATCTGGGCTTGTTCCTACAATATCCATTCCATTACTTATAAAGTCATCACGATACTTGTTATTAAACTCATAACGATGACGGTGACGTTCCTGAATATCATCTTTTTTATATGCTTCATATAGCTTTGATTCTTTCTTAATATGACAAGGATAAGCACCCAGTCTCATCGTACCACCTTTGTGGTCTACACTGATTTGTGAATCCATCAAGTCAATCACATTGTTTAACCCATCAGGAGTAAACTCACTTGAGTTGGCATCACTCAATCCCAAACCATAACGAGCAAATTCAATTGTTGCAATCTGCATTCCTAAACAAATACCAAAGTAAGGTATATTGTTTACTCTTGCATAATGACAGGCTTCCACCATTCCTTCAATACCACGATCACCAAACCCACCAGGAAGGATGATTCCATCCATTTCTGATAATTTTTCAGCTACTGTATCTTTGGTTAGCTGTTCACTGTCAATCCAGTGAATCTCTACTTCTGCATCATTTTCATATCCACCATGTTTCAGTGCTTCCGCAACTGATAAATATGCATCATGTAACTTCACATACTTACCAACAAGAGCAATATCCACATGTTTATCACAATTCTTAATACGTTGTACTAATGCACGCCATTTGCTGATATCTGCTTTTGGTGTAGTTAAATTTAATTCCCTACAAACAATATCAGAGAAGTTTGCATCCTCCAGCATTAATGGTGCTTCATATAAAATTGGTAGTGTAATGTTTTGAATAACACAATCTGGTTTCACATTACAAAATAGGGAAATCTTCTTTAGTATTGTTTCATCTAATGGTTCATCACTACGACATACAATAATATCTGGAGCGATTCCTAATGACTGTACTTCTTTTACACTATGCTGGGTTGGTTTACTCTTATGTTCTCCACTGCTCTTAATATAAGGAACCAATGTTACATGAATAAACAAACAGTTTTCTTTACCAACTTCCAAACTCACCTGACGAATTGCTTCCAGAAATGGCTGTGATTCAATATCTCCAGTTGTTCCACCAATTTCACTGATGACTACATCTGCATCATCTTCATCACCAACTGCATAGATAAAATCCTTAATCTCTTGCGTAATATGAGGAATTACCTGTACGGTTTCCCCAAGATATTCTCCCTTACGTTCTTTATTTAATACATTCCAATATACTTTCCCACTTGTTAGGTTAGAAAAACGATTCAAATCTTCATTGATAAAACGTTCATAATGTCCTAAATCCAAATCGGTTTCCGCACCATCTTCAGTTACAAAAACTTCTCCATGCTGGTAAGGTGACATCGTACCACAATCTACATTGATGTAGGGATCCATTTTTTGTGCCATTACCTTTAGTCCACGTTCTTTCAATAATCTTCCTAAACTAGCAGCTGTGATACCTTTACCTAAACCACTTACTACCCCACCAGTTACAAATATATACTTTCTCATTCTGTTCTCCTTCTAACCATATGTCTTTAGTATTTCTTTTGCTACTTCTTCTTTTGATACACGATTATCCATCGCTTTCTTCTCTATATAATGATGTGCCTGAGGTTCACTCATATTCAAATACTCCATCAAAGCATACTTCGCCCTGCTGATTAACTGAATATTCTCCACCTTTTCATGCAATCGTACGTTTTCATCATGAAAACCACTGATTCGCTTATTGGTTGATATGGCAAGTGAAATTGCCTGGGTAAACATCTGACGATCCAAAGGTTTACCAATACACATCACCCCAAAAGGATTCAGTTTATTACTGACTTCTTCTAATATTTGTTTTTTCACCAGCATTACAACTCCACTGGTAGAATGTTGCGCTGCATATAAAGTTATTTCATGACCAAACTCATCCGAGAGTGGTGTATTTACCAGTACTAAATCAAAATGTTGTTTACTAAGGAAACGCCTTGCTTCACTTCCACTCTTACAAGCAACGATTTGTTGGACCGAAATGGCTTTTAAAAGTTGCGATAGTGCATCAAGACTTTTATCTAAACTGGAAATTATTAAACAACTTGCCATAACCATTCCTCTCTTTCCTCATTAAATCAACTTGAAATACGGATCATTTTCAAAGCGTTTTTCTTCATTATAGTCATCCACTTCCTGCTGTTTGATTTCACAGAATTTATCAATTATTTTCTGATTCATCACATCTTTCATAAACGTTGATTTTTCTAAACTTTCAATTGCTTCTTTTAAATCTTTTGGTAACTGTTGCACTGGAATTTTTGAGTAATCCTCAGGCAGTTTTTCATGATTTTTCATCCCTTCAATTCCCGCATATAACAATAACGCATATGCATAGTATGGATTACAACTGGCATCCGCAGAACGAAGCATAATATAAGAATATTCATCCTTCTTTTCATCTACTCTGATAAGCTGACTTTGGTTCCCTTTTGCCCATGTAATATATTTTGGTGCTTTTTCTCTTCCTAAACGTTCATAGGAATTATTAATCGGATTCAAAATCAAGCTCATTTCATGCACGCGATTCAACACTCCAGCAATAAAACAACGTTGCTCTTCAATATCTACTTCATAGTCATCATTAAAGATATTTCGATCATTTTTACTTAAGGTCACTTTTATACGTAGTCCACTACCACTCGCATCTTCTAACGGTCTTGGTAAAAACGAAGCATATAAGCCATTTAACAAGGCAATACTCTTTACACAGTTCTTGAAAATCACCATGTTATCAGCAGCTTTTAAAGCTGAATCATCTTCGAATATGATAACGTTTTGACCGGGTCCTTTTTCATGATAACTCATCGTTGTTTTTACATTCATCTGCTCTAGTGACAAACAGATTTCACGACGTATATTTTCACATCCATCTAACGGTGTAACATCCAAATAAGATGCATCATCAAAAGGAATATTGGTAGGCTTTCCTCGATCATCATTTTCAAACAGGTAAAATTCACTTTCAATCCCTATTTTAGGGGTATATCCATATGCTTCACAGGCTTCCATCGCCTGTCTTAAAAACTGTCTTCCATCCCCTTCAAACGGTGTTCCATCTAGGTATTTGATATCACAAAAAAAACGAACAACTTTTTCATGAGAAGATCTCCATGGGAGAACACTCATCGTTCCCAAATCTGGGAATAGTAGTAAATCCGTTTTCTTAAAGTTCATAAAACCGCTAACATCAGACGCGTCTAAGTTAATCCCTTGTTCATTCGCTTGTTTGAAGTCCTCTGCATTGATGGACAAGTTTTTGAGGGTCCCGAAAATATCACAGAATGCGAGCCGCACAAATTTAACATGATTAAACTCAATATAGTGCAAAATTTCATCGATTTTCATGGTAACCTCCTATTTATTTCATTTTCATTATAGCACGTATAAAAATCTTATGAGTGAATTATAGATGCGAAATTCAATACTGTCAACTAAGAAAATTTTAAAACTTTTTACTAGTCGTTTTTAAAAAGAATAAATTCTTTTTACAGGAATTCAATTTTCTTGTGTATTATCTCTTTACGAAAATGTAATAAATTTTTATAATTAAACTTAGAGTACAGGAGGCTAGTTATGCATACATATTTTCTTACAAGTAAACGAATTGGTTTTTCTAAGTGGCAAGAAGATGATCTTCCATTAGCGAAACAATTGTGGCAGGATATTAATGTCACTAAATTTATCTATGCAGATAAAACCTTAAGTGATGAAGAAGTTAGTGAACGACTAACAATAGAAATAAACAATGAAAAGAATTATAGCATTCAGTACTACCCTATCTTCAACTTAGAAGATAATGAGTTTATTGGTTGTTGTGGGTTTCGCCCATTCTCAGCTGAAGGTGGAGATGATTTAGAAATGGGCTTCCATTTGCGTGAAAAGTTCTGGGGAAAAGGATATGCATTTGAGGCTAGTTCAACAATTTTAAATCACATACATTCAATGTTTCCTGACAAGCAAATTTATGCAGGACATTCCCCTGATAATATTGCATCTAAGAAGTTATTAGAAAAGTTGGGGTTTGTATATTTCAAAGATTCTTTCTATCCCCCAACCCAGCGTTTTCATCCAAGTTATCGCTATAAACCAAAATCCTCATGATTTTCAAACTTAGTCTTGACAACAACTCAAAACCAGTATAAACTCTTTGTATGAACAGCAAAGGAGCTGTAGGTTTTTTCACCTACTGCTCCTTTTTTTGTTTATATCAAAATGAACTATCAGGAGGAGAATTATGAAGACGAATGTAACAGAAATTTTTGGTTCTTTAGTATTCGATGATCGCTGTATGAAAGCGAAGTTGCCCAAAGATATCTACAAAAAGTACAAGGCAACGATTATAGAAGGTAAGACATTGGATCCAGAATGTGCGAACACGATTGCAACTGCCATGAAAGACTGGGCAATAGAAAATGGTGCTACTCACTATACTCACTGGTTTCAACCAATGACAGGAATAACTGCTGAAAAACATGATGCATTCATTTCACCTAGTGGAGATGGAAGTATCATCATGGAATTCTCTGGCAAGGAACTGATCAAGGGTGAACCTGATGCATCTAGTTTCCCTAATGGTGGATTAAGAGCTACCTTTGAAGCTCGTGGTTACACTGGTTGGGATCCTACTTCATATGCATTTATCAAAGAAGGAATCTTATGTATTCCAAGTGTATTTATGTCATACACAGGTGAAGCACTTGATAAGAAGACCCCACTTCTAAAATCTCAGGAAGTATTAAATGTACAAGCATTAAGAATCTTAAAGTTATTTGGAAAAACAGATGTAAAACGTGTAAATACTACAGTAGGTCCAGAACAAGAATATTTCTTAATTGAGAAATCACTTTGGGACAAGCGTAAGGATTTAATTTACACAGGTCGTACGCTATATGGAGCAAGACCTCCAAAAACACAAGAACTTGATGATCACTACTTTGGTGTGTTAAAACCAAAAGTAGCAAAATTCATGAGAGAATTAAATGATGAACTTTGGAAGTTAGGAATCTTGGCAAAAACGCAACATAATGAAGTTGCACCTGCTCAACATGAGCTTGCACCAATCTTTACCATTACGAACATTGCAACTGATCATAACCAATTAACAATGGAAATTATGAAGAAAGTTGCATTACGTAATAACCTTGTCTGCCTACTACATGAAAAACCATTTGCTGGAATCAATGGTAGTGGTAAACACAACAACTGGTCATTGGCTACAGATACTGGAGAAAACTTGTTAGAACCTGGAGACACTCCTAGTGAAAACGCGCAATTCTTGTTAGTACTGGCAGCTCTTGTAAAGGCTGTAGATGACTATCAAGACTTACTGCGAATCTCTGTTGCAAGTGCTGGAAATGACCACCGTCTTGGCGCTAATGAAGCACCTCCTGCAATTATATCAATATTCACAGGTAGTGAATTAGAAGAAATTATTAATGCAATTATTGAAGATCGTCCATGTGAAAAAGCATGTGAAAATAAAATGGTCATTGGTGTGGATGCATTGCCTCCATTCCCTAAAGATACAACAGACCGTAACCGTACTTCTCCATTTGCATTTACTGGAAATAAGTTTGAGTTCCGTATGTTGGGATCTCAATTATCAATCTCTTGTCCAAACATTATGATTAATACCATTGTCGCTGATACATTGGCAATGTTTGCAGATCGTTTAGAAAAAGCAGAAGACTTTACTTCTGAACTACATGACTTAATCAAAGAGACATTCACTGATCACCAACGCATTATCTTCAATGGTAATGGATATGACGAAGCATGGGTAACTGAAGCTGAAAAACGTGGATTATATAACTTCAGAACTACACCAGAAGCATTACCTCATTACATGGATGAAAAGAATGTGACTCTATTTACAAAACACAACATTTATTCTAAACATGAAATGCAATCAAGAATTGATATCTTATTAGAAGAATATTCTAAAGCAATCAACATCGAAGCTGAAACAATGGTTAATATGTCTAAAAAGAATATTATTCCTTCGACACTTGCTTATATTAAAGACTTAAGTGAAAGTATTGCAACTAAGAAATCAATCTCAGCAGATATGGAATATGGTGTAGAAGATGCTCTTATTAAAAAACTAAGCCGCCTGGCAAGCGATTTATATCGCAAGACAGAAGCCTTAGCTGAAGATATCATCAAAGCTGGTGGTATTGATGATTTAATTGAGAATGCAACTTACTACTGTCAAAGTGTACTAGTTAAAATGGTAGACTTAAGAGCAATAGCCGATGAAATTGAACAAAACTGTTCAAAAGAATACTGGCCATTCCCTTCATATGGAGATCTGTTATACTCAGTATCTATATAATAAAGCAATCCTCTGAATCTAAATTCAGAGGATTTTCTTATAACTCAATTGTATCACTTCGATTAAATGTTAAATTATAGTCATCGAAACTAAACGTATAATTTATCTGATAACTCGTCTCAGTTAATGCATTTATATCTATTTCATAAATAACTTGAACTTTTTCATACCCACCTTCTTCACTAAGTACATTTGTGCTCACGAAGTTAATTGGAATGTTACCTGTACGATTATGAGATAAATTCACCATCAATGTTCCAGCCTTACGTTCCTTATCATCATAATACGTAACTGTATATCTTATTTTATTATCTACAATATCTTTCGACATATCAAAGTCTTGTACTTCATCAATATAATGATATTGACTCTTCTGTAATACCGTTCCAGTATCCAAATACACTTTAAATGTAAATTCATTATTTCCAGTATGAATACCACTATGAAATAATGACAATGAATAAATTGCTTTATCCGTTACATCTTGCAGCAATGTATCACCATGGTAGATTTCTACCTTCTCAATTACTTCACTACCTCTTTTGATATTCCAACTGAAGGTAAGATCCAAAGAAGAATTCAAATCGACATTAAAACTGTTAATACTGGTACTTCCTTTTTCTGTCTGATTGGGCTGATATGCACTACTGCTATCATTGTTGTTCATTAATTGTAACCCCAGTGCTATAATACTAACGGCAAGAATACCGACTAAGAATATAAACACTTTATTTTTCTTAAAATACTCCACCGCTATCACTCCTTGACCACCATTATATCACAAGATGAGGATTTCTACGAAATCCTCAAACACAAAAAAAGCGTCTTCACGCTTTTTTTCAATTATTCAAATACAGGTACTACAGTTCCCTTATATGTTTCTTCAATAAATTCTTTTGTTTCTTTACTTGTTAATGCTTTTACTAATGCTTTTGTTTTATCACTATCTTCATTACCTACTTTTACAACTAATACATTTTTATATGCTTCTGCCATATCACTATCAGTAGCTTCTGTTGTGATGACTTTATCAGTCACTTCAAATGTAAGAGCATAGTTTCCATTAATTACTGCATAATCAACATCTGGTAATGCTGTTGGAATTCCTGAAGCCACAATTTCTTTAATTTCAATATTTTTAGGATTACTAGTAATATCAGCTGTAGTAGCATTTATTCCTGCATCTTCTTTTAATTCAATGATTCCCTTTGCTGCTAATAACTGAAGTGCACGTGCTTCATTTGTAGCGTCATCTGGTACAGCAATAACTGCGCCTTCTTTTACATCATCAATTGAGAAATCATCATTCTTTTCGGTTGTATCATTACTATAAATTCCTAATGGTTCAAAATGAATATCAGCTACATCTGTTAAATCAGTTCCATTGCTTGCATTAAATTCATTTAAATATGTAATATGTTGGAAGAAGTTAGCATCATATTCACCTTCATCAACAGTAGTATTTGGTAAGATATAGTCATCAAATACAGTTACTTCTATCTTGTATCCTTCTTCTTCTAATTGATCTTTTAAACTATTTAAGATTTCCGCATGTGGCACTTCTGATGCTGCCACTTTTATTACTTCTAATTCTTTTTCATCATTATCTTTTGCTGTTTCATCATCACTTGATCCACAACCTGTTAATACCAAACCACAAACTAACACTAAACTAAATAACTTTTTCATGTCTATATCCTCCTAATGTGTTGTTTTCTTTTCTATATAATTACCGATTACTTGTATTAGAGTTACAATAATCAATATAACGATTACGGTTACCCATGTAGCATCTCCCATTTGTCTGCTCCATCCATAGCGGATTGCGAAGTTACCTAATCCTCCCCCACCAACTTGACCAGCCATTGCTGTTAATCCAAGTAGCGAGATAAGAGTAATGGTAATTCCTCTTACGATTCCAGGGATACTTTCTTTTAAATATACTCTAACTATAATTTGCAATGGACTGTTCCCCATCGCTTCACTTGCTTCAATTAACCCTTTGTCTACTTCACTCATTGCTGACTCTATCTGGCGAGCAAAGAATGGTACCGTTCCAAAGATTAACGGAATATACATTCCTTCAATTCCAATAATTGTTCCTACTACAAGTCTTGAGACTGCAATAAGTAATGCAATCAGAATGATGAATGGAACTGAACGAAAGAAGTTAATGAATTTATCTACAATAAAGTAAACAATTCGATTCTCCATAATTCCACCTTTTCTAGTCACCATACTTACAACTCCCAAGATCATTCCAAAGATTAGAGCAAAGATACCTGGAACAATCGTCATCTGTAATGTAGCATACACTGCTTCAACAAACTCTTTTACCATGGCTTCATTGTACATGTTGTCCATTGATAGGAATTGATTGATAAACCCAAACACCTGCATCAGTACTGTTTGGAAGAAATTTGAAATTGCTGATCCAATTGTATCTATCATTTCAACACCTCCACTTTTACACCTTGCTCTTTCACGTAATTGATTGAAGCATTTACATCATCTTTATTACCTTTTACTTTTATAACCAAATTACCAAGTGGCTGGTTTGACAGTACTTCAACATTTCCAAAAATAATATTAAATTCAACATTGAACTTCTTTACCAGATTCGCCATTAGAGCCTCTTTTGTATTTGATGATGAATATACTAATCGAAGCATTACTTCATCACTCTCTAACTGTACCAAAGGATTCCCTTCTTCAATCATTTCATAAATCTGATGAATCGAAGTTGTTGTATTGATGAAATTCTTTGTGACTTCACTTTTTGGATTTGCAAAGATATCAATAATACCACCTTCTTCAACCACATGACCATTTTCCATAATCGCAACCTTATTACAGATTGCCTTCACAACAGCCATCTCATGCGTAATGATTACAATCGTAATCTTTAACTTTTCATTTAAATCTTTCAATAAAGCTAAAATCGATTGTGTTGTCTGAGGGTCCAGTGCACTTGTTGCCTCATCACACAGCAGAATCGTTGGATCATTTGCCAAAGCTCTTGCAATTGCAACTCTTTGTTTCTGACCTCCAGATAACTGAGAAGGATATGCATGTTCCTTGTCAGTTAACTCAACCAGATTCAATAACTCTTTCACTTTTGCTTGGATTTCAGTTTTACTTAATCCACTTCCCTTTAAAGGAAAAGCAATATTTTGAGCTACCGTACGTGATCTCATTAAATTGAAGTGCTGGAAAATCATTCCAATCTTCTTTCTTTCTTCTCTTAACTCTTTTGGCTTTAATTCTAAAAGATTTTTTCCATTGACCCAAACTTCTCCGTTTGTTGGTCGTTCCAATAAATTAATACAACGAATCAGAGTACTTTTACCTGCACCACTAAATCCTATTACCCCAAAGATATCTCGTTCTTCTACATGCAGTGAAACGTCTTTCACTGCATGAACGTCTTGTTCTTTAGTTTTGAAGATTTTGGTGATGTTTTTTAATTCAATCTTATTCATAGTTAACCCCCATAAAATAAAAAAAACATTCTCCCAAAGGACGAATGCATCGTGTTACCACCTTATTTTACCACTATATCGCTATAGCAGCCTCTTCAAGTACTATCATACTCTATCACAGTAACGGGTGAAACCGACATAACCTAAAGATAACTCATTCGATTATGTAACTCCAAGACCATTTTCAATAAACTACTGACCTTATCCATTTTCACCAGACTGGACTCTCTACGAAGGTTTTGGTAAATCTACTCTTCTCTTCATCGTTTTTAATTTATGGCTAAATAATAACCATTATTTTCAAAGTTGTCAACCATTATCACAAAAAAATCGTAAAAATTTAATTCTTGTGATATTTATGCGATAATATTCCTATAGAGGTGATATCGTGTTAGAAGCAATTAAATCAATATGGAAAAAGAAACCACTGGTATTATGTATTCATGGTTTTGGTCATCGTCGAAGTACAGAATACAATAACTTTAAACTATGGGGTGAAAAAGAATTTGAGTTTGTAACCTTTGATATTTTTGATGTTGATGACGATGATGATACCAATTCAGACGAATGGATTGAACGATGCGAAGAAAAGATGGAAGAACTTTTGAAAACAAAGCGTGATGTTTATGTAATTGGTTTCTCTATGGGAGGTGTAATTGCATCTTACTTAGCCAGTAAATACAATGTGAAGAAACTATTTTTAATATCTCCTGCATTTGAGTTTATCAATGTAAGAAGTGTATTAAGTGCAATCACACAGATGATTAACAATCAGACTCCACCACTTACTATGAGCAATAAACAGACATCCTGTTTTATGGAGGTTGTTGCCAAGTGTAAAGATTCCATCAACTTAGTTATCTGCCCTACCTTAATGGTACATGGAGATAACGATGATGTAATTTCCGTTCGCAGCAGTATTAATAATTTCAGTAGAATACAACATAATATGAAACGTCTGATTATCTTGCATGGTGGTCCACATCGACTGATGTTGGATACCCATACCAACAATGAAGTATATCAATTATTTAAGCTATTTATGAATAATCAAATTATTACTTATCATCCACAGCAGGCGGATGATCCGTATGGCAAAATAGAGAATTCCAATTAAGGAATTCTCTATTTCTTTATATTCAGGTTGTAAAATTTCTCATAGATATTTGTAATAAAATTACCTTTTCCACTACGATATCTTTGAATGATAAATAATGTTGCAATTAACCCACCAATGATACAGACTCCAATATCACCCATGGAATCATGTACTCCTGAACTATAGTGGTTAATCGCATCATAATCGGCTATTAATAAGCAAAGATATTCGTATTGTTCCCATAAAGCAGCAATTGAAATGTTTACTGCATTTACAAATATCAATAGCAATGGTACATCTTTCTTATCAGCAAATGCAACTTTTTTTAGTGAACAGAATAAGATATATCCAAACAATATACCAAGCACTCCACTGAAGGTGTGTGCAAGCTTATCCCAAAAGATATATAGTTTATAGAAACGTAATGAACTACCAAACAATGATGCAATTGCAATGAAAACTAATGTTAATGTATATATTTCATATACTGGTTTCCATTTCATAATTTTAAACGCTAATGGTGCAACCACCATTAAGGCAGCTGATACAAAGCACATAAACATCGCCTGTGAATATCCATTTGCGATATTGTAGTAAACTGCATAAGCAAGTATTGCAACATAAGCAGTTAGCGTTATATAGTATCCCTTCTTTGCATTCATATTATTTTCTCACATTTTCTAGCATACTAAGTTTTAAGTCTAATAGTTTCTTTGTAAGATCCACATAATATTCTTGTGGAAATTCAAAACGGTAGATTTCATCCCACATGGAAGCTCTACTTTCTTCACTGAATGTACGAATTTCTTCAATTGTTGGACAATCATATACTAATTTTCCATCAACAAAGATTGGTACTAAAAGTTTCTTTACATAATAACTACCAGCTTCCAGTGTTTTAAATTTCCAAACATTCTGAGGATGGTAAATAGTTAAATCTTCTGCTTCATCAAGTACTTCATCATATAGAGCAAGAATATCTGCTACTGCTTTATTTGAAGTTTTATCATAAATACGATATAACTCTTTCTTTCCTGGATTCGTCAATTTTCCAACATTGTCACTTACTTTTATCTTAGGAATATATTCCCCATCCACTAATAAAGAACTAAGTTTATATACTCCTCCAAATACTGGTGAACTCTTTGAACAAATCAGATTCTCACCAACTCCGAAAGAATCAATCTGAGCACCCTGCTCAATTAATGATTTTATAATATATTCATCAAATGAATTACTGGCAATAATCTTACAATCTTCTAAACCAGCTGCATCCAGTTCTTCACGAATCTTCTTTGATAAGTAGGCAATATCTCCACTGTCAATACGCACACTATCCAAACGATACCCTTTTGGAATCAAATATTCATGAGCCAATCGAATAGCATTCTTAAGTCCACTGCGAAGCGTATCATATGTATCTAACAACAATGAAGTTGAGTCCGGATAGTTTTTCGCATAAGAAAGAAATGCATCATATTCATTATCATGACTTTGAATAAAACTATGTGCCATCGTTCCACTTACTGGGATTTCAAACAACTGACCAGCTGCTACATTGGAACTTGCTCCTACACCACCAATATAAGCAGCACGAGCTCCATAATTGGCTGCGTCGAAGTTGTGGGCTCTACGTGCACCAAACTCCATCACAGACCTTCCTTTAGCAGCACGAACTACACGGTTCGCTTTTGTTGCTATTAGAGTCTGATGATTCACTGCAAGTAAAATTGCTGTTTCCACAATCTGTGCTTCTATAATCTTTGCCTCTACACGAATTAATGGTTCATTAGGAAACACAACTGTTCCTTCTTTTACTGAATGAATGTTTCCAGTAAATATAAAATGACGTAAATAATCTAAAAATTCATCACTAAATTTATTTAAACTTTTTAAATAATATATATCAGATTCACTAAAGTGCAGATTCTGGATAAACCCAATTACCTGCTCCAACCCTGAAAATAAAGCAAACCCTGCATTATCAGGATTCTTACGATAAAACAAATCAAAGGTAACTACCTGATCTTTTTTACCTTCATTAAAGTAAACCTGTGCCATTGTTAATTCATATAAATCCATTACCATACTAAGATTTCGTGGATCACGAAAATCAAACTTTAAATCATAAGTTTCCATCTTTCACCTCACGTTTACAACATCAATACCATTTGACATCATTAATTTACATGCTATTTCATTCATTTCAAGTTGGTCATGAACCTTGTCTGCATGAAACGTTTCAATCATATTTACTGGTACAATGATTCTCTTCTTATCCATATTAAACTCATTTAAGAATGTCTGAAAAGCCAGTGCAAACTGTAATACACAGATATCACTGCAACATCCTACAATAATATAGTCATTATAACTTAATAATAATTCTTCTAATTGATCCTGAAAATCTTTAGAGACAAATGTATTTGTTGAATTCTTATAAATCACATCATCTACATAGCCCTTCAGTTCATCAATCACCTGAGATTCTTCTGTATTCTCAATACAGTGAATTGGATACGCCTGAAACTCTCTGGCATCCAGGTTATGTGAATCACAGACAAATATATGATCTTTCGTTTGCTTTAAAAGATTCTTTATTGGTTCAACAATACTCATTATTGAAGAATCACTCAATGCTCCTTCTTTAATAAAACCATTGATCATATCAACCACAAATACCATTGGTTGAGAAAAATCATTTATTTCAGCAACTGCAATTTCCTTTTCCATTGATTTAGAAATCTTTGCCATCTTTTCACCTTCTATCTATTAGTATTATTATACACGAAAGTAACAGAATATTGGATATAAAAAAAAGAGGAATCATAAATCCTCTTTTATTGCCCTAACTTTCTCTTTTTCCTGTCTTTTGATAATATTCGCTTAAAGCGATATTATCTCCTAAAAAAATATGATCTACTGGAACATTATACAATTTAGAAAGTGACTTTAAATCTAATCCATTTGGTATACTTCGTCCACATTCCCAGTTCTTAATTGTTCGCTCTGTTTTGCCAATAGAGTCTGCAACTTCCCTGATTTTCATGTTCGAATTTACCCTACAAGCCTTCAGTGTCATCATGATATCAGTCATTCAAAATCCCTCCTTATGGTTTAATTATAACCACTAAAAAACGCTTGTCAATTCTTCAGAAACAACTTTCACTTTTGCAGTATATCTTTTCACTTTTTTCCTGTATAATGACACTAGGTGGAGGGTGTTATGGACTCAAAAAGTAACTCGAGAATTAAGTTCGCGGAGAACCTAAAGTACTACATGAAACGTGATGAAAAACGACAAAAAGATATTAGTAATGATTTAGGTATTGCCAACAGTTTGGTATCTGAATGGGTCAAGGGCAAAAAGTATCCCAGAATCGAAAACATGAAGAAATTAGCTGATTACTTTAATGTAACAATTAGTGATTTAGTTGATGATAAAGAAAAAGATCTTTTTTATTCACTTCCAGTTTATTCAAAGACTATGGAAATAAATGATAATAGTAATACTTATCGCACAGAATATCATGATGCATTTCAATTCCATATTGAAGATAGCCACATGGAACCTGAATTTAAGAAAGATGATCTTATAGTCGCCGAAAAGAAAAGCACTTATACAAAAGATTGCTTTGTAATTGCCAAACGTAAAAATCTACTGGCGGTTTATAAGTACAATCATAAAAATAAGACAATCGAAACATTGAAACCTAAAAACGTATATTCAATTGACAATACTACAACATTAGTTGCTGAGATAATTGAACTACGACGTAAACCCAAAGTATAAAACTGCCCCTGTGAGTTATTCACAGGGGTTTACTGTAATAGTTATTGATGTAGTTTCTTTACCATTCACAAGAAGTGTAAATCGATGTTTTCCAGGATAATGAATACGTGTCGATAAATCAAGCCATGAATATTTCTTACAACCCTCTAAAACAACCTTTCCAATAATTTTTTGATCTTTTAAATGAAAGATCTTTTTTGATGTTGTCTTGTTTGCTTTCACAAACTCTACTGCTAACCCAAGTTTTACTTTTATCTCACTATCACTTTGTACAGTTACTTTATAATTTAAAATACTTGTATCTTTGTTAATTACAGCTTTCTTTTCACACACCTTTAAAGTTGCTTTGCTAACTTTAATTGGAACATCTTCACAGGCATATCCCATTAACTTCATTACTTCAGGGTGCCCATGTTTACGCAAGGTTCTGGTACCATGTTGCAGAATCCATGCAACTTCAGGATTATCCATTCCCCACTCCTCAATAATTTCAACTACAGTTTCTGGAATATCCTTAGCTAAGTCATTAATATTGTTTGCAACACTTCTTCTGACATATAGCGATTCATCATTCTTTAGTCTACTTAAAATCGCAACAATTTTATCAGTATGCGTAAACAAATCTTCTACTTGCTTCCCCCATGGTAAACGAGGACGAATCCCCTCGCTGGATAATCTACGTAAATGCTCATTTTTACTCTTGCTCCATTTTTCCATCTGTTTCATTGTTTTCTTGAAATCATAAGTTAAAAAGGTTCGGATTGCAAACTCTGCCGAATTCTTTTTCGTAAACTTTTCCATTGCTTTCATCGAAGCACTCCACTGCTCTTTTGAACATCCATATAAACTTACATAGTCGTTTAAAAATATATAATAAAATCCATCAATACGAATTGGTAATTGATCTAACACCGTAATAGATTGCTCATAACTTAAATCACTATTATCGTGATAACCTTTCGCAATCGTTATCATTCTTTCTCTTAATGTTTGTTCTTCCCATTGTTCACCTTCAAAACACTTTAAAAAGTTGTTTTTCTTAAATGTGTTATCAAATTGTGAAAAATCTTCTGCTAATTGTTGCAAGAAAGGTTCATCATAATGATCTTTTAATTTTTTCATACTCATACACGATACCTCATACCAGCCATTCTACCATATTCGCTAGTATTGTGTGAAAAGTTGTGAAATATAAAAAAGGCTTTAATTTTTGCCTATTTATCATATAATATAAATCATACATCAAATAGAAAGGATGAGTTAAATGGGTAAAATTAAGAATGCTCTATATCGTTTCTTGCAAGGTCGTTATGGAAATGACCAATTAAATAAATTTATCTATGTAATATTATTTGCAGTATTACTATTAAATTTATTTGTAGTGAAATCTTCTTATATGACGATCGCAACTTATCTGTTATTAGCAATTTTATTATTTCGTACATATTCTAGAAATATCTACAAAAGAAGAATGGAAAACACTAAATTCTTGAATCTGACAAAACCTATTCGTAGACGTTTTTCGATTCTGTCAAAAAACAGAAAGGACAAAGCAAATAAATATTATTTATGTCCAAGTTGTTCTCAAACGGTTCGTGTCCCTAGAGGAAAAGGAAAGATTGAGATTAAATGTCCAAAGTGTCAGACAAAATTCACAAAATCAACATAACAAAAAAGCTCTGCGATTAAACCGCAGGGCTTTCTTATAGATGTAGTCTCATTGCATTGATTGCAACTATAATTGTACTTAATGACATTAGAATTGCTCCTATTGCAGGACTTAACACAATTCCAATTGGAGCAAACACTCCTGCTGCTAGTGGTATCGCCAGGATATTATATCCTGCTCCCCACCAGAGATTTTCTTTCATTTTACGATGTGTCTTTTTTGCTAAGTGAAGAAACATTGTAATCTTTGAAAGATCGTTTTTGACCAATAACATATCCGCACTATCTTTGGCAACATCGGTGCCATTACCAATTGCCATGGACACACTGGCATTCGCAAGTGATGGCGCATCATTTACACCATCTCCAACCATCATAATCGGATGGTCTTTTTTTAACTCTTTCACTTTATCTGCTTTATCTTGTGGTAATAACTGTGCATAATACTTCTTAATTCCCAGATACTCTGCAATTGTTTTTACCGCATCTGCATTATCTCCACTCATCATAATTGGCTCAATGTTCATATCATGCAAATTCTTTATAAGATCCATTGCTTCTGGTCGTAACTGGTCAGCAAGTGTCACCATTCCAACAGCCACATTATCAATTACTAAATAACTGATGGTATTTCCTTCCTTACTATAGGTATCATATAGTTCTTTATCATAGCTAATATTATTTGAAATAAGATAATCTTCATTTACAATCTTTATATCTTTACCATTCACATTCCCACTCATTCCTACCCCTTGGACTAATTCCACATCATCGGTAGGATAACCTTCTATCTTCTTAGATTCAGCTGCCTTCAAAATACTCAAAGCGATTGGATGACTTGAATGTTTTTCTAATGTTACAAAGTATTCAAATACTTCTTTTTCAGTATATTCTTTATTAAGTGACAGTAAATTTGTCACTTCGAAAGAACCTTGAGTTAATGTCCCTGTTTTGTCCATAGCTAGATATTCTAAATTCTCTACACTTTCCCATACATTCTTGTTTTTAATTAACACTCCCTGATTTGCAGCGATACCAGTTGCTCTCGCAATAACCAAAGGAATCGCTAAGCCTAGTGCATGAGGACAGGCAATAATAAAGACACTAATCATTCTTTCCATTGCCACATTCCAGTCCTTACCAGTTACGCCCCATATAATAAAGGCAAGAATACCAACGGTTAAGGCAATATAGAACAACCATCCTGCAACCTGATTTGATTTGGTTTCAATCTTTGTCTTCTGGTTTTGAGTTGTCTGTACTAACTCTAGTACCTGAGACAGATAGCCTTCTTGTCCATTATGACTTGCAATCATATAAAACGATGTATTTCCATTTATTGAACCACCAATTACCTGGTCTTGCTTTTTCTTCATAATCGGTTTTGACTCTCCAGTTATAATAGATTCATTCACAACTGCACTACCTTCATCAACAATACCATCTACTGGTACTTTGTCATTCGCTCTAACAAGCAAACGCATTCCTTGTTTCACTTGATCAAGAGCTATCTCTTCTTGTTTATCACCGTTTACTACAATCGCTGTGGATGGCAGTAACTTAGCAATACTGTCCAGTTCACTGTTTGACATCATAAGGGATTTCATTTCCATCCAGTGGCCAAATAACATAATTAATGTTAACGAAGCAAACTCCCAGAAATAGTTCATTACATGCATATCTGATTTTATAATGTCATTCATAATAAACGCATATACACTATAACCATAAGATACACCTAATCCCATTGAAACAAGGGTCATCATTGCTGGTTTTCTATCTTTTAATTCACTGACTGCTCCACTAAAAAAAGGCCTTCCACCATAAATCAATAAGATTGTTGCTAATACTAACACAACTATTTCTGATCCTTCAAATGTAAATTGAAATGGTAAGTTCACTCCCATCATTGGTGATAATACCAAAATAGGAATACTTAATACCAATGATACAAAGAAAACCTTTTTAAAATTCATCATATGATGGTGTCCCATCATTCCACCATGTCCTTCCATTTTTAACACCCCACTATCTTAAATATATGGTATCACTACCCTTTTGATTTGTATATTAAGATACTCCGTGCAGTATAAATCAATGATGGTATATATCAATAATTTAACGATTACTACTATACTAATTCAAATTAACATGATAAAATAGAAATGGCTTAAATAGCCAGTCTCTTTATATGGATGTTTGATATTCTCACTTATTATTAATCAAACATCTTTCTCTCTTCGACATACAGTATAATATTGTATGTCGTTTTATTTTGGCTAGCTCTAAACAAAAAAAGAGCTTTCGCTCTTATATTATCTATTAGGGTGTAAAACAAGGTAGGAAGATAGGAAAGGGATATTTACACCTTGTTTTACTTTTCTATTATAGCATAAATGTAAGCGATGTAAATACCTAATTTTTCGAAATGTTTATTTAATGAAAATATCTCATTATCAGTATAATTACTTAATCTTTACACCTATTGTATATAACTATTCACGTTCCTGTACTGTAACTTTCACTTTATCGCCATTTGCCTTATTTAATTTCTTTCTAATATCTTTTAGAATTCCAATAATATAGCAAATACTGCCGTCTTTATTTTTAATTCCCATATTCACAACACTACCATCATATGGGATTCCATCAAAGGTAACATGTACCTTTGCACGTCCTTTACCAAACTCATCTCTGACATTATATGGGAACACAACATAAGCTCCTCCCTTTTCTGGTATCTCAACAATCTCTGTTTCATATTCATATACTTTTGTATTCATTAGGATTCTCCTTTCACTGTTATTTATACAACCAATATAGCATTATTGGTTGTTTTTCTTATGATTTTTGCTCTATAAGAAGTAGTTATTTAAGTTTTACTTTAGATCTTTTTGAAAATTGATCAAATGCAGTATTTAAGAAAGCAAAACTTCCTTCAGGCGATTGTAGACTTCGTTCTAAAACTTCACTAAGCATTTTAAACTTCTGATGCATCTGGTTTGCTGACCAAGTAAAGATTCCATAATCAAATACAAAGCAAAATTCTGAAAGAATCAGTTCTGAAAAGGCATCAGGATAACTGCAGTTAAACATTCCTTCATTATTTCCTTGTTGAATAATTGATGAAAGAATTGGAGAAAGTGCCAATAGAATTGTGGCTAATGATTTCTGATGTATATATGCATTTTGTGTTTCGTGCAAATAATGGTCAACTGAATTCTCAACACTTGAAGCATAGTATGTCTGTATTAATATTGCTATCTTTTGAATTGCATTACCATTACTGTCTTGCAGAATATTCTCACAATTCTCAATAATCTTTCCATATTGACGATCAACAAGTGCATCCAATATCTCTTCCTTTGATTTAAAATAATAATAAATACTACCTTTACCAATTCCCGCCTGTCTTGCTATATCACTAACCGAACATGCAGCACCTTTGTCATTAATAATCAATTCCTGCATAGCATCTAAAATCAATGTTCGTTTATTCATCAGAGCACTCCTTTCTTTCTTATTATCTTTTAGTATTATAGCATAATCACAAAAAGTTGACCACTAGTCGAAAATATACTATAATGATGTCATAAGATTTTCGACCACTGGTCGAAAACTGTCTTGGAGGACTTATTATGAATGATTCAGCAACATCACACTATGGAAATTGGATAGCTGTTCTTATCTGGATTCTTATCTATGGAGTATTTCTTTTCTTTATTCCCTTCTACAAAAAAAGCCAACGCAAACCTGCAACAGCTTATATGGCATTTATTATTGCATATGCATTAGAAATGTTTGGTATCCCTATGAGTATGTATTTTGTCGCATGGGCATTTGGTAAACAATTACCAGATGGATTTCTTTGGGGACATACACTAAACGCCTATATTGGTCATTGGGGTATGTATATCTGTATTTTACTAAATGTTTTAGGTGCCATCATCATCTTTTGTGGATGGAGAAAAATTTATAAGAACTATTGGAAACATGAAAGGGGTGAAGGTCATCTAGTTACTGATGGTATTTACAAATATATCCGACACCCTCAATATACAGGGTTTCTTCTAATTCCCCTTGGAATGATTTTTGAATGGGCTACAATTCCATTATTAATTATGTATCCAATTTTAGTCGTCATCTATTATCGATTGGCTAAAAAAGAGGAACAGGATATGATAAAAGAATTTGGTGATGATTATAAAGAATACATGAAAAGAACAAATATGTTTATTCCTAACCCATGGAAACATAAAGTTAAATAGTTACTATTGATATGATTCTATCAACGCTTTAAGTTTAACTAAAGAAGTTTCCAATTCCTTTTCTGACTTCACAGAAGATAAAGCTATACGAATGTAAGATTGTTTTACTTGCTCACCAACAACAAACTGATGAGATCCAAGTATACGAACTTCATGTTGTGTAGCTTTTTCTTCAAACTCTTTAGCATTAATAGAATCAGGCAATTGAATCCATTGAAAGAAACGTATATTTGGTGTATGAGAAGGAAACTGTCTTTTGAATATCTCTGTATACCGCTTTGCTTTTCTTCGTTTCTTTCTAACCATTGTTTTAGCTACCTTAGTATCAATCAGTCTTGATACGATTTCTGCAGATAATGCATTCCCTTTTAGATTCACATTAATTGCAGTATCTAGAATACATTCTCTTAAAATTTCAGGTACAACAACAAAAGCTACTCTAAGACCTGCACTAAACTCTTTTGAAACTCCATGCACATAAATCGTCTGCTCAGGAATAATTGATATCAATGGTGTAACTGGTTCATCTAATAAAAAGTTATAGGTTTCATCTTCAATCAACAACAATTCATATTCTTTTATAATCTTGGATAATTCTTTTTTTCTAGCCACCCCCATAATCGTATTTGTAGGATTGCTTAATGTAGGCATTAAGAATATTCCTTTGATTTCTTTATTACTACATTCCTGCTTTAATACTTTAGGCAGCATTCCCTCTTGATCACCTTCAATTGGAACTAAACGAAGATTCAATTGATTTGCCAGTTTCACAAAGTTTGTATATGTATATTTATCAACTGCTATACGATCACCAGGATGAAACATTGCAATCAGTAATATGGTTAATGTATTTTGCACTCCAGGAAAAATTGCTATTTGGTCTTCACTTACTTCTACGTTAAGTTCCTTTAACCATCTTTTTGCGGATGCTATCTGTGATTTTGTCCCTATTGGTGAATCATAAGTGAATAATGTTAATGCATTGGGTTGTCGAAGGACTTCTTGTGCTACTTTCAAAGAATAATGATCATATTCATAATAAGGTTCTACCAAACCTAGATTCGTAATTTTTTCATTTGCTGATAAAAACATATCATTTTTCTCTACACGATTTTGAGATACAAAGGTTCCCTTTCCAGTAATTCCATAAATATATCCGTTCAATTCACAATATTTAAACGCTTTCGTTATTGTGCTCAAATTGAGGTCAAGATAGTCTGCAAGTTCTCTTTGTGGAGGTAGTTTCGTATTTGCTTCTAATACTCCCTCTTCAATATCAGTAATTAGTTCATTTGCAATTGAAAGATAGATTGGTTTCTTTAACTTACTCTTGTTTGGTATCCATGACATTGGATAATCATCAAATGAATTTATTGGCATACAACACACTCCTTTTTTCAATTATACACCATACAATATATGCTTATCTACCATACAATTTTTAATTAAAAAAAGTCACTCTATTAAAGAATGACTTTATAAATATTTCCCTGTTATCGATTTTGAATGTTGTTTAATTTCTTCAGGTGTTCCCTGAGCAATTACTTCTCCACCTTTTCCCCCTCCATAAGGACCTAAATCAATCACCCAATCAGAATCATTGATCACTTGTGTGCTATGCTCAACAACAATCACAGTATCCCCTTCATCTACCAATCGATTTAACAATACTAAGAAATGTTCAACATCCAAAGGATGGAGTCCCATTGTTGGTTCATCAATTAGATATAAATTCTTTTTATGTTTGCTCTTCATCAGTTCAGATGCCAGTTTTAATCGTTGTCCTTCTCCACCAGATAATGTAGTTAAGGATTGACCTAGTTCTAAATATTCAAGTCCTACATCAGACAGTAGATTTAACTTCTTCATAATTGTTGGATATTGTTTGAAGAATGAGAGTGCTTCTTCAATGGATAAATGTAGAACATCCGAAATAGACTTCTTATTTAGTTTGATTTCCAACACCTCTGCCTTGAATTGCTTCCCTTGACACACTGGACATACAGTTGTGATGTTTTCAAAGAATAAAAGATTGTTTTCAACATATCCCAATCCTTCACAGTGTTCACATCTTCCTTTACTATTAAAGGAAAAGTATTGGCTATTATATCCTCGTTGCTTACTTTCATCTATACTAGCAAACAATTTGCGTATATCATCAAGTAATCCAGAATAAGTTGCAACATTCGAACGTTTCATTCTTGTGATTTGTTGTTGATGAATTGGGATAATCTGATCAAAACTCTCGATTCCAGTTACATCTATTTGCTTTGCCAGTAAGTCAAAAATCAATGTTGATTTCCCTGAACCCGATACACCACTCACACTAGTAAAACAACCAATTGGAAATGATACTGTTATATCTTTTAGGTTGTGTAACTTTGCATGATGAATCGTAAACCATCCATGAATCGCTTTACGATACTCCTGCTTTACGTTATGTTCGCTATTCAAGTATTTACCTGTAACAGAATGTTCTTGCCCTAGAATTTCATTGTATGTACCCTGAGCAACTACATAACCACCATGTTTTCCTGCACCTGGCCCCATATCAATAATATAGTCTGCTGCTTTCATCACATCCGTACTATGTTCAATTACAACAACTGTATTTCCTTTATCTTTCAATTCTTTTAGTGCGTCAATCATGCCCTCACTATCTTGAGGATGAAGTCCTACTGTGGGTTCATCAATAATATACAATACTCCTGTAATATCTGAGTCTAACGTCGCAGAGAGTTTAATTCGTTGTGCCTCTCCTCCAGATAATGTAATCATCTGTTGATCAAGAGTTAGATATCCAAGTCCTATTTTAATTATTCTTTTTAATTTTATTTGTAAATCATATAAATAATCATGAACCAATCTCTTTTCCTGCTCACTAATCACTTCTCCTAATTCATTAATCCAGTCGTACAGCTCTACTAATGATTTTTTAGACAATTCTGGAAGTCTTATCTCTTGAACAGTTACACTTCTTGATAATTGATTTAGTTTTTCTCCATGACAATCAGGACAAGTATCTTGTTTGAAGTATTGTTTTACTTGCTCCATCTTTTCCTTCACTCTATTCAACAAATAGGATTCAAGACCATCAAATCTCCCTTTCTCTACTGTTTTAGGAAATTCAAGATCTTTATATTTCTCTTTAATAACTGGTTGAGTAATACCATACTTCAGAATTAATAACGCATCTTCATGTAAATTGGATACTTGCTCATTCTTCTTATATGGAATAGAAAAAGCATCCAGTGCTTTATAAAACGATTGAACCTGATAATCTTTATATTTATGTTTCCAGAAATCAACCGCACCTTCTTCTAGAGATAAATCATCATGCAACACTCGATTCCAATCAATCTCTAATGTCTTACCAGTTCCCTGACATGTGAGACAACTACCTTCTTTTGTATTATAGGAAAAGTGAGAACGTGTAAGTTTATCCATACGATAATTACAATATGGACAATCCATATATACGCTAAAGGTATGATCATGAAATTCAATATCTTCTCTACTGTCAGAGGAAGCTATTTCTTTATGGCAATTCGGACAGATACGATGACCCAGTTTTTCATATATCATTCTTAGTTCAGTATAAATTGCCGTTTGTGTTCCTACCGAAGATCTGGGATTTCGGTTTGCAAACTTCTGATCAACAATTACTGCAGGTGATGTATTCTTTATGGAATCAATTGCAGGACGATGAATCCCCTGATAACCAATTGCCTCAAGATATTGTCGCTGACTCTCCTGATATAAGGTATCAATTGCAAGCGATGACTTACCTGAACCAGAAACACCCGTAATAACAACAAATTTATTTTTTGGTATGTTTACATCAATATTCTTTAAGTTCTTTTCTTTCGCACCAATAATTTTAATACACATATTCTCACCTCCATTGGGTTTTCCATTATATCATGAACCTATTGCTATGACTATAAGATTATTATATCCTCAATCCAATTAAAAAGATGCCTATTAATTCAGCATCTTTGTTTTCATTTATTCAGCTACATCTCGCATAACAATCATTTCAACATTATCATGAAGCCACAAGAATGATGCAGGTAAAGTAGTTGAGATTTCTTTCTTCATAAGTTTCTGATAAACTGCTTTTTTATCAGCACCATTCACTAAAAAGATAATCTTCTTCGCATTCAATATCTCATAAAGCCCTAAGGTGACACCTTGCGTAACTACTTGATGATTTAACATATCATGTGTTTGGCTTAGCGCATCTAACTGTACTACATGAGCATTTGGTATCAGATATTCACCGGGTTCATTTAATCCTAAATGTCCATTTTTACCTAATCCTAGAATACATATATCTAATGGACGTTCATTTAATTTATTATGAATCGTTTCACATTCTTGTTGAATGGTATTTGGATCAGCCTGAAATGATAGAAACTGTTCTGATTTAATATCCAATGGCTCTAAAAAATAAGTTTTGAGAAAACTCTCGCATGTTGATGGATTATCCAAAGGAAGACCTACCCATTCATCTAGCTTTGTCCATAATACGTGATCAATATTTAAATTCACCTGTTTTACCATATCGATAAAATTCTTATACATCCCCATAGGTGAAGCACCTGTTGCTAAACAACAATTCAAATCATTCTTTTGTTTTACTGCTTCAAATAACTGGATAGCTGCTAATGCACTTAATTCTTCATACGTATCAGTAATTGTAATCTTCATAAATCTCTCCTCTCAAAAATAAGAACCTGACTTACAGGTTCTTATCATTTCTATAATAAACCGATGAAAGAACAAGCAATTGCAAGTGCAATCGTTCCTAAAATAAGAACTACTGGACTTACTTGTTTTTTCTTAAGTAAGTAGAATATACCTAAAGTATAAAGCATTGGTAAGAAGTTTGGAATAATCTTGTCAAAGAATTCTTCTTGAACAGGTACTTCAATTCCACCATCAACCTTAATAATTGGTAATAATGTAATACTTACGTAACTAGCAATCAATGCTCCAATAACAGTGATTCCTGGAATCGTTGCAGAGTTTGATATAATCTCTGAGTTTTCTGTTAGCATATCAATTGAACGGGTACCAAGACGATATCCCAGTTTCGTCCAAACAATACGTAATAACCAGATAACAACATATACTGATACAAAGATAATTGGTCCTAAGATATTACCTTGTGCCGCAAATGAACAAGAGATACCTGCAACAATTGGTAATAATGTAAACCAGAAGATTGCATCTCCAATTCCTGCAATAGGTCCAAACAATGCAACTTTCAGACCTTTGATTAAATCACGACTTTCTCCACTTTCTTCAAGTGAGATAAGTAAACCTAATAAGAATCCAACAAAGTTAGGGTGTGTGTTAATGAATTCCATATTATCAATCATTGCTGCACTTAATCCTTCTTTGTCATCTCCATATATTTTTTCTAATGCTGGTAATTGAGCCCATGTCCAACCACCGGCTTGCATTCTTTCATATGAGAAAGATGCTTGTAGTAAAGATGAACGAATACCTAACGTCGTTATATCTTTATCGCTTAATACTTTTTTAGATTCCCTCATGTTCAGTACCTCCAGTCTTTTCTAATGCTTCTTCAATATCTACTTTCCTTTGTTTTGCACCATAGAAGTCTAGCAATGCGAAGATTGTTCCTAATAACGCAACTGGTAATAAGTTAGACATTTCAATATATGTAGCCATTAAGAAACCAGCGATTAAATAAGGAATATATTTTGTTTTCATCATAACTCTTAATAACATACCAAATCCAATTGCAGGTAAGATTCCACCAGCTACTTCTAATCCATGTGTAATAAATTCTGGAAGTGAGTTTACAAGTGAACTCATTGCATCTTGAGCAACAAATGTACATAAGAATACAATTAGCCCATAAGAAAGTGCAACAATTCCCATTGTAGTAAGGTTTAATTTTCTAAATCCAGCAACATCTGCAGTTTCAGCATAGTGATCTGCTTTTCCCATAAAGAATGAGAATGTTGAATAGAAGAATAAAATAACGTATTGCATCAAGAATGAAAATGGTAGACATAAACCTAATGCGATTTCTGGACTTGAACCTGTTGTGTATGCTAATACAGTTCCCATAAATCCAGCTAATACTGGGTTTGGAGGTTGGGTTCCACCTGCTGGTGTCAATCCAGCAAATGCCAGTTCAATCAACGCTCCACACTTTAATCCTAATACAACATCACCTAAAATAAATCCTGTTATTGTTGATACTACTAATGGTCTAAAGATAAAGAACGCTTCTAGCCAATAGTCAATACCAATGATAATTGCAGCAATTGCAAGCATTATCCCTTGAATTAATGTAATTTCCATACTCTTTCTCCTTTTTTTATTTATTTAATAACTTCTTTTGAATCCCCTGGTACATCCTGACAATACACTTGAATTCCTTTGTCTACCAAAAACTTAAGGTCTTCCATATCTTTATCATCAACATATACTTTTTTGGTGATTGAGCGTTTTCCTTCACTGAAATGCATGTTACCTACATTCACTTCTGTGATTGGAACCTTTCTCTCAACCAGTTCACGAACATCTGCAGGTGTACGAGCAACTATAAATATTTTTTGTGATGGTGCTGCCTTACTGATGATTTCAGCTGTATGTTCAATTGTGAAGAAACGAATTCCTGCACCTGAAGATTTTGCTGTAACTTCCATAAGGGTTTGTTGCATTTTGTCGCTAGCTACTACATCATCTGCAACAATAATCAAATTTGCACCAATTGTTTTTGTCCAAGTTACTCCTACCTGTCCATGCACAAGTCGATTATCAATACGTGTTAACACTATATTAGGTTCTGCCATACTCTCACCTCCTCTTCACCTTTCATATAGCAAAAAGTGTGCCAACATACTGTCGACACACAAATATCCTTAGTCTAAGTCAGTTTTGAAGTAATTTTGAATCAACAAAATTTCTGCTTCAGGTACCTCGACACTATATCTGCTTTCCACGACACTAAGTGCTTCCTGACATACTTCTACAAACTTACTATACTTTTTCAACTTTTCTTCCTGATGTTCAATATAGGAAACTTCATTCCTTAATATCAGTCGTTCAATCAAACAACTCAAATGAACATATAACCCTGCTTTGGTAATCATACTAAGTTCTGAATTTAATCGTTTCTCAATATCTACTACTACATCTTCCACATCGTCTATTAACTTCTCAGCATTTAATATCGTTAAATGATTTACGATATTAAGTAATGTAAAGTTCTTCATCAACTTTGATTGGAAGGCTTTCATTTCTTCTACTGATGTATATTCTGATATTAAATTATTTAGTGTATCAATATCATTGTTCATCACCAGATTTTCCACTGGTATGAATGGTAAGGTATCAACTCTTGGATCCAAGGTTCCTACAATCATTACCACATCATATTTCAAGAACACTGGATCATTGATTCCATTTTCTATTAATGACTGATAATCATATGGAATAATTGTTACTGGTACTTTCTTAGGAATACTGTCATATAACAGTTCACTAATCTTTTTAGCAGCACCAAATCCAGTAGCACAAATTGTTAGTATTACTTTCTGACGTTCTTTTGCCTCGATATACTTCGTAGAAATCGTAAATGTATCTTCAATCTCCTGTAGCATCATAATCGTTGATTTCCCTTTCACAAGGTCTTCTCCAACCTGTAATGCAAGTTTTGTATTTACATTGTTGATGATAGAAATATTACAATCCGTAATAGGTTTCATCTGCTTGTAGATATCTTCCAATGAACCCATATCAACCAACAATATCAATTCCTTAAATCCTGTTTTACGTTTCAGATATTCATTTAACTGTTTTACGATCTTCTCTGTAGTTACGGTCAACTCCATATCAATTCCATCAAATACATATGCATCCAGCAGACGATTACATGCATTGGCAATACTACTGGCAGTTGAATACCCATGGCAGAGAATAACCGCAACAGTTGCAGATGATTCCATCTTTTCAAGAGAAATCAAAGAGATGGTCAGTATTGACAGCATTAGATTATCGAGTTCAACATCTAAGTTCAACTCCACATTATCTACAATTTCTCTAGCAATTACAAACTCTCTAGGTGCATGATTCTCTAATAACTCCAACACCTTATCGATTTCAGTTGTGTTTGATGATACCCACATCTTGGCATCAATTACATTCTTTGCGTATTCATTAATCATATTTGCATAAATATTAATTTCATTATTAGAAATTGTAATACTGTACTTATTAATAACAATCGAATAAATTTTATCCAATATCTTTAGCAGATAATTTTCACTTACCTTTTTACGATAACGATTCTTATATAGTAAATAGTCTGTATAATTTTGAACAATACTTTTTAAATCACTTACCAACATTGCAAATGGAATGTTCTCCTGCTGATTCTTTTCGAATCGTACCAGTAAACGATGATACAGCTGAACTAACATATTAGAGTTTCCAAATGATCCTTTTAGTTTTGAAAGTGGAATCATAATATCTCTGGTATCATCTCCACCCTTTAACTGAATGCTAGGGAATGTCTCTAAAATATAATCTGGTAAATCTCTAACATAAATACCTAAGGTATCTTTAGAACTCTGGTCATTTAGAAAAGCTGAAGCACATGCTGCTTTAATCGCATTTTTCATTCCACCAACATTCCCACTGAAATGAAAGTCCATAAATACCTGATATACTAAATTGCTTATTTCAATATTCTTTTGTAGGCGTATCGCCTCTTCATTAAACACTGAGTATAATAATTGTTGTTTTTCAATGAGTGGTCGATCCTTAAGACTAGGTACATTTACCATAATTGGTATTCTTCTCAGTAATGTCTTTAATAATACATCTTGTGGATCTTCAGTAGTCGCAAATACGATTCGACAATGCGAGTACAACCAGTTTTCATTATCACCTAATTGATGATACATTCCTTTATCCATAAAAAAGAAGAGTTTCTCCTGACACTCTGCTGGAAGACAATGTACTTCATCTAAAAACAGCAATCCACCATCAGCAACTGCAATTAGTCCAAGATTATCTTCTTTGGCATCGGTAAATGCACCTTTCACATGCCCAAATAAATTGGATGTTAATAACTCTGGATTGTTTGCATATTCACTACAGTTCACCGAAACAAATGGTTTATCTTTTTCAATAATACCCTGATCAACTGCAAACTCATACAACAGTGAAGCAATCATACTCTTACCGGTTCCGGTAGGACCATGAATCAACAATGGTAAGCCATGATCAGGATAACTAATAGCAGCCTTACACTGTTCCACTACACTTCGTAAACTGTCATTACTTCCAATCAACTTGGCGAAATTCTTTGTATCTTTTTCACCCAATGAAAAGAACTCATCCAAAGAGTCAAAAATTACAGTATCAATTGTTTTTTGAAAGACTTGCTCCACTTCTTTTTTAGTATAGAAATAAACAGGTCTTGTATTTATTTTAATTACTTTTCCTTGCTTCACTAACTCATTTAAATATTGACTTACTGTATTACGACTTACATTTAAATCAGCAGCTATCTTCAGCGCTGTAAAGCAATCCGCTTCCTTTATACCATACTCCAGACAACGCTTTTCTAGTTCCTTATAAATTGTATCTTGCATAATGCCCTCACTATTTTACTTTAATTTCATTTATTCTCTCTCTTGGGCTTCCTGGAACATCCTGATAATAGATGTATACCCCCTCATGCAAGAGATATTCTAGATTTTCGATATCTTCCTCATCTACATACACTTTCCTCGTTACCATCACTTTGCCACGCTCATAGTGCATATTCCCTAAATTTACTTTATCAATTGGTAAGCCATGTTCATACAGTTGACGTATTGCTTTCGGTGTTTTCACTACCAAAAATATTTTCTGATTACTATCCACTTCTAAAAAGCGCTTAATAAAATCATTTGTCATATAAAAGCGAATATTTACGTTTGATGATTTCGCTACACTTTCCATCAGTTTCTGACTGAAACGATCATAATAGGTTTCATCATCTACAACTACAATCGTATCAACATTCAGACTATTAACCCATGTAACACCAACCTGTCCATGAACCAATCGATTATCGATTCTTGATAACACAATCTCTGCCATAACATGTCTCCTTTATTTATATTCATAATACCACAAATTATAATTTATATTTCTCTGGATTTAACCAAGAAAAAACGATATCTATGAAATATCGCTTAATTTATTAATCTTCTTCAGGCGCAAAATCAATTTCCTTTACTGATTTCTCTTCAAAGTTAATATGATATCCTTTGCCCTTTGTATGAAAGAATCCTGATATCAGTTCTGCCTTTACAAAACACATATGTTCATCTTTTTCATTGTTATGTGCGAAGTACCAAGGTGTAAACACTTTAGTCAGTGTTTCTCTAATTTCTTTGTTTTCTTCTTTTAATGGATGTCCTACATTGTATGCCTTTGCCTTAAAACTTGTAAAGTTATTACAGAACGATACATTAGGATTTTCATCTAGTTCTTTTACTTTTCTAGATGAAGCATAGGTAACAATCCAGAATGCTCCATCTTCATAATAAATATCAACTACCCTCTGTGATGGAATATTATCCTTTGCAGTTGCTAACACAAAATAAGAATCCTTTCCATATAATTCACTTAGTATTTTTAGACTCTCTTCATAATTTACCATAGTCATTCCCTCTTTCTTTATTTATTATTCTATCATAACTTTATCCAAAAAATGCAAAGAAAAAATCACCTTTGTAAAGATGATTTATTTACTGCTTATTTCTTTTATACGAAACTGTGTCATATTTTTAATAAGCTCTTTTGGTATTTCCTGTTTTGCATAAAATTGAATTGCATTCTTACTAGTATCTCTATACTCTGCTAATTCTTTTTTAAATGAAGCTTTGGTTGCGGGAGTTATATAGAAGGCAACTCCAACCTTTACTGTTGCAATCTGTACCAAGAATTTTCCTTTGTAATAGTATGCAGGCGCACCCCAAGCAATCTTCTCACTGATTTCATCAGATGCAGACATAATTGCACTACGTAAAGCTTCTAGTTGTTCTTTACTGCGTTCATCTACAACGCTAACAAACTCATCATAGGTCTTAGCAACATCTTTCTTTTTAGTATCCATCTTATACTAGCCTTATTATTAATCTAACGTATTCAGTACTTTATATAATAACTGATATAACGTCATTGCATCTTCTGGTGAAAGGTTGATACAACTTCCAATCTTTTCAGGAATATCTTTTGCAGAGTCTTGAAGGTTCTTTCCCTTCTTTGTAAGTTTCACTACCAAGTTACGCTCATCATTCTTGTCTCTGACACGACTAACCAGACCTTCACCTTCCAGTTTTTTTAGAAGTGGAGTCAGTGTACCAGAGTCAAGAAATAACTTCTGACCTAAGGTTTTCACATTCATACTTTCTTCTTCCCACAACACTAACATCGTTATATATTGTGTATAAGTTAGACCTATCTCATCAAGAAAAGGTCGATACTTTCGTACAACCTCTTTTGAGCAGGCATAAAGTGGAAAACACAATTGATTTTCTAATTTTAATGAATCTACTGCCATATCTTTCTCCTAATTATTTCTATAGTAACTTTATTATATCACTTTCTAGCTCTTCTGGCTTCTTTGTTGGCGCAAAACGATCAACAAGATTTCCATCACGATCTATTAAGAATTTCGTGAAGTTCCATTTTACCTTAGATCCAATTAGACCTGATTTATGTTTTTTTAAATAAGTGAAGACTGGACTTTCATTTGATCCGTTTACATCAACTTTAGCGAAACGCTTAAATGTTGTCTGATAATTCATCTGACAAAACTCACCGATTTCCTTATCAGTCCCTGGAGCCTGATGTCCAAACTGATTGCAAGGAAAATCTAAGATTTCCAAACCTTGGTCTTTGTATTTATCATATAACTCCTGCAAACCTTCGTATTGTGGTGTAAATCCACACCCAGTTGCTGTATTCACAACCAATAATACTTTTCCTTTATATTCAGATAAACTAACATCTTTACCTTCTGCATCAACTGCTGTTAAATCATATAAACTCATAATGATACCTCCATATGTATTGTATACAATTTAATTGTACTCCATTCAAGACGAATGTCAATCTTTAATCAAAGAAATTACAAAACCAATATTTCTTTCGTGTTATAATAAATGATGTAAAAGGAGGAATATGTTATGGATTTATTAGTTTCAAGAAGAAGTTGCCGTTCGTTTACAGATAAAGAAGTCTCTAAAGAGGTACTTGATAAAATTCTTTATGCAGGTATATGTGCACCAAGTGCAAAGAATCGTCAAAATACAAAACTCCTTGTCTTCCAAGATAAAGAAGTAATTCAACAGTTATCAAAACTAAATGCAAGAGTAATGAATAGTGATGGGGACCCATTCTATGGTGCTCCAATCGTAGTTGTTGTATTCTATCCAAATGATGCAGCTACAGGTATTCAGGATGCAAGTTTGGTTATGGGAAACCTAATGAATGAAGCATATGCACAAGGTGTTGGTTCTTGTTGGATTAACCGTGCCAAAGAAATGTTTGAATTTGATGAAGGAAAAGAAATCCTTAAGAAATATGGATTGGAACAGTATATTGGAGTTGGTTGTTGTATCTTAGGTGACCCTACTGGAGAACCTAGAGAAAAGACAGTTGATACTTCAAGAATAATCTATGAGTAAAGAAAAAATAGTCGAATCTTTTATCATTCGACTATTTTTTTAGTATATATCCTTATTTATCAAACAATGCAGCCATTGTTTTCGCCATTGCTCCAGTAGCACCTTCACTTGCTAATGGGTTGACTTTGGCATCATAACTTGTACCTGCAATATCTAAATGAATCCATTGTGTTCCCTTATCTACAAACTCTTCCAAGAAACAAGCAGCCACACTTGATCCTGCTCCTCCAGCTTTTGAATTTACTAAATCAGCAACACTGCTGCTTCTAAGCATTTCATGATAATCATTGTCTAGAGGTAATCTCCAGATTTTTTCATTACTTATCATTGCAGCTTGTTCAAAGTCTTTGAAGAATGTTTCATCATTCGCAAATGTTCCTGTATAAGATTTACCTAACGCCATAATTACTGCACCAGTTAATGTAGCAATATCAATTACACGTTTTGCTCCTAGTTGTTGAGCATAGGTAATTCCATCCATCAAGATTAAACGTCCTTCTGCATCTGTATTGGTAATTTCAACTGTTTTCTTTGATAGTGATACAAGAACATCATCACAGTTATATGCTTCTCCTGAAATCATATTTTCAGTTGAAGGAATAATTGCATATACATTTGCTTTTAACTTACGCTTTGCAATTATTTCCATTGCACCAAGTACATTAGCAGCACCACACATATCACTCTTCATTGCAATCATACCTGCAGCAGACTTCAAATTATATCCACCACTGTCAAATGTGATTCCTTTTCCTACAAGTGCAGTATATGGTTCATCACCAGCACCATTGTATTTCAATACAATTAAACGAGCTTCCAGTGCACTACCTTGATTTACACCTAAGATTCCACCAGCTCCAATTTTTTCTAATTCTTTGTTTGTTAGAATATCTGCCTCTAACTTGCATTCATCTGCAAGTTTTTTCGCATAGTCAGCTAAATCTAGTGGTGTCATATAATTACTAGGCATATTACCTAATGTTCTAGCATGATTAACAGCTTCACCCATTATTACCCCTTTTTCAATATCAGCAGTTATATCTTCTTTTCCTACCACCTCATAAGTTACTTCAGCTTTTGCTTTTGCATCAATCTTTGTGAACTCATATCCAGCAATTGCTTGAGTTTCCGCAAACAATGCAGCAAGCGCATGTTCATCAAACTTTTCAGTTCTCGCTGAACGAATGTGTACAGTAATACTTTTTTCTTTATTTGATTTCACTAAAGCACCAAATGCTTGTTGAAGTCCAGTTACTGTAATATCTTCTTCTTTTCCTAATCCTACAAATGTAATTGATTTAAATGGTAGTTTTCCTAATGTATATACTTTTGTTATCTTACCTAATTTACGATCAATTTCGTCTTTTAATTCATAACCTAACCCATCACGAAGCTTCCCACAAATATCTCTTCCCTCATAAACAGGATAAAGAACATCTGCTTTTGAATCAATGATGTGTTCTAATTCTGATTGCTTTATCATAATATTACCTCTCTTCATCTGTTTTCCATTATACTATTTTTTAGACTATAAAAGTAGGATTTAACAACCATTTATATAAATTTGTTACTCTAATCTAACTTGAAGGTAATAGTTACTGTAGGATTCTCTCTTAATAATGTACTAAAAGAATCTATATCTTCCACATATCCCAGCTTAATATATCCACCATAAGCATTATCAAATGATTCATAGAATACAACAAGCGTACGATTTGACCAATACATAATCTCTCCACTTTCCATCTTTTGTGGCCGAGTTGTATCCATCATACTCAAATCTATATTTAAATCATACTTCTTTTCATTATTATTTAAATCGTCCATTACAATCGTTAATGGAAACAACTGAATAAATTCTTTAGTTGCATCATTGTCATATAGTTTCGCAGTAAATTCTACTGAATCAATTTCAACAACTATTGAAATTAATTCTTTAGAGGTTTCTGCCTCCTCTGCTTTCTCATTTTCTACAAGTGAAGTGTTTTGATTTGAACACGAACTGATCAAAAAACTCATCATCAAAGTTATAAGAATTTTAACTCCTTTCATATTACTCCTCTGGTACAATCTTTATTACTTTAGCAGGCACACCAGCAACAATTGTATTCGCTTCAACATCCTTGGTTACAACTGCACCTGCTGATATAATTGCATTCTCATTTACTGTCACTCCAGGCATCACTGTAGCACCTACACCAATCCAGACATTCTTCTTTATATGAATTTTTTTATTTGTTGTTATATGACGTTTATCAGGATGTAAATCATGATTAATTGTAATCAAATTTACTTTAGGCCCAATAAAGCAATTATCTTCAATTGTAATTCCACCTCGATCCATAAACTCACAACAATGATTTATAAAAACATTTTTACCAAGCTTAATATTCTTTCCGAAATCTGTATAAAACGGAGGTAAAATCCATGTTGAGGCATCAATATCTTCCCCAGTTAATCTAGAAAATATTTCTCTAACTTCTTCTTTTGTATGATAACCAGTATTTAACTCTGCTATTATTCTTTGCGCATCTTCAATAATCTCACTAATTATTTCAAACCCTTCTACCTTTGATGATAATGGAAAACCATTTAAATCTTTATATAGTATTTCTTGTTTTATATTGTTCATAATTTCATTCACACATAATAGTTAATTTTATATTATTATGTATCTTCTCCTTCATATAAATTATAAGCAACAAAAGCAATTATGTTAAATACCTATATCAAATATTCTGCAATGCTTTAAAAGCATATTTGTAAATGATATAATTATATTATCAGATAAGGAGTAATCATTATGGAATTACGTGTTCTTAAATATTTTTTAGTTGTCGCTCAAGAAAGAAACATTTCAAAGGCAGCAAATATTCTTCACATTACACAACCAACTCTATCGCGACAATTAAAAGAATTAGAAAATGAATTAGGAGTTATACTTTTTGTTCGTGGAAATCGCAAAATAACATTAACTGAAGATGGAATGTTTTTGCATAAACGAGCAGAAGAAATTATTTCACTCACAGAGAAAACAGAAGTTGAAATTAAAGTTCCCAATCAGGCATTAAACGGAACAATCTATATTGGTGGTGGTGAAACTCATGTAATGAAATATCTAGCAAAAACAATGAAAAACATTCAAAAGAGGCATCCTCTTATTAAATTTAATCTATATAGTGGAAATGCTGATGACGTGATTGAAAAATTAGATAAAGGATTAATTGATTTTGGGATTATTATAAGTCCTGCAAATATAGATAAATATGATTCTCTTGAACTACCAGGACATGATACTTGGGGAATCCTAATGCATAAAGACTCCCCTCTATCTCATAAAGATAGTATTTCTCCAGTTGATTTGATGAAAGAACCGCTTATTTGTTCAGTTCAGTCTTTTGTACATACTAAGATATCAAATTGGTTTCATAAAGATTACGATAGTTTAAACATTGTAGCAAACTATAATCTAATTTATAATGCATCACTACTTGTTGAAGAAAAGATTGGATACGCTATTGGTTTAAAAGATTTGATCAATACTAGTGGAAACAGTAATTTATGTTTCATTCCACTAAAACCTAAACTAGAATCAAGTCTTAATATCATTTGGAAGAAACATCAAGTTTTCTCAAAAACTAATGAGGTATTCTTAAAAGAGTTGATTTCAACAATAAATAATATACATGAATAAAGGAGGTACATCATATCAAATGCACCCCCTTTTATTATTTGTAAATCGATTTATCAGCAACGAACATTTTTTCGTTTAAACCCAATTCTATTTTTATCAATTGCTTTTTTTATTTCGTTTTCAGCACTTGATACTTTTAGTTTCTTATCATCACGATATACATCAATTTCCCCTATTTCTTGTGCAACTTCATATGCTTTCTCATGTAGTAGTAAATAAGAAACACCAACTGCAGCAACAAAACTGTTCATTGCATATCTTGCACGATTTGGTGCACTATGGATATTTGCTTTCACTTCATCCAGCATCTTAGATAGTTTCACAGTATCAAATACATCATCACTTTGATTGCCTAATAACCAACAATAACAACTAAACCCTGCAGACATATATAACTCTTTCTCTGTTTTAATCCATCGATCTGCAACTTCTTGAGCGAAGCTTGTTTCTGCTAATGTTACAGCAACAATATAATCTGAAATCATATGAAAGTATGCGCTCTCCATCCATTTATCAAAGTTATCTTCACTCATAGTTTCTACATTAGCAATAACTCCTGCAAGATACATTGCATCATAATTCCCACTTGCATATAACTCATTCGCCAATTCCTGATTACCATGATATTTTTTATCTAAAGGCTTCATCGCACCAGTGGCAACACCAAATAATGGTTCCTTGGCACCTTGACCTATATAAATTTTTTTTGTACGTTCACTTGAAAGTTTTTCTAATTCTTCCATTACAAGTTCGAAATCTATCTTCATCTTTGTACATTTCCTTTCATAATAGTATTTTCATTATATACTCTTCTTCATTTTCATCAATCACTTGAAAACCTAAATTTAAATACATATTATAAGCATAATTATCTTTTTGAACCGCTAAGGATGCTTCTTTATAACCTTTTCTCTTAAGCAGTTTCAACATTTCCTTCATCAGTGCATTTCCAACACCTTTTCCTTGGTATTGCTTCAATACTGAAATCGCAAACTCTGGAGTAGTTTCATCAACATTTCCAAACCCTTTAATATTTCTTACCCATACAGCACCAATTAAATTATTATCAATTTCTACACATAAACAATAATCATCTTTTTGAGTTCCAAAGTTATCAATATAAATGAATATCTCAGGTTCGTAAATAATTGATTTAGGGACTAAATTATCCTTATCTTTTTGAAATATTGCTTCATATAAAAAAGTTTCTAATAGTTTATATTCTTGTTTCTTCATTTCTCGAATCTTATACTTCATCTTAATACCTTTCCTCATAATTATTATTAGTCTTGATATAAAATGTTATGTCGTTTCAGAATCTCATTAATCCTTGAAGGATTTGATGTCATACACATTGCTTTTTTCAAATTGGGAAATTGTTTTAATTCTTCATCACTAATGTCATTTACATCAAATGCTTCATCTTCTCCATCCCATTGTGGTGCAATATTAGCATAGATTTCATCTCCACCATCCATATTAATCACAGTTATCTCTTTTGCCAATTTTTTCGGAATAGGCAATTCTTTAAAATAATTCAAAACTTCTTCAATTGGATCCATACTATCTAAGTTTAATTTTTCCTCTTTATATTGCTTAGCAAATTCATATACATCAAAATAAGGTTTTAATAATTCTAAATCGTAAATAAGAATCTGTAGAATTGATAATTTAAAGTTTAAATTATCAAATTTTAAAACCTCTCCATTAACCTTTTTAATTGTATAATCCCTAACTTCACTTGATTTTGGTCTTGGTGGATTATAAGAAATAGAAATCGGTGCATTTGGTTTATTTCCCATTTTGTAATATACACCTTTTTGCTTGCTCCAGTAAATTAAGTTAAAGTCACCAATTCCAGTGCGCTCATTATGTTTAAAAAAGATATTAATAGGTCTTTCATTAAGTGATAAATCAATTTTACAAACTCTATTTGGTAATACTTTTTCTCTCCACTTGGATTCCACTTTATCTCCAAAATACATAGATACATTAACAATGTTGTGCTTTTCATCAATATAAGCCTTACGATGTTTCAGATATATACACTCTTTATCACATGTATTAAATACCATCCCAACATCATGAAAGATATAACTTATTTCACGCTCTTCATGAATAACCTCAGGTTCACCTAAAACTGATATTACATCATCAATTGACAAAGGAAATTCCAATTTCATTCCATCTAATTGCATATAGTTATTATTGAAATTTATACGTTCAACAACTGTCTTATTCTTTTTAAACTTGTCAAATATACTCATGCTCCCTCCAAATACTACCTTCGATAGTTTACCTGTTTCAATGTAATTGGTTCTGGATTATCCAATACCCATTCTACTGCCATTTGAGTCCAACGATATAGTTCCTCTTTATCCACGTTTCGTTTTTTTATTTCTTTAATCAGGTTTGTTAACTCTGAAAGAATTTTTTCTTTGCATTTTCCTTTTGATAAATAATCTAGAAAAGCATCACACATCTTACGATATTCACCATCCCAGTTTACACCACCATTATCAAGCAGTTCTCTTGTGACTTTTCCAGTAATTCTAACTGCTTCGCCTTGTAATGTAGTTGCGTGTCCCTGACCTGGTACCAACAATTCCCATAGTTCCTGATGTTGGTCTTGCCATTTCGTAGTGTTCACTACTATTTTAGCAGTCCCATCGTTCATAATTCTTTTAGGAACTGATTCTACATCAAAAAGTTGATAAAGTCCATTTAATGCACATTCCATACTTTCTATAAAATCAGGATTAATCTGATTGCGATAAAATTCAAAATCAGTTCCAATCCTTGTAACTTCTTTACGCATATCTTCTGTAACCTTGTCACCTTGTTCTAATAGATATTTCGCAATATCATATGCTGCTTCTAAATCAATATTTCTCACGCCTCGTAACATTGCATATAGTGGCGTTGCATTCGCATTGTTTAGCGCAGTTATATCTGCACCAGCATCCAGTAGCAATTTTACATTTTCAAACTTAAAACTGGTTGCTGCACTATGTAGTGGTGTATCCCCCATATAATCCCTCACTGCAATATCAGCACCCAATTCAATTAGTAATGCCACACTGGAATTAAAATAAGTAGCATGATAATCCAATGGTGTTCTTTTCCATCTTCCTACATAATTTACATCTCCACCATGTTCAACATACCAACGGATAATATCCTCAGGTATATCTCGATAAGAAATAATTGTATTCTGATTGTATGTATTATATGCTTCAATCTGACAATCACTCAGAATATCAATCAATGCATCAATGTCCTTCGTCTTAATTAATTCATCAACCACTTTAGGAAGTGTTTTTCTTTTAGTTGCCATGTTTTTCTCCATTTATATAACTGTTTCCTTAAATTCATTATAAGACAAAAAGAGAATATAAGATATAACATAATATCTCATATTCTCTTTCTCTTATATTAACTTACTATGTCTTCGCCAAAACCATGAATCCAATCTGCTTTCTTATAGTAGATAAAGAAAGTGACAGAACTCAAGAACCAAGTTAGTGGATATACCCAATATACAACATCAATTGAGTTTACAATGTTTCCCATAATCGTCAAGAAACTTACTCGTACTACACACCAGAACAATAACATTACAATCATTGGAACGACTGGTTTCCCTGCTCCTCTTAGTATCGCTGAAATACAATGAGAATAAGCAAGCAGGAAATAGAACAGTGCGGAGGTTCTGGCTCGATCAGTTCCAAACTGCACAACTTCGGAATCACTATTAAAAATCATAATCAGTAGTGGTGCACCAATAAAGATAATAATACCAACTATCTGCGCAATCGCCATGGAACATAACATTCCAAACTTTGCACCCTTTAAGGTTCGCTCTTTATTGTTCGCACCTAAATTCTGACCAACAAAAGTTGTCAGTGCCATGGTGAAACTAGTGATTGGCAAGAAAGCGAATCCTTCAATTCTTGAATATGCTCCACAACCAGCCATTGCCATCTCACCAAATGCATTGATATTCGATTGCACAACAACATTTGCAATCGCAATAATTGAATTCTGTAGCCCTGATGGCAGACCATAACGAATGATTTGACTTAGCATATCTTTATCAAAACCAATTTTTTTGATTGTTACTTTATAGACATCATCAGTTTTTACCAATCGATACAAACACAAGAGTGCACTACAGAACTGCGCAATAATTGTGGCTACTGCTGCAGAGCCTACTCCCATATTAAATCCTGCAATAAATACAATATCCAATACAACATTGATAATTGATGAAACAATCAAATAGTATAAAGGATGCTTACTGTCTCCAATTGCCTGTAAGATACCAACAAAGATATTATACATAACAAGTCCTAAAGAACCTGCAAAATATATTTGAAAATAACTGACCGATTGAGGTAATACATTTTCTGGTGTTCCCATCAGTTCTAATATCATTGGCGCCAATACAACACCAGCAATTGTTAGAATTACACTTGCAACTAAACCTAACGCAATCGTTGTATGAATCGCCTTTTGCATACTTTCATAATCTTTTGCCCCAAAATATCGAGCAATAACAACACCAGCTCCCATGGCGATCCCATTGAAGAATCCAACCATCAGAAAAATCAAGTTCCCTGATGAACTAACTGCTGCTAATGCACTACTTCCCAGAAAATTCCCTACGATTAGTGAATCGGCTGCATTATAAAGTTGCTGAAATAAATTCCCTAAAAACAAAGGCATTGCAAAAAAGATAATCTTTTTCCAGATGGTTCCCTCTGTCATCAAACTCTTTGAATCCGTTATATCCACACTCTCATCTCCAATTCTTTTTTTCGCTAACATATATAATATCAAAATAAAGTTGTTTTGTTAATAAAATTCAAAAGACATTTCAATCACAAAAGAAAAGCACATACTTGAATCTTCAAATATGTACCTGTCTATCATTCATCCTTGTAAAAAAAATCCATACTTAACTGATAAAACAATTCTGGATTGCTCATCATTGCTGGATGTCCACCAGCATCAAATAAATAATAATTACCATGACCTATCTTGGTAATCATTAATCCATAGACCTTTTCAAAGTATTCAGGATCAATTGCTCCTACATATTCATCCTTTTTACTTCCAGTCAAAAGAATCTCAGGTTTTAATGAACTTAACTCCTTATGAAAGAACTTACCAATATTTATAGCATGCTCAATAATCGCATTCGTATCATTATCAACTACCTGATTCCAGTCATCTCCATGCATTGCAGCGTAGAATGCCTTTGTATCTTCATCTTTTTTCGATTCCGCTCTTTCTACATCAGCATTTACAACAAACTCCACCAATGGTGTTTCACCCTCAAAACTATCTGCAATAACTTTATTTACTAATTGTGGTGCTTCAAGTGCAACATTGATTGCAACCAATGCGCCACCACTCGTACCAATCAAATTAACATTTTTGTAATTCTTTTCTTTTAAGAATGCTATTACCTGCTGCGCTTCATAAAACCATAAGTCAGCTGGGAACTTATCAAGTCGATCCGATTTACCATGACCTAAGAAATCAATCAGGATCAACTTGTTATTCGCTTCATATAACGAAACAACCTCTTCAAACATATTTGATGACGCTGTATTTCCATGAAGCAATAACAGTGGTGTACCACTACCTAATTCCCTGTAATATATTTTTTTATCATTAAATTTAAAATAGCTCATATTCATTCCCCCAAATCCAAATCACAACTTACAGTAAGTATACCATATCATTATAGATCTGACCTCATATATTAGGTTTGAAATGAACTATTCTTACCTTTTAATAATGAACTTCATTTGCATGTTCCACCCATTTAATAAATGTATGATTACTAATCTGAAGCCTTCGCCCTGCTTCTCTTTGGCTGATGGTACCATCAAGCCACATTTGCAAAATCATTTCAAAATCATCTGGTTTTTCTTTTTGTGGTCGCCCAAACCGTATCCCTCTCTTTCTCGCCTCTCTTATGCCCTCTGCTTGTCGTTGTCTAATATTCTCTCTTTCTACCTGAGCTACATACGATAATACCTGTAATACCAAATCTGCAATAAACTTTCCAGTGATTCCATTAATTTGATTTCTTGTATCCAATAATGGAAAATCAATTACTGCAATATCTACGTCTTTATCAATTGTAAGAAACTTCCATTGTCGAATAATCTCATCATAATTCCTGCCCAATCGATCAATCGACTTTACAAATACAACATCATTTGGTTTAAGTTTCTTAAGCAATCGCTTGTATGCTGGTCTTTCAAAACTTTTTCCAGATACTTTATCAATAAAAATATCTTGTCTTGGAATCTCCAGTCTCTTCATATCTGCCATCTGCCTGTCAATATTCTGATTCTTCGTAGATACTCTAACATAGCCATAGTATTTCATTTCTCTTGTTCCTCCTAATTAGACCTTAATTATGAGGATATCACATTACCAAGACTTAGTCATTAAAATGAAAATGCCTTAAAAATAAAAAGCAAAGACAACTACAATAAAATTTCTTTTCACTTCTAATTGACAAATCAAATATTCTTACATATAATTAAACGTGTATTAAACATGTTTAATTATGGCGAGGTACTTATGAAAAAAAATGATACAAAGCAAAAGCTGATTGACACTACAAAACAATTATTAAGTGAAGAAGATTACAAAAATATTACTGCAAGAGAAATTTCAAAGCGGGCAGATGTTAATCTGGCAATGATTAATTATAACTTTGAATCTAAGGACGAACTTGTAAAACTTGCAGTTAATGAAATCATCTCTGAAGAGTTTTCCAAAAACTTTACACTTGAAGAACTTACTAATGATTCTTCAAAAGAACAATTGAAGAAACTGCTTTATCACACCTGCGAAATAACACTTAAATATAAGGAGTTAACTCAATTGTCAATTCCATACATATTATTAAACGAGGAAATCAAACTACCTTTTGATCTTTTACCATTCTTTCTAAATTATTATGGAACTACAAAAAGCGAATCACAATGTAAAGTATTAGCTTTTCAATTAGTTTATAGTCTGCAACTTATCTTCTATCGCTACAATGATTTCTACAACTATTCAGGCATTAACATTCTTAATAAAGATGAATTACATAAATTCATTGATTTTAATGTTGATACATTTCTAACAGGAGGAAATTAATTATGAAACTTAATTATAAAAAAATAAGCATTATCTGTTTTATCGTAAGTATCCCATCCCTCATTATTGTAGATTGGTATTTCCAAGACTATGGGCTACTGTCACTTTCTACACTTATAACCTTAGGATTAATTTTTGATCAAGTAAACCGAATACAATCAACTAGTATTATCAATAACTCTCATCAATTCAAAGTAAATCGATACTTAAAATTAGTTGCATTGATTTTATTCATTCAGGTACCAGTTACTATTATTTATATAAATCAGATAAAACCAGACTTAGGACTACTTCTTGGATTTACTCTCATCTTACTTGGAATTATAATAGATCAGATAGCAAGAATAAAATTCACTTATATCAAAGGAGTGAACTAGTATGAATACAATATTAAGAATCCTTGGGATTGTATCTATTGTTTTACTATTATGCACCATTCTTTGTGGATTATGGGTGAAATTCCATCCAGAAGGGAATGATATGAATTTCCATTTCCTTCTATCTATATCTAGTGTATGTATTTCCCTTCTTACGATTGTATTATTTATGTTTCAATATGAATTTTAAGAAAAGTCAGTTACTTTAAGTAGCTGACTTTTTATACTAATAAAACAAACACCATCTCACACCATATTTATCAATTAGGTCTGTCATATAAGGACTGTAATTTGTTTCTCCTAAAGGATGTAAGATTGTTGCATCTTGCTTAAGCACTTCATATGCCTGATCAATCAAACTCTTTTCCTCTGGCTTAAAATGTAGACAGAACTGCATAGCATTTCCTGTTACCACTGTATCATCACTACATTCAGCAACTGATAGAATCTGTCCATAAACGTTCACCTCAGAGTGATAATACGTTCCATCATCATTCTTAACATGAGAGCCTAAACTTGCGTTAAACGCCTTTATATACATCTCAACTGCCTTGTCACTACCTTTTACATATACCTGCATTAATGTTCTTTCCATTTACTTTCCTCCAAACTGTTCCAAATAATAAGTAAATATATTTATTGCTTTTATTATATCAGAAAAAATCTCATGATATTTGACATATTCTGATTTTGATGATAATATTTAATCATGATTTAATCATGATTAAATATTAGGAGGTATTATGACTACAATCGATGCTAAAGAACAATTACTACAGACTGTTATTAAAATGATGAAAAATACAAAAGATATTAATAAAATTACAAATCGTCAAATCGCTGCAGAGGCTGACGTTAATAGTGCACTAATCAATTATTACTTTCAATCAAAAGACAACCTATTATTAGAAGCTGTTAATACCCATATGGAAAACCTATATAAAGATATTATGGAATCTATTTCGAATGAATCAAATCCTGTAACACGATTGAAATCAATGTTGATGAAATTCTTGGAACTTGGAATATCACAATACAAGTTTGTGAAGATTCCAGTATCTGAAGAAATGAAAACTGGAGGAATAACAACCAATAAAATGATACAACAGACATTAAAAGAAATATACAAAGAGGATAAATCTGATTTTGAGTTACAGATTCTTGCTTCTCAGATTCTTCTTCCCCTTCAAACAATATATTTACACATTGATGAATATAAAAACTATTTAGATGTGACTTTAGATAATACTCAAATACTACATCAGTTAGTTGATTCAATTTTTACTAATTTAAATATTAATGAGTAAGGAGCAAATTTATGAAAAAAGTAACAAGTCTATTTATGATTACAACATTTCTATTCCTTCTGTCTACAATGATCTGTGGACTATGGATGAAGTCAGCTACAAGTGTGACTTCTGGGAATCTGTCATTTCATTTAATCTGTGGTATTCTATCCATCATTTCTTTATTTATCACAATGATTTTATTTTTCTTTCAAAACCGACAAAAGCGAGGTGCATAACATGAAAATTGCTATTTTATATACAAGTAAATCTGGTGCTACAGAAGCATGCGCAATGTATATTTCATCACAATTAAAAGATTCTCAATTATTTGATTTAGCTTCTGACTCTTTAGATATCAATGATTATGATATATTATTTATTGGTTCTGGGATTCGAATGGGTAAATTCTATAAGCCTTTTATTAAATTTATAAATACGAATTTAGATATTCTAAAACAAAAGAAATGTATTCTCTTTGTTTCTAACAATTATCCTGAAACATTAGAGAAAAGTATAAAAAAATCTTTTAGTAATAACAATTTAAATAACTTTGAAATAATCAGTTGTGGAGGAGTTCCACCATTTAATAAAATAACGAACACTGACTGGATTAATAAAGAGCGAATCGATGAAGCAATAAAAAAGCTTACTATCTGATTACAAGCAGGAGAGCCTACATGAGTAGACTCTCCTATTTTGATATATTTTCTAATAGTTCTTTGTATCGTTTTGTTGCCAGTTCACTTGGCTCCTTCTTCTTACAAAAATTAAGTTTCGCAAGTTTTGGTACAACTCTTTCTACGACAACCATACCATCTTCCATCTTACTTTCTAAAAGTGCTAATGCCTCTAAAAACCTTTTATCTTTTTTCGCACAATCATAAAATGATAATACATACAGATAATAGAATATATTATATCCTCTAAATGGATATTCAACTTCCTTGAACAGTTTTCCTATCCCATAATGACAGGGACTAATTGGTTTCTTTATATCCCAATGATTCAAAAGAAACATTACTGCATTATCTAATTTCTTATCCTTATTTAGTAAATCTGTCTGGCGAAAAATATCCAATGCAATAAGAGTTGTGATCGGAGTTGAATACTCTGTTTCCTCTCCCCTTCCAAAACTATACTTATTACACTTCCATCCACCATCACTCTCTTGTGTTTGCAGGAAGTAATCGATTGTCTTCTGAATGCGTTCATCACTTACATATCCCAACTTGCACAACACATTTGCAGCCAATACAGTGTGACAAGGATACATACCTCCTGCAGGTGCGGTTTTAAATCGTCCATCTTCTTTCCATGTACTAAATATCAACTCAGCAGCATCTTTAAACAATGGGTCTGAGTTGGGTACACCAAGTTCTATCAGATATTCTAAACTCTCCAGTGTAGTAAATGGTGCACCTTTTAGTAACTTCTTATCTGGGGTACTCCATAACTTATCACCATTATCATGTTGATGCGATAAAATCACTTGAATATCATCCTTATATAACTGATCCTTATTCGTCATAGTAACCTCTTCCTATCATGTGACATTAATGGTCATTCGATAGCTAAATTATAGCATTCCTATTAAACTAAGAAAATAGAAAAAGCCTCATTTCTGAGACTTGTCCTTATCCTAATTCATAGAATTCTATTTCTTTTGTTAGTGGATACTCTTTCACTTCATGAATCGTTTCTAGCATATCTTTAGTTATTGATAATCGTTTAATTTCTGGATTATCATATGTTCTAATATAATACGCAGTTTCATTTACACTCATCACTGAAATATATTGTGTATAATCAAGAGCTCCATCCGCTTTAATAACCGCTCCTTTTGGTATATCAAGATTTCCTAACACATGATAAATACTATTTACACCTTGTTTCGCTGATGTTATTTCCGGTAACGATTCTTTCAAAAATAATGCACGAACAAATCGTTCTGGTGGTGTATATCCTCCTGGTAAACCTTGCGTACCTGAACCTTGTCCAAATGCATGCGCTTCAGTGTCTTTAAACATTTTATTTGAACGAGGAGTATTTTGTAAATAGATATAGTTATTTAAGTTCTGAATATGCCAATTTAAATCTGGGCTATTTGTCATAACTCCAACCTCATTATTCTTAATCAACAATTCGCCTGATTCACTTTCTAATGTAACTGTTCTTCCACTTCTATCATAAACAATATAATGTAATGGAGGCGTTCCTCCTAAAAATTCAATTGTTGATGATACCAATCGAATATCATCTATTCTCTTTTCTAATTCATTAATATCTTTTAAATTTCCTAAAATCCACATGATCAGTTCATGAGGAGCAACATTAACTTTTCCTTCTACTACTGTATCATGATACTTCGCTTCATTTGGATAATATAATTCAGCAATTGCCAGACCATGTTCATTGATTCCATCTGCAAAAAAGTAGTTATGTCCTATCTTCTTTCCTGCACCAACAAAACCATACTTTGATGTATGAGTAGCATCATTTGCCACATCACTATACCACTGATAATTTCTTGGTGCATAGACAATTCTTGCATCCAATTCAAACCCAAAATCCATTGTACGTGCTAAAAAATTATTCCCTTTTGTTTCCAATGTTATACTTGTGCACATATTATTCACTTTCCTTTCATTTCACTTAATTATATTGAAGCAAAAACAATAACAGAAAGCAATTTAGATACTCATTATTGTACATTTTTATGATGATGATATAATTAAGATACACGTCAAATAGGAGGCACCTATGAAACTGAAATTAGAAAGAGAATTTAATCCATATCTTGAAATATTAGGACTATTATCCTACAGCATAAATTTTGAGTTAAGTAAAAAAGAGACAATTGATGAACTAAATTCACTAGGTATAGCAGGTAAAGTTTTTTATGATACTCATTTTCAAACTTGGGAAAAGGTTATTCTACAGTTTAAAAAAGAGATGAAATCTAACAGTTATTATGAATTCTTCTTCCCTGAACATTCTTCAATTGATAAAACTCTTACATATATCTATCTGTCACTAACAACAGAGCATATCGATTTAATCAAATCTGCTGATGTGAAGAAATCTGAATTACAGATGATTCTAATTGAATTAATATTGCATTCATTTGATGATGAAGTTTCGTCACCAGAAGAAGTTACAAATGATTTCTATGAATATCTATCAAAACTTGAAGCCTCTGAGTTTGATAAATGGAAATTATTTACGTTATATCAAGAGCCTATTAAATATTTTCAGGGACTGATTAATTTAATTGAAGTTAATATTCCCTTGTATGAAAAACTATACAATCAAAAAGAGATTATTAATTATATAGATCATCAGATTAATATATTAGAAAACGAAGAGATGAATGAAGAAATTCTAATAGCTTCTCTTGCTCCAGATTCTTTAATTTATCCAACACTTATGCATCCGCTTGCTCAAATTGTGCTGGATACTAAATCCTATTATGGATTATTAAACTATGAGATATTTAGATCAGATACATTCTCAGCTACAATTGATGAAAACATTATTATTAAGTTAAAAGCATTATCAGATAAAAGTAAACTTCAAATTCTAATTGCTTTGAAGAAACGCCCAATGTATAGTTTAGAAATTGCTGAAGAGTTGGAACTCACTGCTGGTACTATTTCTCATCATATGAATGTATTAGTTGGTGCCAACTTAGTAAAGATAGAAAAGCAATCAAGTAAAGTTTATTATCAAATAAACGAAGATGGTATACATGCAACCATCACAAAACTAAAATCTTTATTATTTGATTGATATCAAATTAGTTTGACATACATCAAATTGTATATTACAATCCTCTTATAAACATTATAGGAGGATTTTTCATGAAAAAATGTTTAAACAAACATAAAGGACTTTTCATTATATCAATCATATTAGGTATCATATATGCGATTGGTACAGTTCTAAGTTCTAAGATATTACAGAATGTAATTGATGCTGCTTTAGAAGGAAATATGGATGAGTTTAAAGAAATATTACTCTTTACTATTATCTTTCTAATTGGAATCAGCATTCTTACATATGTATATGGCTACTTGAATATCAAACTAAAGAATGTTCTCTTACAGGATTATCGAGAAGATATTTATAGTGGTGTTATGAAAATGAATTATAAGGAGTTTAATAGTCAGAATACCGCAGACTATATTTCAGCATTAACCAATGATATAAAAATGATAGAAGAAAATTATCTGACTTCCCTATTACTTGTGATTCAGTATGTGTTTATTTTTATCGCAACATTAATTATGCTGTTTATGCTTAATCTCATTGTTACAATCTCATTAATTATAAGTGTATTACTTATGTTTATTGTACCTAGTGTGTTTGGTAAAAACTTACAGGAAAAACAAGATATGGTATCTAGTAAGTTAACTCAGTTTACCGCAAAAACAAAAGATATTTTATCTGGATTTGAAGTAATTAAAACATTTAATGTATTCCATCATTTTAATAAAATATTTACAAGTGCTAACAAAGAAGTTACTGATAATAAAATGCAGGCAGATGGCTTACTTGTCTTAAATGAAAGTGTATCCAGTCTGTTAGGAACTCTATGTCAGTTTGTAGTCGTATTTGTATCTACTTACCTAATTCTTCAAGGAGAGATTACTGCAGGAACCACAGTAGCATTAATTCAACTAAGTGGAACCTTTATTATGCCAGTTATCACAATCTTAAGTAATTTCCCTAAAATCAAGGGAATCGAACCAATTATCAAAAAACTGGATGCAATTGCTGATTTAAACAATACTAACACTGCAGTAAGTGAAGCAATTAACTTTAATGATACAATTGAAATCAATAATTTATCTTTTGCATATGATGAAGTTCAAGTATTAAATAATGTAAGTACTAAGTTTGAAAAAGGAAAGAAATATGCAATTCTTGGTAAGAGTGGTTGTGGAAAAACTACATTAACGAAATTAGTGTCTGGCTATTATGACTCATACAGTGGAATGATTTCTTATGATGGAAAGGACATTAAAGAGTTTTCGGTTCAATCCTCAAATAACTTAATTTCTACTATTCACCAAAATGTATATATGTTTGATACCAACATTGAAAATAATATTACCCTATATGATACGTATCCAGAGGATACATTATATTCTTCTGTGAAAAATAGTGGAATTGATAAATTTATTCACGAACAGGCAGATGGGCTTAATTCAGAAGTTGGGGAAAATGGTAATAAACTATCAGGTGGACAAAAACAAAGAATTGCAATTGCTCGTGCATTAATCAAAAATACACCAATTCTTATTCTTGATGAAGGAACATCCGCAATCGATCGTCAGACTGCTCATGAAATTGAAGGAGAACTTTTAAAACTTAATGACCTTACACTCATAACGATTACTCATAATCTGGATGTTGAATTACTGTCAAAGTACGATGAAATTATATATATGGAAAATGGTTGCATTAGTGAATCCGGTCCCTTTGGTGAGCTAATAAGCAAAGAAGCAAAATTCTCACACTACTTTAATAATACTTTAAATGAATTTGAAGCAAATGGATCTATTAATTAATCATTGATAATATCAATGGTTTTTTATTTGAATTAAGGGTTGACACCACTATGTTAACATTGATAACATTTGATTATGGAGATAATAATATGAGCTATCACAAAAAAGACTTAAAGATAAAAATACTAGATAAAACATATGAGTTAGTTAATCAAAAAGGTTATCAAAAGGTATCTGTAAGAATGATTGCACGTGAACTAAGTGTATCATCAACTGCTATTTATAGGCATTATGAAAGTTACTCAGATCTCATGAATTATGTAATTGAAAAAGGTGATCATGTGTTCTCAGATTATTTACTGAGAAACTATAATGAAAAACTATCGCTTTTTAAACAACTGCATATAATGGCAGAAAACTATATTACTTTTGCTCTTGATTACCCTTTTCTATATGACTTAATGTTTATTAGTGAATATACACCAATTACATCTGAAGCAGATATGATATGTGATCTTGAGACCCAAGGTATGAGTCAGTTAATTTCTATTGTAGATAAAATAATTAAAGAGAAGAAACTGAATACGGATTTAAAAAACTTATTGACACACTTGTGGGCATATATTCAGGGATATTCATATCTAATACGGTTTCATCATTTTGAAATTGACCATAAATTACTAGAAGAAGCAATTAAAGGAATACTGGGAGGAAGTAAATGAAAACATTAGGTTTATATTTTAGTGGTACTGGAAACAGTAAATATTGTGTAGAAGAATTTATGAAAGCAATTAATGAAGAAACCCATCTATCTTCAATTGAAGATAAGAACGTTATTTCACTAATTAAAGAAGCAGATAGTATAATTCTTGGTTATCCAGTTTATTATAGTAATCTTCCTCTTATCCTAAAGGATTTTATTAAATCAAATCACCAGTTATGGAATAACAAACAAATATTTCTTATTGCAACACAGGGAATGTTTAGTGGTGATGGTAGTGGTTATTGTGCAAGATTACTGAAAGAATATGGTGCCACTATCACTGGTGGTATACATATCAAAATGCCTGATAACACAATTGATGTAAAAGCATTAAAGAAAGATACTATCAAGGAACAAGAAATAATTGAACAAGCAAAAACAACTGCACAAAAAGCTGCAAAGTTATATATGCAAGGTAATGCACCAAAGCATGGATTGAATCCAGCATCACATATACTAGGGCTATTTGGTCAAAGACTGTGGTTCTCTAGGATGGTAAAAGAATACAAGGATCATCCCAAAATCAATCGTGACAAATGTATTGGTTGCAACAAGTGTGTAAGTTGTTGTCCAATGCAAAACCTTTCATTAAACAATGATAATAAAGCTATTCACACTAACAAGTGTACCCTTTGTTATCGCTGTGTCCATACCTGTCCTACACAGTCAATCGCATTGCTAGGAAAACAAGTGGTACATGATCAATCCACACTAATAAAATAAAACAAGTTCACAATCTGTAGTTATACAGTTTGTGAACTTTTATAAATATGGCTTAGGATTCATCATTCGAGTCACAAGTTTACCATATGCATATTGAAATATCTGGATATAACCCTTTAAATCAATATCCTCACCAAGATACATAATATCAACTTTTTGTCCAAATACGATTAATGATAATTTTGAGTCTATAAATCCATTTCTTTTATAAAATTTTTTACGAGCAACTCGTTCATCATAATTATCAGCAGCTATTTCTTTAGTGCTTTCTAATTCTAAAAGAATTGTCTTGTTTTTATACTGCTCTTTTAATAACTTAAGTGCTTTACTACCATATCCTTTTCCTCTTCCATCTTCTACAATTGCAAAGTAATCCAGATAAATTGTATCTTTAATTTCCAATACAATCATAAATCCAACATATTTATTTTCATCCAACAATGAATATAATGTTATCGTTTTTGGATTGCGATGAAATAAAAACCATGGCCTTCTCTCCATTCTTGGAAAAGCACGCTTATATAACCTATGCGATAACTCATATTCATCTTGTGTTGCTTTTCTTATAATCATAAAATCCCCTTTCCTGTATTCTTTTTAGTCCAATAATTTAAATACTCACTAATTGATATATGTCTATTATATAAAAGTCCTAAGATAATGAAAATAATTTCAAAAATTGTCAGATAACAGTCTTTAAAATCAAAAGTGAAGAAACCTGTTATTTGAATAAAGTCTAAACTTCCTCCCCAGAATAGTTTATCAATCAAACTGCAAATACTTCCTGCCAAACCGAATATGACAATCAACTTTACAGAATTACTAACATGATTTACTTTATATTTATAAAACTTATAACCAGTAATCAACAAACCAATTACAATAATATTTATGATTACCATCACCCACATATTCGAAAGAATATCAATAAAGTTACCAGCGAAAGAAAGATTTGTATTTTGAACTGGATGAAACTTTAAAAATCCAAATGTGAACCTAATATCCATAAACATATTATATATGAGTAGCTTTACTGCTTGATCAATTATAATCAGTATTGTAACTGGAACTAAATAGGGCTTAAAATCTTTCATGAATTCTCCTGTCTTTATTCTTATATAATCGTCTTCTATTATATCATGTCTATCAAAACTTATATTGATATTATAATTATGGTAAAGCATTTTTTATGGATTTAATATATAATTTAAGTAATGAGGTTATTCTATGGAAATTAACTATATCAAGGAATTTGTAATACTAGCTGATGTGAAAAACTACTTGGAAGCTTCTGAGTTGCTTTTCATTTCTCAATCATCACTCTCAAAACATATCAAGTCATTAGAAAGAGAGTTAGGTGTTTCATTATTTGAGCGTACAACTAGAAGTGTGCACTTAAGCGAATATGGAGAAACATTTTTAGAATATGCGAAAAAGATTGTAAATCTGCAGTATCAATATACTACTGCATTGATTAATCAGTCTAATAGCTTCCAGCATACGATAACCATTGGATCTATCCCAATCATGGCACCATACAATATAACGGATGCGATTATGGAATTTAAAAAAGAAAATACGAATTTTGCTGTTAACTTAGTTGAAGATGATTCTTCACAGTTAAAGGAACAACTTCGAAATGGAACCTGTGAACTTGCATTTATAAGAGATAATGATGAACGTGAACCAGAATTTTCTAAGTTGCCTTATACTACTGATAACTTAGCAGCAATTCTACCAAAGAATCATCCATACGCAAAAGAAAAGTATCTCACATTAGAACAACTACAGCACGAAGATTTTCTATTACTTCAACCTGGATCTGTTCTTTACAACTTATCAGTTAAAATATGTAATGATGCAGGTTTTGAACCAAATATAGTATTTACTGGTCAACGAGCAGAAAATATTATTGATTTAATAGAAAAAGGTATGGGAATCTCTTTACTGATGAAAAAGACAACAAGTTATCTTTCAAATACGAATATTCAAATTGTAGATATCTATCCTGAAGTATACACACAAATTAAGATTTATTATAAAAAAGATGCAGTATTATCTACTGCAGCGAAGCACTTTATTGATTCAGTAATATTAAATCAAAAAGTCAATTCAATTGAATAATTGAACTGACTTTTTTTCTTTATGCGATTTCTTCGTCTTTTTTAGCCCCAAGAATCATTGCGACTGCAAGTGCCAAGATAAAACTGATAATCGCACCAACAACTAATCCAATGAATCCCATATCAACTCCATCCGGACTAAGGAAACAAGGTAATCCTAAAGGACCTGATGCTCCAAATTCATATAATTTTGCTCCTGAGAATCCAGCGATTGCTGAACCAATCCCTGCTGATACAAAGGTTGCCCACATTAGTTTCTTTCTTGGAATAAGTACCCCATATAGCGTCGGTTCATTCACTCCAAAGAAAGTTGATATAAGCGCTGGTACTGCAATATTTCTCTCTTGTGTACTCTTAGTTCTAATGATTACACCAATTACTGCACCCATACATGCCATTGCACCTGAGAAGATAAGAGGATTGATCATATCATATCCATAGTTTGCTACATTTAATGCAAACATTGGAATAACTCCCCAGTGTAATCCAAACATAACTAGAACTGACCAGAAGGTACCCAATAGTAATCCAGCAATACCTGGGTTAATACCAATTAACCCCTTAACAATTTCACCAAGAATATCTTGAAGTGCTACTGCAACTGGTCCAATGATAATTAATGCAATTGGTACTACAATAAGTAATGTTAAGAATGGAACAAAGAATGATTTTACTACTGATGGTAAAATTCTGTTCAATACTTTATCGACTTTTGATGCTGCATATACAGTTAAGATAATTGGAATAACCGTAGATGCATATCCTGGTGTAATAACAGGAATGTTTAAGAACGTAATATATACATTCTGTTCAAAAATAGTTCCTGTAAATAGTGTATATAATGGTTCCAGTGAAGTTAATGCTACAATTGAAGGATATACTAAGACCGCTCCTAATGTAATTCCTGTAACTTCTTTAATTTTAAATCTTTTTGCTGATGACCATCCAAGTACAATTGGGAAGAAATAGAACAATGCATCTCCAATTGCATTTAATATAATATAGGTACCATCTGTATTTGACATCCAATTTGCCAATACAAATAATCTTAATAACGCCTTAATCATTCCACTTGCTGCCAACATTCCTAAACATGGTTGGAAAATTTCCATAATCATGTTTAAGAAACGATCAACTGGTGATTTCTTCTCATCACTTTTTACTGGTGCTTCCATTTCAAATCCACCAAGTTTTATTAATTCTGCATATACATCTTCCACATGAGTACCTACCACTACCTGGTATTGTCCTCCTGCTTCAATAATATCTAGTACTCCATCTAATTTTTTTAAAGCTTCCGTATTTGCTTTACCATCATCTTTTAGTTTAAAACGTAAACGAGTAACACAATGTGTAACACTAATTACGTTATCTTTTCCTCCAACATATTTGATGATATCCTCACATAATGCTTGATATTTCATATATTTCTCCTTTTATTTCCTTTCGCAATAAATAGCGATTTCACTTTTTCCTTGATTTACTTCTTGATTGACACATTGAAAGTCACAGATATAGTTATCTGAATTTGTTATAACCATTGAAGTAATCAAATCAATCTGATTTTGCTTCATGAATTCTCTGTCAATTTGAATTAAGGGAGTCCCTACTTTTACTGTTTGATTTACTGAGACTAGTGTATCAAACCCTGCTCCCTCCAATTCCACTGTATTGACACCAATATGTAATAATAATTCCATTCCACTCTTCGTCTTTATTCCGATTGCATGTTTGGTTGGTGTAACTACTTTTATCGTACCTTGGATTGGTGAATACAAAGTATTTCCATCATAGGTAAAAGCAACACCATCACCTAACATTCGACTTGAAAACATTTGATCAGGAACACAAGCTATATCAAGACACATACCATTCACTGGTGCATAAATCTTATTATCTGCTTGAGTATCCTTTTTTAAAAACTGAAACATTGTTATCCTTTCGTATTCAAATTTTACTATCGTTTAATCGTTTCGATGCTAGTATAAATTTTTTAATTATTTTTTCAGGATCACCTTTTGGTATTTTACTACCAATGGTTTCAAACGATAAACCATATTCTTCCTTTGGCATAAAGTATTCATAATATCCATTAGTGTAACCACAAATAATACCTAGAGATATTGTAGAATCTTTCATCTCAATACCAAACTTTGATCCTAGCTCACCTGGAAATACAAAGAGTTGAATATTTCCTAAATTAATAACAACACCCTTTATATCCAAATGATAATTATGAACATCTAATTCTTTCTTTAAATTATGTATTTTCTTTTCATAAAATTCTATTTTATCTTCATTATTTTCTTCAGCAAGTTGCTCTTGCATCTTATTAATTTCAATTGTCAATTCTTCATGTACTGTTTCCATATTATGATGGATTACATGAAATAGTGTTTGATAACGAATTGAACCTAATATAATTTCATTGTTTGTATCAATTTCACTAATGTGTTTGGCAAGTGCAGTAGAAACACGTTCTAGTTCGTGAAAGTCACTTCCCTTACGTTCATTTCGATTACTGCTGTCAGCTGCTGCTCCAACAATCATTGCTGGATAGAATCCAAATGAATCATATAGTTTCTTACTTACTTCACCAGCTAGATCACTTGTAAGCATTGTGTTATCCGCACTAAGCACAGTTGAATGTACTGCCCAGTTAACAAACCCTGCAAATGGTTTTCCAGCTTCATCATGAAACTTTACAACTATCACTTCATTATCAGCTAACTGTCCAGGGTGATTACGATTGCCATAATAGCCCCTTATTACTTCTTTTCCATAAGCTGCAGTTGCTGTTTGCAAACTATCTAAACAGTCCTCATAACTGCTTAAAATCGTTTGTATAAAGAAATCATAATATTCTTGATCAAACTTATTTGTATACCAGCTGCGATGATAAGAAACTACAGATGAATGATCATGGGTAGCACACAACAACACAAGATCTCTTTCAATACCATATTTATTATGTAGTAATGTTTTTACATCATCAGCCATTGATTCTTCAAACTCAATAACATCTGCACTAAAAATAAATACTTTTTTTCCATCTTGTTCAAACAATAATGAATTACAATAAATATCATCATGAACACCTGTTGCTGGCTCATAACGATTATCACTACGATAGCCAATTAGATAGAACTCCTTTTCAGGCGTTAAACAATATCTTGAACTTCCTACTTTCATTTCTATTCACCTCACTTATTTCTTCTTTATTCGTTTAAGTTTATCAATAATACAATTACATAGCATTTCAGCAGATCCCTTTGCAAACATTGAATTCATTGCTGCATAGGTATTACGCTCATATGCTGACTTCTCTGCCATATATTTTGCACCGCCATTTACCATTGTTACAACTAGGGTATTAGTAAATGGTGAGTGTTTTCTGATTTCATCGCCAATAATACTGGTAAGTTCAGGCTTTACACCAATCAGCGCAATATCTCCTAAAATGATAACATCACTCCTTAACTTGTGATTTCCACCTTCCATATATAGATAGTATTTGGATGGTTTAATATCACTAAGTTTTTCAGGCATTCTTTGGCCTTTCAAATCACATTCAACAAAATCAATTACAAAATCAACTGCATTTTCTAATTTTACAATCTTATTTACACTTTGAACAACCTCATTACCAAACTGTTGAGCTAAGCGATTCATCTGAAGAAACCCATCAGAACCCAACTTGTCATCGATTGCTGTAAACACTGGTGACTGATCACCAGCAGCACCAATTAAGAACATAGCTATCATCTCATCATCATATTGCTCTTCAATAAATGAAGATGTAGCACCACTAAGATCTGCACTTACACTGCATGTGCTATCTTTCATTACAGATGACTGTATATCATAATTATATAGTATTGCCAGTACTTTTCCATCAAGTGTCTTAAAACATACACTTTTAAGTTGGTTACTTGAATAACCATTTGGATTTTTTCCCAACCAATAACCATTATCTGTGGATATATCACGATTAACATTGAAATGAGCTTCATTCGTGTTATAACCTACCTGTACTTCTTTTGCTGTTTTTATCGCTTGTAATACTGCTTTATATGTTGCATCTTCAATTGCATTACATAACAGTTCATTCTTTGTTTTTAATTCTTCATTTTTTAGTGCACTTTTTGAACGTACATGAGGTGCATTGAATGTATGCGTTGTTGTAATCCAGATATTATCTATAGATACATCACAGTTTTTGCTTATTAACTCCTTTAATTTTACGATTTCATAATCTTTAAGTGAAGTTAATTCTAGTGAGACAATCACAACTGACTCATTACTTTGAATATAAAGAACACGCACATGGAGTTCATCATGAATATCTGTAAATGTCTCTATTGGAAATAAACTATCTGGAAGAAGAATTACTTCTTTTCCAATTCCTACTTTTAACTGTTGGTTCATGATACCTCCTTCGCATTCTTAATCCTCTACTTAATATGATACAATCTTTGCGCATTTTTATATAGAATTAAGTTCTTTTCTTCTTCACTGATATCCAATTCTCTTACAAACTGTGCACCATTCATCATCCATTCTTTTCTGACTGGATAAGAAGAACCATAGATAATATGATCAGCACCCAATACAGATACTGCACATTCCAGTTGTTCTTTTCCCCATGGTTGTGCATGAGACATTTCAAAGTAAACATTATTTTTAAATTGGTACTCAAGAGAATCATTACTATTTTCGAATCGCTTCACTTCATCATTACTTGTTGTTTTCTTTGGCAAAAGCATATTTGCGATTGCAAAGAATCCACCACCAAGCATTGAATGTACAAATTTAAGATTAGGGTATTTCTCAAAAAAACCACTAAATAACTCTCTACCAATTGCGGTTGTCTGATCCACACATCTTCCATAAGAACGTCTAAGATTGTTGTATTCATAAATAGAATCATATTGAACTGGTACTGGAGTATGATGAATATAAACTGTTGTTTCTTCTTCATTTAGTTTCTTAAAGAAATCTGCAAATATTTCATCATCCAGATACTTCTCTCCATAATGAGCACACAACTGAATTCCATTCATTCCCAGGTCTTCTCTGCATCTTTTTAATTCCTTGAAACATTGTTTACTGGCAAACGGTGGAAGTACTGCAAGAGGAATCAATCTACCTTCACTCTTTTGTGCATATTCATACATTCCATCATTGAACTTCTTGCATGTATCAAGTGACATCCATTCATGACATCCAGGTATTTTCAATACTGCCTTATCAATACCGGCTTGATCCATGTCCGCTAATTGTTGTTCAATACGGTACTCACCCTGTACATAATCCAAATTATGATAACCCGTTGGTTTCTCAATACTTATTAAATTATGTTCACTCTGGTGATGTAAGTGTGCACTTGTTCCATAAGCTTTTGGTACTTCAGACATAAATTTTTCGCTCTCTTCTTCGCTTTCAAAAATGTCTTCTAAAAACCAATATATATTAGCATCTATAACCAATTATTTTACCTCCTTTTCTTTACACTCTCATTCTACGATAGAACCTAAAACATCAGCAATTCCATTTCTAAGCATATTTATTCCAAAACAGAATAAATAAAAAAACTGCTGACTAATATAAGCCAGCAGCGCTATCGTTAATAAGTTGTTGATTCAAATCCTTCTTAATAATACTATCCATTGATGTATCAACTAACACACTTTCAGTTGTTAAAATAAGCGAAGCAATACTTGAAGCAGATTGAAGGGCAACCTTCTCCACCGTACTAGGATCAATAATACCAGTTTCAAACATATCCACAAGTTCCAATGTATGAATATTATATCCAGTAACCGCATCTGTTTCCTCCAATCGCTTAATGTATGGATGAATATTCTTAACTCCAGCATTGATTAGAAGTTGATTAATTGGTTCTTTTAAACTATCAATAATAATCTGCAATCCAATACACTCATCAATTGACGCCTCTTTTAAGTAACTTTGAAGATACTTTGCTGTATTCAAGTACGCCAAACCACCACCAGGCAAAATACCTTCTTTAATCGCAACTCTTGTAGCACAAAGAGCATCTTCAATTTTCATCTTCTTTTCTTTCATCTCTAATTCACTTAATGCACCAACCTTTAAAATAGCTGCTGACTCAGATAAATTAGCCAATCGTTGCTCCAAACGATCCCTTTCAAACTCACTTGATGCATGATCCATAAGATGCGCAATCTGTTCTCTCTTTTGAGTCAGTTGCTCTTCATTGGCTTTTCCTTCAACAATCATTGAAGACTCTTTTTCCACTACGATTTGCCCTGCTCTTCCCAAATCTTCTATGTTTACACCCTCAAGAGTTAATCCCAACTCTTTATCTATAACCTTTCCACCAGTAACAATCGCTATGTCTTCTAGAATCTCCTTTCTTCTCTCATGCGTTGAAGGAGCTTTTATCGCAACTACATTTAATATATTCTGTACCTTATTTAGTATCAGTGTAGACAATACTTCCTCACTAATTGCATCCGATATCAAGACCAAACTACCATCTACTTCAATTAACTTTTGAAGGATGTCTGCAATTTGCTCAATATTATCTATTTTTTCACCAGTAATTAAGAAATAAGGATTCTTAAATTCCGTTAGTGATTTCCCCTGATTGTTAACCATATAAGGTGAAATATAACCTTCATCAATTGTATATCCCTGTACAATTTCAAGTTCCGTTATTGTTGATTTTGATTCCTCAATTGTAATCAGTGCCTTATCACCAATCTGTTCAATCGCATTTGCAAGCAATTCTCCAATTTCTGCTTCACCAGATGAAATAGCTGCAATATCACGCACTTGTATTGGAATTACGATTTCCTGCGTTGATAATGTAAGATGTTTGATTGCCAGATCAACTGCTTTTTTCATACTGCTTTTGATCATCATTGGGTTACATCCTTCATCAATATAGCGTACACCTTCATTGATCATTTTCTGAGCAAGCAGAATTGCTGTAGTAGTTCCATCACCTGCCAAATCATTTGTCTTAAGTGCTACCTCCTTCACTAGTTCAATACCAACATTCTCAAATGGTTCTTCTAATATGAACTCCCTAGCGATGGTTGCACCATCATTGGTAATATATGGACCTGTATATTCATTGGCAATTACCACATTTCTCCCCCTTGGCCCAAGTGTGGCTTTGATTGTATCTGCTAACTGATCAATCCCATCCATTAATGACTTTCTAGCCAGATCATTCGATATAATTTTCTTTCTCATAAACAACTCTCCTTGTATGTGTCCTATTCCTGTGTTTCAGGAAGATATTTCCAATATTTCTTTGGCATAAAACTTCGTTGACATCTTTTATTCTCACGTTCTTTAATTGCAATATTCTTAAAGTAGTCCTTCCATAATTTTAGATACTCATCTTCTTTTTCATTTTCAACCATTGATAAATCCATAGTAGTTGAATCTACAACAATAAATTCTTTACGATTGTATAAAGCTATTCGCATTCTTCCTTTATCATGAATCATCCAAATTTCCTGGCTTAAACGACTACTAAAGTGATCAGCAAGAAACTCCAAGATATCATTATCAGACTCATACTCTGCATACAGAAAGTTATTTGACATCTGAGCAAAACGAATAAATCCAGAGAATCGATGTGCTTCATATTTTACATTCTGACATAATCGTTGTACTTCGATTACACAATCAATACTCTTCATAAAATTAACACGTTTCCCATGCTTAAAGGCATAGATTATATAATGCAAAATTGGTAATTCCTTTTTCTTATTACCTGACAGAAATGCAGTATATACATAATATAAAGTAAAATCTGAAATTCGATCTCTTATCATGTTCACAATATATTGTGAATCATCCAAGTTTGTTGGAACTACTACAGGGATATCCAGCAAATTCTGAATATACTCTTTTTCTTCCACTACATCACTGGGTATCTTTTTCTCTTTAAAGCATTTGTAAGCAATGGTTAATAAACCCTCAAGTGTTCCATCATATAAATAAACTTCTTCTACAATTGACCAGTGATGCATTGTACTTCATCCTTCATCGTTGGTTCAAATAAGGATAATTGAACCGATTTTGATGTTTCAATCAACTGTTTTCGCTCATCATGAATAAGTGCACTTGAGATTAGATTAGTATTAAAGAAAGAAGAACTTGAGAAGTACTTGCCATCGCATGTAATAAAGTATTTTGCTCTTTTTAATACCACTCTCATCTTCTTTAAACTTTCAAATGTAAGTTTATTGTACTTTCTTGCAGCAATAATTTTCTTGGCAGATAACACTCCAACCCCTGGAATCTTAAGTAACGTATAATAATCTGCTTTATTGATTTCTACAGGAAATTGATCCAGATTACGTAAAGCCCAATCCGCCTTTGGATCAAGCAAGGTATTGAAATTCTGATGATCCTCATCTAATAAATCTTCAACCTTAAATCCATAAAATCGAAGTAACCAATCTGCCTGATAAAGACGATTCTCACGTAGCAGTGGAGGCTTTTCAATGGCTGGTAGCAAATCATCATTATTTAGTGGTACATATGCAGAATAGTAGACGCGTTTCATATTCAGTTTGTCATACATTCCTTCCGCAAGTGCCAGAATCTTATGATCTGTATCAGGTGTAGCACCAATAATTAACTGCGTTGTCTGCCCTGCTCTTACAAATTTGCAATCTTCTTTCACCGTTTTCTTAATGTACTTCATTGGTTCCAGAATTCCCTCTTTTTCTTTATTTGGGGCCAGAAGTTTTAAACTTTGACTGGAAGGTAATTCAATATTGATACTCATACGATCGACTAGCAGTCCCAATTTATTAATTAAATCCTGACTTGCTCCAGGAATCGTCTTCGCATGTATATAACCATTAAACTTATGCTCTTTCCTTAGAATACGAACTGCCTCACATAAACATTCCATTGTATAATCAGGATTTTTAATTACCCCTGAACTAAGAAACAATCCTTCTATATAGTTGCGCTTATAGAAGTTAATCGTTAAGTCAGCAATTTCTCTTGGTGTGAAACATGCTCGTTCAATATTGTTGGATGCTCGATTCATGCAATACTTACAATCATAAATACATGAATTCGTCATCAGAATCTTAAGCAATGAGATACAACGACCATCAGATGAGAAACTATGACAGATGCCACATAACTTCGCATTTCCTATTCCATCTTTGGTATTCTTACGATCACTACCACTAGAACTACATGAGACATCATACTTTGCACTATCCGCCAATATTCTCAATTTGTCAGCAACTTCCATTATGTAACCTCCGTTTCAAAAATTACGTTTACGTACTTTTTACAATTTAATTATACTCGTTAATTACGTAATTACAATACAAAAACGTAATTTTTTTATTTCGATTAACTTCAAACTTGCATTTACGCACTATATTTCATATAATATAAATGAGGTGATTAGATGCAACTAAATGAGTATATACGAATCAAAAGAAAAGAGCTAAAGCTCACAATCGAAGATGTTGCTAAATTTGTAGGGGTCAGCATGCCTACAGTTACTCGTTGGGAGTCCGGTGAAATAAAGAACATTAAAAATGATAAAATATCAAAACTGGCTACTGTATTAGAAATCGATCCACTTGTATTAATCGGGTGGGATGATGAAGCAGAGGTACAGGAATCAAAGAAAATGAAACCAATTCTTGGGTTTGTAAAAGCCGGATATGATTTAATTGCCAATGAACAACTGTTAGGTTATGAAGAAGTAACTACTGCTGAAATGAATAAAGGTGATTTCTTTCTTCAGGTCAAGGGTGATTCGATGATTGGATCTCATATTTTTGATGGAAGTAAGGTCTATGTAAAATCGCAACCGGATGTTTCTTCTGGAGATATTGCAGTTGTATTAATTGATGGTGAAGAGGCTACCATCAAGCGTGTAATCAAAGAGAAAAACCTCCTTATTTTGGAAGCAACAAATCCTGATTATGAGAACAGATACTTTACTGCACAGGAAGTAAAAGAACTGCCTGTAACCATTATTGGTCGAGTAGTTTCTTGTAAGAATGAGTTTTAAATAGTAATAAGAAAGCACAGAAAGTAATTGAAATTTCTTTCTGTGCTTTTTTTTATATTGTTTTTGCTGGGATTCCAACTACTGTCATATTGCTTGGAATATCTTTTATAACAACTGATCCTGCACCTACAATAACATTCTCACCGATTTCAATATTATGAATAACTACACTCCCTATTCCCATCCATGTTTTTCTCCCTATTTTACAATTACCAACAATTGCTGCATTTGGTGATACATTTACATAATCGCATATCGTACAACCATGCTCAATGATTGAACCAGTATTAACAATACATCCTGTTCCAATATGCGCTTTTGCATTGATAAGCGCATTAGGTAATATCGTAGTCCCTATTTCTACCACTGCCATTCGACTTATAACTGCAGTAGGATGAATAATGGTCGCAAGTTTAACTCCTCTTCTTATTACTTGTTTGATTTTTTCTTCTCTTACCTGATTATCCCCTGTCGCCACAATTACTTCATGGTAAGAATCAAGTAACACATCAAGATTTATTTCATCTTCATCATAGATTTGATAACCTGTAATCTTACAATTATGTTTCTCTTTTATCATTAGAAAATCAATCTTAGCATAACAATTCATTTCAATTGCAGCATCTAATGTCACAAGACCCTGATCACCTGTACCCCATATTAATAGACTTTTCATATTCCACCATTACTTAAATTTTATTTCATCGACGAAATTTAGTGGAATATCTTTCAAAATTTCCATTGCCAGATTTTCTCGATTCTTCTCGAGTAGTGTGATTGGTGAATGAGCATCATAGCCAAATACCACTTTACAACCATAAGTCGCAATAATCTCCCAAAATTCTCTAAATGGATATGGGTATCGTTCTTCATAAATAATATCTTTGTTTTTATTACTAACCACATAACTTTTCTTTCCATAATGAAATCCATTTAAATTAATCTCCAAAGGAATATCATAAGCAATACTAGCCTGCGCAATTCGATGTGTCGCTTCTACACAAGTCGAAGAAAAACTACGTCTTCCTAACATAAAATAATCTGGATGCGCTACATAAGTAATCATTTCTGTATCTAATGCTTTCTCAATTTGAGAAGTATATTGAAGTACATCTTCATCACCGCAATAGCAATCATACTCATATCCAATATATTTGCAGTGTTGTCCCAATATCAGATAATCACTGTATTCATACATCTCTTTCAGATACCCTATATGACTATCCATATACTCTACTTCAAATCCTACCTTAATATCTATAATTCCCTCATACTCCTTCTGCAGTTTTCTCATACTCGCAAAGTATTCATCTTTACTCTCATAATACATCCGACATGTTGGTAGTCTCATTTCTTTATAAGGGATGTGTTCACTGAATCCAAGCAATTGAAATCCCGCATCTATCGCACTTTCCACATACTGTATATCTAAACCGTCTGCATGACCGCACCTTGCTGTATGTGTATGAATATTAAATTTTTGTTTTTTCATGTTATTTCCTCCTTTTTGTTCATGAATAATAATGCTTAAACTACTTCTTATTTTTCATAGTAGCTCTCCTTCGCGCACAAAAAAAGTACGCTCCAACAGGAACGTACTAATACGCGGTGCCATCCTGATTCGTACTACAAAAAAGAGTACGCATCTTAATTTAGAGATAACGCTCATCAAGGCGGAATCATCTACTGAAGTTCAATGATTCAACTCCACAAGTGTAATCCGTAATCTTCAATGTTCTCATCTTCCACCACCATGAGTTCGCTATACATCTTGTATCACTTAATCTTGTATCATCGTTTATACCATTAGTATAAATTGTGGTAATTTCAAAGTCAACTATTTATCTGATATTCAATTTATAAATTAATTCTCCATCATCTGTGGTTAATAGTTTTAACCCTAATTTCTCCAAAAGTTTTATAGAAGCAACATTGTCTGGTTCAACACCTGCAAGAATTGAAGTAAACCCTTTTTTCTTTGCCCAATCAATAATTCCATTTGCAATTTCAAATGCATAACCTTTCCTTGAAAAGTTTGGATGAATGGTATAACCAATCCAAAGATTATCATCTTCACTATTTAAATATACATCTCCAATTAAATCATTGGATTCCTTACTGATAATCGCTAATTGCATTCCCTTTTCTATAGAAAGGTTATGAAGCAATGATTCTCTATATTCTTCTTTCGTAAGTCCTTTGAATCCTTGGTAACGCATCCAATCTTCATTATTTCTATATTCGATAAATGAATCTAAATCAGACTCCATAAACATTCGTACTTTACACCTTTGAGTTTCAAAACTCAAATCTTTTAATGTTAGCTTTACCTTTTCCACGTGACAGTTCCTCCAATTACCTACTTATTATACTACATCTGCACTTATTACTATACCGTTTCAAAAAAAGGAAGAACTTTTAGGTAATTTCCATAACTTATATTTCTACTTTAGTGGATCAATTGTGAAGTTACCATTTTTATCTTGTTTTACTACATATTGCTCCCACTCTCCATATTTAATTTCAGTAGTTAACTCTACCGTTCCAAATGGTTTAACTTTTCCTGATTCTACATCTTCATCAGGATAGGTATCGTCATATAGTTTTAACTTCACTTTTAGTTTTCCTAATTCACCATCTAATTCCTTATTAAAACCAAAACTTGGAAAAGAACCATATTCAATCTTTTCATTACCAATAACACCTGCAAATTGGTTCTCTACTTCCCCATTATTATCAATATACTCAAAAACCATAACTTCCAAACCTAGACTATCATCTAGTCCATTAGTTATAAATACATAGTAGTCATCTTTTGACTGGTCTTCAATCTTTGGCGACATAAATTCTTCCTTCTCTTTATTGTTTTCTGCGTTGGCGCAACCAACAGCTAGACAAAACAATGGAATAATTAAAAACAGCAATATTCTTCTCATAACTCTTCCTCCTCGTGTAATTACATCTTAAAGTAGAATATCTGTTTCTTCCATTTCCTTCGCTTACATTTATCTTACAGTTTTGTTAGGTAAATGTAAGCCATCATTTCTTTATTTGTCGTTGATGATTTGATACAATGAAAACTGCGAGGAAGATGATATGAATAAATTTCAAAAAGTAAAATACATATGTTATCTGATTGTAGGGGTTCTCTGCGTAGTTAACATGTTTCCATGGTTTAATATCTTTACCATTCTGCTAGCTATTGGAGGAGTTTTATTAAGCGCTTATGCAATTATCTGTTTAAGAAAACAAAAAAATATATTAGGTGATTTACCAAAACCATTTCGATACATATGCAGATTTGTAGTTATAGCATTTATTATTAGCTTTGTAGCCATTGAATCACTGGTGATTGTTAACGGGTTTAAAAAAGATGATATCAAACCTGATTACATTATTGTATTAGGTGCTGCAATTAAAGAAGATAAACCGAGTACTGCACTTCGTTATCGTTTAGATGAAGCATATGAACAATATATGAAACATCCTTCTGCTACTATTATTTGCAGTGGTGGAAAAGCAGAGAATGATGAGTATAGTGAAGCAGAAGTTATGAGAAACTATTTAGTTGATTTAGGTGTTCCAAAAGATAAGCTTATTCTTGAGGACAATTCTTACACCACTTATCAGAATCTAAAAAAATCTTATGCGCTGGTTGACGACAAAGATGCCAAATTCTTAATTGTTACTAATAACTTTCATTCATTTAGAGCAAAGTTAATTGCTGATAAACTTGGAATGAATGCTTACAGTTCTCCATCACAAAAGATATTTGGAGGATTTACTTCAAGTTATATAAGAGAATATTTCTCTGTCATTAAAACAGTTGTGTTCGATTAAAACAAAAAGCCCAGATTTGAAGAATATTTCAAATCTGGGTTTTCTTATGACTCTTTTGGAGCAAGTACTTTTAATTCTTGTTTCAACACTTTACTCTTAATTGGAACCGAACTACTTGGATCACCATCAATCCTTGTCTGTACTTTTTTCTTTTTATCTTTATTTTGTTTTTCAATCGTCATCTCTGAAGTCTGAAAATAGTGAATTTCAGGCATATCAGAAAAATCACTACGAAGTAACTTAGGCAGATAACGAATTAACTTACCTATTGAAAGCTTTGACATTGTCAATACATGCATATAGCCATCGTCAACTTTAGCATCTGGTGTAAATGCAGACATTCCTCCAACCGAATCTGTCATTGTCACAAGTAAAAACATGATTCGTTCTTTTAGTTCACCTTCATCATGCTTGATTACTAGTGAATAACCTCGATATTTCTTAAGCACTCTAAGAAAATCAATCACATAGGCTAGTGGTCCAAACTTTCTTTTCTTTTCTGAGGTTACATTAATAGCTGCATCAGCAAGTAATCCAATTGTCATACTGCTAATCATATAGTCTTTATTTACTTTAGCAATATCAATATTTCGAATATTTCCTTCTTCTACAATTTTAATTGAATCTTCAAATTTAGTTGGTATCTTCAATGCATTTGCCATATTATTTACTGTGCCAAGTGGCATAATGGCTAATTTGGAGTGATTACCACCATCGATAATTCCTCCAGCAATCTGATTGATTGTTCCATCACCACCAATGGATACAATTAACTCATACTTCTCCTGCGAACATTTCTTTGCAAATTTATAAGCATCCTTGCTGTCCTTTGTTGCATGCATTTGTATATCTATATCTTTATACTTATCTGATTGTTCTAATTGTTCTTTTACTTTTTTTGCATTCTTTTCTGATTCTCCAGAACCTGATTCTGGATTATATATAATTGAAATCTTTTTCACTGTCCTTATCCTCCTTGCATCCCTTTTCCTTTAAAGTATATTCGTAAATATTAAATGAGTTCCAAAACTACATAAGCAACCAATAATGATACCAACAATCACATCACTTGGATAATGCACTCCAACATATAACCTTGAAAACGCTATTAGAAATGCCAATACCACAAGAAATATCTTTATATAAGTATTATCTATATTCATATACGCACCAATTGCAGCAAATGCACTTGCACTATGTCCTGAAGGAAACGAAAAGTCCCTTGGAAAAGCAATCAATGCCTGTAAATCAGTAAAATACTCATATGGTCTTATTCTAGCCACTCCAGGCTTTAAAATTAAATGTACAATAACTGCACATATCAATAACGAAACGAGTGACTGCAGTCCTAATTTGCGTGTCTGCTGGAAACAAATCAATATGATTGCACTTATAATCCAAAACACTCCTGATAGCATTGTAATGTACTTCATGATTACGGTTAACCAACCAGAGCGTAAGTGTTCCTGAATAAAATATAGAATCATATGATCCCAATCATTAATCGTTTCTAACACATTATCCCTCCTCTATTAATTATCTATTGTTTATATGATAACTGGTTTTCCTAAGTTTTTCCATTAAGGTAATCAATAAGAAAAGAAATGACTACCTTAGTAATCACTTCTCTAAATCTTTAATTAACTTTTGAACTCTTTTTAATTGTGAAATAGATAATTCATCTTTACGTTCTTCTAATACTTTTAAAAATTCAGTTTTATTATCACTATTTATACAGATTGAAATTCTTTCTGCATGTTGTGGAATTTCTTTTGCACGACAAGTTCTAAGATGTTCCATTAACATAGGAAATATTGCAACTTCATATCGTTTATCAGCCATACATACCTTCGCAAACACTGACATACTATTATCAATCGTAATTACACTGCCATTTTTATAAGCACTAATCACTTTATCAATCTGCGTGAAAATTGCACTTGGTACTTCTTCAGCAATCGTATTTAATGCAGTCATAGCTCCCCATACCAATCGATTATTGGAACTAGTCAATAGGTTTAAAAAATCATCTGCATAATCTCTAATCAACTTTGGATTTCTTTCGCCTATTTCATATAACACTTTAATACTATCATTGGCAATCGCCTTCTTCTGAGTTAACCCACCAACAATTTCTTTTATTCCTTCTGCATCTTCATTCTTAACTAATTCTTCTGCTAACTCAATATTAGGTTCTTCATCATTTCTGCCTAAATTGGTTGCTAGTCTTTCTATCATAATCATACCTTCCTTATCTAGCGTTATTGTATCACTATCACTTCATCATTCAGAGTAATTTGAATGTCAATTTTCATTTAACTTAACGTAAAGTGGTTTATGATTGTTTTTAACTTTATTGAAATCTAAATTATCTATATTATATTGTTCATCAGGATATTCCACAAATACATCAAACAGACTTAATACATTGTCTTCTATCTCAACACAACCAATTTTAAAACTATATATTTTAAACAATTCATCGAGCAATTGATAAAATAATATATATTCACTTTTTTGAATTCCAACCTGATTCCATTCTTCAACATCAAACTGTGATCCAAAAAAAATAAAATCTACAAGCACTAAAGCAGTTGAAATCCTAGTAATTTCAATTAATACTTTGCGTTTTTTATTAATGTAAATATATCCATTTAAGTTTAGGTTATGAATAGTTCTGTTGTCATCATAATTGTAACCTTTTTCAAATTCTAATAGTTTTGTCTGTAAATCATTCTTTTGAACTTCTATAGAAATAGGTAACGAATTAAAACTATTTATCAACCCCATTATAGTTTCACAACTATTATCTGTAGTTTCCAATACAAAACTGACCTCCAGAAACGGCCCACCATTTATCCAATTATTTTCCATTTTCTTTTCCTTTATAAATCTCTATATTAATTACTCAAAAATAAACAATATCCGATATCAATACATTTTCCTTATTATAATACGAAATCACAATATGCTTACTATCTAAATCACCATCTTCTATTTCAATATGATCAATCATAGTAAACTCATCTCCCATTAAAACAATGTCTTGCGTATCCAACCTGAATCTTGATATTTCAGTTTCAGAAAATATATCTATAATGACAATCTCCAATACTTTTTCATTCTTAATTACATCATAATCAATTACTGCAACATAGGTACTAGAGTTTGTTAGTGGATTATAATATGTTTTTGGCTTATAATTTTGACTGTAGTATGTTTTATAAAACACACCTGTCCCTGCGCCTTTCTTAATTGTTATTAATCCATTTTCATTTGTAATATTAGGTATTCCAGCACTACTTTTACCCTCATACGTGATATCTTTTCCATAGTTAATACTCCACTCACAATGTTGATGCTGTGAATCACAGTATATCTCATAATTGACATCTTTAATAACTAACTCCAACTTCTCGTTATCTTCATTAGAAGTTTTTTCTTTTTCCGTTTCAATATCAGACAATCGACATGCAGTCAATACAAAAATACTTATTAAACTAAGAATTATCTTTTTCATTCTTCCCTCCGATAATTATTTTACTTTAGTTCCCCTTAAACATTATATTATGCAGTTTTGATAAACTATCTTCATCTTTTTGTAAGACTACTTTTTCTTTTTTTAAAATATCCATCACTGACAATACAAAAGCATATGTATCCACAAACCTTCTTTTTACATCTTCTTTATCGAACTGTTGAACTAGGTTGTATCGTTCTTCTATGTACTCTGGAATCAATAAATCATTCGTCCTCAATTTATCATAAAAGTAATTCAAAATATCATCTATATCAACCTCAAGCATTTTATCATTCAAATATCCTTTACTACTAATATAGTAGAAATACGAATCTGAATTTCTTTTCGTACGTTCTGGTATACTATCAAATAGTTTTTTATTATCTCTGTATTCGTTTAATGTATCATTCGTTCCAAATAATTCAACAAACTTCTCGTTATACTGAATTGTCCAACTATAATCATCTGGCTGAATTAATGGATATAACTCAAGATTTTCAAAGATATCATCCTTTTCACCTTCAATTTTATTCACAATAGAAATGAAATATTTATTAATATTATCTGTAATATAATTAAGTACTTCCTCATTTAAAGTCAAATCAGCTGTTAATAATTCAAATCGATTAGAAGCACTTCGTGGCTCACTAAATTGAAATGAATAAATTCTCTCACCTTTGTATTCAACAATACAATATACTTCAAGTATAACACTTCCTTTATGTAAGTTATTATCTACATAGTTATAATGACTGCTATAAAAACTCAATCGATATACAAAATCCTTATTTTTCTTTTTTATGACATTTGACTTCAATAATTTATAACCATCTTCTTTATAAGAACTATAAATTATTTCTAATGCATTTTGAAAGTAATCTGCTGGTCGTAAATTTTGCATATGAACAAATCTCCTATTATTTTAATCATATAGTTCCCTACATTTGATGTCAATCCAAAATAAAATCCAGTCGCAATTAAATACTCAATAGTTATGACTGGATTTTTAATTAATACTCATTTTTTATCACAAAGAATGACCCTCGAATCGACCCTGCTAATTTTGATTTTTGTCTTGCAAATTTAAATTTACCCTCTAACTCTTTTGGAACTTCCATTCCTTCTGATAACTTAAAACCGACAGCTCGTTTCTTGGAATCATTTATCGTATACATTACATTCACTTCAAGTCCATTCTCATAAAATACATAAGCCATTTGAATATTATCAACTTGAAACATTGAAGTTTCTAGTGGTCTAGAAGAGAATTCAATATCTCTTTCCTTCTTTAGTATAGAATTTACATAATCAAGAGTTTTTGTGTCTTTATCTGCTTCTTCAACAACAAACTCATGATTGTATTTATTTTTCAAATATCTTGCTTCATTTGCGCGTAAACCTGCTAATGCAGACGCGACTGGTGAAGACTGTAAGCCAACGGTAGAAACATTATCAAATTCTACTGCAAAAGCCATAGTCACCACTCCTTTCCATCTATAAGGAAATTATAGTTCTGCTAGACATAATAAGCAAAGTATATGCTCGAAGCTAAATCATTAACATATTGAAAGAATTATTTAACTAGTAATTCATTAAATTCTCGAATTGTTTCTTTTGATATTCCTCTATATTTGGATTCAAGATTATTCTCATAACAATGTTTTAACACTTCTTTGGTTTTTAATTCAAAGTCATGATAATTTTCCATATCTTCTGTATTCATCCAACTCCCCCATGAGGTATTAAAGAATACTTGTGTATAAACTGGTAACTGTAATACAGGTTCAAAGAAACGTGTATAGAAATCAAAATAACGTTCACGATTATTAGCACTATTATAACTATACTGATTAGAAGAGAATGTAGCTGCACATCCATTAGATGTAGCATACTTCTCTCCCTGTTGTCCAATTAAATTCATAGACCAGTCAAAACCAATAAAATGGGAATTCAGCACATCCTCAACTGTTGGTTTCTTTTTTGATACATAGTCTGTGTAAATAAAGCGCATATCTCCTTTCTTCTTAAAGAATTCACTTGTAGCTACTACAACTATTCCATAATCATCATTTGGATATTGAAAGCACAAAGCATCACCAGTTTTAAAAGGTCCTTCAATTTGTATAGGCGGTTTTATTCGCTTCTTAGCTTTCGTGCGTGGGACTGACAGTTTTTCAATCAACTTTGCAACTGCTTTTTCTCTTTGCTTAAGAAAGATTTTATCTGCACCCATAGCTTTGGCGACCTCTAAATCATAATCATTTTTTTGAATATCTTTTATTTCCATAAATAATTCATCATCTAACGATTGTGTTTCCCACAGACATAAGGCCAAAGAAAACAATACATCGTATTTTGTTTCTACATCTTCTAAATCACTTTTGCACTTTACCAATAGATCATTCTTTATCTTAATTGGTTCTTCACCTTGATTATATTGTTCAAAGAAGTATTCATATACTTCCATTGATGTATCATTATCTTTAATTCCTGCTCCCCATGTTCCCATTATATTTCCTCCATTCTTATTACTTATATACTGCCTGATTTCATTATAGCAAAAAAGGATAGTAGATATCGATATCTATTATCCTTAGTTATACAATTACTATTTATACTTATTTACTCTTTCATCTTGAATAACACCTGTATAATTCATACCAAATGCAAAGTCATAGACATTACCTGCAGTATCAACATGACACTCCATATCTCCTGCAACATCCTCAGCTTGTTGTTCCACCGTTAGCATGTCTTTTGGCATTTGGAAAGGCAATAATGCCTGTGGTTCAAAATCACCACAGATACAGTCTAAAATCGCTTGTGTCTGGGCAGAGAAATGAACAAGTAATCCATCTATCTTATCTTCAAATTCTTTAACAATTGTAGGATTTGCTGCGTTCAATACAACAATTACTGGTTTGTCCGGCATTGCTTCTCTAGTTTCAAGAATAATATCTAAATCTTCACTATTTGTAGGTACAGTTGTCTTTCCTTCATAACTGCGGTTTACTACTTTATCTCGCTTATCGCTTGCAATACTCTCGATGCGTGTACCTTTAGCTGTATATGGTTTGTACTGTAATGATATTGGATAATATTCTCCATCTTTATACCCTACGGTTTTTGGTGAATCAATACATACAATGGAGAAATCAGCTAACGATGGATCTTCCACTACCTCATAATATTTCTCTACTAACTTAAAGTCTAATGGATGTTCTTCTCTTGCTGGTGATACTCTTCCAAACCAGTCAATGCTTTCATGAATTCTGCGTTTAGGAATATATACCTTCTTCTTTTTCTGCATTGGTAAACATTCATTATTCTTAAGTAATATAATCGATTTCTGCTGTGCTACATATCCCTCATCCATATGTTCAGGGCATCCAACTAAAAAGTCACTGTCCTGTGGATTTAAATAAGGATTTTCAAATAAATTACATCTGAATATATTTCTCAGCAAACGTCTTGCACAATCCTCAAAGAGATTGCGCATGTTTGTTTCACCATATTTTTCACTCCCCAGTTTATATGCTTCCATAATAGGTTCTACTTTATTTACTCCACCAAATTGATCAACACCAACTAATAAAGCCTTCAGATAACGCTCAGACAAACTTAAATCTTCTACGCCAAAACTTTTACCAGTAAGGAATGAATCAATCTGATCAATGTCCAAGATTACATTCCAGTCGGAACATACAACACCATCATATGCATATTTTTTTCTTAATAAGTCATCAATGATATATTCACTAAATGCATTTGCGATATTATCATGATTCTTTTTATCTTGATTATAAGAAATTGTATAATATGGCATAACTGCACTCGCGTAGTTTGTGCCATTTGTAAGTTTAAACGCTCCATCGATAAATGGTTTTAAGTGTTCATCAAAGTTATTACCAGGATAGACTGCAAACTTACCATAGCCAAAGTGAGCATCTCTTCCAGCTTCACCACTTCCACCTCCTGGCCAATGCTTCACCATTGCATTTACAGAATCACTTCCCCAACCACCTGTTCCAGTGGTTTGAAATCCATCACAATATGCTTCAGCCATTGCTGTTGCAAGTTTCGTATTTTCACCAAAGGTCCCACTAAATCGTGACCATCTTGGTTCTGTAGCTAAATCTATCTGTGGTGATAGTGCAGTTGTAACTCCAATTGCTCGATATTCTTTTGATGCGATCTTACCAAACGTTCTAACTAGTTCGCTATCAAACGTAGCAGCTAATCCCAGTGGCTGTGGCCATATCGAGATATCGCCTCCTGCTCCTGCATCATACTCGGTATTAGCACTTGCAGTATGTCTTGGATCACTACTTATATTCGCTGGGATACCTAAGCGTTGTCGTTCACAAAATGATTGTATTCCATTTGACCACATCGCACTTATTTCAGCATAATCCACTTGTGTAAGTAAAATATGTCGTCCATAATCTTTCACAATAAATTCTTTCTGTTGGTCTGTCAGTTCCCAGATATCCACATCACTGTCATCGTAACATTTCCCCCCATAGGTGCCAGCAAAGAATGCACCCATTCCTGTATTCTCAACCGTCACACTCATATGTGAACTATACAGCATCAGTCCAGCAATATCTTTTATTTTCATTTTTTCAATTAAATTATCAATCCGTGTTTCATAATCTAAACGCCAATCCTCATAAGGATCTAATATACCATTCCCATCTAAGTCTTTAAACGCATATCCATCATCTTCAATTATATCCACTTCACTATCTCGTGCAATTGCGATTGTTGCACCATTATTATTCCTATAAATTATATGATCATTATATGTTTCAATTGTATATTTCTTCATTATTGCTCCTTCCCACAATATAAAATAGAGAGAAATATATTGTTTCTCTCTATTATTTTAACGTATATTATCGCATTTTGATATAGCAGTTTTTTATACTATAACTGAATATTATTTCACTTCTTTAAAGAAAATATAAAAATCCCTGAAATCATTGTGGATATCAGACACAAAATAACAGTAATCCCATAAAATATAAGGACTGCTGAAATTTCGAATGAATCATCAAATAAATTTGTAAGTTCTTTAGTTGTATAGTTAGGCACATATTCTTGAATACTATAGCCATAAGACGATTCATAATCATTTTCTTTTGGTATTTGCTGTGTAGTAACAGTATCATTTAACACCTTATTACCTAAAGTAGTTCCAACTGGTATTGCTAATGTAGCAACAGCTATAATGATTGCAATTACTTTCATTGTAACTTTAAATAAAGCACTACTGCTTATTTTATTATTTTTAACGATATCTTGTCGTTTTCTTTTGAGAATAAAAATCATTAACAAGCAAAGCATAATAAGGCTAAAGCCAATAGCAATATATAATCCTATGTTCAAATTACTATTTAGTTGATCGATAGATGTTGTGATTTCATTTAAAGCATTTGATGTATCCGATATCATATAATATTCAGGAATCAGTTCATTCACTTCCTCTTTAAATTCATTTAACATGGAATTATCTTTCAATACAAAGATCGGCTCAATATAAATATCCTGACTTCCTGGAAGTTCTCCATAATTTGCCATTACTCCTGTATAAGTATCTTCAATATTTGTAATCAATTTATTGGAACAATAGATAACATTTTCTTTCATTCCAGTCTGCCATTCTTTATTGGTAGTTTGATCTGGATTCATCTGTTTCACAATCCCTGTCACTTTTAGTTCGCGCTCAATTACTGCAATTGTAGGTGCATCATCACTAACTCCAACTATCTTCCCCTCTTCATCCACATCTGGTTCATAGATTACTTCAGAGAATTTAAAAGTTGACCCAACTGATAACTTATTCAATTGCGCAAATTCTTGCGCGACTACAACTACATTATCTCCATTAGTTATTTCAACTTCACTAAAGGTTCTTCCATCAACCAACGTCATTATACCTTCTTCTACATCCATAATATTTGGATACTCAACACCAGTCAGTTCAAAAAAACCCTCATCCATCTCTTCTCCATAGTATGATTTCAACTCTTTCGTTGAAAAGGAATAGGTAGTATGATAGTCATAATAGTCGACAAATTCTAAATCAGCAATTTTATGAATGAATTCTTCATCCAAAGGATCTATTTTATCAATTCCATCCTTAACCTTATCACTAAGATTTGCATAATCTACAGAAACAGTAGAAACAGGTAGTAGTTCTTTTTTCATTGTATACTTAGCATCATCAACTGACTGTCTGATTGTAAGAGCACCTATGATAAAAACAAGGAAAACAAATACTATCAGCAATATGATTATTTTTGATATATGTTTAGAACCTTTTTTCTTAAATAAATCCATCTTATTCTCTCCGTTATCTTTAATATAACTAGTATAGCATAAGAAAAGAAGTAACATTCATTACTTCTTCTTACATCTATTTAATTTCTAGATAAATCTATATCTCCACTTGTTGTTTCTAGTGTAATCTTAATTTTAGCATCTTCACCAACACTACCTTCAGCACTATCTCCACCTTTTGAATAACTTAATCCATCATCAAAGTTAGTTTCAATATCTCCACTGTTGGTATCAGCTTTAAAAGTAAATGCTGTGTTTTCCGGACATCTGCATACAATATATCCACTTGTAGCCTTTAGGCTTACATCTCCAGTAACTTCTACAAAATCTACATCAATATCGCCTGAAGAAGTTGTAATAGTAGCTGTTCCAACAATATCAATGGCTTCCACATACCCACTTGAGGTATTAATATCCAAATTACCTTCACTATTATTAACATCTACATCTCCTGAATTCGTTTTAATTCGTTTATCACCTTTTCCAGAATCAATCGATACATAACCACTTGAGGTATTAATGTCTAAATTACCTTCAGTACTTATCAAGTCAACATCTCCAGAACTTGTATTCACATTCATATCACCAATACTAGTTTCCACATCAACATATCCACTTGTAGTATTGATATCAATTTTTCCTTCTAATGTTTTGGCATCTACATCACCACTGCTTGTTGAAAAAGTAATATTACTTGACTTTACACTCTTCACATCAATATAACCACTAGATGTATCAACTTTAAAGTTTGATAATTCCAAATTCATTCTTGACGTAACATCACCACTGTCGCTATCAATATTCAATTCACCTTTGTATGACTCTGGTAAATATACTTCAAAATAACGTTGATTGCTTCCAAATACCATAAATGATCTAAATGCCGATTCATCTACTTCAATATGTAGTTCTTCACCATTTTTATCGACTTCAACAAATGTATCCTTTTTCGCATTCGATGCATATTCCTTAATTTCTATTTCTTCTCCCTTTCCTTGGATGAAGATTACTTCACTACTATATGCATCAATTGAAATATTGGTAACTCCTTCAATTGAAGCACTTTGGGTATTGATTAACTCTGCTTTAAAGTTTCCATCTACAAAGCCAAAGTCACCTCGAAATCCTATTACATAAACTAACAAACCTGATAGAACTAGGATGATTCCACAAAGGATACCAATTAAAACTCTTCTTGTATTTCTCATCGTATCCTCCTAATAGTCATTTCTGCTTGTTTGAAGCATAAGATCTGCAATTGCTCTGGCACAAACACCAATTAGGAATATCACCCACGTAATATACCAAGCCATTGTTAGAAAACTAACAACGAAGTAAATTACTAATGTACTCATCCATATAATAGTATGTACAGAACTTCTGATCTCACTATTCTTCCTTTTGTTGTGATTCCATTCTTTAAAATCTTCCACTACTGTATCATCCTGCTTCTTATAATTAGGATAAGCAGTTGCATCATATACTAATATACAAGTGGCAATTGCCGCCATTATTAGAAAAACGATAAACCCCAATGAATCCGTTCTGGTGAATTCTTCAATCGCCAGCAATAGAATAAAACCAAAGATATACAATCCAATTGCAACCGTTTTAAATAAAGCTTTCCTTTTTAAATCCTGTTCATTTACTTTTGGTTTTTCTTTTGGTTCTACACTATCAAACAACTGATCAATATCACCAATTGATTCTATTACAATATGTAAAGCTTCATCTTCTGGCACTCCACTTTCTACCAAATCAAAATAACGATCATTTGAGTTCGCAATCAATTCTTCTTTTAATTCATAAGTTGCACGTGTCTTTGGTGCATCTTTAAATAGTTCATTTAAATACTTTCTTAACTCTTCATTCATACCTCTGTCCTCCTTATTTAATTAACTTATCGATAATCGACTTTGTTAATTTCCACTCTTCTTTTTGTTTTTCATATGCTAACTTCCCTATCTCAGTAATTGCATAGTAACGACGTCTTGCACTACTATCCTCATTACCCCAATAAGATTTTATTTTTCCTTCTTGTTCCAGTCTTCTAAATGCAGAATACAATGTTGCTTCCTTTAACTCATAAAGATTATTCGTTTTCGTTAAAATATCTTTATTAATCTGATATCCATAACTATCTTTCTCTAATAAATGAGCTAATATAATTGTTTCTGTATTTCCACGAAGCATATCTGATGTCATTGACATTACAGATTCCTCCTTTCTCTTATCTTTGTCCACTATAATATACATCGATATACCTCGCCTGTCAAGGTATATCGAAAATATAAGTATATTAACTTATGAAATATACAATTTATACAAAACCATTAGAAAAGAAAAAGATCATTTCTGATCTTTCTGGGATTATAAATTATTCACTTGCTTTAAAGGGTCCAATATACCCCTTATCATTTACCCATAATGAATGTTCACTATATAAGTAATCTATTATTTGTTGCCTACCTTCTGGTGTATCACTTTTTAATGGAAATACATCTTGCATTGTTCCATTGCTATTTTCTGTAACTTCTACTTTTATTACTTCTTGTGCAAGTTCAATATAATTATAATCAAGCGTTTCTATATCCACCTCTTTATCTCTCAGATGTGTTAATACCAACTGATTTGTCAACTCAAACTTATCATTTTGAAATTTGTAAATATAAAAGGAATAGATTCCTCCTGAATTATTCTCACTACGAAGAATTCCATGTTCATTATCGATGGACATATTAACTATATCTGAAATATTTGCTTCTATAAACAATCCCGTTTCTGGTTGGTAAATCCATCCAATACAAGAAAAGTTACCTTTATTACCACCTATTTCTTTTTTACTCAGAATATCTGGATAACCATCAAAATTAAAATCTACTATTTGTATGTCATCGATAACAGCAGTTCTGAAAATCGCTTCATCAGCATAGATATTAACTTCGTATGATATCGTTTGTATTCGTGTTCCCTGCCCATCGTAAACTTCAACATCTACTTCACTATATATACCATGTTCATAAGTATACAATTCATTATTTGCATTCAGTTTTGTTTCTACAGTCTTTTCAATCTGATAATTAAAATAAAACGTATATATAACATCAGGCTCTATTTCTTCAGATAACTCTAACGTTTCTTTTTCTAGCTTTATTATCTCTATTTTTTCTTTACCAATAAGTTCACAGGTGTTTCCTCTATCTTCTACATCACTTATTTCAGTTTCTTTCTCAGTTGTTTTGATTTCAACATCAAAAATAGCACTACACCCACTCATGACTATCAATACAAGAAAACATAGTATAATATTTATCCTCTTCATCTTTTTCTTCATCACTTTTTTATAATCAACTTTCTAATAGTCATACGAATAACTAATACAGATAGTTTCATTTTATAGCAACCTAATTCTTTTTATGGTATGTCAGTGCCATTTCGATACAAATTTTTAACTCTTCAACAGGTAACTCTTTCTTTGGTTCCAATACAATTGCACGATTTTTAGAAAATGTTAAATCATTAGTAAATAGTTTTCTGAATGTTTCGACTAATGTAGTCTGACAATGAAAGAACATTGCTATCTTATCTTTTTCAAAACGATCAATGCGTATTGGACTAGCACCTTTACAAGTATATGATGGTTGTCCCCATTTCAAACTTTCTTCTATTTTATTTGTTTTATCAATTCTATCTCCTGTCTCGAAAATTAAATCTCTTAATTCTAATAATCTTTTGCGATATAGTGATGGATATTCCATAAACGTATTATCAACATTAATATTATCAAATTTTCTCATAAAGTTTCTCCTATCAATATATGTTATTTCTTACACTTTTATCCTAGCAAACATTAGTATTTGAATCAATTAAATAACTTTTGACACTTCAAAGAAAAAGAATGATAATCGACTGACTATCATTCTTTCATTACTTATAAGTACATCATTTTCGTTTGCAGTTTATTTAAAAACATTCGATCATGACTAATCACAATAATTGTTCCTTCAAACTTCGATAGTATATCTTCAATGATTTCACAACTGGCAATATCCAGATGATTGGTTGGTTCATCAAGAATGATACAATTGCATTCGCTCAGCATAATTTCCAAGAGTTTTAAGCGCACTTGTTCGCCACCACTAAGACTTGATACATATTTATACATATCTCCCTGATAGAACCCAAAGCGTGCTAGTGAACGTCTGGCTGTTTCTTCATCTAGTTCACATACTCGACGAAGATAGGCTAAAATCCGCTCTTTGTGATCATCAAATTTAACAACCTGTGGCAAATAACCAACATCTACAGTGGCACCAAACTGAATCGTTCCACTTAGAGGTTCTATTTCTTTCAATAAAGTTTTCAATAAGGTTGTTTTCCCTTTCCCATTTGGTGCAACAATTGCCAATCGGTCTCCTCTTTGAATTGTAAAATCCAAAGTATTTACTAATGGTACATCGTAACCTATCTCTAGATTATTAGCGATAACAACATCCTTACTACCTAACTGTGAATTCTTTAATTTGAACTCTAACTGATTTCTTACTTCGATTGGTTTGGGAAGTTTATCAATACGTTCCAATCGTTTTTCTACAGCCTTTGCTTTCTTAAACATATCTTCATTATCTGATTCATTCCCCCACTGTCGGAAACGTCGAATCATCAGTCTCAATTTCTTGATTTCTTTTTGTTGTTGTTCAAAGTCCATTACCATACGAAGATAGCGTTCATGACGTTCTTTACGATATTGCTCATAATTACAATGATAGGTTACAACCTGACCATCCTCTATTTCATAAAACACAGAAACAGTATTTGAGAGAAACTGCCGATCATGAGATACAACAATTAGTGTCTTACTAGTATTCTGACAATAACTTTCCAACCATTCAATTCCATTTACATCCAAATGATTGGTAGGTTCATCAAGACAGAGCACTTCATAATCCTGTAATAACAATTGAACTAAGGCAATACGTGTCTTTTGTCCACCACTCAATGTATGAAATGGTTGATCTAGTATATCGTATACATTAAGACCTTTAGCATAAGATTCTAAACTATTTTCTAATTCATATCCACCAACTTGTTCAAACTTTTCAAATGTTTTTGTATATGTTTCAAAAATATCATCATAGTTCTCTGCATCCATCATTTGTAGTTCTAATTCTTTTAGTTTTTTACTATAGTAACAATACTCTTTAAAAGCCGAAAGGATAAACTCCTTACTAGATTCTTTTACATTTGGAAAGACCTGCATCATATAACCAACACTCATATCTTTAGGAATGATTACATTACCACCTTGATAATGTTCTTCTCCTGATAACACTTTTAATAATGTTGTTTTTCCTGCACCATTCTCACCAACAATTGCTGATTTACTACCTTTCACTATTTCCAGTGAAAGATCATTTAAAATAACATCTCCAGCATAAGATTTTATTAAATTGTTTACTTGTATTTTCATATTATTTTCCTCCATTAATTTAAGTAGAGGAATTGCATATAAAAAAGCCCGATTAAAAACCAGGCTTTACAGATTTGAAAGACAACGGTTTTTACAATTCCTCCTATTTTGGACGCACTCGTCCCATGATTAATGGAAGCTTTGTAAACGTTATTGTACGACAAAAAGCATCAAAGTAATTTATTTCATATTTTGTAAGCTCTCTCGTACAAGTTACCATTGTCTTTCACCTCCTTATGACAATATCCATAATTATAACATATGATTATCAAAATAAGAAACTTTAGTATATTTTCAATGAAATAAGCACTTCGAAAAGTTGCAACGTTTCGTTGCATATTGTATAGTTAAGATGCAACAAATAAGTTACATAGATTCACTTTACCAAGACAAAAGGAGATGATACAGTGATGTTAGATATAGGAGCCAATATCAAGATGTTTAGAACTGCCAACAACCTGTCACAAGAGGACTTGGCTGACAAACTTCATGTTTCCAGACAGACAATTTCGAAATGGGAACTCAATAAAAGTACACCAAATTTGGAATACCTTTTACAACTAAAAGGAATATTTGCAATCACGTTTGATCAACTGCTTGCAGATACCATAATTAAGGAGAATTCTATGAAAAAAGCAATCTTATTTGTACACAACTATAGGACACAGGAAATTCCAGGTCATAATTACAAACCAGTGCTTGACTATGCAACTGGAGACCTAATAGAAAACATTACGAAAGTATATCCAGAATATGATTGGAGACCAGCAAAAAGAACAGAAATAAATGATATATTGCAAAATGAAGAAATTGATTTTGTTTTGATTACTCCAGTTATGAAATCATATCTTAGTGATGTGAAGGAAATCTATTCTGGTGAAGTCAGAGTAATGAGATCAGATGAATATGGCAAAATTACGAAACCACCGTTTGGTAAAATTTAATTCAATTAATTATATGTAAATATTTACACAGTAATGCCCACTTTTTGAAGTGGGCATTTATTTATTATAGGTTTCTTTTATCACCTTTCCTTTGATATCTAATAACACTTCAAGACCATCCCAACATCTAACCTCTACTTTATCATCTATGATTCTAAAACACTCTGTTCCATCAGCTCTTACAAATATGTCACTTCCACTAAATGACCACTCTATTTTAAAATCGTTAGATAGCTTAATAATTTCTAATTCGCCATGGATTATATAACCTTCATCATACTCATATATAGCAAAGAAACATCCATGATTTTTAAAATCATCAATCGCGGTCATCTCATATGTATTTAAATCCAGTATCACTATATAACCATCTAAAAGTATGATTAATTCACTTTCATGCAATATACAACTGCATGGAGCACTCATATGAGCTACAAGAATCATATTTGATTTATTGATAAATATATTCCAAATTTTTGAGAATTCACTATCAATCAATTTCATATAATCAAATATCTTATCATATTTGAAAGTAGTTAATTCAAGTTTCGTAATCTCAGTAATTTCAACTTCGTAAACACTATTATATAATATCATTAACTCACCATTTATTTATCTTTCTTTTTTCACACATAGTAATTAACTTCGAATTATTCTAGGGTATTTCTGTAACACTTCATTCAAGTCATTTTCAAATTCATCAACTACATTGCATATTTTTTTGTAATAGATACAAAATAACTCTAGATAGTCTATCTCTTTATCTCTCATAACAGAAATACTATATACCTCATTTTGTCTCACAATTACCCTGCTAAGAGTACTAATTTCATATTTACTATTATTTGAATAAAAATACTTTTCATTAAATATAAAATAATTAAACAAAACTTTATTCTCTAGAAATATGTATGTAAAAATTCTATAAACAAATAAATATAAAAATAATATTATATAGAGAGAAGCTGAAATAATGTTTCCGTATTCTATATATTTATGGAACATATCAAATGCTCCAAATAAAAATATAAATATGCATGCTTTTACCATCAACATTACAATGCCACCACTACTAATCCCAATATGATTACTTTCGTAATCACAAAGACCTTTTCCCATCATATAAGGAGTTAAAAATATCAATATAAAACTTTCAATATTCTTTTTAAAGGCATTAGGACATTTTAATGCAAAAAATTCACCATTATCGTCAACAATACATAAATAATTTACCAATCCTACTTTACGGTAAAAAAAGTAACATTTTTCAATTTCAAATTTTATAGGTTTATTAAATCTACTATAATATAAATATTTGTTATCAGTTTGCAAACGGAAAAATTTAGTTTTCATTACGAATGGAATAATTATAAATGTACTTACTACAATTGAACTTATAACAATAAAATCATTATCAGTATCTGATATTATATCTGGAAATAAATCATTTCCTTTTACCAAGAAAACACCTGCAACCAATACAGCAGTTAAAGATAATTTTATAATAACCAGAATAATATCACTATATCTTTCAGGACTATTTTCATCACCAATATTTATTCCGCTAAAATCAAAAAAATCCATGTATTCTCCCTCCAAACAACTAACATTCAAATTATAACAAAACAAAAGAAATAATTATACATCTACAAAAAAGGCATATAGATTTAGTCGTAAAACTACACATCTATATTGCCTTATCTCAGCATGCACAAAGGGTTATAATATTGTATATTGAAGGGCGGGTAATACACAACTATATAGGCGTTTTTTGACCTTTATGCATATTTATATTATTCTTTAATTCTTCTAGTTCTACCAATTAATACTATCAAACCAGTTGAAAGTATTACTAATAAACCATAAGGTATAGTCGTTGTAGTATCAAAGGTATTCACTCCATTTGATACATCAGTAACTTCTGTGTTTGGAACCACACTTGGCTTTACACTAGGAACTGAAGGAGTTCCAGGTTTTGAAGGACTAACTGGATTTACTGGGTCAATTGGATCTACTGGTTTTGTAGGATCTGTCGGTTTAACTGAATGATCCTTTTTTTTCTTTACTGTTATGGTAGCTACTGCTACTTTTGTAGGATCACTTATTGAAGTTGCTTTTATTGTTATTACTGAATTTACTATTTCATCTTTACCAACTACAAGTGTTGCTTGTGATGTTGACTTTGTTAGAGGAGTAATTGCTGTATCTTTTGATTTTGCATCCTCAATACTCCATATTACTCCAGCATTTGCTGTATCATTTTCGAGTGTTGCTGTAAAACTTGCACTTGCTCCCTGAATAACTTCAGTTTGATTCGGATTTATAGATATAGTAATTTCAGGAACAGCAGTAACTATTACATCGATGTCATTTAGTTTTATCCCGTTGACTTTCGCATAATATTTATAGTCTCCTGCTTCATCCATAGTCTGTGTAAGTGATGTTCCTGTTTCTCCATCAATTAATACATCATCCTTGTACCATTCAATTACAAGTGGAATACTAAAATCACAAGGTACTGTAGCTAAAGTTGAATCAGCGTCAACATATTCACTTGTCTCACCATTATACTGTTTGATCACTTTATATACAGTATCAAGATCTGTAAGTTTAAATTCTACTGTATCATTTTCATTAATATCATTAGTTAATAAAGTGTCTGTTGTATAATTTGCAACTATTTTTGCCGCATAAATATCAGTTACTGTATCTGTAGTCTGAGTTAATACATCAGGTGATGCTGGGTCTAGAAATAAGTCTATAGCATTCTCATCATCTAAAAATATTGATTTTATTTCACTATATCGAAATGGATATTTTCCAATATGCTGAACATTTTTAGGTATCCTTATACTTTCTATAGGATGACATGCAAATGCACTATCCCCGATATATTCCAAACTTTCTGGAAGAGTAACTTCTGTTATTGAGCCACCAAACATACCATTAAACGCACTGTTATTAATATGAGTTACACCTTCTTCTATTGTAAGATTTTTTAAATATGCACTTCTAGCCATTAAACCAGCAGGTATCTCTTTCATATATGAAGGTATTACTAATGTTTCTACTGCACTGTAATCAAACACATTGCTTTTTGCATTTTGTGCAAACCCTTCACTGAACGTTATACTTGTTAACTCCTGATTTAATCCAAACGCTCCATTTCCAATTGAACCTATGTTTTCCGGAAATGTAATTTCTGTTAATTTATTACTTAGAAATGCATAATCTCCTATTGTTATTCCATTATTTGGAAGCACAAGAGAAGTAATTTCGTTTCCATTAAATGCATATTCACCAATATGTGTTACTGTATCTGGTATTACAACTTCTCCAATCATTCTACTTTGATAATATCCATTCCAGCTTGGTGCAAATGCTTTATCCGCTATTGAAACTACTGTATATGTAACACCATTATAATCAACCGTTTCTGGAAGATTAAGCACATATTTTTGAACAGGTACATAAGCTTGTTCAAATTTCACAACTTCAACTGTACCTGTTGCACCTTCTTCACTCAGCACTCGATAAGAAACCAGATCACTTGCTACATAAAATGTTTGATTTACATATCCTTGAACTTTTGTACTGCTTATTTGAATAACACTAATAAAAATAAAGCTAACTATTATAAATATTTTTCCAATCTTTTTCATTATCTTCTCCCTCTGCAGTAAATACTACTGTTTATTTATTTCTTCAATTTCACTAAAATTCATCGTATATCTAACTGTTCTTGAATCCTTATCGGTCAACACAATAAAACATTCTCCTGAAAATTTGCCATCAACTATAAAACTATCTTTGATTGGATATTCTTTTCCATTATGTTCTAAATAAGAATTCTCAAAATCTATTTTAGATTTTTCGTCCTTAATATCAAGTTGCAGGTATTTTTCATGATTGTAAACCTCAACTAATTCTGGTGCATAAGCATCAATATTATTGATATTAACTTCTAGTTTTTCACTTTTCACATACACAATGTAGTTACCGTTTTCTATTACCTGAAATACAATTTGGTTGTTCTTTAGATCAAACATCACTTCATCATCTTTACTCAATATTTTCACTTCATCCCTATCAATATCTTTTTTAAGCTCAATACGAACCTTGACACTGCCTCTTGTTAAGTTTGTATCACGTGTGACTGTTGATATCAGCTGATAACCTTTTGGTTTTGTATTTATACTCTTCGTATCTTCTCTTGGTGATTGAGTTTCGTTTAATCCACATACATTAAAATCATCTTCTATCGTACCCGTACTATTTGTATCTGAAGTCAGAAATAACGTAGCAGCGCTTACACACACGACACCACTTAGTACTACAACTGTAAGTTTTGGTAATAATGTTGTGAATTTGCTGAACCATGAAAGTCTAAATAAACTTTTATGATAACTTAAGTCTACATATCTACATGTTGTCTCTCGTTGCTCATAAAGAATGAGTGCCAAAATTGATAATAAAGGAACACTGTATAGTTTGACCTTGTTGTTTTCCTGATATTCACTCAACTGCATTTCTAGATTTTTTCTTCCTTTATGCAAACGACCTTTGATTGTTCCTGAAGAGCAATCTAAGATATCTGCTATTTCATCTATTTTCAACTCCTCAAGATAAAACAGAATAATCGTTTCTCTTTGCTTTCTTGGTAATTCATTAATAATATCTGAAATGATTTGCTTAGTTTCACTTAAGTCATATGCTTCTTTAGGAAGATACTCTCTTCTGGATTCTGTAAATCTTGATTCAAATCCATCATCAAAATCTTCATTAATCGAAAACTCTAAATCTTTCTTTTTATTTAGATATCCATAACAACAGTTGGTTACTAGTCGATACATCCAGGAATTAAAGTATTCTGGACTTTTCAGTGTATGGATTTTCTTATAGATTAAAATCATTGATTCCTGCATTACATCCTCAGCCTCAGAACCATTTTTTAATATTGTAAAACACCAGTAATATACTTTTTTAACTATACGAGAATATAGTAATTCAAATTGTTTTGAGTCTTTTTGAACCTCTTCTACAATTTGGGTAAGCCCCTTGTCTTTCATCTTATTCGCCCTCCTTCAGTTTACTAATCCACTTACCCTTATTAAGTAGATAAGTTATTGATCAAAAAAGTTATCTTTTTTACAAAAGAAAAATCAGGTTCCCTGAAACCCAAAATTTCTTTTCCTAAAATATATCGTTATTTACCAATCCCTATCTCTTTATTAGTCGTATTATATTTGAAAATCGTTCACTATTCCAGAAGAAAAAGACCAAATTGGTCTTTCCCTTCCTTGTTTTATTTATTTCGATACAAATTAACCAATAATTCAACTCCATTAATATTAAGTGAGATAAAACTAGTTTCTTCTTTTACTTCTAAACTTGTTGCTAATACAGCACTCATAATTGTTTCTTTATTATTTAGAATTGTTGAAATCAAGTTATTATTTGCATTCACTGCTATTTGGATTGTATCCATAACTTCAAATCCATTCTCTTTTCTTAAATTCTGGATTTTACTAATCACTTCCCTAACTGTACCTTCTTCAACAAGTTCATCACTTAGATATGTGTATAATGCAATTGTAATTCCATTGCTATCAGTTACAACAAAATCAGATTTTGCTACTGATTCGATAATCAGATCATCTTTTGTGAACTCATAACTAGTGTCTTCACTTTGAATTGTCACTTTTCCATTACTATCTAACCCTTCCATAAACTGATTACCATCAACACTTTGAAGTAGTTCCTTTACTTTGCCTATATCCTTTCCATATTTTGGACCTAATGTTTTTAGTAGTGGTTTAAACTGATACGTCATAAACTTACTTGTATTATTCGTAAATACTACCTCTTTTACATTTAACTCATCTTTAATTATATTCAATTCATCATTTGTCAGTTGGTTTGCAGTTTTAATGTATAGTATTTGTAATGGCTGTCTATTCTTTAAATTTGAAGTATTTCGTAAACTTCTTCCCAGAACTACTACTTCTTGAACCAGTTTCATTCGCTCTTCTAAACTAGTATCAATCCATTTCGTATTTGCTATAGGATAGCCACATAAATGAATACTTTCATGCGTATCTTTATCAAAAGAAGCAACTAAGTTCTGATAGATTTCTTCACTCATATATGGAATCATTGGTGCTGCCAGTTTCGCAAAAGTTACCAATACTGTATATAACGTCATATAAGCATTTACTTTATCCTCTGACATATCTTTGCCCCAGTAACGCTCTCTACCTCTACGTACATACCAGTTACTTAATTCATCTACAAATGTTTCCATCAATCGTGCTGCTTCCATAATCTTGTATTCATTTAGATACGCATCTACATCTTTCACAACAGAATTAAGTCTTGATAATACCCATTTATCCATAATTGACAGTTTGTCATAATCTAATTTATATTCTGTCGGATTGAATTTATCAATATCTGCATATAATACAAAAAATGAATAAGTATTCCAAAGTGTTCCTAAGAACTTTCTTTGAATCTCTACTACAGTATTCTTATTAAAACGATTTGGTAACCAAGGTGCACTATTAACATAAAAGTACCAACGTACTGCATCTGCACCATATTCTTCTAGTATCTCAAATGGATCAACTGAGTTCCCTTTTGATTTGCTCATCTTCTGGCCATTTTCATCTTGAATATGTCCAAGTACCAACACATTCTTATAAGCAGATTTGTCAAATAGGATTGTTGAAATCGCTAGCAGTGAATAAAACCAGCCTCGAGTCTGATCAATTGCTTCACTAATAAAATCAGCAGGAAAATTTTCATCAAATAACTCTTTATTCTCAAATGGATAATGCCACTGTGCAAACGGCATTGCACCAGAATCAAACCAACAGTCAATCACTTCTTCTACTCGATGCATTATTGAATTACATTTCTCACAAGGTATAGTTACCTCATCAATAAATGGTCGATGTAGTTCAATATCTTTAGGACAATTATCTGATAGTTCCTTCAGTTCTTGGATTGAACCAATTACATGTTGATGACCGCAAGAACACTCCCATACATTTAATGGAGTTCCCCAATAACGGTTTCTACTCAATCCCCAATCTTGGACATTTGCTAACCAATCCGCAAATCGTTTTTCTCCAATACTCTCTGGTAACCAGTTAACTGTTTTATTATTCTTAATTAAATCATCACGTACTTTCGTCATTTCTATAAACCAGGTTTCATTTGCGTAATAAATAAGTGGAGTATCACAGCGCCAACAGTGAGGATAGCTATGTTCAAGTTCTACTGTTCCAAATAATAAATTACGCTTGTTTAAATCCTCTAATATAAGTTTATCTGCATCTTTACAGAACATATTTTCCCAAGGATAGTTCCCTGTCATTTCACCCTTCTCATTTACTAATTGAACAAATGGTAAGTCATAGATTCTTCCTACCTTAGAATCATCATCACCAAAAGCTGGTGCTATGTGGACAATTCCTGTACCAGCATCTAACGTTACATAATCTGCACATGTTACAAAGTATGCTTTCTTAGTTAAATTTTCTTGTTCATACAAAGGAATGTATTCTTTGTATTCCAGTTCTTTTCCTTCAAATCTATCATGTACTTTATATGGTACACCTAATACTTCGTCTAAGAGTGCTTCTGCCAGATAATACATATTTCCATCAACTTCTACTTTCATGTATGTCTGGTGTGGATTTACAGCCAGAGCCACATTACTAGGTAGCGTCCAAGGTGTTGTTGTCCATGCCAGAAAGTATGCATCTTCACCTTTCACTTTGAATCTCACATATGCACTTGTATCTTTCACATCTTTATATCCCTGTGATACTTCATGAGTAGATAATGATGTTCCACATCTTGGGCAGTATGGCACTACCTTATGTCCTTTATATAACAACCCTTTCTTAGCAATTTCTTTTAATGCCCACCACTCGGATTCAATAAATTCATTATGATAAGTAACATATGGATTATCCATATCTGCCCAGAATCCAACCAGCTGCGAGAAGTCTTCCCACATTTCCTTATATTTCCATACATTCTCTTTACACTTTTCAACAAACGCTTCTACTCCATATTCTTCAATCTGTTCTTTACCTTCTAACCCAAGAAGTTTCTCGACTTCTAACTCTACTGGTAAACCATGAGTATCCCAACCAGCCTTTCTTAACACCTTCTTTCCCTTCATTGTCTGATAACGCGGAACTAAATCCTTGATTACTCTTGTAAGAACATGGCCAATGTGTGGGGTTCCATTTGCTGTTGGTGGTCCATCATAAAAAGTAAAGATTGGTTTTCCATTACGATTATCAATACTCTTTTGAAAGATGTTCTCATTCTTCCATAACTTTCCTACTTCTCTTTCTCTCTCTACAAAATTCAAATTGTTTTCTACTTTCTTGTACATTGTAATTCCTCCTTATTTGAATTTACCAAAACGCTTACTTGAGGCATTAGGTTATCAAATAAATAAAAGACTTTCACCTGAAATCAGGATGAAAGCCTTGAACTATCATTGTACCACCTATTTCACATACCATCATATGCTATCCTTGTAACGGAGGACACCGGCAAAACTTACTCATATCTTTTCAGTCTGCAACTCAAGAGGGATGTTCATATAGATCTTACTTTTATCAGACTCTCACTATCTCTGACTCGCTTTGAATTTTAGATGTATATTACTGTCTCTATCAACGCTATTTGGTTACTCATATACTAGTATATTGAAATTAGTTTGTCAATTCCTAGTTACTATAATTCAATTTGCATTTCTAATAATGCAATATTATTCCGCATTGTGTTTGCACTCTTCCAGTCAATTGTTCCTTGTTCATACTCTTTTTGAATTCTATCTCTTTCCAGCTGCAAGCCTCGTTTTCGAATTTGCAACACAACATCATTATCCAGCTGAACTTTATCTCGTCCTTGTGCATATTGATTCCTACCTCTTTTCTCAGCAATTGAAACCTCAATTTTTGATTTTAAATATCTTACAAGTTCAGAATCTTCTTTTTCTAACATCTTGTCTAATTGCTCAATTACATATTCATCATTTTGAATCATAATCCTAAACATTTCTTCCTGATCTGCAAATTTTCTACTTTTCAAAATTAGTCTCAGATTACGAATTTGTTCAAGAAACCCAATAATATGATAAATCTTATGACTATTTGTTCGATTCAATCGATCATTTAAGATGTAGATATAATATTCACCCATATCTTTTGATACCTCATCATTATCTAGCATCTTTTGTACGTTTTCAATTTCCCATTTAAACGTCTGATACATTAATTTATGAATCTCATCATCATTCTTTTTAGTTGTAGTTATTGAACTTTCAAGTTCACGATACCGTTTCATGTAATCTCTAAGAACTACTTCACCTTCTGATTTATATGTGGAAAGAAATTCATTTTCTAGTGTTTTAATTACATTATTCAACATACTTAAATAAATCTCCTTATTATCATCTTCTGCAGTTCCTTTTTTCTCCACTAATAAAGGTAATACAAAGTAAGTTAAAATCATTGAGCATAGAATGACTCCCATAGCTAATATAATCATTAAGTCTCTTTGTGGAAAGACACTCCCATCACTAAGTACAAGTGGAATAGAGTATACACTTGCCAATGTAACCGAACCTCTCGCACCAGCCAAACTAAAGATAAAACATGATTTTAATCTACTAATTTTTTCTTCTTTTTCACATACATCCTTAGGTAATGTAACCATCGCCCATAAAAAGCGAATAATAAATAAAAGTAGCATAATTAATACTACATAAACAAGAATTACCTGAATACTCATTGCATTGTTACCACTTAATAATGATGTCGTAATCTCAGGAATTTGTGTTCCCAGAATTAAGAATACTATTCCCTCTAAAACAAACGATAATACTTTCCATACATTATCAGAAGTAATTTTTTCATTTACTATATCTGGGTTATCTTGTTTGCTTTCAAAGGAGTAAATCATTCCTGCTACAAAGATTGCTAGAATACCACTTACATGCAATAACTCAGCAATGTAATATACTAAGAATGGAGTAATAAGACCCAATAAAACATATATTGTTTCATCTTTAATTCCTTGATGACGAATCCATTTAATGATTCCCCTTTTTAGAAATGATAAACTGGTACCAACAACTGCTCCACCAACTCCCACTAAAAGAAAACTAGTAGCTGAATCAACAAGAGAAAATGTTCCTGTAAGGATTGTTGTAATTCCTATTTGAAAGAGAATTAAAGAACTTACATCATTGAATACAGATTCACCTTTCAACAACTCCAACATTTTACCCGGAATTAAATATCTTTTACCAACAGAATCTACTGCAATATCATCTGTTGGTCCTAAAGCAGATATTAAAATAACCGCTGCAGCAATTGAAATACTAGGAATCATCATATGAAGTAAATAGCCTACAAGAAGAACACTAGCTAATACTAACAAAACAGATGTATTAAGAATCGACTTCTTTAAACTCCACACAGTGCTCTTATTGATCGTTGTTCCACTTAGATAAACAAGTGGTGCAACAAATAGAGTAAAAAACAACTCAGGGTGTATTTCTAAATGATAATTTAAAGGGAGCATCACAATAAATGCTCCCAACATAATTTGAACAAACGGAACAGGTACAGATGGTAAAAACCGATTTATAATATTTGATAGCAAAATAGCTATCATCATCACAAGTATATATATAAATAATTCCATTGGTATACCCTCCTATACTATTTACTATTTATTTTCTTCACTATTTTTTGTTCTTTTATCGTTTCGTCTTCCATGAGGACGCCCACCTCTCATAGGACCACCACCAAAGAAATGACGATGAGGCCCACGATGTGGAAATTCTCCACCTTCCATAAAAGAATTGCGTAAATTCTCCCAGTTTTCAAGTTCTTCCTCATCAAATTCTATTTGACTACCTAGAGCTTCAATCATTCGATCTAAATATTCGCTGAATTTTTCTTTTTCATCTTCATCCAAACAATCAAAAATTGATTCATAGTCCATTTCATTCGATTGTTCTTCCTTACCCTTTTCAGTAAGTATAACCATCATTACTCGCTTATCATCTGCTGATGGCACCCTTTTCACAAATCCATTTTTCTCCAACTTATTTAAAAGTTCATTTAAAGACTGCTGACGAATCCCTAACAGATACGTTAATTCTTTTGTACTTATTTCTGGTTTAATTCTAAGCATTGCCAATACTCTTCCTTGACCGCGAGTTGGATCGCCAGTTGGTCCATATTGAGCATAATGCTCCATTTGTTGACGACGTAGCAACCATTGTAACTGCATTAACTTATCGTAAAGTTCAATATATTTATTTTCCATAATTCATTACCTCTTACTTTCTACAGGTACCTTACGAATATATTATTACAGGTACCTTTAGAAAAGTCAAGGACTTTATTAAAGGTACCTGTACATCTTTTTTGTTTCAAACAAAAAAAGCAGTATTTCTACTGCTTTCAAGCATCATTTAAATTATTTATTTATGAAAATTTAGTTTTAAAGAACTGAAGAAAAGCATTTGCTTCTTCTTCCTGTTTTACACAAATTGCAACTTCATCAGGGTCCTGATTCAACATTTCCTGAACAGTAAATGTTATATACTTTTTAGGAAATTTATTTGATTGAATTCTAATTTCCTTAGAAAACATACTAATCTTGGCTTTCTTTACTTCATCCTTCTTTACATAAATTGGATCTCCATAAGAACTGAAATCACGATTGATTGGTAAAATTACAATTTCATTAGCAGTTTCATCAAACCCAATTGCATAACTTGCATAAGTATATGTTGTCTTTCTTACTACTACAAAATTCATCATTCCAACATCTACTCCGCATCCATAAACTACACGAAAGCGATCCGCATCACCAATTACATCAGAAAACAATTCTTTCATCTTCTCAACATTTTCTAAACATATTTCATCACTTACTTTTTTTGCCATTTTTATATCTCCTTGTTTCATATTTATTAGACAATATCTATTTCTAGAATGTTCTCTACACTACAATAAGTAATTATTATCACTATTAGCTACTTGTAATGCCTTCAGTTTATAAGTTGCATACCCACCAATCACAAGTGGTTCTCTTTTACATAATGCTTCTGCTTCTTCATAACTGTCAGCCTTGATAATCACCATTCCTGCAACACCCGGATATCCTTTAAATACCCCACAGTAGTCCATGTGTCCTTCCTCATCTAATTTTCTTAGATTCTCCACATGACTTTCTACAATTGCCTTTGTGATTCGATTATACGTTTTTGTTTTCTCAATAAACATTACATATACCCATTTCTCCATATATTACCTCCAAATTAATTAGAACTTAATTAATTTAATACTATCATTCACTATCTATAATAACAATAAGAAAAAAGTCTTAAAACATCACTATTTAATCAATGTTTTAAGACTTTTAATAAATCTTTACTGTTTTCTTTATAATGTTGTATTTATTTATCACGAAACTTTAATGGTAAATAAATCTGCTGTTGAGCAATGCCAAGTGCTTTATCAAAATTACCATCAGGATTTGGCATATTACACATTCCACTTTTAGGGAAATCACCATATTCAAATACATCACTATTATTAATCCAAGTCATCATGCAGTTAATCGTTTCTTCTAAATCTTCATTATCACTTTCATCACCAGTAGCAACTAAATACATCCCTCCAGGAAATTCAAATAGTTCATAAGGAGCAAGATCCTCTGCAGTTACTTCATCCTTGATTGCAATTATATAAATATTTCTACCTTTATCCCAACTTATATCAGCATCGAGATGCCATATAAAATCAGTTGGTTCATATGAATGATCCTTCAATAAGTGTTTATTTTGTTCAACCCAAGTGTCAAATCCATTATCACCAAATAATTCACTTAATGTTTTTTCTCCTGATGAAACTGCACGGAACTTTTTGATTTCTATTCCTCTCATATTGCTTAATTTACTCATTTGTCATTTCTCCTCATTGATATTTACTATGGATTCCTTAATATTAACCAAATAATATCATTATAAATTTTTAATGTAAACAAAAAGAGATAGCACAAACTATCTCAAATTTATTATTTAAATTTATACTTTTTATAGACTATTAGATACAATACCAACACAATCACAAAATTTATTACTAATGTTATTATATTTGTCACATTAACTTCAAGTGTACTAATAATATCACTCACTTGTTGAGAATAAATGTATTTACTGAAATTGTGAATTGAAGAGTTAAACATTGATAACATTGGTAAAAACGAAAATATAAGCATTGCTGGTACAGATAATCCACTACTGGCACTTTGATTAGGAGATAACAGTCCAATAATTGATCCAATAAGAATTGATATAATTAGACCTGCCATATTCGCCAGTAGGAATACTATCATTCCATTTGATGTATACCCTCCTACAATTGCCATAAATAATAATCCTATTGCACATAATACAAATACATATAAAGCAACGCCTACCAGATACTCAAATGGCTTTACATTGGACATCCTTAACATCTGCAAGGCTCCTTTTTCTTTGTCTTCACTAACAATTGTAGATACTACAATAATTGGAGCCATGGTTACATACATCGCTGCAAACATATTCACAAAGAAACTAGGTTCTAAACCAAAGTCTTTTGCTGAAAAGGTTAAGATTGAAGCCATTACAGGAAACATTACAAACTGTATTAGAATTGATTTATTCTTTAATGTATCTTGTACTTGTTTATAAATTATTGCATTAATTCTAGTAGCACTCATTTAAATCAACTCCTTTCCTGTTAGTGATATAAATACTTCACCTAAATTTGGTTCACTTGAATGTATTGATTTAATTTCATCATCTTTCAATGCATTTAGAATTTCTGAATAGCTTTCTTTATTGTTAGGTACTTTAAATTCTTTATCATGGTTAGTCACAATACTTATTTGGTTTAATTCATTATGTTTATCACAAATTCTAGTTGGTGTATCATACTCAATGATTTTACCATCAAACAGAAATGCAACTTTATCACATAAGTCAGTAGCTTCCTGCATATTATGTGTAACTAAGAGAATCGTAGTTCCCTTTTGTTTTAGTTCTAATAATAATTTATGAATTAACTGACTAGTACTTGGATCAAGGCCAGACGTAGGTTCATCCAAAAATAACAGTTTTGGCTTATGCATAATTGCACGTCCAAGAACTAATCTCTGTTTCATCCCTTTGGATAACTTATCAACAGCAACATTTGAACTTTCGTATAATCCAACTTTTTGTAAAACTGTATTCACTTCATCTTTATCAATAGAATAAATCTTTCTGAATATTTCAAGATTTTGTCTACATGTCAAACGGTCAAATAAACCTGCTTCATCCAATACAGTACCAATCTTTGAATAAGAATCATCTTTTAACTGCGTAGAACTAACATCAAATATTTTACTAATTCCTTTATCACTCTCTAAATGACCAATCATGATTTCAATTAGTGTTGTTTTGCCTGCACCAGATGGACCAAGTACACCTAGTATCTCTCCTTCATCCACTTTGAAATCAATTCCTTTCAGCACTTCTTTATCACCAAAACTTTTATATAAATTTGATATATTGATTACACTCATTACTTTTTTCCTGCTCTTTCTTTATACTTAGTAAGCATCTCTTCATACTCTTTATCTTTCTTTCTAGTAACAAGTACACTGGCAATGGTAGCAATTATAAAGCATACTAAGAACATTGCAACAAAACTAATCCAAGCATAGACTTCATCCACTGGAAACCATTTGAATATAAAGATAAATGCAGTTGCGATTAATAGAATTAAGAATAGCTTTATAAGCGTTAAATACAATACTCTTACTTTAGCTACTAAGGATTCACTATCAAAAATAATATTGATAAGCGCAGTTATAACTGCTAATACTAAGATTTGCACAATGGCAGTAAGAGAAACTCCACCATTCACATAAAATGTCGAGTAGGAAATAATTTCATCACCAGCAAATACACCAATTAATGTAATGACTGTTATTGCCGTAGTAAATGCCATAAAGGTTAAATACATAAATTTTTCTAAATTGTTTTTGCTAGTCATTTTAATTTCCTCCTAACTTTCTTTTAAATGTTTTTACATATGCTCTAGTTACCATAAACTTATCTCCATTATTAAACTCTAAACGAATTCTAGAACCTATATCAGATTTCATACTTTTCAGATATGATAAATTTATAATTGTTGATTTATTAATACGAACGAAATCATCGCTCAACATTGCTTCAATCTGATATAGCCACATCATTGAAACATAACTGTCATTTTGAGTATAGATAATTGTTGTTTTCTCTAAGGATTCGATATAGTAGATATCTTCCATGGAAAGAATATATTCCCTTCCATTCTTTTGTACATATATTTTGGAATTGAAATGTTTCACAAAACTTAACAACTTATCTTGTTCTTCATGATTATCACACTGTACAGTGACTTTCAATTCTTTTTCATTATTGTCTATTGTTTTCATAATCTCCTCCTCAATGTAAGTATTTACCATTCTGCTTTCTTTATCAAGATTTTTTTACCAAGATACACAAATCAAAAACTAACGTGCATAAACCATAAATCATCATATCAAAATTGATTTACTATCATAATGCGTTATACTATAAAGAAACAACACTGAATTTTTATCGCAAAAGAAATGGAGATGGGCAATATGAAAAATATATTAATAATTGATGATGATATACATATTGGAAATGTACTTGAAGAAATCCTTACAAAAGAAGGATATACGATTTCTCGTGCATATTCTGGAAGTGAAGCAATACTATTTCTTAAGCACTCAATTCCAGATCTGATATTATTGGATTTAATGCTTCCTGGTATAAGTGGAGAGGATGTATTAACTCAGATTAAAGGAATTCCAGTTATTGTTGTCAGTGCTAAAGTTGATATTGATGACAAAGTTAATTTGTTACTTAGTGGTGCTGTTGACTATATAACGAAACCATTTAATAAAAAAGAGTTATTAGCCAGAATCGCTGTTCAATTTCGCACTTCAAATACCACAATAACAAAATCTATTTTGACCTATGATGAAATAAAACTTGATATAACAACTCACTCGGCAACCATTGATGATGTTGAAGTAAAACTAACAAGAACTGAATATGCAATTTTAAAAATATTAATGCAAAATCCTACTCAAGTAGTTACAAAATCTAGTTTGCTGGATTTAATCAGTTTGGATACACCTGATTGTAATGAAAGTTCTTTGAAAATGCATATTAGTAATTTACGCAGAAAACTTCGTAATATAAATAATAAAGATTATATTGATGCTGTTTGGGGAATTGGTTTTAAACTTACATCGGAATAAATATTTACTATTTCTTTACTGTTTTCTTTACCACTTTCTTTACATTTGATTGTTAGAATAATGGTGTCAAAGAAAATGAAGGAGGTTTTAACTTATGGAATACATTCTTAAAACAAAGAACCTAAGTAAACGTTATGGACATTTTAAAGCATTAGATGAATTAACAATGAATGTCCCCAAAGGTTCAATCTATGGATTTGTTGGAAAAAACGGATCAGGTAAAACAACATTAATTCGAATGATTTGTGGTCTTCAATACCCATCATCTGGAGATTATATGTTATATGGTAAAAAGAGTGATGAGAAAGATATTGTAAAAGCCAGAAGAAGAATGGGTGCAGTAGTAGAAAATCCATCTATTTATCTAGAAATGACTGCAGAAGATAACTTAAAACAACAGTATAAAATACTGGGATTGCCATCTTATGATGGTTTAAAAGAAACATTAGAATTGGTTGGACTTGCAGATACAGGAAAGAAAAAAGCAAAAAACTTTTCTTTAGGTATGCGACAAAGATTAGGAATTGCTATAACACTTATAGGCGATCCTGATTTTCTGATATTAGATGAGCCAGTGAATGGTCTTGATCCACAAGGAATTATAGAGATTCGTGAGTTAATCTTAAAACTTAATCGTGAACAACAAATAACTATTTTAATATCAAGTCATATTCTTAATGAATTATCAAAACTTGCAACCCATTATGGCTTTATTGATCAGGGCCACATTGTAAAAGAAATAAGTGCTGATGAATTACATACGCTTTACAAGAAATGTATTCATGTAGAAGTGAATGATACAAAACTGCTTACAAGAGTGCTTGATGAAATGAATGTTGAATACAAAATTTATTCTGATACTCATGCTGACATATATACAGAAATTAAAGTAACTCAATTTGTACTGGCATTAAAAAAGGTGAATTGTGAAGTAATATCAATGCAGGAACGAAGTGAAAACTTAGAAAGCTTCTATATGAGTCTTATTGATGGTGATACTTATGTATAAATTATTATCAGCTAATTTAAGCAGGCTTTGGATTACCAAAGCATTTTGGATAACAATATTTATAATGGTTTCAATTGTAAGTATGTTATGCTCATTACTAATAAGTCAAGGTTCCACGTATTTACATATTGCACTATTCCTTTCACTTCAAGTAATAGGTATCCTTACCTCTATCTTCTTCAGTTCCTATCTTGGAACTGAATATAGTGATGGTACCATACGCAATAAACTAATTGTAGGACATAAAAGAAATAGTATTTATCTGGCTAACTTCATTACAGGAGTAATTGCAATAACAGCTATATACCTTGCATGGGCATTAACTGGTGGTCTTTTTGGATTACTTACAAATATATCAATCAATAGTAATGTAACTGAAATTATTCTAATTGGAGTTACTGGATGGTTTTCCTGCATTACATATATAGCAATCTTTAGCTTTGTTGGTATGTTATCTTCAAGTAAATCAAGAACTTCAATTATAAGTATACTAACAGCCTTTATATTACTTTTTGTAGGCCTCTTATGTTATTCACTTTCTAGACCAGGTATGTTTACAGGTATCAGTAGAGAGGTATTTCTATTTCTGTTTGAATTCAACCCATTTGGTCAGACATTTCAAATTATTTCGCTTGGTACAAATGAACTGTGGCATTTAATTATATATTCTCTAATTCTTACAGTTATTCTTACAAGTTTAGGATTATATATTTTCAGGAAAAAAGATTTAAAATAAAGGTTGGTGATGAACGATGATGCTTCCTTGGGTTTTATGTATTTTATTATCATTAATAGTAATTGTTCTTATTATTAAAATTTTAGTTATGAAAAAAAGTATAAATGAAATCAATGTAGAACTCATGGATCATTTAGAAAATGAATCTAATGCCCTTATTTCAATATCATCAAATGATAAAACGATAAAGCAATTCACAAACGAGTTAAATAAACAACTTCGTTTACTTCGTAAACAACGTCAGCAGTATCTAAATGGGAATATACAACTTAAAGATTCTGTTACCAATATTTCTCATGATTTGCGTACTCCCCTAACTGCAATCAGTGGTTATTTAGATTTGTTGGAGGAAGAAAACAAGTCAAGTGAAGTTGAGCGTTATATTGGTATCATTAGCAATCGAGTTGAAATGATGAAGCAGTTAACCGAAGAACTTTTCCGCTATTCTGTAGTTATTAATTCTGAATCTCCGCAAGAAAGAGAAAGTGTTATACTAAATAATGCATTGGAAGAAAGTATCGCTCAGTTTTATGTAGAATTGAAAGAACGAGATATTGACCCTGTTATTCGAATGGATAAAATAAAGATAACACGATATTTAAATGCTTCTATGTTATCTCGAGTACTATCCAATCTTTTGAGCAATGCGATTAAATATAGTGATGGTGATTTAGAAATTAAATTAACTGAGACAGGTGAAATTGTAATCACAAATACTGCTTCTACGTTAAATCAAATTCAGGTAGCACAATTGTTTGATCGTTATTATACGCTCAACACTGCTGAAAATTCTACTGGCTTAGGATTAGGTATCACAAAAGAATTAGTTAGTAAAATGAATGGAACAATAATGGCAAGTTATGAACATAATAAATTATCTATCAGTGTATCATTTCTAAATGAAGATGATTAGATTAAACTATAATAGTTCCATTTGAAATTGTACAAATCGTATGTATAAGAAAGCTGAAGTCATTTATAGAACTTCAGCTTTTATTATCCGTCCAATTTTAAATTAGTTTTAAATACTCAAACGCCTTTAATAATCCATCATTATCCACATCATCCGTAATATAGTCAGCAACCTGTTTTGTTTCTTCCCCAGCATTTCCCATCGCTACACTATAACCACAGGCTTTAAACATTGGTATATCAACTTTAGCATCACCAAATGCAATCGTTTTAGATTTATCAATTTTTAAATAGTCTAGTAACACTTCTATAGCATGCGCTTTATTGATGTTTTTTTGACTTGTATCCCCATACAAAGCATATTCTCCTTTTCCACCCCAAGTACCTACATTCAAATCATCAAACTCTTCTACTGCATCTAAATAATCTTGATAGGACTTTAGTACAAATCCAGTTTTATTTACATTACTCCGTAGTAATTCACCACCAGTAATCATTGAAGGATTCATTGGAACAATTTTATCTTTAGTTAATACTGCATCAATTCCCTCGATATATTTTAATCTTGCTTCTTTTGATTTCTCTTCATATCCTTCACTTATGTAAATACCTTCATTACATTCCAATCGGAATGCTAAGTCTCTTTGATTGCACCAATCAACAAATTGTTTGCATTGAGAAAGTGATAGCGTTTCATGCATGACAACCGTATTATTACTTTCCACATAACATCCATTCCCACCAATCATTCCATCCAATTCTAAATTCCAGTTTTTCACTTCTATTTCAAACTTTGAACATCCTGTACATATATATACTTTATGTCCATTTGTTCTCGCCTTATTAATCGCATATCTTGCTGATTCAGGGAGAACAGTTTCATAGTTTATTAACGTTCCATCTACATCCAAAAAAATAACCATTTTATCTCCTTACTCTATAAAGTGAAAAGCCTGATAACAGGCTTTTGTTTATTTATCTATTTCTAAGTCTTCTCCATTGCTGGCAATTACTTTTTTATACCAGTAGAATGATTTTTTACGATAACGCTTTAATGTTCCTTCTCCTGCATCATTACGATCAACATAGATGAATCCATAACGTTTCGACATTTGACCTGAACCATTTGAAACAATATCAATTGGTCCCCACCATGCATAACCAAATAAGTCTACACCATTACGAATTGCTTTTTTCATCGATATAATATGATCACGCAAGAATTCCATGCGATAGGTATCATTTACTGTACCATCAATCAGTTCTTCTTTTACACCTAATCCATTCTCAGCGATAAAAATAGGTACTTGGTAACGTCCATACAAGTCTTCTAACGCTAGATATAATCCATCTGGATCAACTGACCATCCTGATGGTGTTAGCTCCAAGTATGGGTTTGTTTTCCCTGTATTTAGAATATTGTCATCACCACGATAAGACGTATCTCCTTCTACTTCTTTATCTGAACTATTTGTTTCTTTTTGTACAGATTCTAAATAATCTTTAGAAGCAATACGAGAGCGATAGTAAGTAAAACTTAAGAAATCTACTGGGTAGTTTTTAATTAACTCCATATCTTCATCAGTATATTCAATTTCAATATCATTATCTTTAAAGTATTCCCAAGCATATCCTGGATACTCACCACGAATTTGAACATCTGAGAAGAAATATCCTCTTTGTTTTTCAGTTGTGACAACTAAAGAATCTTTTGGATCACAACTCATTGGATAAATAGTTTTATACTCAATTACTGAACCTACTTTAGCATCTGGATCAATTTCATGAATTGTTTTCACAGCCATTGAACTGGCAACAAACTGATGATGGGATGCCTGATAATTATCTTGTAATGTGCTGGTTGTTGGGTCAATACCTGCAGTCATCCATTCCATTTTATGAATATTGTTTCCAATCTCATTGAATGTCAGCCAATACTTTACAATCCCCTTCCAGCGCTTTGCCATTACTGTAACAAATTTATCAAAGAACTCGATCATTTTGCGGTCTTTCCAACCACCATATTTATCAGCTAAATGTAAAGGCATTTCATAATGCGAAATCGTAATCATGATTTCCATACCATTGTCTTTTAGTTCTTTGAACATTTTATCATAGAACTCTAGTCCTTTTTCATTTGGTTGATCTTCTTCACCTGTTGGGAAGATACGACTCCACGCTACACTTGTACGATATACTTTAAATCCCATGGCCCCAAATTCAGCAATATCCTCTTTATAATGATGATAAAAATCAATTCCTTTATGAGTTGGATAATACTTTGCACTACGATCTGGATATCCGAATACTCCATGCGGTTGCACATCAGCTACTGATGGTAGTTTCCCATCCTCATTGTATGCTCCTTCATACTGGTTCGCAGCAGTCGCTCCTCCCCATAAAAATCCTTCTGGAAATGTTTCTTGTACTTTTATATCTTTACTACTTTTCACGTTTATTGCTCCTCCTTCACTTATAGCTAACAACAACATCTTTTCCTTTGCGGACATAACCATCTGTCTTTTTGCTTAATTCTTTTTGACAGTTTGGGAAAATGACGATTGTTGTAAAATCATACTCTTCTTCAATCAAATACTCTGCGTAAAAACTGATGACTTTATCTCCAGCCTTCACTTCATCATTTATTTCAACATATCGTTTAAATCCTCTACCATTTAAATTAACAGTATTGATTCCAATATGTATTAATATTTCAACACCTTCATCATTGATAATTCCAAATGCATGAAGGGTTGGATAAATCATTGTTATCTTTCCATTACAAGGTGCTACAATAACTTCATTTTTTGGAATTATTGCAATACCATCCCCTAACATTTTTTGCGAGAACACTGGGTCCGCAACTTTTTCTAGGGGGATGAGATTTCCATCTGTAACAGCAACAATTGCATGTTCAGGTATAATATTTTTCTTCTTAAAAATTCCAAACATTATAGTTCCTTACGATTGTACAACTTCATCTTTGTATAGAATAAATGTAATCACAAATGATACAACAAATGAAATTACAACCCCAATAACTATTGCAAATATTGTCTGTTCAAAAATCACAACCCCTAGGATACTTGAATATCCCATTGAGAAAGCCTTCGCTCCTAAAATCCCTGCTGTTGCTCCTCCTACAAATCCACCAATTACCATTCCAATCATTGGCGTCTTATAACGCAAGTTAATCCCATATAATGCTGGTTCAGATACTCCTGAAATAATTGCTCCAAATCCTGCCGCTAAAGCATTGGACTTAATTGCTGGATCTTTGGTACGCAACATTACCGCAAGACATGATCCACCTTCTGAAATATTATGCAATATCCAACCTGGTCGGAATACATTATCAAATCCAGTTGCTGTAAATAATTCGGTCATTGGTGCAACCATCAACATATTTACTCCCATCATTACTAAGAATGGGTGAACTGCTGCAATAATACCTGGAGCAAATCCTCCAACATTTCCTTGTAACCAAGTAATACCTGAAACAATCCAACCACCAACAATTACTCCTGCTGGCCCTAATATTAAGATTGTAATTGGATATCCAATTAAGAATACACATAGTGGTGCGAATACTGAACGTAAGAATCCAGGAATAATTCGATAGAATAATCGCTCCAGATGCGCACATAGGATTGCAGCAAAGATTGCAGGTAATAATGAACTAGAATAAGTTACTAATGTAACTGGTATTCCTAACATTGTTACTGGCTCTCCTGCACTTACCATCGCTGTGAAATCAGGATATAATAATGCAGCTGCAATTGTCATTGCAAATACTGGATTTGACTTTAATACTCTTGAAGCACCATACGCTACTAATATTGGCATAAAGTAGAATGGTGTCTGTGAAACAAAGTTAAATAACTGATAAGTAGATGATGTAGCTAAATCAGCATTGAAATAAGAAATCAACGATAATACTACACGTAACATTCCTGCACCAAACAGCACAGTAACAAATGGTGTTAAGGATGCAGACATAAATTGAATTGCTTTATCAAAGTAATATTTTACACCTCTTTTTTCATCATCTTTCTTTAATGCATAATCTTCAGTATGAGTTTCGTCTACTGCATCTCCTTCTTCTAAATCATATTTCTTCATGATTGTGTCATAAACTGGAAATAAGTTTTCCCCTAATATAACTTGGAATTGTCCTGAACCATAAACAACCCCTAAGACTCCAGGCAATTTTTTCAATTCATCTTCTTTTGCTTTTGATCTGTCTTTTAATACAAAACGTAAACGTGTTGCACAATGCGAAACAGTATGAATGTTTTCTGGTCCTCCAACTCTTTCCATTATGTCATCCGTTAATACTTCATAATCTATCTTAGCCATGATAAACATAGCCTCCTTTCATGATTTTACTCTTCTCTATCTAAAACACGAATGATATGAATCGTTAAATATAAACGATCTTTATTCAACATTTTATAATCATAATTCTTCAAAACATACTCAGATATCTTTTTCACACAACGAACTGCTTGTTCATTTTTCTCTTCTAATGGAGAAAGAATTTCAATATACGAATCATTGGTGATTTTGACTTGTTCAAATAGGATGCTTCTCATAAAATATTTTAAATGAATAATAAATCTTGAATATGCTATTGATTCCTCATCTAAAGTAAACTGTAGATCTTCTTCGATAATATCAATAATTTCAGTAACACCTTTCATGATCATTACAGAGTCATGATTACTTCTTTTTTCTGTTGCAACAATTAAGTGGAATGCAATGGAAACTGCTTCTTCATTACCTAGTTGAATATCAAACGCTTCATTGATCATTTGAACCGCTTTCTTTCCAATTGTATGTTCCTCTTTATAGAATCTTTTGATTTCTTCATTCACAAGAACTGGTACCGTTAGTCCTGCATGGTATTGATTAATACTAAAATTAATATGATCTGCCAAAGCAACTACTAAATTTACACTAAATGTATTCTGTAACTCCTCTTGCGCAACATCAATAATTCGTTGCGTTAATTCAATAATCTCAAACGGTATTTGTTCTAACGTCTGAAAAATATAATTTGAATTTTTTAATAATACATATTCTTTCTGGACTTCGTTTGGAAATATAACATCATGCACGTGCTTATGAAATCCAAGTCCTTTACCAATCGCAACTACTTCTTGGCCTTTGCGATTTTCTGCAATTACAATATTGTTGTTAATTACTCGTTTTACTATTAATTTTTCTTTAAACATAATTACAGATAAAAATAGTGCATAGCATCTATCTCTCCTCCTTTCATTCGACAAAAAAGACAAACCCAAACCCACAATTACATCTCAGTAATTGTTCGTTGAATTTGCCTTAATAACTATGATTAAGTAACAAGTCTGTTTCTTTTCTGTTCTCCCACATTCTACTATAAGCGCTTACAATTTGTCAACACACTTTTAGAATCTTTGTGTTTATTGCATCAGTTTCACTTAAATATCCGCTAATAATAAACCTAATCAATAACCTCTCCATGAATCCAAACTCTATGTTGATCCTGACATTTTATATCAAATTGTTTAGATCGTGTAACACCATAATCTAAGTCACCACCATTTTGTAAAACATACACTGAAGGATATATATCGTTCCACAATTCATGACAAATAGGAGGACATAAATCACCAACAACAAACTCATCTCCAGTTTTTAAATAACCACATCTGCATTTACTTTCAATAACAGTTAATTTTACTTTTGACATTCTCTACACCGTCCATTTCTTACTACATTATAATAAAATCTTTATTTATTAATTTCATTTAATTCATTTCAATATTTAGTAAATATGTTTGTAATAATAATGAATCAAATTGGTATCAACACAATACTCAACATATCCAAATGATTTATGTGCCTTTCTTGAAACTTCCCTAAAATCATCCGTATCAGATAATATAAATGAATAACCATTATCCTTTACCCACTTCTCTGCTTGATTCATCAGCCTCATTCCAATATGGAATCCTCGTTTCTTTTCATCCACATACCATGATTCTACAACTGGGATTGGTCGATTATTAGAGAGAAGTAGTTGTATTTGATCATAGTAGTTTGTCCTATTAAAATTGTCTAACAACTCTTTATAATCTTTTGCACATACAAATCCTACATCAATAAAACCAGCCAATGTTCCATCCTCGTTTTGATATACATAACAGGTCCATTTGTCATAATTCCTGAAACGATTATTATCAGAATGATATAAGAATGCTGTGATTTCTTCACGCATTTCCTGTTTTGTATAATCAGTGTACAAAAGACATCGTAGTCTTAATAGTTCATTAAAATCACTTTCTCTATATTGTCTTAACATAATGGACCTCCATTTCTTTTATTCAAATATATCAATAATTGTTTCCGATTTGTAGCTACTAATTTGAACGGTATTATTACTCTCTATAGTAGGTGTTTCTATATATTCACCATTCCGTTTCCAGATGACACTACTTTTTCTTCCTTTATCAATCAATTTAAACTCAGCTTCTTGATTTACATATACAACTGCCTTTGCTTTGAACTGACATAAGTTTATAGAACCATTCCATTTACCCAACATCAGTTCGCAATCACTTTTGGAAGTGAATTCAAAACTACCATCCAGTTCATCTATTGAAATTTGATCTGCTTTTCCATCAAACTCTAATCTGTGTACTTGCAGATCTTCTAATGATAATTCTTTTGTTTTTGAATCCAACTCATATCGATTCAATCCAGACCTAGGTATTATAATCGAAATCGTAAGTTCTTCTTCCTCATCAAATACTATCTTATCAGTTTTTCGAATACACTTTATATCTAGTTGTTGATTATTATCTTCAATCTTAATCTTATAAATTGAGTCTAAATGTTCGATTGTTTGTGAAGATAAAATGATTTTCAGTTTTTCTGATTCCCCACCTTTTACAATAATCTTCTTTGCATTTATCATCTTTATGTCTATCTTCTTATGTTGATCAATATCATAAATCATTTCACTTTGATAAGTAAATTCTTTTTGTATATCTTCTTTGCTCTCTTCATAAATTAGTTCATCCAAAGACATTTTAAACAATTCAGATATAATCTTTATATTTTCAATATCAGGCATACCTCTGCCCGTTTCCCATTTTGTAATAGCTTGTCTTGATACACCCATTTCATCTGCTAATTGTTCTTGTGAAAGATTTCTTTTCTTTCTGATTTGTTTTAATTTTTCTCCAAAATCCATAAAGTTCTCCGTTTCTATTATTCCTTAATTAATTCACATACTGATATTTTCTTAATTGGCACTGTTAATAAAAAACTTATAATAAATGTCTGTACCACTATAATGAGTGCCGCTATTAATAATACTACAAATGATATCTCCAAATTGTTTTTCATTGCACCTAAACTTTGAAACAATACATTGCATATTATTTCCATATAGAATAGTCCTAATAAAGCAGTTATAACAATTGTTGGTATTGCAACTGGCAAGAAACTACTTGCAAGTTTTAATCGAAGTTGCTTGTTTGTATACCCAATTGCTTTATATATACCAAGTTCTTTTCGCTGTTGAATAATCAGTGAGCGTATCACCATAAATAATACTAACCAGATAATCAACATAATAATTAGTACAATGACAATCATTACTGCTTTGATTGCTGTGATATACATATCATTTGTTGTTTGTGTTAATTTTTCATAGTTGATTACTTTTGTAAGTTCTCCTTTATGTTGAACTTCAATCTTATCTACAAGTTTCTCTGTATTTACACCATCTTTTACATAGATGTATTGTGATGTAAAATTCGTATCATTTGAAAGTCGTGCATAACCTGTATTAGTTAGTTCACAAACATTCCCCTGATAATTCACACTTTGTATAAATCCAACAATTTTATATTCTTTTGTTTGGTCTTCTTGTTTTACTTGAATCATATCACCAATCTTATAGCCTCCACTTTCAACAAGACTATTTCCAATGGCAATTTCATTCTCGTTTTCAGGGCTTCTTCCTTCATAGCATAAGTCATTTGAAACTTTACTAAAGTCTTCACTCACAAATGCCTGAATAGTTGTATCTTCTACTTCTACTTTTTCGATTGAATAGAACATAACATCTTTTACTTCATCCATTGATAGTATATCATTTTTTATACTTTCTGCAGTAGTTTCATTGGTATGAATAATCACCGATGGCATTTCTTCAGATAAGGTAGATGTGAAGTTATTAGTTTCAATCACAATATTGTAGAATAAAGTTCCTGCAAATGACATTAATAGCGTCATAAAGAATAACACCAAGATTATAAGTACATTTCTTCTTTTACCATTTCCAGTACTACCTTCTCTAATGGCAGTAACTGGTTGTAATTTCTTTATCTTTGCAGCTCCAAAGTAAGTAAACAAAATGGTCATTAGTTCTATGCTTACAAAGGTTATAATCATAGAAAGCCAGTTTATACCTATCTCTAACGACATACCTGCCTGAAAACCAATGAGACTTGCTGCTAAAGGCAGTAATAAATTTGAAAGTACAATTCCAATTAGTAGGGTAATACCACAAACAAGTACATAAGGTATTACCAGTGTAAGAATAATACTGTTACTTGTATATCCCAATGCTTTCAGTGCCCCCATGTTAGCTGTTTCCATTTCAATGGTATTACTAATTTTGAACTTACTTAAAGAAAGACTGACAAACAGTACAATCAAAGCAAAGGCAAACAACACCATTACAAGAATATTCGTAAATAGGGTACGCACCTGTTTATTTGCACTATCGTAGTTTACCTGCAACACAGATATATCATGTTCTGAAAAATAATCAGTTATCTCTTTAGTAACCTTTTCACTATCTGCACCCTGATTTGTCTGAATAGAATATACTTGGACTAAACTACATTGGTTATCTTCACTTAATTTTTCATATTCATTTTCTGATAAAAACACTCCAATTGTTCCTGCACCATAGTTTCCATACTGCATTTCCTGAACTTTTCCATTTACTTTCCAAGTATATGAAGCATCATTTATTCTATATGAAATATGATCACCAACACTAAATTCTCCTAGTTCACTCATATAAAGTGGTAAGTAAATACCATCCTGATTTTTCTTTTCACTCCCTTCAGTTATTTCTAGTTTGTTCATTTTATGATTATCATCAATATCGTAGAAAATAGTCTGCATTTCAAAATCAGTATCCTGAAAATCTTCAGCCACTGCCATACTAAGAAGTCCTTCTCTAGTTTCCACTTCTTTTGTGAAGTCCATATTTTTAATATCACTAACATATACTTCATTATCCTGTTGCTTTGCGATTGCTACATGTATATTTGCTGTATTCATTTCTTTAAACATTTCATCATATACATTTCCTACATTCATAAAAAGGGTAAATGATAGATTTGTAATAATTGTCGTCAGTAATAAGATCACTCCTAACAATAAAAACTGTTTCTTATCCTTTCTTAAACGATAGAAAGATAACTGTAATACTTTCTTCATCTTCTACCACTCCATCTCTGCTAAAAAATTATTTAGCAATTCTTCTCTGTGATGATCATTAATGTTGTAATTTTCTAGTTTAAGTTCTCCAAAGATTTTTCCATCTTTTAAATAGATTATTCGATTTGCTCTTAATGCAGACTTTTTATCATGCGTAACCATAATTACACTTTGTCCTTCATTATTAATTTTTGAAAAGACATCCAATACCACATCGGAGTTACTGGAATTTAATGCTCCTGTTGGTTCATCCGCAAATACAACTGCTGGTGTGTTAATAAGTGATCTTACAATCCCTACTCGTTGTGCTTCTCCACCAGAAATCTGTGATGGAAATTTATGCCATAACGTCTCTTCTATGTTTACTTTTTTCAATAATTCTTTTGTGTGTTCTTTTACTAATGATTTATTCTTCTCAACTAGGCTACCTGCTGTTACCACATTATCAATTAAACTCATTTTCTCTAGCAGATACATCTGCTGGAATACAAACCCACAATTCTTTCTTCGAAATACTGCAAGCTTATCATCACTGTAAGAAACAATATCTTCACCTTTGTATACAATTGATCCACTTGTTGCTCGATCCATTCCAGATAGTACATACATCAAAGTAGATTTTCCAGCTCCTGATGAACCCATAATAACTGTAAAATCACCTTCATATATAGTAATATTCATATCACTGATTACTTGTTGTTCTATGTCACCTGTTTTGAAGTTCTTATTTAATTTACTTGCTTCTATAATTACATTCTTATGCTTTTCCACTGTTACCTCCATATGGCATATCTGCCCTAATTCAAAGTATATTCATTTAAAAGCAAACAACTAGAAACATGTGTTTACATCAAACAAAAAAGAATGCTACTTATCGTAGCATTCCAATATATTCTATCGTTTTATCCATAAAGCAGGGCGTATTCCACCACTATTATCCTTAGTTATTGGATGGATGGTATTACTGCTGTACTTGTATGTTCCATTTCCCTGAATACCAATATTACCATCTCCCCAAATGTATACTGCCCTTTTGTTATCCCGTCCTGGTGAGCGAAGCCACCACCACCAACCATATCCACCAAACTTCGATCTTCGATTACTATTATTTTCATCTTTTCTTTGAAACCAGTATTTTTGATTCTTGCCTGGATTATACAGTAGCGTACTGCTGTCCCCAAAATACTTACATGCAACTTCTTCAATACTCAATAAGAATATTTTATCTTTGCTATCTTCTCCACCATTTGAATCATACCATTCATTGTTTGGATTCTTATTAATTACAGTAATTATACGTTTCCTATCTTCTTCACTAAAAGTTTTATAAAATTCAGTATTCAAGTAGGAACGAAGTTCACAATCTTTCCATGTAACATTACCTGCTTTATTATGATAGGGATGTTGACCAATCATATCCTCTGTGATAAGTAATACCCTATCGCTTTGTACATCTAACACACGCCATTCATAATTACCAAATGTTATTAGTTCTCCTGCTTTCATATTTGTCTCCATCTATTATTTTTCTTTAATTGGAAATAGTAAATCCAATTGCATTTCCTGCATTGGAAATCCTTTTCTCGCATAATTATAAAAATTCAATGTTTCTTCTAAACCTTGTCCAAATAAGGTTTCCTTTGACTGCCAGCGAGATGATCCCCAATCATTATCATATTTATCACTTTCTTTGACCCAGTCACCTAATAATCGCCAGTCTTGAAAGTCCCATGAGCGCAATACATGGGCAGCATACAAACCACCTTTAAACTCTCTTCTTACAAATGGTTTAGGGATTTCCATATCATCAGGTACACTCACCCACATTTCATAGCGATGTGATTTTCTTCCAATCTCTGGCTCCTCGATAGGACAGTCAAAACCAAAACTTCTTAAATCTGGTTTGATATCTAATAAGTTATTATCAACTACAAATTGATTAATCAAATCACCAGTTACTCCTTCGCATCCTTCTCCAGAAGCATATACTGCTGCCATTGTCATCGGAGGTAAGTAAATGATACGAACATCTTTATCTGTTATCTTACTTAAACTCTGATCTGCTTTATTTAATTCTTCCATTGATATTTCCTCTTTCACTTTCTTTATCTGATTATCTGAAAAAGAAAGAGATCCTATAACTGAAAGTAAAGTATCATCACTTAACAAATGCAAACTTACATCTGTCTTTTCTCTTATTTCCTCTACAAAACGTAACAATATAGATTTCACTGTAGATAATGCTGTAATCTCATCATCTAACTGATCAATGTTTTCCCTGAATATTTCCACCACCTGAACTGCATCTGAATTATTCAATATACGGATAATTTGTTTCACAGGAATTCTTAGCTTACGTAAGACGATTATTTGCTGTAAACGAGTTAAGGCATCATTATCATAAACACGATAAGCATAGCCTTCCTTACGTAGGCTATGAAGCAATCCTACTTGTTCATAGTAACGAAGCATCCTTGTCGATACTCCATATTCTTTAGACACCTGACTTACTGTTTGTAATTCCATCACTTACCTCTTTCTTAATACTGTTTATATCGTAAAGTGCGACACGGTGTTTGAGTCAATACCTATTCAAGAACTAAACACAATTTACTATCATTAATTATTATTTGCTTCCAACTTCTTTCTTTTTGTTCTTGAGCCATGCTTAATCACCCACTGACATTCTTTACTAACAGGTTCAACTGACCAAGTACGAACTATTTCTTCAAATTTATCTGGAACCTCTCTAAATAAATCATTTAAATTATTAGCAACACTCTTTTGTGTTGTTTTATCTAAATCATCTTTAAGATTCGTTAGTAATTCAACATACATATCATAGTAATCAAGTGCAACATACATCTTTTTTGCCCAAGGTAATCGAATTCGAATACATTCACTAGCTAAACGCCGAACTCTTTTATTACCATCCTTACTCCATTCTAATAATAACTTCATTGATCTTTCTGGGTACTTTAAAATAATTGGTCGCATACAATACTCACTGGTAAATCGTTTGGTAAGTTCCTTACTGAACTGCGTACTAACTTCAAAATCAACATCACCATATAGTTCAACATATCTTCCAAGTGGCCATAACCAATATCCTTGCGTAAACATTCCTAGACTACCTTCTAGTTCAGGTCCTAATATCTTTGTAAATATAGCAATTACATCTGCATACTCTAATTGCAGTGTTTCATGTAAGGATTTTGCAAGCAACTCCTGTCGATCATTAAACTCAAGTTGTTCAAGATTTTCTTGAAGTAAAGAAATAAATAATTCAGTATTAAAATCAGGATAAACTGACTTCAACTTCTCAGCTAACATATAGCTATATTCAATATCATAGTAATCTTTAACTTTCATTTTCATTCACCTTAAGTCCTTTTAATAAATGATTGATATACTCATACATTTCTTTTTTTCTTATCATCTTAATTTCAGCAAGATGTAAAGATAAATCATTTAGTGCACCAGAAATCATATGAGCAATCAAAGTAGTATCTAAATCAACTAATACTCCTGATTCTTTTACAACCTCTAATTGTTCCTTAAGCAAAGTTACTGAATTCTCATTATCCATTTTTCGCCAGTCTTCCCATTCAACAACATTCAGTGAATCTATTAACAATATTCGTTTGTTTGACTCAAGCGTCGCTGCTTCAACAAAACCAATACAACCTAAGATTAACTGCTCCCATACATCTTCTGATGTCATCGCTTCTTTCTCTACGTTTTCTCCAACTTCGTTTTGCACCTGACTTAACACAGCAAGGAATAGTTCTTTCTTATTTTTAAAGTGATGGTAAAGTGCACCTCTTGTCATATTCACTTCTTTAACAATCGCCTCTAAAGAAGTCTTTTCAAAACCATAAGTTGAAAAATGTCTTCGTGCTATTTTAATTAAATTATTTGTAGTTGCTATAGAAGCAAGATTATTTTTATTCTCTTTTGTTTCCATTCTATAGTAACCTCCTTTTATCTAAACAATAACATACATACAGTATGTATGTAAATATAATTAGCAAATAAAAAGGTGTAATGTACGATACATTACAACCTGTTTAAACTATTATTTTAGTAGTGATTCTAACTCAACACCATTGGTTTCAATTACTTTTTTATACCAATAGAAAGAGTCTTTTCTATGTCTTGAGAAATCTCCTGTTCCATCATCGTATCGTTCAACAAATATAAAACCATATCGTTTAGCTAACTCACCCGTTGAAGCACTTACAATATCAATACAACCCCATGTTGTATATCCTCTAAGATCTACACCATCTTCTGTTGCCTCTTCCATTTGTTCAATATGTTTTCTTAAATAATCAATTCGATACTCATCATGAATCTTACCATCTTCGCTAATTTCATCATAAGCACCCAGACCATTTTCGACTACATAGATTGGCAACTGGTAACGATCATAGATTTCATTCAGTGCAATCCTTAATCCAATTGGATCAATTTGCCATCCCCAATCACTTGCTTTTAAATTAGGGTTTGGAACTCCACCTAGTAAGTTTCCTTTTCCACTTTCAATCGTTGGATCAGCAGTTTGACAACTAGACATATAGTAAGAGAATGTATAGAAATCAGCTGTTCCATTTTCCAGTATCTCTAAATCTTCATCATTTATATTAATTTCAATATTATTCTTTTTGAAGTAACGCCAAACATAACTAGGATATTTACCACGACATTGAACATCACCACAAAACCAATTTGTAATTTGACTCTCTTGCAGTGTAGCTAATTCATCTTCAGGATTACAAGTTAATGAATAATATGGAATAAAAATTTGCATACATCCTATCTGATAATCACTACTTATTTCATGAGCCATCTTAGTAGCTAATGCACTTGCAACAAACATATGATGTAATCCCTGGAAACGATGATTAGGAATATCTACCTGATCATGAAAATCCATTGTCTTAATTTCATTTAGTATTCCCTGATTCAGGAATGCTCCCATCTTTGTAGTTGCACTATTGATTTCATTGAATGTCAGCCAGTATTTTACTTTACCTTTGTATCTTTTGAAGATTGCTTCACAATAGTTTAAATAACAATCAATTGTTCTACGATCTACCCAACTGTTCCATTTTTTAGTTAAGTTAAATGGTACTTCATAGTGAGAAATTGTTACTAATGGTTCAATATTATACTTCAGACATTCATCAATAATATTTTCATAGAACTTTAGTCCTTCTTCGTTAGGTTTCTCATCATCACCATTTGGAAATATTCTAGTCCAGGCAATTGAAAAACGATACATTTTAAATCCCATTTCCGCAAATAATGCAATATCTTCTTTATAACGATGATAATGATCAACCGCATCATGACTTGGATAAAAAGTTTCTTTTTCCAATTCTGGAGTTATTCTTTTATGTACACTTACATTTCCCCCTGTACACAAATCAGGACAAGCAATACCTTTTCCACCTTCTTGCCAAGCTCCTTCAAGCTGGTTTGCACAGGTAGCACCTCCCCAATAAAAATCTTTTCTAAAACTCATGCTCACGCTCCTTCCAAGTAATACATTTACTACTTATTATTTTTAAAATTCTTCTCTATATCCTAAAACCTGAAGTGACTCTTTTGTATACTGCATAATCTCAAACTTGTTTCCATCAGGATCTTGTAACCACATTTGATAAGTCCCTGTTGGTCCCTTACTGATTTCAGTATCAAACTCAATTCCTTTTGCTTCCATCGCTTTTCTTGTCTTATATATATCATCAACAAGTAATGCAAAATGAGAATAATCCATTCGCTCATTCCACTTACTATGTTCAATCTGATTTTCCATTGCTGGGAAGAACTCCAAAAACTGACCTGGTGCTATTTCAATATAGATAAACGCTGTATCATTTTCATCTTTTGTTTCTGCCATTTCAGCAAACGGCCCTCTTCCTGTTCCTTTATATAAACCAAATGGAATTACCATTTTTGCTTTTAACCCTAATTTATTTTCATAAAAATCGCGAATTGCATTTAAATCTTTCGTAAAGAATGATACATGCATAATTGATTTAAATTCCATTTTATCTCTGCCTTCTTTCTATTTCACTAATCATATCAATTCGGCTTTGATGGCGTTCACCTTCAAACTTACCTGATAACCATGAATCAACAATCATCTTTGCTAGTTCGCTACCAACAACTCTGGCACCAAACGCCAACATATTAGTGTTGTTGTGTTCTCTTGATAATTTAGCACTATATGGTTCTGAACAGACTACACATCTGATTCCATTTACCTTATTTGCGGCAAGACTAATTCCAACACCAGTTCCACAAATCAAGATTCCTTTATCTACTTCATTATTGACCACTGCATTGGCTACTGCTTCACCACTCAGTGGATAATCAAATCGATCACTGCTGTTGGTACCGAAGTCAATCACTTCATAACCATAAGTCTCAGCAATATACGTTTTAATGATTTCTTTCATCTCAACAGCAACATGGTCATTTCCAATTCCTATTTTCATATTAATTAACCTTCATTACTTTCTCACCCAAAACTTTTTCTCCTAGATTTTTTTCAATGTCTGGATAGTCATCTGAGTTGGTAATGACAACCATTAGGGTTGCATCATAACCTTTTTCTTCTATCTTTTTAAAATCGACATCAACTAATAGATCTCCTGCTTGTACCTTCTGGTTTTGTTTAACATGTACTTCAAATGGTTCCCCATCTAATTCAACCGTATTAATACCAATGTGCAGAAGGATATCGATGTTGTTACTGGTTTTAATTCCTAATGCATGTTTGGTTGGAAATATCATTGTTACTTCTCCATCAACTGGAGAATATAATTCAGAATCACTTGTAATAATTCCAATTCCATCTCCTAACATTTTTGAACTAAACATCTCATCATTTGTATCTGTAATATCAATATAGTTACCATTACATGGTGCTGTTAATTCACTGGATGAAGTTTTCTTAAATTTATCAAACAGTCCCATTATAAAATTTCACCATTACTTTCTATTACTTTCTGATACCAGTAGAATGAGTCTTTTCTAATACGACGAAGATTTCCATTTCCTTTATCATCCATATCAACATAGATAAATCCATATCGTTTATCCATCTGACCAGTTGAGAAACTTACTAAATCCAGACAACCCCATGTTGTATATCCAAATAGATTCACACCTTCTTCAACTGCTTCTTTCATTGATGTAATATGATCTTTTAAATACTTGATACGATAGTCATCATGAATCTTGCCATCATCACTTAGCTTATCATATGCACCAAGACCATTTTCAACTACAAACAATGGTTTCTGATATCGATCATTTAATAGATGTAAGAAATATTTAAATCCAACAGGATCCATCGCCCATCCCCAATCAGAATATTCCAGGTATGGATTCTTAGTACCAATAAAGACATTACCTTTACCTACTTCTCCTTCATCTTTGTGAGTTGTAACACATAACGACATATAATATGAGAAGGATATAAAGTCAGATTGACCTTCCATTAAAATCATCTTGTCTTCATCACTAATCTTTAAATCAACACCTTTTTCATTCCATATTCTTTTTGCATAACTAGGATAGTAACCTCTCAACATCGTATCTGCACAATATGCAAAGTTATCTTGGAAATATTTTTGTGCTTCCAACACATCTTTTGGATCACAGGTAAATGGGTAATCACACAAGCCTGCAATCATACATCCTACTTTCATATTCGAATCAATCTCATGAGCCAGTTTTACTGCTTTTGCTGCAGCTACCATCTGGTTATGTAACTCTTCATATTTTATCTGATTTACCATCGTGTTAAATCCTACTTGGGTAAAGATAAGATGTACATTAATTTCATTAAAGGTAATCCACTTATTAATATATTGACCATATTCTTCAAAACAAACGTTTGCAAAGGCAACAAACTCATCAATCATTGAACGATTTGTCCACCCTCCATATTCTTTTTCAAAATATATTGGTTCATCATATTTGTATAACGTAATTACTGGGTCTATATTATATTTTCTACACTCTTTAAATACGTTATGGTAAAATTCTACACCTTCTTTGTTTAATCCGCCTTTGGTACCATTTGGATAAATTCTTGCCCATGAAATTGTTGTATTAAAGGTTGTGAAACCCATCTCTGCAAATAAGGCAATATCTTCTTTATAGGTATGATAAAAATCAGATCCTACATGATTGGTATAATGAATGTCATCAAATAACTTATACTCTGCATCTTTTGGTATATGAGAAGTAATTGGAACACTACCTTTACTTCCATTATCATTTTGATAATATACTTTTCTATTTTTACTGGCTGATCCTGCAGCTGCATAATCTACCTGAACAGGCGCTTTTCCACCTTCATTCCAAGCACCTTCTACTTGTGCTGCACTAATGGAACCACCCCACAGAAATTCTTTAGGAAAACTCATTGTATTCACTCCTTTACATCTGTTAATATAGTTGTTATCGTAATCATTAGTATTTATAGATCTCTCAAGTTATGAATTAAGTCTTTATAACTTTCATCTTTATTAAACAAAGCACTTGTTCCTAAGATAAAGCCATCTGCACCAATCTCTTCACATTCTTGTATCACTTGTGGTGAACAGGAACCATCAATCATAATCTTGAAATGATAAGCATCTTTTAGTGATGCTAGTTTTTTATTTTATCTTTTGTGAAATCAATAAATGTCTGTCCTGCGAATCCAGGATTCACAGTCATTACCATGACATAATCAACAAGATTCAGCATTTCCATAACCGTTTCAATACTGGTATCTGGATTCAGCGCAATACCTGCTTTCACTCCTCTTGATTTAATGTATGCCAAGGTCTTTATTACATATCGTTCACTTTCTGGATGAATGTAGATGATATCGGCACCAGCATCAATAAACCAATCTACTTTCGATGATGGATTTTCAATCATTAGATGACAGTCAATTGGTTTATCACTATACTTTCTGATTGTTTTGATATCCATAATTCCCATTGTCATATTAGGAACGAATGATCCATCCATAATATCGCAATGAAAGATATCAATTCCTGCACTATCTAATGCGATTACTTCATTCTTCAGACTTCCATAATCAGCACACATCATGCTGGGACACAAAATTCTTTCCATCATAATTCCTCCTCTTTTAAAGAAAGGCAATTTTCATTGCCTTACTCCATGCTATCGTTATACCCAAAGAAATAAACTAATACTGCTGCAAGTACAAATGCTACTGCTGTACCAATTAATAAGAATTCAAATCCTTTGTCATTCATAAAAGCAGTAAATGTTAGGATTGAAGGAATAACAACTGCTGTTCCTTGCGCTCCACCTAAACATGTAATGGATGCTCCTACAGCTCCTGCAATACCACCCAATACCATTGGACGTTTATATTTTAAGTTCGTACCATAGATACTTGGCTCTGTAATCCCAAATGCTGCTGTTAATGCTCCAGTACCTGCTGCTGCACGAACATTTGCTTTTTTCGTTTTTAAGAATACTCCAAATGCTGCTCCTGCCATACAGAAGTTAATTGGTCCAACCATTGGAATAATCATGTCATATCCAAGAACAGCTAAGTTTGTTAAGATAACTGGCACAACTCCCCAGTGAACTCCAAAGATAACCATAAAGTTCCAACTGAACCCCAATACAACTCCTAATAAAATTGGACTAAAACTATATAAGTTAGAGAAAATTGTACTCATCCATGAAGATACTTCAGCGAAGATTGGTCCAATTACAATAAATACAATAGGAACCAATACTAATAAACATATAAATGGCATAAGGAATGGATATACAAATTCTGGAATAATTCGATTCAATACTTTTTCTAGTTTTAATTGTAAATAAACAGTAAATATAATTGGTAATACTGAACTAGCGAAACTGCTTACTGTAAATGTAAGTCCAAAGAATGATAAGTCAGTATCTGTTAATGCTGTAATTGATGGATAAAACATTGATCCAGCAATAATTAATGAAAGGAATTTATTTGCCTTAAATTTTTCAGCTGCTGTTACTGCCAATATAAATGGCAAGAAATTAAACACTGCATCAGATGCTGCATATAGCAATATATAAGCTCCACTTGTTACATCTAAAATTGCAAAATATTCTAGTAAAGATATAAAACCTTTTAATACCCCTGCACCACACATAACAAGTAACATTGGTGAGAATATAGAAGAAATTGTATCGATTGCCATATCCAATGGATTCATTTTCTTTGTCTCAACGACTGTGTCAGATAAATCTAATAATTTTTTAACTTCTTCACACAAGATAGGAACTTTACTTCCAATAATGATTTGGAATTGTCCTGCTCCTGTTACTATTCCCTTTACTCCCTCAAGTTTTTCAAGTTCTTCTTTTTGCACAAGACTATCATCTTTTAATTTAAAACGTAAACGTGTAGCACAATTGAATACTGAAGCTACGTTATCTTTTGATCCAATTAATTCAATAATCTCTGCTGCTAAAACTTTATACTCCATAATGTCCTCCTTGGGTAATCGATTCCTTTGTGGAAATCGAAATAAATAATTAATGCAATCGATTGCTCACCTATAGAATAAACCTATTTATTTGTATTGTCAACACAAAATGCAATCGATTGCATTTTGTTGTCTAAAATGGATAAAGTCTTTAAATAAGCAGTATATGTATAATTGTTATGTTATTTTATACTCTTTCTACTTCTATTATAACGCAAATAAAACAATCGATTGCATTGATTGTTGGAATTTGTTATAATAATCACAGAAAGGGTGATATTATGGCTGTTTCAATATATGATATTGCAAAAATTGCTGGCGTTTCTGCTGGTACTGTTTCAAAGATACTTAACAACAAAGGAAAGTATTCTCAGGAAACAATTGATAATATAAAGAAAATTGCTGAAGAACAGGGATATGTTGTAAATCAGACTGCAAAAAGTCTAAGAACGGCAAAAACGAATACTATAGGTATTCTGGTTCCTAATGTAAGCAATGATTTTTTCTCTACTATCTGTATGGATGTACAGGACTTTTTTCATGAACATGGGTATACGAGTTACTTATGTAACACGCATGATGATCTTAATTTAGAAAAAGAGTATCTGCATGACTTGGTTCAAAAGAAAGTAGATGGAGTTATTAATGTTGCTGGTATCCTAAGCCAACAGGAAAATATGTTAGGTAACATCCCTGTTGTCAGTATTGATCGGGAGCCATTTGATGAACAAAACCCTACCCTTATTACCAACGACTATTATAAAATCGTATATGATGTAAGTGAACATCTTATTAAACAAGGGTGTAAAAAAATAATCCTGATTACATTAGAAAGTTTTAATGTATACAGAACCAGTGAAAATGGAATCTTAACTGGATTCCAAGATGCTTTGAAAGCTCATGATTTACCTTATTTCGAACCTACTAGTATCTTCAGATTACCTGGACAAGATAAGAGTTATATTGAATCCGAAATTTTAATTAGCGAGTTAATTAATAATAAATTAGAATTTGATGGAATTGTTGCAACTGGAGATCGTTTGGCATTAGGTGCACTTACTGCACTAAAAAGAAATAACATTGATATTCCAGGCAAAGTAAAACTAGCAGGGATGGATAACTCTCTATATTCTCAGTTACCTACTCCTTCCATTACTTCTGTTGCAAGAAATACAACACAACTTGCTAAAATTGCATCTGAGTGTTTATTAAAACTTATTAATAAAGAAGCGTTGGATGATACTAAAATTATCGTCGAACATAATATAATCGAAAGAGATACAACAAGAAAATCGTAAACAAAAAGCAAATGATAGAAATCACGCTCTATTCATTTGCTTTTATTTTTTTAAAATCCTCTTAACATGAGAAATATCCAATAGATTTACTGTTTCAAACTTACCTTTATAGAAAATTCCCCAGTTGTTAAATACACATGGTAATTCCTTTGCCATCTGTAAAGTATCAACTTTAATTAAAGATACTGGAATTTTATTTTCTTTACAATATGCTTCTATCTTTTCTACACACTGATAAATGTATGGACACTGCATATCATAATAGATTGTAAGTTCTTGCCTATCAATTATTTGCTCTTTAGCATGTTCACTAAATCTTGGTGTTGTTCCATCAAATGATAAAGCCAGTAATTCATACCCATCAGCCGTTGTATCAACAACCTCAAACCCAAACTTCTTGGCAAACATCTGATCTGCAAGCCATGCTTTTTGCTTCTTCGCACCAAGCATACAAATACCTGACTTCCCTTTCTCCTTTGCATCATTAATGCAGTACTCCATTAACGCTTCTCCATAGCCTTTACCTCTGCATTCACTACCATATACCCATAAACAGTAAATGTAATAATAGTTATCACCTACAATTGGTACCCAGGCAGTCTCTAAAGGTGCATACTCAATGAACCCAGTTGCTTTCGCATCTAGTTTCCTAAATATATGACCTTCGCTTAATCGCCCTGACAACCATTGTCGTTTTGCTTCAACACCTGGATGTTTTTTCTTAGTTCGAATAATACAACACAAGTGTTCATCCGCAAGGTTTTCAGTTGTTAAATTAATAAAATCAGCACTCATTTACCTACCATCACTTTCTTCTTTTTACTGGTCTGATATATTTCCAATATCGCTGTGGATCATGATAGAAATAAATGATTCTATCTGGTGTAGTAGTATCAAAACAATACTCACTATCGGAAGATTCAAAAGCTGTCATTTGTTTTTCTATCTCTTCTTCAATCATTAGACTTTCTTTTTCATAATCAAATGGACCATGTTCAAACACAATGTATTCTGCTTCAGGTACATCCATTATCAAGAGTTGCTCAGGCACTTCACCATCATAGTCAATCGGTAGACGAATCCCATAGCTTTCGGTTCTAAGAAAGCCCCAATCACAAAGTCTGCCTTTTGGATCATTGATATATGCTAGAAGTTGACCACTGCCTGCATTTGCTTCACTACCACCATCATCATCTAATTTTCCTTTGATGCTGTCAAGTAGTCCACAAATAGTTTCACAGTCCTGACCTGGAATTTCACTCTGTTTTTCCCAGAAATCCCAGTATCCATTACTTTCATAATTCTTAATATGCATATACTTATGCGCTGGAATTGTTACATAATATACTTTAATATCAGATACTGACTTTATCATACCCATTTCCTCAACTCCCAAAAAGTAACGATCAAATGTATTTATTTTTGTACGTAACACAACTGGTTTCGGATGTTTTCTATACTCTGTTGGTGAAACCCCATAAATTCTTTTAAATGCTCTACTGAATGCTTCATGAGATGAAAATCCATAGCTAAATGCAATATCTGAAATGTGCTTATTACTATCTCGAACTTCTTTTAGTGCAAAAGCTAATTTCCTGTTCTTAAGATAATCTCTAAATTGCATACCTGATATCTCTTTAAATTTTCTGGTTGTATGAAACTCAGAATACCCTAACTTATCTGAAAGATAATGTAGGGTTAGTTCTTCATCATTATAATTCTTGATGCACTTATCAATTTCATCAATGATTATCTGAATTTGTTTTCTCCATTCATTCAATTGCTTTCACCTCTTTTACTTGCTTTATATATATATTATATAAAACTTCTAGAAATATTGCTTGATTTTACTTGCTATTATTAAAATATCAAGCAACTTTTATAAGTTAATAAATAATTCTCTGAAACCATTTGTATATAAATAAAGTGTTATTTATATAAGAAAGATTTTTGAAGGTGATATGATGAAAAAACTATTAATTATGTTTATAGTTATTTTTTTAACTGCATGTAATATACAACCCAAGAATTCCACAAGCGTATATGAGACATTGACAGATGATGATTGGGATATTTATCTAGGTACGATGACAGATCAGCCATATGGTTATAAATTTTTAGGTATTGAAAAAGAAACAGATGATGAAACAATTTATATTCATATTTTTTATGATATTGAAATCGAAAGTGATAATATTATGATTGAATCTTATACTATTACAACATCTTATCGTTCAAATTCTAACAGTTCACAATTTAGAAATACCGAAAGTCACGTATATGAGGCATTAAGTACAGACACAATTAATCAGTCCTTTTACTATGTATCAGACACAACAAATAGTATAAGTTGCAACTATATACAATCGAAAACGGATGGTAACAGATATAGTAATGATTGCGATGAAGACATAAAAGAAAAGTATCTAAGTGATTATATAAATAATCCAAATTCTAAAATTAGTAATATACTTGAATATTTAGATATTAGTAGTGATGAATTTGAAGTTTGGTTTAGAGAATATATTATAGAATATGAAAGCGATCAAAATAAATAGATTATGTAAAAAAGTTATAGTTTAAAATCATTTACTATAACTTTTTATTGTTTAATATTCATTTGTTTTTAATAATAACTCTACCTTCTTATCATTGGCATATAAGTAAATTGGATTCCATGTTTTCTTATCTATTTCCATAGTATAATAATATTTTTTTGTTTGATTACATGTAATAATCGTAATTATTTTACTTATGCCTAATAAGTGAGCTGCATCAATCATTTTATAAAGGTGCTGAATATATTCATCACAATTTTCTTCATTCACTTCAACAACACTGGGTTGATAAGATAGAGCTGATATTTCAATGTTCTTATCCTTACAATATTTTTTAATTTCCATGGACATTGCATAATTAATGTTTTCAACATCTATATGACAAGCATCTGTTGTTTTTCTATGAGACTTCCATCTAGGACAACAAGAAACTTCTAAAGAAGTAAACTTGTTTTCTGATGCAAAATCAACTACCTCTTCAAATGTCATATCACTACAAGTTGTAGTATCCAATACTAGCCTCATAAAGTGCTCCTTTATATTATTTATTAATTTTGATTACACCAACAGATGATTGGTTTTCAACTGTTTCACTCTCACAGAGTTCAATTGTTGCATTATCTTTTAAATTTGTAATAACTACAATTACAGTTGGATCAATATTTAATTCTTCCAACATTGTTAAGTTCATTTTTACTAACTTTGTTGATTTTGTAATCTTTTGATTTTCTTTCACATAGATTTCAAATGGTTTTCCATTTAAATCAACTGTGTTAATACCAATGTGTAAGATTACTTCATCACCATTGTCTGACATAATTCCAATCGCATGTTTTGTTGGAAAGATACTAACAATCTTACCTGCTACTGGTGAAGTAATAAGTTCTTCATCTGGATACACTGCATATCCATCACCCATCATTTTTTGAGAAAACATTGGATCGTTTACTTCTTCAATTGTCATTAATCTACCAGATGCAGGAGAAAACAAAGTTGTTTTTTCGCTTACATTACTTTTTTTAAATAGTTTCATCATGCTTTGTTTCTCCTTTAATTACCATATATGCTGCACCTGTTATCCCAGCATCATTACCTAAGGTAGCTAATTTTATTTTAGTCGAAGTTTTTACAAGCGGAAATGCTACTGTATTAAATACGCTTACTATTTTATCTAATAGCATTGTTCCTGCATGTGATACTCCTCCACCAATAATGATGCTTTTAGGGTTTAATAAATTGGCAATATTACCACAAGATACACCTATGTCATATGTAATCAAATCTACTACTTTGTTAGCTAACTTGTCATCTTGTTTTGCCAGATCAAATACTGTTTTCGCAGTAATGTCTTTATTCTCTTTTATCATCTTGTTTAGCTGTGAAGATTCGTTGAAGTCTTCACTTTCTTTTTTTGCTACATTCACAATTCCAGTTGCACTGGCAACACTCTCTAGACAATTGTCGTTACCACAGGTACAAGTAAAACCATAGTTTAAATAGCTTCTCATATGGCCTATTTCACCTGCACTGTTGACATTTCCCTGAAGAATTTTATTGTCTATGATAACTCCTCCACCAACACCTGTTCCCAGCGTGATAAAGACGACACTCTCATCATTAGAGATATTGCCTTCCCCATAAGCTGCACAGTTCGCATCGTTAGTAAGATAAAGTGGTATTGTTAAGCCTTGTTCATTAAATGTTGTTTTAACATCTTGTTTATCTGACCATCCTAGATTAAACGCATTACATACGGTACCATTCTCATTATCAACAACTCCTGGAGCACCAATGCCAACACCTAGTAAAGAGTCTACTGTTAACTCATTTTCTTTCAGAGTTTGTTTAATTGAGTCACACATATTCTTTAAAATATGACTCCCATTACTTGTAGTATCAGTTGGAATCGCCCACTGATGAAGCAGTTTTGCCTGATCATTGTATAAACCAAATTTTGTAGTAGTTCCACCTAAATCAACCCCAATTACTCTGTTTCTTTTCATTCGTTGAACCCCACTACTTTTCCTTTTCCATCAGTAAATTCAATCGTTGTCACTCCAGAATTTTTCAGTTCTTGTTTAACTGGAATACTTGAGTCTACCATATTCACAATGGTACGAATCACATTCCCATGGGTAACTATCATTACTTTACTATCTGAATTTTTATTATCTTTTAAAACTTCAGCAACACCTTTATTGATTCGCTGTTCAAATTCTTTTTGACTCTCTGCTTCTTTTGTTTTGTCTACTTCTTTTAAAGCATCAGCTATTTCTTCCAAACTTAAAGTCTTAAAAATATCACTTACTTCAATATTTAACTTCTCTGCAATCATTCCATAAACATAATCGGAGAAACTTCCATCAAGAGACCCAAAGAATGTTTCTCTGAATTCTTGCTTAGGGATGATGTTCGTCTCATTCCTATAAATATTTTCTTCTTTAATTAGTTTCGCTGTTGTTAGTGTTCTTCCAAGATCACTTGTATAAATAACATCAAACTTCTGGTTTAATAATCGTTTACCAGTTGCAATTGCGTCCTGGATTCCTTGTTGCGTTAATGGTGCATCTGACCAACCTTGCATCTTTTTATACTTATTCAAATAGGTCTCCCCATGACGAATAAAATATAACGTTATTTTATTACTCATTGTTTACACCATATCCTTTTATACCTATTTACTTAGAAGCGTTTCTAATTGTTTGATTTGACGCTTGGTAAACTCTGTACCACCACAAAATAATTCATCTTCATATTCACAAATCAAATAACCACTAAACGCAGAGTTCTTAATTACATCCATAATTTCAGGATAAGGAATACTTGCTTCTACACAGTCTTCATCCAAGTAATGAAATTTACAATGCATTTCAAAACAGTATGGTAATAAATCTTCCAGTCCTGCTAATAATTCAGGTAATTTATCTTTACTTTTGAATTGAACAAACCCATACATTCCTTGTAATGTTGCATTAATTGCAGGATGTGCTCCTGCCTCCATTAGTTTTGCTCTTGCTTCTTCAATATCTACTTCGTCATAGCGCATTTGAGCAGCCATTTGTAAGTGTTCCTCGCTTACACCCGCTTTTATTGCTTTCATCCAGTGTGGCTTGTTTGGAGCGATTGCAAAGCAACCAAAGTCTGGAATAAACCCTAAGTGTTTTGAACCTGTCTTTTTGATTACTTCTAAATACTTCATCATATTTGGTGACGTAGGTGTTTCAGGATTATGAATCTCAATTCCTACTTTCACATCATATAACTCTGCATATGGTGCCAGTCTTTCAAATGCTGCAGGTGACAACATATATTGTGCACGCATTACTTTACACCCTAATAGATTTGCTGTCTTTAAATCAATAATTGCATCTGCCAACATTTCATCATCATTTAAGTCACGATCATGACGCATTCCACGATCATTGTTCGCTCCATAACCGACTGGACCAATTCCATATTTTTCTTTTAGTTTTGTTACCAAGCCTAAGAATTCATCACTAACATTTGGATAAGAAGGAATCATTTGGGTTCCTACAATTTCATACCCAGTTGCACCTGCCAATGCCGCTTGCTTTACACATTCTTCAAAATCATATTCATATTGTGCATATTCTGTTCCATAACAGAATAATGTAGCACCTATTTTAATATTGTTATTCATCTTATCCTCCTATTCCTCGATACTTACTTTCAATACATCTCCACTGTCCAGTGGCATATAACTATGTCCTGGACCAATATTCATATATGGAACACGTAGCATTAGTTTTAATTCAATTTCATGGTCACCTACAGGTAATCCATCTTTGCTTATAACATGAATTGTTGCTGGTTCTACCTGACTCCAAAATTCAGTAACAGCATCTTTCAGTTTGTAGATTGGCAGTTCTTTTCCACGATATTCAAACGTAACTGCTTCCTGATTCACTTTGTCTCCATCAATATATACTTCTAGTAAATCGATATCCGACAAATAATGTCCGCGATAATATGCTAGTTGAACATCAAAACTAAATCCATTACGTTTCTTATTAATATACATATCCTTAAATGAATCCTTTTTTATAATTTCATCATTTATTTGCATTCTCATTGCGAAAGCCATATTCTTTCCTCCTTAAAATCTTACTTCTTTGTTTTCTTTAGCTGATTTATAGATTGCATCTAAAATCTTAGTAACTGCTAATGCTTCTTCTGGTTTTACTAAAGGTTCAGTTCCATTAGCAATCGCTTCAAACCATTGTTTTGCGTCGATGGAACCTTCTTCTCCACCTCCTCCACCAAAGTAAGCTACTCCTCCTACTGGTGATAATGTTTCTTCCATTAACTGGTTATTCTTTCCACGATTATAAATTAACTCATTCTTTGAATAACTCATTCCTGAATGAATTTCTGCTCCTGCCTTTGTTCCACAAAGAGTTGTAGACGCTTCTCTAGATTCAAGAATATTTAATGCCCAACTTGCTTCTAAGTTAATTGTTGCTCCATTTTTCATCTTTACAAATCCCATTGCTGAATCTTCAACTTCATATGTTTTTGGATCCCAAGGTCCAAATAGGTTTCCTTCTGTTGCTTGTTCTAATCCTCCAAGCTTATAGAATACAGAACCAGATACACTTTCAACGTCATAATTATTCATACACCATAAAGTAATATCTAATGCATGAGTTCCAATATCAATTAATGGTCCTCCACCTTGTGCATCTTTATCCATAAATACTCCCCATGTAGGAACTCCTCTACGACGGATTGCATGTGCTTTACCATAATAAACATCACCTAGTTCACCATTTGAACAAGAAGCATGTAAATTTTGTACTTCTTCACGGAAACGGTTTTGGTATCCAACTGTAAATTTCATACCTGATTTTTTCCAAGCTTCTACCATTTTTTCAGCTTCTTCGGTACTATGAGACATTGGTTTTTCACAATATACATGTTTTTTTGCTTCAAATGAGGCAACTGCAATTTCACTATGTGATACGTTTGGTGTACAAATATGTACAACATCTACATCACCATTCTTTAATACTTCATGATAGTCTGTTGTTACTTGAGCACCTGTAACACCAAATTCAGCTGCTGCTTTCTTTGCACGTTCTTCGACAACATCACAGAATGCTACCATTTCACATAACTCTGCATTGTTCTTTAATGCTGGGAAATGTTTTTGATTGGCAATTCCCCCACAACCAATAATTGCTACTCTTAACTTTTTCATATGTTTTCCTCTTTCTTTCTATATAACAAAGTTTCTTAAATATTTTGTACTAATTGTTACTGCTTTCTTTGCATCTTCATATGTCTTTTCAAATGCTTTGTCTTCTACTTCAATACATGTGTATCCATCAAATCCAATATCTGTTAATGCCGATACATACTTACCCCAATTAACATCACCTAACCCTGGTACTTTTGGTGCCATATATTCAAGTGGTGTTGCCATCACTCCAACATCTTTTAGTTTTTCAGAGTATACTTTGATATCTTTATAATGCACATGATAAATACGGTCTTTAAATTCGTATAATGGTGCAATGTAATCAATTTGCTGCCAAATAAAGTGTGAAGGGTCATAATTAATTCCTAAACGTTTAGTAGGAAGAATTTCAAATACCTTTCTCCAGTTTGCTGGAGAGGTCATAAGATTTTGTCCCCCTGGCCATTCATCACTTGTGAACAACATTGGACAGTTTTCAATTGCGATATTCACATCACACTCTTCTGCCACTTCTAAAATTGGATTCCATATGGCTGCAACATCTTTTAGATTGTCATCTACTGATTTCTTTGGATCACGCCCAATAAACGTTGTTACTGTTTTTACACCTAACTTGCTAGCTGCTCTAATTACTTGCTTTAAGTGGTTTACATAATACTCGCGTTTATCTACATCTGGATCCATAGTATTCGGATAATATGCTAGAGCAGATATTTCCACTTTCTTTTCCTTGCAATAATTTAATATTTCTTTTGCTGTTTGATCATTTAAGTTATCTACATCAATATGTGATACTCCTGCGTATCTTCTTTCTGCTTTTCCTTTTGGCCAACATGCTACTTCTACACATTCCAGACCATTCTCTGCAACAATATCAATCATTTCTTTAAAATCACTCTGATCTAATATTGCACTCACTAATCCCAGTTTCATAATTGCCTCCTATTTCTCAAATAATATTGCTTCATTAGTGTCACTTGATTTCCATACTGCTTCCATAATTGAAAGCACACGACGTACTTCATCAAGTTTTACGATTTGTTCTTCTTTACCATTCAATACATTTACAAAGTTCTGATAAAAATCCGTCCAGTCCGTTTCTACTTCTGGTAACTCTTCTGAATATAGAGCACCTGCTGGTTGTGGAGCAAACTGTCTGGTAGGTCCTGCAACTGTTTCTGCAATCTGTGCAGGAAGTTTATCAAGTAACTCGCTTGTTCTCCAAATTTCTCCATCACAAGCAAACGTATTAATTTTTAATGTACCTCGATTACCTGCTACTAACCAACGTGGTTGATAGTTTAATACATAAGTTCCTAACTCAATGTGATATGTAATACCATTATCAAACTTCAAAAGAATCTTAAAGTAATCATCTACTTCATCATTAATAATGCTTTTCAAATCACCAAATACACTCAATACTTTGGCACCTTTCATCATCTGTAATGCCTGATCAATTAAGTGAACTCCCCAGTCATACAACATTCCACCACCATACTTTTTATACAAATGCCATTCATGAATTCTTCCATTTGCTGTATGTAGTTTTGATTCAATCGTGAAGATATCACCAATCATATGTTCTTCATATACTTTCTTTGCAATTCTAAAATCACGATCCCACCGACGGTTTTGATGCACTGTCATAATGACATCATTTGCTTTTGCAGCAGCAACCATTTCATCAAACTCCTTGGTATTTAATGCCGCTGGTTTTTCATCAATAATATGTTTACCAGCATTCGCTGCTTTGATTGCGATCTCCTTATGTAAATGGTTTGGTACTGTTAACAACACTGTATTTACTTCTTCATTCGCCAGTAAATCATCTACATTTTTGTACACTGGATAACCTAAGTCTTCTGCTTCTTTTCGCTTAGTGTCATCAATTTCACATACTGCACAAATTTCAACACCTTCTACACGGGTTGCATTTTGTTCATGCCATTTTCCCATGCCTCCAAATCCAATGATTCCTAGTTTAACGTTCATAATATTAACCTCATCTTTTCTGTCTTCATTTTATAAATTTTAAGGTTTTTATTCTTCTCATTTTTTATCATTCGCATATCGATTTTAATCCCAAAAATATTGTCTAAAATAAAAAAAGACAAAATTCATATCACGAATTTTGTCTTTTACTTTTTAATTAAATCACAATAGATAGTTGTAATTTGATTTGATAACAAATCCACATCCAGGGTTAATACCTGATTGGTAACACTTACCTGTTTAATTGCCAAATCAGGACTTGCTTTCCTAGCCAGGTGGTCAATATCTTTACTAGTCACAAAGTTAAGATAATTCCATTTCTTCCACTCATCAATCAGACTTCCACACTCACTGCTGATTGTGAATGCACGTACTTCATACTCACCATTTTTGACTCCACTAAGATGAAAACGCATAGACTTTGATTCGTTGTGAAACAACTGATTCACATCATTCACATGAATCTTATCTTTCTTAAGATACATTGATGGTTCAACCTGACAATAATTGTTGCATAAAATTGACATATTACAGTCATCATCGATTGTTGCTATATAACTATGTTCTTTCTTAACAATATTATCTTTTAAATGGTGGTAGAATTTATAACCATAGAATGCTGGTTTGTATAATCCCTGTCTGGTTAGTAATCCATAAGATCCATTTAGTAACTGATTTGTATTCTTGGAATCTATTACTAAGTCACTTAATCCATCATAGGCAATAACGTCTACTTCATCTGATACACTTTGCAGACTTTTAACTACATAAGAACCCTTGAAACATGTATCATTCACATAGTCAGGATATTGCTTTGAGTAATTCCATGATGTTACGTATAGAGGTAAATCTTCATATTTGGTATCCACTAAACGTTCTTTTACTAACATAACATCATCATAAAGTTTATCGTTATTACCTAAATCTTTTAACTGTGAAAGCTGTGGTATTGTATAACTGACCATGGATACAAAATCCAGTTGCACATTTGATGCTTCTAAATCTCTGAAGAAGTTTGGTTTATCAGTATCATTATTGTAGCCTACTCCTCCAATTGTGAAGTTTGTACTATAGCTCTTCAACAACATAAACACTGCCTTATATAACTTAATATATCGAGTACTATTTAACCCACTATGATTACTTAACTCAAACATGTACTTTCCTACATTTAATAACATAAACTGGTTAATAATATAAGCAAGGAACTTTCTAAACACTTCTTTAAATACCATAATATATTCTTCAAATTGTTCATCACTTAGACTTGTTAATTCATAGCCTTCAAATGAAGGTGTCTCTAACTCAATTAATACTTGTATATTATTTTTAATAAGAAATTCAAAAATATTTTGTATCTTATCATAATCTAAATATACTTCATCATTTTCAATAGACACAATATCCTTACTAAAGATATCACTGATTCGAATGTACTCAATTCTCAATGATTTACGTGTACGAAGCACCTGTTCTTGAACACTGGAAACTAACAATTTGTTTGCAGGTCCAAAGTTCATCATCTTGGTTACTTGTAATCGCTGAGGATAAGAAGTTGTTACATCAAGTGTGATTTCTTCATTGATACGTTCTTCAACATATTCGTAATTAAACTCTTTCAGTTTTTCAACAACCTCTAAGGTCTTATCATCCTTTTGTTCGATTTGATGGGTTTCTTGATACTCTTGACGATAAGTAGAAGGTGTCACTTTATACTCTTCCTTAAATAATTTGTTAAATGCAGTTGTACTGGCAAATCCATGATCAATTGCAATCTGCGTTATATTCTTATCTGTATTCTCAACATCTTCAACAGCCTTCATTAAACGTATATGATTTATGAAATCTACAAAGTTCTTACCTGTTTCACTTTTAAAATATCTGGAGAAATAAGAGGATGACATAAAGAAATGTGATGCAATATCATCAAGACTTAAGCGAACATTATAGTTTGTATAAATATACTTTAGAATACTTTCTAAACGATTGTCATAATCATCTTCTTCAACTTCCAGATGATAGTTACTTACAAGTACATCCAGAAACTTAAATCCTAATTCATAATATTTATATGGATTCTTTTTATTATCACTTGCGATTGCAGATATAAGTGTATTGATGGTCTGCTTAATCATCGTATGATTAAGTGCAGCATTTTTAACTGAATTACAATCAAAACGAATTGCATTGTTCTGCAGAGAATCTCTAAGAATATACAATGGAATTTCAATCTCACAAAGCATTAATTCTTTACTGTTTTGTTTCAGGGTAAACTTTTCACCATAGTTAACTAAAATGAAATCATCTTTCATTAACTTAAACGGTTCTCCATCCACCTCTACAATTACTGATCCAAATACAACATAAAAAAATACAATATTAAGATCATAATGTCGGTAATCTTTAATATCACTTATTATCTGAAATCCACTCTTTGAATCAAAACTATTGAATATGTTGTACATAATAAAACCTCTCTTTTATAATATCAAATCTATATGCAAAAAGGTAAAAGTATTTGCTTTTACCTTTCACATGTCTACAAATTATTTCGTTTATACTTTTAATTTCTTTTCAATATCTTCACTCCATCCAAAGAAGTAAGTTAAGGCAAATGATAATGCTAATGCAGCAACTGAACCTAATATTGCACCATAGAATCCCATATCGATTCCACTTGGTCCAATTAATGCAGGAATACCTAGGATACCAGATCCAAATGTATATCCTTTTGCGCCCATTAACGAAGCAATCAATCCACCTAATGCTCCTCCAGCTAAACCAAATAAGAATGGTTTTCTCGCAGGTACATTAATTCCAAACAATGCTGGTTCAGTAATTCCAAAGAATCCTGAAACTCCTGAAGCAACACATACCTGATTAATTTTCTTATTCTTTGAACGCATTCCAAATCCTAACACTGCTCCTGTTTGTCCCATCGCTGATGAGAAGAATACAATTGCAATTAATGGACAGTATCCCATTGTTGCTAGATTTGCGATAAAGATTGAAGCAAATGCTTTACTTACTCCAAACAATACAAGGAATTGCCAGATACCACCTACAAGAACTCCTGTTACTAATGGGCTCATGTTATATAGTGATGTAATTCCATCTGTAATAAATGACATTACAGTTGTTAGTACTGGACCAACGATTAATAGAGCTAATGGAACTACAATTAATAGAACTACTAGCGGGACAAAAATCATTTTAAGAATATCCGGAATTAATTTTCTTGCGATTTTTTCAATTTTTGCAGCTAAATATGTCGAAAGTATTATTGGAAACACTGACTTTGAATAATTAACTAATGTAAGTGGAAGTGCAAATAATGTTAGTTTCTCTCCTGCATCCACTGCTGCAATTACTTCAGGTGATAACAATACACATGCAATGATCATTGCATAAAATGGTCTTCCGCCAAATTTCTTTGCTGCTGTATAAGCTAAGAATATTGGGAAGTAATAAAATATTGCATTACTGATTGCATACAACACCATATATGTTCCACTTGTTGGATCTAACCATTCCAATGTAACAAACAATGATATAAGTCCTTGCAAAGTTCCACTCGCTGCTAGAACCCCAACAACTGGTACAAAGATTGCAGATGCGATATCAGTAATCTTATCAAGAAATGACATATCTTCTTTATTGTCATTTTCAACTTCTACTTCTCCACCAGCTTTTGATGGATACATTTCAATTGCAGCTTCGTAATACTTTGATACTGAATTCCCTATAACAACCTGAAGTTGTCCTCCAACATCAATAACTCCCATTACTCCGTCTGCTTTTGCTAATTCTTCATCATTTACTTTTTTACGGTCTACTAATATAAATCTTAATCTAGTAAAGCAGTGACTGATTGTATTTATATTATCAACACCACCAACTAAATCTATTATTGTTTTTACGTTTTCTTTAACACTCATAATGATTCTCCTTTTTAGTGAAATTACGTTTTATACATACTTTTGATTTACTAACACACAAAATAATACTAATGAAGTATGCTGCCCCCTTTCGTGTAAGCGCATACACATCATATCTCAACTTCCTAACCTTATCTCTCTCTTTTTTTACATGTACTTCACTAAAAAATAACTTTATTTTTAAACTATTCACACGAAATGTAAAAAAATCGTATATCTTTTTTTACTCTCCCTTGCTTTGAAATTGCATAGAAATAAAATTATTAAATATTCAAAAAGGTTTATTGCATTCAAAATAAACGCAATAAACCTTATCTTCTAATATATTATATCATTATTTAAATACGATACTATGTAATTATAGAATGTTTAAGACTAATCTAAATCTTTCCCATTACTTTCATCTGTAACGAATTAATCAAACTACCAAAAATTCCTTATCATCCAAAGCTTCAACTACACCAGATATCATATCCAATCCATTCCATCTAGTACAAAAAATTCTAGACTGTTTAATTGGTGAATTATCTGCTAATAACTCTTTAGTTATACATTTTTAAAGAGTTATTGTAGAATGATATAAAAATTACTTTTTTATGAAATTACTTGTATTATAATATGATATCTCATTATCAATCCAAATTTTAATATAATCTTTTATATCAAGAATGGAATCATCTAAAGAAAAACTAAATCCATGGCATCCTTTTTGACATGGTTCATTAAACAGTTTCTTATTACATCCATATCCTCTGGCAATTAAATCTTGTAGGGATTTGGTAAAGCTTTTTATAACATCACTATACTGATCTGTATTATTTGCTTTAATTAATATTCGATATCCTGTATCAATAGATGAAGAAATTGTCCATACTTCTTTATTCTTATAGAAATAGATAAATCGAACACCTAGATAGAATACATCTACAATACACCTTAATCCTTCATCAAGACAGTATTGATGTAATTCTAAAGTGAATTCTTGTACTTTAATAGATAATGGTTCAATAAAATCTTTTAACACTGCTAATACATTTGTATCCTCTTCTTTTAATATTCTATAATCACATCGTAAAAATATATCATGTTTTCCTTTTTCATATAACTCTTTTTGAGCAATCGCCATAACCTTTAAACCAGTCAGTGTATCCTGATTGTTTGGATATGAAATTTTTAATTTTTTAATAACTGTAATATTAATTTTCTTTGCATCTAAGTCAACACCTATAAAGTGTAGGCCACAACAATTTAAGAATTTTAGTACCTCTATTACTTTTGAATTAGATATTTTTGCTTTCATTGCTCTTCCATCTACGCCTACAGAAGTTGTAAGTAACCGTGTATCATCTAATACGAGTTCCTTGTTATTGTTGTTCAATACTCCATAATACCCTATATTAAACAATATACTTTTAATATAATCCAAGAATGGATAACTCTTTGGTAAACTTGGATGAGAATCATTCCCCTTTGAAACAGATGATAGCTTTTCATACACACTTCCTTCATTTATTAATAAGTCACAAAAAGAATAAAGAAGTTCTCTAAAAGCAAGAACTCCATTTCTTATTGTTTCTTCATCAGCTATATCAAAAAACATTGGCTTGATTTCATATGTTTCTGGAATAGTTGATGGAATTAGATTTTTTATATACTGAGCCATTTCATTAATTGTTTTTTGCATGTGATAAATCCTTCATTCTTTCTATATCAAATAGATATTAGATATAGAATAAACTACGCCACGATGTCAAAGTCAATATTAATAATACTATTCTTGTATTTCTTACTTTTAATAATTATTTCGGTTACTCTATTTATTCTTCATGATGAAAATATAGCTGTACTGCATCTTCAACTTCACCTTCAACAAGTCCTACTTCAAAGTAATTATATCTACCAGTTGCAGTTGTTCCATCAGTTGCTTTAAGAATCTTAACTGGATAACTCTTCCCACTATAATCAACTTGATTTATCTTGCTTCCTTCATCTGAATCATTAATTACAATCGTATACCCATCAAGAGAGACAAGCATAATATCTTCAGTTTTTTCACTCAAATCAATTTCATCAAACGAGTATTTATATATTTCGTTATCATCGTTTACATAGATTACTCCTATTGTCACTTTTCTTAAATTTTTAGTCCATCTCTCTGCAGAATTGTCATCATCATCTACTAAATCATATGCTTCAAATAGTGCAACGTTTACAGTATCCGTTTCAAACAAAGTCCCTATTTCTACTACATCCTTATCTAGATACTCTTTAGATAGCCTTTCAAAATCAGTATATGTGTCACCTAAAAGACCTTTTTGATATGAATTAGATATAGACCATAACGTGAACGAAAACCACACAAGAAGTAAAACAAATATAATCGGTTTTCTTTTTGCTTCCTTTTGCGCAATACCTTTATAAACTTCATTATCTATTGGTTCATATGTAATCTCACCTGTTTCATCTAATTGCTTTAAATTATGATATGCAATTAAGGTTGGTGAATACTGAAATGCTTGCTCTTTGTAAAGACGATAATTATCCTGATCATTTAATAAAAAATAAATCGTTGCTTTTCTACTATATACAACTAACTTATCAGCTTCCTGTTTTATTTCATAATCATTCAACTCTTGTAGCGCCTGTTCATATTGTTCACTACGCATTAAATAATCAATGTGTAGAAGTTTTTGTTGAAGATCCATTTGCTCGCGAACTGCTTTACTCACTCTTCTCTTCTTTTGATTTATTGTCAGTTCATAGAAAGCAAAAAATCTATCATTATCTTCATGATAGGTAATCAAATTTTTAAGTATATTTAGAACTACATTAGAATTTAACGATTTCAATCGTTTCTTATAGGTTCCTAAGACATTTGTAATTTCATTTGCATCAACAGTTATACTTAATAAACTAATATATGAACCCATTAAAAAATTAAAATCAAACCAATTTCCTTTTTGTTCTATTAATTGCTTCAATATATAAAGTGCATCATCAATGTTTCCAGTTTCAGAATAAAATAGGACTATCGAATTAACATTTTTGATTATTAACATTGTGCGACCCATTGAAGCTGCAAAAAGTAGTACAAACAACCCACCAATCAAAATTGCTGGATACTTTATATAGAACCCTCCAGAAAAATGAGGCTCTGAAATCAAGTAAAAAATAGCTGCTGTAATAACAATCGTTACGATTAGTAATCCTAATAAATACATCCTTCTTTTCTTTTTATATATACGAATTCTTTCTTCAATACTCATAGTGCTATCTCCTTTTCACCTTTTCAAACTATTACTCACTCACGATTATTAGTTTATTGAAAACTTGATAAATTACACAATTTAATTATACGACGATAAATGATAATAGCAATTTTTTCTGACTAAACGAGAATGAACATTAACTATTTAATTAGTCTGATATCCTATATGAAAAGACTAATTCGCATTAGCCTTTCATTTATCTCTCTAGTATAAACGTTTATCTGTAGTCCAGTTATGAACACTTGGAGTTCTTTTGCCTTCTATAAAATCAAGAACGATATTTCTAACTTCTTCATAAGAACTCGCTTTATAATAGTAATTTATAAAATCCTCTTCTTCATGCATATTTACAACTGCATGAACACGATAGTACATATCCGTGACCTTCTTTTTCTTAAACAACCCGCCTTCTTCTTTTCTTACATAATCAACCATTAATACGATGATATTATCAAACGCAGGTTCTACTTCTATTAGAATATCACTGTAATTTTCATCAGTAGACAAAGATTGGATTGCTTCTTCTACTTCTTTTGTAGTCTGTAGTGGGGACTCTATATCTTGTTGTTCACAGGTGATATCAAAATTCATATAGTTTCTCCTTGAATATAAATTTCTATTATTCCGATTAATTAACAATAATAAACTGATTAAGAAAAAAAGATAGTAATTAACAATAGTTATAATTGACCAATATGACAGTATATTGTCATATTCATTATGCTATCATGGAATTAAAGGAGAACTATAATATGAAAAAGGAAATATCAATTTTTGAAAAACCAGAAAGGTTTAATGACCAGTACCTGCAAGCTTGTGGAAATATGTCATGGTATGATTTTGTATTAGCTATGCCTTCACTTGTATTTGTTGTCACTGGTTGGAAAGCAAATGGTAAAGAAAATGCTTGTTTACATTCATGGTCATCTTTTGTGGGAAGTGGACCTGGTAACTTTATCTGCATAATGAACAAAGTCGATAAAGGTGGTCATATGTATCAGTCGTTGAAAGAAACAGGAGTATGTGTATTAAACTTTCCTTCAAATGATATCTATGAGCGTTGCATTAAAACAATTCATAATAATGAATTTGATACTGATGAAATCACAGCAGCTGGATTAACGGCAGAAACTGCATCAAAAGTAAATGCGCCTCAAATCAAAGAGTGCTTTTTAAATATCGAATGCGAATTTTTATGGGAGCATGAACTTTTTGAAGGTAGTAAAGAAGTAGCAATCGCATTAAAAGCTGTTAATGTTTGTATGGACAGTGAATACTATAATCAAAGTAAACTTGGTCGATATGGTAAGAGTGGCTATTTACTTTATGTTGATCAGCCAACGAATCCAGAAACTGGAGAAACAACAGAGTTTGGACCTGGTATAATGGAACAAGGAATCCCTCTTCCACTAATTACAAAATAAGTGGATTAAATAATTATACTTTCTCTCATAATTTCAAAAAACCTCAATTTTATTGAGGTTTTATAACAGCTGATTGTTTAAATGAATAATTATTTAGATTGCCATATAAAATCAAAATCTGGAAATATTAAATGAATAATGAATGTAATGATGGCGACACAAAAAATAACAATACCTATTACACATAAGATTTTAGCAATCAATTTTGCCAAATATTTCATCTTTTCAAGATCCATGTGCATTGATGATACTTTCTCATCAGTTAGATTTTTCTCTCGTATATCTTCCACATCTAAATCATGTACCAACTCATCCAATGTCATGCCAAAGTAATCACTTAACATAACTAATTTTTGAAAATCCGGATATGATTGACCTGTTTCCCATTTTGAAATTGTTTGTCGTGACACTTGTAATTCATACCCTAGTTCTTCTTGTGACAACCCTTGTTTTCTTCGTATGTCATATAACTTTTCATGGAATTTCATTATTTAAAATCCTCCTTATCTATCTATGTAATAAAACTTTAACGTATAATAAGTAGTTCATCAATAAATATCTGTTGTCATTTTGTCAACTAAGCTTAACAAGTCTGTACTTTTTAAGTAATGTAACTGTTAATTTTGGTATAATAAAACTATTAAAGATACATAAAGGAGAATTTTATGAACTGGGAACCCTGGACAGGATGCTATAAAATAAGTGATGGATGTACAAATTGTTATTTTTATGGTCCTCATGCAAAACGATATGGACAAAATACAATCACAAAAACTGATAAATTTGATTGGCCGATAAGAACAAAAGCCAATGGTGAATACAACATCAAAGGAGATAAGATTTTGCCTACCTGCTTTGCCACTGACTTCTTTCTTCCTGAGGCTGATGAATGGCGTAAAGAAGCATGGACGATAATAAAGCAGCGACAAGATATCAATTTTCTAATACTGACAAAACGAATTGATCGTTTTATGGAGTCACTTCCTTCTGATTGGGGTGAAGGTTATGACAATGTAAATATTGGTTGCACTGTTGAAACACAGGAATTAGCAGATTATCGTTTACCTTTGTTTCTCTCTTATCCAATGAAACGTAAATTTATATCATGCTCACCAATGCTTGGACCAATAGATTTAACCCCTTACCTTTCTGGTGTTGATCATGTTACTGTGAGTGGTGAGAGCGGTAAAGAAGCAAGAGAGCTTGATTATGATTGGATTCTTAGCATTCGTGAACAATGTGTAAAGGCTAGTGTAACTTTCTGGTTTAAGAGTACAGGCACGTTTTTCAAACGTGATGATGTTGTTGAAAAGATAAATCCATTTAAACAGGCTTCATTGGCGAAAGAACTAGATATTAATATTTTAGATGGAAAGAAATTGTTTTGATTGTACACTAAAAAATAACAACTATTTCAAATATGATTAGTTGTTATTTTTTTATTTTATTCTTTAAAATGACTAATTATTTCATCTAATTGATCTGTAGTTAAGCCACATTGAAGAAGTAATTCTCTGATACTTCCATATATTTCTTTTAAATACCTCAGAAACTTCACCATATATTCTGGTTCTGAGTATAAGAAGTCTTTTCTTTCTTCGTTCACTGTTTTCTTTAACTCATTTATTATTGGTTGATTATTCTCATATGATTCAGAGTAATCTTGAATTATATCCTCATCACTGCATCCTACTAAACCTAGCAATAAAGATGAAATGACTCCTGTTCGATCTTTACCAGCTGAACAATTAAAGAATACTGTATCTTTCTTATGTTTTAATAAAGTTAAAAATACTTCTTTTATTTTTTCTTTACACTCTTCAATAATATAAATGTAAATATCACTCAAATCATCATAACTATCAAGTGCATTTGGAATATCAATCATATTCGCTCCATCAAATAAATCGATATGATAATATGCAATATCCTTATAATCTTTTAATCCACTTGGAGCATGGTTTGATTCATATTCACTGCGTAAATCAATCTGTGCTCTAATTCCATAATTATATAAATAGTCTATATCTTCTTTTGAAATTGTACTTGGTGATGCTGAACGAACATAACATTTAACTCTTGTATTTTTACCATCTTTTGTTTTGTATCCACCTAATTCACGCGTATTCGTTACTGTTTGAATATCTAGTAATCGTTTTTGTCTATTTAATTCCACTATGTATCTCACCTTCTATCTAATAGCTGCATGAAATAAACTATTTGAATTTTATCTTCATATATCAGAAATCTAAAATACGAGCAGGGTTATGAATTAATAGTTTCTCTAATTGCTGTTCACTTACTCCTTCTAGTTTCAGTAAATCCACAAAGTAACACATAACTGGTGTATACCCCAATCGACCTTCACTAACTAAATAACTCTTTCTTGATACATCTTGAGAAAGTACAATGTGATCTTCATACCCTAAATCAAGAAGTTGTTTTAATTGTTTTGCTCGATCTTCATCACTTTGGTAACTTGTTTTTGATACTGTATCAAATGCAATGTTTACTCCTTGTTTTAAAATTCTTACATGATAATCTAAATCCAAGAGTAAATCCATGTGTCCAATAATAACACTATCTGGATTCAGTCCTTCGTTTAATAATATTTCTACCTGTTCTTCACCATAACGACCATGATCGCAGTGGGTACTAATTGCACAGCCTGTTTCCTTAGATACTCTTGCTGCAGCAATTAGAACTTTCTTTTCATTTTCACGAATACCATCATATCCACTAGCAATTTCTCCAATGACTCCTGCTTTGATTTCCGTGTCATCAATACCAATTGTTATCTCATGCCTAAAAACCTCACAAATGTCTTCTATTGAAGCCTCTAGCAGCCATTTTGAATGATACTCCTGCAAATAATAACCAGTAGCACAAACAATATGCATATCCATTCTATTTGAAATCTCTAACAGTTTCTTCACATCTCGATGCATATCAATTGTTGATAATTCTACTATGCTTTTTACACCTAATTCTTTTATTGTTTTTAACTCTTCACACACCACATCTACATCACTGATATAAGATTCATTATCTTTTCTCACATCTCTTAAATCAATAATTAAATGTTCATGTGACATGGTAATTCCTAAATCTTCTTTAGGAATACTTCCTCTTACTGCTTGTATCATATGTTTAGTTTACAGTAATGGGAATAAACCTACAACATGTAATATATTTAGTAGAATACCTGCAGTAATTGCTCCCACTGGACCAATTGCCATCTTCATAATTTTTGTACCTGTTAATTCATTGATAAAGTATACCATTGCACAGATAAAGAATCCGGTAGTACCACCCATTTGAATACTCGCATTTACTGATCCAATCAACAGTGCAAATTCCATTGCGGTAATCATTGAAGAACGAATTGAATCTGAAGCATCTTTAATTGATGGCAGTTTTTCAAACCCTTTACCAATTAAACCTAATACCATAACTTCAATAAAGATTACTGCAGCACCTGCGATTGCTGCAAAAATAGGATTTGGCATTAAGTATCCAATTGGATATACAAAACATAATCCTGCAACACCATATACTCCAGTTGTAATTGCAGTTGTTGCAATTAATGGAATAAATCCTAACGAACGCATTGTTTCAGCTAATGCTGCCTGATTAACCAACTCACTTGTAGTTGATGGATCAACTGATTTATATGCATCTGCAAGTGTATAAATTGAAACCTCTGAACCTGCAAATACACCAATATTACATGCAACTGCAATTAATCCACCAGTAATCATTAAGAATGGTAAATTCTTTTTGATTCGGTTAATACGTTGGGTAAAGATGTTTTCACCCTCTTCAACAACTGCAGTTTCTTTTTGTTCCTTCTTAGCTTTCACATCGGTAAAGATAGCTAATCCTATCAAAATTACAATCCCTGTAAGCATCTGTAATACATCGGTCATATTTGGAACTGTAATAACTACAATTTGTCTAACCAGTAATGTTACTACTGTAGAGATAATTCCCTTCTTAGCACCAAACTGACGAAAGATTGCAATTAAAGGGAATAATGAGAATCCGGCAATAACTGGATCACCTAATGCTCCTAATCCTGTAATCATATCAACTGGTAATGAAGTTAATGCAGTATTTATCATCCCTAAACTAGATAAACATAGTGCACCCCAGATTCCTCCAAAGATTGGAGCAAGCCATTTTTTTGGTGCGATAATTCCTAAAATATCCGTTGATAGGAAGAGTAACCATGGATTTAATAATTTTGTTGAAATGGTAAATGCGATTCCTACAGATGCTATAAACCCAACACTTAATCCAAATGCAATTGATGCTAGTTCCGGACGCTTCATACGCCCTTCAATAAATTCTGGAATTACTGGACGAATTCCATCATGGAATACTGCTGCTCCAATATTTGATAAAAATGCTGAAGAAGCACATAATGCTATTACTACTATAAAATCTAATGCTGAATATCCATCAAACATGTTCTATTGTCCCCCTGTTTCTCTGTCACTTAATATCTCGATTAAAATAGGTGCGGCAACATCGATCTTGTCATGTGCCATACCAAATACTATTTTTCCCTCATTCACTATCTTCTCAATTTTTTCTTTTTTTGGATTTTCTCCATTCTTACAAATCGTTGCACATTTAGAATAACCAATTGCTCCAATTAAAATAGAAATTGCTGCTCCACCACCACTTTCACAAGCCCCTAGATAGTAATCAACTTCCTTGTTTTTAAGCATTGGTATTGCTTTCATATCGTTTGTAATAATAACTTCAATATTTGGATTAGCAGCTAATACTGCTGCTTTCATTTCATCTTTCTTTAGTCCTCCAATTGCAATTTTCATTTTATTCACCTCTTCTCTTATCTGATTTTAAAATATTGCATAAATGTAAATACATAAAATGTATTTCGTTTTCTGGTAAAGATGTTTGTATTGCAGTTACAATTTTATTTGTAAGATCTTCTGCATATACATATTCTTCACATCCCCTAATCTCATCAACTACACTTTGTTCTAGTTGATTTAGTTGTTCTTTATCGCGCTGGCGTTTCATTGCAGCAGCAATATGTGTTATAAACACACCTGCTGTTTCATCAGTTATTAGAACATTGGTATGTTCATTTAAAATATCGACTATCTTTTTTAAATCTGTATATTCATAGTCTGTAACCATGTTTATTTCCAATAACATATCAATTCTTTCTAATAACTCATTCATAATGATTCTCCTTTTTCTTTAATAGTGGTAGAAATGATGTACCATATTGTATCTGACAATCAAAGTATTCTGCAACTGTAGCTCCGATATCTGCAAGAGTATCTCGCTCGCCAATAGTTAATGAGACATCTTTTAGATTTGGTGTATAAATTAATAATGGTACTTTTTCTCTAGTGTGTTTGGCATGACCGATTGTTGGATCATTTCCATGATCTGCACATACCAACAGAATATCATTTGTATCAAGTTCAGAAATGATTTTATTTAGATATTGATCACAAAGATTGATTCGATCTACATATCGCTTTACATCTTGTGCATGACCAGCTAAATCTGTTTCCTGAATATTCAAACAATAAAATCCATCTTTTTTCTTTCTTATATCATCTAATAATTTTTCAAAGCATTCACTACTATCAACACATGAATAATTATGATGTGATGGATTTATCACAATATCAGCAACTTTTCCATAGAAGTAACAATCTACTCCTTTTTTATGTAACTGATATGGTAACTGTACTTTCTCATCAACTCCATAACCTAAGTGTACAACATGATAATTCGCTTTGTATACACCAGAGCCTGGTGCATCAACACCGATATACTCATCAAATACTTTTATGTTGTCTACAAGATTCTGATAACTCACACCAGACCCACCAAAGGCAATCACTCTTGCTACCTTAACCTGTCCCCGAACAATCTTCCCTACGTTTTTAATTTCATCAAATCCACATAAATCAATTGCACCGATTACATTAAAGGCTTGACCTAAATCAGTTTCAATATTATCACCAACAAACATACAATCATTTACTGACAATATTTCTTTTCCATCCTTATAAATTCGTTTGGTCTGGTATCCTTCATTTCTTAGTGTAATCTCTATATCATCAATTACTTCTGACAATTTAGAGAATAATGGTTTTTTAGGATTTGTCCCCATAATTTCCTGATGACCAAAGAAGGAATCTGCTCCGTAGTGTTTTAAATTAGCAATACCACATATTGCTGTTGATGATTTCTTGAACACAGGTAATTCTGTATCTATTGCATTCATTAAACCTAAATCAATAAGGGTATTCCAACTTTTCAATTCACTTGATTCTAATAAATGTAACGCTGTGTTTGCTCCTACATCTTGTGGTCTCACTTCAGCAACATCTTTCATCTCACCAACACCAAAGCTATCTAAGACAACTACAATGAATCGATTACTCATGGCGTTCTCCCAGTGGTCCATATCGATAAATCGTAAGTGGTTGCTCACTATGAATCCCTTCCACTAGAACGATATCACTTCGACTGGTAAACATTTGAAAGCGAAATGCACTAATTACGATATCTCCTATTTCATGATTGTTTTGAAGTCCAATGTAATAGTCAATGCTATCTAAATCTGGTAAGATAACTTCATCAATTACTGCCTCTCCTTTTGCTTTCACAACATATGCATTTTTCCAATGTCCACGGCGATAGAATCCCCCACCAAAGAAATAAGCATGATTTTTGAAGTTATGTGAAACTTCACTGACATATACAACTGCTGTTTTTTCTTCTAAGTCCAATACAGCGTGACCAGGCGTTGTCCCTGTAAGTCCATGACCTGGTTCACCAATGGTTCCACCAAGTTGCTTAATTAGCGGAATGGAACTGGTACAGGTAGCAGAAGGAACATTCAACTCTGATATTTTTATTCCAAGATTATTTAATATCAATTCAGCCTTCTTCATTGTATTCAGATTTTCGGTTTCAACAAATGCTTGTTTCTCACTATCAAATAAAATTGCAGGAAATACAGTTAAACAATCAATCTGAACATTTTCAAGTTCTTTTACTTGTTTCACCAACTCTTCAAAGTCTTTTAACAATATTCCTTCTTTTTGACCACTATAGATTAAATCACTATCATCAATTACTCGTAACATAAGTTTTTGAACAACATTATGTTTTTTTGCATACATATTAATTTTTCTGATTTTCTCTATAGAAAATACAGTGAAGTAATCAACACCATAAACAATCAAGTCTTCAATAAGATAATTTGGTGTCTGTACTAAATGACCAACATTACAGATTGGAATATTGTGCTGCATTAATACTTCCGCTTCTTTATAGTCGACAACAACTGCACCAGAATAACCCATATCAGTTAAAATTCTAGCCAAGTATGGATTCCTACCCAACTGCTTTAACATGAAGTATAACTTCACATCATTTGCTTTTGCTTCATCTAACATAATTTTAGAGTTTTCTTTGAACTGATCAACATCAACTACAAATGTATCAGGACGAATCTTGAAGTCTTTGCTTAATTGAACTGCACAATCAACCAATTGCTTATTTCTATCTATCACTTTATTTAAAAACATGCATCCTCCTTTCTTCAATATACATTTTTTTGTATTTTGATACCTTCATTGTATTTCCTTTTGAAAGCGTTGTCAATATTAATATACATTTTTTTGTATTTTCGTCATAATCCATAGTAAATATGATTTTTCTATGATAAAATACATGTAGTTAAAGGAGTACACTTAATGTCAATCTATAACAAGAATGGTCAGGCAATCATTAAATTAGCAAAATTCTTTCTCGCTCTAGATACAGATGAGCGAATTCCTACAATCAGTGTATTTGAGAAAGAATTAGATGTTGCAAGAGGAACCGTACAAATTGCATTAGAAACTTTAAAATCTAATCAAGCAATTACTACTGTCTCTAAAGGACATATGGGAAGTTATCTATTAAAAAAAGATATCTATAAACTCTTGGAGTTTGCAGATATCTCATTTGTGATAGGAGTAATGCCACTTCCCTATTCAAAGAAATATGAAGGATTGGCAACTGGTTTAAAAACCGTTTTAGATAATCAGTTTGGTCTACGAATTAATCTTGCTTATATGTCTGGATCAAACTCCAGGATTGATATGATCGAAAGTGGCCGTTATGATTTTTCAATTGTGTCAAAGTATACTGCAGAACTTGCAATTCACAACAAAAAAGCAATTAAGATTATTCAAAGTTTTGGAGAACACTCCTACCTCTCTGGTCACTGTATTGTTTTCGCAAAAGACATAGAAACAGTATTACGTGATGGTCTTACACTCGGTATTGATATGAACTCGATTGATCAGGAACAACTTACTTATAAGGTTGTTAATGGTTATAAGGTTAACTTAAAAAAACTAAACTATAATCAGATCATGGAAAAAATATCAACCAAAGAAATTGATGCGGCGGTTTGGAATATTGATGAAATTGTGGAACGTTATCCGGACTTCAAGTATTTACCAATCGATGTTGATAACAATGCTGACTCTGAGGCAGTTGTTATTACAAGCCTGGAACGTCCTGAAATAGGAGTTCTGCTTTCTCAACTAATTGATATCAATGAAGTAATCAACATTCAAGAGAAAGTAGTTTCAAAGCAAATGTTACCAGTATATTAACAGACACTCACAATTTATGTGAGTGTCTGTTTTTTATTTATTCTTTGTTCACAATATTCTTTCGCATATTCAATAATTCCCTTAGATCCGCAAACATATTTTCCAGTATCACCATTGGCTAATTGAATATTTATTATATCCAAAGCTTTTTGATAATTATGCTCATATATCTCACATAAAATATAATTTAAAGTGTGATAAGAATTATCACTAATCATGTTTTTAAAATCATTCATTGTTTTAATTTCAGAACTATATTTTTCTAAATACTGCTCTGTCTGATCAAATACAAAATCAAGAACATTTCCCATCTCTTCAGGTCCTGATATAGAAACTTCCCATTGCTGTAACTGTAAACAATCTGCTGTAAATGCTCCTTGTACATGAAAACTAAATGGTTCTTTATCTGCAACTTCTTTCATATCAAATACATCCCAATAGATGTCATCCAGCGCTACTGGTTTACACCACAAATTAATTTTGATACTTTTTCCTAGTTTTACTGGTGGAACAAACACTAATAATTCATATATCATATTATCTATAACTTTATACACATATCCATTGATCATCTTGTATCCATGCTTTTTGCCGCAAGAACGAATCGTACTCTCATATGTTTTCTTCATTAGTTTTAGATACTTTTGTTCTTCACGCGTCATAATTGTTCCTTTCTACATTCTATTATCAAATAATATACTTATAGTTTTGATTATATCAAAACTTTAGAAAAGACAAAACAGTATAAAATTAATTATTCTCTTCAAACAGTATAAGAATTTTATGTATGTTTATCCCCATTATTCTTTATCATAATTGTCTGCTAATGGTTAAATGACATCTAAAATCCATATGGAACAGTTTGAGGCATTTTCAATTCGTATATATCAAAATCATTATCATTGCATTCAAAAAGTATTTTAAGCAAACTAATAATTTCATCTTTGTCTTTTGAATTTCGAAAAATTCCTTGCTTAGGTTCCACTTTATAATATTCCCATTCTCCTATTCTCTGTAGCTGTTTCTTTGTCGGAGAAATAGCAGTGAATCTTATCCAATAACGATTAGCATTTATATATTTTTCTACTTTGCTCAATTCCTTTTTGCTTATGAAAAGATTTGTAATTCGTTTTGGTTTTTTTATTCCTAACAGTTTATTTGCATCAACATTAAAAATATTGCATAACATTTCTATCATTTCATAATCAGGTTCACTTTTACCTAGTTCCCATTTAGAAATGGTTTGTGGTTTAACATGTAACATTTCTGCTAGTTGTAGTTGTGAAAGATTGCTTTTCATGCGAAGCTTTTTTAAATTTTCTTTAAACATAATATCACCTCTACCTAAATCATACTTAATTTTTACGGTATAGCAATATAAAGGCAACTCAACGTTTCATTGAGTTGCCTTTGTTACTAATTTTTATAGTTTCTAATTCCTTGTCTTTTTTCATTAATCTCCTTCAAACAAAAAAGTACCAGTCCTTTATTAAACTAGTACTTTCGTTTATTAATGCGCATATTATTATTTAATGTGGTTTAGCCATTCTCGACCACTCAGTTTGTAAAAAAGATTTGCTCTTTTTACATATTTATAATAACAAAGCATCAAATTAGTGTCAATCAGTTAATAACACTAAGCCAGTAAATAATTTTCTACTATAGGAAACAGTGTATATCCAGACTTTCTTAAGATTTCTTTAGAAATAGATTTTCACTTTTAAAATACCAATATTATAACATTGATTTATATGGCTTTATTTGGAGTTGCTGATATAATAATTATGGTTTGATTATAAAAGGGAGAGTTGATAATTATGATTACTAAAATAGATTTCCATGAAAATATGTATAACTGGATTAACATAAATACAGATGATATTGGTGACTTATCAAAGTCATATAAAGAATATGAGATTGATGATGAAATTATTGCTTACTCTTTGGATAGAAATGAACGTCCCCATTTAGAGTATGATCAGTTGAATGATACATTTGTTTTAATTTTTAATGTTCCTAATCAAGAGAAAATAGATGATCATTATGAAACAATACCAATGACATTTATTATTAAAAACACTAAATTAATTACGATTACTAATAATAAAAATGAATATATTGTTGATAAGATGAAACAGCATTTAGAATTAAATACTGATATTAGTATTTTTCAATTTCTATTTAGTAGTTTATTTATTATCTCAGATGCATTTTTTCCTCTGGTTGAAGAAATGAATAGTGATCGTAAAACTATTAATGACAAACTAAAAGAGAAAACAACAAAGAAAAATTTATTGTCTTTATCTGATTTAGAAACTGGTATTGTTTATTTTGTATCAGCAACTAGACAAAATGTCGTTTTATTAGAACAAGTAAAAACCCATATGATTTATCGTGTTCTAAATGATAGTGAAAAAGAGCAATTTGAAGATGCTTTAATTGAAGCTCGACAATTAGTTGAAATGACTAAACTTGCTTCACAAATCTTACAGCAATTATCTGGAACCTATAATAATGTTTTAAATAACAATCTAAATGATACTATGAAAGTATTAACTGCATTATCTATTCTATTAACAATTCCAACTATAATTTCAGGATTCTTTGGTATGAATATGCCACTGCCATTAGAAAACGAACCTTTTGGATGGATTGTTACAATAGTCTTAGCATTTGTTCTTTGGCTACTACTCTCTTTTATTCTCCATAAATTAATGAAATAAAGGAATTCTTCAAATTTGACTGAAGAATTCTTTTTCTTTTACCAAGGTATAATACCATCTTTATTTACAAACGTTCCTGTCGGTCCATCTTTGTCGATTGTAGCCATTTTAACAATTGCATCAGTTCCCTCTTCTAGTGTCTGCGCTCCTCTACTAAACTGTTCTCCAGTTTTTGTAGGTCCTGGATCCACTGCATTAATATGCATATGTGGTAATCCTTTTGCATATTGAACTGTCAACATGGATACCGCAGCTTTTGAAGAACTATATGCCAAAGTATTTACTTTTGATTCTATTGTCTCTAGGTTTAATATAGTGCCAAATGAGCCAAGTCCACTACTCACATTTACAATAACTGGATGTTCTGAATTATCTAATAATGGTAGAAAATGATGAGTCACATTCACAACGCCAAATACATTTGTCTGGTAAACATGTTCCATTATGTCTACTGTCACTTCTCTTGGTGTAGTTCTTCCACCAGAAATACCAGCGTTATTGATCAGGACATCAATATGCCCTTCTCTTTTCAATAATTCATTTGCAGCTTTTTTACAGACTCTTCATCTGTTACATCAATAACAATATATTCTACATTCAATTCATTCGCTGCCTTTTTTCCTTTTTCTTCATTTCTAGAACCAATATATACCTTATGACCTAATCTCTTTAAACGTTTGGCAGATTCATAGCCTAGTCCTGTGTTACCACCTGTAATAAATGTAATTGTCATATTTCGTTCCTCCTGTGTTTATAGTGAATTACTAACTTTTCTTATAAGAATACCAAATATTATTTTTTAGTATAGAATAAGGATTTGGCTTTATATTTTTTCACCCAATTTATCATCAATATAATCTTTTAATTTCCATACATCAAATCCATTTGTTTCCTCACTTACTATAAGTTTTTTATTCTCCAAAACATCAATCATTTGTCCTAAAGTAGCTTTATCCATTCCTTTAGCAATTGCTGCTTCTGTTTGTGTAATACCTGGGTTTTCATGAACAACTAACATAATTCCATAGTTAGCTGTAGTAATTTCTATTTTTTTTTAATTCTTTTTGAAGTGAACTATTTAATACATGTACCAACTTCATCAACTGATAACTCATTGAATCATCTACTGAATACATATTATGATCTCCTTTGTATAGTATTGTTCAAATATAGTATTGTAACAATACTATAATGTTGTCATACAATAATCATTTGTCAATTATTAGAGCTACATTCCCTTACATTAAGGTATATAAATAAAACTGGTCTTTCTAATTATTATAGAATTTCCTCTTCACGATCTTCAAAATATAAAATGATTATTGACAAGTTAGAACACTTGTTCTATAATCGAATTAGAACAAGTGTTCTAACTGTGAATGGAGGTATCTTATGAGCAAAGGAAAAAAACAAACTACACGTGAAGATATATTGATTGCTACACGCAAGTTATTTACAGAAAGTGGATATAATAATGTATCATTACGAGATATTGCAGCAGAACTGGATATTAGTGTTGGAAATCTTGCTTATTATTATAAAAGTAAACTAGAATTAATTGAAGCTGCCATTCTTGAAAAGCATACTCAAGAAATGATATTAGTTCCTGCGACAAATTTGCAAGAAGTGGATACATTATTGATTCATACTCAAGAATTACAACAACAGCATCTATATTATTTCCGACAATATTCGCAATTATCGTCGATAAGTGAACCAATTAAGAAGCTTCAGGCAGAGGTGTTCCAAGATAACAAACATATCTTAAGTACTACTCTAGACAATCTACAAAAGACTGGTTTAATAAATCCACCTTGGTATGATGGGCAATACGAATCTCTGATTTCAGCTTTATTATTTCTACTTACTCGTTGGCACGAGCAAGATGCATTGGATAAAGAACTTAAAAATGAAACTCCAGATTTTCGAAAAACAGTCTGGGCATTACTTACTCCATTACTAACTGATAAAGGTCGTAATGAATGGAGTAACATACAAGGTTGATACTATAAAAATTTGAATCAATATTTATTTATATTTAAAATATAAAACAAGGAGAAAACTAAAATGAATTTACAATCAGATACTATATTAATTACTGGTGGCACATCAGGAATTGGTCTTGAGATGGCAAAGCAATTAACTTCATTAGGTAACACAGTTATTGTGACAGGTAGAGATATGTCTAAGTTAGAGGCAACTAAAAAAGATTTGCCAGAGGTTCACATATATCAAAGTGATGTGAGTGATCCACAAGCAATTAAGGAACTTTACTCAAAAGTGACAACAGACTTCCCTAACCTAAATATATTAATAAACAATGCAGGAATTATGCGTGCAATCGATTTTAATGATACTGAATATGATAAAGTATGTAGTGAAATTGATGTTAATTTAAATGGCCCCATTCGAATGACTCAAGAATTCTTGCCACATCTAAAACAACAGACTACATCTGCTGTTGTTAATGTTTCATCTGGTCTTGCATTTATATCTTTCCCAAAAGCTCCTATATATAGTGCAGCAAAAATAGGACTTCATACTTACACAAAATCACTACGTCAACAATTAAAAGATACAAGTGTAAAAGTATTTGAAGTTGCTCCACCTAAAACTTCAAAACCTCTATTTAATCGTGATGATCAAGAAAATGATGATAGTAGTCGTTTTCCTACGATGGATGTACCTAAAGTAGTTACTGTAACAATTAAAGGTATGAAAAAGAATAAACTGGAAATCCAACCAGGAATGAGTAAGTTATTGAAATTCGCTGGAAGGTTAACACTTTAATATTGAATCATCATCCTTATACATTTTAAAGTATAATAAAGTAGCTGTAACAAAATAGATTAATCAGATGATTAATCTATTTTGTTACAGCTACTTTTTTGAATTAAAACAATGACTTTTCATATTGACTAACCTTTTTTGCTATGTTATTATCTACATATAGTTAGCCGGCTAACTATATGTAAGGAGATTGTTTATGGAAAAATTTTCATTTGTTGATCGTCCAAGTAATCAGCGAATTCAATTATTGAATAACGTTTCAGAATTAGACTCTACTATAACTGAGTTATTTCTTGATTTTCAATGGACTTATCGTAATATGCAAAAAGTATATGATGAAGTTCTTGATAAGAGTAATTTAAGTGAATCAAGATTTATTATTTTAATGTTTTTAAAGCAAGCACCAGATCATGAATTACTACCTTCTGTTATTTCAGAGAAATTAGGTGCTACGAAAGCTACAGTTAGCAAACTGTTAAAGGCAATGGAACAAGTAGGCTTAATCAAGAAAAGTGTTTCTGCTTATGACAAACGATCAATCCCTGTACAACTTACTGAAGTGGGAATGAATGTTTTAGAAGAATTTTTACCTAAGAATTTTCATACTGTCCATCAATTACTTGGCAGTCTTACTAATGAAGAAATCAAACAATTTTCATATCTACTTGGAAAAATTAAGGAAGGCACTGAAACATGTACTTTAGAAATGGAGAAATAAATTATGCAATCAAACAAAATTGAATTATTAGAAACTTACCTTAGCTTATACATCAATCACTTTACTGTTTTAGAAAATATCGGAAAAGCTGATTCACCATATGTAGTATTAGATGTTCGTAATGCCCCAGCACAAGTGAAAAAAGACCAAATCAAAGGTGCAATAGCAATTCCAGCAAAAGAATTGGCTAATCACCTAGATGAGTTAGACAAAACCAAAACTTATGTAGTTTATGATTGGAACGGTGGAACAACGTTAGGTAAAGAAGCTTTACTTATCTTGTTATCAGCTGGTTTTGAAGCATATGAACTAGCTGGAGCTATCGAGGGATGGAAAGGTATGAATCTACCTATTGAAACTCTTTAATTGATAATATAACGAAAACGCCTATCAAAATTGGCGCTTTTTTTATAATTTTTTTTATCTTTTTTTCATTATTGACATGTGAGCATACTCCAATGTTATACTTGCTTTAGGAGGTACTTACTATGGCTACTTATACTGTAAATGAAGTATCAAAGATGTTGAAGATACCTAGAGATACATTACGTTATTATGATCGTATTGGTTTACTTCAACCAAAACGAAGAGATAATAAATATCGAAGTTATTCGCAAGAAGAAATTATGGATTTAAAATATATATCTGTACTTAAATATGGAGGTTTTGCTTTAAGTGAGATTCAACAGATCTTAAATAATAAGCAAGATGATAAGAATGCTGCAACATCAATTAAATGTACAATTGAATTACTAAATAAAAAAGAAGTGGAAACACAAAAAGCAATTAAAGTATATCAATATATATTACGTTTAATTGAACTATCAGTTCATACCTTAGAACATGAAAAGAAAGAAAATCCAGAAGTTGTAAATACATTAGTATCTAGTATCTATGATGAAATCAATAAGGAAGAGGATTGATAATATGAAACATAATATTATATTTTATTTTTCTGGCACAGGAAACTGCCTACAAGCAACTAAAGAAATAGCAAAATCATTTGTGAATTGTGAAATACAATCGATGAGTAAAAATGGCTACCAATTAGATAAGGAATATGACACCGTTGGTTTCGTCTATCCAACGTACTTTCAAGGTATCCCCTTACAAGTCCATAAGTTCATTTCACAGCTGAATATACATAATAATAGTTATGTGTATTCAATCACAACGTATGGCTCTATGGCTGGCAATGCGCTAGCTCAGGTAAAGAAATTACTTGCTGTTAAAGATGTTACTTTAGATTATGGTGCTAAGCTTGTTATGTTCTCTAATTATGTTGTTATGTATAATATGAGTGAAAAGGTAAAAGAAAAGACTGAAAAGCCAATGGAATTGATTCAGCCTATTATTGATGATATTAAACATAGACGTACAAATAAAGTACCAAATGGTGTTCCGCCACTAAACTGGTATTACAAGCTACGTGTCAGGAGTGTCCCATCCAAAGATAAACATTTCTCTGTTTCTGATGATTGCATATCCTGTGGTATCTGTAAGAAGGTATGTCCAGTAAAGAACATAACCCTTGATAAGAATAACAAACCAGTATTCAATCATCACTGTGAACAGTGTGTTGCTTGTATGCAGTACTGCCCAAAACGAGCAATTAACTATAAGCAGTTAACACAAAAACGGAGACGTTATAGAAATCCTACCATTACTCATCAGGAGTTGTTCGAAAATAACAATTCTTAGCCTATATAATAAGAGGTAACCATATCAATCTGGCTACCTCTTATTTATTTAGTCATTTTTTAAAACACATTTAATTTTAGTTCCAGTAATTTGAAACCCATGCTTATCATAAAAATGATTTCTTCTTTCTTTATTATTTGTATCTTGCTCATCTACCATAGACAATGAACCCCATATATAATTAAATCCATATTCTACAGCAATATCTTTACATAATTTCATTATATGCGATCCAATTCCAATGTTTCGATTACTCAATACAATATCAACGATTTCTATATAATCCGCTTCCAGAGGAACATCATTCAATTCATACTCGTTCTTGTATCTAAATTCTAAATGCATTCCAGGGGTGTCACCATTAGAATCTATATAATATATTGTTGGTGATTTTTCACCAAAATTATACTTTAAAAACAATGCGTATTTTCTATTATCTTTTCCAGTGAACTTTCTAATATAAATATTTTCATCATTAGTCTCACCCATTAAATAAGATTCTTTTATTTTTTCTAATTGATATTGCAGCGGATCTACTTTTTTAAGAAACTCATAATAAGGTACAACCACTGTTCGCTCATATCTTCCTCTCATTGATTTCGAATTATATTCTACTCTTTCTAATGTCGCTCCTTCATTTAGATAAACAAAAAATCGATAAGTATCTGTGTGATCACCAGTTTTAACATTTATCCAAAACTTACCACCACTTGAATTAATTCTTTCAATATTAGAAAATGTCGGAGAGAAATAGAAAACTTGGTTCCCTTTTAGGACTAATTTTAACTTTAGTCGTAAGTATTTACGTGTAAAATCAAGACAATATTCAATTAATTCATACATATATTCATTACTGCCTGAAGCACCAATACAAGGATTAATTTTAATATTTTTCACTTCTGATGACAAATATGCATTTAATATATCATACTGTTCTACGTCTCTTAAATAATCATTAGTCTTTTCATCCTCTTCTATGTCCTCAGTTATAAGCTCTTCATCATCATTAAATGTATTTAAGCTAGTATATTCACTTTGTGTTGAATAACCTAATTTCTTTCTAATAAAACCTATTAATCCCATATATTATCCTTTCTTTTCAGTTTGTTTTTCATGTAACTACTCAAATTAATAAAGAGCAATACAATAATCATTATATACTCTAGTCCTTTAAGTTTAAAGTATACATTTTCTCCCGATTTATTTAAACTTTATTCATTATTTTGTGCTAATTAGCACTTTTTTTATGCTTTTTATGACATTTTTGTGTCTATATATGACATGAATTTACAAAATATGTGCTGTTTTTTCTAAAAATTCGACTTTACACAAAAAAAGAGTTTATAACATAACTGCTAGAACTCTCTGTAATCTATTAAATTGTTATATCATCGTTGCCCATTTGACAAACGTATGATGACTTACATCTAATCTTCTTCCTGCTTCTTTTTGACTGATTTCTCCCAACTCCCATAGTTTTAATACTTCTTCGTATTCATCTGGTTTATCTATTTCAGGGCGTCCGAATCGTATTCCCTTTTTCTTTGCTTCCTGAATTCCTTCTGCTTGTCGCTGTCTTGTATTTTCTCTTTACACTTCTGCCACATAGGATAATACTTGTAATACTAAACCTGATAGAAATTTACCTGTTAATCCATTCACTTGATTTCTTGTATCTAGTAATGGAAAGTCAATAACTACAATATCTACATCTTTATTCGATGTAAGGTTTTTCCATTGTTCAATTATTTCTTCATAGTTTCGACCTAAACGATCGATTGACTTGATAAAGACAGTATCACCTTTCTTTAATTTTCTAAGCATTCTCTTATATGCTTTACGATCAAAATCCTTTCCTGATTTTTTATCAACGAAAATTTGATTATTAGGAATATTTTCCTTTTCCATTGCTGTCATTTGTCGTTCTATATTTTGCCCATTTGTTGATACTCTTACATACCCGTACTGTTTCATAACCTTTCATACCTCCTAGTACCCCCTAAGCATATATTCGCTAGGATATCACAAATTTTAGCTCTTCGTCATTTGATTTACTCTTTTTGAATTTTAAGAGTAACATGATGAAAATCGTATGTAACCTTTCCTGTTTATTACAAATTAGACATTATTTATAGATTTAATATCTGTTGGAATTCAAAGTAATTATCGCCCTTTTGAACTGTTTTATTCATTAGAATTATTTACGTTTACTGCCGTTTTTTCACCTGCCAGTTCCCCTTATAAACCAGCTATTCTAATAAGTATTTGATGTAAGATATCAATATCATTTGTTCCCTATAATGCTCTAATAATTCCCTCTATGTTGTGGAAAGATTCTCTATTTATTATTCTGAATTATATTTAAAAACATCGCCATAGATTAGTCGGGTTTTTTTTTAAAATCGTTCACTTAAATTTTGTATTTTTTAAATGTTGAAATAAAAAAACAGATACTGTTTTTATACAATATCTGTATTTAAAAATGTATTACTTAAAATTAACACTTGCTTCTTAATACTGATTTCGTCAGTACTCATGTGGATAAAACATACTGTTTCACTATTTCTATCTTTACTTGTAGAATCATTTCAATACTTTTAAAATACATTACTCATTGGATTTAAAAAGCTTTATATTTAACGCATTCAAATAATCAATTGCATCATTAATATTATCAAATCTTTTTCTATACCTTTTCCTAGCAATTGTCTTCTCAACTGTAAATTTAGTTTTGTTTCCCTTTTTTTCTCGATATATATTTGCAATATCATCAATATTTGTATCATGTTTATAAGTAATTAACTCAAGTTTCTTTAAATGATTAATTGCAATTGGTGACTTTCTATATTTTTCCCCCTTAGATTGTTTTACAAATTGATTTATAATTGATTGTAATTCTAATCCTGTATTCATTTTTGAATATATTGAACACACAACAAAAAACTTCTTTCCAACAAACTCAACATTTTTTTCTCTACCTCTTGAAGCAGAAATATGATGATGACCATGTATCGCCCCAATTATATTATTCTCTTTAAAAATATTAAGAAGCTCTTTTAGAGAGCAAAAATTGTCGGCATTATATGCACTACTTTTGGGTGAAAGCATACTTAATTCATTGAATAATGGTGCATGAGATACAATGATTGTTGGAGTAATATTATCATCACAAAGTAGTCTTTTTAGCGTTTTATACATAAATTGCTGTGATTCTAACTTTCTTTTTACTAAAGCAACGGGTACTGTTAAACCTATATACCTAATGTCTTGATAATAGAATACTTCATTATTTAATATACTCATGTTAGGAAAACGAGAAGAAAGTTTAAGCTTAATGACATCATAGAAAGAACTATTTCCAATAGGTAAATATGGCCAAGACTCATCCGGATTCTCAACCAATTTCTTAAACCAGTATTCATCTCTATAATCATCAAATTCACTTTCTTTTTCTGTATCATTATTTACTATATTTGACAGTTCATGATTTCCTATTACTATTATTCCTTCCATGTTCATATCTTCAACAACCGAATCAGATAAATCTCCGGCTATAATATTAAAATTATCATTCTGAAAAGGGATTTTTCCATTTATAGAGTGAATATCAGAAACTACATTTATTAAATTATTATTTCTAGTCATCAGTATATTGGTAAACAATGGTTCTAAGGTTGAGGGATGGATACTGTGCGCTACATAGTTCTTTCTAACATTACTTAATGCAATTCCTACATTTGAGCGTAGCATTGGTTTATATAGATCGACAGCACTATTTTCTACAGTCATTAATTCTTTCTTAATTTCGATTTGTGATTTAGCAGGTAATAGACTTAAATGTGGGATCGAATAACTTGAAATATAAGCTTGAGCATAAACAGAATTTATCAATTCTCCATTTTTAAAATTTTCCACCAGATTTACCCTCTCTCCATCTGTAGCGATGGGTAATTCTATAGTTGATTCAACCACAAATTTTAGAAATTCAACTAAATATCCCGTAATACCAGTATTTTGATTTACATCATATAAAAACTTTCCAGGCAAGTTAGCAGATAAAGGTCCTGTCTCTTCATGCTGTAGCATCCTTCCTAAAATTTGCATCATAAATAAAGGATAATTAAAAATTTCTTGATAATAGTGATTAGCTAAATTAGTCGATTTTCCTACTTGTCGTAGTGATTGTTTAATATACGTCATCAAGTTTGGTTTATGATTTTTAATATATTCTATAGTTGATTCTGGATGTAATAACGTTAAAATAGCTGCCTTTTGAATATAGTTCCTTGCTGTATCATATGGAATTGCTGAAAATATTATTTCATCTTTCTTTTTAATTATTATTTTTCTCTCATTGAGGTTATAAACTAGATTGAAGTAGGAGCCTCCATGAATAACTTTGTTTACTGGACGCCTTCTATTTTCAGGATAGCGGCTTAACAAATCGTCTAATCCATCAAACGTGTTGATAGTATTTTTAATTACTGAGACTCCTAAGGATTTTTGAATTTCTTTAATTTCACGCTTTACTTTTTTTATTTCTTTCTCAGTCCAATCACGACCATAACCACTTAAATCTTGGTCTTTTAGACTTTCTTCTAAGTAATTTACTCTAAACTCTAGTTTTTCTAATTCATCCAGTTTTTTTAGTTCATTCATGATTAACTACCTTTCTATTAGTTATATTTTACCACAAAGAAATATTGTTAATCTGATCAAAAAGATTTTAAAAGATTATCGTATTCGTATTACTATTATCTATATTAGCTTAATGAATTATATAAAAAATATTATTAATAATTATCGAAAATTAAAAAACAAAGAAAAATCAAAATAAAGAGCCACCACTATTAAATAGTCAAAGACGGCTCAATTTAAATGCTTTTTAGTTTTTCAACTATTTTCAGTTAACCATACAAAATGGTTATTAAACAATAATATTTAAATGGAAAATTAAATATTATTGTTTAACTATAATAATTTTTTTCTATGATATTCTAAGTACCTTTTCATTTCATTGTTTAATTCAATTTCCATCTCTGTACAGATATTTAAATCTGAATATAAAGACTTATCTATATTAGAAGATATAATTATTTTTCCATTTTCATTGAAACTAATTAAAAAATTATCAAATAGTCTATCATGATTAGCACAAAGTAATAAACCATTGTTTTTATCTAAAAACTCACTTTCATCAGATTCAGCATATGGCTTAATATGACTAGCGATTAGCAATTCTTTTTTATTTATATTACAAAGAGCACATTTGCACTTATATTTATCTATTAGTGTGTTGCGATAGTAATTTTGACATACTCTAGCTTTAATAATTGTCTCTTTATATTTTTCTGGAACGCCTCTAATTGCCTCTTCAATATAAATTTTGCTACATACTTCTTCTGTATCATTAAAACAATCATTCAAATAATTAAAGAGATCAGTTTTATTTTTACTTGATTTCTTTAGTGACCCTTGTACATGCATTTTTAGTAATCCATCAGTTTTTAAAGAAGACAAAGATAGTTTATCATCATCAATTGTTTTTATGTGTTTTAAATGAAAATATTCTTTATCGCCTACTTCTATCTCATTGTTAGTGTAATATTTGTTATCATCAATTAATGGAAGTTGGCTATTAGTCTCAACGCATATTGTTTTTATCATAATTTTTGACTTTGGTACACTTACATAAATATATACTATATCACCTTCTTTAATATTTTTCGTTGCATTGGTTTTCGTCCAATCAATGATTACTAAATCATTAAATGAGTTAATAACATCATATTTTTGAGGGGAAGCAGAAATTATCCATTCTTCACGATTATGAATCGTTGTTAATCCAAAGCCCTCCATTGCTAAAGACACTCCTTCGTATAGTTTTTCCATCACTTCGATTAGAGTATTTATAGTTGAATTTATATCATCTCCAAATTTTACTTTGCACCATATCTTTTTTGCTGAGTTTTCTTTTCCGGCAAGTATTTCTTTATACTCTAATTTTAATGGAACTAATTTTTCAAGGAGATATTTTTTACTAATTATTTGATTATAAATCTTCCTCCCTTTCCTATTATATTCTTCATCATCTCTATCTTTTCCAATATAAATCTCGCATATGCAATTATGTTGATCAGGGTAATATCTAATGCAGAAATGCATTAATGAAGGCAAATTTTTTTCTTTGAAATGAACATCAAAATAACTAACTTGTTTCTTTCCTAATCTATATTTTATTTTTAATTTTTCATCATTATCAAAAGTTTTCTTAAATTGACTATAAAATTCATTTCTATTTATATCCATTGAACTTCCCTTTCTTTGTTTTTATCTATTATCACTACTTTTTTATTGTCATATGTTCCAAACTATACTATAGGTAACAATCTCGTTTTAAAAAAATACAATATATAGAGTCTATTTTATACCTAAAACTTATTCTTTTGACACCACTGTTCAAGCTCTATCCTTGAACGAATATATTTATTTTTCATTCCTTTATCTAGAGTTAATATATGCAATCCATAATATAATCCAGTTATCATAATCTCTATATCGTTTTTATGAATTGAATTAATAGTTTTGGCAACATTTTCTACTGTTTCTAAATGAAGTGACTCTTTGTATTCTGTTTCTATAATACTAATAATTTTATCTAATCGACTATTAGACTCAAACAGCATTTTATCCCACAACCAATCTCGATTGCGCTTATAATCACTCAATGCAATTGGTTGAATAGTCTCTATTATTTGTATTCTCGACTCTAACTTTGGATACCGTTTTAAAAACCTTTCTTTGCTAGTGTGCTCTTTTGATGTAATATCACAAATTATGAGTTTATCATTTTCTTTTAGCTCCTCTAATAACTTCAATGCATTGTCTTCCATTTTCTCTAAACCAATTAAAACATTTGTATCTATAAGGAAGCCATTATATTTCATATCTAAAAGATTCATCTATTTCCCCCTTTACTTAACAAAGTATATCACAAATATATTGATTTATCTTAGCTCGATTCTCTGCAATATTAAATCTTATAAATCCTATGATTTCCAATATATTTCTTTTGATTTAAATAACTTCAATTGAAAATAACTATTACTTCTTATCTATAATTTGAAATCCCACAAAAAAAGAAAATAATAATTCATTTATCTAGTTCTATACTTAATAATATATCATAAACATCATTGTACAACTCTTAATACAAAAAATAGATATTTTTTTGGTGCTACATGTGTAAAGGAAACTTGACAGGAGGTGGTGCAATGGAAGTGTTATGTAGAATGCGGGAGATGCGTGAAGAAAAAGGTATTTCTCAAGGTAAACTTGCTGATTTATTATATGTTTCTAGACAGACAATAAATGCTATTGAAACTGGAAAATATAATCCGAGTTTAGAATTAGCACTACAAATTGCACATTTTTTTGATACTACTGTAGAGGATATATTTACTTTAGTTACTGATGAAAGGAGATTTTAATATGCCAAGACCATATGATGAGAGAGAAGGTTTGATTCGATGGAAAAGTTTAGCTTATGCATTTGTCTTAGTTATTGCATTATTATTAATCATTTCTATTTTTCCTGAAGACTTATTTTCAAGTATGCATTCACAGTTTATGTTTATATTAGGGGTTTCTTTAACCTTTATAGTTATTTACCAGTTCGTAAATGATGCATATTATATTATAGTTGGATCATTTAATTCCACTTATTTTTTTGTTATGCTATTCTTTTTGATAAATGGATTAAATCTATTTCGCGAAGCAATAATATATTTCACATCAAGTAATAGTAGTTTCTTGTTTAGTGATAGGATTTCATATTTTCCTTTAGCTATTGCATTTCTTATAGAAACTGTATTTGGAATAATAGAATGGAGAAAATACAAAAACCGAGATAACACATGAAAAGTTAGCGATTTGGATATATTCAAATCCTAACTTTTTTCTGAAACTAATTGAATATAATTAATTTTTCAATACAAAGACTAATTTCATTTATCTCCACAATCAGTTTTCTGCCTTATTTCCATATCACTACTATTCGCATTACTAGTTATTTTAAATAAACTCGTATTTGTGCATAACCAGTATTTTCATGATTTAATACTTTGTCAATATCTATATACTTACTTTCTAGTATAATTCCCTTAACTTTAATTTCATTATTCTTCACTTTTTCTAATTCATTATTAATTTGATTCATTGTCAATTTTGAATCATTTATTTTAGGAAAAGCATTTAAGAAATCCTCATGATTGGATATGAGACTAAGCATTGATTGATAATGCTCAAGCCACTCTTTAGAATTGGTATATGTGGTTAAACTTTCTGATGTGGTGTCTACATTAAACATAGTTCCCTTTTCATCCTCGTGAAATTTAAATCCAAGTGTAGTATAGCCATTGTCTGCAATCATTGTAACTGCATATATTGGTGTAACACCATCCATATCTTCTAAATATTTTTCTAATTCTGATAAGGTTAATTCTTGGCTAAAAGAAATGTTGCTTATTGCATGTAAGTCTTGAGGTGCTCCGCTCTCCAACTCTTCAAGCGCTATTTCCTTGTTCTCTTTCCAGTCTTGATTTTCTTTTTCGGTTAAACTCTCTTTACTAAAATCATAATATTTCGTTAGACCTGGAATTATAAGATCATCTTCAAAAGAAATCTTTCCATCATTAACGAATACATCAACATTCATTGTCAATACTGATTTATATGGGATTATAGCCTTTGCACTAAACTTATATTTCCCATTTCCATAATCAATAGAAGAATCATCATTACTTGATCCAATATAATCATAGTCAGGAATTGCTAGGTCAAAATATGTTTTCATCAGTGTTTGGAAGTTTTGTGATTTAGTGCTTGGAGTAACACCTTCAATTGTTTCATTCATAGGATTATAGGTTATTTGCTTTTTAACAAACCTTACTCCTTGATAGCCAGCAAAAAGAATTGCCAATACAAGTATAACGGATATAATTGATGTTTTGTAGAAACTTCGATTCACACCTTTTCTTGTTTTCTTGAACACTTCATCTTTATTTATATTAGGTTTATCTTCAAGTAACTCTTCTATATTTTTATCATTTTTCTTCATAATAACCTCTCTTTCTTTGCCTCTGCAATTAGTTTCTCTTTAACACGAAATCTTATCGTTCGAATTGTATTCAACTTCACTCCTAGCAGTTCTGCTATTTGTTCGTCATCCAAATTACTGGTAAAACTTAAAAGCATTATATTTCGATCTCGTTGCGGAAGTTTATAGATTTTAGAATACATCCATCTTTTATTTTCATTTTCTATATAGTTTTCAGTCGCATCATATGGATCTTCTATCCAATCTAAATTATATTGTCCTTCATCCAAAATTCTTTTATTTTTCTTAGCTTTATCTAGAAAACAGTTTTTCATAACTCTAAACATCCATGCTTCAATATTTGGATTTTTGAAATCATATTTTACTAGGGTTTTTGTTAATGTCTCTGATACTAAATCTTCTGCATCCGCCTTTGATTTAGTTAGGGAGAATGCATAAAGAAATAAGGTTTTTCTGTATGTGATGTAAATATCATACATCCATGCTTTACTATTGCTCATATTTCTCCCCTCTATAATTACAACGTTTTAGTTACTCTTTAATTTCAATTATTTCATATTTTAGTTAGTTTTATAACTTTTTATTTGATTAATATTACGATAATATAATATATTTATTTCTTTCTACAGTGTCTATGAAATCAATTAATTATCGTATAAATACTCTTATATGCAAGGATTAGATATAATGGTGTATAATAATCATGTAAGTAAGGGAGGGTTGCAATATGAAAATTGATTATATATTTTTTAATAAGGATATCTCTAAAGATAGTAAAATATCTTATAGTTTGTCCTTAGAAGTATATATAAATGGACTCTTTCCGTCATCTACAGAAAACAGAATATTTTTTGAAATGAATAAAACGAAGTATGTTGTAAATTACTCACATAGTTATGATTTTAATAAAACTATTGGATACCTACAAATTGAAATTGAAGGCTTAAATGAGAAAAATGCAAAAGTTCTTAGCGAAATAGATGGTATGCTCTTGAATACATCTATGAGAGAGAAATATGGAATCACAACACTTTATGATGATAGTTCAAATTATTTTTGTCATAAACTTTTTAAGAAAATTGGTATTTTTGAAAGAAGAATTAGACAATTAATCTATATAATTCTCTTTAAAACTTTTAATTCTAATTGGGTTGATGAAACTATGTCAAAAGATATAAGAGATGGAGTGAAAAAAAATACAGGTGGAAGATGGGGAGATGTGATGAATGAAGAAGCATTGAATCACATGACATTTTACGATTTAACTAATTTTCTTACTAAACCAAATGATTCTAAACCTATTGAAATATTAGATTCGTTAGATGTAGAGCAGATTAGTAAAATGTCAGAAAACGAGTTAAGAGATAAGCTTTATGATTTGAAACCTAAACCACTTTGGGATGAACTTTTTAGTAATTATGAGTCACTAGAAAATTTACTTCCCTCAATAACTAAGATTTCTAAATATAGAAATCATGTTGCACATAATAAAAAAATTAAATATGAAAAATATAAAACATGGTCAAAGGAAATTGATAAAATTAATAAAGACCTTTTATACGCTGAAAGAGTGATAAAAGGAAAAGTTTTTGAATTAGATGATATTGTCTATACACTTGAAAAATATATTGAACCACTTAATGATAATTCACAAAACTCATCAAATCTTCTAGTAGCTAAATCGTTGAACAAACTTAAGCAATCAATGCAAATGATTACTAAAGCAACGGAATTACCATCATACCTTCAAACAAGTAATGCTGTAATAAAAGTAATGGAAACAGTACCAAATTTAACTAAAGCAATGGAATTACCATCATATCTTCAGGCAAGTAATGCTATGATAAAACTAATGGATACTATGCCTAATTTAACTAAAGCAATGGAATTACCATCATATCTTCAGGCAAGTAATGCTATGATAAAAGTAATGGAAACAGTACCAAATTTAACTAAAGCAATGGAATTACCATCATATCTTCAGGCAAGTAACACTATGATAAAAGTAATGGAGATAATAAGAAATGCAAATAAAACAAATAATTTTGATGCCATTATTGATGATGAGGAAGATGAATAATAAGTAATCTTATTGGTTGCTCTATATTAAAGTTAAATTAATAAGTATAGTAAAACCTACTTAAATGAAGGTGGTTAGAATCACCTTCATTTAAGTAAATAATAATAACCACCTATTTAGCATTTTTCTTTTAATGTGTGTAAAATCAGATTAAAATTGGACTTTCTCTATTCCCACTCTATTTTGAGGGTAAATCTTATAAGTGAAAATGCAGTAAAATCAATAGATTTCTACGACAATAAAACCGTGTAAATTTTATTGAAATAAATTAAAAGTACAATTTACACCTAATCAAACCAAGTTAATTATTTGAAAATTAACTCCAATTTCAATATTCACAATTTGAATTACATACATCTAATTACTATATCGAAGGTCCTCTAATTAAATCATATTATTTATGCTCTATATAGATAAGTTTCAAATAAGTCCTGTTTTCTTTTTATTAGAATAACCTGATATAATTACCTTGAAGGATTAACAAAGAGAAATAAAAATATAGATCTCTTAGAGGTGTAAAAATGAAAAAAGTAAAATATCCTTATTTTTTTAATATGGAGAGACTTATTGAGTTAGCTAAAAACATTGATTTAGAAGGAAACTACAATCTGATAGATATTCTAGAATTTCATAATGTATTGAAGTTTTTTATTAACATTAATTACCCTGAAGCATTTCCTGAACAACAAGTAAAAGATGTAAAAGCTAAATTATGTCAGGTACTTCCTACTTATTTTGAGAATGAAACTGAGGCAGACATCATCAATGATTTTAAGTATATGTTTAATTCTAGTGATTCAGAAACTTTAGAAGAAATAGACAAAAAAATAAAAGAAGGAACTCTGGAACATGATAGTGAAAAAAACTGTATACCACAGTATAGAGAAGATTATTTAGAATGTTTTGAAAAATATAATTTGGCTGAAAGAATTGTTGAAGAGCATTTAGAAGAGACAATTCAAGATACTGAATTGCCAATCTGGTTGTTTTTAAAAACAAACTATTTTATTCAAAATTATCCTCAAATGATTAAAAATTTATTTCTAAAAGATACAAGAAATGTCGAATTGGTGCTAAATAACTATACTAGTGACTTTACTGGAAGTAAAACAAAATATTATATTCCCGAAAATATTACTAAAAAAGAAATGTATCAATTTTTTGGGGAATATATCGATAATGATTTTTCTAACAGCAATTATTTGGCACTCATTGAGCAAGGAATTCAAGGAATAAAGGAACTAAATATTGATGGAAAGTTAAAACTAAAAGCAAAAAAGAAAAAAGAAGAAATCGAAAAGAAACTTTTTTATAACGAAGATGGAACTTTTACTGATAATGGTTTCAGTCAGAAAATCGCAGTTTATACAGATAGAGAAAAATATGAAAGCGAAACTTTAGCTTTTAAATGTTTTATTGATCTAAACTGGATTAAGGAAAATAAGGATCCTGAATCTTTATTAAACTATTTAATGTATCTAGAAGGTTTTTTTACAAGCAACTGGATATCAAATTTATGTAGTTTTCCCAATCATGAAGCTTCTACCATTGAAAGGTCTTTTGGAGTGAAGTCACAAAAGCATTATGAAACAAGTTTCTATTTTTTAAATAAAAATAATCTATCATTGCTAAGTTTTAAGGTTTTTGAAACATTTCTAAGAAAAGAATTAAATACACGAGTTGAAGATTTGATAAATTATTTCTTCACAAAATATGGTGAAGAAAATTTTCAAATAAGTTGGTTGGGTTTAGATTTTGCAAAGCCAGATGAAAAAATGAGTATTCAAACCAAAAATTTATTTACTGTAGAAGAACATATAAGAAAACAATGGAACTTATTAGTAGAAGAAAAAGAAATTGAGACGGAATTATTTGAATTGGAAAATACTCCTAGAATTAGCTCTATGAAAAGTTTTCTGAATAAAAAATATATCTATGTAAACCAAAAAAATAAAGATATTCAAGAAATTCTACACCTATTGTTTTCAGACCAATCAAGTATAAAATATATTAATGAAAACTTATCAGAAGAAAACTTTGTCAAACTTATACTTAAAAATAGAGTTAATAGGCATGATTTTCTCAACTATCAACATCAATTCATCGACCTTCTAATTGAAAAAAACATAATTTCTATTGATGAAGAGGAATTTTTATGTGTAACAATCAAGCAATTAACAAGAATAACAATTTTCTCTAATCTATATAAATTTGGAGTCATTCACAATTATCATGTTTTAGATAACACAATGATATTGGAACTACAACAATGCGAAGTTGATGAGATGATTGTAGAAGGTATATTAACTTATGAAAATAAACTATTTTCAAAACCAGAAACAGATTTTTTAAACTATATTCTGAATAATTCAGAATATGATAATGCTCTTGCTTTAAGAAATAAATATCTTCATAGTTCAATTGTAAATGATAATTATGAAGACTATTTGTATATTTTAATAATCTTAGTAATTTATGCTGTTAAAATTAATGATGAACTTACTCTTAATGAGGAAATCAAAGACACTAATACTGAAAATGAAGAATAAAAAAACTTGATTTTAGCAGATATTCTCAAAAAATCAAAGCAATTGATAATTAATAAAGATCATACTTACTATCAATCTAAAAAAATGGAAGGAGTGCCTTGTGAAGCTGTAGAAGAACTTCTAGGAATTAAATTTAAAAGGAGAGCCAGTTTTTATTATGGGAAGATATAGATTTTGAAACTGAAGTTCTGTCAATCAGTAAAACGCTCTACTATAAAAATTAATCTGACTATAAGTTTGTAAAGGCAAAAACAAAAGTTATTGTCCGTCATATCGTATTAGATGAATGTACGTTGAATTATTAAAAAAATGTCAGGCTATTCAACAAGAATTAATCAAATAGAATTTTATTATGAGTTATAATAGTTTTCAACTCAAACCATACAATTGCGCATGTAATTGAACGCTTTACAAAGAAAGTAGATATCATCAGATTAAGATAAATGCTCTTCGTCATTCTCACGCTCCCTATTAGTTAGTATGGGAGAAAATCTACTGATTGTTAAAGAACGGGAAGGACACGAAGATATTGAAACAACACTAAGTATTTATGGAAATCTTTATCCAAATAGTAACTTTGAGATAGCTGGTAAATTGATCGAAATTATCACTTTTAAGCCAGTTTACTGTGAACTATCAAGAAGAAAGCAATCAAAAAGAACAATGAAAATCAAAAAAGAGTCGAAAACCTCTATGAATAAAGAATTTTCAACTCTGCAACTACTACTCCCACTCGATATTAAATGTTATAAACCTTGTGTTTTCCAGTATATTATATCATTATTCATCTATAATTTAATGCTAAATATCCATATTATTTATTGTATTCAAAATTTTTATTGTCACTGTATTGTCATATTAAGTACTACTATTAAATTTAACTAGCAATTAAAAAAAATAGGAAGTCACGAAAATATATTCAAATTATCATATTGAAATGATTCTTATGACTATTTACATAACATCATTAATAAAAATAGCAATTTCTTCTATCTTATTTCTGGAATTTCAGATGTTTAATAAACCCAATAGTTCGATTTATCAAAGATGGTCTATGATATAATAAAATTGTTAATTACTTAATGAAACAGTAATATGTGGAGGTAAATTATGTTTAATGAAATATGTATTTATGAAGTAAAATTAGATAAACAAGAAGAAGTAGAAGAATTAATGAAAGAAGTAGCCGAGTTTTATAAATTACAACCTGGTGTTATTGACGTTAAATATATTAAAAGAACTCATAGACAAAAGGATTTTAATGCAGTAAAAAAAGGAGAACCTCCTATTGAATTAACTAGATATATTGGTAAAGTTACCTATGTCTTATATTGGGTACTTGAAAGCAAAGAAGCACATGCAGCAATATATCCATTAGCACTTGAAAAGTTTTATAAAAGATGGACTAGATGTTTAACTACAATGCCTAAAATTATATTAGGCGAAAATATTGCTTAAGAAAGGATAATAATGGAATGAATGAATTATTATTAACATCATTAGTAGGGATTATTATAGGGTTTATAGATATAGCCCCAATGATCAAAATGAAACTAGATAAATATGCTATATTATCTGCATTTACTTTTTATTTTTTTATGCCTTTTATTATTTATAATTTAGATTTTCTAAATAATTTATGGTGGTTAAAGGGAGGGCTTATAACTTTCATATTATCTATCCCTACCACTATCCTTATATCAAAGGCAGATAAGAAAGGTTGTATTCCAGTTTTTATTATGTCTATTGTGCTTGGAACTATAATAGGAATAATCGGACATTTTTCAGGAATTATGTAAATGGCAAATTAGAATTTGCTGAACTATTTTATTAATAAAAAAATATTACCTTTAATTTTGGTAATATTTTTTTATGAGTTTCTTTTCTTAATTTTAAATTTGCTAATTTAATTAAAATAATTCACTAATCGATTACATTATTGCCAACTATCCTTATTCTTTTTTACAAATTGTTCAAATGTCTGAGGTCTCTTTCCCATCACCTGTTCGTAAATAGTGGTTACTTTTTTTGCTGTTCCTAAACGGGTCATCATGTAAAGCATCCCCATAACCGTAGAGTAATCTTTTTCTAGACCTCTCACAGTAATCCAATATTTCTTTGCGAAAGAGGGTTTCGGGTTAGTATAGATAATTTCTCTACCTAGTTCATTTGTTAATACCTTTGCAACCTCCCAATAACTGATTGCTTCTGGACCAGTAATCGAATATCCCCTATTTTGATGTAACTCTGGCTCACTTAGCACTTTCGCTGTGATTTCTCCAATATCCTCCGCATCAATAAAACTAGTCAATGCTTTTTTTACTGGTACTACAATTCTATTAAAATGTTTAATTTCATAAGCATGAACTCCACTAATGTTTTGCATAAAAAAACTAGGACGTATATGACAATATGGTAAGTTTGCTTTTTCTATGTACTTCTCAATTTTGTGATGTGGTGGAATAGGATTTTTCTCAACACCGATTAATGATAAAAAACTAACTAATCTTATTCCTCCTTTTTCTTTTAAAGCATTAATAAATGGTTTTAAGTCCTCTGGGTCTCCTAAATGTGGAGGGCGCATAATAAATACTCTATCTACATCTTCTAATGCATTTTTAAATGAATTACAATCAGTGAAATCAAGATATGCAACTTTTGCACGATCATCGAATATCTCTGTAAGTGCATTTACATCAATTCCTGCAACTGTAACTTCCTGAGAATTCATTATTGCATAATGTGCAACATATTTTCCTACATTTCCAGATGCTCCTGTAACTAAGATTCTACCCATTTTTATTTTCCTCCAATAATATATTATTTGCCATTTCTATTAGCATTACTAAATTTTCAAATTTTTCTTCACCCATACGTTTTCTTAATGTTGACATTGACTTAAAGTATTCATCATATGTGTTCTCAACAAGCTTAATTGCTTTATTTGTAGGAACAAGGTAGACACTACGCTTATCAATTTCAGATTGCTTTTTTGTAATATATCCTTTTGATGAAAGAGAAGTTACCATATTAGTCGCCATTGCTTTTGTAAAACGGAAAAATTGAGCAACACCATTGGGTGTTTTTTCTTCTTCAGTCTTTACAAGATAAATTAACATACCCATTTCACTAGAACGAATAGGTAAATCTCTTTTTGTGTTCACATTAATTCTGCAAAACAGAGCAATTTGCTCTGAAACTTTTATTAAATTATTCATCTTTATACTCCTATCTATATAGTACATCGAGTATACTATATAGATACGATAGTACATCTAGTTTACTATGTCAATATTTTTGTCTCTTTCTTTTGAATCTTTTTATGAAAGCTATAACATAAATCACCTAGTATTTGGTTATATAAATAATTAAATACATTGTTCCCAGTCTAGTAGAGTAAAAACGAAATTCAGAAATTATTGTCACACCTCCTATAATCAACAAAAAACGCCGATAATATCGACGTTTCTTAGTTTCTTCTCTACTCCCACTCAATCGTTCCAGTAGGTTTTGGTGTTAAATCATATAACACACGATTTACATTTGCTACTTCTTTTACAATTCTATCTGTTACTTTTAGTAACACTTCCCAGTCTAGTAACTCAATTGTTGCAGTCATTGCATCAATTGTATTTACAGCACGTAGGATTACTGGGTATTCAAAACAACGTTCATTGTTTTTCACACCTACTGACTTGAAATCAGGTACTACTGTAAAGTATTGCCATACTTTCTTGTCTAATCCTGCTTTTTCAAATTCTTCTCTTAGAATTGCATCAGATTCTCTAACAGCTTCTAAGCGTTCTTTGGTAATTGCTCCTAAACATCTTACTCCAAGACCTGGTCCTGGGAAAGGTTGACGGTATACCATATGTGGTGGTAATCCTAATTCAATTCCACAAGCTCTTACTTCGTCTTTGAATAATTGGTATAAAGGTTCAACTAGTTCAAACTTCATACCTTCAGGTAATCCACCAACGTTGTGGTGTGATTTAACCATCTTCGCTGTCTTTGTTCCACTTTCTACGATATCCGGATATATTGTTCCTTGTGCAAGGAAATCAATTCCTTCCAGTTTATTTGCTTCTTCATCAAACAGGTAAACAAATTCATTACCAATGATTTTACGTTTTTGTTCTGGATCAGATACACCTTCCAGTTTATCTAAGAAACGATCAGTTGCATCAACATAAATCAAGTTTGCATCTAATTGGTTTCTGAATACTTCAACAACGTCTTCTGACTCCCCTTTACGCATCAAACCATGATTTACATGTACACATACTAATTGCTTCCCTATTGCTTTAATTAGCATCGCAGCAACTACTGATGAATCGACTCCACCACTTAGTGCAAGAAGGACTTTCTTGTCTCCTACCTGTTGTTTAATTAATTCAATTTGATCAGCAACAAAGTTTTTCATATTCCAGTTTGCTTCTGATTTACATACATCAAATACAAATGTTTTTAATTCATCTTCTGTAGGTAAGTTATCTAACTTCGTTTCGGTTTTAGAAGTTGGATGGTCAATGGAAATCATTGGAATACCTAAATCATAGATTGCAGGATCAATATCTACTGGTGTACCATCAACCACACGGTTTTCCCCACCACTTAGAATGATACCTTTCACATTTGGTAATTTTTTCATTTCTTCCACTGTAATATCATGTGGATAGATTTCACTATAAACACCTAAGTCTCTAATTTCTCTTGCTATTGTAGTGTTTTCTACACTTCCTAAGTCTAGGATAACAATCATATCTTGTTTCATCTATGCTCCTCCTTATTCCGTATAGTTATCAAAGTAACCTTGGACAAGTACAATTGGTGTTCCTTTGTCTCCTGATCCACTTGTAAGGTCACATAGTGATCCAATAAGATCAGTTAACTGTCTAGGTGTTGTTCCCTGAGCAGCCATGTCTCCTACTAAGTCATCATCTTTTTCTTTAATTCTTTTTGAAATTGCTTCTTTTAGTTCCTCTCCATTTAAGTGTTTGAAATCATTGTCAGCCAAGTATTTCAACTTCACTTCATTTGGTGTACCAACTAATCCACTTGTATAAGCTGGTGATACTACTGGATCTGCTAGTTCCCAAATCTTTCCTTGAGGATCTTTGAAAGCTCCATCTCCATATACCATTACTTCAATGTTCTTACCAGTTTTATCTTTTATTTGTTTTTGAATATCTTCAACAAAATCGAAACATTCATTTGGAAATAGTTTTACTGTATCTTCTGTCGATTTGTTAGAACCTAACAAACCATACTTTGTATTGTATCCACTACCATCTACTGATTCGTTAAGAATATCATCCATTCCACATACACGCTCAGCTCCATTTGCATTTAAGATACGTTTTGTTCTTACTCTTGTATGAATATCACAAGTTAAAACATTTTTTGTGTAATTCAAAATTGCTTTTGGATTGTTAGCAAAAACGATTTCAACTTCTGCACCTTGTTCTTTAATTAGATTACTGTAGTAATCTACATAATCAACACCTGTAAATTCATGTTTGTTCTCGCCAAACAATTCTCTGTATTTTTCAAGTGACAATACATCACTGTATGGGTTTACTCCAGCTTCATCTAACATATCGTAAGTAACTAAAGCATTTCCTACTTCATCACTTGGATAGCTTAACATTAGAACTACTTTCTTAGCTCCTCTTGCAAATCCCTTTAAACAAATTGAGAAACGATTACGTGATAGAATTGGAAAAATAATTCCAATTGTTTCCCCACCTAATTTCTTTTTCACATCTTTAGCAATTGCATCAATACTTGCATAGTTTCCTTGTGCTCTTGCAACGATTGATTCGGTTACTGCAATAACATCTTTATCGCGTAAACTAAATCCTTCACTATCAGCTGCGTCTAACACACTGTCGACAACTATTTTAGCAAGATCATCACCTTCTCTGATAATTGGGCAACGAACTCCTCTTGATACTGTTCCTATTTTTCTCTCCATAAAATGTTCCTTTCTGATTCAATTCATATATATCTGATTAAAATCATACATATCAATTATAATGGATAACTCCCTTTAGTAAAACTATAAATTTTCTTTTTTGTAATTCAAAGTAAATTTTTGAATATATATTGACAGTTCCCTTACGTAATAGACTATACTAACACTATCAATACTATATTCAATAGTGAGAGGAGTTACGTATGTATTCATTAAAAATGGTATGTGATAAATTTAATATCACCAAAAAAGCAATTTACTATTATGAAGAAAAGAGACTTCTAACAATAAAGTGAAATGAAAATGGAATTCGAATCTTTGATGATAATGATTTAGCATTAATTCATCAGATTGTTGTTTATCGTTATCTGGATTTTTCAGTTGATCAAATACATAACTTAATTTCATCCCCTACTTTTAATAATCAGTTATTGTCAGAAAAGGAAAAGCAATTACAAAAGGACTACAATGAAACCTTAAAACAAATTGCTTCTACAGAAGCTCTAAAACATACAATAGAAACAAATGAATCAATTGATATTTTGGATTATGACTTCTTTTCAACTGATGAAGATTATATTGAGGATACTGTGAATATGCGTTTAAATGGAAACTGGCAACCTTATACAATTTACTGTACGAAAAAAGAATATTCCAGATTAACGATATTAATAAAACTTTTATTATTTGGAATGGCATTATTTATGATTTTGTTTGTGTTGTATAAAACTATGGGAGAATAAAATGAATTATACGATAAAAGAAATAGCTTCTAAGTCTAATGTCACAATACGCACATTACAATACTATGATGCAATAGATTTATTAACTCCTGCATATAAAAAAGACAAACAGAGATTTTATACAGATAATGAACTTATCTTGATAAACTGCATAAAGCACTATAAACAAATGGGATTTGCATTAGAAGATATAAAATCAATAATGAAAAGTAAGGATGCAAAGAAAGAACTTCTTAATATAGTAGATAGCAATATTGATAAGTTAAATGAAAAAGCCGATGATTATTTAAACAAAGTAAATATGATTAATCAAATATTATCATCACAATCATTAGATCAAATTCAAAGTAATTTACTTAAAATAAAGGTGGAAGAAGATACCCTAAAAGAGCCTTCATTTTTCACAAAACCTTTTCATGTATGGTTAAAATATTTCTTAATTATCTTTAATAGTATCATTTACTTAGGCATTATTGCGCTTATAATCAACTTACTTCAAAAATAATTGTTTATAAATTATATGAATGTTATAATTAATTTAGGGATAAGGAGGTATCAATATGGGCATATGGACAACAGCATGTTATTAGCAAGGTAATAACATGTGAATACCTTGCTGGTTTTTATAATAAAAAAACTTAGGAGGTACATATAATGACGTATTTTAAATATAAAAACAAAGATATATATTACAAAGAATACAGTAACTGTGGTGAACCATTAATTCTATTACATGGTAATACTGCATCATCAGTAATGTTTGAATTACTGTTACCACTGTATACACCTTATTTCAAAGTAATCTTAATTGATTTTTTAGGGAATGGTAAATCTGAGCGTGTAGATGACTTCGCCAAAGAGATGTGGTATGACCAGGCACTTCAAACAATCGCTCTGATTGAACATTTGGGGTATGAGAAGGTAAATCTTCTTGGAACCAGTGGTGGTGCTTATACAGCGTTAAACGCAGCTCTGGAGCGACCTGATTTAATCAAGAAAGTAATTGCTGACAGTTTTGATGGAAGAGATTTTCATCAAGGTTGGATGAGTGGTCTGATTCGAGATCGAGTACAGGCAGTGCATGATCCACAGGCATCACAGTTCTACGCTTGGTGTCAGGGAGATGACTGGAAGGATATCGTTGAAAAAGATACGATGGCTTTGGTACGATATGTGAAAGAGAATGTTCCTATCTATCATCATCCACTAAAAAATCTTCAAGTTCCCTACCTGATGGTTGGAAGTGTTGAAGATGAGTTATTGAGAAATGATTTAGAAGAAGAATACCATGGAATCGCTGATGAAGTCGGTCATGGTATGATTGAGATGTATCCACATGGAGAACATCCAATGGTATTGTCGAATGCAGAAGCATTTGCATTATCTGCAAAAGCATTTTTCCAATCATAGAAAATAAATATTAAATAAACAAAAAGAAGGAATTGGTTTCTTGTGACAAGAAATGAATTCCTTCTTTTTCAACTGTCGCAAAAATTGCGACAGTTGAATTTACATCAGTTAATCTCTTTTTAATAGTTCTAAAATATCATTTGTCGACATGGTCGCAATACTTCCCTTACTATTTTCCACAAAAGTATCAGAGATACTTTTCTTCATTTGTTGAAGTTGAAGAATCTTTTCTTCTATGGAATTCTTCATAATTAAGTTAAATACCTGAACCTCATTCTCCTGACCAATTCGGTGTGCTCTATCGGTTGCCTGGTTCTGAGCTGATAAATTCCACCATGGGTCATAATGGATAACCGCTTCTGCTTTGGTTAAGTTTAATCCAACTCCTCCAGCTTTTAATGATATCAGGAATACATCAGTGTTTCCTTCTTGGAATTTAGCTGTTAGTATCTTTCTTTGGTCTTTAGCGACATCTCCAGTTAACATCAGATAAGAGATATCCTTCTTTCTTAATTCTTCAGCTAACAAATCAAGAATACTTGTGAAGGAAGAGAAGAGTAATACTTTTTTATTACTTTCTTTTAATGATTCAATCACTTCCAAACATCCCTTCATTTTTGAAGATGCTGTTTTTATGTTGTCATAAAGCACTCGTGGTTCACAACAAATCTGACGTAAACGAAGTAATATCTTCAACATTGCCACTTTATTTTCTTCCTGCATATTCAGATATTCCTGCAGTTCTTTATTTGCTTGAGACAAGTGTGCTAAATACAGTTGTTCCTCTTCTCTATTGAAATGGAAACTTAATGTCTTCTCTATCTTATCTGGAAGATCGTGTAATACTTCTTGTTTTCTTCTTCTAAGCAGAAACGGCTCTGTCATTTGTTTTAATGCATACTCTTTTTTCTTATCACTCATTTTAATGATTGGCGTTTCATACCTTCTTTTGAAGTAACTGTAATTATATAAATAGTTTGGCATTAGAAAGTCAAAGATTGACCATAACTCTGCCAGACTGTTTTCAATTGGTGTGCCAGTTAAGGCAAAGCGAATTCTTGAATGTAGGCTCTTGGTAGCTTTCGCAGCTTTGGTTGTATGATTTTTTATGTACTGTGCTTCATCTAATATCACACTATCAAATTGAATATCATTGTATAGTTCTACATCTCTTTTGATATAGTCATATGTAGTGATTACGATATCGTAATTCTGACAACGCTGAATTTGAATTTTACGTTCTTCTACATTTCCATAAATACAAATACTCTTTAAATCAGAAGAGAATTTTTCTAACTCATCCTGCCAGTTCAGCATCAACGATGCTGGACAGACAACAATACTGGTCTTCCCTTCCTGAAACGTACTTTCCAAGTATGCAATTACCTGTAAGGTTTTTCCTAATCCCATATCATCCGCAAGAATTCCACCAAATCCATACTGACTTAATGTCATTAACCACTTTACTCCATACTTCTGATATTCTTTTAAAATATCTTCATACTTTGGTTTGATTTGTAGTTCTTCAATGTTGGCTTTAGAGAAACTGTCTAACAGTTGTTTGAAAGTGTCATCTTCTCTCCCACTTAGATTTTGAAAATGATCAATCTTATCCGTTAAACTAAATGCATTGTACATTGGTAGTTCTGCTTCTGCACCATGTATATCTTTTGGATTTAAATTTAAATCTTCCATTAACTGATCTAGTTCATCTAACTCTTTTGATTCTAATGAAATAACTTCTCCATTTTTAAGTTGGTGAAATTTCTTTTTCTTCTTATATGCTTTTAATACATCACTAATTTCTTCAGCACTACAGTTTACACTATCAAAATCAATCTTTAAAAGATCGCTTTCAAGACGTACACCAACACTAATTGATATTGATCTGTTTGCGTTTAAATTCTTTAAACTTTCACTTACAAATACATTGCAGTATTCATTTAATTCAGGTAATACATCACTTACAAACTGAAAGGTACGATCTTCATTTAATGATAACAATAAAGAGTATGGTTCGTTATCCATTACTTCCCCATAGTCTTTTAGAATGTATTCAATTTTTCTACCATTCAGTGATAATTCTTTTTTGAAGTTTGGATCAAATACATTTTCTACTGTTTCATCTTTCCATATAGCATTCAATTTAAAGACTAAGTTTCCATCTTCAATATCACCATATAGTTCAAGCGTCTTTTCATATTCTGACACTTCTGGTTTATCACCAATAAATTCAATACTGTCACCAAACTGACTGGTAATGTACATGATGAATTCCTGATAATTTTCATTTGCTATGAATAAATCATCATCTAGTAACTCTTTATATAACTGATAGAATTGACCTTTATTTGGCATATCCAAACGAATCAATGTATTGTCATGAAAATGATAATAGTAATTATTTCCTTCAAAGAAATCATCATCTAAAACCAGTTGAATCAGATATCCCTTTTCTTCCTGACTTACACTTAATTTAATACGCATCAGTTGTTGTCTAAAATCAATATTGATATATCTTCTGCCACTTGTGTTAAACAACTCATAGAATTCATCAAGATCATCTTTCATAATTGATAGAGTACGATAACTTGTTGCATATTCCTGATGCATTGAATTTACCACTCGCTTAATAAATGGAAGGGTTGATTGGGTAAAGTTATCAAAACTATTCTTTGTATGAATAAACTCTAACTTTGTTCCATAAAAATGTACGTTTTCATTTTCAATATCTTCTAATAGATTACGAAAATCTTTAATTACATATAGTCGATCATTTCCAATCTTTGCTTCCAGCATAAACTGAAAATCTCCATATCCATCCATATAAGAGAAGGTAAACTCCAAACGATATTTATCACTTGTAGTAAGTTGTTGGACGGATTGAATATTTGCACTGCGAAAGTAATCAAGTAAGTTATTCCCTTTCTTTAATCGCGTTTTCATCAGTCGTTGTTTTCTTAATCGCTCATATTCTTCCTGTTGTTTCTGCAAACGAATTCGCCAGTCATTTTGGGCAATTCTTGGATCATCATCTTTATCTAAATCATAAGGAAAAGAGGTAATCTCTTTCTCTTGGAATAGTAGTAATGCTGCTGCCACATGACCACAAGCTGAGTCATGTGTATGAAATCGACAATCGCAATAATGCTCAACTACATTAAAGTTAGAATCAAGCGTAATTGATACTGAATTTTCATATCGATAGTTCGTAATAAAACAATCGATTATGTAATGATTGGATAATCGATTCACTTGATAATATTCAAAATTGCTATAGTTAAAGTAATTACTTAATCCCCAACTATAGTTTTGGGGATTTGAAACTACTCTTCTTATTTCTTTATCTGTTATTCTCATTCATTCTCCTTATTGCTATCCCTTTATTATACATCAAAACAAAAGAAAATCTCTTTTTTCAAAGAGATTTCTATAAGTTTTCTTCTAATTTCCAATCGATTGGAGTTCTGCCATGTTGTTTTAGGAAATCATTTGCTTGTGAGAATGGTTTGCTTCCAAAAAACGCTCCACCAGCTAATGGTGAAGGATGTGCTGCTTTCAGCAATAAATGATTTGGATTATCAATTCCTTTTGCTACATCAATTGCATGATTTCCCCATAGTAGAAATACAATTGGTTGTTCTGATTTGTTTAGTTGTTCCAATACATGGTTGGTAAATGTTTTCCATCCAAAGTTCTTATGACTACCAGCTTTTCCTTCGCTGACACTCCAACTGGTGTTCATCATTAGTACTCCCTGTTTTGCCCAACCTTCTAAGAATCCATGATTTACTGGATCGATATCTAAATCGGTTTTTAGTTCTTTATAAATATTTCTAAGACTTGGTGGTATCTTTACTCCAGGTCTTACTGAGAAACTTAATCCATGAGCCTGACCTTCACGATGATATGGATCTTGACCTAAGATAACCACTTTCACATTTTCATAGGGGCATAACTCAAAACTAGAAAACATATCTTCTTGTGGTGGGTATACATTCCCTTCTTTTTTTGCTTCTTCTATTTTATTCATTAAATCAATAAAATATGATTCTTTCTTTTCGTTTTCTAAAAATTCATTCCAACTGTTCATCCTTAAATTCCTTTCGAGTAGTTTTTTCTTCTTCTATATTTTATGCATATCTATAGAAAAAAGCAAAACAATCTTACTGCAACAATTACAGTTATCAACTATTGGTTAACTTTTTTAACTAATATCAACTGCAATTCCATTGTTAACTTTGTCAACTAATAGTAGAATATGCTTAGGAGATATGCTTATGAAAGAAATCAATATTGGAAAAACAATTACAATTTTAAGAAAAGAAAAAGGTATATCGCAAGATGTATTAGCGGACTTTTTGGGAGTATCGAAAGCTGCAGTTTCAAAATGGGAAACAGGTCAAAGTTATCCTGATATTACGCTGCTACCAAAGATATCAACTTACTTTAATACAACAGTTGATACCCTTCTTGATTACAAACCGCAAATGACAAAAGAAGAAATTCGTGTTCTTTATGAAGGGTTTACTGAACGCTTCACAAAAGAACCATTTGATAAAGTATATGAAGATGCTCAGGCAGTAATTAAAGAATATTATTCCTGTTATCAGTTAATCTTGCAGATTGGTGCCCTTTATCTTAATTACTCAAATATTGCTGATGCAGATATAAAAGATAAAGTTATCAGTGAAGCAAATAAACAATTTATACGAGTTAAGAATGAAAGCAATGATGTTGACTTAGTAAAACAGGCACAGAGTTTAGAAGTAACCAGTTTATTGATGTTGAATAAACCAAATGAAATTATTGAGTTATTGGGTGACAGTATTCCTATGCTGATATCCAGTGAAACATTAAGAGCTTCTGCTTATATGATGGTTGGAAAACCGGAGAAAGCAAAGTATGTTACTCAAGTTGCAAGTTATCAATATTTACTTGCCTTAACTGAGCAGTTGATTGCTTATCTTTCATTCTGTACAGATGATATAGAAGTATTTACTGAAGTCTACAATCGAGTATCAAATTTAACTGAATCATTTCATCTTGAGAAACTCCATCCAACGATATTAATGAATGTTCAGTTAGTTGCAGCACAGTGCTGGTTAGGCTTCGGCGAAGAAGAACAGACACTGGATATTCTTGAACAGTATACTGATTTGGTATTAAGCGATATCTATCCATTAACACTCCATGGAGATGAGTTCTTCAATATGTTGAATACATGGGTGGATGAAATTGGATATCCCTTTCCCAGAGATCAAAGATCTGTGCGACTAAGTATGATTGATGGAATTGAAAAGAATCCTGCATTTGCAGGTTTAGAGTATAACAATCGTTTTCAGACACTGTTAACCAGATTAAAGAAATCGATGTAAAGGAGAGAATGATATATGAATGCAATTACAATAAAGAATTTATCAAAAACTTATCCTACTGGTAAAGAAGCAGTCAAGGATGTTAGTTTCGACATTAGAGAAGGTGAAATCTTTGGTTTCCTTGGACCAAATGGTGCAGGTAAAACAACAGCAGTTAAATTGTTAACTGGATTGTTGGCTCCAACAACAGGTTCTTGTGAAGTGTACAATATTGACTCAACACTTCATGCAGACCAGGTACATAAAATATCAGGAGTGGTTACTGAACACTCACAGATGTATGACCATATGAGTGGGTTACAGAACTTAGTATTCTATAGCACTTTATTTGGCGCAACCAAAAGTGAAGGTGAAAAACACGCAATAGAATTACTGACACAGTTGGAACTACTTGATGCTAAAGATCAGAAATTAGCAACTTACTCTACTGGGATGAGACAACGTCTGTCCCTTGCTAGAGCAATGATTCATAATCCAAAAGTATTGTTTTTAGATGAGCCTACTTCTGGATTAGATCCTGAAAGTATCCTAAGTGTAAACAATATGATTAAAGACTTAGCCAAAAGAAATGGAGTAACTATCTTCTTGTGTACACACCAGTTGCGTTATGCGCAAGAGTTATGTACTTCTTACGGCTTAATTGATGAAGGTAGTATGTTTGCTACTGGCACTTTAGATAAGCTTCGTGATCAGGTTTATAGTGGCATCATCGTGAATATAAAAACGGATTATATGCCTGCATCCATTGATGCACGAAAAGAAGATGATATGAGTTATACCTTCAAAGCGGAATCCGAAGAAGTGATTCCTGCAATTATTAAAGAAATTGTAAATCATGGTGGAAACATTTATCATGTTTCCATTCGTGAATTATCGCTAGAAGAAATATACTTTGCGCTTCTGGAAACTGATAGAAAAGAAAGAGGTGAATATCATGGTTAATTCGACACAAAAGGCAATTATTAAAAAAGATGTTAAAACTATCATGTTCAATAAACGTCTCTTCCCTGTCTTATTAATTGTACCGTTTATGTTTTCGGTAGTAATGCCAATCATCTTTGTATGTATGGCAATCTTTACTCCGGAATCTTCGGATGATTTCAGACAGTTATTAAGTCTTGTAACTGCACTAGGACCAAATGATGATATGAGACAGGCCTTGCTTGATATTATTATTAATTCCATGTTACCTGTATTCTTTATTATTATTCCAATTATGGCATCATCAGTAATGGCTGCAAGTTCATTTGTTGGTGAAAAAGAAAAGAGAACACTAGAAACATTATTATATAGTCCAATTACACTTAAACAGATATTTCAATCAAAAATATTTGCTTCATTAGCATTAAGTATGATTGTAACATTCGCATCATTTATTGTAATGGTTATTGTATTACAATTAACCTTAATGGTTTTAAATGGAAGTAATTTATCAATTAACATAGCTAGTTGGGCATCAATCCTAATCTTATTAGCACCTTCAATGTCACTACTTGCAATTACATTAATTGTAAATGGTTCAGCGAAGTCACAGACAGTAGAAGAATCACAACAACGTTCTGTATTCCTTATTATTCCAATTATCTTACTATTGATTGGTCAGTTTACAGGAATACTACTTGTGAATGCTTTGTTACTTATTGTATTATCTGCAATATTCTTAATAATTGCACTTCTGCTGATGAAAAAAGCAGAAAAGAAATTTAATTATGAAACGTTATTAAATTAACTGCAAGTTTATGTATACTAGAGGTACTTCTTATGGAAAAAGTAATTAGTTGTTGTGGAGTGATTTGTTCAGATTGTGAGTCTTTCCCAGATGTTTGTGCAGGATGTCCAATCATAAAAGGAAAAGCACCATGGTTAGTATATACAGATGAATCTGTATGCGGTATCTATGACTGTTGCATTCAACAAAACAGTTTTAGTAATTGTGGTCTATGCAAGAGTTTCCCTTGCAGTCAATATACAGAAGCGATTGACCCTACAAAATCTGAGCAAGAAAATGATGAGATATTAAAGTCTCAAATAGAAGTAATAAACTCCCTTAATAATGATTAAGGAAGTTTCAAAGTATAATATACTATAAGCGAAAGTCAATTACGACTTTCGCTTTTCAATCATTACACTATCTACTGCTCTTCTTAATATAGGTTCTATAATTCTTGGTTCATATAATAACATCCAATCATAAAGTTTTTTATATTCTATTTCATCACATTTCTTGTAAATTGATTTCCAAAAACGTTCACACAGCTTTGAATACATCTCAAGATTTACTTCTTCATTATGGTAGTGACAATACTGAATTTTTTCCATAAAATATGCAGTTGCTTTAAAAACTATTATATACTTTTCTTTTTTTAGCATCCTTGTGAATAGTATATTTACCTCTTTTAAAAGAAAATCATCCATAATATATATTTCAGCAAAATAGCCTTCTTCATCATGATAATCTGTTTTGAATTTTTTTATTAAGAAATCAATATTTTCACATAACAATTTGAATTTCATATCATCATCTAAATTATCTAATTGCATTAGAAACTGGTTCTTTAATTCACCATTTTTAATTATTACATCATAGACAAACTTATTGAGAATGTCTCTATCTGTAGAATTAATTACTTCTTCCAAATCAAAATCATCTAACACAATCTCATTAAACTTATATACATCTTCATGCATTTCTTCAAATACATCTACTGCTCCATAAGTATCATCGTCAAAATATAATTCACTTCCACTTTCATCTTCCAACTGTAAAACAACAGCGGCCATATGTTTACAATGATTATATTCTCCATATGGACATGTGCATCCCATCCCTACTATTTCGTTACCAACTAATCGAATCCTCACATTATAGTCATGCATACCACCAACAATAGCATCTACATCATTATCTGTCTTTTTTAATGACATGATCGCGTCTGAATCAAAATATCCCATTCCTCTATTTATAATTTTATTTTCAAATAAATACTGCCATCTCGCTTTCATATTACATTCCCCTTTCATCTATAGATTCATAAACGTCTTTATATAAATGTATCGTATCATTTGAATTCTTTAATTGTCAATGCACCCTGAATTTTTCAGTTAAACAGAAAAAAAGATACTGGATAGTACCCAATATCTTAATTCGTATAATATTTAATCTGCCTCTAAACCATTCTTCTTATAGAAATACATAAATAAGAATGTGAATAATACAGCGCTTCCTAGAAGCACTCCTATCTGTTGCAGTTGTAATGCATATGCTTCACCTGCTACAAATGCATCAATCATGTTTGTAGCGATTCCTGTATATAGGAAATCAGCGAATACTGCAATATTTGCATTCAACGATGCAAAGGTTGGAATTAATGTAAGTATAAGTACAAATGGCATCATAATGTTATTTGCATTTACTTGTGATTTCGCAATAATACCAATTAGTAATCCAATCATTGAACTGATTAATGAACCTGTAATTGTAATAATTGAGAACATTACAAAGTCTACATTCGCAATATTTACTCCACTTACAAAGATTAATACATAATTAATAACTACTGAAATCACGAATGGTGGAACTAAACTTCCAATAAAGAATTGTGTACCATTTACTGAAGAAGTCATAAGTGCACGTAATGTGTACTTTTCTTTATCTTCGGCTAATGGTAATGCTGTCATCATAACTACTCCCATACCTATGTTGAATGACAAACCTAAGTTTAATGCCATCCCCATTAAGAAGTCCATTGATTCCGGATCTCCGTCTGCCATTGATGTATATAAGAATCGCATTACGATTGTCATTCCTACTGCCATTAATGGACCTGTTAAAGCTGCTGTGTTATTCATTAACATCTTAATCTTCAGCTTCATTACTGCCATTATTTTTTTCATATTACTTGATCTCATACTAAGCCCCTTCCTGTCACTTTAATAAACACATCTTCTAATGTTGGTTCACAAGAGTGAATTGCTTCTACTTCATTGTTCATCATTAACTCTTGAATCTTTTGAATATTTTGAGGTGAATGATCCATTGTAAGTTCTTCTTGTGAAGATAGAATTAATTTATATCGTTTTGAATCATTGTGTCTTAGACAAATGTCTTTAGGAACACCATACTCAATTACTTTACCTTGGTCTAATAATGCTACAGCATCACAAAGTTTTGTAGCTTCTTCCATATTGTGAGTTGTTAAGAAAATTGACATTCCTTGTTCCTTTAACTCTAGGAATAAGTTTTGAATTTGATTTGCCGTTGTTGGATCTAACCCACTTGTTGGCTCATCTAGGAATAGCAATTTTGGACTATGTAAGATTGCTCTACATAATACAAGACGTTGTTTTTGTCCCTTCGATAACTTTCCTGCTTTTTGTTTCTTTTGTTTTTCTAATCCAACTCTTAATAATAGATCGTCAATTCGTTTATAATCCACACTAAGAATATCTGCATACACTTTAAGATTATCATATACACTTAACCTTTCATAAACTCCACTTGTATCCGTAACGATACCAATTTGCTCATAGATTTCTTCATCAATCTGTTTTGAATCTTTCCCTAATACAGCTGCATCACCACTTGTTGGATTCAACTGACCTGTCAGAATCTTGATTGTTGTTGTCTTTCCTGCACCACTTGGTCCTAGGAAACCAAAGATTTCTCCTTGCTTAATAGAAAAACTAATATCTTTTAAAGCAGTTGTGCTTCCAAATACTTTTTCTATATGATTTAGTTCTAAAATAACCTTGTTGTCCTTATCATTTACTTGTTTCAATGTTATTCCCTCCTTGACTACCCTGATTCTATCAGTTCCATATTAGAAAAATACAAATCTTTCCCAAATGGTAGATTTGTATTCCTAAACAACCAGTTCTTAATATTATATTATGATGTAGTATAATAATGGTAAGTATGGGAGGTTTCTTATGTCATATAGAATTGATCACATTCAAATAACTGTTACCGATTTAAACGAAGCAGAGTTTTTCTACGATAAGATGTTTGAATATCTTGGATATGATATCTCTAAAAAATATAAAGGTTATTTAGAGCATGCAAATATGGAAGTAATTGAATATTTAAGCGATGGATTTGACTTTGGTATTTGTTCACCTAGAAGTGAATTCAAGGATGAAGCAGTGAACTCTAGAAAACCTGGTAATGTACAACACATTGCGTTCTTCGCGGAAAGTAGAGGTAAGGTTGATGAGTTTTATCATAAAATTAAAGAATTAGATGTAAAGATTCTTCATGATAAACCAATGGAGTATAAAGAAAGAATTGCACCTAATTATTATGCATTATTCTTTGAAAGTCCTGATGGCATTCGTTTTGAAGTATTTCATTATCCTAAGTAGTTATAAGAGCCGAGAAAATTCTCGGCTCTGTTTTATTTCTTACGTTCTTTTATTTCACCTTTACTCAATCTCAATACAACATCAGCCTCTTTTGCTAATTGATTGGAGTGAGTTACGATGATAACACATTTGTTCATTTCGTATGCATTGGTTTTTAATAACTGAGTTATTTCCTCACCAGTTGTCTCATCTAAGTTACCTGTAGGCTCATCTGCCAATATTACATTCGCATCGTGCGCAAGTGCTCTAGCAATCGCTACACGTTGCTGTTGACCTCCTGATAACTTGGTAACACTTCGTTTCATTTCATCTTGTGCCAGTCCTACCTTTTCTAAGATTTTGGTATTCTTATCGTTTGTAGTTAATTGTACATTTTCCAAAGGAGTTAAATAATCAATTAGGTTATAGTTTTGAAAGATAAAAGATACTCTTTTCTTTCTGTGATATCCCAATCCTTTGGTCTCAATATTCTCACTATCAAAGAAGATTGTTCCATTTGTTGGTGAATCAAGACCTCCTAACAAGGATAGTAATGTTGTTTTTCCACAACCGGATGGACCAACAATTGCATAGATTTTTCCTCTCTCAAATGTATAGTCAATACCTTTTAGGATTTCCTTTTTATTGTCATAAGAAAATCGAACATCTTTAAGTTTTATTGTTTCCATGTATTTCTCCTATTCTGCCTTCGCTATAATGTCTCTTGGTTTTAATCGAATAATAGAATAACTTGTTATTCCTACTGCAATTAATATAATGATTCCACCAATTGCAAAAACTTGAGTCAGGTATTCTGCAGATACTGCAATTGTTACTGTATCTACATCTGCAAATTGAGAAATAACATAAGTTCCTAATCCTTGTGCAATCATTGTACTTATGAAGTAAGATACTGCAAATGCCACAATTGCAATTAATGCGACTTCGCTAAATAACTGTAAGATAATATTTACTTTACTTTTACCTACTGCAAGATAAATTCCAATTTCACGTTTTCTACCACGAATCCATGTTGCAAGAATTAATGTTAGGATGATTGTTGAAACTGCAATAATTACAATAATTGCATTCGATAATAATTCTTCAAACGACTCTAAAGGATTTTCGATAGTTTCAGCTTCTTTGTTATCCATTACGACTTTTAATGATTTACCTTCCAGTTCAGGTAAATTCTTAATTTCTTCATATACTTTGTCGATTCCTTTTGGTGAGTTTATATAAATATCAAGTTTTGGCAATCCATTGATTTCTCTACCAAAGTTTTCATTCATTGTTTTATAGTCTACGAATCCTTGGTTTGCAGGAATGTCTGATGCCGATATTGCATCTTTACTGATTCCTTCTGTACCAGAAAAGATTCCAATTATCTCTAGTTTTACAATCGAATCAGTATCTAAATTATATAATTCGATGGTATCTCCTACTTTTAAGTTATTATAGTCAGTTAATTCTTTAGAAAGCATAACTACATGTTTATCATCAGGTTCTATATGCCTTCCTGATTCCAACTTATACTTTCCACTGGTAAACTCTGTATTTTTCTTACTTGATAACGATGCTGTATAACTGGATAAATCACCAATATTATCAAATCCTGATGTATCAAAAGATCCAGAGAAGTATTTAAAGTTACGTGCTGCTCCCCAGAACCCTTGAGGATTACTTGAATTATAATCAACAACTCCATCTACTTTTTCAATAGCTTTAACTATATCATCAGTAATGTAATCACCATTATAGGTATAAGTAGTTCCCCATTCATTTTCACTTTTTGTCATTTTATCTGTATCATCTATTTCTATTCTTATTTTTCCATCAACTGCACTTTTCACATCTGATGTAACATCAATACTGGCATCTTGAATTGCCATTGTTAATATTAGAAAAGATGACAGAAAAGTTAATATTAGAAATAATATTGATGTTTTTATCTTTTTTCTAAAACAATATAGAAATGCTCTTTTTAAAAAATTCATTTCATTTCCTCCTTAACTTAGTTTGCTTAGTATTTCTTTTGGTTTCATTTTTAAGATTTGTCCTGACACTACAACAATCGCCACTACCGTAACTATGCTTTGAATTGCATATAGTTGTAGTACTTTTAATGCGCTAATATCCAGACCCATCCATACACTGTCAGCAATAGATACCTGATCTTCATTTAAGGCTGTATTCATTAACAGCAGTTCAAAGTCTTTGAATACATTAGTTTGAATCAGTTCACTAATCCCTATTGATAGGAATAGTGACGCAATAAATGCAGTTACTGCAATGATAAGTACTTCTAGAATTATCTGGATGATAATTTCGGTTTTAGTAATACCAATTGAGAGTAATATTCCAATTTCATGAATACGAGAGTGGATGCGAAGAGATAATAACAGCATTAAGATTCCTAACATTACAATTGTAATTACAATCAGTAATATATTTACTAATTCAGTTATTGATGATAGTCCATCTTTGATTTGCTGGTATTTAAAATCATTGGTATGTACAAAGTATTTGTCCCAATCAATTGATTCAATTGATTGAACATCTTTGGTGATGGAAGCAAGATCTTTAGGGTCTTTTACATAGAATCCTATCTCACCCTGATATTCTCCTTGTTTTGCTTCTTTTAACTCCACAAGTACATTGTGATCTGCAAATATCTGATTCTCATGCTTACCTGCAGTTGGTGAATCTACAGAAGATACTGATTGATGTTTAAATATCCCAACTATTTCTACTTCTACTTGTTGCTTGGTATCAATTGTATTTACAAGTTGACCATCAATTTCACCTAGTTTCGCTGCATCTAGTTTTATCGTATCACCAACTTTTAGTTTGTTTGTTTCAGCCAGTTCTTTACTAATCATTATTTTATTCTGATCAGTGTTATTGATATGTCGACCTTCCTCTAGTTCATAGTCTTCCTCAATAAACTTAGAGTACAGTTTTGAATAATGTAATCCGGTAATCTGTCCCATATCATTTTCTTCACTGTGACCTGATCCTGGAACAAACTTAATACGTTCACTTTTTCCATATCCATAGTTTTCAGCGTTATAGTAAAGAATATCTCCTTTTTCTTCTATCTTTTTTATTTGTTGTTCATTAATTACTTGATTTGCTTCATCCTTTACCAACTCATCATTTTCATTGCGTGAGAATGTTTCTTTCTGTCGTGTATAGAAAGCAGCACCAACTGATTCTCTCATTCCCTGAAATATCTTATCCGATGTTCCTAACATCGAAAAACTACATAATAGAAAAGTGGAAATACTCAACAGCAATAAAAATAAAGTTAATGTTTTTCCTTTACATCGTGCGATATAAAGAAATACTCTGGTAATTATATTCACTAACTTCTCAACTCCTTTCATACCAAGAGTTTACCAATCGAATATTAGTTTTTGATTAGGCTTAAATTAGATTTGCATAAAAAAACTAGCCAATTTATTTTTGACTAGTTGGTTCTAATATAATTGTAAATTTTACTGAGTTTTTATCACTTTGTATCTTGTACTGCATTTCATGTAATTTTAATATTACTTTCACAATATACAATCCTAACCCATTCCCACCAAGATTTTTATTTCTTGATTGATCAATTCGATAGAATGGTTCAAATAAGGAAGATAATGATTCTTTTGGAATACTGATTCCAGTATTCTTAATAGATAATACTTTCTGATTATTCTTTTGGTAAGAAGCAATCGTTATGATTTCTTTCTTAGGGGAATATCGTACAGCATTTCCTAAGAGGTTATGTAGTACCTTATTAAATAGATTTGTATTTACATCGATGGTAAAGTCTTGTTCACTCATTATTAACTGAAGTTCTTTCTCGTCAATTAATGGTTGAAACTCTTTTACTGATTGAGATATTAATTCTTTTATTGATCTTTGTTCGATTGTTCCCACACCAATGGTTTCTAGTTTTGATATCATTAGTAATTCCTGAACTAGGTATTCCACATTTTCAATCTCATGCATAATCTGTGGCAGATATTTTTCATGATTTGTATAATCACCAATTCCCATCATCATACTTTCTACTTGTCCTTTTAATATAGTAATCGGTGTTTTTAATTCATGAGAAACAGCAGTAAAGAAATCTTTTCTCTGTTCATTCATTGTACTCATGACATTCATATCCTGCTTCAGATTCTTATTTGCGATTTCCAGCTCGTTTAAAGCTGTATCAAGCTTCGTTGACATCGCATCCAAACTGTTTGCCAATATTCCTATTTCATCGCTCCTGTTGCTTTGAATGGACTGTGAGAAATCAAGTTCTGACATCTTCTGGGCAATCCCGCTTACGTTCTTAATTGGTTTTACCATTGTTTTTGTATATACGTATGCAGCAAGTAATGAGATTAAAATAATTCCACCTATGATAATTGGTGTTAAATTCTTCATTGCAGTCTCTAAATCACTTTCGCCTACATTTAATGACATTACATAAAGTGCATATCTGTTGTTACTGTCTTTAAATTTTATATCATAGGCATAACTTGTACCCACTGCATCTTGATCTGATGATTCAAGATTACCAAAGGTTAATTCACCATCTTCTCCAGATAATTGAGCAACCGCATTGTTCTGAATACAAAAATCAGTAATTATTTCTTTTGCATCTTCATAGTTATACTTGGATAGTCGCTCGTATAATTCATTTGAATTCTCACCAAATCGATTATTTGATACTTCTTTATAATTATTGAGAACTGCTACATTTACAACAACTAAGATACACAAACTGATTCCTACAAGTAGAGCAACAAGAAACAGAAATAATTTAGCACTTAAACTACTTTTAATTTTCTTTTTCAATTTTGTATCCCACCCCTCGTATCGTTTTAATATAATCTCTATTTAATTTCTTTCTTAAATTCATAATATGAAAGTTTACACCACTCTCACTTCCTAAGAAGTTATATCCCCAAACATACGTAAGCAAATCATCTCTCGTGTATACACGTCCTCTATTTTTTAAAAATAGTTGTAAGATATCAAATTCAAACTTGGTAAGGTCAATAGATTCTCCATCAACAGTTACCGTATGACTTTGTAAGTTCATTTCAATATCTTTGTATATAAGTAATTCTTCTTTCTGAGTATCTTTGATTCTTCTAAAAACCGCTTCTACTCTTTTCAATACTAATTTCAAAGAGAAAGGTTTCGTAATATAGTCATCTGCAAGTAGTTCAAATCCTTTTAATTGCTGATCTTCACTATCCAATGCAGTTAAAATAATAATAGGAACATCCGATTCTTTTCTTATCATTTCACACACAACAAAACCATCGATTTTTGGCATCATAATATCCAACATAATCAAATCATATTTATTTGCATGAAATGCATCAATACCTTCCATTCCATCACTTGCAACATCTACTTCATATCCAGAGTTTCTTAATAACTCACTTAAGATATTTTGTATGGCGATTTCATCTTCAATAACTAGAATTCTTTTACTCATAGTATAAACTCCTACATTACTTACTCTTATTATAAAATCAAATTATTAGTTTTTGATTAGTTTATCTTAATTCTACAATACTATGGTGTTTTATACTATGTGTATACTTAAAATATGATTTAACATTAGTGGTATGAATTTATAATAAAAAGCATATCCGATTTTACTTTTCAGATATGTCTTTTACATTTTAAATATTTATTTTTAATTATAGTTATTCAAAACATCGAAGCTTTCAAAGACTCCTACAAAATTTAAAAGTCATATTCATCTATACATTTAAAATCAGTTTCAGTCCATTCTTCTTTTTGACTTAAGTGCTCATAAAATCTTTCTAACACTGAATATAATGCATCTATTTCAGTATCTCCTTTTCCAGCAGCACAATAATAGCTTTCATTTTGCTTATCGCCAATATCTTTTATTTGAAGATTTGTATACCCTTCAAATGATCCATCATCATTTTCCCAAATTTTGATTCTAAAATGTAAATAGGGTGTTTTCTCCATTTCCATGAGTTTATATTCTGCTACTACTTTTCTAATCTTCACTATTGTATTAAAGTCTTTCGTTGCATTTTGCCATGTTTTCAAGTTTTTTTCACCTCAGTTCTGAAGAAGTATTTATTTAACTGCATATCAATAATCTCCTCTCTTAATTAAATCAACATATTCTTATTATGTTGTTAGAAAATCTCATTTACATCATAACGATGTATTTTAAAAATCATATAAATTTAGCAAAACATTATAGTTTTATACCAGTAAACACATCATCTTAGTCTAGTTTATTAAGGTATTATTTTTATATTAGTCTCTATATGGTGATATTGCTAAAATATCTTCTTCTTTTTTTCTTTCAACAATTTCTTATCTAATCATCATACACGACAAACCCTATACTTTCTAAAGAAAAAGGGTAAGAACCCCTTTAAAAACCCATTCGATCATTCAAATTTCTAATTAAGTAATTATACATAGCCTGATCAGTCATTTGTTGTTGTATTTCTTTTGCTTCCTCTTCTGTAATTTCAATCTTTATAATTTTAGATGCAATTTCACCACTATCATAGCGAATAAAATAAGAATCATTTTCTTTTAATATTTCAATTCCAAATTGGTTATATATTACATCCATTAATAATTTCTCCTTTTACTTTATTGGGTCAACAATATATTCCCCATGTCCTGAGGATTTAATTGTTGCTTCTAGAATTCTACCATCAATATCTCCTTTAGGAAGCCATTGTCTGTTGACATCAAATTCATTTCCACTAGGAATTCTCGAATCTCTAAGATGATTATCAATATATGTTTGATCTAAATATGTGCTTGGGTCAGGACGATATTATCTATTTGTTTGTAAAATATCATTTATCTTGCCATAATCAAATCAGGCATCTGTTAAACTTCATTCTATTGTATCTAGCTGTTCGATAAGTCTAATTTTGTCAATATTTATGAAGTTTACCTAGCAACACTGTGCAAATAATGATTTTATTATTTTTTAAACTAACTGACGATATTACCTTCTATTCCACCGGAATCTGATATAGCCTTCATAACGTAATTCATCATCCCTAAAAGAAAACTATCTATTTTATTTTCTTTATCAGATAACTCTTTGAAGAAAATTCCTTTTCCAGTTTTTAAATACACTCTAACGTTATCACTATTATAAAATTCGGTTTCTTTAACATGTTGCATATATGGTAGTACTTGATGACTACTTATCAGTAGAGATTGCATTGCTTTCATTACTGATTCTCTTTTTTCTAACCCTGGTACAGCCGAACCACTTCCATGATATAAATGAGTATTTAATCCAAATACTAATGCTAAAGTCTGTGTTTGAAATCCCACAATACCACTCTTCATTGGCATATCAAATACCGCAATATAGACTTGTTCATCATTATCTAGCCTTAATCCCATATCTTCATTTGTATATTGTAAAACTGTCTTTCGATAGTTTAAATATTTTTCTGAAACATTTAAATCTTTTAATAAATCTGTATTTTCATATTTTTCCATAAATATCCTTTCGAGATTACAAATTCTATTTTAACCTATATTCCATATTTAAGTGATTACTTAGATAGAAAATAAACTTATTAACTTCTTTTATCGTATATGTTTTCTGTTCGCATTTTTATAAATCTCTATATTTATTATTTATTTCCATTAATAATAAAAACAGATCAGATGGTTTTATCATATCCCACCCCCATACTTTAAAAGCTCTTGCGAAACTCTCTAAATAGCGATTCTGAGTTGGTGGTAACACTCTAGAATTAAGTGTTTCTTTTAAATTGCTTAACTCAGTGATAATTTCATTTAATTGAGAAATAGTACTTTCCCCAACGATGCCATCATTTCTCTTTGCTTTTTCAAAAATACAGAGGTTAAGACATTTCATTATTTCATTGTTAATTTCATTAGCTTTCATAACGTTATTTTACCTCTTCCCTAGAACTATAAACATTAGTAAGATTATCAAAAAGTTTAAAGAATTATAAATAATCAATATTAACTACCTATTTGCATTGATTATTAAATTTTTAGTAGCATCCACATCAAACGAGTTCTACATTTTATATCCATTCTTTTGCTTTTAAATACTTGTCTGGTATCCTTAACTCTATTTCTATTTTTAATTCTTTAAAGAAAATATTAAAATCTGCTTCATCAAACCATTTTTGACTATTTTCTAGAGAAATATAATTTCCTCCATTATTTATGCTACAACCAAATCTTCCTCTTTCATAATTTAATCTAATATTAAAATAATTATAAAGTTCAAAATCAATGCTAAAGGTTCTGTGATTAACATCATCATTTACATCAAATATTGAAAAGTTATCAACCCTATTACAAAAAAACTCACGTGCTTTAGCATTAAAATCAAATGCCATTTGTTCTGTGCTATTTAATTGCATACCAATAATCTCCTCTCTTAATTAAATCAACATATTTATACTCTGTTGTTAAAATTGCATTTACCACATAATGATGTATTTTAAAATCGTATAAATTCAATAAAAACATTATAGTTTTTCCACTATTAAATTCTCATCTAAGTCTTTTTTATTACGGTATTATTTTTAATCAATCTCTATATGGTGATATTGCTAAAATATCATCTATTTCTTTTTTTCTTCTTTCTACAAAATTTGGATTTATTTCTTTTAACAGAGTCAATTGTTTTTTCCACATTATTCTCCTAAAATCACTTTCTTCATCCCTATGTTCCAACTCATACTTCTGAGCCAGAACGGAAGTAGCACTTTTAAATACTTCATACATGATATCATCTAGATTATTACTTTCTATATGTTTTCTCATATTACCTTGACTCATATTAACATAATGATACATGGAATTATCTACATAAATAGAGACTCCATCATTAAACACATCAGGTGTTTTTGAAAACATTGGATACAAGCCTGAATCTGTTTCTAGTCCTATTTGATTTCCCAGTTTGAAAACTATATTTTTAATTTCTTCTATTGTAAACATTATCAATCCCTCCTACTTTAGTTCCTTAATCCAACCTAAGTCAATTAGTTCATTAACTGTGTAATCTGTTAAAAATTGTATTCCTCCACCTTTTTGATTAAACCAAGGAGCAACAGTACCAGATTTCACATCAAATGGTACAATAACCTCATATCTAGCATAAGGTTGTCCATCCATAAACGGTGCTAATGCCCTTGATTCATATGGTGTTCCTTCTGGTGATAAATAATATCCATCTCTAGACCCATAGCGATCAATTATTTTTCCTGTTTGTAATGTTTCTATTTCATACTGTCCGTTGATAAAACCATATAGATTTACATCACCATTTGTTCCAGGATAAATCACGCTACCAGTTTTTTGATTAAAGAATTTCGAATTATCATATACCTCTTTATACTTTATATATAAATCAGGTGAAGGTGTTATACTCCAATCCATTAACTTCATTCGAGTTTGTTGGTCAACACCTAAATTAGCATATTCTAACCATTGTTGATATTTAATATCGTCTGCTGTTTTAGCAACATCAAACGCAGTGTCTGCATTTGCAGTCTTACTAGCATTATACCTTATTTTTCCAGCAACTGATATCGATAAAAATACTCCATCAATTGTCACTGTTGCCATTAAAGCATCTCTTTCACTAGGTGTTAATGGATTGCCATTAATATCTGTACCATTGAATAAGCAAAGAGCATCAACAACTGACAATCCACCATTCACAATTCCTGATGCAATTGATAGGCCACCTACATTAACTCCAAGGAAGGTTGCTGCTCCAGGTAAGGCTGTAAAGAACAGCGTACCAAAGGCTAACACTGCACCTGTAGTTCGTAATATATTTAATGAATTTTCTAATAATGTAGTATGATCAAAATCTGCCAGTATAAGCATACTTGCAAGATATGATTCATAGAACATGTCAGCATCAATAGCACTAATATCTTTTATATCTGGATATAACGCTTGAAGATAACGCTCATAATTCCCTCTCATTCGATCTCTTGAATACTGTGATTTAAGTATATCATTTATATTAAGATTGTCATAAGTTACTGAATTTAATACTCTTTCATAATCTCTATATCCAATTTGGTTCCAACTCTCTTTCTTACTCACAATTCCATTGGTATTCTTTACTTCATATTCATCTATTTCAACCTTTGATAATCGTTCTATCGTATCGTCCAAAGATAAATAAAATGGATGTTCAACGCATGCATATAATATATCTGCTACAGATTTACTATTGGCATGATTATTATTACTGCCAGTTGTAGCTGCGTTTGCAAAGGTTTCTATGTCATCTGAAAGTGTATTAAGTTTTTTCTTCTGGTTGCTGTAACTGTAACCAAGTTCATATTGTAAACCCTGGTACTCTATAAAAGAACCAACATCAGCAATAATAGTATTTACACTAATTAAATCATCCAAATGTGCATCTAAGTCTGTTGCAACATAACTAATGAAACTTAGTCCATTTAAGTCTATTTTTTTATTCATTTGCAGATCCTCCAAATACTGAAGTCTCTAACTGTTTAATATAGTTGGCAGCTTTCTCATCAAGTAATGCATATTCTGAAATTGTATCTAAACAATAACCATGTAGTAAAGAATAGTAATCACTTAACATTTGAATCTTACCATATAAATCTTGTTCAACATTCATTCCAAATGTATCACTTCTTGAATTCACAGAAGTAATACGTTCTACTTTTCCTTTACATTCACCATCTTCATAGAATGGTGAATCATATAGATATTTAAAAGCTGGATATATTTCATTTTCAATTGCTTGAATAACAGCTATAATCGAATCTGATAACTGAATCAGTTCTTCTGAATTAATCGCAACTTTTCCATTAGCTATGATTTTTACGCTCATTATGTATCCCCTCCATGGTTTCATTTAATTTGTTTATATAGTCATGATGTAAATTATGTTGTAGCCATTCCACAATATTACAATCATCAAGTTTATCTGATTTCTGTAGTTGATCATCCAATTTATAATATGTTTCTTCCTGGTATGTTATTGCAAGATTACTTTTAATTATTTTCTCTTTATCAAATAATTCAATCAGCAAATAACTATCTTTTAGTAATTGTTTATTATCAAGTATTTCTGATGCAATCAAAGGATGAGCAAACATAATACGAAATGCTCCTTCAATTGCTGAAAGACCAAAACGATATGTCTTTTCTATTCCTTCTTGTATTCTTTTTACTACACACCATTTATCATCAAGTATTGCAATTACAAAATTCTGAAAATGAATATAATAATTTGCATTGTTGTATCTGCGAATTAGTTCAACAATCATTACTGCGTCTTTCTCTGGCAGATTATTTTTATTGATTACTTCTTTGTCGATTAATGTTCTCATTGCATGTGCTTCATTCAATTCTGTATCAACACCAAACACTTCTTGAGTACCAGTGTATAGTGCCAGATAATTTACTTCATTTGCGGTAAGAATATCAATCATGTTATTCGATTTCCTTTAATTTCTTAATTGCATAATATGTATCATAATTCTCTGCTGCATCATGAAGGTCTTCCATTGACTTCTTAATATCAGTAACTACTTCATCTAATTCTTTGTGGTACTGTAGTATAATTCCCATCATTGCATGAAAATGATTTCTACTTTCACCTTCCCATTTCATCGCTTCTATTCCATCATATAATTTCTTTGCAGTAGCATAGGTATCACCCAGCATCGTTTCTACATTCCCTAAGGTTGTTGCACTTTCTGCAACATTATTATTTAATTTAAACTTTCCCATTAGTAAGTCATCCTTTCCTCATCTTCAAGTCTTGAAATAGATGCAATACAATCATATCGCTTTTGTTCTGCTAGTGTTTTTGCGTTACGTAGCATTGTAAGTGCTTCTACTTCGTTATTTCGAATGATATTCATTCTATTTATAATAGAATTTGATTTTTCATAAAATGTTAATCTCGGATAAGTGTCCATTTTAGAATCTGTAAATCGATTATTGGTAAAAGAACTAAAGATCCCATACTTCTGTATTTTGGTAATTGCTGAATCAAGTTCTTCAATCACCTGATCATATTTCCATTTTTTAGTTTGTAACTCATATAGTTTATTTGAATGTGAATACATAACATCCCCTCCTCTGTTTAAAATAAAAAACACCTAAGAAGATATATCTTAGGTGGAATTTAAAAAATCCAAACAAAATAAAAACAACGAAAATTGTTCCCCATCTTCTCATTTATAGTATTTATAAATGCCCACTGTTTATATTTTGCCCTGTATGCAATGGTTTATACCATTAACAATATAATAAAGGTTTTTATTTTATGTGTCAAAAAAAATTGTATTTTTTATTTTGGAAATCATATTCGCTATAACACCATTATTTGTACGAATAATGAATAAATATTAGGATTCATGATAATATTATTCACTTTAATATTTTATAAAAAGCTACAATGCCTATTGTTTGATTGAATTCATCAATTAGGTACATTGTAGCTCTTTTTTGTCTTTTAAATTATAAACTATTTAGTTAGACTATTTTTTACTGTTCTCTTTTTCAATACAAGAATTACTCCTAACATTGCTACTAATAAAATCATTAGTGATGTAGTATTTGTTGTATCTCCAGCATTTACATTATTTACAGAATTGTTTGAAGTTGGAGCAGTTGAAGGATTCCTTTGTCCTTCTTCAAGAACGGTTACTGATACAGTTACTTCATTTGTAACTGTGTCTCCATTTTCAGCTGTATATAATGCTGTAAATGTTAATTCATAAACTCCACCTTTTTTGCTGACTTTTCTAATTTCTGCTAATTGATTACCATTTACATTGATTGAAATGCGTTTTAAAGTATCTTCCGTTGAGTTCTTTAATAGATATGCTTCTACTTCAGATAATTCAATAGCCATAGACTCATCAATTGTAAGAGCGTCTTTGTACTCCATTGTGAAATCATTTGCGCTAATCGTTAACTCATCACCATCAGGTGTTGTTACTGTTGGAGGTGTAGTTGTTCCTATAACTGTCACCTTCACACGATGACTAACTTCTTTATCATCATGTTTCACAATATAAGTTAAGTTATAGATTCCTCCAGCTTTACCAGCTTCTTGAATTGCTTTTAACTCATGTTCATATACTGTAATCTCGTCAGTAATATCAAGGTATGTGATACTACCATCTGCTGCTACTTCTTTATAGAAGGCGCTTGCATTTCCATGTGTTACATCTTTGGCAATATCTTCACTTAAGTTTTTAGCATCTGCATTTTCTAATGCAAACCCTTTTGCTGAGATAGCAATCTTTTGATCTTTATCCCAGATAGCAGTATCTTCCAGAATAAGCACATCTACCGTTGCTGTTGTTGTTTTACCATCAGTATTGGTTACACTATAAGCAACTTTGTATAAACCTTCTATGCTGAAATCAGTAACTCCATTTGGACCACTTACTACTGATATACTTACATCTGAAGTTAAATCAATACTCATTGGTTGTGCACCAACTGTATCTTGTGCTTGTAAGTAGCTTGCACTTACAGCTGCTTTTACTTGTGCTTCAATTGTTTGATCACCCACTAAGTATAATTGTCCATTTACTTTTACTTCAGGTAATCCATGTACTTTCACTGTTCTTGTCTTTGTCTGTGTGTTTCCGAAGCGATCAGTGATTTCATATGTTACTTCATATGTTCCTGGGGTTGTGTATTTTCCATCTGTTACTGGTATGTTATGTGTAATCGTTGTATTCGTAGTTGCCCTTGTTGTTAATACTGGAATATTAGTATTTGTTGCATCTTCTGCACTTACTCCATGTAATACATCAAAACTATCTCCTACATAATGCTCACAGTCATTTGCTGTAATTGTAGGTGGAATTAGGGTATGTGTCACATCAACATTTACACTAATTGTCGCTGTGTTTCCACTATCCTCTGCTGTGAATGTTAATGGTAAACCATCTTCTCCATCCAAACCAACTGCCTTGATTGTATCCAGTTCACTTGCTGTTGCTGTGATTGCTACTGCATTGCCACTTTCCAAATAGAATGCTTGTGCTCCTGATCTAGCTATAACGTCTGCATTATCTAAGTGTTCAGCATCTGCATTTGCTACTACAAAATCATTTGCAGTAATCACAATTCCATTCTCAACCACATAGTTATCACCTTCAACAACTACAATAACATCTTTTGTGATGACTCCACTGTTTCCAGTTGCTTTAAATGTCAGTGTGAAAATACCACCTTCACTTCCAGCTTCTTTTATATCACTTAACCCTACGGTTGTAATTGTATCAGTGATATCCTCTGTATTTACTGTATTACCATTCTCTTTTTCAAATTCATATGCAACAGCATTCGCATATTCTTTTGCTTTGCTTGTTGTCAATGAACTTAATTGCGCTTGTGTTAATGAGAAGTTAGAAGCACTGATTGATAAATCACCATCTGTAATTGTATCATCTGAAGTTACAACTACATTCACTACTTTCTTAACTGTTTTCCCTTTTACACTTGTACTGTACTCTACTTTATATGTTCCTACTTTATCAAACCCACTATAACCTGTAGGACCTGATGTAATAGTTGCCGTAGCTGTTAGTGTTGTCATTTGTGTAGCACCACCATCTAATGCTTCTTCATATTCTGCACTATAAGCAGCATCTACAGTTGCTTGAATTGTAGAATTGTTAATATTGTATACTTGATCATATGCAGTTATTGTAGGTACTCCATGTACTTTCACAGTTCTTGTAGCACTTCCAACATTATCAAACTTATCGCTGACTGCATAAGTTACTGTATATGTTCCAGCAGTAGTAAGTTTTCCATCACCACCAACTGGTACAGTTGAAGTAATATTTATATTCTTTCCACTTCCTGTAGTAACCAGTGTAATAGGATCATTTAGTGCATCCTTCGCACTTACATCGCTCATTACATCAAATGCATCACCAACAAAATATTCCTGATTAGCAGCACTTACAGTAGGTACGATTAATGTAGGACTAACCACTACAGTAACTTCAATACTTGCACTTTCACTACCTTTGGTAGCTGTAAATGTTAGAGGGAAACTTCCTCCTTCTAGGGTTGCAGTATTAATCGCTAACAGTTGCGCATTGTTTACACTAATATTTGTAACTGTTGCATCATTTGCTAATTCAAATGCGCTTGCATCTGAATTGCTGATTGCTGCTGCTAAATCTAAATCTTCTGCATCTATGTTAGGAACTGTGAATCCTTTTGCTTTGATTACGATTCCATCTTCTACTTCTACAGTATTTCCTAATACTACTACTTGTATTTCGGTTTCAATTGTTGATGTACTTCCCTGTGCAACTAGTGTCACTTTAAAAATTCCACCATCTGTTGTTACATCTTTTACTGCATCGTATTCACTATTTGTTTTTACATTCACTGAATCCGTAATATCTTCAATCTTTGTAATGTTTCCATTTTCTTTTGTATATTCATAAGCAACTGTATTTGCTTTACTCATCAATGAAGATTTGGTAAGTGCCTCTACTTCTGCATAAGTAAGAACTACATTATCTGCAGATATAGCTAAATCTCCACTTACTTCAATAGTAGCTGGCAGTACAACGACATCTACTGTTTTGTCTTTTGTTTTCCCACCAACACTTACACTGTATTTCACACTATAAATTCCTGTTTCACTAAAATCTAATGTTCCATTAGGACCACTCAAAACAGTATATCCAACACTTGAAGTAATATCCTCTTCTACTGCTACACCTACACTATCACTAGCTTTATCATAGTTAGCTCTTGCTGCAGTGGCAACAGCATTTGCAATTCCTGTATCTTCAATTGAATAGGATTGGTTATAAACAGTTAACTGAGGTAATCCATTTACTTTCACTAATCTTGTATATGTTCCTACATTACCATAGGCATCTGTAACTGTGTATACCACATTGTAAGTTCCGGCTTGCGTCAGAATTCCTAATGATACAGGTACACTACTATTGATTGTAGTATTTGCATCTGTTCCAGTTGTAGCTAATGTAATTGTTGCACCATAATTATCAGTTGCACTTACACCATCTAGCAAATCAATTGTATCCCCTACGTATTTATCAACTGTTGGTGCTGTAATCGATGGAGCAGAACTTGTTATTACCTTCACTTCAACGATTTCGCTTACAGTCGTTCCATATACATCTTTAATCGTAAGTTTCACTTGAATTGTATCGGATGGATTTGTCAGTTGTTTTATACCTGTAATTGTTACTGTATCAGTTGTATCGTTGCTTAATGTTACATACTGAGAATCAGCAGCATTCACTAACTCCCAAGTATATGATTGCTTAATACTATCCCAGAAATCCGGAGTGATCTTTGTAGGTGCAATACTAACTTCTCCGCCAACTTTAACTGTTTGCGTTGATGGTAAAGTAAGGGTTAAGTCTACAGGTGGATTATATTTAATATAACCTGCGCTTAAATATTGTGACCCTGGAATTGTTGCATTAATATCCTTAATCCACCCAGCATCACTACCACTTTGAATTACATCACTGTTAATATCCAATGTATTGTTTGCAGTATTACGAATCGTAAATTCATAATTATCACTTGAACGATCAGCAAATTTAATTGCATATGTGCTGTAATCCAAACCATTAGTTTCTGTATCGAATGTATAAACACCACTTGTATTAGTAACAGTGCTTCCTTCAAATTCATAATCACTAGTACTTTCATTGTATTTGTATAATTCTACCGTTTGACTCCCAACCAGTGTGTCACCATCAGCACTACGATATAAACCATCAGCATTTTTATCATTAAATACAAATCCACTAATTTGTCCTATTACTAATTGTGCTCCAACTTTTGCACCAGGTTTAAATCCAGTGGCAGAAGTTGATTTTATATAAAATCTTGGATTATAAATATTCCTAGTTGCTATCTTATCTCCATCCGATGCTGATTCGAAATTTTCATCTACTTTTAAATCAATTTCAAATTTCACACTTTCTGCAGGACTAATTGTTTGTCCTGTTTTTAGTGAAATCTTAATCATTTTTATGTCTTTCATCACTGATGTTGAAGGATTTGAAACATAAGTTGCAGAATTATCATAATTTGCCTCTGTTGCCTCTGTTGAATAAGAGATATCAAACTTCGTACTAGTAGTATTAACTAAATTACTCAAAGCCATATCCCATTTAAATTCTTCATCTTGGAATCCTGATCCAAAGTCTTCACCAGTTTTAGGTATTGGTAAATAAATATCCAATGACTCTGCTACATCTGGTGAGTTATTTGTTACATCCACACTATACTTAGCATCTACTCCTGGCATAAAGTAAGCAATTGTATTATCATTACCTTCCACATAAGGATCACTTGGTTCTTCATTACCTAAAGTTAAGTAAGATTCTACAACCAGTTGTTGGTTTTTTGTAACAACCAATTCAACTGGTCTAAATGAAAACAATTTATCTGTTATACTGCCATTATTATTAAAATCATGTATATCAGTAAATGGTTGTAAATTTGAAAATCCCCCTGGTACATATCCACTTTTATCCCATGCAGCTAAGTTACGAGCATTTAATACACCTTCTAGTTTTGTTGTTGTACTCATCTCATAAGATAGATTTATAAACTTTGTTTTTTCTTGAGAAAAATAATATCCAATATTGGTTGATGGTGGCATCGTAATTGTATAAATTGTTTCTCCTGCACTGTTCACATGTGAAGTATGGCTCCAACCACTGATTAGATTTTCATCTTGATCAGTAATCACTAATGAATCAATGTTGAGCAAAGTGTTTTTTGGTTGACGAAGATAAAATTCAGGTGCATTCATTGTTCCTATATCACTACTTCTAAAGTGTGTGCGTATCTCTTTCAAATTGACAATAAAACTGTCCCCAGCAATAATTTGATTAACTGCTTCATTTTCTAAATTTGTAAAAGAAACTTCGTTCATAAATAATGTAGTCACTGATGCTTTGGAATCTAATGAACTAACTGTTCTAGTTCCTTCTGTAAATAAAGTTGGATTATCTTTATCGTAGACTTTCATTGTTACATTTGCTGTTGTTGCTCCTACTTTTAAACTTCCATATGTTGAAAAATTCCCTTCATATAATTCTACATTATATCCCGTACTATATCCTGATGAATAACTTCCTACATCCGCTCTTATTGCTGTAATATAATCATTTGCTCCTAATCCCATTTTTTCTTTTGTAATGCGTTTTAAAGTCTTACTATAGTTTATATCACTCGCACTAGCAGGAGTATAGGTTAACCATGTATTTACCCCATTGATTTGATATTCTATGCTTGTAAGACTATTCGTAGATACTGTATTATCAAAAGGAATATATACTTTTTCTATTTGCCAAGCTGCATCACTTGTCATTTCAAATACCTGATTTGTTTTCATTCCTGCTGTAGCATTCTGTAAATCAAAGTATGGTCCATACATATAAGTTGGCTCTACTGCTGAACTATTATCCATTACAATATTTTTGTGAATTTTCACTAACATTTTATTCTCTACTGAATCTGGATCTACAATTGTTACAGATTGTTTTGCAGTAGTTGTAGTTGAACTAGAAGTCGAATTATTATACCATACATAATCTGCATAATCCTCACTAGGTGCTGTATATGTTCCTTCAGCCATATCTACGGGTACATCATAGGTGATATAATATCTGCCAAATGTCATTGTGTTATCATATTTAACTATAAATCTTGATTGTTCTGGTTGATGCACAATACTAGTATTCGCTTTATATTGAGCACTTAATACTATTTTTGCATTTTCCATCCCCTCAGGATAATACGCATACAAAGTACCAGATTTAGCATACATTCGATCTGCACCTAAACCTCTTCCCCCAAATCCTGATAAGTTAACTTGTCTACCTTCAGTAGAGCCACTAACTGTTTCGTTATTAGTACTTGCTAACAATTCTGGTGTACCTACATTAGCAATTGTTTGTGTTGTTATTGTCATAGCAGCTTCTGTAGGCCCAACTACATTTACTTCTTGTTCAACAGTTCCAATTAATGTCTCTGGACTTCCTATATAAGCTTTTGTTGTAAGCTTATCTGCTAGTAAATGTGGACCATAGTATTTATAAGCATCTACACGTACCTGAATTTCAATTGTTGCTTTTTGAGTACCTGGTGTAAATTCATAAATGACTTCTCCGTGTGTTCCGTCACGCTCCTCATCCCCAAATAATGTATCTTGTGTAGGAATTATTACTTTACTAATATAATCTGCTACACCACCACTAGGTAATGTAGATAAAACACTTGTATCTACATCTGTAGTATTATATTCACCAGTAACTGGTATTTGCACATAACGCATTCCATCTGGTAATGAGAATACAACTTTTTTTCCAGATGATGTGGTGTCTGCACCAAAATCAGCAGTTAAAGTAATTGTTTTTATATCTCCGTTGCTCCAACCTGTTAATGGTTCAAAATTAGGAATATCCATTGTAATTGTACTTGATCCATCTGTATCACTTCCTGATATTCTAGGTGACACAATTCCCTTTGTTTGATTTACTAATGAAGTTTCTTTTTTGTTGTTGAGCCCATCAACAACTACTTCTTTTTCATATGTATACTCATCTTCCTCTGCTGCATATATGATATTAAATGTATATGTCTTGTTTTCTTTTGCTACATAAGTGACATCAGTTATCCCCAAACTGATACCCTCAGGATCTATTATATCCTTTATACTGTATTTATCATTGATACCTTCTATATCAAATGATATTACAGCTTCTGTTGCTTCATCATTGTAAGTTACCTCTTCTTTGATTTCAAATTCTTCATTTGCTAATAAATTGGTAGTATTAAATAATGCTCCAATACAAGTAAATGAAAGAATTAATGAAATAGTTACTTTCAATAATGCGTTCAATTTCAATCTCATTTCATGCCCTCCGTTTCGCATTTCATAATTGAACTTCTCTCAGTTCACCACTAAGACTTGAGTTTGTTTGAACAGGTTCAGTTATTTTTTCACTTTTTTGAAAATAAATAAAACAATGAAGATGATTACTGCAGAGACAAATAATATTACTCTTATAGGAGAAACTTTCTCTACTTCTCTTACCTCATAATCACTAATAATTTCTTGATTAACAACATTTTCGTCTTCATAGAATATTTGGTAGTTATATTCTTTTTGAATACCATTCGTTGTTTTTAAGTCTTTTTTACTAAACGATATTTTATAATCTGAAATAGCTTTATCTGCTTTTTTATCGTTACTAAAAATAGCATAAGTATCTATGTCTTTTACAACATTTGATAGATCCTTATCCCATTTTAAAAATTCTTTCATTTCAACCCTTACTTCAGTAGCATTATTTCCATGTTCTACTGTTTGTTGTGCGTATAATTCATCGTTTATGAAATAACGTATCTGATAAGTATTTATTTCATAAATTGCATAATATGTATTACTAGTTGTCGCAATTGCTGTTTGTAGGTATTCACCACTTCCATCTTTTTTTGTATTAAACCCAATAAAATGGTGACCATCTTTACTTACATTTGGTATTTGAAAACTGTTTCCACTATATAATTCTAAGCTTTGAATAAAATTCGTATCATCATAAAATTGTATTGTACATCTTTCCTGAAATCCAAAATTATAGTAAAATGCATGTTCTGTTGTAGAACTTTTTGCACCACTTGTAACAGTATCTGAATATACTTTTAAATCCGTGGTAATTTTATTAGTATAGGATCCTGTACTCATCATATGAATTTGAATATTCGTTGTTTCATTTGATAAAGTTACTGGATTCCCATTCGTAATAAAATTAGTATATTCTTGTTCACTCACATTTCTGCCATTTACCTTTAGCACTCCATTGTAATAAGGTAAATATGTTAATCCTTCTTTTTCCACAATCGTAATGTGTGAAGGAACTGTACCACTGTTGTTAGTGATTCCATAGTTAATTTGAATTGTTGTTCCATAAGGTATCGTTGTATCCTGTACACCATTTATTGGTATACTCTGATTGTTTTGAAGATAGTATGCATTTGATGTATATTGTAATGAAAAATAAGTATTTGCTTTTACATTTGTTGTATAAACAAATGTGAGAAATAAGATACTGCCCATTAAAAATGTTAAAAATCTTTTCATCTCTATCACTCTGATTTCTGTTGAATAGCAACTTCATACGTAGCTTTATTTTGTGCAGTGTCAAAAAGATAAAACTGTAATGCGCCTTCAAAGTCCCCTTGTAACTTATGACTCTTATCAATTGCATATTGCTTTCCATCTTTTTCAATATAAGAAGTTGAATAATCCAGTTCAACATTATCACTAACATCAAATATTAACGTATCATCTGTATAGGTAACTTCCGATAATACTGGTGGTACTTTATCAATGGAATCTATGGTAATGACATCTTGGAAATCTTCTACGTTAATTTGATATTCTCCATTGTCTTCAGCAACAAACTTAATCTGATTATCTTGTTTTGTTGTCTTTATTTCACTATCTCCATACGTCACAGTATAATTGTTTACTTCATTTGCAGTATCCAATATAACACTTACTTCAACTGATTTATTTGTAAGTTCACTATAATATCGTATTTCTTCAACAATACTTGGTTCACTAGACACAACAGATTGGTAGGTAATGGTAGAGATACCAACTACGGATGTTGTCAGTAATACTTTTGCCAGTACAGAATCAAAGAAATATTTTCCTGTAGATGCAGTAGCTGCAATTGCACCAACCTCGTGATTCCCATTTGTAATATTGTTATAGATTGAATCAAATGTTTCCTGATAATTCACACTTGTATATAACTCTTCAAATATATCAATAACAAATGGTGTAAATATAAATGAATAGATTCTTGAAGATAAAAATCCTTGCTCTCTTAACGCTGGTTTTATAATATCTCTAATTGCTGATAGTCTGGATTTTACTGTTCCTATTGGTATATCTAAAACAATCGCTATTTCTTTGACTGCCATATCTTCAAAGTATTTTAAAATAGCTACTTCTCTAAGTTTTGGTGATAAGTTGTTTACTTCTTCTACTAATAAATCTTTTAATTCTTTTCCATTGTATTCAATTTCCACATCTGTTTTATCACTTATAACTTCTTCCAAATTAGTTTCAGCATCTAGTGCTACCTGGTTTCTTTCTTTCACATGTAATGACATTGCCTGGGTATAAGCAATACGATATAACCATGACTGAAATGAATCTGGTTTCTTTAAATGATGGATTTTTTTATACACCCGAATAAACGTAAGTTGTAATACTTCTTCTGTATCAGCATCACTATTTAAAATGCTATAAAGAAAATAATATAAAGGTCGATTATAATACCTATATATTTTTTCAAATGCTTCAATACTTCCGTTTTGAAATTCCTTTACATATTTCACATTAATTCTTTTCATAAAATCGCCCGCCTCTGCCTTTTACTTCACACCTTAGACGGGATTTTTTTACAACTGGTTCACTTTTTCATGGAATTGTAGTTCTTATAATAATTCCTTATCCCAAGAAAAAAGAACTGCAATCATTATAGTTGATTAAATAACCCAACTATTTATTACAGTTCTTATACATTTATGCCGATTGATTCTTAAGATTTCGATTCCATCCTTGCGTATTTTCTCTGACTGAAACAAACTCTTTGTAGATACCATCCTCTTTAACTAATTCATCATGGGTTCCTGATTGAGCAATTTCTCCACCAGCAATTACAAGTATCTTATCAGCATTACGAATTGTATTCAGACGATGAGCAATTACGATTAAAGTTTTACCAACACATAACTCAGAGATTGCTTCCTGAATATAGCTTTCATTATCTGCATCTACACTTGCAGTTGCTTCATCTAAGATAATGATAGGTGCATCTTTCAGGATACAACGAGCGATTGATATTCGCTGTTTCTCTCCACCAGATAAAGTAGCTCCACCTTCTCCAATTATCGTTTGGAAACCTTCAGGAAGGCTCATTATGAAGTCGTAACATCTGGCTTTCTTTGCCGCTTCCATTACTTCTTCTTCGCTTGCATCTGGTCTTCCCATACTGATGTTGTTGTAGATTGTATCTTGGAATAAATATACTCTTTGGAACACTACACTGATTTGATCCATTAACTGTGATAACTTAATATCACGAATATCTTTTCCACGAATCTGTATCTTTCCTTTATTTACATCCCAGAAACGAGTAAGTAGACTGGCAATTGTTGACTTTCCTCCACCAGAAGGCCCTACAAGTGCCAACATATTATTCTTGTCTAAATTAAATGAGATATTGTGTAGTACTACTTTTTCATCATATGCGAAACTGACATCATCAAATTGAACTTCTGCTCCATCATATGTTTCAGGTAATATATCTTTGCCATTGTCTGATAATTGTTGTTCTTGGAATACTTCTTCGATTCGATCCATACAACTGTTCATTACAGTTAATCTTGTACTTTGACTATACAATGCTTTGATTGGTCCAAGTAAATCGAATACAAATAGTAGAACTCCAATTAGATAAGGAACTTCCATCATATCCTGACTATAGAGATATAAGCTTAAAGAAAGAATAATAACAGCTCCCATTCCATAGATAATATTTAAGATTCTTTGCCATGGTGTATGATTTTCTTCAAACTGTATACTTACTCTGCAGGTTTCTTTAAAGTTATCTGATAATTCTTTAGATTTATCACCTAGTAAATTATAAGTTTTAATTATTCCTATTCCTTCCACAAAATCCAATACTGCATCGGTAAGAGTTTCACTTTGATTCTGACGAATTGAAGAATCTTTTAGTGCATCTCTTTCCATTCCCTTCGCAATCAATATAATTACGACTACGATAATGGTTGTTACAATACCTAAGTAGATATTAATAAAGAACATAAAGATAATCATAATAATTTCAGAAAAGATGTGACTCATCATATCTGCAATTACACTCATACAGTTTTCTTCAATAAATACCATATCCGTAGATAATACAGAACTGATTTTCCCGATATTTCCTTCTGTGAAATATCCCATTGGCATTTTACGCAAGTGAGCACCTAAGTCCATACGCATATCAGAGAAAATCCAATATCCTGATGCACTTTGCAGACGATCAGCAATATTTTGTGAGAGTGCCTGTAATACAATGCTTAGTAACATACCAGCACCAATTATAATACATAAATCAGTAGTCATGGTGTTGTTGTAGAAAGCTGTAAGGGCAATAAAGCCTAATCCAATTGGTGCTTTCGCAAACATTGACTTTAAGAAAGAAAACAAAAATGCTAAGCGAATGTTTCTTTGATACTTACCAGCTACTGCCAGTATCCGTGATATTAACTTCATCATTCTTTGTTTCCTCCCTCTTTCGTACTAACTTTCCAAGCTGCACTGCTTTGTGCTGCCTGCCATAATCGTTTATATTCATCACTGTCTTTCAGTAATTCATTATGAGTTCCTATAGCTTCTAAGTTCCCATCTTTTAGAATACAGATTTGATCTGCATTCACAATTGACTGTAAACGATGAGCGATGACAATTACTGTTTTATTCTTAATTACTTCCGCAATTGCAGCATTCATTTTCTCTTCATTTTCAGGATCCATAAATGCCGTTGCTTCATCTAACACAATAATTGGAGCATCTTTTAAAATTGCACGAGCAAGTGAAATTCGTTGGCGTTCCCCTCCGGACAATTGCTTACCGCCATCTCCTGCCATCGTGTGAATTCCTTTGTCTAAACGAGTCAGGAATTCTTCACACTGTGCTTTTCTGGCAGCCTCCATTACTTCTTCATCACTGGCATTTAAATTACCTATACGAATATTTTCTAATAATGTTGTATTAAATAAAAACTGTTCCTGTGATACATATGAGATTTCATTATTCAAAGCCTCTAAACTCATGTCACGTATATCCTGTCCACCAATCTTAATCGTTCCACCACTAACGTCATAGTAGTGAACCAATAACTTCGCAAGGGTTGACTTCCCACTTCCTGATTCTCCAATTAAGGCGGTTAGACTTCCTTCTTTCACATCAAAGGAAACTCCATGTAGTACTTCTTCTTCCTTGTATGCGAAGTGAATATCTTCAAATCGAATGGAATGATCACTTCCTGCAAAACTTGTTGTTCCTTGAATAATTGGATCTGCATTCATCATTGTTTCCAATGTTTCAATTTTATAGTTTAATTGTGGAATGGTTGACATAAATCCCAATGCTCTTAGAATTGGCGAACCAACAGCAAATGACATACATAAGACAAGTGCTAAATCTGGTAGTGTTGAATATCCCTGTAAGACAAACCATGCGCCTACTGGTAAGGTAACCATGGCAACACAAGGTAAAATACTGTTGTATAGTGCCATCCATGGCCAACATGCTTTATACCATGCAAGGGTAAAGTCACGATATCCTCTGACATCATTCTCAAAACGATGATAGGATTCTCCATCACGGTTAAATACTTTTACGACTTCCATTCCATTGATATACTCAACAATTGTATTGTTCATCTTTTGAGCAGCAGCATAATAGGTATTCATTTCTGACATTCCTATCTTATATAACATTCCCATTGCGATTAATCCAAGTGGTAATGAAACAAGCGATAATAATGCTAGTTTCCAGTCTACAATAAACATTGTAATGTAAACCATAATTGGAATGCTTAAGTTGGCAACACCTTCTGGTAACGCATGTGCTAATAATATTTCAATTGATTCAATATCATCAATAAACATCTTCTTTAAAGAACCAACTCCTTTTTCTTGAATGGTCCCTAATGGAAGTTTTTCTAACTTCCCCTGTAATGAAATACGTAAATTCTCTAAGGTATGATATGCACTTCGATGTGATAATGCGAGTCCCCAAATATAGAAAACGGCATATAGAATCAGACAGACTGCAATCCCTACAATTCTCCATACTACATATTCCAGTGTTAATGCTTCATGCATCAATAGTGGCTGAATAATCTGATAAGCGAATATAAATGGTGCTACATAGGCAACAACTCCAATCATCAACACAATCATTGATGCATAGGTTGTCTTTCGGTAATCACCTGCATATTCGAATACTTTCTTTAACATAATATCCTCCTTCAAAGTTAGATACGTCTAACTGTATAAACTTTTTTATACCTCTCAACTTAATGAGAGGTATGTTCTATCTTTTAAAACCAAAAACCGTATACCAGTCAAACAATTTACATACAATAGTGCTGTGTTCTTCTATCTGTTTCCAATTATACTTGTGTACAAATGGATCAAAGATGGTTGTCCAGAAAGATGATAACAAAATATGTAATTCCGTCTTTTCCATCTTTACTGCAGTCAGTCCTCTTCTATATGCTTCTGCATAATATTCATAACTGTACTTGGTAATCATCTTTGGCCAGTCATGAACAAATGTTGCATGTCTTGTTCCATGTGAACATGTCAGCAATAACAACATTCCTTTCTGATGATCATACAGATAACGAAACCACCACAACATATATTCTTCGTCCATATCCCATGCTTTTATCAAATCTTCGTCGGATACATCTTTAGCAGAGAGTGAGCGACGCTGCTTAGCCACTTCCTCCAAGTCATTCAAAGTTGGAGGAACAACTGCACTAAATAATTCTTCTTTCCCCTTATATCGCTTATAAAGAGCTCCTGTAGTAACATTTGCATTGGCACAGATCACTTTTAGTGATGCCTTCTCATAACCATGAGTTAGAAATTCTTCCTGTGCACTTGCCAGTATCCTAGGATCAATCGACTTATCTGGTCTAGACATAGGACCCTCCTTGACTGATAATCAGATTATCGGTAATCTAGTTATCATTATATTCCTGATGAAAACCAAAGTCAATTACTGTTTTAAATTGACAATAAAAAAGGCAGGTATCACTAGGATATCTACCTGTTCATTTATTCAATTAAGCCATATGCTTTTAGTTGATACTCAATTTCTTTTTGATCAATTGAACACTTTGAATCTTTTAAGGAAATTGAAGGTTTCGTTTTTCCGTGATAATCACTACCGCAAGTAATTAACATATTGTATTCTTTTCCCTTATCATAGAAGTAGTTAATAGCTGCCTCATCATGATAACTACTGAATGCTTCTACTCCATCTAGTCCAAGCATTGCCATATCATCAAACAATTCATATTTTCCTTTTAAGTTATTCCCAGGATGTGCTAATACGCTTACTCCACCATTCTCGTATATCATATCAATTACTTCTTCTAATGATGGAAAGATAATTTCAGTATAACAAGGTTTTCCTTGTGCATAGAAATCCCAGTAGAAATTTACATAAGGATTATCACTACGATCTCCACCTTCACGATAAGGTTTTAAAAGTTCATGATCTTTGTATTCATCTTTCTCCAGTAAAGCTTCACCAAACGCTTCACCAGTCCATACTCCGGTATCACTAAGCGCATTCATATCATCTTCTACTAAATCAAATCCCATTGCATTTGTCAGTTCCAGTTTCTTTGCAGATGCTGCCAGTTCCTGACGTAATACATTATCTTCTAACTCAATAATTTTTTCATTCTTATAATCCATGCCATATCCTAAGACATGTAAGTTTACTCCATTAAATACACAGTCAATTTCAATTGCAGGAATACAAGTAATCCCCTGTTCCTTGCAATACTTGATTTCATCATCAATTGCTTTTACACTATTGTGATCAGCAATCGCCATAATTTTAACCCCTGCTTCTTTACACTGATTCACCAATTCTTCTGGTGTGAATTCTCCGTCATCTGAATACTTTGAATGCATATGTAAGTCGATATAGTTTTCCATTATTTTTCTCCTCAATGTTACTCTTTAAAGATATCGATTTCAGCTAAGAAATCTTTTAAGTTTTGTACATCCCATGGCATATACTCTGCAATGTTTAAACATACTACTTCAGTTGCTTTTGATACATCAGCTAGTAGTTTTGATACTTGCTCAAATGTAAGTTCACCCATAGCAGCATCAGTTACAATTGTATCTTTGGGATTCGTGAAATATAAAGAATGAAATAGCTTAGGGTCTAGTACATCCAAATCTAAGTGAATTGCAAGATGCTGGATATTGTTCTTCTTAATCCAATCAATGACTTTCTGATTTCCTTCTTTCATATCATCAGGTGTTACTCTTTGTAATCCTTCCAGTTTAATTACATCCTCTTCTTCTTTCGAGCCTTCACGTAAGCCTACATACAGGATGTTCTCACTAGAAATGGTCTGTGGTACTTCTTTCGCAAATAACAGGTCTCCTTTGCCCATTAAGTTTCCTAACACCATTGCATGTTCATGATGATGCATAGGTGGTTGTGAGATATCCGGATGTGCATCAATCCATAACACTCCTAATTTTCCATCATACCGTTTATTTAAATATGCCATTGGTGCCTGTGATATCAGACAGTCTCCACCAAACGTAATGATTCGATCAGGTTGATGTTCTTCAATTATCTTTTCTGCACTTTTCAATTGCTTCAATAAAATGGATTGTGCAATTACTTCATTTTCTTTTACTAACTGACTCTGTGGTGTTGAATCAATTGGAACAGTTACAGTAATCTGATTCTCATTCTCAGGAGCCAACCAAGTAAGTAAGTTTGCACCTAATGAATAAATAGGATTATTTCCACCTTGCCATTGTGGCATATTAAGTCGTAATGGTTTCTTCATTAACAAGTCCCTTTCTAGTTCTGTGATGTTACTGTAAGTTCATTATAGCAAATTCATTCAACATAATCATCACTTAAGAAACAGGTAATATTACAATCATTGAACTTTAGATATTCTCTTCTTTCTTTTCTTTCCAGTAATAGTAAAGTTTTCTTGCTATTAAAAACAGAATAATTGGAATAGCAATAATTGCAACTACGTATACAGCAAAAGCAGCAATTATTAAATCAAGTAATGACATCGCTTTCTTTGCTGTTTTTGCAGATACTACAAATAATAAAAAAACAATTAATAAACCCATATGCCTCCTCCTCATTAGTTGTGGTAAAATCCTTTAGTCATTTACCACTTCAACAATTACACGTTTATCGACAATAAAACGCACTCTAACTTTTTGATTATCTTCAATCGTATCGTATACTCTCCCTGCACTCTTTGTTCCTTTTGAAACAGTGTTAATACTGTTTGCTATATAACCTACGATAATTCCATCTTTGTTCTTTACACAAATTGCTTCATCATCATAATTATTGTCTATATCTTTTTCTAAATGAAATTCTCCATTTACTCTAAATATACTGATTCCTAAACTCATTTGTACACCAACTATTGTAAGATATGTTTGTTCCATAATCGTCACCTCTTTATACATACTATACCAACAGCCCTGTACATTATATGTGCCATGTGATATTTTATACTTAAGATAATATTGAGGTACTACTATGGCAGATAAAAATCAATTACTATTAGCACTATTGGAGATTCTGACTTCTGAAAGCGATGATCGGCATATTCTAACAACAAATCAAATTCTTGAACTATTAAAGGCAAGATATGATATCCAGATTGAAAGAAGAACTTTATATAGTAACATTAAGACACTTCAGGAGTTTGGGCATGATATTAATGATTATAGTGAAAACAATACTGGGTACTACTTGGATAGCAGACAATTTGAAGAAAGTGAAATAAATCTTCTATGTCATAGTATCCATTCCTCACATATAATTCCAGATAATTCAAGTAAGCAGTTGATTGATAAGTTGTTATCAACTCAAAACAGATATGTTAAAAGTGAATTTAATAATCGAGTATATTCTAAAAATTATCGTAAATCTAAAAATAAAGAATTCTTTTTAAATATTGAATTATTACTTGAAGCAATCCAGCAACATAAAACAATAAGTTTTGAATATACAAAATATAATCATAATAAACAAAGAGTGCCAAGACGAGAACAAAAGTATCAGATATGTCCTTATGATCTTGTGTATGTAAATGAACGTTGTTACTTAATTGGATTCAATGAGAAACATCAAAGTTTAAGTCATTATAGAATTGATAAAATGAAAGATATAGAAATTCTTGAAAAGAAATTCACAAGAATAATTGATTTTAGTTCTTATGATTACACAGCAACTAAAATCTATATGTATAGTGGGTCTGAAACTTCCATTACTATGAGATGTGATGACTGTATCTTAGATGATGTGATTGATACCTTTGGAACAAATATTACTATTCTAAAGCAAGAAGAAGATACATTTATTGCTCATATTTCTTCTAGTAAGGATGGATTGATTTTCTGGGCATTACAATATCTGAAGCATTGTACTGTTTTAGAACCTGCTGCTATAAAAACTGAAATACTGGATATTATAGAACAGGCAAAAAATAGATATTCTAATTAGTAGAGTTTCAACACTAAAAGTAAAAAGATTTTATCTGAAAATTGATAAAATCTTTTTTATATTATTTATTTAAGTACTCTAATCGTATTCTATTAATTGCATAATCATCATTATGATTAACAGATAAATTGTTTATGACATCTCTTAAACACTCAACATTGATTTCAATAGTATCTCTTAAATAATCACTATTTATTTTTTTTAGACAAAGTATTTCCTCTTCCAGAAACACTCCATATATACTATTCTTTCGATTAAACAGATACATAAATATATCATCTACTGCATATGAAAAAATAGAACCTGGTTGATAGATAAAAGATACATTTTTATCTATTTGATTTTTCTTTTGCTTTTTACTTCTTATATCTTTAATTTTCTTTCTAATTAATTTTATCGTAGTATCATCATATTGAAATACCACTGTGTACTTCTTTTGCTTATGAAGACGCTTCTGTTCTTCAAATGATATAAAATATACTTTTGAATCATAACTGATTGAAATATATTGTTTATTATTTATTCTATCTTTTTGATTGTATAGTTTATGTCCAATAAAACTATCTTCTATTATATTTGTAATCAAATATAATCCATTATCGTAATCTATTAAAGTGCCTATTCCTAACTCTTGATTTTTATTCTGCTTAAATATCTTTTGATTTCGCTTTTCATCGATTTGGTTAAAGTCATCATCATCGAGTGTATAATAATATTCTTTTATATTATTCCATGAGATGTATGTTTTCTTAGTAGTATCTATAAAAGAATTTTTACACAAATGATATTTGGATTTAGATATAAATAGCTGTCTTTCTTTTATTACATAGGAAAAAGGTTTGGAAGAACTTGTAAGTGCCACAACTCCATCCTCATTCACTTCTTCAATAACATATGGACGAATTCTATGTCCTGGAGTTACTTTAGTCAGTTCTTTATTACTTAGTGGCATCTGACACCAGTAAACATCTTTCACTTGAATCACAGATTTAAGATTTTCATTATCGTTATAAGAATCATCAAAAACCTCAATCAGTTTATAACACCATTTAATTATTAGTTTCTTTAAATAATTCATACCAGTGCCTCCTTAACTATACATACTATATCAAATGCACTGTTCATTATTTATGCCAAGCTACTTCAATTAATCGTATTTATATGAGATAGAATAATAGATTTAATAGCTCAATAATTTAATTCGTTGTATTTTTTGTTGTGTCTGCCACTTTTTCATTGCAATAAATGTAGTCAGACTACATTTATTCGTTGTAAAAAATGTAAAGCAGTATCAAATAGACGAATTAATTCTTATTATGATTTTCAGTATAACCTACAATTACTTCAACAAATCGTTCTCCATACTTCTGATATTTCACCTCACCAACTCCAGAAACGTTCAACATCTCCTGTTTGTTTTTCGGTAACATAATACTCATTCCACGTAAGGTTTGGTCTCCAAACACGATGTATGGAGGTACATGCTCCTCTTTTGCTATTTCCATTCTTAATTGTCTTAATAATTCAAATAAGTTCATATCATAGTCACCACTAATTGCAGAGCTCTTCTTTTTTGCCTTTGTGACTTCTACCTCTTTTGGTAACTTTAATAACAATTGTTCAATTGCAGAATCTTCGGCTATTAGATTTCTTCCATCCTCAGTTACTTGCAGAATTGGATAATCTCCCCCAGCACTTACTAACATATTATTTACAAGTAAATCATTAACAATCATATGAATTCTCTGTTTCGTTGTTTCTGATAAACATCCATAGTATTTATTTTTATCTAATTGGAAGTTTCTTAGTTTTTGTGTATTGCTTCCCTTAGCTGTTTCAACAATCATTACTTTTCCAAATCGTTCTCCACTAGATACAATTAGATTAATGATTTGTTTTGCTTCTTCTAGTACATCAATTGTATCAAATTCATTTATACAATTACTGCAGTTTCCACAGTAGTTAGATCCTTTTTCACCAAAGTATTTTACAATATAAGAACGTAAACATTCATTGGTTAAGCAATAAAAAGTCATCTTCTTAAGTCTTTCTAAATCCTGTTCTTTTACTTGTAGTGCAGTGGCTTCATCTAGCTGTGAATTCTCATAAGATACATTAATTAGAAACTCATTCATTTTTACATCTCTTCCTGAATACAATAGAATACACTCTGCAGGTTCACCATCTCTACCAGCACGTCCTGCTTCCTGATAATAGGCTTCAATGTTTTTAGGCATATTATAGTGAATTACATATCTTACATTGGATTTATCAATTCCCATACCAAAGGCATTGGTAGCAACCATAATTTGTTTTCGCTCATATATAAAATCTGACTGACTATTCTTTCTATCTTCATCACTAAGCCCAGCATGATATTTGGATACTGAAAAACCTCTTTTACCTAATTCATCATATACTTCATCAACATGCTTTCTAGTATTGCAATATATGATTCCACTCATATCTTTTTTGTTTTCTAATTGATCTAACAGAACACCTTTCTTATCACTTGAATTAATAACCTCAAATGACAAGTTAGGTCGATTATAGCCAGTAACAATCTGATATGGATTATCCAATCCCAGTGAACAACTAATATCGTCAATTACACTGGATGTTGCTGTTGCAGTATATGCAGCAATGATTGGTCTGGTTTTTAACTGATTAATAAAGTTAATGATATTTAAATAGCTTGGACGAAAGTCTTGGCCCCACTGACTGATACAGTGTGCTTCATCTACTACTAACATTGAAATATCAATTGCTTCAGCTAGTATTTGTAATGACTTTGTTTCTAATCGTTCTGGTGCAATATAAATAATCTTATACATTCCTTTTTTTGCATTATCAATCGCCTTCTCAAATTGGATTGGGGTTAGTGAACTATTTAAATATGCTGCTCTTACGCCAACTTCTTTTAAACTCATAACCTGATCTTGCATTAGGGATATTAGAGGAGATATAACAATCGTAATTCCATCGAATAATAAAGCAGGAACTTGATAACACAAAGACTTACCAGCTCCTGTTGGCATAATACCTATTACATCATGTTCCTTTAGAGTAGCGTCGATAATTCCATCTTGTCCTTCTCTAAATTGCTTATATCCAAATACTTCATTAAGTATTTCTTGTTGTCTTGTTTTAGCTGCCATAGTATTCCCCCACTGAATGCATTGTAGATACATTATAATATAAAACTTAGCACTTACCAAACAAAGTATCACAAAACAAAAATAAAAAGATCAAATTTAAAACTTGACCTTTTATGTATCTATTTGTTCTTCTCTGCGTCGTGATTTATAGATAATAATTAGAATAATTCCAGACAATAGAATTAATCCTACATAACGATTTGATTGAGTAGTATCACCAGTGGTTGGTGTTTTTCCATCAGCCGTATCAGTTGGATCAATAGTTTCATTGTTTCCATTATTACTATTATTATCAGTATTACCATTTGTATCATCATCACTACCATCAGGAGGTTTATTACCTCCACTGTTATCACCTGTGGATGATTTTTTATATGAGTTGGTGAATTCAAATACTTCTGGTTTCTTACCACTTCCATTATCACCAATAATTTCAGCAATCATATTTCCTTGAGCATCTCTTTTCACATAGACAGTTACTGTATAAACTTTCTCATCATAAGTATACTTATCTGTATCATTCATATTAATCTGATACAAAGAATATTTATAGGTTCCTGCAGACTGGTACGTGATTGCGCCTAAGTCTAGTTCACTATTTCCTGTCATTGAGAAAACAAAGGACGTTCCTACACTACCATCTGGTAGTGGTGCCTGACCACTTTTTGATTCCAGCTTGTAATCAAAACTTGTTTTCTCTTCAACTTCAGTACTTTTTTCAGTAACTATCTGTCGTAGTGGAAGATGAATACTCACTTCATTGGTGATTGCTTGAATAGAGCGATGTTCCACTCCTAGAATCACTGTAAAAAGGAGAAGCAAACTATAAATAGAAAATTTAATTCTTTTCTTTATCATCTTTTGCATCCTCTCCCTTCTTCATTTCTTCCTCTTGATCTTTTTTCCTTCTTCTCATCAGTAAATACAACAATAAAAATAAAAGTAAAATACCAAGAATCACAAGTAGTATGATTCTAAATAAACTACTACTTGTAAAAGCCGAATCATTATTTAATCCACTATCTTCACTTCCAATAAATGGATCATCAAATGTTTCATCACTTAATCGACCTACTAGAATATATCTCCCGTTTGTGGTTTCGTTGGCACAAGTGCTTAATAATATAATCTGATCATCAGCACTTATTCCAATGTCTCTTGTATAAGTAGAGATAGAAAGAAGATAAGATAAATACTCTTCTTTATTTTCTTCACCTTCTACACCAGGGTTATATATCTTTCGATTATATGCGTCCACCTCTAAATAGGCAAAAAATTCAATTCCATGATTTTCTCCATTAACATATAGATTTCCATATTTATATTTATCAAATACATCTTTATCTAGAAACTGATCTAAGTTTCCAAACATCGCATCTTTTTCCATATGATGTCCATAGACTATACTATTAAAATCAGAAAAGTCAGGATTGTTTTCATAATCTAAATAAATACTTCCAGCAAGTGAAAACTCACCTTTCGCATTTTTATTCAAATACTTGGAATTATCATCCGCTTGGGTTACTGGATAATCGATATGAGTTCCATACACGGTTAACCAGGCAAATACTTCATCATTGATATCCTGAAGTTCTTCAAAGGATACACTGTCTGTACTTGTTGGTTTATATGCCTCGTATCGTGCTGAATCTGCCTCATACAGTACTTGGTTGTTATCCCATAAGGCATAACAACCAAATAACATCAATAAGAGGAAAATCAACATCACTACATAGTCAACACCAGTGCTAAATCCACGAATGACTTTGATTTGTAATTCTTTTTTGTTGTTAATGAAAGTGTCTTTTTTATTTGTTTCTTTCATACTGTATTAGGCCTAGCCAGGATTAACGTACTGCGTTACGTTTTCTGTTTACTGCGTAGAATCCAAATCCTGCTACTCCAACTGCAATTAAGATAATAAATGGTAGGTTGTCTAAGAAGATACCTGTGATACTTGTAGATTTGTAATCATTAGTTACTGTTGCACCATTTGCATTTTCTCCTAATAATGTAGTATAATCTGCAGTTCCATCTGAACTAATATTCATATTTGCACCTTTTGTACCATCAAATGTAGCTGATGATCCATTTGATGTTACTACAGCTGCTGGTGTATATGAACCAAATCCTGTTTCGACACCATAGAATGTTGTTCCTGTTGGTACGTCTTTAACCACAACTTCTTGTCCATGTTTTAAGTCAACAACTATTTGAGCTGTTGTACTAGCTCCACCAAGTGTGAAAGAATCAGTAGAAACTACTGTTGAACCTTCTTTAACAATGTATGTATATGTACCAGTTGCTGTATGCAAAGGTGATGATTTGAAATTTAATGTGAATTCAAATTCTTGATCCACATCTCCTAAATCTCCAGTTACTGTTTTTCCTACTGAAAATGATGTATAACCATTAGCATCAGCAGTTGCATTTTCACTACCTGCTATTTTTCTATATACTGCTGAAAATGGGATTGTTGATTCTGTTTCTCCACCTTCAATCTTCACAGGTGTAATAGTTGCTCCAGTATCATCTTTCACTTTGTAAACTGCTACCCCTGCAGACTTCAATCCATTATCATTGATAACATAAACATGCATTTCATATTCTACTCCTGATGCAGTCATTGAATCATGATCTGAACTAATAGAAGATTCCGTTTCTTTAATTGTATAAATATATTCACCAGCTCTTTCGAATCCGCCAGAACCAATAGCTGGAAGTACAATTGTACCCGTCTCCGTTACTGTTAGTGTACTATCTCCATTGTCAGTTACATCACTATTTTCATCAAATCCTAAAGTCACACTTCCAATATTTGGTAAATAAGCTATTTCAGATGAAGCATTAAATCCTTTCTTTGTTATTGTATACACAATATCTATATCTGGTGTTGTAGTCCCTGCATCCTTTTTTATTTCTTTTGTGATTGTTGGATTCCCATCAAACACCTCTTCGTCTGCTGCCGAGACAGTGGTTGTTCCAACTGTCACCAACATTGCAAGCATCATCATAAGTGCTAATGCTCCATTAAATAATCTCGATTTTAATTTTGACATTTTTTAAGTCCTCTCTTTCGTGCCCTTCACTTTGTAAATTTATTAATTTCAAATTAATAATCATATCTTATATCCCTCTTCGCCTGAAGATGCTGATTGCTTTCCCTTGAATGCTGCCCACATTCACAGGACCGTAGACTCTACTATCTTGGGAGTCTTCTCGATCATCTGCTAACAGGAATACTTCATCTTCTTTTAATGTTATTGGAAATTCTATTCCATCAACATATGGCAAAGTCTCGGTTGTAATTGAGGGTTCATACTGTGGTGAGCCGTTGATTATCAATCCTTCTTCCGTGATATCAACACTGTCTCCAGCAACTGCGACAACCCTTCTAAGTTGTGTTTCTCCTTCGTATTCAACAATAACAACATCATTAGCAACATAATTTTTATCTAGTCGATAATATAAAACGATATCTCCGTTTTTGATTGCTGGTGACATTGTATTGTTTGAAGTTCTTAAAACTCCAAATACAAAGGTAAACAATAATACAAAGACAAATACTACAATTAGTAGTTTAGAAACCAAACGAATGATTTCTTTTTTTATACTTGGTGGCTTCTTTACTGGTTCTTGATTTAGAACCTTGGCTTCGCCATCCATTAGTGATACCTCCTCTGTTTACGTAAATAGTAAATTAACCAGAGACTTGCCATCACTACTCCAATTCCAATAGTGAGATACCATATATTCGTATCATCTTCGATTCCAGTGATTGGAATCTCTTTACTGGAGGTCGTAATGGTTACACTGTCGCTCACTTTGTTTGCATTTGCAGTATTTACTAATTCAATACCATCACTAATTGTATTTTTGTCTTTTAATGTAACAGCGAATGTTAATTCTACTTCTTGTCCTATCTCTAAGTAGACTGACATTCCGCCTATTAAGTCAGATACCTTTTTACTGTTATCTGTAGTTACTATTCCATTCTTATCCGTATATTTCATTTCAACAACTGTGTTAGTTGAATCTTCAATATAAGGTAGTAAGTTACTTAATGTGTCTTGTATCTTTGTATTGTCAGGCAACGTCGCACTGTCATCATTACGAACAACAATCTTATAATACAATTTTTCCTCCGGTGAAGCATAGTCATCACCATTGGTATCTAATACACTCTTATCAATTGATATAACAGGTGAACCTGCTTCTATTGATGCTGTTGCTTCATATTTGTCATATACAATAACTGTATTTGATAATTTTCCATTTAATTCATTTTTTAATTTGTTTAAATCGAAGTTTCTTTCTCCTATTGTTTCTTTTGCAATTAATCGATATTGAAGTGTTTTAGTTTCACCTGAACTAATCCAGATTCTAAAACTTCCATTCCAAATAGCTGGAAGATATCTCCAATATTCAGCTACACTTCCTTCTTTTGACGAATAAATATGCGTACCATCATCATATTGTTGGCTAGCATCAATATCAAAATATTGAAGTATATTGTCCATATTATCAATTACAGGAATTTCATCTAAGTTTTTATTGCTGTCGTTCTTCACTGTAATAGTATATTCAACCATATCTCCAGGACGAATAATTTCATCCTCGCAAATACTGTCACATACTTTTTTGGCATCTTTCGTTACCGATATTAGTACATTTGCATTAATACTTGCAGTTACTTCTATTCCAGCAACACTTGCAGTATTTACTAAACTTTCTACATTCTTATAACCTAGACTTTCAAGAGTGCTTTCATCTTTCATGGTGACATCAAATGTAATAATAATTGTAGATTTTGATTTTAAATCTTTTTTGATATTCCCATCCATTAAATCTCTTATGGTATAAGTTGTACTATCTTTAGCACCATCTATGTCCACAGTTATTGGTGTGGTATCTGGTGTAACAAAATATTGATAAATACCTGTTAATGAATCTTGTATCACCATATCTTCATATGTAGCATCTCCACTATTGTATGATGTAATTGTATATGTTAATTTTTCATCTGCTTCAGCAAAATTATTATTATTTTCATCTATGACTGATTTAGATGAGTTAAGATTTGGAAATTGCATATCAATATTGGCAGTTGTACTTATTCCTCCTACAATAGCTGTATTTGTCATTTGCCGTTGATAATAGGTTAGTTGATCCATTGTTAATCCAGTATCCGCAATAGTTTTTACATAAACCTTGTACTTCATTTCTATTGTCGAGTTTGCTGGAACAGTATAATTTCCATATCTTTGTTCTAGCCCACCCATTGTTTTTGGGTATTCTCCTTGAACCACTAATGATCCATTCAGATATATTTCAACACTTTCATCAACATCTTCATGCCAATATATTTTTAATACTTCATTAAAAGAAGCACTTGGTGATGAGAACATTTCTAAAGAATCAAAGAATAATATATCATTCAAATCATTTCCTGTTAGGTTGGTAGCTGAAATTGTATATTCTAATACATCACCAGCCCATCCTGCATGATTCTCTTCTCTTGTTATATTCTTTACTGTTTTACTTACTGATAGTTCATTTGTAGTATAGTCATTCTTACAAAATAAGACATTTTTATAGTATGTATCAATATAAGCTTTCCCCATAATACTTCCTGTAGTATTCGGCATATTCACCTTAATATCAAAATCCGTCTTAAGCGTTCCACTGTATGTACTACTGCTTGATGCACTAAACACCATTTCTATTTGTCCTGTTGTTTTACCATTTGTTGTTGCTACAACACGCCACTTTCCTACCAATGTCCCATTACCATCATATAAATTCTTATATTGAGTTGTTGCATACAAAAAGGCTAACTCGTCTGATTCAAGAAAAGCATAAGAAACACTGTCGCCTTCTTGAAACGTACTGTTAGTTGATGTTGCAGTCCACTTTAATGACACAATGAGGTTATCATCATGAAGCATCGCTGCATAATTTGTAATATTATATCCTTTGTCTGTTACAATTTCAAAATCAGTAATGCCAATATTAACATTACCTGTGGCTTGTACAGATATATTTTCGTTTGTTTGGCTTTCTTCGTTCGCAAATAAAGAAACTCCACTAAAAATAGTAGAGAGTGCAACAAAAAAAGCAAGGATTAACCATGTTAATCGCTTTAGATTTGAATTTTTAGTCATAAGCCGCCCTCTATCTATAAGAAATAAAATGTATACTACTTTGCTAGCATACATCTTCCGTTTATTATATCCCGTTTGTATTTCCTTACTTAGATAATGAATTCCCTTCACTAGAATTCATCCTTATTATAATGGTTATTTTTCTATTTGTCCACTAATTAACAAGCATTTCATCAATTTGGACTATACCAGTTCATAAAATCCCATGAAATAAGGGTTTTATGCAGTTTAGTTAGTAACATTGCTTATAAAATATAAAAGAGATAACCATGTTTTTTTCGTTATCTCTTATTAACTTTTAAACCTATTTTTCGATTCAATATTTGTTATTTATTCTAGTGTAATATCAAACACTTTATTTGCATTTTCTGCCATTTCTCTTAGTTGTTGTATTAATAAGAATAACCATGTAAATGCCAAGATAAATGCAATTAGTTCAAATGCTGTTAGCGAGAAGTACCCTACTACTAACCATAACACTGTAGCAACGATTAATCCAAATGCAATTACATAAGATAACTTTAAAAAATCTTTTGATATCGTTGGTAATAACCAACGCAATGCAACTATCAGAATAATAATTAGATATACTAGCATATGCGCTACCTGATCATGAATCATTTGGAATAGTTTCATCTCATTGTATGGGAATAACCCTACTGCACCAAAGTTCAACGCAACTAGTATTAGTAGTACACGCAATATCGTTAATCGTTTTGATTTGGGATATGCCTTCTGCAATATAACAAACAAGTAATCAATCAGAGCCATTAGTAAGAATGCAGAGAAGATGAGTGTTATATTAAAACTCCACGCTCTCGTTGCATCTGGAGTACCTAGGAAGCTGAAGTTGTGTTGCCACCACTGTTGTTCCCCGTTGGTAATCATTGCGATTCCTACGCCCGCTATAATGGTGAAAATCAATATGTTTGTTAGTAATGATGGTGTTAGTGTAATGGCCATATAAATCATTACATAATTAATAATACTTGTGATTACTAAGAATAAAAATGTTGATGTAATTAAATCAAAAGTAATTCCACCAAACAATAATCCCATTAACCAAAAGAAGAATAGTAATGATGATGCTATTACAATCATAAAGGATATTAGTATTGCGGGAAAGTTTCTCCAGTAGATATCTTTTGTGGTTGTGACTATCTTCCCTTTCTTTCCTTTAATAAAGAAATAAATGAAACATAACATACCACTTACTAATCCTAATACAATTACTGATGTTGCTATTGATATATCATCAGTACCTGTTAGTGCTACTTGGTCATATCCTTGATAATAGAAAAAAGCAAAGAAAGCAATACTCATTATTAGTGATGGTATTAAAAACCATAACAATGAAATTGATTGTAATCCTTTTCGTTTGTTTTTAAGTTTAATCACTAATGCATTATCTCTTATTAGCAATGTTGCTTCTTCCTCTTTTTTTAGTTCAAGATTATTCACTACATCATCTGGTAAGTTAATACACAAATGTGTGGTGGATTGTTGTTCTATGTTTTCTAGTTCTTTGTTTTCCATGTAAATAGTCCCCTCTAATATTGATATATTAATTAAATTCGAAATTTTACTTACTGTCAAGATGAATACTCTCTTTTTCTTCAATTCGCAAAGGAGACTTTATCTTGATAAATAAAAATACATATGTATCTAAAAAGTGCTAATGAAATCTAGCTAAACTATCACCCAATCAGTATTATAATCATCAAATAACTGAAACCTAAAATGGAAGAGAGTCATCATACATAGCAGCTAGCTCGTAATAACAGAACAAAAGTTCTTTAATCGTTTAATTTCATCACACACTTAATCTGGTATAAACATTAATTGACTAGAATTCATTTCTATTCCCTCTAATTTATAGTTTCTTTCACTCATTTCAACACCATCATAAAGGCGCTAGCATAACACTAGCGCCTTATGTCACCCTTTCATGACATAGTGTAATATTGATTCTAAATTACTACAGTCTATTTTCTAAAGTGTCATTGACATAGAGTAGACACTTTAATCTAATTATTCATGTATATTTTTTCAAACAATTAAATAATATTCTATTATTCTAATAATTCTATATTAAGTTTCTGTATAAGAAAATCTAGTAATGGCCATTATTATGTTAGATATCCAGTTCAATAAATGGAAATTTAATTGTTCTAAGAAAGAATCCATATTGTAATCTTTAGGAGTAAAGTTATTTTGACCTTCCCCTATTTTCATATGAAAATATCTATTTCTTGTTGTGATAAAGAAATCTAATATATTAATAAATTTTATTTTCATAGCATTCCCATCGATCTCATAACTACTTTCTCTGAATATTTGGCTACATTGAGTCGAAAAAGACTCTAGATTTTCTATTTTATCTAACGATATATCAAAAGGATAGTCCATAATATTTTCATCTTCAATCAGTGTCTTAAGAAATGTTTTAAAAAATTTTAATTCTCCTTGTGAATCACAATTAAAAAAACCATGTAATTGCTTATATGTCCCTTTATAATTCTTTGACTTTGCTGCATACACTAACGGAAAGCAATAAGATATATACTCCAAACATCTATATAAATTTGCGAAACCTGCAATAGGTGATTTAACATTACTGAACATAAATGTGGTTAGTTCTAATAGTACATGTTCAAATACATTATGGTTTTTTCTATTTCCATTAAGATAATTATTAAAAAACTGAGGATTATTTTTCAAATCATTTGAATCGTAATTTTCGTCAAATATTGTACTGATATTTTTATAATTAAATGTATAATATTTTTTACTATAAGGCAACTCAAAATAATTAATATTTTGTATTATTTGATTTCCTTTTGAATCGTTTACTCTTACCCCTCCTGCAAGCAATCGTAATAAAATTGCTTCAACTGTAGCTGTCTCATCATCTACTCTAATATTTATAGGAAGATTTGACTCAAATGATTGATACAAGCTTGAGTACTTATATATTCCAAGATTATAGGAAGTCATAAGATTAAATCTCCATTGAAATTATATCTAGTAATTGATTGCTTGTTATTCTTGATAATTTTCTATAGTTTTCAAAATAATACTTCACCATTTTTCTTCTTGCTAATCCTAGTTTTATTTTAGATACATCAATAGAGCTAAATGCGTTTTCAAAAATTTTTAAATTATTTTCCAAATCAACAATGTTTTCTTTTTTTAAGAAATCAAAAGAAGTAGACATTGCAGCAGAAAATCCTATAAAGTTATTGGCTATCAGAAACCAATTTTTTAAATCTTCTCTTTGAAAACATTTTTTTATAAATTCTATTACATCATAAAATTGACTATCTCGTTCTGTAATATTTGAATCCATTATTTGATCAGTTAGTAATTCATCCATTTTAGAAGAAATTATTTTTTGATTATCTATATTTATGGAATTACTAATATATGCTATGTATGCCTTTATTATATTATCTTTATTAATAACATCCTCATCTTTTTTTCGGTTTGATTTTGCGTCTTTTTCGGTTATTGGTAAAATAGATAATTTTTCAAAGTCAAATATATTACGTGCTAGAACTTCTATTTGATGTCTTGCACTCATTGGCTTTTGTCCATTATTTAATGTTATCATTCTATACAATAATTTATCCATGGAATCACAAATAAGTAAATTGAAATATAGTGGATGATTTGGATTTATACCATCTTTGCTTTCTTTAGCTCTTTGTAAAGTATGTAATCTTTGTATTCCATCCAACACAAATCCATCCTTCATTTTCTCAATAATGGTTTCTTCATTATAATTCTTACCCATATACTCATCTTCCGTTTCGTGTATAGCAAGTGTCAAAAAAGGCATAATACAACCTCTAGATATATCTTCTTCTAATCTTTCGTAAAATGACTTTCTTAATGGATTTCTTTGAAAATCAAGTTTGTCAATTAATGGGACTAAATTATCAATTGCAAATTGGTAATTTGTAACTATCACTAAATAACTACTATTAATAACACTATCTCTAGATTTATGTAATATTTTGAACATATATATATATCCCTTTCTAAATTATATTAATATCAAATGAACCTATATGATTCTTTCTAAATTTTATTATATCATTAAATACTAAAATTGTATTAATAAAAGTTATCATTGCATATTAAAATCACAGCTAGTATCAATAAACATATGTAAACGTTGCAGTAGAATTAATCATATCGTTTCTCAAACTTATTATTGATTTCAGCTTGTGCTACACTGAATGCCTTATGAATTCGAGTTAAAATCGCCTATTGTAGCCCATCATGTAATCACAAACGAATTGTTCAAGCGATTCTTCATTAGGGGACTGCTGCTCTTTTCGTTTTGTGTTTCTTTTGAGTTGGTTATTCAATCACTCAATACTAAAAAGATAACTTAGACTTCACAATTTCAAGACTCTTATGTTTAGATTCATCCAAAGCAAAACTTTCAACAATTTCCTTCATAGTTTCAGCACTCCAATAAATCTTTAAGTTTTTCTTCGCACGTGTAATTGCTGTATAAAATATACCATGTGTGATTTTTTCAGAGTTGCTGCTAGGAATAATTATCTTCACTGAATCATATTCTAAACCTTGAGCTTTATGGATTGAAACAGCATATGCAAGTTGAAAAGGAATAATTGATTGAATTCTAGAATTTTGTGTATCTTCCTCGACATCACTACTATCATAAGCATAAACTGTGAATCTAATTCTCGTCGAATTATCTCCAATAACATCCACAAAACCTATTCCCTCCTTTTTGCACTCTACTTCAGTTAAGATTCTGTCAATATCTATAGTAAAAGTTATACTTTTTTCTAACTTATCAATTTCTATTATCCTACCTTTCAAATTATTATATAAAAGCGTGAACCGTTTTGTACCATTGAAAAGAATTGGATCGCCAACTTTATAACTCCACTCTTGCCAGATTACTTCATTTTCTTTATTTGCATTTTGGAAATAACTATTAATATTGTTCAGACCGAATTTCCCATCATAATTCAGACAGAGAACAACTTCATCATCTTCAAATTTCTTAAATATATTCTTACCTATATCTTCAGAAAAAGATCCATCTATAACAAGTTTTTCAGTAATAAGATTATCTCTATTTCGCACCTCATTCCAAAGATTAATTAGTCCTTCTTCTTTAGTTCTCCAAGTACTTAATAATTCTACATTGGAACCTTTTGTTTTAATAATATCTTTTGCATAGTAAAACCAATTACCAAAGTCGATTGCTTCAATTTGATATATATCTCCTGCAAGAACTAAAAATGTATTAGGGTCTAATTTTTCAAGAAACGATAACATCGTTCTATTGTCAATGGTGCTACATTCATCAATAAAAACAATATCATACTGAGGTAAAGATACCTTTTTCGTAAAACTATCAAGACTTATAAAATCAGCTAATGGTCCTGGATTATTTATTCGTCTTTTAAGATTTTGTAAAGCTGTGTGAGTTTTTGTGAGAAAGAGTTTTCTACTTTCAGACATAAGATTTGAAATATAATCAATAAGTGTGGTTTTCCCTGTTCCAGCTGCACCATAAATCAAAAGAACCTTCGAATCTACAAAAACATTTCTAAGAGCTTGTTCTTTCAAATTGTCAGTGAAGCTAATACTACTTTTTTCTATATAATTTTTATTAAACGCCCGTTGTCCTTTGTTACTCTTGTACGATAAATCCAAAAGTTTATCCAATATATTAATGGTAGTTTTTTCATATGAATCTATATAAACATACCCACCCTCTTTAATTATTTGATAGCCCTGCCTAGACTCCCAGGAATCTAAACTAGAGTTATATTTACAAATTTTCTCCTCACTTGCAATTGAATTCATTTCAAAATAGATTTCACCAGTTTCCTTTATTGCATTTTTAAGTGTAATGTATGGATTTACAGTTTCAATAATGTCATTATCTGAAACGCTAATGATTTGATTTAGTATATTAGACTCCGTAGATTTTCTACCAGCCAAATTCGACAAGAATGGATTCCTCTCAAAAGGATAACATCTAGTAGAAATATAAGGCTGGCCATGTAGATGCTTTGGGTTAAAATTGTTTGGCATCACATCGTCCAATGTATCTTCTCTCAGACTCAGAAGTAGATATCTAATTATATTATGCCCTAATAACTTAGAAGTTTTTGAGTAATTTTTCTCTAGAGTTAATAACACTTCTTGAAAAAGAGAAGTATTAGTATCATTATAAATTTTTTCGATAAGTGATAGAAATTTCGTAGATTGTAAATCAATCAATTCTAGCAAATTAATACCTGTTTTAGTAAGAAAAATCATTAAAGAAGAATACTCCTTATGGTTCGAAGTAAGTTTAATAGGAGTCTGTACTATTTTTGATAATTTATTTAGACTTGTGGGATTAATGGATACAATCCAATCTGTAATTACCATTATTTTTGAATTAACTCCCCAAAGATTGATTGTAGCGTTTAAATAACATATTTTTATAGAATAATCAGATATAATATTAATTTTAGTATATGCAGTAATTCTATTATACTTGGTTGCATATCCATCAGATAGTTGTAATGTAACCTCAAAATATCTCTCTTTTCCGACGAAAAATGGAACCTTTTTTTGAACATAATATCTTGAAATACAAAGCGGTCCTGTTCTAATTCCCACGGAATTGACTGCTTCAGCAACTGTTTCAAAATACTGTTGATCAATTTTATCAAGTTCTAATGGAAACTTTTCTAAATTATCTAAAACACTGATAGAATATTTTTCATAAAGAAATTTTCTGATTCCCCAAAGAAAATCATAATACTTAAGCATTAATCGCTCTGATTGTCCATCATCCGGAATTCGATTACCAACATATTTAAGAGATTTAAAAAATACTGTGAAATTCTTGGTATCAATATTTAAAATCGCCTGCTCCCAAGCTAGTTGTATATTTACTCTATCAACACCATCTATTAATGCATCATAGACTAGAGTAGAAAGACAAAGATCATATAGTCTATTTAATATTCTCTTAGATACATTATCCCTAGTATCATTAAGTATAGTCATTCTATCAATACTTTCAGTAATCTGCTCATTACATGTCTCAATAATTTTAATAATATCAGGTTTACTATATTTTCTGTCATCTAATCGCTTTATAAATGAATGATGATTAATAATTTTATCGATTTTACAACAAAATTCCTCAATACCTTTATTAGTATTAATTATTTCTTCATTAGAAGAAAAGTCTATTGTCATACTGTTGTTTTCATAATTTATTGAATTTACAAAGTCTACTGACATATACTTCCAAAATACCCTTTCCTCACCTCTCTTGTCTGGATTAAGTACTAGAAAAAGTATACCTGGATCTAGAGTAATATTACTATATATATAAGCAGGAAATGCCAAGCTTTTCAAAGAGTATTTAACTACTCCATTATTTTCTTGATAAACATGCGTTCCTTTAATTTGAACAATAAAGTTTTGTCTTGGACGCCTTGAAATTTTAGGATTAGTAACAAACTCAAAAACGCCATCAGTATTAGGCCATTTATCGTTGTGAGAGAACGCTGCATTTATTTTACCTCCGGATCGTAAAACCGTTTGTAAATAAGTAACAGCTGATCTGTCTTCATCTGAACTTTCAGAATGTGTCTTTATGTGCTTTTCAATATTTTCTATATCTTGATTCACCATATCAATTCCCCCTTCACTTACAAAGTATAACTCTACTTAGATAATACTTGACTCAGAATACCTTTATTCTCGAACAAATATTGAAACACTACTTCAATAAAATTATATCATAAACTTTCTAAACTAATTTAAAGGTTTCTCGTATATAATCCTCTCCTAAATTATATATGTCAAAACTACTTTTCTTGACTTGCCCTAAATTTTGTTACTATCAGGAAATATTTATCCCAAAGCAAACTTTAAGCGTTTAGCAAATAAAAAAGAGCCTGTTTAGAGACTCATATTATTCCCACTCTATCGTTGAAGGAGGTTTACTTGTAATGTCATATACTACTCTATTTACATGAGCAACTTCATTTACAATTCTTACAGAAATTGCATTCAATACTTCATATGGTATTTTAGCCCAATCTGATGTCATTCCATCAATTGAAGTAACTGCTCTAACTGCAACGGTATAATCATACGTTCTTTGATCCCCCATTACACCAACTGAACGAATATCCGGTAGACAAGTAAAATATTGCCAAATATCTCTTTCCAATCCTGCTTTAGCTATTTCCTCGCGAAGAATCAAATCAGAGTCTCTTACAATTTCTAATTTTTCTTCAGTGATTTCACCAAGAACTCTAATACCTAATCCTGGGCCTGGGAATGGTTGTCTCCATACCATTGATTCAGGAAGTCCTAATTCTGTTCCTAATGCTCTAACTTCATCTTTAAATAAAGTATTTAAAGGCTCAATAAGCTGAAATTGCATATCTTCAGGTAATCCACCAACATTATGGTGTGATTTAATTGTTTGAGCAGTCTTTGTTCCTGACTCAATTACATCTGTATATAATGTGCCTTGCGCTAACCACTTAATATTCTCACCAGCGACAAGTTTCTTTACTTCTTCATCAAAAGTATAAACAAACTCATTACCTATAATCTTACGTTTTTGCTCAGGATCACTTATACCTTTTAGTTTAGATAAGAAGCGTTTGCTCGCATCAACCTTTGTAAGGTTGATGTTCATTTCTTTTCCAAACATCTCCATAACACCTTCTGCTTCACCTTTACGTAATAATCCATGATCAATAAACATACAATACAATTGATTACCAATTGCTTTATGTAGTAAAGCTGCTACTACTGAAGAATCAACTCCACCGCTAAGTGCTAATAGAACTTTATCGTTTCCCACTTGATTTCTTATCTTTTCAACTTCAATATCAATAAAATCATGCATAGACCAGTTATCTTTTGCTTCACAGACTTCAAATACAAAGTTTTTTAGTATATCGCTTCCATATTCTGAATGTCTTACTTCAGGATGAAATTGTAGTGTATATATTTTATTTTTAGGATTACTTGTAGCTGCGAATATACATGTTTCACTATAAGCATCTTTTTGATAGCCATCAGCCAATTCAGACACTTGATCCCCATGAGACATCCAAACTACTTGTTTCTTAGGTAATCCTTTAAATATCAATGAATCTGTATCTATTGTAATTTCTGTTCTTCCATATTCTTTAGAATCACATGCTTTTACTTTTCCACCATTCATATAATGTGTCATTTGCATTCCATAACAAATTCCCAATATAGGAATTCCAGAATCAAATATTGTTGGATCACACTTAAATGCATCTCCATCATAAACACTATTAGGTCCACCACTAAAGATAATCCCTTTCACGTCCCCCAATGCTCTTATTTCGCTTAATGTCATTTCATGTGAATGCAATTCACTATAAACTCCAAGTTCACGAATTCTCCGTGCAATCAGTTGGTTATATTGACTACCAAAATCTAATACAATAATTTTATCTGCCATAAGTTCTCCTCTACATATACATGTTATTAATTTCTATAAATCTTTTTTCTATAACTTTTCTTCTACTATTCTACACATTTCGTAAGTAAAAAAATTATTACCTAATTGATAGTTTGTAACTAAATACCTCAAATCAACAAAAAATCCGAATATTTTTTCGTGCGGAATTTCTCCATCTGTATTTCTCCAATCTGCCTGTGCATAGCCAAAATAAGAAAAGAGATCAACTTCATTGTTATTAGGTAAAATAAAAATATTTCTTACTTCACTAATATTAAGATTATTCATTAAAAAGTCACCATAAGTAATTTGCTTTTGAATTGATTGACTACCTGGTAAATATCTTGTATCACTATTTATACCATATTGATATAATTTTGCATCAATTAAATAAATTATATCTTTCTTTTTTAGAATTGTATCTGGCATCAATGGATTAGCTTGAACTTCTTTTTCATCTAATAAGACCCATTTCGATCTAGGTTGATATATTTTTTTATCATAAATATTCCCGAACATTACATCAACCATTCTTTCAAATACATAATAATAATTTGTTATGCCAAAAACAAAATTTGAATTTCTTAAATTATCATTATCAATATTAGATAAAATTTTTATCATATGTCCAAATCTAATTCTTTTTTCATCATCAAATGTTTTACTTCTCTCTTGCTCAAGCAAGTAAATCATTTCTTCAATACTTAGATACACATCTGTATCTAGCTTAAACATTTCTCCATACAGCCAACCTATTCTACTACAACTAATATTCACGCAGAAACTATATATTTGTGTAATAGTATTAGAAGTGAGAGACCGATACGATGTACATAGTTTAGTATAGAAAAACTGATTATTCGATATCATGGGTTGTTGTTTTAAAGTCTTCTTCCAATTAACTGTCCCATTATTGTAATCATTTTTTCTCTCTATACTAAAATATAAACCATTTGATAAGAAATCTGACAGAATCCAAATAAAGGACTCTATGGGCCACACTTCTCCAATATTGCTAGAATTACTGATATTTCCAGGTACTTGTGTTTTTGCTAAGTTGATAGACTTTAGAAAGTTTATTAACCCCTCTTTGTCATTTTGTAGTGGATTTTCTTTCAATCTATAAAGCCATGGAACATAAACATCAATTGATTTTTTCTTGATTCTTAATCCAACAAAATTATTTGATTCCTTTACTCTTATAATATTAACTTCAGTTATCATCGTCTTGTTTATCAATATCTTTAAATGATATATTCAATACGTCTAATTGGTATTCATCGAGTAAAGATATCAGTTTTTCAAAACTTTCTGGTTTTAATACATCATCATTTGGTGATTTGAACCAATAGTCTTTCGCGAATTTTGCCACATCAGACCATAGGTATTCAAAAACTTTATAACAGAAATTATAAAACTTTTCTTGTAATTCTTTTTCCCCATACGTTTCTGTTGGATCAATCAAATATTCATCATCTATAAAAAAAGCCCCAATTTGTTTATCTTCTTTACTAATCTCCATTGAATCGCGTTTGCTTATAATATGATAATTAATATGGTCAGCAAATACTCTCCATGTGATTTTACTTTCTTTAATTGGTATAAAGAAATCTGAAAAATCACATTCTTCCCAATTACTATTAACCTTTTCCATTTTCCATCGTCTCTTAAAAGCAGTATCTAATGGAAATACGTTTTGATCATTTGTATTCATTGTTGCCAATATTGTTAAATTTGAAGGAATATATATTTTACCATCTACATATTTCACATTATTTTTTTTGAAGTAATTCTCTATAAAACTATTTAATATAGGATATTCACTACTTCCTTTTCCATACAAACTCTTGCTATCATCCTTTGCTCTATCTAATAATTGAAACAAATCTCCAAAAATTGCTGCTGCATTACCACGATTAATTTCTTCAATTACTAAGTAAATATGCTCATTTGATTCCGCCAGTTCATAAGCTTTTTTTAAAGCAAGTGTAAATGGTCCTGGAGTATAATCATACTTAACAACTCCATTTTGATCAATTGTAGGCATTACTTGCCCAACAAAATCACTATTACAATAATCTAGATAAAATGTTGTTCTAAAGATTTTATCTTCATCAACTCCGCCTAAAACCACATTGTTGACATAATAACTTTTCCCACAGCCTGGAATACCATAATAAATTTTGTTATATCCGATATTATTATCATTAACTGTATTATATGTTTTTTTCTTTTCAACTGAAATTCCGAGCAAATCCTCAGTCAAATATTTCGTATATTTTTCTTCTGTGCCCAATTCAACTTTCGCCAAGTCATATCCACCTTCTCCAATATAACGAATAGGTATTTCACTTAATAAATTATTGATTGTTTTGGGATAACAATATACTAATTTTTTTTCTTTTTCATCATAATTGAAGAATCTAGTATTCTTAAGTAAATCATTTAACGCATTTAATGATTCTGAGTTAGTAGATATCTTCTTGTTTTCGAAAAATTTTTTTAAATCATTAGTATTAAAGGATTTCTCTTTTTGATCTCTCAAACCTTCTAATATTACCTTTAGTGGACTTACGTTCTCAGAATTAACTGGCTGAAAATAATTGAACATAACTACAGTAAGATAGTCCCTAATTGTTATATTGTTTTTTGCAACTTTTTCAGCTAGGTCACTTAATTCTAATTTAGAGTTCTTCCATATTCCCATTTCTAGCCCCAATGTATATTGACTTTGAAAAGCTGAGATAGATGTATCATAGCTTCCAACACCATTATCATAGCCACGAACATTATCTCTAAAAAGTCCATATCCATGCTTCACTCTGTCAGCAATTTCTTGCTTTCTTTCATCTCTTCCAAGGCCTGAAGGAGTATGATAAGTTGCCATTATAAAAGCAAGAAGTGAATTTCCTTTTTGTGATCTAATTAATGCATCAAAATACAGTTTTCCATGATTTTTTGTTAGTGTACTCATCTAGTATCATCATTCCTTTCCAGTTTTTGATATATAGTATACTTTAACATATATTAATTTAATTAAAAAAGTTTTTTTTGCACAAAGTCATATAATGCAAATGACAATTTTTTAGCAAACAATGGAGGGACCGCATTTCCTATCATTTTATATGCAGCTCCCATTGAACATGGGAATAGAAAATCATCAGGAAATGTTTGTATCCTTGCTGCTTCTCTTACAGTAATCGTTCTTGCTTGCTTGCTATCATAATGTATAAATCTAAATCCATCTTTATAAAGATGAGCTAATATTGTAGTACTTGGTTTGTCTTTTCTCAATACATGATATTTATGAACTGATGTATCTCTACCAGTCGTCTTTTTATATAATTTGATTAATTCATCTGTTGTAGAATATTTATAAGCTTTGGATTCAATATCTTTAGCAAGTGTATAAAACAAATTAACATCTCTTTCGTTATTATATCTAGGAACTTGCCAACTAATTTCTGATTCCTCCACTGCCTCATGCGATATATTTTTACCATTCATTTTATATGGTTTTGCAACAGGTAATAATTTAGGTAAATCGCCTATCGCTTCTTCCAAAGTAACAACTCTTTTTTCTTTATGTTTGAAAAGAAAGTCATTATAAAAAGCTTTTAATAATTCTTGTCCATTTTTTCTTTTTGGAATACCAACTAAAATTACTCGTTTTCTAGTTTGTGGAATCCCGTATTCACTCATATCTACTAATGCATACTCCTTAATATCATCAATTATTTCATATCCTATTTCATCTAAATCACGTTTGATAAGATCTGTGATTAAAGTTCCATCAGGCATCGCTGAAAGCATTCCGGGTACATTCTCAAATATAAATGCTTTTGGTTTATATCTATTAATAACAGATATGTAGTGTTCAAACAAATAGTTTCTATAGTCATTTATCATTCTATTAGCATTTCTTCCTGCAACAGAATAAGCTTGACAAGGTGGTCCTCCAATAATTATATCTGTACCAAACTTATAAACTAATGAATCAAGGCCTTCATGTTCTCCATACATCCCATCATTAAATCCATTAAACAATTCGTCTTCTCTTTGAATATCAAATCTAATAACATGTGAATCTATATTAGAAATATTCCATCTCTCTTTTAGCCTCTTTCTTGAAACTAATACTGGATCTTTTTCCCATTCCACTGATGCAATAGGTGTGTATAAGTTTGATTGTAAAAATCCTTCAAGCAAACCACCACATCCTGCAAATAAATCAATAATTTTCAATTTCTCCATTTTTATGTTCCTTTCTTAAGCAACGATAGTATAGATTCTGCTAATGCTTTTCCTAAAAGTGGTGGAACTGCATTGCCGACTTGTTTATATTGATCAGCTTTATTTCCTAAAAAAATAAAATCATCAGGAAAACTTTGTAGTCTCGCACTTTCTCTAACTGTTGGAATTCTATTTAATTTATAATGAAAATGTGTTCTATGACCTGTATCAATAGTTCTTGAAGGTCTTTTACTATGATATCGTGTCAATGATTCATGATAAGTATATTCAGCCCTATATTTTTCAGGAAGAGCTTTATAATTTTTACCTTCTGGAACCATTGATATCATTTTTTTTGTTTTCTCAGTATGGATAGTCCCTATATGATTATGTATCTCTTTAGATTTTTTTCTCATTTTTTTCTGATAATCACTTAATGGTTTCGTTGGATAGTCTTGAATAATATCCCCTTTGATATCAATTAATGGAGGGAGATCCGAAATTGCATCCTCACAAGATATAAATTTCGACTCATCATCTATTAATGGTTGAGGAAATTCAAATTCTGGTAATCCATTTTTTACAGCAACAAAAAAAACTCTCTTTCTTATTTGTGGAACTCCATAGTTTGGAGCATATAGAACTTTCTTTTTAACACTATATCCAAGAGAACTAAAATCATCTACTATTTTGTTTGCTACTTTTCCATCATATAACTTAATCAATCCTGGAACATTTTCTAATAGAATAACCTTGGGTTTTAATTGTTTAGCTGTCTCAACCATAGCAGTATATAATTTATTTCGCTCATCACTCTCTACTCTATTTCCAGCTAGAGAAAAACCTTGACATGGAGGTCCTCCAATTAAAACATCTAAATCATCTATTTTTTTACTTGCAAGCTTGTCTCGTATTTTACTTATATTGTCCAAGTCAAACAAATCTAATTTAAAAGCTTCTGCTCCTCCATGATTTGCCTCAAAGGTTTCTAATGCTTTATCGTTAAAATCAACACCTAAAACAATATCAAACCCTGCATCCATAAAACCTCTGGATAAACCACCAGCACCACAAAATAAATCTACTACTTTATAACTCATTATCCACCTCTAATTTAAATGATTCTCATTTTACTTTAACTATCTAAAATTTTATCATTTTTATACTTTGTTTTGAATACATATTTTATCATAAAATATGCTTAAAAGAAATCACTCAATTAACAATTGCTTTGATTCAATTATTTCTTTAGCAAGAAAACAAATACCATATTTTGAAGTTGCTTTTTATACTATTATTATCATTAAAATATTAAATCAATATTTTCTTAGCCATCTTAGATTAAATATTTAATATATAGTAAAGAAATCATAGAATATATAGAAGTAATTTTCATTCAAACCTATTGCACTATTGAAATATACTGCTATAATCTATTTATACAATTTATATTGATAGAGGTTGCGAGCAATTAAGAAGCAATGTAGAGAAGGCATTCATTTGATACATTGTCTAGGGGCTGTTCGCCGAATGATAAATATAGGCATATATTTGTCATGGGGATATAGAGAATATCTATATCACTGTTTACAGTTATTGTAAAAGCGCTATCCCAAAACTAGACAATGATGTCGGTGAGGTGTGCTTGCCGACTTTTTTATTTTAATGGGAGAAGGAGAAAAATGATGAAAAAATTTAGCGTATTATTATTGGCAGGTGTATTATTTGCAAGTGGTTGTGGTGGAAGTAGTGATGACACAAGCGATGATAAAGATACATTTGTTGTTGGAATGGAATGTAACTATGCTCCATTCAACTGGCAGACAAGTAGTGAAACAGATACAAGTGTTTCATTAGGTGGTGCTGGGTACTGTGATGGTTATGATGTAATGATTGCTCAAGAAATCGCAGATGAATTAGATATGGATTTAGAAATCAAGAAATTATCTTGGGATGGTTTACAACCTGCTCTGGACTCTGGCGAAATTGATGCAATCATCGCTGGTATGACTGCAAATGATGACAGAGAAAATGGTATTGACTTTACAACTCCATATTATGAAAGTGAAATGGTTATGATTGTACGTAAAGGTGATGAAACTGAGAGCTATACAGATATCCAACAATTTAGTGGTAAAACAGTAATTGGTCAAAAGAGTACAAACTACGATACAATTATTGAACAAATCGATGGAGTAACGCATGCAACACCAAAAGCAACGTATCCAGAAATGATTGTTGCACTACAAAATGGTGATGTTGATGGAATTACTGCAGAATTACCTGTTGCTTTAGGAGCAGTGGAAGCAAATCCTGATTTAACTGTTATTCACTTTGATGAAGGTAAAGGATTTGAGATCGATACAAGTGTATCAATTGGTTTAAAAGAAGGTAGTCGTGATGGAGACTTCTTTAATAAAGTGCAAGCAGCATTAGATAAAATTAGTGAAGACAAACGTAATGAACTAATGGAAACTGCTAGAGAAAACCAACCAAAACAAGAATAGTGAGGACTTATGGAAGTATTTATATTAGCAGCACAGAAATCATTCTTTGAAAAAGTAACTTGGATTTTTGAAAACAACTGGCCATTATTCTGGTATGGTATTAAGATTACGATACTACTGGCTGTTGTTGGTACGGTTGCTGGATTAATCATTGGACTTTTAATGGGTACTGCTCGTACCTTTGAAGTAAATGATAACGATAAAGCAATTACCAAGATTTTCAAGAAGATTATGCATGCATTTGTTAGCATCTATGTATGGTTCTTTAGAGGAACACCAATGATGGTTCAGGCCATGTTGATTTACTATGGATTGAAAGGGCTCTTACAGTGGGATGCACTGACTGCAGGGTTAGTTATTATTTCAATTAATACAGGTGCTTATATGACAGAAATTATTCGTTCCGGTATCCAATCTGTTGATAACGGACAACGTGAAGGTGCCAGAAGTATTGGTATGAACAATGCTCAAACGATGATGTATGTAATCTTGCCTCAGGCAATTAAGAATTCATTTCCTTCAATTGGAAACCAATTAATTGTAAACATTAAAGATAGTAGTATGCTGAATGTAATCAGTGTAATTGATTTGTATTTTCAGACAACATCATCCGCTGGTTCAACAATGCAGTATACGGAAAACTTCTTTATTGCGACAATTATTTATCTGTTAATGACAAGTGTGGCTACAATCATCTTAAGTCTGATTGAAAAACACATGAATAAAGTACCTGATACAGTGGAAAGAGAGATTTAATATGGCAGATACAATTATTGATATTCAACATTTAAAGAAAAACTTTGGAAACTTACATGTTCTTAAAGATATCAATTTCCACATTGATAAAGGTGAAGTAGTAACGATTATTGGTTCCAGTGGTAGTGGTAAGAGTACCCTACTACGTTGTATTAATTTATTAGAAAAACCAACAGGTGGAGAAATTCTCTATCATGGAAAAGATATCTGTAAGAATGAAATAGATGTAAATCAACTTCGTTCGAAAGTTGGAATGGTATTTCAAAGCTTTAATCTTTTCAATAACAAGACAGTATTAGAAAACTGTATGATTGGTCAAATCAAAGTATTGAAGAGAAGTAAAGAAGAAGCAAAAGAGAAAGCACTCTATTACCTCGATAAAGTAGGTATGAAGGAGTTTGCCAGTGCAGGTAGTGTCCAACTTTCAGGTGGACAGAAACAGCGTGTAGCAATCGCCAGAGCGCTTTGTATGGATCCCGAAGTATTATTATTTGATGAACCAACCAGTGCATTAGATCCAGAGATGGTTGGTGATGTACTTCAAATCATGAAGGATTTAGCAATTGAAGGATTAACGATGGCTATCGTTACTCATGAGATGCAATTCGCAAGAGATGTATCAAATCGTATTATCTTCATGGATCAGGGAGTAATAGTTGAAGAAGGCTCTCCTGAAGAAGTAATTACAAATCCTAAACATGAAAGAACACAAACATTCTTAAAACGATTTCATAAATAAGGGCTATATTTAGCCTTTTATTTTTGTTACAATAGATTAGTATTAAATATGGAGGGCATTTATAAATGAAAAAATTAATCGCTTTTATGGCTATCGTATTCTTTGTAACTGCATGTGGCAGTAGCAATGATACAACTACGTGTACTAATAAAGATTCAGGCTCTGACTATGAAGCTAAAATTGAATCTAAGGATGATGAAGTACTTAAAATTACTGAAAACTTATCATTCTCATTTGAAACAATGGGACTTGATAAAGATACAGCGAAATCTTATGTAGACTATTGGAAAAGTTCATACGAAAGTATTGATGGTGTAACATTCACATCAAAGATCAATAATGATGATGAAAACATTTCAGTAGAGTTAATAATAGATTTTGAAAAAGCAGACATGGATACTTTAATTTCTAATAGTCTTATTAGTGAACAACTATTAGCTGAAAAAGATGGAAAACAATATCCTAGTTTAAAAACATTAGTTGAAAGCAATGACGCAAATGGACAGACTTGTAAGTAATGCAAGTCTTTTTTAATACAAACTTTACGGTTGGTGGTATGATATAGAAAAGGAGTTATCAATGATTATTTTTAAACTGTTTTCCCTTCTTGTACTTTTAGTTATTACATTTTATACTACTGTACGCTATACTCATATTCTTACTCAAACCAGAAGAAATAAAATTATCGTATATAGTTTCATCTTTGGATTTCAGATTCTGTTTATCTTACGTTTCTTTTCTGATTATACATTTCAAAGTAACTTAATGAAAACTTTGATTCTATTTGGAACCAGCGTCTTCTTTTTCTTTGTGTATTTATCATTTCTATTTTTTATCACAATCGATATCATTTCTTTTATTAAAAAGAAACGAAATAAAGAGATGCGTATTATTCGTAGAAGGATTGCAGCAGGTTGCATGGTCTTATCAATCATCCTAGGAGTTTATACAAACATGCATGCGAAACAAATTGGTATTACTACATACACTTACCATGTAGATAAGAAAAGTAGCTTAGACGAGCTTAATATCGCTTATATTAGTGATATTCATTTAGGAACTTCTGTAAATGAAGATGAACTGAAGAAAATCGTTGAAAAGACAAACGATATGAAACCCGATGTTATCTTACTTGGTGGAGATATCTTTGATGAGAATACAACGGATGATGACTTAGAGATGTCAATTCCCTACCTTAGCAAACTAAAGTCTACATATGGAGTTTATTACATTTATGGTAACCATGAGTTTTATAGTGATACACAAAACCGATATGAAGATGTATTAAATAAAGCAGATATTACTATCTTAAATGATGAATCAGCACTGATTGATAATATCGCAATCATTGGACGTCTAGATGTAAGAAGAAACAGTAATCGTGAATCAATGGATGAATTAGCTAAAGAGTATAATGATGACAATATCATTATTGTGTTGGATCATCAACCAATCGTTGATGATAGTGAAGGTATTGATTTACAGTTATCTGGGCACACCCATAACGGACAAATCTTTCCGATGAACTTACTTGTTCCAGTACAGTACTCACATAACTATGGATTCTATGAACGTCCATATCCTATGGTAGTATCCTCTGGTGCTGGTACGTGGGGAATCCCTTCCCGACTATTCACTGATAGTGAGATTGTAAATATAACACTTACATTCAATTAGACCTATTTAGATAAATTTCTAAATAGGTCTTGTTTTTCTTTTTCAGTGGGTATATAATCTATTTAGATAATTATCTAAATAGATTGGAGGTATGAGTATGGGGTTTCCCGAAACATTTAAAGCTTTGGCTGACCCAGTCAGACGAGATATCCTTACGTATTTAAAAGATGGTGAAAAAATGGCTGGAGATATTGCGAAACAGTTTAATCTAACAAATGCAACGATTTCCTATCACCTATCTATTTTAAAGAAAGCAAATCTGGTATATGAAAATAAACAAAAAAACTTTATCTACTACCAGGTCAATATATCCGTATTTGAAGAAATATCATTATGGATTTCTCAATTCAGAGGAGGAGAAAGTGATGAAAAATAAAAAATATATTATTCCATGTATTGCATGTTTATTTCCAATTGTTGTTGGATTATACTTATACAATGATTTACCAAGTAAACTGGCAATTCACTGGGACTCTGCAGGTAATGTAGATAATTTAATTGATAAGAATCTAGTGATCTTTGTACTTCCACTATTTATGGCTGGATTACTGTTATTCCTTAATAGTGCATTATCAAAACCTAAAGCTGCAGGAGCTCGCTCTAGTACACTATATAATCTTCTTATTAATTGGTTACTTCCAATTCTAAGTAATGTCTTTATGTACATCTCTTATATGAATGCGATGGGATATGATATGAATATGTCAATTCTTATTGTAATCATTGGTATCTTATTTATTATCATTGGTAATTACTTACCTAAAGTAAGACAAAATAGATTATTAGGTATTAAAACTCCATGGGCATTAGAAGATGAAATGGTTTGGAATAAAACACACCATCTTGGTGGATACTTATTCTTATTAACAGGAGCTATATACTTAGTGTGTGCAGTATTATCATTTAGTGGATATAAGAGTTATATGATTTATATTCCATTAGTCTCAACGATTTTATTAATTACAATTTTAGTTTTATACTCTTATATAATAAAAAGAAGTATTCACTAAGAGTAAACACTTCTTTTTATCATTATGCTTCATACACTAAATAAGATTTTATATATTGAAATATAACTTTTTATTCCTTAGGAGGTAATTCAGTTTTTAATAGTTCATCAAACTTTTTTATATTTCCTTTGAAATCATTACTACTCAACATATACCCCTCCTCTAATAAAGAATTATATGTTTTGGCAATGTTTAAAATTACCATTTCATCCAGATTATCATTTATCCACTTAATATCTACATTAAAATCATCAAACTTTTTATTTTTTTCTAATTTAGGATTATTTAATCTATTTATGATATAAGAGAGAAACATTAGTTTTCCATTTGCAATAATTGTAAATAAATTTTTATCATTGCTTACCTCATCTAATTGTTTGGCTTTTTTTATAATTCCATCTAGTTTAGAGTATAATTCAAAAGCAAAATATAATGGTTTGTAGTTCTCATCATAAATTTTTCTATAAACTTTTGCTGAATTCAAATTATCTTTATCAATCACGAATAATTCCTTATTATCAAATAATTTTATGCCTGTTTCAGGATCCTCCTTAATTTCTAGTAACGCTTTTGTAGATTTAGACCTAGCATCTCCTGGGTTTTTTTCTAAATATGCAGTACATAATCTAGCAAAAATTGGCAATGAAATCACTTTACTTTCTTCAAGGAACTCCTTTTCTCCTTTCTTCCCAATTATAACTGTTTTATACTTCATTAAAGCACTTGTTGAATTAAATAGTACTACAAATGGATTCAAATAATTAATATCTTCTTCCTTAATAGGTTTCTGTCTATTTAATGCAATGGTAGTATTATCAATAAATTTTTTCACATGATCATCTTTAAAAGAACTTACATTCTCTCCATCTATCGTTAAAACTTTTAGTAGTACAAACGCATCTTTCTCAGCGGCCTTTATTTTGTCACTATTATTTTTAAAAAAGAAATTTGATGCCGCAGTAATAGTTTGTGCACCATTAACTACCGAAATATTATTATTTTTAAAAGTCACTTCTATACTATCGTATTGATTTGAACAATTTAAGTTTTCCTTATCAACAAACATAGAAATTCCATTATTAAAAAAAGCAAAGTTTTTAGGGTCTTCTTCTAATGTTTTAATAATTTCAGAGTCCACTGATAAGATATCCTTAACTCCATATCTGATATTGAAAGAAAAAAGATTACTTCCTATATTATTATATAATTCGACAATATCTTTTAGTTTAGCATAATAAACACGAGAAATAACTGTTATATTCTTTTTTCTTTTTTGATCTATTGATATTTTTTTTGAGAATTCCAATGCTCTGATTCTATCAATTATTTCTATTTTATACGATCCATCCAAAGAAACATTAAATTGTTGAATACTGTAACTAATATTTTTTTGAACAATAGTATTCCCCATTTCTCTTTTATTTAGTTTTTTATTAAAACTATCCTTGAATTTTTTTACTATTCTATTTTTATAAAGAGAGTTATTTTCTAAGGCAATAGTTTCTTTTACTGTAGGCACTAAAAACACTGTTTTTATTTCAAACTCTCTATTTTCAATATTACCTTTAAAATTATCTATATCCGGATATTCTCCATTTGTTTGATTAGTGTCTAAGTAATTAAAGAGATTCTCTATTTGTTCATCAAATTCCATCATTAATTCTTTTTCTGTATTTATTACTTTTTCATCAACCTCATCATCTTTACTTGATTCTTCTATATCTTTTATACTTTTTTTAGGCGACTCATATTCATCTAGATAAAAAAATAATATATATTTTCTTTCTAGACTATTTGGTGATAAAATTATAGAATTAATTGCCTTTGTATCACTATCAACTATAATTTTATTAATGTCATTACTATCATATTCACAATCTTCTAAAATAAGTATATCTTCTATTATTTTTTTTATATTATTTAAATATTTTTTCCTCATCCCCTTTTTCCTTTCTTATTATTTACTAATTTCTTTATTAAATCTTCAAATTCACCAATATAATAGTTTATATGGCATCCATGAATTTCTTTTCCATAAATCATACTTAAGTTCTTTAAATAACGATATAATTCTTCAACCAATTCCTCATACAATTTTCTTTCTAAATTTTCTTTTATTAGTGTATTTTTTATTTGATCTATAAACAATACTATTGTTTCCTCAAAATCTATAATATTTTCAAATGTGTTTTTTTTGCTATACTCAGCATTTTCTATATATTTGCTTAACCTATCCTTCATGATATCCAAAGTATTTTTTATTTCTACTAACTCACTGAACTTTCTGTTATCTATCAAGATACTCTTTGTATTTATTGAATTTACCAAATTATTAATTTCTGGATAAACAAACCCATTGTCATAACCAAACATCTTAAACAATTCTTCTCGTATTTTAACTTTATATTTATGATTTATTATAATCTTTTCATATTCAAGCTTAGATAATTTACTCGCAACTAGCCCTTGAAACAAAATCATTCCACCTTGCTGAGCAACTATTCTTTTATTTAATGCCGAAAAGTCAATTAATTTGTGATTATTATGAAATATTGGATGATGTATCCATCCATCTTTATTAGATATTAACGAATCATAATTACATTTAGCACCTTCACTTGATGCAGAAAACATTCTGTTAACTTTTATAATAAATACAACCCCATCTTTTTTATCACTAGAATCTACAGGTTTTGTGTAGTGAGGTGTTGTAGCAAAGAGCAAAGCAATCAAACTATTATAACTTATATCTAGAAGTCGACTAGGAAAGCCCCCATGCTGTGAATCAATGGCAACCTCTATATAACTTTTACCCTTACTTAATCTATTGGCAATTACTTCATCTAATACATTTTTTTCATAATATTCATTTTTTAAATAATTATCATTTCTAAATAAATTCGGTACACATGGTGTACTGTATTCTTCAGGTTCACCTCGATAAACAATCTGATCACAATCAAGATTTTCTTCATCAAGTATTTGTTTTATCTTTTCAAGAAAGTTTGCGACCGACTCTACTTTTTCACCATTTTCCATATATTTTACCCTCCATATAATTATTATATTGCAAAATAATTAAAAGATCTACAAAATTAAAAACCCTTACTATTTTGAATCAACCTAGTAAGGGTTATAATTTTTATTAAAAATGTAAATTTCTTGGTGTTCTTGCATATGGTTGTACATCACGAATGTTTTGCATTCCTGTTAAGTACATCAAGAATCGATCAAATCCAAGACCGAATCCTGCGTGTTTACAGCCTCCGTAACGACGAAGATCCATATACCACTGCAATCCTTCCTCTTCTACTCCCATTTCATCCATACGCGCTTTAAGGACGTCATAACGTTCTTCACGTTGTGATCCTCCAACTAATTCTCCAACACTAGGAACTAACAGGTCTGTAGCAGCAACTGTTTTTCCATCGTCGTTGATACGCATATAGAATGCTTTGATATCTTTTGGATAGTCCGTTAAGAATACAGGACCATCAATTACTTTCTCACAAATATAACGTTCATGTTCACTTTGAAGGTCGGTTCCCCATTCTACTGGGTATTCAAACTCCACATCTGCATTTTGCAGGTGTTCAACAGCTTCTGTATACGTCATACGTTTGAAGTCTGAATCACGAACTTTCGTAATTCTTTCAATTGCTGTCTTGTCAATCATTGTATTAAAGAAGTTCATTTCTTCTGAAGCATTTTCTAATACATAATCAATACAGAATTTTACCATATCTTCAATTAAGTCCATATCATCATCCAAATCCGCAAATGCAATCTCAGGTTCAATCATCCAGAATTCACTGGCATGTCTTGAAGTGTTTGAGTTTTCCGCACGGAAGGTTGGACCAAATGTATAAACATCTCTAAATGCCAAAGCAAATGCTTCTACATGTAACTGTCCTGAAACAGTTAATGCAGCATGTTTACCAAAGAAATCTTTATCGTAGTCTGCATCTTCTCTCGTTGTTACTGTAAATGTTTCCCCAGCACCTTCTGCATCGTTTCCAGTAATGATTGGTGTATGCACATACACAAATCCTTGGTTTTGGAAGAACTCATGGATTGCCATTGACAATACTGAGCGCAGACGGAAGATTGCATAGAACGTATTAGCTCTAGGTCTTAAGTGTGCAATTTCACGCATGTATTCAAATGAGTGACGTTTCTTTTGTAGTGGATATGAAGAATCACAATCCCCTACAAGTTTACTTTCTGTCACTTCAATTTCATATGGTTGTTTTCCATCAGGAGTTGCTTTTAATTTACCAGTTACACTGATTGCACTTCCTGTAGAGTATTTACTTACTTCTTCAAAGTTACTTAGATCACTTTTATATACTAACTGACAATTACGAAAATATGTTCCATCATTTAATTCGATAAAACCTAATTTTCCATTACTGCGGTTTGTACGAATCCATCCTTCTAACTGAACATACTCAAGGCTGTCAATTTCCATATCTGAGCCTGTAAGCATCATTTCATACAATTCCCTTACTGTCATATATTCAAACATATCTATTCTCCTTTGTTATCCAAATTGTTTGTTTCAAATACCAATTCCTGAACACTTGAAACAACATCTACTACTTTTAATGAGACATTATTTGGTACTTGTACATGCTTATGCGTAAAATCAACGATTCCACGTATTCCACATGCAATTAACTGATCCACTGTACCCTGTACATTATCACTGATTGTCAGAATCGCGATACGACATCCTTCTGGAATCTTTTCTTCCAGTTCATCCATTGAATATACAGGTATGTTAAAACGAACACCCTGACGATCCGGATTGATGTCAAAGGCACAAGCAATCTCACCAACTACATGATCCCATTTGTTATATTTCATCAGTGCTCTACCTAAGTTACCAGCACCTACTAAAATGATTTTTTCATCAAAGTCCACACCTAATTGTTGATTAAAAATATCAATTAGTGTATCAATGTCATAACCATATCCTTGCTTACCTAAATTACCAAGCAATGAGAAGTCACGACGAATCGTTGTCGATTCAATATTCACTAATTCACTTAACTCTTTTGACATCACTCTCGTATGTCCATATTTCTTTAATCTACGTAACGCTTTCAGGTATACTGGATAGCGTTGAAGCGTAGCCTTTGGTACTTTCTTTTTATTCATATTATCACCTGAGAGTATTGTATCACATCTCACTCACTTGTGAAATATTTAATTTTTTTCATTTACGCGTAAACTAGGCTTTGCAGATTGCTCAAATGTACCAAATGCCTGTTGCTTATAAGCAAAGTATCCAGCCACTGCAACCATTGCCGCATTATCAGTACAACACCATAGAGGTGGCAGTACAATTTCTTCTTTACGATTTGCAAATGCTGCTTCCATTCGTTTACGTAATTCACTGTTTGCAGCTACCCCACCAGCAAGTAACACCTGATTTACTGGATAGTCATCTACTGCCAACATTAATTTATCCATAACTTCACTTAATGCAGTATCTTGAAATGATGCAGCTAAGATTGCTGGTTCCACTTCTTCACCTTTGCGTTTCATTCGATCCACAAACTGTAGCACTCCACTCTTTAAACCACTGAAACTTAAATCATAAGTTCCTTCTGTCTTTGGTTTAGGAAGCGTATATTGTGGTTCAATACCTTTGGCCAGATTATCGATCTTTGGTCCACCAGGATAACCTAAATCAAGTACACGAGCAACTTTGTCGTATGCTTCACCAATTGCATCATCCTGTGTTTGTCCAAGGATATCATAAGAATCTGCGTCCTTCATATATACTATTTCACTGTGACCACCACTAACAACTAGTGAAATCAAAGGAAACTTTAAATCGGTAATCAGATTATTTGCAAAGATATGCGCCTTAATATGATGAATTGGAATTAATGGTTTCTTGTATGCCCAGGCAAGTGTCTTGGCTGCCTGTACACCAACATGTAAACTACCAATTAATCCAGGACCTCTTGTATATGCGATTGCATCTACATCATCCACACTCATATTTGCTTTCTCTACTGCTTCTTCAATTACTGCTGAAATCTTTTCCACATGTAGTCGACTTGCTACTTCAGGAAGTACACCACCAAACTTCTCATGTACTTCTATCTGTGTTGCAACTACATTTGATAAGATTTCTTTACCATTCTTAACAATGGCACAGGCACTTTCATCACAACTGGATTCAATTGCCAATATAATTACATCTTTCATATTACTCACCTACCAAAATCTTACCCATAATGATTCCATCTTCAACGGGATCTGAGTAATAGTTTTTACGTACATTGATTTCCCAAAAATCAAAGCCTTCATAGAATGCTCTTGCTCTTTGATTGGATTCACGTACTTCTAAGAAAATCGTTTCACATTCATCTTTGACTTTATCAAACATGAACTCCATTAACTGTTTTCCATAGCCTTTCCCCTGATAGTTTTTATCAACTGCAATTTTACACAACTGACAACTTTCAAAGGTAATCCAGAAATCAATATATCCTACAATAACATCTTCTTCTTTTAATACATACAGTTGTGCACAAAGATTATCTTCAATCTCATACAAATACTGTTTTTCTTCATAAGGTAATGTGAAGTTATCTTTTTCGATTCGAACAACTTCTTTCACATCATCCAGTTGCATTTCACTGATCATGTTACTTCACCAGATATGCACTTTCTTCTTTTAGATACGTAGGAACCAAACTATGAATATTTTCTACTTTTTCATAGAATGGTCTTAGTTCTTTAAAGTTTTTCACAAAATCAGGATTATGATCTTCTTGGTCTAATAACGATAAATCACCAATGAAGTGTTCATCTAATGTTTTCACTTCATCAATGGTTTTAATTCCTTCTTCTAATTTAACTCCATCTTTGTATTTACCATAGTAAACACGATTACTTCTAGCATCCAAGATTACCGAACAATCTTCTAATCCTGCATACAACTGCAGAGTTGAAATTGTATATAACGTTTTCTTCTTACTTGAAGCAAACACCTTGGCAATACTCATTGCAATACGAATTCCAGTATAACTTCCAGGACCTACGGTAATCACAACTTCATCTAAATCATTAGCTTCCCAAGATAACTCATCCATTAACTTGATTAACTCCACAAATACCATTTCACTTTGTTTCTTCCAAGCAAACGTATTGTAAGAAGCTTTTACTTCATCATCTTCCATTAATACAAGTACTAAGTAACGATGTGATGTATCCATACATAATGTTTTCATTATAATTCACCTTCTAACTGCTGATATTTTTCTCCGATTCCTTCGATTTCAAATATCCGTTTATCTCCATCCAGTTCAATATGAATCTGCAGATATTCTTTTGGCAGAATATCCTGGATATATGCATACCACTCCACAACTACAATTCCATCGTCTTCAAAGACTTCTTCAAATCCTAAGTCCTGTGTGATTCCTTCCAAACGATAGGCATCAATATGATACAACGTTGGTTCACCTTCATAGATTTTTAAAATCGTAAAGGTAGGACTAGTGATTACATCTTCAATTCCAATTGCTTTTCCCAGTGCTTTGGTAAAGGTTGTTTTCCCTGCACCCAAATCACCCGCCAGACAGATACATCCCTTACCATTTAGTAATAATGCAATCTTAGTGGCTAAATTGTTTGTATCCTGAAGTGTATGAATTTCTATTTTCTTCATAAGTAACCTCTTTAATGCTTTGCATTCTTTGCTTTTCTTAATTTATAAGCAGTTTGTGATGCTTTGTATAATAACTTATTTACTGGAATATCAAACTCTCCAATAAATTCATTGATCATTGGATTAAAGTTTGACTTAAACTTTGTAAGTCCATCCTGTAAGTCTCCTTCAACACCACCCATGTTACAGAAATCACATCCGTTCTCAAATGCAAATTTCATATTTTCCACATAGATATAATATTGAGGCATAAACTTCTTAAAGTTATCATTCATTCCTGCATACAACATTTCCATTGTATTTCCAAAACGAATCGACAGTACTCCAGCAATCACTTTATTACCATCACCATCATCCTGTAACTCTTCAAATTCTTTGATACTTTTTTCAATTGACGCTTTCTGATCATTCAAACGATTGATCTTCTTACGTGAATTCTCAGCAACTTCTGATAGTTCTTTCTCATTGATTGCTTTTTGTTCATAAAGAGATTTCAGTGATTCACTGATGTTCACCTCTCCAAGAAACAAAAAAGCATCCTCTCCATACGTATCCATCAGTAGCTCAAAGTACTCCTGATTACGTAAATTAACATTCTTACGTTGTTCCGTTAATGCAACCACATCACTGAACTCCTGTATTCGCTCTCTACCAGCGTTTACCACTTTTACGTCACGCTTTAATGCATCTTTGATTAAACGCTTTGTATGACGTGGTAAATCCTGTTCAAACGTATCACTCTTATATACATTTGCCTGATATCTAGGCTGAATTACTTCGGCAATTTCTTTTGAGTATCCCATATGTATGGCTCCAACATTACTTAAGTTTTCCATAATTGTACTTACATCATAATAATTATTATTTGGTTCACTAATTGGATAATCATTCACATGAATACCTGGATCCATTTTTATAAATAAACACTTTTGTGTTTTTGCATACTTCTTTAATTCCTGAATAAAGAATTTTACAACTCTTGCATCTTCATAATCCATGACTGGACCTCTCGGTACATACAACATCGTAAATCCTAATGGTAAAGGTTTAATCAGAACTAATGCAGAAGCAATTAGTTCTCCATCATCTTCGATTCCAACAATCACTGATCTCCAGTTATCTTTTACCTTTGCCCAAGAAGAAGACTGTAGCAAATTACACAAAGGATGCCCTTTCACAAAAGCATCATGTTTTTCACTATCGATTCCTACTTTAAATTGATACATCTTACTGCCTCCTGTCTTCTTTCAATATGAGATAACGATTATACAATCGTTGAATTTCATCATGATCAAAAGGAGATTCTCTTCTCTCAATTCTTTCCATTAATTCCTTCATCTGTTTATGAACTACATAATCCAGATCTTTACTATATCCCATTTCCTTCGAATGTTCTTCATATTCATCTTCATCTAATATTGAATATTCAAAGTCATTATTCACTTTGATATCTAAATCATAATCTATATTTTTCAATGCTTCACCATCATAAATACTTGGACTCGCAAGATTGCAGTAATAAAAAACACCTTTCTTACGAATCATACTAATCACGTTATACCACTTATCTGGATAAAAAAAGCAAATAGCTGGTTCCCTAGTTAACCACTTTCTTCCATCCGCTTCAATGACATACGAGCGATCAGTAATCGCAACAATCCGCTCATCGTTCGCTTCAATCACAAATGCTTTTGACCACGTTCGATGCAAAGATTTATCATGTTTAAAACTTTGTATATAAATATATTCTTTTTCCTTTGGTAACATACTTCACCTCAACTTACCTATTATAACAAATTTCAATCTACTCTTCACTATCCAGTCGAATATTTGTATAATAAATTAGGTGATATTATGAAAGATGAATTATTATTGAAACAATATGAAGCATTAATGCAAGGTGTAGACAAAGAAATCAGTATTCTTTCCAACACATCTGCTTTCATCATGGACATGATGGAAGATGTCAGTTGGGCAGGTTTTTATCTATATGATGAGAAACTGTATCTTGGACCATTTCAAGGCAAAGTAGCCTGTACCCTAATTCCAATGAATCAGGGAGTGTGTGGTACTTCCGCATATAAGCGAGAAACAATCATCGTTGAGAATGTACATGAGTTTGCAGGACATATTGCCTGCGATAGTGCAAGCAACAGTGAAATTGTTGTACCAATTGTCATTGACGATAAACTCTATGGTGTACTGGATCTGGATTCTACATCCTACAGTCGTTTTAATGAAGATGATAAAGAGTTCCTTGAAGGACTTGTATCAATTTTGATTAAGCACCTAAAAAGCAACTGACTATTCCCAGCCAGTTGCTTTTTGTTTGTTTGTATTACCAAGTGTTATGAACTGCACCCAGGGATAGCACATATCTATTCATCGTCCTTGTAATACAAAGTTAGTTGTGGAAGATACTTCTTTGAGTTGAAAACTACTGAGGGCAAACATATACACGCAAAAGTAAAGAAAGTAATTGCTGAGTATGCGCATATACGTTAAGTAGAAAGATTGAAAATAACTCAAATTGTCAAAGTCTGTAAAGTACCTTTCCACTTAATATGACGTATGAACGAACAAAAAAGTTCCAAAAAAATACAACTTTTTAAAAAAGTTGTATTTTTTATAGGTCCATCCAAGCAGAATCGTTAGGATTATTCTTGAATGCTTTTAGTTTTTGTAAATCTCTATCCTTGATGTAATCAAGCTCTAAAGCTGCTTCTAATAAGTAATCATAATCACTTAATGTACGTAACTCACATTTCATATCTTCAAATGCACTTGTCGCTTTTGGTAATAAATATGTAAAGATTGCAGCTACACCTAATACATGAGTATTTGCATCTCTTAAACTATCTACTACATCTCTTACACTTCCACCAGTTGAAATCAAATCTTCAATGATGACAACTTTTGCATTTGCATCTACCTTACCTTCGATTTTATTTCCTTTACCATGAGCTTTGTTTGAACCTCTTACATATCCCATAGGTAATCCCATCTTATCAGCAACCATAGCAGCCCAAGGAATCCCTGCTGTGGCTGTTCCCATGATCACTTCTACATCTGGGTATTCTTTCTTAATTAACTTCACAAACCCTTCTACAACGGCTGTACGTTTGTCTGGGTAAGATAAAATCAGACGGTTGTCACAATAAATTGGACTTTGGATTCCTGATGCCCAAGTGAATGGATCATTTGGACGAAGGAATACCGCTTCTGCTTCTAATAAATTCTTTGCGATTAATTTTTCCATTATTTCATCATCCCTTCGATATTGATATATGTTTGCTTAGGATTTTCACTGTTGGTGATTGATCTACCAACAACGATATAGTCACATCCTTGCTTCTTAGCATACTCAGGAGTAGCGACACGTTTTTGGTCATCTACTGAATCAGTGCTTAAACGAATTCCAGGAGTAACAGTTAAGAAGTCATCTCCACATAACTTGTGGATTGCTGCTGCTTCATGTACCGAGCATACCACCCCATCTAATCCTGCATCTTTTGCATTCTTAGCGTAATGTAGTACTGCATCTAATACATCTCCAGGAATCATTAATTCATCATTCATCATTTCTTTTGATGTACTTGTTAATTGAGTTACCCCAATACATAGTGGACGTTTTCCGTTCACTGCACCTTCTTCTAATCCTTCGATTGCTGCTTTCATCATAACCGAACCACCAGCACAGTGCAAGTTTACAATATCAACACCTAGTTTCGCTAAGTTCTTCATTCCACCTTTTACGGTGTTTGGAATGTCATGTAGTTTTAAATCTAAGAAGATATTGTGTCCCATTGCTTTTACAGTTTCCACAATTTCAAATCCACATGCATACGTCAGTTCCATTCCAATCTTCACAAAAATTGGTTCATCAAATGCTTCCAGAAATGTTACTACTTCTTCTTTACTTGAAAAATCTAATGCTACGATTGTTTTATTCATGATGACTCCTCCCGATCGCTTCTTGAATATTCTTTAATCCATAACGTTCTAAAACGCTTGGTAATTCTTCGATAATCTTTGGACACACAAATGGATCCACAAAATTATACATACCTACTTGTACTGCACTCGCTCCTGCATATAGGAACTCCAGTACATCTTGCGCACAGGTAATACCACCAACACCAATGATTGGGATATTCACTGCCTGATATACTTGGTAAACCATACGAATTGCTACTGGTTTGATTGCGGGACCACTTAGTCCTCCCGTTACATTCGCAATGACTGGTTTCGCCGTATTCAAATCTAAACGCATACCTAATAAAGTATTGATTAATACAATTCCATCTGCACCAACTTCTTCCACTGCTTTCGCAATTGATACAATGTCAGTTACATTTGGTGATAGCTTTACATACACTGGTTTAGTTGCTGCTGCTTTAGCCAGTCTGGTAATGTTTGCAGCTAACTCTGGTGATGTACCTAACCCAATTCCCCCATGTTTCACATTAGGACAACTGATGTTTAACTCATATGCCTTTACAGTATTATTATCATTCAAACGTTTGATTACTTCAATATAATCTTCTTCTGTTGCACCTGCCACATTCGCAATAATTTCTGTATCAAAGGTTTCTAACCATGGAAGTTCTTTTTCAATAATTGTATCTACTCCCGGATTTTGAAGCCCAATTGCATTCAGCATTCCTTCAGGAGTTTCCGCAATTCTTGGTGTTGGATTTCCATAACGTTTTTCTAATGTAGCACTCTTGATGGCAATACCACCAAGTAAACTTAAATCATATAAGTCGGCAAATTCTCTTCCAAACCCAAAGCATCCACTTGCTGGAATAATTGGATTCTTTAAATTTAATCCAGGTAGTTTTATATCTAACATACAATTTCCACCTTTCCTATTTCAAAGACAGGTCCTTCTTTACAGATACGATAATAGAGTTCTTTATCTTTACTGTCTTTACACACACATCCCATACAGGCACCCATTCCACAAGCCATTCTTGCTTCAAATGACAGATACCCTTTTGAATAATTATTATTAACTGCTTCCAACATACGCATTGGTCCACAGCTATACACAAAATCTGTTTTCAATCCATATTCTTTGATACAGTCAATAACGGTTCCCTTAATACCACTTGTCCCATCCATTGTAGCTACATACACACTGCAGCCCAAACGACGAAACTCAATATCATAAAATTTTGATTCCATATCGTTGAATCCAAGCACGACTGCCACTTGTTTGTTCATTTTGCGATATTGTTTGGCTACTTCATACAGTGGTGGAACCCCTACTCCACCACCGATTAGTAACACTTCATCTAGTTCTTCATGAATTGGGAATGAACTTCCTAGAGGTTCTAATACATCAAGTACTTTACCAGCACTCATTTCACTTAACCTTTTCGTTCCTTCTCCAATTGTTTTATAAATAATCATATACGTTGTTTCATCCACACTACATACACTAATTGGACGACGTAACATCAATCCATCAATTTTTATATTCACAAACTGTCCTGGTAAAATCACTGGCATTTCATCTGGCTGTAACACCATCTGATAAGTATCTTTTGCAATCTTATCGTTAGAAATGATTGTATCCTGACTAATTCTCATATTATTCTCCCATTGGAATCGAAGAGAAACTTTGTGCTTCTATTACTTTTAGAATTGCATCTGCTGTATCTAATGAAGTAAGACAAGAGATTCCATTTTCGGCAGAGATACGACGAATCATAAATCCATCATCTCTGGCTGCTTTCTCTTGTGACATTGTATTTACTACATAGTCAACTTTTCCTTTAATGATAAGATCTAATACATCAAATTCTGCTTTGTCTACTTTCGCAACTTCTTCAACATGAACTCCATTGTCCTGTAAGAACTTACAAGTTCCACTTGTCGCAAAGATACCATATCCGATTTCTTCGAATCGTTTTGCAAGTGACAATGCTTCTTCCTTGTTGTTATCGGCAATTGTCATCAGTACAGATCCATGTAATGGAATCTTCACTCCTGATGCCAACATTGCTTTGTACAATGCTTTTTCTAATGTTTCATCACCACCAAGGGCTTCCCCTGTACTCTTCATTTCAGGTCCTAATGTTGTATCCACACTACGTAACTTCGCAAATGAGAAGACTGGTGCTTTTACATAGACACGTTCAGTTTCACGTTTGATTCCTTCTAAGTATCCTTGTTTCAATAAACTTTCACCCATAACTGCTTTGGTTGCAATGTTTGCCATTGGCACATGGGTAATCTTTGATAAGAATGGTACGGTACGACTACTTCTAGGGTTTACCTCAAGTACATACACTGTATCGTTTTTATCTACAATGAACTGAATATTGAACAATCCAACAAAGTTGAATCCTTTACCAATTTTTGTTGTATATTCAATAATTTTATATTTCACATCATTACTTAATGTTTGGGTTGGATAAACACTGATTGAGTCACCTGAGTGAACTCCTGCACGTTCGATATGTTCCATGATACCTGGAATGTAGACATGCTCTCCATCACAGATTGCATCTGTTTCAACTTCCTTACCAACAATGTATTTATCAACTAAGATTGGTGAATCATGCGAAATTTCTTTCATTGCATTCTTCATATACTTTCTTAAGTCTTCATCATTGTGAACAATTTCCATTGCTCTACCACCGAGTACATACGATGGACGTACCAGTACTGGATAACCAATACGGTTTGCGATTTCAACTGAAGCATCTACTTCGAATGCTGTTTCTCCTTTTGGTTGAGGAATCTCTAACTTATTCAACATTGCTTCAAACTCATAACGGTCTTCAGCAAGGTTAATGTCTTCTACTGTTGTACCTAGAATCTTCACACCACGCTTTTGCAGTCCATCTGCAAGGTTAATTGCAGTTTGTCCACCAAACTGTACAATTACTCCAATAGGGTCCTCTAAGTCAACGATATGCATTACATCTTCCAATGTTAATGGTTCAAAGTATAACTTATCAGAAATTGAGAAATCCGTTGATACCGTCTCTGGGTTGTTGTTGATAACGATTGCTTCATATCCTGCTTCACGTAATGCAAGTACACAGTGTACCGTTGCATAATCAAACTCAACTCCCTGTCCGATACGGATTGGTCCTGAACCAAGTACAATTACTTTTTTACGATCACTTCTGATTGATTCATTTTCATCCAAGTATGTTGAATAGAAATAAGGTGTGTTTGATTCGAACTCACCTGCACAAGTATCTACCATTTTATATACTGGAATCAGATTATGTGCTTTTCTCATTTCATAAACATCTTCTTCTTTCTCATTCCATACCTTAGCGATATAAGAATCTGAGAAACCATATTTCTTAACTTTTTCTAATACTTCTAAATCATGAGATTCTTGTGCTTCCACTAATTCTTTTTCTAATTCATAAATATGAACTAGTTTATATAAGAAGAATGGATCAATGTTCGTAAAGTTGTGAATCGCTTCTACGGTTGTACCTCTACGAATCAATTCCATGATTGCATACATTCTTTCATCATCATGTTGACGAACTTTAAACCAAAGTTCATCTTCATTCATATCAACCATATCTTTCATAAATACATGGTCAACTTTCATTTCAATGGAACGAACTGCTTTTAAGAAACTTTCTTCAAAGTTACGTCCAATTGACATAACTTCTCCAGTAGCTTTCATTTGGGTTCCTAAACGTCTGTCTGCACTTGGGAACTTATCAAATGGAAATCTTGGTAACTTCGTAACAATATAATCAATTGAAGGTTCAAAACATGCATATGATGTTTTCGTTACTGGGTTTAAGATTTCATCTAGAGTAAATCCTACTGCCGTCTTAGCTGCAAGCTTTGCAATTGGATAACCAGTTGCCTTACTGGCTAATGCACTTGAACGTGATACACGTGGATTTACTTCAATTACATAGTAGTTGAATGAATCTGGATCTAGTGCCAACTGTACATTACATCCACCATTGATCTCTAATGCACGAATGATATCTAATGATGCATTACGAAGCATCTGATGTTCTCTGTCACTCAATGTTTGTACTGGTGCAACAACAATTGAATCTCCGGTATGGATTCCAACTGGATCCACGTTTTCCATATTACATACAACAATTGCATTATTGTTGTTGTCACGCATTACTTCATACTCAATTTCTTTGTATCCAGCAATACTCTTTTCAATTAGACATTGGTTTACTGGTGATAACTTCAGACCATTCTTAGCTATATCTGCAAGTTCTTCATCACTTTGAGCGAATCCCCCACCAGTTCCTCCAAGCGTAAACGCTGGACGTACAACTACTGGATATCCGATTTTTTGAGCGAATTCCAATGATTCTTCTACGGTGTGTACAATTGTACTATCAGGAATCGGTTGTCCCAATTCTTCCATTAATTCTTTAAATTTTTCTCTATCTTCGGCTTTTTCAATTGCATCTAGCTTTGTCCCTAAAATCTCAACATTTTCTTTTTCTAAGATTCCAGCATTCGCTAATTCCACTACTAAATTCAGACCAGTTTGTCCTCCTAGTGTTCCTAGGATAGCATCTGGTTTTTCTTTATGAATAATTTTAGATGCAAATTCTACTGTTAACGGTTCTATATATACCTTATCCGCAACCGTTGTATCCGTCATAATAGTTGCAGGGTTCGAGTTGATAAGTACAACTTCATATCCTTCTTCGCGAAGTGCCTGACATGCTTGTGTTCCTGCATAGTCAAACTCCGCAGCTTGTCCGATAATGATTGGGCCTGAACCAATCACTAGGATTCTTTTAATATCTGTACGCTTAGGCATTAGTTTGCCCCTCCTTCACTATCCATTAATTCCATAAACTGATCAAATAAGTAATTCGTATCTTCTGGCCCTGGTGAAGCCTCTGGATGATACTGCACACTGAAAGCAGGATAAGAAGTATGTTTTACTCCTTCCACACTTTTGTCATTCAGTGCTCTATGAGTTACTACTAAATCAGTTCCTTCTAAGCTTTCTTCTTCCACTGCAAATGAGTGGTTTTGTGAAGTAATATCTACCTGTCCAGTTTCTAAGTTAATAACTGGGTGATTACATCCACGGTGTCCAAACTTTAACTTTATTGTATCTGCTCCACAAGCCAGTGATAATAACTGATGTCCAAGACAGATTCCGAAAATAGGAACTTTTCCTAATAAGTCTTTAATTGTATCAATTGCTACTTCAACATCTTTTGGATTCCCTGGACCATTTGATAACATAACTCCATCTGGATTTAATGCCAATACATCCGAAGCACTTGTGTTATATGGAAGAACCACAATGTCACATCCATGTTGGCTAAGTTCACGAATAATTCCCTGTTTTGCACCAAAATCAATTAGTGCTACTTTTTTACCACGGTTAGGAATTAAGAATGGTTTCTGAGTTGAAACGCTCTCTACCTGTCCACTTGGATAAGGAGCATCTTGTAATTCTTTTACTACTTTATCCACATCTACATCCATGTCAGCCATGATTGCCTTCATCGTACCAATCTGACGAAGTTTCTTTGTTAGTGCTCTTGTATCAATTCCTGCTAATCCAGGAATGTTTTTTTGCTTTAAGAATTCATCTAATGTCATGTTTGAGCGAAAGTTGGAAGGATGTTCACAATGTTCTCCTACTACAAATCCATATACGGTTGGATTGATACTTTCAAAATCATCACGATTGATTCCATAGTTCCCAACCATTGGGTATGTCATCATTACGATTTGTCCACAATAAGATAAATCACTTAGTACTTCCTGGTATCCACCCATTCCAGTATTGAATACAATTTCACCTAAACGATATTCATTACCACCAAATGCGTCTCCCACAAAGACACTACCATCTTCTAAAATTAATTGTCTTTTCATCTTGGCCTCCTATAGTGCTGTATATACTACTTTTCCATTTACCAGCGTAAATGCAATATTACCTTTAACGTTATAACCATCAAACGGCGTATTCTTTCCTTTTGAAACAAACTTTTCTTTATGAATTACTTGTTCCTCTTCACTTAATGCAATGATATCTGCCTGATATCCTTCTTTCAGTTCTCCAACATTCGTTAATCCAAAACGCTTTGCTGGTTTTGTACTAATATAATCTTGGAACTGTTTCAATGTAAACATTCCTGTATCCACAAAGTTTGTATAAATTAGAGGAATACTTGTTTCCAGTGCTACAATTCCGAATGGAGCTTTCTCCATTGTTGTATTCTTTTCCTCTTCAGTATGAGGAGCATGATCATTCGCAATGAAATCAATTGTTCCATCCAGTAAGCCTTCAATTAAGGATTGTCGATCCTCTTCGCTACGTAATGGAGGATTCATCTTATGATTCGTATTCTCCACATTCATTTCATTTAATACTAAGTGATGGGTTGTAACTTCTCCACTCACATCAGCACCCAGTGCTTTATACTTGCGAAGCAACTCTACACTTTCCTTTGCACTCATATGACAAATGTGATATTTCGCTTTTGTCTCTAGTGCCAATTGTAGGTCACGTTCAATTTGCTTGTATTCACATTCACTTGGAATTCCAACCAAACCTAATCCTTTTGCACGTATTCCATCATGCATGCATGCAGTCGGTTTACGATAGTTCATATCTTCAGTATGAGCTACAATCATTGCATCCTCAGTCTTTGCCTTCTTCATTGCCTCTTTCATGATGCCATCTTGTTGAACCCCAACACCATCATCTGAGAACCAGTGAATACCAAGTTTAGAAATACCTTTCATATCAACTACTTCACTTCCATCTTCCTGCTTTGTAATACAAGCATATGGAAGAACATTCACAACTGCATCTTTTGCAATCAACTTCTGATAGTCTTTAATTGCTTCTACATTGTCTGGATAAGGAAGAATGTTAGGCATCGCCATAATGGTTGTATAACCTCCATGTGCTGCTGCTTCGCTTCCGGTTTTAATCGTTTCTTTCTTTGTAAACCCAGGCTCTCGTAAATGCACATGTACATCGACTCCACCAGGCAATACAAGTTTTTCTTCTGCGTCAATTACTTCTTCGTTTGCATCTTCAATGAAATCAGCAATTCTTGCTATCTTATCATCTTTGATTAAGATATCCTGAATTTTTGTCTCATTGTCTTTTACGATTATTCTTGCATTCTTTATGATCATCTGTGTTACCTTATCCTTTCTGTTATTTCTAAAACCTTATTCAAAAAAAGATTAGCAACTAATATAAATTAGATATCGCTAATCTTTGTGGAACATAAAAACGATTTACAACTGTGAAAACAATACTTGTATTCTTTATTTCAATATTATTTGCAACCATCTTTTTCATCGTCAAACCTCCACGAATTTATTCAAATAAAAAGGTCCATGCATATACGCAAAAGGACCTTTATAGTGTTTATAAGTGTCTGATTCACCTTCATAACCTCTCTGGATTATTTTAAAGGACCTTTTTATTAGTTATATGATACCATAACTCAAAAATTATTCAACACTATTTTGATTCAATTTCATCTGGTGAAGAGAATTTCTCTATAATTGCTTCTGCACCTTTTAAACCATCAATTGCACTGGATGTAATTCCACCTGAATACCCACTACCTTCTCCTACAGGATATACATTCCTGATGGAACAAGACTGTAACGTTTCCTTTTCTCGCAAGATACGTACTGGTGAAGAAGATCTTGTTTCTACTCCAGTTAATACAGCATTGGTATTCTTAAATGCTTCATTCTTTCTTGCGAATGCCAGAAGCCCTTCTCTAAGTCCCATACAGACCTTCTCAGGAAGTAATGAATGCAAGTCAATATAGTTCACACCTAAAGGATAAGATGGCTTAATCTCTTCTCCTTGAACTGGTACTTGAAGAAAGTTACCAACTCGTTGTGCTGGTGCTTTATAATTACTGCCACCAAGTTCAAATGCCTTGCGTTCCAGTTTCTCCTGAAACTCCATTCCTGCAAATACACCTTCTCCATAATCTTCTTCATTTACCTGAACTAAGATTGCAGAATTGGCATTTACGTTATCTCTGGCATAATCACTCATCCCATTTACGACTACATGACCTCTTCTTGATGTAGCCGCTACAACTTCACCACCTGGACACATACAAAAGGTATAAATACCTAAACCATTGTGTTGGTGGGTTAAACGATAACTGGCTGCATGCAGACTCTCATGATTATAGTATTCATGATAGAGTGCTTTATCAATACTTTCTTGGGTATGTTCAATTCGTACCCCAATTGCATATGGTTTTGATTCCATTGCAAGTCCTTGTTTATGAAACTTCACAAAACTATCTCTGGCACTGTTTCCAAGTGCCAGTACCACAACATCCGCATCAATTATCTGATGGTTTACTTCAATACCTGTGATACGATCATTTACACTGATTAGTGCATCTACCTTTGAACTGAAGTGAAAAGTACCACCTAGTGCGATAATTGTCTTACGCATATTCGCAACCACTTCAATTAATCGATCGCTTCCAATATGAGGATAAGCATCGGTTAGTATTTCATGTGGTGCACCATGATTGATGAGTTCTTCATATATTTTCTGTACTCGTAAATCTTTGGTACGTGCAGTCAGCTTACCATCTGAGAATGTTCCTGCTCCACCTTCTCCAAACTGAATATTGCTAGATTCATCTAGTTCACCAGTTTCCACAAACTTCTGTACATCTTTGATGCGTTGTTCCACTTGTTTTCCCTGCTCAAAGATTCTTGGCTTATATCCGTTACGAGCAAGTGCAAGAGCCGCAAACATTCCTGCAGGTCCAAATCCTACCACAACTGGTCGATGTTTCATCTCAATGATTCCCTGTTCAGGATAGTTGTATTCCTGCTTAGGACTCTTACGAATATTCTTCCATTTCTTTTTTAGAATTGCTTCTTCATCTTTTACTTCTACATCTACACTATAAACAAACAAAATACATTGATGGCGAGCATCAATGTTCTTTTTATATATTTCATAATGAAGAAGATCAGATTCTGAAATGGATAAGATTTTTAAAATCTTATCCTTCAGTAATGATTCATCATCCTGTAATGTTAGTTTGATCTGATCAAGACGTAACATTAAAATAAAATCCTCAAAAATTTAAGTTGCTTCTGTTTTGATGCTTTATAAATAAGATATGCAGCATCTACAGCTAATATTAATAAAAATATAAAATAAATAATACTTCCAAAAGGCCAGCTGAAATAATCAAATGGTAATACATTTAGAATCACAATAAATACAGGGAATAAGAAATATACCAAAGAGCTACATGCTCTGAAGGTAAGGAATCGTTCACTGAAATTAATATCAAACTCTAAAATGTATAGGAAGAAATAAAAGATAAATGGTACTAACGTAATATACATAATAGCATCTACATTTTCTATTCCTAATCCTCTTAAGAAGAATCCTTCAATGAATACTAATAAGAAACAAATCATTGTTCTTTTAAATAAATCTGATTTTGATAAGTTAAACTTACTTGTTGCAATGTAATATCCAGTTGCAGTATATAAGAATCCAAAGAACAATCCATTCTTTGCAGTCACAAATACATCCAGATATACTTTTATAATATCGCCAATAAATGGAACTTTTAAAAGTACAGAACCGTAAATGTTAATAACCATTCCAATCAGATATAAAACAATTCCTATTTCTAACACTTGTAATGTTTTGAACTTCATTAGTAATACATATACTAAAATCGTTGAGAAAATCATTGCTGGTAATACCCACAAATGATAGTAACTTCCAGCAAAGAAGAAATTACGAATAAAGTCTACCATTGTATACTCTACAATCATTTGTGTTTGTACCTGAATAAAAAGTACAATTGCATAAAGCAATGTCCAGATAATATATAATACACACAAACGAATAATATAGTTACGCAGTAACTTTAAGTTTTCTTTACTTTTTAATCCTGCAACATACTCCAGTTTTCTAAAAAAGAAAAATGAACTGGCTACAAAGAAAAACGGATAAGCTATTCTCCCTAAAATATTAACGACAAAGTAATTCAATGTTTCATTTACTGAAAGAAGTGGTCCACAATACATTCCAACTACTAAGATAGCACAAATAAGTTTTATGATATCTACTAAATAATAATCTTTACGCTCCATAAACGCTCCTCTGTTTCTATTTATAAAATCTTGGTACTCTTTTTGAAATCAAACAAAATGATTCATTGTTGATCGTATTCGCTGCTCTAGATAATTCATCAATTTTAATGGTCTCTGTTCCCTCTGTCCCAATTATCGTAACAACATCTCCAGTATGAACATCATCTACTTCACTTGCATCAATCATAAACTGATCCATGCAGATATTTCCTATAATCTCACAGCGTTTACCATGCAGTAAAACTTCCAAATGATGATGTGATGCCTGACGATTCATTCCATCCGCATAACCACAAGATACAGTGACTACTTTGGTTTCTTTTTCTGTAAGATAATTCCTACCATATCCAATATAAGTACCCTTAGGTACGGTTTTCACACAAGCTACATTCGTTTTCCAAACAAGCGCAGGAAACAATGTCACTTCATGTTTCAACTTCTGTGAATCATTACTTGCATTCCCTACAAGTAAGATACCAATTCTAGAGTAATCATAATCCAGTTCCGGATAATTGATTGCTCCATAACTATTTTGCAGATGGGTTAGACCATAGTCAATTCCTTCTGCCTTTAATTCTTCAAGGACTTTTTGATACAACTCTATCTGATGCATTGTATATGCTTCATCAGTTCCTCGATCATAGGTATCAGCCACACTAAAATGAGAAAATATACCAGCACAAGATAATCCATCTAAATCGTAAATTGATTTCACAACATCAATCTGATAGTTATTATCCTGACATGGAATTCCTATTCTCCCCATTCCCGTATCCACTTTAATATGTACTTCTATTTTTATATTTTGTGATAATGCATAATCACTTAAACTCTTTCCAAATTCATAACTCATGACGCACTGTGTAATATTATGTTCATGCAAATAATGAAAATGCTCTGCAGGCGTATAGCCTAAGATCAATATCTTACCTTTGATATCTGCATTACGTAAATTCAGTGCTTCATCAATACTGGAAACCGCAAAGAAGTCGACGCCTTCTTCCTCCAGTATCTTTGCAACAATACTATCACCATGTCCATAACAATCCGCTTTGACCACTGCCATTACTTTTTGCTTTTTATGAATATGCTGATCCATTACTTTAAAGTTTTCTCTTATTTTGTCTAAGTCAATTTCGACCCAACTTCGACTTTTACTTTCTAACATATCTTACTCCATTGCCAAGGCAATCAAGCGATCTAATAATTCTGGAAATTCTACTCCTACAGCTTTCATCATGGAAGGATAACGACTTGCAGATGTAAACCCAGGAATTGTATTAATTTCATTAAAATAAATTTCGCTGTCCTTAGTCACAAACATATCAACTCTAGCTAACCCACTACCACCTAAGATTCTGAAAATCTTTTTTGTCAATTCTTTTACTTCATCACTAATTACTGTATCAACACGTGCTGGACACAGAATTTGTGTATTTTCCAACTCATATTTCGCATCATAATCAAAGAAGTTATTATGTGTATCGATTTCATCGATTTCACCAACGACTAATTCATTGTTTCCTAATACGGCACATCCAACCTCAAAGCCATCAATACCAGTTTCAATAATTACCTTTTTATCATATTCAAAAGCAAACTGTACTGCATCCTGTAAATCTTTATAATCATCTACTTTCGTAATCCCAAAACTTGATCCTGCATTGGCAGGTTTCACAAACAATGGTAACGTCAGTTTTTCATCTACTTCATCAATCAATGCATCGTAATCAATTTCTTCACAACTCAACAAAGAAATATAAGGTGCCATTGGAATACCAGCAGCTTCACAAATAATATGTGTATAGTCTTTATCCATAGAAATCGCTGAACTGACGTGGTTACATCCTACATAAGGAATTGTAGATAACTCTAATAATCCCTGTAGAGTTCCATCTTCCCCATTCTTACCATGTAAGATTGGTAAGACACAATCAATTTCCATTCGTTGTACTTCTGCATCATCTAGGATATACACACCTTCTTTTGCCGAAGGTGAGAACACTGCATGTCTAGTTGAAGGATGTTCCTTCCAGTGGTCATGTTCCAGTATATCAATATCTCCATTATAATAATACCAAACACCATCACGGTCGATTGGTAGTAAAATCAATTCATATTTATCTTTATCCAGACTTCTCAGCACACTAGCAACTGAATGTAGTGATACTGGATATTCGCTGGAATTCCCTCCGAAAATAACTGCTAAACGTATCTTTTCCATAATTATTCTCCTATCAATTCATCAACAATCTTATCCAAATGCATCCCACGAGATCCTTTAAATAAAACTGCACATTTTTTATCTTTAAACGATTGTAAATAATTCGCAATCTCTTCATGTGTTTCCATCAGATGAAACTTCTTATCTGGTTTCACAGATTTTGCACCTTCAAGAATATGTTTCGATAACTTTCCATATCCAATCAGTTCATCAAATGCAATATCATTCATATACGCACCTAAGTCAAAATGAAACTGGTTCTCTGCTTCACCTAAGTCCAGCATATCACCAAGTACAACAATCTTGTATGGTTCATCAATTAAATTAAATGTATCAAGCGCTACTCTGGCACTTTGTGGATTTGATTTATATGCATCATTCAGAATTATCATCTGACCCACTTCCACAAGCTCATTGCGCATCGCACTGCTTACAAAGGATGAAAGACCACTTGCTATCTGTTCATCACTCAAACCAATCTTATAAGCTGTGTAAACGACTGGTAAGGCATTTAATGCCATATGCTTTCCGATTGTTGGAATTGTGAATACTGCAGATGAGAGGTTTGTTGAAAATGTAATCTCATCACTCTTCTGCTCAAAACTTGTTAGATAAATAGAATTGCTCGATCGTTCTCCAAATGTCTGAACATCAAGTTCTCTTGCATCTTTTTCCTTAATAATTTTACTAAGTATTGGATCATCACCATTATAGATAAATAAACTGTTACCAGTTAATCCATCCATAAGTTCCAGTTTTGCTCTTCCAATATTATCAAGACTACCTAAGTTCTCTAAATGGGCAACACCAACATTGGTAATCATACCCATATCTGGGTATGCAATGTCATTTAAAAAATGGATATCTTCCAGATTCTCCATCCCCATCTCCAGAACAATAAAATCCGTGTCTTCTGAAGCACGCAGTAGTGTCAAAGGAACACCTAGTTCATTATTTTGGTTCCCATGTGTTTTCACTACCTTATACTCGCTCTCAAGAACTGAAGATAATAAATCCTTACAAGAAGTTTTCCCATTGCTGCCAGTGATACCAATCACCTTCACATCCAAACTCTTACGATAATTCCGCGCAAGTTCCTGCAATGCAACTGTACTGTCCTTTACTAAGATTACCGGAATATCTACATTAGTATATGCATCATTCTCAATAATTGCCAAGGCAGCCCCCTGCTTATATACTTCTTCTAAATATTCATGACCATCTACACGATTTCCCTTGATTGCAATAAATATATTAGACTGATTAATATTACGTGAATCTAATGTTACACCAGATACTATATCAGCTTTGTTTCCTTTATTAATAAATAATTCACCATCGACCATGGTGATAATTTCTTGAATGGTACTTGATATCATCTAATACGCCTCCAATATCTTTATAATTATAGCATAGTCCCTGATTGATTGAAATAATTAATAGTAAAATCAAAAATAAGCAAAATAAAAACAGACTGAATCAATCAATCTGTCTCTAACGATAACTATTTATTATTTAAAATCACCACAAGAATATCCACTATCTGATAATTGTTTTGCGAATGCATCAGCATCTAAATCAGCGATATCCATCTCTTCTAATTCTTCATCATTCATTTTAGATGGATCAATATTTACACTAATTGAATATGTAAATTCTTTATCATCCACTTTAATATCTGAAGTAATTCCAGCATATCCATCCAATTCACCAATCAGACCCTCAAGTAGTAAATCTTCAAGTTCTTCAGCACTATACTCATCAAAATATGATTCAACTAGTTCACCATTTACTTCCATTACAATTTTAGACAATTTACCATCTGTCTTTGTAACTTTCACATCTGCTACATTATTCTCGTTACTATCATCAGTAAGGGTACAAGTAGCTGTCTTATCACTGCTGTTAGAACTACCACATGCAGCTAGTGTTAACGTAAGTAAACACATCAATATTATTTTCTTCATAAAATCTCCTTTTAAATTAATACCGTATAAAATATTGTATCACAAATAGAAAAAAACACAAAAAAAGAGAGACATGAGTCTCTCTAATGTTTAACTGGCAATTTGCTATCTTCACTAGAGCGTGCCTAGCTATTGTCGCCGTAAAAGTGCTTAACTTCTGTGTTCGAAATGGG
>NZ_JAUSUR010000006.1 GCF_030814225.1 Breznakia pachnodae
TCAAAGATCTACCTTGCACTGTTTTTCGACCAATGTCTTCCAACCGTGCCTGTTTATAATACCAAATCTTTACACCTTATGTCAACACTTTTTTTCATCTTTTTTATTTTCTTTTTTAAGACGTTTCTTAGCACTAACCTTCCAGTGGAAATCCTATTTATAATATCACATTCATAAAAATAATAAAAGGGTTATTTGCGAATTTTTTCACTTTTTTTCAAAAAAATAAAAAAGCGCCTAATTAAGCGCTTATTTATGCTGTTTTTTCGGTTGTTTCTTTCCTTAAAGAACCACATATTGGATAGTTCGGACATGATGGATTACAAGACTTATCTGCAAGTTCCCTTAATTCCTTAGGAACAAATGCTGTAATTTCATCATCGTCATACCCTACTAAGAAGTTATCTTTATTAATAATGATAGGTCGTTTCATAACCGAAGGGTTCGATTGAATGAAACTCACTACTTCTTTAATTGGCATATCCTCTAAATCCTTACCAAGTTCTTTAAACGGTTTTGACCGTGTACTTATAATATCTTCTGTACCATTTTCACTTCTGCTAAGTAAATACTTAATTTCATCTTCTTTTAATATAGTAGAGAAAATATTCTTTTCCACAAAATCTAAGTTCCTGTCTTTCAACCATTGTTTGGCTTTACGACAAGAAGCACAACCAGGTGAAGAATATAATATAATCATAAGACCCCTCGCTTTCCTTAAAGCATGATTCTATTATATATGATTTGTCAAATAAAGGAAACACACAAACACGAGAAAGTCCTTACATATTTTCATATAGGAATATATCAAATAAAATATACACCTTCCATTCCTTATATATAATGTCTTTCCCTTATATACATTTAATCTCTTTGCCTTTTATAAAGTTTGCGTTATAATATAAACTATAAAAGCAAAGAAGTAATAATAGTAAATATAGTAACTATGAAATCCAGAAATCTGTTGGTGGATGCAAAACAGACATAACCTATATTGAATTGGAATTATGGAGCTGACAAGATTGTCCGGTACATGCCGTTATTATGAAGTGACTCAGTTTGAGTAAGTCGGGTGGTACCGCGTTTGTTTTAATAAGCGTCCCAACATTATATATATTATATATGTTGGGGCTTTTTTATTTTCTAGGAGGAACGATATATGAAAAAATGCTTAAGTGGAATCAAACCAACAGGAAGATTAACATTAGGAAATTACATTGGCGCAATTCGTCAGTTTGTACAATTACAAGATGAATATGAAATGTATATCTTTATTGCAAATCTTCATGCAATTACAGAATTGCAGAATTCAAAAGATTTAAAACAGAATACCAAAGATTTAATTGCCCTTTATCTGGCATGTGGTCTTGACCCAGAAAAAGTTACATTATTCTTGCAAAGCGATGTACACGAACATGCGGAGCTTGGCTGGGTAATGACATGTAACTCTTATATGGGTGAATTAAGCAGAATGACACAATATAAGGATAAGCAACAGAAACAGGAAAAGAACATTACAGCTGGATTATTTACATACCCTGCTTTAATGGCTGCTGATATCTTATTATATGATGCAGATGTTGTTCCTGTAGGTGTGGATCAAAAGCAACACGTTGAGTTGTGTCGTAATCTTGCACAGCGTTTCAACAACGCTTTTGGCGAAACCTTCGTAGTGCCTGAACCAGTAGTACCAAAAGTAGGGGCTAAAATTATGGCACTACAAGACCCTACAAAGAAGATGTCAAAATCTGATGGCAATCCAAAGAGTTGTATTGACTTGTTAGATGAACCAGCAGTTGCACGCAAGAAGATTATGTCCGCTGTGACGGATTCTGTTGGTGTGATTCAATTTGACCCAGAAAACCAACCTGGCATTGCTAACTTACTTACAATTGAAAGTTCACTTACTGGTAAATCAATTGAAGAACTAGTAGCAGAATTTGATGGTAAGGGTTATGGCGATTTGAAAAAAGCTGTCGGGGAAACCGTGTTTAACTTCTTAACTGACTTACAGGCAAAATACAAAGAAATCGTTGCTAGTGACTTAATTCAAAAAACAGTAACTGATGGTGCTCAGAAAGCTAGTTATGTAGCAAGAAAGAAAGTAACCAAAGTAAAAAGAAAATTAGGTCTGGAATTATACAGATAGAGAATGCTATAACAGCATTCTCTATTTTTTATTATAGTTAAGTAAATAAACACCTTTTTCATCAATTCTAAAGTTAGCAATCCAAAACTGTACACCATTTTGTTTGGCATTATCTATAGAGTGAAGTACTTCTTCCCTTCTTGTGCTGTATACTCCAGGGAGAAACCCTTCACACTCATACATAAAGCAAGTAAGGATAACTGCACCTTTCCCTTTGCCAGCAACTTCACTCAATTGATTCATCTGCTTCAGTAATCTCTCGACTGAATTGAATGTGTTTCTCTTTTCATCTGATAACACTAATGATATCAATGGCATCTTCACTTCTAAATATGTATTATCAATCAAGAAATCAATTCTTGAATCTCCCAACATCTGTTCTCTCTTTATATGATTCTTGGTAATCATTTCAGAAAACAAATTTCTTCTTATACATATATCAACAATATCATTCATTCTATTCTGATTAATACCCAACCAAGTTTTATCCTTAGTAATAGCAATGGCTTCTACTGTATAGTTTGTCTTTCTATTTATATTATCTGAAACAGATAATAAACAAGGTAGATTTTCCAACACTATATTCCCCACTCTTCCAGTAGTAGGTATATGACAATCAATCAATTCATTATTGATTAACACTTCTACAATAAACCGATTTTTACGTTTAACTAAAATTGCCTCTGTTAGTGGTTTATCAAAAGTGATTACATTTACTTCATTTTTCATAAATCCATCTTACCATAAATATCATTGCAAATAAAAATACTGGATTGCTCCAGTACTTAAATGAATAATGTAATGATAATAATAATTCCTAAGATAATACGGTAGTAACCAAAAATCTTGAAATCGTGTTTGCGAATGTAACTTAATAAGAAACGAATCGCAATAATTGAAACAACAAATGATACAAACGTTCCAACTAATAACCAAATTACTTGAGTCATTGAGAAATTCAAACCAAACTTAATCAGTTTTAATAAACTGGCTCCTGCCATTACTGGTACTGCCAAGAAGAATGAAAATTCACTTGATACGGTACGTGAACATCCTAGGATTGTTCCTCCAATAATAGTAGAACCCGAACGTGATGTTCCTGGTACTAACGCAAGGACTTGGAAACATCCAATTCCTAATGCTGTTTTATAATCTAAATCTTCTAATCTTGAAATACGAACACGACGTTTCGTATTCTCTAATATAATAAATGCAATCCCATATACAATTAATGCAATCGCAATAACTAAGGTACCACTTAATACATCTTCTACAAGATCATCAAATAACACTCCAATGATTCCTGCTGGGATACATCCAATAATGATCTTTCCCCACAAGTTCCATGTTTCTTTTTTATTACTGATTGATTTGGTAGATAAGAATGGATTTAATCGTTTGAAATATAATACACATACTGCCAGGATCGAACCAAACTGTATAACTACTTTAAATACTTCGAAAAACTTTGGATCTCCTAGTGACAGAATTTGTTCAAATATAATTAAATGTCCTGTACTACTAATTGGTAACCATTCAGTAATACCCTGAATAATCCCAAGTACGATTACTTTTAATATTTCAATCATCTTATCTTCCTCCGTTTAAATATGAATATACATATTCTTTAAAGATTTTTCCTCTTTGTTCATATGATGTAAACTGATCATAACTTGCACAAGCTGGAGATAATAATATTACATCACCAGGCTTTGCCAATTGAACTGCTTTATCAAATGCTTCTTCCATTGTATCAAGTTCTTCAACATGACTAAAGATATTTTTAAATTCTTTTTTAGTTTCTCCAAAACTAAAGCAACACTTCACTCGATTATCATATGGCTTCAGAATATCAAATGATAACTTCTTATCATATCCTCCAGCTAATAAAATAATGTTTTTGTCAAAAGATTCTAATGCAGGAACAACTGCTTCTGCATTGGTTGCTTTGGAATCATTAAAGAAACGAATTCTATCTTTCTCACCTACATACTCTAATCGATGCTCAACCGATGTAAATTCATGCAGACCTATTTGTATCTCTTCTATAGAAACTCCAAGCAGATACGCCATACAGGCTGCTACCATCGAATTGGAGATATTGTGTTTACCAACCAATTTTAATGTCTTAATATCAAACAAATATGTATCTTTATAATATACAAGGTTATCTTTCAGATATAAATCTGCTTTTTTCTCTAAAGAATAATCAATAATTTTACAAGGAATATTCTTTGCATATTTCATGATTTCTTCATCATCTATATTTCTTAAAAAATAATCCTCTTGATCTGTATTCCTATAAATCTTCATTTTTGATTCATAATAAGCATCAAGATCTTTCATGTAATCCAAATGATCTGGTGCTAGATTTGTTACTACACTAACCTTTGGTTTAAATGATTCCATTCCTAATAACTGAAAGTTACTTAATTCCAACGCAATATTTGCATCCTCTTTTTCATGTTCCAATACAACTTCACTAAGAGGTATCCCAATATTTCCAGCAACATAAGAAGTTCCATGCTTTTTCAATAGTGCATATAATATAGAGACGGTTGTTGTTTTTCCATTCGTCCCAGTAATCGCTCCATAATGAAATTCTTTTGCGTACCAAGAAGCTACTTCAATTTCTGTATAAATCTTGCTTCCTTGTTTCACAAAATAATCAATAAAAGCAACTGTATATGGAATGCCTGGATTCTTTACAACAAACTCATAGTTTATTTCTTTTAAAGTATCAGGATGTCCTTCATCATATACTTTAACCCCAAGTGTTTCCAGTTCTTCTTTATTTGAAACAATACCAGAGTCTGTTAGATAAACTTCAAACCCTTTCTTTAGTAATAGTTTGCTAACTGCAGTTCCACTACGTGCACTACCAATGACAAGCACTGATTTCATCTTACATCACTCCAATCACATACCCAAGGATAGCCAATAATATTCCAATGATATAAAACATGATGACTACTTTTGTTTCCTTCATCCCACTCATTTCGAAGTGATGGTGAATCGGAGCCATCTTAAATACTCTTTTTCCTCTTGTTTTAAATGATATTACCTGAATCATTACTGATAATGTTTCAATCAAGAATAATCCACCAATAATAACAAGTAAGATTTCTTTCTTTAATACCAAAGCTACAGCTGCTAATAACCCACCTAAAGCAAGTGATCCAGTGTCACCCATAAAGATTTTAGCTGGATGCACATTAAAGCGCAGATAACCAAGTAATGATCCTAATACTGCAATTAATAACATTGCCAGTTCAATTTCATTATCAGTGATTGCAAATGCAATAAATGGCACAAGTGCAATACTAACTGTACCAGCACACAATCCATCCAATCCATCTGTTAAGTTCACTGCGTTACTTTCCGCAGTAAACATAATAAAGATTAATACAAAGTATAATGGTCCCAGTTCAATATATTCATCAATGATTGGAATCCATAGTGTTGTATCACCAACACTTTTATACATAAAGAAAAATAAAATCGCCAAGAAAGACTGCATTAAGAATTTTACTTTTGCTGGTAATCCATCATTCTTCTTTTTAACTACAATAATAAAATCATCAATAAATCCAATTAACGCATATCCTACATACGCCATAAGAACAATTAACATTTTCATATCTGTTAAAATCTTAGGACGCATAATACAACATAATAATACGGGAATCAGTACAAATACAATTCCACCCATCGTTGGTGTACCAGTTTTTTTCTGGTGAGAAGCAAGACCTTCTTCACGCTCTGTCTGCGAAAATTTAATTTTATGAAGATAAGGTATAAACACTGGCATGACGACCAGTGTAATTGCTAAACTTATACCAAATGACAATATGAGTGTAATATCCATATTAATTCCCCTTTTTTTGTAACGTTATAATACTACTCTAAATTCTATTTCAATTCAACTTCTAATTTCGAATCTTTGCCCAATACGGTGGATTCCCCAATGCTCTGGGTCTCTACTTTTCCACTGCCGTTATAGGTAACTTCTATACCTGCGAACTTCGCAAAGATAGCAACATCTTTCCTAGACCATCCACTCATATTTGGCATGGTGATATTTGTACCATCCGTCAATAGGAATACATTTTGTCCAGAAATGATTGTTGTATTTTCATCAGGAGATTGTGAAATAATACTGTTTCCATCTCCAATATAATTAACTTTTATATTATATCCTTCTAATTTTTGCTTTACATACTCAGTTGAGTGATTCACTAATGCTGGCATTTCATATTCAGCATAATCGGTTGTTGTTTCATTATTACTATTTGCTTGTTCATTTGCTGCATTATATTGATTCAATGAATTTAGCGCTTCCCTTACCACATCTTGAAAGTAAGATGTATCATAGTTTTTATATTGTTCAGATTCAAATGCATAATAAATAATGATTTGTGGATCATCAGCTGGTGCAGCTGCAAGAATCGAGTTAGTATAGTATTTTCCATACTTACCATCAGTAGATACCTCACCTGTACCTGTTTTCGCCATCATTGTAACATCTGTCATTTTGTAATGTTGCGCAGTACCATTAGGATCCGTAACAACACGTTCTAACAACCCCTGAAGTTCTTTTGCTGTTTCTGCACTAATTGGTTCTCCTACTTCTTCCGTTTGTCCTTGATACACTGTTTCCCCAGTATTTGGATCAACAATTTTTTCAACTACATAAGGTTTCAACATCGTTCCATCACCAAAAATGGCACTTGCTGCTTGCATCAATTGATATGTATTAATAGATGCACCTTGCCCAAATCCAAGTGTCGCTTTATCAATTGGGTACTCTGTATTCAAAGTACCTGCATTATCATCTACACCATACATGTCAACTTCATCAAATAATTTGAATTTATCTGTCAAATAACTAATTACAGTATCGACAGGAATTACATTAGAAATTAAAGAGATAATTGCAGAGTTTGTAGAATATATCAACCCTTCATCATAAGTAATAACCCCTCTATTTCTTTGCTCCGCATCATAGATAGGCGCATATGGTGAACCATCGTCCGCACCGATTCTTATAGGATTATTATTTTCATCAATCCCTATATAAGAAACTCCTGATTGGAATTCTGCCAATCCATCGTATAAACCCTCGTTCATAACTGCAGCATAAACAAACGCTTTCATAACAGACCCAACTTCAAATGTATGTGAACTAGGTAAATTCGCTTGGTTTGTCTCCATACCTTCACCTTCTTTTGTGTTCAAATCATAGGTTGGATAACCTGCCTGCGCCAGAATTTCTCCTGTCTTTGCATCCATAACTACCGCCCAAGCTTTAGTAGCATCATTTGTTTCCATTGTATTCTGCAAAGCTTTTTCCAGTGCTAACTGTGTATCTTTATCAAGTGTTAAATATACATCATTTCCATTCACTGGGCTACTAATAACTTTCTCTGTATTAGGCAAGCGATTATCATTTGCGTCCGTTTGATATACAATCTCTCCATTTGAACCAGTTAGTTCCTCATTGAATGTTGCCTCAAACCCTGATGCTCCTTCAAGATTTCCATCATCATCATACCTTGTATACCCAATTAACTGAGATGCAAATGTCCCTGAAGGATAAACTCTATTTGTGGATTTTGTAAATCCTAAACCAGGTAAATTTAATTCTTCAATTTGCTTTTTTTGATTAACAGATAAATTCTTTCCATACTTTCCTAACTCTGTTTGATAAGAACCTGCAGCTTTCGCATCATCTAATATTTTCTTAATGCCAGCAGCAGTGTCTGCAACCTTTGACTCATCTGTTTCAATGATAGCAGCCAACTGTTGACTAGTCGAATCAACATCAACTACATACACAGGAGTATCCCCTGCGTTTACACGTTCTTCACTAATATATGCATATAAATCATAGGACTCAATATCCTGTGCAATGATATCACCATTACGATCATAGATATAACCTCTATTCGCTATAACTGTTTGTTTAGTTTCCCCGGAACCCGCTTTTCTGCTTAGAATGTTTTCCCCACTTCGAAAGTGAACTCCTGTAACCATAGTAAAAAGGACATTCGTTACAACAAGTGCCACAGCAATGCCCATTACTATACCAATTCTATTAGATGTCTTAATTGACTTCTTTGGATTAATACGCTTCTTCATCTTATGCCTCTATTCTGTACCTGTTACTGAAACAATTTGCTCCTGTCTTACTGTCAAACCATGTTTTTCAGCAATCTCTAAAATTCGATCGCGACTATCTAATTGTTTTACTTCTAATGTTAAGTTTGCAACATCACTGTCAAGTAATTCAATGTCGTTTTCAATTTCACCTAATTGTGTTTGTTTCACAACGTTTTGAGAACGCAAGATGGTAACTGAACCAAAATAGCAAAGAATTGATATTACGAAAATTAGGGAAATAAGTCCCTCAATTCTTAATTTTCTTTTTTTCTTAACTATTTTAACCATACTTCGCTACCTTACCTTTCTCAATACTCGTAACTTGGCACTATGAGACCTTCTGTTCTCTGACAATTCTTCTTCATCCGCCAATATTGGTTTCCTTGTTATTTCTTCATAATCTTTCATTTCTATTTGATCAGGCAGAAGTGGTATTCTTTTATCTACTTTCTCCGCCCTTGAATACTTTTTAAATATGTCTTTCACAATACGATCTTCCAGTGAATGGAAGGTAATGACACTAACTCTTCCACCCACTGACAATCGTCTTATTCCAGCTTCTAGGACCATCTCTAACGCAGTAAGTTCATTGTTGACTTCAATACGTATTGCCTGGAAGGTTTTCTTCGCAGGATGTCCCTTTTTGTTCAGTACCTTTGCAGGTAATGCACTCTTTATAATTTCAACTAACTCAATCGTTGTTTCGATCGGTTTTGTTTCTCGGTATTTTTCAATCTTGCGAGCAATCTGCTTCGCAAACTTCTCTTCACCATAACGTGATATTACATATAACAATTGTTCAAATGGATATTCATTCACTAACTCATATGCACTGAACTCCTGTTCTTTGTTCATTCGCATATCCAGTCTGGCTTCATTTCGATAAGAGAATCCTCTATCGGCATCATCAAATTGTGGTGATGACACTCCAATATCCAGAAGCAATCCATCTATCTCTTGCACACCACGCGCATCAAGTTCTTTATCCAAGTCCTCAAACCCACTGTGGATTAATGTGAAGTTATCTCCAATTGCTTTTAATTTCTCAGTTGATTCATCTATTGCCTGCTGATCTTTATCAAATGCATATAGATGACCTTCTGGAATTCTTTTTAGTATTTCACTACTGTGACCTGCTCTACCTAGAGTTCCATCAACATAGATTCCATTCTGCTTGATATCCAATAACTCTATTGATTCTTCCAACAGGACTGAATAATGCTTCATTACAGTAAGAACTCTGTAAGTGATTCAGCAACTTCTTCAAAGTCATCACTGTGTTCATCGTTATATCCATCCCATTTTTCTTTTGACCAGATTTCAATGGTATTTCCTGTACCGATAACACAACACTCTTTAATTAAAGATGCTTCTTTAATCAGAACCGACGGAATCAAAATACGACCCTGACTATCAATTTCACATTCACTGGCTTTCGCCATCAGATTTCTACGATACAAACGTGCCTGACGATTTGTATTTGGAAGTAGTGCAAGTTGTTCAGAAAGTTTTGCCCATTGATCCATTGTATAGACGGTTAAACATCCATCCAGACCTTTAGCAACAATAATCTTTTCATCCAACTCTTCACGAAAACGAGCCGGGATAATGATACGGCCTTTTTTGTCGATATTATGCGCATATTCGCCAATGAAATTACGTAATGTCGCAACTTCAGCCATAAAAATCACCACTTTCTACCATTTTTCGCTACTTTTTACTACTTTCTACCACTATTATATATAAAATCAAGTCGTTTGCCTAGTGTTTTCAGCAAAAAATTTAAGAAAATAAAAAAAGACGATATAATCGCCTTTTCGTTTCAATATATTATTTGATTTATTTGTTAATCCACTTCTTTAAATCCTAGTGCTAATAACGTTCGTTCAGCATCATTTATAATATCGCTAACTGCCCCAAAAGAAATATTTAATATCCCTGTTCCAGCACCACCAGCAACTACAACTACATAAATCTGTTCCCCTTCTTTCACAATCGTATAGGTTGCAGAAGCAGTAGAGTTATTACGCATAAAGAATCGTTCAATCACAATTACTAATGTTTCCATTGTATCGCTCTTGCAATGAATAATTTCCTTCTCCCATGCATTATCAGTAAAGTACCTTTTTAATTCAATGAATAACGATTCTGAATCAGCACTGTTTATATTATATTTTCTTGACTCCATAACCATCCTCCTTTTCTTATTATTATCATACCACAAATAAAAAAAGCAGCGTCTATAGCTGCTTTCTTATTCAGTAATTTGTTTTCCGTTGTAATTACCACATTCACACATTCTGTGTGGACGAACGTATTCGCCACAAGCAGGACATTTTGTTAATGTTGGTCTTACTAGTTTATAGTGTGTTCTTCTTTTTGCTTTTCTATGCTTTGAACCACGTCTTTGTTGAACAGCCATAAATACCTCCTCTAATCTTCATCAATTTTAAACTCTTTTAGCTTAGCTAAACGAGGATCTACTTCATCTTTTTTTCTGCTTTGATAATCACTTTCTTTTATTACTTCCCATCCTTCACCTTTTGGATATTCCTTCAGTCCTTCTTTAACGACTTTTAATGGAACCTCCATCATGATTGTCTGGAAAATAATCGGCAAAAGTTCGACTACATCCCCTTTTGCTTCATGAACATCCTCATGATCATCTACTTTGCGAAATGCAAACAATTCTGTCGTCTCTGTTTCAAACGGATATACAACATCTTCGTTTGTTATTGCACAGGGTAGAATCATATCACCGCTAATCACTAAATCACAAGTAACCAAGTCACTTATTGATTCATAGCGAATCTTACCTTTGACGTTCACGTTTTTAAGGTCACGTAAGTGGTGATTTTTTTCAAATACCGTTTTTGGAAATGTAAGTTCTTCATCGAAAGATATTACATCCTTCTTCAAATTTAGTATTTCATTTTTTGACCATTTCAAGATCATCACCTCATTGCCTGCCTATTTATTATATTGAAAATGAATTGCAAAGTCAATAAAGAATCCATTAAATTCACGATATAAAAGCAGGTTCTTCCTATTCATAGAGATTTTATTTCCATTTTTCTTTCATACATATAGAAAGGTGTACTTTCATACACCTTTATCTGTCTATTTCCAAAGCGGAACTGGATACTTACCTTCATCAATTAATTTCTTGATTCCAGCTTGTACAACAGGCTTATCTTCCTGATATGTTACCCCATACCATTTGTCTTCACTTTGTAGTACTTGAACTTCAATTTTACTTTCACGCAACATCTTTCCAACTTCTTTTGGAATAAAGAATTCTGACTTCATTAAGTTTTTAGGAACTTCTGTTTCAAAGAACTTCACAAAGTCTTCTTTCATATATTGAATAAAGTTAGGTTTGAATCCCCACATGTTCATTGACACCAGACGGTTGTCAGCAAGTGGTAACCAAGTCATTCCTTCATCTTTACTATATTCAATTCCTTTTAAATGTTTTTCAATACGTGTCAGTTCATCTACGTTTGTCAGTTTCCCATCTTCAACTGTACACACACCACGAGCAACACTTCCGTTTTCACTTACTGTGTTTGCTAAGATGTAACCAACCATAGCATATTCGTTTTCATCTGTGCTGTTTACTAAGAAATCATGTAACTTTACAAATCCTTCTCTACCATAGTAATCATCAGCATTGATTACTGCGAATGGAGAATCGATAACATCTTCACAACATAACAAAGCATGTCCTGTTCCCCAAGGCTTTTCTCTACCTTCAGGAACTGAAAATCCTTCTGGAATACGATCGATGTCTTGGAATACATATTTCACTTCAAACTGTTTGCTAATTTTGTCTCCAATTGCTTCTTTAAAATCTTGTTCAATTTCTTTTTTAATAATAAATATTACTTCATTAAATCCGGCTTTAATTGCATCATAGACACTTAGTTCTAAAATAATCTCACCATTCGGTCCTATCTTATCAATTTGCTTTAAGCCACCGTAGCGGCTTCCCATACCTGCAGCCAATACTACTAAACTAGTTTTCTTCATACATACACCTCTCTTGTACTATTCTAGCATAAATTCGTTTCTATTTAAATCTATTTACAGTATAATAAAAACATGACAAGAAACATAAAAACAACAGGGATTGTGTGTGAGTATAATCCATTCCATAATGGACATATTTTACATATAAAAAAAACCAGAGAACTGACAGAACCGGATGTATTAATTTGTGTAATGAGTGGTAACTTTGTTCAGCGAGGCGAACCTGCGATTACAAATAAATGGGATCGTGCGACTGCTGCAATCAGACATGGAGTTGATTTGGTAGTAGAACTTCCTTTTATCTATGCAACGCAAAGTGCGGATGCATTTGCTCAAGGTTCAATTGAAACGCTAAAGTTACTGAAAGTAGATAACATTGTTTTCGGTAGTGAATCCAATAATATAAGGAAACTGGAAGAACTGCTTCATATTGATGATGATATCGCTTCTCTAAAAACGGAAGGCATCTCCAGTGCAAAGGCATATGAGCGTCTTTATGGCGAACTTCATCCCAATGATATTCTGGGACTTAACTATGTGAAACACGCACGTAACAACGATATAGAAGCTTATACCATACAACGAACAAACAGTTATCATAATCAAAACATGGAAGGCAGCATCAGTAGCGCTACAGCTATTCGTAATCAAATCTACAAGCATGAAGATTATGAGTATGGAACACCAATGAATAATTTAAATGATAACTTCAAAATGGAACATTACTATCCTTATATAAAGATGTTATTACTGACAACGCCAGCAAAAGAACTAAAAAAATCATTTCTAATGGATGAAGGAATTGAAAACAACTTAATAAAAAATTGTAAGATTGCAGACGCTTATGAAGAATTCTTAAATCTTTGTATTTCTAAACGATATACAAAATCAAGTATTCAAAGAACATTGGTTCATCTGATGAACCACACTTATAAGAATGATGCTGATTTTCTTCCTGAACTTAACCATGTTCGTATCCTAGCCTTTAATCAGAAAGGAAAAGATTACCTACATACATTAAAGGAAGATATTATTATTGCATCAAAGTTTAATCAGATACCTTCTCCATATAGAGAAATGGAATTAAAAGCAACGCAAGTATATTCATATCCGCTTTCTATTACCAAACAAAAAGAAATGGCTGCAACTGAGTTGCAACCACCTAGGTATATAAAAGACTAAACTAAATCAAACTTGTATAATGCCGTCAGGTATCCTTTACCTAAATCCACTATCTCCACAAGTTTAAATCCATTACGTTCATAATATGAACGTAATTTTTCTTTATGTTCACGAACATCCAGTTTCACACAAGACATCCCACGTTTTCTTCCAATATCTTTAAATGCATCTAATATGAAATCTGATGCCCCACTACCTCTTGCTTTATTAAGTACCATTACCTTATGAATATATAGTGCTTCTTTAGGTTTATCATTTAACCAATAAGTAGGATCATAATCAACTACACTAAAGCATCCAATTGCTTCATCATCTTTATAAACAATATAAAAATCTGAGATATCATAATCCTGAGACATGGTATCCCATGTTATTTCTTCGTCTTCCCATTGCTTTAATCCTTTTTCTGCTAACTCCTGTACCTTTAACTTATACAAAGTTTCAATACAAGAAATATCCTTATCCTGTGCTTGTTTTACAATCATATATTTACACTCCCAAAAGTATAAATATAATATCACAAACCAATATACCTAAACAAGATACTTATTCAAAAATAAACCATACATCTTGAATCAGATTATCTTTAAAGTAATAAATCGTTACGGCTTTGATCATCATCGTATCTGCTTCAGAGGTGAAAATTTGTTTATCAATTACCTTTTCTCCGATTGTTAATCTTTCTACTACATCTGAGTACAATTTTGGATAATCAAACTTTTCATTATAAAACGCTCTAATATTCTCCCTGCCCTCCATCAGTATTCTTCCTGTATCCAGACTATGAATCTTCACATCTGGCGCGAACGCAGAGACAAGTGCATCTACATCGTGACGGTTGTAATCATCAACATGATTTGAAATAAAGGTTTCTAAATCTACCATATGCATATCCTCCTTGATATTTATATTATATCAAAATTGTATAAATATAAAATAAGAAGTTTGTTAAATTTTCGTTTCTTTTCCAAAGAAAAAAGAGAAACCTTTACAGCTCCTCTTATAAATTCTCTACATTATGATATACATTTTGCACATCATCAACATCATCCAACAAGTTTAGAAGACGTTCAAATAAATCTTTATCATCTCCATCCAATGTTACATACTCATTTGGAATCATTGTAAGTTCCAACACATCAAATGTTACATCTGGAATTAATTTTTCAATTTCTTCTTTTGCTTTATTTAAATCTTGTGGTGCAGTTGTAATTGACATGTGGTCTTCTTCAACTTCAATTTCTTTTACATCAACATCAGCCATCAGCAGTGCTTCTAACATTGCATCTTCATCTGTATACGCAATTACAATTTGTCCAACACTTTCGTAGTTGAATGAAACTGATCCACTTACACCAATTTTAGCTTTTGATTTATTAAACGCTCCACGTAAGTCAGCAATTGTACGATTTGAGTTATCAGTTAAACATTCAATAACAACAGTAGCGTTTCCACCACTTCCAAATCCTTCATAAGTAGCACTCTGATAGTTTTCACCAGATCCGCCTTTTGCTTTTTCTATCGCTCTTTTAATTACATCTGCAGGAACTTGATTCGCTTTCGCTCTTTCAATTGTTTTCTTCAGATTAACATTCATCTCAGGATCCGGTTCACCACTTTTTGCAGCTACATAGATCTCTTTACCATATCTTGAATATACTTTTGCTTTAGCATTGGCTGTTTTCGCCATACTTGCTTTACGCACCTCAAATGCACGTCCCATATTTATCACCATCCAAATCCTTGTTTATTATACCAAAGAATAAAACATCCTACAATAATTATTCGAAACAGTTCTTCTTGTTGTGTCAGTATACAAAATAAGTTATGATATTTTTAAAGAGAAAGATTGAGGTGCAGTATGAGTTATTGCGAATATTGTAAGTGTAAAGTAAATGATGATGAAAAAGTGTGTTCACAGTGTGGAGCACCTGTTAAACATGATGAGAAAAACAAAACAACCAACTATTCAGCATTTGTACGTATGCATTCCACAACTAACAAAAGTAACGTAACCAGCACAGTTCAAAAGAAAACAGCTACGCCTAAACAAAGCCGAGCATTAACTTTTATCATTGTCATTATCATTATAAGTTTCGCTATGGTTTCGCTAATATCCAGTCAACAAAACAGCAGTAGCAAAACAACTAATTCTTCCTCTAATAATTTCAGCGATAAAAAACCCGAACGTTCTGATCACGAAGTAAACACTTTTTTCGAAGAAAGTGGCTATGTTGGCAGATATAAAATAAACAGTGATGGATCGAGTATATTTATTTACCAAAATGAAAAGGAAGCTACTTTCTATGGGTTATTTGAGACTAATAGCGATTCTTTTAGCGATACCTATGTAGCTGTTTACTTTTATGGTAACATTGAAGATTTCTCTACATCTTATATATTTGATATAAAAGATTCCGCAGAAAATAACTATACTGATGAAAAAGAAAACTGTAGTTTTGATATGAATGCTAATGCTGATTCCTATCTTAACTACAATACTGATAAAGTTAGTAGAGATAATTTAAAATCAAAACTTACAAATTGGTTATCAGACGAAAATATAAAAAGAAGACAAATTAGATCTACATTACATTTGTCAAAAGGCAACGAAAAAAGATCTATTAATTTGATTACATCTGCTCTTGACGAGAATGGTTATCAAACACAAATAACTAATGATTCTACTGTTGTTGTAACCAGTCCTCATGGAACTACTTTCACAATGTTATTGGATCCTTATGGTGCAACTAAAAGAATTCTTTATTCAAATACTGAAAAGAATATAAATAAGCAATATATATACTCCAGAAACAAAAAGAGTGAAGTTAACAAGGAAGCTGTAGCTGTAGCTAAGGAAGACGACTTCTTATGGATATGTTCTTCGGGTTACAAATACGGCAGTTACTACTACTTCATGCATCATGAATAAGAAAAGCAATTTAGTGATTTTATTATCTCACTAAATTGCTTTTTTCTTTAAAACACTTTTTTACCTTGAACATAAGTCATCTGATTATAATAGTCTTTATTCATAACACAGATATCAGCATCCTTACCTACTTCTAGTGTTCCTTTTACTTTATTTACTTTCGCTACTTTAGAAGGATTCACACTTGCCATTTGGACTAGCTCCTGTACGCTACAACCAGTCACTTCAGCCATCGTACGAACAATATAATCCAAACCAACAGCTGAACCAGCGCGTCTTCCTGTTTCTATTACCGTTACACTGTTTCCTTCTTTTATACAATGTTTACCACTAAATGTAAATTCACCATCTGGCAATCCTTTTCCTAACATTGCATCAGTTATTAAGACAATATTATCTGCGCCTTTACAACGATACGTCATAAGAATTACTTCAGGATCCACATGGAATCCATCAGCAATTAATTCTGCATATGCATCCTTATTAATAAATGCAGATGTTACAACACCCGGTTGACGATGCAGATGTTGAGACATAGCATTATATAAATGCGTAAATCCAACTGCTCCATGTTGGAATGCTTTTGTTGCTGTTTTACTATCGGCAGCACTATGGCCAATCATCATTGCAATATTACGTTTGGTACCATATTCAATAAACTCCATCATTCCATCTAACTCAGGTGCAATTGTCATAATCTTAATTCGGTTATCTGATGCTTCAATCATTTCATCTAATTCTTTATAAGAAGGAGCGCGTAAATGCTCTTCTACCATAATTGCTTTATACTCTCTACTTAAGTATGGACCTTCTGCATGAAGTCCCAGAAAATGAGCACCATCTACACAGTCTTCGACTTTTGCATATACATTCAGTACTTTTATCATTTCTTCATGAGACATTGTTGCTAATGATGCAACAAAACCAGTTACTCCATCTTTTGCTAGATTGCAAGAAGCCTGATTAATCGCTTCCTGAGATGCAATTTCAAAGTCTACCCCATCAGCACCATGAATATGAATATCAATTAGTCCAGGCATAATATAACTACCTTTTACATCTATAAACTCAACGTCCTTGTCCTGTTGGTAAACTTCAAACTTTGGATCGCCCTCTTTCATTACTTCAGCAATCACTTCACCATCAATTAATATTCCACCATCATATGCTGTTTTTCCGTCCACTACTACAACTCCATTGTATAAAAGTGTTTTCATAAGTACCTCCATTTAGTCTTCATGATGAATAACTTCTACAATACTTTGTGCAACCTTTAATGGTACAATTTCTGCAATTTCTTCAACACTTGCTTCTTTTAATCGTTTCATACTCTTAAAATGATTCCATACTTTACGTTTTCTAACGTTCCCCAATCCTGGAACTTCATCCAAGATTGATTTCGTTTGTGCTTTGGAACGTAATTTCTTATGATAGGTAATCGCAAAACGGTGAACCTCATCTTGCATCTGTGTTAGCAAAAAGAATAAAGGACTGTCTTTACGAATTGGAATAATATCACCATTGCGGTCCATTAAATTGCTTGTACGGTGACGATCATCCTTTACTAATCCACACAAGGTAATCTCAATTTCTAAAGCATCAAGAATTTCTCTTGCTGCATTGATTTGCGCCAAACCACCATCGACGACAAGTAAGTCATTCTCTGGTTTCTTTTCTTTTAATAGACGTAAGAAACGACGATAAATTACTTCTTTCATTGAATCAGTATCAGATACATACGTATCTAACTTATACATTCGATAATCTTTCTTTGATGGAACTCCATCTTTGAAGACAACCATACCTGAAACATTGAATGCCCCACTAATGTGTGAGTTATCATAAATTTCAATCGTATGAATTTCTTTTTTAAAGATTGAAGATAGTTCCTGCATTGCTTCCTGTTTACTGTCTTGTTTTCTTTTTACTAATTCAAATTTATCACGATGTGCTGTTTCCGCATTCTTCTCTACCAGTTCAACCAAGCGCAGTTTTTCTCCACGTTGTGGCTTTACTACCTTTGTATCCAGCACTTCACTTAAATCAGTTTTCACTTCCCTAGGAATCAATAATTCCTGAGGTAATGGATTCTTATTATAATATTGAAGAATAAAAGATATAAATGCATCTTCTTCATCTTCGTAAATTGGTGTAATTGATAAAGAACGTTCTAAAATTTTTCCATTTCTTAGAAAGAATCCCTGAATACATAAGTATCCTTTATCATAGTAATAGTTAAATACATCACGGTCTTTACGATCCTTAAACTCAACATGTTGGTTTGCGGCTACATGATGAATTGATTCAATCAACTGATGATATTCCTGCGCCTGCTCAAAATCAAGTTTATCACTTGCAGCCTGCATCTGTTGAGTCAATTGGCCAACTACTTTCTTTGTATCTCCTCGTAAGAAGCGTTTGATATCATTTGCCATCTTCTCGTAGATTGCAGGATCAATATCATTGATACAAGGTGCCAGACATTGTCCTAAGTGATAATACAGACACGCGCGATTTGGCATGTGCTTACATTTTCGCAGAGGATAAATTTTATTCAACAATCCTCTTGTCTGATGGGCAGCTCTTGCATCTGGGAATGGCCCAAAGTAATAAGCATTCTTATCCTTTATATTTCTAACGACTGTTAGTGTAGGCGCCCTACCTTTGGTTAATTTAATATATGGATAACTCTTATCATCCATAAACATAATATTGTATCTTGGCGTATACTCTTTAATCAGATTAATTTCCAGAAGGAGTGCTTCTTTTTCACTATCACAAACAATATATTCAAAGTCATCAATATTGCTTACTAACTTTGTTGTTTTATAGTCATGAGCACCACGAAAGTAGGAACGCACACGCGAGTTTAATCGCACTGCCTTCCCCACATAAATAATTGTTCCGTTTATATCCTTCATCAGATAACAACCTGGTTTTGCTGGTAACAGCTCCAGTTTGTCTTGAATCTTCTCCATATTTGCCACTAATTATTACCACCTTTTAATGTTACTACAGTTGCACCAACACCACCTTCATATCCTCCTCCAAGACGGAAATCCTTTACGTATTTCTGTTTCTTTAAGAATTCATGAATTGCAGAGCGAAGGGCTCCTGTACCACTACCATGGATGATTGTTACACTATACATCTTATGTAAGATTGCATTATCTAAATACTTCTGCACAACACTCAACGCTTCACTCACACGCATCCCAATCACATTACATTCCATCGTTGGTCTTGCAGTTGTTGTACTGGTAGAAACACTAGCTATCTTTTTCTTCTTTGGTCTTGTCATATGCGTTAAGTCACTAACTTTCACATTCATCCTCATACCATTTGTTGATATTGTTGCCTTGTTTCCTTTGATTGAGATAATCTCTCCCTGGTACTGTAATCCTTTTACTTTTACATAATCATTTACTTTAAATTCTTCTTCAATTATATCTTCTATTTCTTCTTCCTTTTGAACTTTCAGTTTTGAAAGCGTCTTGATATACTCATGTTCTTTTACTTCCTTCATTGAACGAAGTTCTTCAATCACTGTTTTCGCCTGTTCTCTGGCTTCTTCAATAATTTCATCAGCTTTATATCCTGCTTCTTTTAACTTACGCTCATATTCTTCCTGTTGTTTCTGTTCTTTTGTATGCAGTTTTTCTTGCTCTTGCTTCAATTGAACCTTTTCCTTTTGAAGATGATCCTGTTGTTCTAATAAACGCAAACGATCATTCTCCAGTTTTTCAATTAGTAAGCTTTGATCAGTTGTAGATTCTTCTTTTAACTGATATGCATACGTAAGAATTTCATCCTTTATATGATAACGCTTTGCAATTTCAAGTGCATTTGAATTGCCTGAAAATCCTTCCATATACTTATAGGTAGGAGTCATTGTTTCTAAATTAAATCCTACACTTGATAATAAAATACTATCTTGTGTCTTCGCATACTCTTTCACCTTTGAATAGTGAGTAGTTGCTACACTCATAATATCGTTCTTCTTTAGATAATCTAAAATTGCAATTGCCAGACATTCTCCTTCATTTGGATCAGTACCTGAACCAAGTTCATCCAGTAGTACTAATGAATGACTTGTTGCATGATCTAGAATATAAGATAACTTTGACAAGTGTGCTGAGAATGTAGATAGTGATTCTAGTATCGACTGGAAATCTCCTACATCAACATACACTTCATCAAACATTGGCAGAACTGCCTCTTCACAAGGCACTGGAAATCCACTCATACTCATAATCGTAAATAACCCGATTGTTTTTAAGGTAACTGTTTTCCCACCTGTATTAGATCCACTAATCAACAGATGTTGATATGGATCTTTAATTTCATATGTATTTGATACTACTTTTTCATCATCAATTAAAGGGTGTCTTGCATCCTTAAAATATAGATGTTTTTCATCCTTATTTAAAGATGTGTATACTGCTCCTTTTTGAAATGCCCATTTTGCTTGTGCAAAAAGAACATCCAACAAAGTTAGTGTTTCTAAGTTTGCGGCCATTTCATCTGTATGTGGAGCCAATGTGTTACATAACTCTCTTAGTATTTTTTCTACTTCATTTTTTTCATTTGCACGTAACGACTGTAAACGATTATTCAATACAAGCAATGCTTCAGGTTCAATATAAACTGCCTGACCACTTGCACTTTCATCATGAATAAATCCTTTCATCTTATGCTTATCTGCACTCTTAACAAGCAGTGTTGTACGATTGTTACGAGTCGCTGTAATATTATCCATTAAGATTCCACTGTACTGTGACATAATCTCACTTGTCTTCTTCGTGATTTCCTGTTCACAGTTACGAATATTTCTACGAATTGCTGCCAACTCAGGAGTTGCATCATCACGCACTTCATAACTTGCATTAATTTTCTTTTCAATTAATTCTTTTAATTTTCGATGATCACTTAAAGAGTCAATAAAGTCTGTAATAATTGGTGCATCAATTTCAATGCGTTTTTTATAGTTCAACATATTCTGATAACTTCCCATAAAGGTGGCTACATCATATAACTCTTGAGGTGTAATTACTTTCCCTCTGCCAATATCTTTGAACACACTATAAAAATCATGAATTCCCGCAAAAATCGGTGCTTCATGATGTTGAAACAATTTCAGTGCTTCTTTCCCTCTTTGTAAATCACGGTTTGCTTCTAAATACGCAAACTTTGGTAATTTCTCTACTATATCTTTTTGAGACAATGAAAAAGAACAATGCTTAGCAATGGTCGCTTTCACCTCATCAAAATCTAATCCTTCATACTTTTTTTCCATAATCTCTCCATTATAAATCTAGAAGTGAATCAAGATCAATTGGTTCTCCTTCTCTTATGCGATCAATATAATCAAAGGCCGATAATGCCGTACCAGCAATTGGGACATGCTGTTGAATCATATCTTTTATCGGTGTAATTCCACTGTTGTTCATTACTGCTTTTCCATTGCTAAAAATGGGACTAGCTAAAACAACAATCAAAACAATAACATATAAACATCCTTTTACCAAAGCTAATATACTTCCTAATACCTGGTTTAAAGTTCCTACCATTTTAATCTTGTTCATTTTACGAATCCAGACACGTAGTATCCGCAAAACTATATTGGTAATCAGAAACAACAATACAAACCAAATCACCCGATTTGCTAACGTTACAATCGTCTGATTTGCTATTGCAATACCAGTATCAATAACAGGTTTGTCAACTAAATAAAACTGACTTCCTAAGATATCTGATAAAAACCAAGCTACTAAAATACATATTAATAAGGAAGCGGTAATAATCGCTTCTAGTATCAATCCATTATGATATCCTTTCCACGCATAATAAACTAACATGGCTACAAAGAATATTGGTATAAAAATACTTAACTGCAAAGGAAATTCCATATGCCCACCTCTTTCTTTATTCTAAAGTAATTACTATGTTTATGCAACTTTGAAGATGAATTGTGATAAAATGATTGAGAGGTATTTTTATGACAATTACAAAAGTATATACAAGAGAAGAAATAAATAAATTATACCACTCTTTAGGGGCTGGTACGAAGTGTAAAACTCCACCTTATGCAATCTTTCAGATAAAAATGAGTGACTGTACAATTACTGCCTATGAATCCTTAAAAGTAGTATTCCAGGGAAATGGTGCAGAGTTCTACAGTGATATAGTCAAAGGAAAAGTAGCTACTAAGAAAACATCTTCTTCATCAAAGACTACAACTGCGAGTGTAAGTGAAGTATTTCCACAGGCAGGTAGTGATGAAGTAGGAACTGGGGATTACTTTGGACCAGTTGTTGTATGTGCAGCATATGTAGAAGAAAAAGATCGAGAACTGTTAATAAAATTAGGAATCAAAGATTCTAAACAAATCAAAGATCCAGAAATTTTAATGATTGCTCCTCAATTAATTGACCATTTAAAATATAGCATTCTGATTCTTGATAACTACAAATATAACCAAGTTCATGAAACAAACAATATGAATCAGATCAAAGCTAAATTACATAATCAGGCGTTTATCAATTTACAGAAGAAGTTTAATCTAAACCTTTCCACAATTTATGTGGATCAGTTTACACCTCCACCAAGTTACTTTCGTTATTTAAAAAATGAAAGCGAAGTAGTAAGAAATATTCATTTTGAAACCAAAGCTGAAGATAAATTTCTAAGTGTTGCCTGTGCATCTATTATTGCCCGTTATTATTTCTTAGATACATTAAAGAAAATGGATGAAAAGTATGACTTCACCTTCCCTAAAGGAGCAGGTGCTCATGTTGATGCAATTGCTAAACAGTTAGTAGAACAACATGGAAGAGATATATTATGGCAAGTTAGTAAATATCATTTTTCCAATACAGATCGAATCATAAACGAAGACGACTAAAATGAATCTAGTCGTCTTTCTTTTATAGCCCAGAAAAACTGCCGATTACTTATAATCAGCAGTTTTTCTAATACCCTCATTATAGTTGAGTATCCTTAATTTCACTGTGCACAAAGATTGATTACTTCATATTTTAATATTTGAAGGGCGGGAAAAATACGGAAGTACTTATCTATAGGGCGATATAGATGTTAGTGCTCTTTATGCACAATTTGTATTCTTATTTCTTTGAAAATCTAACTTTCTTTGTTGCTACAACTACACCTAGCATTGCGACTGCTAGTAATGATAATGCAGCTACGTTTGTTGTATCTCCTGTGTTTGGAGATGTAGATGCTTTTACTGTTGTATCTTTTTTACCAGTATCTGTTGTGTCAGCCGGTTTCGTTGGTTTAGTAGGTTCTACTGGATCTGTTGGATCAGTAGAGTCTGTAGATGGATTGCTCTTCACTACAGTTACAACTGCACTTGCTGATTTTGTTGTATCACTTACTGATGTTGCACTTACTGTTAGTGTTTCTGCTGTTTCATCTTCACCTACTGTTAGTTTTCCATCAGCATCAATTTTTGTATCTTCTGATGTCGCTCCACTAACTGCCCAAGTTACTCCAGCGTTTGTTGCATCATTTGCTACTGCTGCTGTGAATTGTTGTGTTTTACCAGCTTCTACTTTTGCTGTTGTTGGATCTACAGCTACACTTATTTCAGGTGTTGGTACAACTGGTTCTTCAAATCGTATAGTTGCTTCTGTAAAGTCAATTTCACTTGGCAACATTGGATTCCATGAACTATCATAGAATTCACTGTATACTCCTAATCCTAAATGTGTTAAATCTACATCTGTAAAGGTAAATCCTACTGTTGCAGATGTTGCAGTTCCTTCTGGTAATACATTTTTAAAGTTAAATGTAACTTCACATACTGCACCTGGATAGTTGATTTGTCCATGGTATTCTCTTGTTGTTCCTGTTGTTCCCCAGTCCGTCATAACCATGTTATTCGCTACTGGTGCTCCATCTAATGTCAGCAATGTTTCATCCCATGTGAACACTCCTGCTAAACCATTAATTTCTCCATCTGCTGTTGTAAATGTATATGTTACTGAGGTAGTATCTCCCCTTTGTGTTACTACTGTTTGTGTTCCTTCTGCAGTTCCTTTGTAAGTTGCTGCTGTTGTCGTTGCTGTTGTTGTTACTACAATTGCCATTACAACCATTACTAATGCAATTACTAATTTATTTAATTTTTTAAACATTATCTTCTCTCCTTTTAGTTACTTGGTTTTACTGCTTTAGAAATCATCTTTTGAATCACTGTTTTATCTGCAGTGTTAATTCTTCCATCGCCATTCATATCAGCTAAGAATTCTGTAAACTCATCATTGATTCCTAAATCATTCATATTTGGCGTTTTACTTGATGCATATTTTTGAATACGCATTGCATCTACTGTATTTATAATTCCATCTCTTGTAACATCACCTGGAACTACTACATAAATAGATGCAGTTGATGTATTATAAGCAGCTGTTAATTTTACTACTCCTGATTTTTTAGCAGTCACTTTATTTGAACCGTCTGCGATTGTTGCATAAGTGAAAGAATCTGAGAACCCTCCAGCACTTTCTACAGTCCATGTAACATTAGACAGTTCACTTGAAGTTAGTGTTGTACCATCTAATTCAATATTCAAATCGTAATAATTCTTATATCCAAATGGATACAAAATTGATGATTCACTTGTAGCACCTGTACGATAAATTACTACAATTCCATCGTCAGCACCAAAGTCATCTACTATTTTCAATTCCAGTGCTGCTGCACTTTCAACCACACCTTGGTATACAACGCTATCTAAATAATTGATAGTTGCAGTAATTGTTCCACTGGTATAATCATTCGCGCTATCACTACTCCATGCATATAGAGATGTATCTAATGCATCCCAACTGAATGTATATTCATTATCATGGAAACAACTAAGCAGAGGTACATTCATAGTATAGTCACCGTTTACATCAGTTGTTGCACGCATACGTTGAGTTCCATTGTCTTTTCCAACAATTGTTTCATTTGCTACATAAGTATCACTACCATCATAAATACCATTACTATTTGTATCTATAAATAGATTTCCACTTATTGTGTTATTTGCATATGGATAACCAATTCCTGGTAAGTCAATTACAGCATCTTTACCATTTACACTCACAATAGACGCTACTGCAGGAACTGAACTAGCTGTTGTCAGATCATTTGTGCTTAACCCTGTAGAAGCAGCATCTTTCCCTGCAAACGTAATCGCTCCATTATTATTGTCTACTAAGTATATAGCACTACCTGTGTAATCTGTTGTATCACTCACAACAGTCAATGGTTGTACTCCTGCAACTGCTGTAAATTCTTCATTTACTGAATCATACGTCAGTTCATTTGTAACTCTTTGACCACCTAACATTGAAGTATAAAAGTTATCTTCAATTGTTGCAGTTGGATCAACTGTATTTGCAAATGTTTCATAGTAACTTAATGTATCAGCTGCATCGTATTTCCCTGCACGACCTAGCACTGTATTTGCGTTTACAGTTGCATCACTTTCAATCTCCACTGTGAATGCTCCAGCTGCTGCATCACCAAGAGTTGCACTTGCTTTTGCACTATCTTTCACATACACAGCATTGTTACTTGCTTCACCAGCTACTTCAACCGCAAACCCTCCAGCCACACTACTTCCAGTCACCTGTTCTGCTGGTATAGCTGATGGATTTCGTATACTATCTGTATCTTCAGCGTGAGCACTCATTAATCCATCAATACGTACAATATTACCAGTTGCTTTTCCTACAGTAGTTAACCCACCAAAGAAACCTCCAACCATTGCTTTGTATTCTGCATTAACACTAATATCTCCACCGATATATACGAAATTATCTTTCACTGTTCGCTCACTAATGTTTGCTAACAATCCTGAACCATACGTCACATTACCACCATCTATATAAGAAAATCCATATGCTTCTGCAGAAGATGTTTCATCATCCGCAGCTGATGTTACTGTAATATCACCATGAAATTTAAGACTATTGTTTTCAGTAACCATCGATCTACCATAATATAATCCATAGAACTTCGCAGATCCATTTGCGCTTGTTACACTTATATCTCCATCAACTTCTACACTACTATTCTTGATAGTAGCTGGATAACTGATATCTCCAGTAGTCGTATTCACTGCATCCATAACGTAACTTCCATAGAAGTATGCCGCTCCCTTATTGGTATCTTGATCATTCTCAATGATCACATCTCCACCAATATAATAAGAATCATTATTTGAAGTGTTATTGATATTGTAGTTAAGGAAAATTGACGAAGTTGATGTATCAGCACCACTTGCCAGCTGTAAGCCACTTCGTTTCGAAACAACATCACCACTAATATTTACTGATATATTATCTGTAGAATATGTTTTAATAACTGGAGCTATCACACCAAGAACTACTGTTGATCCACCTCTACCTTGCGCTATTACATCTCCACCAACATTAACACTAATATCTTTATATTGAGGCGTAGTCATATCTCCAGCATAACTTGACCAGTCATTAGCACCAATCAGATGAACATTTCCACCTTCATCTACAGTTAATCCTGCACCACCTTCATCACCAATACGAGAAATTACGTCTCCACCAACATTCAATGTTGCGTTTTCAATTGATGATCCATGTGAGAAAAAGCCAAACACTCCATCATATACCAATCCATAACTAGAGCGAGACAATTCATAAGATTCAATATTTTCTTCAACATTTACTGTAATGTTTCTTACGTAATCCAATCCATTTCCTGGCTTAACCATAATATAATCTGCAAAACCCGAAACAACATTGGTTACATTATTAGGATTATTTGAAATAGCATAAATATTTTTTACATTGATTTCAACATTTTCTACACTCGTTCCACCTTGAATTGAGCGGGCAAAACCAACAACTGTAGATATCGTTCCTGCATCTGATTCTAAAGTATCTTTTGGTGTTCCAATCGTCCCTGCTGTAACTGAAATATTATTAACTGTTGTTTGTGTACCTGCTAACGCACCTACAGTATCTACAAATCCTGCAGCACGAACTCCAATAATCGATGCTCCTAATCCATGTGGATCTTTATTCGGTACAATATCATGATAGTTACCACTATCATCCTGTACTAGCACATGAATGTTATCCATTGATACCCCAGCTGCATCAATCGCAAATCCAGTTCCTTCAACATCCCCAGTATAATGTACTGTCAAATCTTTAAAGGTAATCGGAACTCGAGTATCATTAATACCATTGAAATAATGTTGTCCATTCAGTCTTGGAAATAATGACCTTGATGGTTCAGCGGTATCTACATTTACTTTAATTGTATAACCTCCACCATCAAAGCTTGATTGAAAACTTCCAATATAATACGGATTAGTTCCATATCCAACTGCAGGAACACAAATCGCTTTATCTAAATCAGAAGCATTAATATTCATATCTCTAGTTAAGATATATTCATTTCCTTCTTCAACTGCTTGTGTGTTCAAAAGAGTTATCAACTCTGTCTCATTATTAATATAGACAGGAGTTTCTCCTGCTCTGGACATTCTGCCCAGACCTTCATTTGGATCTAACTCTTTTCTTCCCTGATCTATATCGATTTCATCAATCGTCAGTTCATCAATTGTCTCATAGTTCCAATCTGTACTTTTTTCCTCCTCTCCTTTCACTGTAAGGTCCCCAGTAAAAATACAGGTTATCCCTAATAAAACAATCATAATTAGTTTTAATTTTTTCATAAATCCCTCCTGAAATTATGACTCCCTCTATGTACTAATCACACCTAATAGTCAGTAAAGGGATTGCTTCACTATTAAGTGTTTGGAAAGCATTTATTCAATCAAATTAATTTAAAAGAAAGATAATCCATGCTATACTTACAACGCATAAAATGTAGGTAGCATAGTAAGGTTCATAAATTATTTACATTTATGAATTGTTTTATTCAAAATACTGCAATTCTCCATTAAATATGCACAAAATGTTGTTTTGGCATATTGCTTTTTGCCTTTTTTGTGTGTATAATACACTCGTAAAGATATTTATTCTTTCAATCATAAGAAAAAGCAAAAATATATCATTAAATAAGTTCGTAAATGTAAATAATTTACGAACTTTTTTTGATTATTACGCAACTCCTTTTCACAGTTAGCTATAATAGAATGAATGAGTTATAAAAATATAACTCTAAATGAAGGGGGCTTAAAAATGAAAGAATCGATTAACAGAAACACAAATTATGTATTGTTTACTGAATATTGGTTAAAGAACTACAAGAAACTTCAACTGAAGGAAACAACGTATTCAATTTACCAGTATCGATGTGAGAAGTATGTATTTCCTTATTTTGATCGGTATAAAATAAAGGAAATCAATGTTTTTCATTTGCAGGAATTTGTAAATCATCTTTTAACACAGGGCAGAGAATTAAGTTCACAGACAATTTATGGAATTATTAACATTATGAAACAGTCACTGGAGTTCTGTAAGAGTATTGACATTATACCGAGCAATCCATGTGACAATGTAGTGATTCCCAAGCGGTTATATCGCAGAAAGGTTCTTGCGTTATCGTTTGAACAACAGCAACATTTAATCGAAGTATTACATCAGGGTTACAATGAAAAGAGTTTATGTGTAGAATTGGCTTTAGTTACAGGCATGAGAATTGGTGAGTTATGTGCATTAAAGTGGGAAAATGTCGATTTCATCAACAAAACAATTAAAGTAAGGGCAACAATTCAAAGAATAAAAACCAAGCATTCCACAAAAGTAATCGAGGTACTACCAAAGAATACAACTTCATATCGAAAGATACCAGTTACTGATGAATACTGTAAGCTTTTAAAAGATATAAAGCAGAAACAACAAAATTCACCTTATGTCTTTTCTAAAAATGCGCAGAAACCATTGGATGTAAGAACCATACAAAAGTATTTTAAAAAGGTATCGCAGAAAGCAGATATCTACAATGTAGGTTTTCACTCACTGCGGCATACGTTTGCGACAAGAGCATTAGAATCAGGGATGGATATTAAAACATTAAGTAGTTTATTAGGGCATAGTAATATCCAGACAACTTTGAACATTTATGTTCATACGCAAGACACCCAAAAGACAAAACAGATTGAACAACTGATGAATTATATACAGTTGTCACCATCTCAAATACAACAAAGGAGCGCTTCAAATTAGCGCTCCTTCTTATTTTTTATTGTATCCTTTACATGCGAAACCGCCAGTATCGGATGATGCAGTAACATTCTGGGTCCTGAAAACTTCATTACACTGCGAATCGCTTCACGTTTCTCTTTCTGATAACAATGCACCTTACAAGAGGAACAAAAAGTTTTTGTATCCTTAAATGGACATTTATCAATTCGCATTAGTGCATAATCAAGTAATTGTTTACAATCACTACACATTTCTTTCTGCTTATGATTTTTCTTACAATACAATTCAACCATAAACGTAATTGTTTTCTTTTCTTGCTTCGTTTTTGAATCTACACTCATGACGCCTTTACTGCCTTCACATCAATTACTTCATCAGCAATCTTCAGTGATGATGCGCGATGACTGACAAGCAGAACCGTTTTATCTTTCGTATGTTCTTTTACTGCTTTCATAATAATTGCTTCATTCAGACTATCCAGATTACTTGTTGGTTCATCCAACAATAATAAGTCTGTATCATGCAGAAACGCTCTTGCAATTCCCATACGTTGTTTCTGCCCACCTGACAATCTGGAACCAAGATTTCCTACATTCGTCTCATAACCTTCTTCTAACGTAGTTATAAACTCATGAATATTGGCTTTCTTACAAGCTTCAATAACTTCATCATCACTTGCTTCTGGTTTAGCTACCTTAATATTATTAAGAATTGTATCATTAAACAAATAGGTTTCCTGAGTTACATAACTTTCAATCTTACGAATTCCCGATGTACTCCATTCACGAATATCACTACCACTAATTGACACTGTTCCTTGTTGAGAATCAAAGAAGCGCATCAGCAATTTCAATAATGTTGATTTACCACTTCCACTCTTCCCTTTGATACCAATGATTTTATTCTTTGAGATTGAAAGACTAACATCTTTTAATACCGCTTCATCATCATAAGCAAACGTAACATTATCAACTGCAGCACCTTCATATGCTTTATTGACACCATCTTTTACTTCCTTAATTTGTGGTTCTTCTTCCAGTAAACTCAACACTCGCTCTCCACTTGCGAAGGTAACAACTAAGTTATTTGCAAGGTTAGATAATGCAGTAACTGGTCCAAATGAACTTGCCATTGCAACAGTTGCAATTAATACAACACCAAATGTTAGTTCTCCTTTTGTATATAACCAAGCAGATAAAGCAAACATTGAAAGCGTAAAGAACATAATCACAAAATCCGTTAATGCTTTTGATGTTCCTTCTGCTTTCTTTAGTTTCTTACTTACTTTATTATATTCCGTACTTTTATCAATCAGTTCTTCAATTCTTTCATTACTGCGTTGGAACTGCATAATTTCTTTCATACCATTTACACATTCCAAAACATAACTATTCAAAGAACCAAATTGCTCACGTTGTTCAAGTCCATCATCTTTTCCTACTTTCGAAGTATAGACAGGTAGAATCACTCCAACTACAATGTATGCAATTGCTGCTAATCCACCTAATAATGGATGAAAACTTGTAATATAGATAATCATAATAATTGAAACAATAATTGCAATTAATACTGGTGATATCGTATGAGCATAGAACACCTCTAACAACTCTACATCACTTGTAATCATTGAAACTAAGTTTCCTTTTTCTTTTGTTTCTAATTTTGCTGGTGCTAATTCACGCAACTTACGAAATACACGATCACGAATAATTGCCAATAACTTAAATGCAATATAGTGATTGGATGCCTGTTCTCCATAACGTAAGAATCCTCGCACTACACCACAAACTATTAAAATCGCAAACAATAACGTTAATCGTTCAGTATTAGAAGATAAAATATCTACAACTGCTTGTGCACCAAGTACACTAATCGAAATTGATGCTAAGAATCCCAGTACCCCTAAGATTACCGCAGCAAACATAACGAATATCATTGATTTTACTAAACCAATCAGACCCATTACAATCTTAATTCCACTTCTTCTACGCATGAGTTTCACCTCCTGTATAAGCTTCAAATGACATCTGTACATCATTCATTTCCTTATACAATCCAGATTGGCTATACAGTTGCTGATGGGTTCCCTGTTCAACAATCGCTCCATCTTTCATTACATAAATAATATCTGCATCATGAACATTTGCCAGACGATGAGAAATAAAGATAACAATTTTCTCTTTTGCAAGTTTGTGAATTACATTCACAATATCAAGTTCACTCTCTACATCAATATTTGAAGTAGCTTCATCAAATATATACACTGAAGAATCATGAAGAAGTGCACGAGCCAACGCCAGACGTTGTGCCTGACCTCCTGACAGGTTGCTTCCTTTTTCCATCAACTTTGTATGCAATCCATCCTGCGTTTTCAAATACTCCGACAGATTTACAATATCCAGTGCCTGCCACATTTCATCTTCGCTCGCTTTTGGATTTCCATCTAAAAGTGCAGAATACACCGTTCCTTTAAATAAATAATTATAGTCTTCTATTTTGGTAATTTGTTCATGCAGACTTGTGAAATCAATCGTATTCACTTCTTTACCATTTAATAAGATATTTCCTTTATACTCATCATACCCGCCAGTTAATAATGTTGATAATGTAGATTTACCACATCCGGATTCACCTACAAAAGCATATAATCCATTATCTTTAAACTCAACATTAATTCCTTTCAATACATCTTTCTTATCATCATAAGAATACACAAGTTCTTTCACTTCAACTGTTTTGATTTTATCATCTACATTATTTGTTCGCTTATCAGAAATTGGTGCATCTAAGAAACTAAATATTTTCTTGCTCGCTGCATTTCCATTCATTGCAATATGAAAGAACGAACCTAACAAACGTAATGGAATAAAAAATTCAGCTGATAACATAATCATCATAAATGTTTCACCAATTGTAATCTCATTATTATTGAATGCAATTAGCGAGAACACAATCCCTACAGCAGCTCCACCAAAGGCAACTAAGTCCATAATACTGATTGAGTTTAACTGCATTACCAATACCTTCATTGTTACTTTTCTAAAGTTCTCTGCTTCTTCATTCATTTTCTCTTGTTGTTCTTTATCGCTCTCATATATTTTTAGCGTAGTTAATCCACGAATATTATCTAAGAAGCGATCACCAAGATTTGCATACATTCCCCAGTACTTACTTAATAACTTCTTCGCAAACTTCTGTACCATCACAATTGACATTGGAATAATAGGTACACAGATAAACAATACAATTGCTGCCTTAAAACTAATTGTAGATAATACTATAAACAGTGTAAGTGGCGCTAATAAACTATAGAAGAACTGTGGCATATAGCGTCCAAAGTACGTTTCTAACTGATCAACACCTTCTACGGTTAACTGAACCAATTCAGCATTCTTTAGTTCTTTCTGATTCGTTCTATTTAGTAAAAATAACTTTTCAAATATTTGTTTTCTAAGATTCAACTTAATATCCTTTGATGCCAGATAAGACATTCTCGTCATTAACTTATCCATAACAAAACGAATAACTAAACATCCTGCTACAATTGCAAACGAAATTATAATTGTATCTTCTTTTAATACATCTGCATACAAGTCATTAAATATATTGGCAATAACCCCTATCAAGACAATCTGTGCCAACAAACTAATCCATTGGCACAGTACTTGATAATATATATATTTCTTGCTGTCAGCTGCACTTTGAAGCAACCGTTTATTTATCATAAACCGTTCCCTCTTCTCCTGCTTTAATTGTCTTGATTCTAAATATAAAATAATAATATTTAATGATCATCAAAACAATGATAGTTGCTCTTCCATAGATGTTATTCATCATGAAAAAGGCAATCATTAACATCGTACTGGCAAATGCCAGTAATGTCACTTTTGTCTTCAAAGTCATTGATCTGGTTTGAACAAAATCATGAATATGATTCTTATAGATACTTGTTCCCATAAACCAATCACGTGCTCTATCCGAACTACGAGTAAAGCAATATAAAGCTACCAATAAAAATGGTGTTGTTGGTAAGATTGGTAATACAATTCCAATACACCCGATAGCTGTCATAATCATTCCTAATACAAAGTAAACTACTTTCATAACTACCTCTCTTTTAGTTAGATTAAACTAACATATAAATGTTAACATTCACTAACTTTTGTGTCAATAATATAAAAATAAAATTCATTCTTATACTGTTAATACTACTTTTCTTCCTTCGTGTTCAAACAAAGCAAGTTTCTTTTGAAATGCAGATTCTAAATTCACATCATTGATTACACTTTCTGGTGTTCCCTGATGAATCTTATTGGAATCTTTTTCGAATAAGACAATTTCATCACTATAATGTACTGCCTGATTAATATCATGCAAAATCATAATAATTGTCTTTTGATATGTTTTATTTAATTCTTTGATTAACTTCAACACCTCAATCTGATAATGAATATCCAGATAGGTTGTTGGCTCATCAAATAAAATAATTTCGGTATCTTGAGCTAACGCCATTGCAATCCATACTCGTTGTTTTTGTCCTCCAGATAATTCAGAGAATCTTCGTTTCTTTAACGATAATAAATCACTGACCTGCAATGCCCATTCAATTTTTTCTAAATCTTCTTTAGAATTATTGGATTGTAATCCACGATGTGGAATCCGTCCATATCCAACAAGATCTTCTACACTAATATCGTCCGGTGCAGTATTTTGCTGGTGTACAATTGCAATCTTTTTCGCAAATTCCTTGCGACCATATTCACTATACCCTTGCCCATTTAGATACATCTCACCTTCATTCGGTGTCATGTGCTTATTAAGCAAATATAGTAAAGTTGTTTTTCCACATCCATTCGCTCCTAGAAAAGTAGTAATCTTCTTCTCTTTGATTGTGATTGTTAAATCATCAAGAACATATTCTTTATCATATTTAAAGCGAATATTCTTTATTTGTATTATATCTTTATTTTCCATACACATCATCACTCTTTTTCAATAAAATTATAAACAATGGTCCACCAACTAATGACATCAGTATCGCTGCAGATATCTCATACGGAGGCATAATTAATCTTCCAACTGTATCAGCCAACAAAAGTAGAAACGCTCCAAGTAACATGCTAAATGGAATCAGATGTTTATGGTTTGATCCTACACATAAGCGAGCAATATGTGGTGCAATTAATCCCAGAAATGAAATAACCCCTACAATCGCAGTGGAGATACTTGCCAGTAGTACAGAGATAAACATTAAGAAGATTCTTATTTTATTCACCTGTACCCCAAGTGATTGAATTGTTTTATCTTCTAATGCCATTAGATCACATGCCTTTACACTAAATAGTGACAATACGAATCCAATACAACTATAGAACACAATCATATTTACATCATTCCACGTTTTCAGTGTAATGTTTGCTTCCACAATACTAGCTACACCTGATTGTCCACTTCCAGAAAACAACTCAATTAATGCAGTGCAAACCGCATTAACAGCAATCCCTGTCAGAATCACTCGTAATGGTTTCATTCCTGATTTCCATGACAGAAGATATAAAATTACACTAGTAATCAGACCTCCAATAAAGGCAAAGATAGGAATCTGAAAATACATACCTGGAAATAAGGACGCAACAATCACTGTAGCCAGTGATGCTCCACTCGAGATTCCAATAATTGATGGATCCGCCAAAGGATTTCGTAATACTGCCTGAAGAATTACCCCGGCAACAGCTAGAGATGCACCCGCAAACATCGCAATAAAGACTCTTGGAAACCGTAAATCTACAATTGATGCAACATTGCGGTCATACTCCACAAACAATCCTTTAAATAATTCTATTGGTGTGACTTTAATTGAACCTGAATTGATTGCAATAAAGAATAAAGCAATCAGGGCAACTACAAGTAGTATCGTTAATAATTTCTTGTTTTTAATTAATCGCTTACTTGCTGCCATAGAATAATTCATCCAATACTTCTAATGCTTTCTGATAATTGAAATTTGCACTCATTCCAAAGTATTCATTATCTAAGTCATATACTTTGTTATTGGTTACTGCATCAAAATGCTGCCAAATTTCATTTGTAGAAAATTCTTCTTCAAACATTACCTGAACATCTTCTGGTTGTGCATGAGATGTTCTTAAAATAATATCCGGGCTCTTTTCCAACATATCTTCAACATTTACATTTATAAAATCTTCTTCACTTTCCCCTGTATAAACATTCTTTCCACCTGCTAATTCTACCAAACTACCTACATAACTATTTTCAGTTGCGACAACATAGGAACCAGGCAATCCCATAAGGATCAGAACACGTGGCCCTTCCCTATCTCCATTCTTTTCCTGATAGTCCTCCATATAAGTTTTGAAGTCATCTACCAATACTTGAGCTTCCTCTTCTTTTCCAATCAGTGCTCCCAATTCTTCAATTGATTTATACATTCCAGTAACACTTTTCAGGTTCATGAATGCTGCATCAATTTTTGAATTACTGTAACGTTCTTTTAAATCACCTTCTAAACTATTTGGTGATAAAATCAATGTCGGATTTAAAGTTGATATAATTTCCATATCTGGATTCATAGGCATTCCCACTTCATCCACTCCATCATATCGCTCTGGTAGTGTATATGTTTCTGATGTTGGAACCCCAACAACAGTATCCACTCCTAACTCATCTAAGATCTCTGCTATCGCTACTGAAGTAGTAACTATTCTTTCTTCACTTTGTTCTTCTTGACTGACGCATCCTGTGGTGAAAAGCAAGGCTGCCACTATTAACAACTTTTTCATTTTGCACCTCTAAACTTCTTTATATAAACAAAATAACCCAAACCAGCCAGACACACGACACCACCAAGAATAATTCCCCATGGCATACTACTACCGTTGCTTGTCTTTTCTTTCTTTTGATTTTCATAAATCGTCAAACCTTCAGCCTTTTCATATAATTCATCAAATGAACGAATCGAAATATCTTCAAGTTCTTTTTCTTCATCTTTTACTTCCGTTTCTGCATCAGCTGTTGTATTTTCAGCAGTTTGATTTTCAGCAGTTGAAGCATTACCACTAGTATCTTGTGTAACCTGTTGCTGTTGTGTTTGATCACTGGCTGTTGACTGAGATACCATTAACGCATTAAAAACACCGGTTCCTGGTGTCATCGATCCTGTATTTAGCTTTATAAAAAACTGGACTTCTCTTCCCATTGCATCAACATATAAAATAGGACTGATATATAAATCTACAGATACAACTTCAATACGATAATGATTAACTGTATCACCATCCATAGTACTTGTTCCTGTAACTGTTGCTGGTGCATATTGATATCCACCACCTGCAGAAGTTTGGATATTCATACTAACACTTGAAATGTTTGACATCTGTCCAATCCCAATTGTCACATATGTTTTCCCATTGACTTGTTCTACTAAAGCATATGTATCTACAATACTTGCACACATACTTTCTCCTAAACTGATATTAGAACCACCATCAGCAGTTTGTCCTGTTTCAGGATTCACATATGCTGTTGTTCGTGATACTAAATACGCTCCATCCTCTACTGCATATAAAGGTTTTGAGTGCAATGCTAATACACTGATTAGCATCACACCCAAAAGAGATATTTTTAAACAAGTCTTAAGAAACTTATTGTTTTTTTGCTCTAGCAGTAACATACATACCTGCCATTCCTGCCATTACTAGCATTGCTAATAGTAATGCAGAATTTGTAGTATCACCTGCTGCAACTGATGCAGATTGATTTGTTGCTGCTGGTGTTTTTGTATTACTTGTAGTTCCTGTGTTTCCTGTGTTACCAGAATCATCTGTAGCTCCAGGAGCAACACTTAAGTCTGTATCATCAGAAACTTTTTCCATTGCAGTGTAATCAATTTTTAGTCTTGCTGCAATATCTTGGTTCCCCATAAGTGCAACTTGTGGATTTACTAACACATCAAGATATTCATTCATGTGAGGAAGTACAAATGAGAAGCTTGTTGGATTTCCATCAGCATCTTTTGTTTCCACAACTGCATTTGTATAACTTCTTGCTAAACTAACAATTTTCAACTCCTGCAATGATGCAATGATTGTTCCAAATTGCATTTCCTGTGTATACATGTACATTGTAGCTTCACCATCTTCTACAACGATTCTTGCAGTTGGTAATACTGCTGAAGCGGCCATTGAAGCTTGATCTGCAGTAGCATGCCATAAAGCAACTGGCACTTCGTATACACCATCTTTTAATACATCAGCTTCAACAACAACTAATCCATCAATTGCTTCTTGTAAAGCAACAACTTGTGCATCAATCTCTGCTTGTGTAGAGTTTGCATTTGCTGAAACTGTTTCTGCAGCTGTAATAGCAGCCATTAATGTAGCAAAACTTTCTTCTGTGTATTCGCTTGAATCATATGCTTTAGCAGAACCAATTAATGCATTTAATTCTGTAAAGTCTAACACAGTAACTGCGCTATCCCATTCGATTTGAAGTTTTTGTCCAACTTCATGTCCATCTGGGAACATTGTTAAGAAATATGAAGGTGTTGGAACTGGCATGTAAGCCATTAATAATTCTTCTACTACTGTTCCTTCTTTGATTTCAATTGGGAACGTTACTGAAGTCGGGAATCCTTCTTCATCTAAGTCTCCATATAATGCTTCAAGATATACACCATCAGCATTCATAATTTTAAATGATTTCAAATATGCAGTTAAACCTGATTTACCTGCAGTTTTCGTTTGCAATGTCATAAGTGTTACACCGTTTGAATATGTTTCAACTACTCCTGTATATTCAACCCATGCATCTTCTTCCGTTGAAGCTACACTTGATGAGCTTAATTGAACAACATCTACTTCTTGTCTTTTTACTAACGTTGCACCTTCAGTAGAAGTGATACCAACTAACCCGCTAATCGCTTCTTGAAGCAATGTTGTTTGTTCATTTACTTCTGCTTGCGTTGCATCTGCATTTGCAAGTACAGTATTTGCATTTGTAATTGCAGTTTGTAATGCAGCATAACTTGCAGATGTATAATTAGCTTTATCATAACCATTAGCAGTAGTAACCAATGAAGTTAAAGTTGATTTGTTTGTTTCAATCAAATCTCCGTAATTAACTCGTACAATTGCAGTAGATGTTCTTCCTGAAGTTTCTAAAGATACATAGATATCTGTTTGGTTCTTTTCAGGAACTTTAAATTTAACAACTTCTGGTTTAGCTTCTGATGTAAAACTAGGAATAAATGTTGAAATAACCTCTGTATCCTTTGCATTAGCTACATCTGATGAAGCATCCTTATTTTCAAAATAAGAAACTTTATCTGTAACAGCTGGATAAGACATAATTACCGTTTCCTGAAAAGTAAGATATAAATACCACTCTCCGTTTTCAACTTTCAATTTTGCATCCGATTTCAATACATCAGCTGACATTGATAAATTTTCAGGGGCTGTCGCATTATATAACCCTACAGTTACATCGTATTCCCCTTCAGCGATTGTACCGGTATCATCAGCAGATACTTCTGTGGATGGTACTAATGTAGCCATCATAGCGAATGCTATCAACACATAGAATAATCTTCTCATTTTATTCATTCTCATGTTTCCTCCTTGAATAAATATTTGTTAGTTTAGACTAACATTTAAAGATTAACATATCATTTCACACAATTCAACCATAAGTTTGTTAAAGTTAACTTTTGTTATAATCACTTATAAAGAAGATATAAAAAGAGGAAAACTTTTATTATTTCTCCTCTTAATTCTATTTATGTATTATAGTTTCCAACCAATTGCTTGTTCTCTAACCTTGATGAAATCTGAATATATTCCTTTATTCTTCATCAATTCATCATGAGTTCCTCGCTGCACAATATGACCTTCATCCAGTACTAAAATCTGGTTTGCATTCTGTACTGTTTTCAATCTATGAGCAATCATAATGATTGTTTTATTTTTCGTTAATTCTTCAATTGCCATTTGTAATCTACTTTCATTTTCCGGATCAACATTTGCTGTTGCTTCATCCAAAATAATAATTGGTGCATCTTTTAAAATTGCACGTGCAATTGAGATTCTTTGTTTTTCTCCACCAGATACAGTAGCTCCACCCTCTCCAATGATTGTATCGTATCCTTCAGGTAACGCTTCAATAAAGTCATGACAGCAAGCTTTTTTAGCTGCTTCAATCACTTCTTCTTTAGTTGCATCTGGTTTACCAAAACGAATATTGTTAATTATTGAATCATTAAACAGATATACATTTTGGAACACCATACTGATATTAGCTAATAAACTATCTAAGGTGTATTTTTTCACATCATGTCCACCAATTGTAATTGATCCTTCATTCACATCCCAGAAACGAGCAATCAGATTACATAGTGTCGTTTTTCCACTTCCTGATGGTCCAACAATTGCTGTTGTTGTTTTCTCTGGAATAATAAAGCTTTCTTTTTGAATAATTACTTTATTGCCATATGCAAACTGTACATCTTTTCCTTCAATAGTAAATGATGTAGGCGTAATATCTTTACCATCAATATCGATTGTTGGACTTTGGTTGATTTCTTCAATCTTATCCATTCCGATATCAATTGAACGAAGTAATGCAGACATACTTCCCGCCTGCTCAATTTTAGAAAATACTAAGAATGATGCTACCATCATTAACATACAATTTTCTAATGTCATACTTCCATTCAAGTAAAATAATAAAGATGAAATGATGATAACTACACTTACAAATTTTAATACAGTAGACTGAACAAACATAAAAGGAATAAAAGCGAATTCCATGCTTACATTTTGATTCTCACAATGTTCAATTGCCCGATCAATTGTTTTGTTTGCATCATTGACTAAGTCGAATGCTCTAACAACCCCCATTCCTTGAACATATTCTAGAATTGCACCAACTAAACTGCGTTGTGCTTCTACCCGAATTGGTGAAGCTTTTGATGATTTCTTCTGCATCATCCTATTCACACATAAGAATAATAATACTCCTAATACTATGATAACACTCATACGCCAGTCCACAAATAAAATCATAATTGTAATAATTCCACCATGAATAAACCCATGCATTGTATTTTCCATAACCCTTGGTGCAATATTCTGCAGATCTTCCATCGTGTTGGTTAAGGTTGCTGTAATGGAACCTAAACTGTTGGCATTGAAGTAACCCATTGGCATATACTTCATACGTTCTCCAATTTCAATACGTTTGTCTGAACACATGTCAAAACTTGCTTCAATGTCATTCATTCTTGAGTTATGACCAAAGATGATAACTCCTACTATACTTACCAACATAATTCCTAAAGAAGTCCATACCGTTGTCATCGTAACTTCATTACGCACAACCGCTTGTAATACGATTGATAAGGCAACTAATTGTAAGGCTTGGAAGAACGAACTAATTACATTAACAAGCAAGGCTCTTTGTAAACGTTGTTTTTGTTTTCCTGCAAATGCAAAGAATTTTTTAATAGTACTAAACATTTGAAACCTCCTTATCCTTACTTTGAATGTGTGATAACCACATTGATTTATATAATTCATCACTCTTCAGTAATTCATCATGAGTTCCCTGTGCATGAATGTTTCCATTATCGACTACCACAATCTTATCTGAATCGGTAATTGTTGATAAACGATGAGCAATTACGATTAATGTTTTTCCATCAACCAATTTAGCCACTGCTCTTTGAATTACTGCTTCATTTTCTGGATCTGTATATGCTGTTGCTTCATCCAAAATAACAATCGGTGTATTTCTTAGCATTGCTCTGGCAATCGTAATTCGCTGACGTTCTCCACCTGACAAATGTCCTCCTGCTCCACCAACTATGGTTTGATAACCTTGTTCTAACGACATAATAAATTCATGACATCCTGAATCTTTGGCAATTTGAACAACTTCCTCATCACTTGCATCAGGATTTCCCATACGAATATTATTCATAATCGTATCATCAAATAAATAGTTATCTTGTGATACATAGGTCATTACATGGGAAAATTGTTTTAACGAAATATCTTTGATATCTTTATCACCAATTGATATAGAACCTGATGACACATCCCATAAGGATGCAATCAGCTTAGCAATGGTTGATTTCCCTCCACCACTTGGCCCAACAAAAGCAGTAACTGTATTCTTAGGAATTTCTAAGTTGATACCATGCAATACCTCACTATCACCATAACTGAAATGTACATCTTTTAATGAAATATCATAATCTGAAATTGTCGTTTCCTTTTCTGGACGAATTAGTTCAGGTTGATCAATTACTTCACAGATGTCTTTGACAATAGCTCCTATTTTTGCTAAATCATCAGTGTATCCCATTGCTGCTAATAATGGTCCCATAATACCAAGCGATAAGATCATAATCATAATAAATGAAGCTGATGTTAATGAGCCAGTCATGTAGAAGTAAGCACCTACTGGAAGTACTCCAACTAATACTGCTGGCCAGATTGCCATTCCCATTGCGAAATAAATTTGAACACTTCGCATCCAGTTAATTGAATAATTTGAATACGCGCGAACCACAGTTGTGAATCGTTTATAAGAAGTTGCTGACTGATTAAACGCTTTGATTACTTCAATCCCATTGATATACTCAACCGTTACTGCACTCATCTCTTTTTCTTTTTCAATCATACCTGCGTATTTTTCACCATATCCATTCATCATTCCCATATAACAGATGAATCCTACGGGTAAGGTAATTAGTGATACTAATGCCATACGCCAGTCAATCACAAACAAGTATATAACAATTGCAATTGGTACCAAGAAGTTAGATGTCATCTCTGGTACGACGTGAGCCAGTGTTGGTTCAATACTGTCAATCTTTTCAACCGTTGTATCTTTAAATTTTCCTGATGGTGTATCTAATATATACCCAAGAGGAACATTTGAAAGTTTCTTTACTACCTGGTAACGAATTACTGATATAACAGCGAATGTTGCCTTGTGCGAAATATAGGTTGATACATTATGAAATAATGATTTCCCTAGATATCCTACTCCAGCAATTAAACACTGTGTTACATAAAATGATACTTCTTTATTTCCATCCAATAATGCAACTAACATCTTGGAAACCATGAAGTATGGAATCAGTCCACATGCAACACCAATAATTGCAATGATAACTGATAATACATATCTTCCTTGAAATCCCTTTGTAAATTCCATCAATCTTGAAAATGATGAAGTTTCCTTTTCTCTATCCATATTGCCTCCTTAATTTGTTAGATAAAGCTAACTTGTTTCGTATTTTTAATGGGACTTATAGTCCCATAATTTCTTTCCATCCTGCGTAGAAAAACCGGCTTAAATCTCGTGTGTATACTTCTGCTTCTTCCTGTGTCATATCCCGTCTGACAATCTCAAACAGTGCATGGAAGAATGCATAGTTCATACTGTTCATAAGTTTCGTATCTGCTTCTTGTACTGGTTTACCTACATCTTTCATTGATTCAAAGAAACGCATCGTATATTTATACTCAATTTCCATTAACTGATCAATGTAGTCCTCATAACCAGAACCCTCACAATCATTAATAATAAGTTTAAATGCATCGAAATGTTCATAAATGTATTTAATATACCACATCATATGGTCTGTAGTATAATCTTCCATCGCTGAAGTTTTTTCATTTGGATTACTTTCATCAAACGTTTTCTGGTGCTCCTCATAACGATCTTTCAGATACATTACTGGCTCATCTACTAATGCTTCAAAGAGTTCTCTTTTCCCTTTAAAATATCCATAGAATGCACCTGTGGTAACACCTGCATTTTTAACAATTGTACGCAGAGAAGCATCACGAAAACCTTTCTTTAAAAACTCCTGTTTTCCCGATTCTAAAATACGTGTATAAGTTGTTTTATCAGTCATACAACCTCCTTATAACAGTGTTATATAACACTGTTATAATGCAATATTTTTATAGGAAAGTCAATAGCAACCGTGAAAAAAACCTATACGACATATTGCGTATAGGTTTGTAATATAAAGATTTATAGCATTCTTCTTTTCTTAAGGACAAGTCCTCCAGAAACGACAATTAATGCAAGAATTGATAGAATTGCAAGTCCACTAACATCTGTAGTGTCACCTGAATTCACTCCTGATCCTGCTGTTGCTGGTGCTGAAGTAACTGCTTTTTCAACACTACCAGTAACACTTACTGTAGCTGTTTCATCTTTTGATGTTGCTGTAAATGTAATTGTGTAATCTCCACCTGTTTCCCCTGCATCTTTTAGCGCTGCTAAGTTTGCTGCATCTACACTAATTGTGATGTCATCAGACTGTGCTGCTTTTGCTAATGAAGTAGTTGTCCAAGCTGCACTTACGTTTGCTTTTTCAATTAATAACTTGTCAGTTGCATCTTTTGCTTCTGCGTTTGTTAATTTAAAATTATCTGCTGTAATTGTAAGTGTTTTAATTTCTGTAGTTGGACGATTTGGATTGTATGTATCTACTCTTTCATCATCAATGATTCCAGACCAGTTAAGCCCAAATGCAAAGTCATAAGTATTCCCTTCACTGTCTTTATAGCATTCTAAATCATGTGCAACATCTTCATAGTTTGCTTCTACAGTATCCATGTTTGCAGGCATTTGCATTGGTAATAAACCATTTGGTTCATGACTACCATTGATTACTTCATAAACTGCCTTTTCACTTACTGAATAGTAAACTAAGATTGCATCTACATCTTCTTCAAACTCTTCAACAATTACGTTTGTACTAACGTTAATTGCTACAACTACAGGAATATCTTTTCCTGTTGCTTCAACTGCTGCTACAGCATTTTGTAGAGCTGTTAAGTCATATGCATTTGAAATATTTGAAGTAGCACCATAGTATGATCTGTTTTCTTGTGTTCCATCAGCATTTTTGTCCCCTGCAATTGATGTTGTTCTAACATTTTCACCATCTGCAGTATATGGACCATATTGTAATGATAATGGGTAATAAGATTTTGTACCATCTTCATTAATGATTTGTCCTGCTCTTGAGAAGTTTGATCCATTGTCCGGACTTCTCATTCCAACAATTACTTTATCCACACCAGTTAAATCCGGAGTAACATAGATTTCTTTTCCATTTGCATCCGTACTCTTTGTATCTGTAATCACTGTTCCATAGGTAGCTCTAGCAGTGTCAAGGTCCATTGTTGGTCCCCAAGTTGCATCACTTCCACCAAATAATGAAGTTGTTGCTTCAGTATACGTATATGGAATATATACTGTCATTTCACTTGGTTGTTTTTCATTTGAAGCAGCATCCTGAATTGTGTTATCAGCATTTTTTACCATTACAACTGAATCTAATTGTGCGCTGTATCCATCAGCCATTTTTTCTTCACTACCAGCGATTGCTTTTGATTCATCTAAATCAACATAAGGATTTTCAAATAATCCAAGTTGCATTGTTAATGTAATCAAACGTCTTCCACTTGTAGCGAATCTCTCTCTTGCCCAATCTTCACCTTTATTTTCAACCATCATTTCATAAGCACTATCTACTTCTGGTGTTTCCAGATTCACAATTGGTTTCGCATCATTGTTTCCACCAAACATATCTGTACCAGCCATTAGAATTTCATAATGACGTTGAGCTGAAGTTAATCCTTCTGCTCCCCATGCCATACCCATGAAACCACTTGGAGAACTTGTTACTCCCCAATCCGTACATACAACGCCATCATATCCATATGTATCTCTAATAATTGACATTTTTGAATAGTTATACGCAGAACCTACCATTTCACCCATAATTGAGTTACCATCTGATCCAATTCCGATTGAGTATGATGTCATAATCGCTGCTGCTTCATCTGTTCCACCAGTTAAATCAAGAGCTGATTGAAATGGTTTTAAATGTTCATCAAAGTTGTCACCAGGATAAACAGCATATTTACCAGAATCCATGTGTGACTCACGTCCACCTTCTCCTGCTCCATCTCCAGGGAAATGCTTAATCATTGTACTGATTGAACTACTTCCCCAACCAGAATCGCTACCATCAGCAGCATATGTTGATTGTGAACCATCTACATACGCTTGAGCCATATCACTTGATAATTGTGTATCTTCACCAAATGTACCACCATTACGTAGCCATCTTGGGTCAGTTGCTAAATCAATTTGTGGCCCTAAAGCAGTTGCAATACTTAATGCACGATACTCAGAACTTGTTGCTTTCGCAAAATTATACATGTGTGTTGTACTAAATGTAGCCGCCATACCTAAGTTTGATGGCCAACCAGAGATTTGATCTCCAGTAGAAGCACTTGAATACATATCACCAGAACCTGCTGTAGATCTAGGGTCAGATGCAAAGTTTACAGGTACATTAAATTCACTATCTTCAACATACGCCTGCATTGCATTCTTCCATCCTACTGCTTCGGTTACATTATTCCCAGATGAATCTGTAATATTTCTTACATAAGACGCATCCAGATAACCTTCTTGATCACTTGTTAAACCAGTTCCACCAGAATTCCCTTCATGAGAGCTAAATAACATCAATCCAGCAATTTGTTTAATTCCTTCATCCGTACTAGCTAATTCATTAGCTAAAGCAGTCGCTCTAGTATCAACGTCTAATCGCCAGTCTTCATAGGTATCAAGATTTCCATCTTTATCCATGTCCTTAAATGCATAAGTATACCCATCACTATCTGTAACTTCTATTATCCACTTATTACTATCTGCAGGTCCATCAGTATTGTGAAGAAGTGCAAGCACTGGCCCTCCATTTGGATTTGTAATGTAATCTACTTTTACTGTAGTTTCCGCTCCCTCTACAACTGTATACATATTTTTCGTTTCGATTGTATATTCAGTTATTTCAGCTGCTACTAAGGGTGTTGAAACACCTACTACAGATACTGCCGCTGCAGACGCAAGCATACCTTTAAAAACCTTTACATAATTTCTTTTCATTTTTTTCCTCTACTTTCATTTTCCTTTTTTACTTGTAATCTATGTAGAATTTTCCTCTTTTACTCTACACTTAGTTTTGCCCCTCCTAATAATGCATAAACTACAATCCCTGAAAGCTGAGGTTTGGCCAACTTAATGTCACCATCCAAAAATACTATACGTGTCTTTTTTCGATAATCATCCCTCCCTTTATTTATAAACATCAAACGATGTTGTAACCAACATAAAAATATAAAAAACCTATTTAGCGAATTACAAAAAGAATTCGTAAATAGGTTTAGCTTGTTTCCAATCACTATCCACCTTACTCACACATGTTAACATACCACATATATTTCTGCAAGCGGTTTCAAAAAAAGATATTTATAAATTATATTTCTTAGAAAGATCACCTAATAACTGATTTACCTTATTAAATAACACCAACATAATGATGTAATTAGCAATACAATGAATCAAATCAAAAGGAATTCCTTTAAGGAAATAAATCCATCCCATACGCAGAGAAACAATAAAATATGGGATAGAAAATAAGAAACCAAATACAAGACCAAAACCACCACTAAAGATAGCACAACGGTTTTCGTTTGTCAGAAAGTTTCTGAAATAATATACTGTAATACCTAGAAGTGACCACACAATAAAATACATTGGTGTCCACATTCCTACTCCATACAATACCATCTGTACTCCTGAAAATAGAACTGCAATACTAATAACTCCTTCTAAGCGAAAGTTTAGTGCATATACAATAAGTAAGAAACTAACCAGTTCTATATTTGGTAAAAAAGCAAGAAATTCCTTTGATACCACAAGAATAGCAGCACACATTGTATACATAATCCAGTTTCTCAACGTAAGCATATTAATAAGTTGCTTCAGCTAATTCAAATACAAATGCATCTCCATCTTTGATTTTCAAAGCATCTGCAGCATCACAAAAACCAGCGTCTACACATTGCTTATTATTGTCTGAACTGTAAATCCAGTATTTTGAAGTACTATCATCATTTGAGTATAATTTATCACTACCCATTCCAGTAATGAACATTCCATATCCAGAAGTCTCATACTCCAGCTTGATGTCTCCGTCTTTCTCCATTTCTATTAATAAATCACCTAGGGTTCCTGCATCAGTATCCACTGTTTCATCATACAATGTTTTATCATCTGCTTTGATAACGATTTGAATATCCTTATCCCCTTTATCCTGTCCCATCATTCGATAGGCAAAGATACCACCGATTACAACTACTAGTGCAATCAGCGCAACTACAATCTTCTTATTCTTATTCATTAACCTCTCTCTTTCCTCATCCCATCCCTAGGGGACAAATCAAACTTTTTCTGATGGCAGGTCTTCTGACTCGTGTTCATCCGCAATATCCCTTCCCATACATTTAGTACAGTGGTTTGATATCTTGTCACACCCACAGCTGCTAGGACAGTTAAGGCTTACCTTATTCCCTATTCTCATGTTTTATCATGCACCATCTTACAGTATTATAGCATCATCATTACATTAATTGAACAGTTTTATATTTGCCCTCCAGTTGCATATCGCTAGATTATTAGACAAATGGTGTTACAATCAAATTAGGATATGGAAGGAGGACTTTATATGATTAGAAAAATTGATCATAAGAATATGGGAAGAGGACAACATGGATGGTTAGACAGTCATTTTCATTTCTCATTTGCAGAGTATTACAACACAAAAAATATTAATTTTGGAGTATTAAGAGTATTAAACGATGACATTGTACAACCAAATCGAGGATTTGATCTTCACCCTCATCAAAACATGGAAATTATTTCTTATGTAGTAGATGGAGAATTGACTCACCAGGATAGTATGGGAAACAAGCATACTTTAAAACGTGGTGAAGTACAATACATGAGTGCAGGTACGGGTGTTTATCACAGTGAATATAACTTGGGTGATGAAAACTTAAGATTCCTGCAAATATGGATTTTCCCAGATAAGGAAGGCTATACACCAAATTATGGTGATTTCCGTTTTGAGTGGGAAGCTCGTAAGAATAAGTGGATGGAGATTGCGTCAAATGAAGATGACGACGCACCAATTACGATTCACCAAGATGTTCATGTATATGCATTAGAACTAGAAGCAGGTAAAGATATTGACTTTACGGTTGCTAATGGTCGTCAGGCATACCTGATCCAAATTGAAGGTAATTCACTTATCAATGATCAGTCTTTAGAAACCAGAGATGCATTAGAAAGTGTAGAAGAAGATTTACATATAAAAGCTGAATCAACATCTCACTTCTTAATAATTGAAATGGCAAAAGAATAAACATAAAGAAAGCATGATGCTCATTCGAGTCATCATGCTTTTTTCTTTCCTTGTTTCTTTTCCATTCGCTCTTCATAACCATTAATCTTAAAATCTAACCGGCCTAGTACTTCATTCATTTCTTCAATTTTATCAACTAATTTTCTGCGTTCCTCAATCAATAGTTTTTTTCGCTCTGCTACCGTGTCAATTCCCTGCTGATACAATGTTACATACTCAATTAATGACTCAATTGACAATCCTGCAGAGCGCATACATTTAATAAAATGTACCCACTCACAATCATCATCCGTATAACGTCGAATTCCACTCTTATTACGGTTCACAGGTGGAATCAAACCAATTCGCTCATAATAACGAAGGGTATCTTGAGTTATTTCATATTTTTGACTTACTTCTGTAATTGTTAGCATATTTATTCCTCCTCAAAATTATGATTGATTACTTCTACTAACTTAAATGTATCATGTTCATATTCAAATTTCAAAATACAGCAGTTCCTTAGTCGCTGTTTTTGTTCAATATCACTGGTATGTTCCCATGCTCGCATAAACTGGCGACAGGATGCTCCATGTGATACTACAAGAATATTATTACCTATAGCATGTTTCATAATATCAGCTACAGTATCAGCTACTCTTTCTCTTAATTCCAGTTCATCTTCTCCACCATACTGTACAAAGAAATCCTTATATGGAAGTGGTGGATTTAGATCTTCACTCTCTGCTTCAAATGTTCCAAAGTTCCATTCCTTTAAACCTTTATTTCTTTTATAAGGAATACTTGTAATTAACTCTAACGTATCACAAGCTCTTTCTGAAGTTGAAGAATAAGCATCTGTGAATTGTATTCCTTGTTCTCTAAAATACTTTCCAGCAACTTGTGCCTGTCTGATACCAAGATCAGTTAATGGTGAATCACACCAACCTTGTACTTTTCTTCTGACATTAAACAATGTTTGTCCATGTCTCATCATATATAATGTCTTTTTCATTTCATCCTCATTTCTTCTACATTCACACTATAACACTTGGAGTACACTCCAAGTCAATAAGAAAAATACTTGTTTCCAAGTATTTTCGTTTATTCTGTTTCAATAATGTGAATAACTTCATCAGCAGTTGTTACATCTTTTAATAATGTAATGTGTTTTTGAGAATCAATAAGCGAATATAAATCACGTAGCATGCTTTTCGTATGAGCAAGATCTTCCAGATTCGCAGCAATTAAAAAAATAATTTTTACTTTTTGTTTCCCCCATATCATTGGATGTTTTAACACAGTAATACCAATTGTTGGTGCTTTAACATATACTTCACTCCCATGAGGAATGGCCACCATATTTCCGATTTCAGTAGAACGGATGTGCTCTCTTTTATAAATTGATTCTTCAAATTCTTTGTCGACATAACCTTTGTCGCTCATCAACTGAGACATCTTATGAATTACTTCTTCTTTTGAGATTTCTTTCTCTTCAATAAAGATATTGTCATCATCAATGATTTCCAGGAGATGTTTAAATTCTCCTTCTTTTTCATACATAGAATTTTCAATTAGAAAATTATTAATTCCCTGAATATCAAATTCAGAAATAAAAGAAGTTACTTCCACTACTGGTTTTGAACATTCCAAAATTGGCACGGTTGATACTACCAGATCAATATCAGATAAATCCTTTGTTTTTAAACTGGAATATGGAATGGTATCAACAACCTTTACAGAGCTTACATAACGTTCAATTCGCTGTGCAATTAGTCTTGAAAAACCAATTCCTTCCGGACATACAATGATGACTCTTTTTTCTTCCACCGAACGTTCAATTGCAGCCTGAAAATGAATTGCCAGAAAGCCAATTTCATCATCGCTGATTGCATTCCATGAATCACCCATGATTTCAATTGCTAAGGTAATTACAGAAAACAATGCAGAGTATCTGGATTTAATTTCATTTACTAATGGATTATTAATCTGAATCTTATATTTCATTCGTTGCATCATTGGTACTACATGTACCAGAAGACTTAATTTTAACTCTTTGTCTTCATGCAAATCACAGTGAATTGAGTCTGATACAAATGCAATGATTTCATCAACAATATCAATATAATATTGGTCAATGGAATCTACATAATTATTATAATGAAGATAATCACTTTGGATTCCTGAACATACCAGATACTGATAAATGTAATTTATCTCAGCTGATGGTATTTTTATATGAAACTGATTACTTATTTTCTCTGCGATATGATTTGCAATATCTAACGTTTCCTTCTGATCAGGTAACGTATAGACAATATGCGATTCATCTACGGTATAGGTAGATCCTGCTTTTAAACGTTTGATAAGAATTGCAATATGCGTTACTAAATTCATATAAGATAAATCATTAATCTTATATCCCAGTTGTGCTTCTGCTTCTGTAATAATGGCTTCAATTTCTTCTAAGCCATCAAATTCAAATATATTCTGCAGACGATAGTAACTGGACAATTCTAGTCGACTATTGTTTTCTTCTAAATCTTTTTCTTCAATATCCAATTTTAAAAATTCATTTACAACATCACTTAATGCATGTCGTATTTCTTTTTCAGAACCTGAAATTCTTGTACCCTTATAATCTTTTATTAAATTTAAACCATAGTGTTCATTTAATTCCTGTTTAATTTTAGAAAGGTCACTTACAATTGAATTTTTTGATACATAAAACTCTTCTGAAAGTTTATTCAGAGAAGTACCATCACGATAATATAATAGTTTCGCTACAATTCGCATTCTTCGAATTTCTGCTGACATGATAGTTGAAGTCTTGCGCTGTGTAGTAAGTCCATGAAGAAGATCTTTCTTTTGAACATCACTGCCAATAATCTTTACCCCTACACTAGGCTTCTTATGTAACTGCATCTGTTTATTTTCCAGCATCTCCGCAATCACATTTAAATCATTATGAACCGTACTAACTGATACCTGAATGGTATCTGACAATGCTTTGATTGTCTGATACTGTTCCATGTTCAACAGCAAGTCCAACAACTGTTCCTGACGATTATTCAAAAGGTCTTCCTCCTTTCTCTACTATTACAACGAAAACGCCTTGTAAAGACGTTTATCTTATATTATTATCCTATTCGTTTGGCTTATGCTTTGTCAAATCTTTCTTCAAGAAATACATCAGCAATACGACGGTTAAGGAACCTATGATGACAGCCAATATATAAATAGGAGCATTTCCTACAACTGGAAGAACGATTAATCCTCCATGTGGTGCAGCATCCGTTGCACCACCTAAGCCTGCAATGATTGCACCTACTGATGATCCAATCATAATTGATGGAATTACTCGTAGTGGATCACTGGCTGCAAACGGTATTGCACCTTCCGTAATACCAATGGATCCCATTACAATCGCTGCCTTTCCAGCTTCCTGTTCTTCGCAAGAAAATCGGTTCTTCAAAAGAATTGATGATAATCCCATTCCAATTGGTGGAATACAAATAGCAACTCCTGCCATTCCCATCACACTCATATTGCCACTGGCAATTAATGCACTGGCAGTTCCAAATGCAACTTTATTCACAGGACCTCCCATATCAAAAGCAATCATACATCCAACTGCAATTGCTAGAATAACGGTTGAACCACTCGTAAGATTAGATAACATACTCTCCATAGAAGAAACTGCACCACCAAGTGGATATGCCAGTATATAAATATATGCTAATCCAACTAACAATGTTGTCACTAGTGGAATAATTAAAATTGACATAATTGGTTTGATTACTTTTGGTACCTTCCATTCTTTTACCCACTTCGCCAGATATCCTGCTACTATCCCTAAAATCATTCCTCCTAAGAAACCTGTCTTGATTTCAGCAGTGCCAAGTGGGTTATTCGCTAAATATCCAGCTGTTAACCCTGGAAGTAAACCTGGTCTTCCCGCAATTGAATAAGCAATATACCCTGCAAGTAAAGGAACCATAAAACTCATTGCAGCTTCACCTATGATATTGATGTTTTGCCACAATTCATTTGTTATAATCATTCCTTCTTCTCTTGCATCTGCAGTAGCCAGTGCGAACGCAATACAGATACCACCAACGGTAACCGCTGGAATCATATATGAGACACCACTCAGTAGATGTCGTTTCATCCCCTTCATAAATTGCTTCATACTAGTTCTCCTTATAATCCTATTTCACCAACTCTAACGCTTTATCAATTACTTCCTCCGTATTCGTAATGCAATCAGCAATATCAGCCTCATAGATTATTTTGTTTTCGAAGCGTTCCATTCCTTCTACAACCATTTCCACAGCCATAATTACTACATCTGCTTCATCAATTTCTCTTTGACTTAATTCTCTTTCAATCCCTATTGAACCTTGTGTTTCCACATGGCATCGATGCCCCTTTAATCTGGATTTCTTCTCTAAGGCTTCCTGTGCCATATAGGTATGAGCAATCCCTGTAGGGCAGGCAGTAACAGCTACAATTTTCATATCCTTTTTCTCCTTATGTTAACTTTCAATTAAGTGTAGTATATCATAGATTTCCTTCTCACTGTTTGATGTCAACAACGCACTACGAAAATCTTCATCCATCAGATTTCTTGCAATCTCTGCCAGAATTTTCAGATGAGTATCACTACGATTTTTCATTGGCACCCCAATCATAAATACCATCTGTACATCTAAATCATCCCACTTAAAGTCTTCCTTGGTTCTACTAAAGATAATGAATGGCTCATTTACACCATCGCTTTGCCCATGCGGTATTGCGACCAAACAACCAATAGCAGTAGTAAATTCTTCTTCTCTACTTAATACAGACTTCTCATATGCTTCAACATTATTCAGTTTTCCATGACTGTTTGCTAACTGTGATAACTCTTTAATAACCTGATACTTATCGCTGTATTCCTGGTTCAGACAAATGAACTCTCTTTCCACTAACATAGTATATTCCTCCTTTTTATCTATCTAAAGCATACCATTCACTATTTTTATTGCCTATACCAAAAGATTACAACAATCACCACTACAAGTTGTACAGTGTCTGTTTTTTACAACAATGACACACCTGTATATAGAAATCGTTCACTTCTTTTTACATCATCTTTTATTGTGGTAAACTGAACTTATGAAGCCTTAAAATAAAAGGCATAAGATGAGTCCATTGATTCAATAGAAAGTGAGGTAATGAAATGGAACGTAAAGTAAAAGCTGTACAGTATGGATGTGGAAAAATGAGTGTGTATCTAATGCGCTATTTGATGGAAAAAGGAGCAGATCTTGTTGCTGCGTTTGACATGAATCCAGCAGTCATTGGAAAAGACATTGGTGAAATCATTGGTGATGGTAAGACGTATAATGTGAAAGTCTCAGATGCAAAAGATTTTGATGCAATGTTGAAAGAATTAAAACCTGATGTATGTGTAGTTGCTACAAGAAGCACAATGGCAGATATCAAAGAATCATTTGAAATCTGTGCTCGTAATGGAGTAAATGCAATTAGTACTTGTGAAGAAGCAGTATACCCTCAAAATTCTTCACCTGCAATTACCAAAGAATTAGATGAACTTGCAAAACAAAACAATTGTACATTAACTGGTGTTGGTTATCCTGAAATGTACTGGGGTGTATTAATTAGTACACTTGCCAGTTCAATGCAAACAATTACAAAAATTGAAGGTTCTAGTAACTACAACGTTGAAGACTATGGTATTGCTTTAGCTGAAGGACATGGTGCTGGTTTCTCACTAGATAAATTTGAAAAAGAAATAGGTATATGTAACGACTGGTCTTCTGATGAAATTAAAGAAAAAGTAGAAAGTGGTGAATATGTACCAAGTTATATGTGGAATCAAAATGGTTGGTTATGTAGTAAGTTTGGTTTAACAATTACATCACAAACTCAAAAATGTATTCCTATCACGTATGATAAAGATTTAAAGTCAGATACATTAGGTGTAACAGTTAAGGCTGGTGATGCAATTGGGATGCGTGCAATTGTAACGACTACAACAGCAGAAGAAATTACATTAGAAACTGAAAATATCGGAAAAATCTATACACCTGAAGATTATGATGTGAATGACTGGACATTTCATGGTGAACCAGATACTTCCATTGTAGTGAATAAACCTGCTACTGTAGAATTAACTTGTTCAAACTTAGTAAGTCGTATTCCAGCATTAATTAATGCTACACCAGGATATGTTACTACTGATAAATTCCCTGAAGGTGAATACCTTGTTCGCCCTATGAATGAATACGTAAAATAATAAATTAAAATCTATAATCAGCAATGATTGTAGATTTTTTTTAAGTTAACTCTTGACCTAGAGTTAACTCTAAGTCGTATAATGAAATCAGCTTAAGTACAAAAAGCATAAAGGAGGATTCTTATGTTAGGAAATTTTAAGTATTCAAATCCAACAACACTATATTTTGGTGAAAACGCATTGGATTATTTAAAGGAAGAGTTATCGAATTATGGAAAGAATATCATGCTTGTATATGGTGGTGGTTCGATCAAGAAGAATGGAATCTATGATGATGTAGTAGCAATTCTTAAAGATAGTGGTAAAAATATCTTTGAAGATGCAGGTGTTATGCCGAATCCTACTGTTGAAAAATTATACGAAGGATGTAAGATTGCAAAAGATAACAATATCGATCTAATTCTATCTGTTGGTGGTGGTTCATGTTGTGACTACTCAAAAGCAGTATCGGTATCCGCTTATGCAGAGGATGATCCATGGGAAAAATACTTTGCAAGAATGGAAGAAGTAGACAATAAAATTATTCCTGTTGGATGTATTCTGACAATGGCAGGAACTGGTTCGGAAATGAATGGTGGTTCGGTTATTACCAACCCTGAAACAAAACAAAAGATTGGTCATGTGTTTGGTGAGAATGTATTCCCTAAATTCTCTATTCTAAATCCAACTTATACATATTCATTACCAAAGTATCAGATGGTAGCTGGATTCTTTGATATTATGTCTCATATCTTAGAACAATATTTCTCTGATTCTGATGACAATACTTCAGACTACATCATGGAAGGATTATTACGTTCACTGATTCACAGTTCTAGAATTGCAGTTGATAACCCTACAGATTATGATGCAAGAAGTAATATTATGTGGACAGCAACATGGGCATTAAACACATTGGTTGCCAAAGGTAAAACAACAGACTGGATGGTTCATATGATTGGTCAATCTATTGGCGCCTATACAGATGCAACGCATGGTATGACATTAGCAGCTGTATCAATGTCATATTATCGACTGATTATGCCTCATGGATTAGAAAAATTTAAACGCTATGCAATCAATGTATGGGATATTAATCCCGAAGGAAAAAGTGATGAACAAATCGCGAATGAAGGATTAGATGCAATGGAAGCATATATGAATGAACTTGGTCTGGTAATGGATGCAAAAGTTCTTGGTGTTACGGATAAGATGCTGGATGGAATTGCTGATGGTACCTTTATCTCAAGTGGTGGTTATAAAACATTAACTCATGAAGATATTGTAAACATCTTAAAAGAGAGTATGAAATAGTATTTGAGAAACTAAAAATGAGTTCAGTTAACTCATTTTTTTTATGGTCGTTTAGCATTTCAAATCCATCCAAAGTTTTATTTAGAAATTCATTAAAGGATTGCATTGTTTCAAAAACGTTTACTGATTTCTTTATAAAGTCATCAGACAATAACTCTTCATCACTTACAAAGAATTCAAGATACCAACTTTTATACTTCAAATATTCAGCCTAAGAATGTTCAGGATCATAAGTCTTCGGAGCATTCTTTAGTTTTGTTCCTTTTACTTCAAAGTTTTTTGTGAATTCAGGATTCGTAATTATCTTCTCCCATTCATCTCCATGGTCAACAATATAATCACGAATCATTGTAGTAGCATCATTGAACATATCCACAAATAAACCTTTACATATGAATGACTGTTTGGTTTAATGCAAATGAAATAACCTACTGGAATGGATAACTTCCTATTTTCTTCTATGTATTCTTTTTATGAGAATGATACCATTCTCGATTATTATTTGTTGTTAGTTCTTTTAAGTATGTAATTATTTTTTCATGTTATCTCCTCCAACATTACTTATAAATATGCATTACTTACTCTTTATACTATCGAACTATATTTATACTTTCTATCAGTTTATTTTGTATAAAAGCAAAAAGCACAGACTCTACTAGGTCTATGCTTTTGGACGTTATAATAATTTATGTTTTCTTGGTACTCTAAACTAAATTATAAATTAAAGTGTTTCTTTAGCTCTTGCACATTTTCATCACTCATTGAATTAATCAAATTTGATTTTACTGAAACATATACTTGGGCATTCTTATCTAATGTTTCAATTAAACCAATCGCATCATCAATTGATGATCCACTTGAGAAAATTCCATGAAATGGCCAAATAACAACTCTCTTCTTTTCCATTTTCTTGGCTGTAGCTGGACCAATTTCTCCTTCACCACAAACCATCCATGGTAATACTGATAATCCTTCTGGGAAAACCAGACAACATTCTGAATTCATTTTCCATAAAGTTTTTGTGAATTCATCTTCATCTAAATCATGAATCATTGTCATTGCATTGATATATGTTGGGTGACAATGCATAACAATCTTATTACTTATATCGTCACTTAATCGTGCACGATGACATAATACATGAGCTGGCAGTTCACTTGTCGGTCTGCCTTCCCCATTTCTTAGTCCCCATAGGATATCATAACTACCTTTATGAAATTGAATAATTCCTAAATCTTCTTCATATCGCTTTTTCATTGTGCGAAAGCATGCGCCTGATCTTGTGATTAGAAATGATTTCCCTTCTAACCCTTGGGTATCAAAATCAACTTCCACAGTTGTAAGAACTTCTGTATAGTCTTTTAATTTACTTAACTCTTCATCAGATAATAAGTAACTTATATTTCCTGCATGAAACTCTCCCCAACCTGCTTTCCAAAAATAATGACATGCTTCAACGATATCGTCCATAAAGTCAATATTTAAAATACTCATCATAAATTCCTTTCATTTGTAAGACGATAATTAGATATAATTATTCCCTTCTAACATTTGAAGATGGAATTGATAGTTCCTCTCGATACTTGCTTACACTTCTTCTGGATACTGGAAATCCTTCTTCCTTCAAGATTACTTGAATCTGTTGGTCGCTATAAGGATGTTGCTTGTCCTCAAGGCGAATAATTTCTTGTATCTCTTCCTTGATTAAATTTCTAGGAGCACTCACACTACCTTGTTTTGAATAGGTTCGAGGTACTAAGGTGCGTAAAGGATAAGTTCCAAAGTTACATTTAAAATATTTATCCTGTAATGCCCTGCTGATAGTAGAAGAATGCAAACCAGTCATTTCTTCTATATCAATTAATCGTAGTGGTTTCAGATTCCTTTTTTCTCCTGTCTTAAAGAATACATCCTGATATTCAACTAAAGCCGTAATAATCTTTTTCAGTGTAATACTTCTTCTTGTTGTACAGTACTGTAACCATTTAAAGTCCTGTAATTTCTTAGAAAGAAATTCTTTACTATATTTATCTAATTTCGTTTGTTTATATAGTTCTAAGCTATTTTCATTTATCTTTAACTTCTTTTCAAAACCAGAATTTAATTCAATAACTATTTCATCCTCTTCGCTTTCAATATAAGCATCTGGAATAATATATGTAGTTCTTTCATGAATCGCAAATCCATTCGCTGGAAGTGGATTCATCTCTTTAATAAGTGATACAGCAGTTTTCACTTCTTCAATCGAAACGTTTTCTGCTTTTGCAATATAAGAATAATTCTTTATTCCTACATACTCCAAATAAGATTCAATAATTAGTTTGACCAAGGAATTTGATTTATTATTATCTAATTGAAGTAATAAACACTCAATTAAATCTCTTGCACCTAATCCCTTTGGTTCTACACTTTGTAGAAGTTTTAGGTAATACATTCCTTCTTTGTCAGTTAAATCAAACAGGTTACAGACAACACTCATTTCTTCATTCAGATATCCTTTTGTATCCAGTGACTCCACTAGAAATGTAATTACTTGCAGATCGGTTGTAGTCTTGATATATTTTTCCAGTTGCATTTTCACATGACTTAGTAAATCAACTTCGTTTGTATCAGCAATATCAAACTCCTGCAAATCATTATTATGTTTTCTGCTTTTTTTGTAATCAACATCCTTCTCAACTAAATTAGTAGCCGAGTTTAAATGATCATCAACATCGGAAAAAGGATTGTCCAACAGACTGGTATCTATCAGTGTTTCCATTTCATGATAACCCATTTGTAACATATTCATTGAATGTATTAGTTTTGGCGAAAACTGTTGTTTCTGTTTTTGAATAACTTCTAGTTTTTGATTCATACGTATAGTATATTATAAATTTTCAATTACTGATGACTATTCAGGAAAAACAATGCAATTTTTAATTACTTTTCCACTTGCATGTTCCAGTATAGCTTTTTCAGTATCTTCAATTGGATATTCATTCTGAACAAAGTCATCCGCCGAAATTGCATTCATTTTTAACATTTCAAAAGCTGCATTTACATGTCTTGGTGTTGTATGGAACACCCCTTTTAATGTTAATTGTTCATAGTGAACCTTCGTAGTATCTACAGGTACTGTAAGTCCCTTTTTCGTTCCACCAAAGAACAACACTTCTCCTCCAGGTCTTGCCATATCCAGGGCAATTGACCATACTTCTGGTAACCCTGCTGCTTCAATTGCAGCATCTACTCCACGTTTATCTTCAGTTAAGTCTCTTACTGCCTGTGCCTGATCTTTTACATCCTTAATGTTGATTGTTTCAACAGCACCAAGTTTCTTCGCTAACTGTAATCTTTCATCTGATAAGTCACAAGCAATTACGCGTGCTCCTCTTAAATAACACATGCGAATAAACATTAATCCAATTGGACCACATCCATTTACACAAACAGTATCTCCAATATCAAAGTTTGTCATTTCTGTTCCATATAACGCGCAGGCAAGCGGTTCAAGTAGTGCTGCCTGTTTGTATGACATTCCTTCTGGAATCAAGAATGTATTTAATTCTACGATTTTTTTGGGAACTAATTGATATTCTGCATACGCTCCATTTTTGAACTGGTTTTGAATTAAATCAACACACATTGATTCTTGACCTTTTTTACAGTAGTAACATTTTCCACATGAAGCAGAATTATGAGCAACTACTTTATCTCCTACTTTAAATTTAGTGACACCTTCTCCAATTGCATGAACAACTCCTGCTGCTTCATGACCCATCGTAAATGGTGGTTCATAACGATAACCTCTTTTGTATGTTTTTACATCTGTACCACATGTTAGCGTTACAACATTCTTTATAACAATCTCACCTTTTGCTGGAGTAGGCACTTCTGCTTCTTCCACTCTTATATCTTCAGGTGCGTAAAATAAAATTCTTTTCATTACTTCGTTCCTCCTAGTTTATGTAATATATAATTTCCTAAACACTCCAATTGTAGAGCCATCGTTACTGCACCTGGATCTAAATGACCCACACCTTTATCTGTGCGATAGCTTGCTCTCCCCCTTGCAGCTTCCATATTCTTTGTATTTTCTGCGCCTTCTTTTGCGCCATTTATAAACATTTCAATAATATCTTTTTCGTCTTTATTTGCTTCCAACCCTTTGCGATAACATACCAGTGCATTGTACAGACTATCCACCATTGTCTTTTGTCCTGGCTGGGTTTTCCCACGCTCCATAATTGCTTTCAGCATTGCATCCAGCATTGTATACAAACTGTTGATTGTAAGATCATTTTCATTTTGTATTGCTTTTGCGGCTGCTACATAGCCACTTCCATATAATGCTCCTGATGAACCACCGATTGCAGAAAACATTGTCATACCGATTTTTTTTAATAAATCTGAAATATTTAATGTTTTTAAATCTTCACTCATTCCTGTGATTTTCTCAAATCCCATATATAGATTTGCCCAATGATCACCGTCTCCAGTTGTTGCATCAAGCTCTGTAATGTAATCTTTCTGACCACCAATTACTTCTTTGGTTTCCATCATATATGCAATATAATCATTTGTATCTAATTTAAAACTCATCGCTTACTCCTTTAGTGCTGAAGTATTACATGGCATTAATAACAATTCTTTTAGTTCATCATCCAGTTTTAGTAAACTACAAGATGCTCCAGCCATTTCAATCGCTGTCATATAATTACCAACATAATATTTTATTGGCTGTAATCCATGTTCCTTTAACTCATGGTCAATATCTGCTGCCAGAATATACAATTCCATCAGTGGGGTTCCACCTAACCCATTGACCATAACAGCAACCTCGCTATTATCCCCATAATCCATATCTTCAAGAATTCGGTTGACGATTAAGTTACTCACTTCTTTTGATGTTCCTAGCTTTGTTTTTATGATTCCTGGTTCACCATGAATCCCCATACCAACTTCCATTTTATTTTCTTCAATTGTAAAACCTGCCTTACCTACTGCAGGTATGGTGCATGATGAAAGCGAAACCCCGAAACTGCGAACATTTTGAATTGCTTTTTGAGCAACTCTTTTCACTTCCGCTAGACTAGCACCACTCTCTGCTTTTGCACCTGCAATTTTATGAACAAATACCGTACCTGCTATCCCTCTTCGACCAGTTGAATCATCACTGTCTTCTACTGCCACATCATCCTTCACAACAACATGATCAACTTCAATCCCTTCCTCTTTTGCCAATTCCTCAGCTATCTCAAAGTTCATAATATCACCAGCATAATTCTTAATAACAAGCAGTACACCTTCTTTAGCATCTGCCAGTTGAATTCCTCTAAGTACACGGTCTGGTGATGGTGATGCAAAGACATTTCCACTTACTGCGGCATCCAGCATTCCATATCCTACATATCCAGCATGTGCTGGTTCATGTCCACTTCCTCCACCGGAAACAACTCCAACTTTTCTGGTTTTATTTTTTCTTGAGATAACAGCACCCTCAACATCATAATCGACATCAGGGTTGGTAATTTCAATTCCCCTTAACATTTCCTCAACAACTTCATTTGGATTATTTAGCAGTTTTTTCATGTTTTCCTCCATTAGCAAAGTGTGCATTTGTAACCCCTTTATCCTGATAGAATTTAGGGATTGCTACTTCATCGTTTCGCTTCTTCAATATAGCTGTGACAAGTGCACATACACCTGCCAGCAGCCAATTATTTGTTATAAACGATAATACTAATGACAGAGAAACAAGAAGAACTCCGACATACCACACAATATTTCTAAATTTATTCATGTTTACACTCCCATCTTAGTAATCGTACTATTATTCAGAATCTAATCCTAAACGTTTTTTTGCTTCTTTTTCTTCTTTCTTCATTGATTTGAAATAGAATACTGCCAGTACAGCAATTGCTCCACAAGCTACCATTCCAAAGATGTTACCATTACCGGCTTCAAATAAAGCCCATCTGATTTCTGCAATATCCATTCCCCACCAAGTGATTTGACCAGCTGCTAATGTTGTTCCTGACTTAACTGCAAGTTCGGTAAGCATTGGTGCGATTGCTGATGCTGACCAACATAAGATTGGTACCCATAAGTAAGAAATAATAAGCATCTTCAATAAGTTTCCTTTACATGCTAAGAATGCTGCCGCACATACACATACGTTCATTAGATTACCAAATGGAAGCGTAGAGTTTCCTGGTAATACTAATGCACATACAAGTGCTACTGGAATTGTTAAGATAATTGCAACCCAGATTTCAGGGTTTCCAGCTAAGATTGGCCAGTCTAATCCAATAACCAAATCTTTGTTTGGAAAACGTCTCTTCATAAATGCATTTGCTGCATCTGAAATTGGTGTTAATGCTGTCATAAACAGTTTTGATACCATTGGAAATAACGTTAGTGCAGTTCCCGCCTGTACCCCTAATAATAAGGAAGCTTGTCCTTGACCAGCTACTAATCCAATAATGGTACCAATAATAAATCCTAATACATGATTTTCACCAAATACTCCAATTTTATTTCTGATGGTAGCTGCATTCCAGTTTGTATGAGAAGGTAAAATTTTATCTAATACACGACTCATTGGATAGAAAACAATATTACTCAAGAACATTGGATGAGGAATACCAACTCCTGGGATTCCAGTTAATTCACGTACTTGATATTTTGTTGAATCTGAGTTCTTTAGTTCTAATATAATTTGTATAACAGCTACAACAAATCCAATAATTACATTTCCAGTAACAGTAGTAATCAAAAATGCAGTAAATACTTTATTACCAACATTCCACATATCTACATTTAAGGTATCTGTTGTTCCAGTAGCAATCATAATTAAGTTAATTACAATCTGTACGGGAAACATCAGGAAGGCATATTGCCACTGCCAGGCTAATCCAAGTGCTGGTGCCCAACCCATATCTAATGCAGTTAATTCAATTCCTGAGTTTTCAACAAATGCCTGAGCTGCTACACCGACTGTATCACCCATAAATGAAATGATCAGGTTAATACCAATAAATGCAACTCCCATTGTTAATGCAGCCGAGAATGCTTTTCCTGGCTTCAATCCTACGATAATCCCTATAATTAATAATACGATTGGCAGAAACACTGCTGCCCCTAAATCTAATAATGATTGAAAAACATCACTCAAAATTTCCATTTCTAGTTCCTCCTATTTGATTAACTCTATAATTTTTTCAATTGTTTCATCTCTTCCTACACCTGTTAATAATGGAATCCCACTTACTACAGGTATCTCATATTCTTCAACTACACCAACTACTGGAGTGATTGATACATATACATCAGCGTTCTTAATAAACATATCCAATGATTTAATATCTACTGCTTCTGCCTTTGCTAATGAGCTCAAACCTTGTTCTTCTAATGCATTATTAATTTTAGTAGCAACTGTAGCAGAAGTTGCAATTCCTCCTCCACAAGCAACAATTATTGTTTTCATGTGACCTCCTTTCTTGACACATATGAATTCTTTTGTCATTTACTTATAAAGCAATATTCTTGCCAACAAATGATTCCTTCATATTTCATGCGTCTTTTCGGTCTTTATATACACTATTCTATACAGTAATCTATTTTTAATCTACTATTTCCAAAAGATTGTAGGAAATGCTAAAATGTTATTATAAACAGTAGCATTCTCAGTAGTTTCCATATTTGGCATAAATTTTGCTTTACTATTAGGTAGGAGGTATATTTAGTCTATGAATGAATATAAAATTGAGGATCTATTATTTGAAGAATTAATCTTAATGGATCAAGAAGCGAGTGATTATGAGGATTTAATCACACAGATTGGAGAATTGGCATTTGAGAAGGGATATGTAGATAAAGAATTCTCAAAAGCTGTTATTGAAAGAGAAAAACTATATCCTACTGGTCTACCAACAAATAAAGTAAAAGTTGCTATACCACATGCGATGGTACGTGATAATGTTAAGAAGTCAGCAATTATTATCTCTAAATTAAAAAAGCCTGTGCTTTTTAAGGAAATGGGAAGTTCTACAGATAGTTTTATTCCCGTTGACATTGTCTTTTTGTTAGCCGTTAATGGATCAAAAGATCAGTTAACCATTCTTCAGAAGTTAGTAGGAATGTTTTCAGATGATGATGCTATGGTAAAGTTGAATGATATGAAAACTGCAAGCGATACGATAGGAGTATTAAAAGAAATCTTATCTCAGTAGTTACAAGGAGGAATTATTATGTCTGAAAAAGAAATTTTCAGTTATATCGAACAAGTTCTAACTAAAAATTATATAGAAGATAGGATTAAAGAAAATGAAATTTTTGGTATTGCTGCTAAAGAAATCGCTGAACATTTTAATCAATACCGATCAAATATCAGTGCCGTTCTTAATAAAAGTGTAAAAGACCAGAAGTTAATAAAGATTGAAAGTCGCCCTGTACTTTTTTTACCTATAAAAATATTAAAGGGTGTTTTTAATGTAGAACCAACAAAAGGTATTTATTCAGTTGAAGAATTCAAACAAGAGTTCTACAATATGAAAAGTAATACCAATGAACCTTTTGAATTACTGGTCGGTTATGATGGAAGTCAGACTACACAGGTACAACAGGCGCAATCCGCTATTCTTTATCCCCCTAATGGATTGCATACCCTAATCACAGGAGAAAGTGGTACAGGGAAAACCTTATTCGCAAGAACTATGTATTCTTATGGGAAAACAACAAAGAAAAAAGCAGAGGATGAGTATCCATTTGTTGAATTTAACTGTGCGGATTATTACCATAATCCACAACTGTTATTGTCACAGTTATTTGGTCATATCCGTGGTGCGTTTACAGGGGCTACTCAGGAAACAGTTGGATTAGTAGAAAAAGCAAATGGTGGAATTTTATTTCTTGATGAAATTCACCGACTTCCTCCCGAAGGACAGGAACTACTATTCTACTTAATGGATACAGGTCAGTATCGTAAACTAGGAGAAGCCAATTCTATTCGCAAGGCCAGTGTATTAATTATTGGAGCAACTACAGAAGATCCCAATGATGTATTACTTAAGACCTTTAAGCGAAGAATACCTTTATCAATTCAGTTACCTGCATATCGTGAACGTCCTCTGAAGGAACGTTTGGAGATTATTGAACGATTATTTATAAAAGAAGCAATTGTTACCCAACGTACTTATATTATTGAGTCAGATATCGTAAAAGCATTAGCAACATTTGACTTCCCTGGTAACATTGGTCAGTTAGCCTCAGAAATAAAAATTCTATGTGCTCGTTCTTTCTTAGAAAATCAAAGTCAGGAGTCTTATGAAATTAACATTCCTTATGATTTCTTAGCAAACAACATTAAGAAGTCCTACGAGAAAAAGTCAAAGAGTAATGATGATTTTCGTAAAGAACTTGCAAAGTATAATTTTGATATGATTATAAGTCCATCAAATACAATTCAATATCAAGAAGATAAGATTCTAGATGAAAAATCATATAAGAATTTAATCAAAGAAATCAACATCTATTCCAAACAAGGATTATCCAGTAAACAGCTGGCAGAGAAAATGAATGCCACAGTTACTGACTATTACAATGATGTTTTAGACCGTATGTATTTTAAGGGAGTCAACAAAGAAGAAATCTATAAAATTGTAGATCAGGAGATTGTTGACTTTTCAATCGAAATCATGAAAGAAATTCATGAAGATTTAAATGTCAATATTACTCAGCAACATATCTTAGTTCTTGCATTTCATTTGAAGTTTTTAATTGATCGAGTAAAGAATAAAAATCAAGTAAATACAACTATTGAAAAAGAAACAACAGATGAAACCCTTGTTGATAATATTATTGATCGAATTGAACAAGAATTTAAAATTCAATTACCAAGTGATGAGCGAAACTTCTTTCAGTTGCTATTAAAAAACATGGCAAATGAAAATATATCTACACGTCCAGAATTATACATTTTGGCTCATGGTAATACTGCAACAAGTCTTGCTGACGTATGTAATCGATTATTGAATACAAACTATGTAAACGCAATTGATGCTCCTTTGTCTCAAGATATAGAAAAAAGTTATGAGCAATTCTTATCTGAAGTTAAAAAATCACAACCTAAAAATGGAGTTATGATTCTGGCAGATATGGGTTCATTACTAAACTTTGGAAAACGAATGAGTGAAGAAACTGGTATTGCCAGTCATACGATTCCAAATGTAACTACTGCTCTTGCATTAGACTTAGCTCATATTATGTTGAATCGTAATGAACATGTAGATTTGATTTATAATGAATACTTAATAAAAAATAAAAGTGTTCCTGCCAGTGAGAAAAGTAAAAAAGAACCTGCAATTTTATCCGCATGTTCTTCAGGTAAAGGAACAAGTGTTGCCTTTCAATCAACGATAGAAGATATTCTAAAACAAAATGATTTAGATTTTATATCTGTATTCTCAATCAATAATGCAGACCTTCAAAATAAAGCAGACAGTTATCAGGAAATCTTAAATAATTACAATATTATTGCAGTTGTAGGAAATGTACACATCAATACGGATGTTCCATTCTTTCATATCTCAAGTATTGTATCTAAAGAAAAAGAAAGTCAGTTTATTGAATTTATTAAAAACTCAAATACTGGGTATCCAAGTGAAAATGTTAATCATGAACATAGTGATTATGATGATGTTATTCATTTCTTAGAGAAACATGTAATGTATGTGAATCCAGTAGCTGCAGTAAAAACATCATCAAAGTTTGTAGATTCTTTATTTAAAGAGTTTAAGCCATCTGAAAAGAAAAGTAATTCTTTACGAATGTCATTAATCATTCACTTAGGATTTATGATTGAAAGAATCATTGTAGATAGAAGAATTCAATATGAAGATAAGCAAATATTTATCAAAGATAATCTAGAAAGTTTTAATATTATTAGAAATTTAATCTCTGTTATTGAAAATGCATTTGAGATTGAAATTCATGATGATGAAATTTGTTATATTATTGTTACTCTTGAAGCAAAGGAAATGCAGGAATAAACTAAAAAGGAAAAGTTCAACTTTTCTTTTTTTATACTACATTTGCTTTCCATTCATTATACAACATAGCCATAGGCTCTTTGCTCGCATAATTCTTATCTAGGTCCTCGTTAAATATCTTATACCAATAGTCTTCCATACCTTTATAATTTATCGATATTTCATTATTTTCAAACTCTATTGTAATTACATGACTAGGATGTTCTTCCCTTTGAATAATTGCAGTATACGCATGTAAGATGGTTAAATGGAGATAATAATCATCTTTATCAATTAGTTCCACATTATCTATCCATCCATTACTTTCAGAATAATATAAAAAACGAACTTGAAGAAAATAGCGATCATAATGCAAATAAATCTTCAATCTATCAAACGGCTCATCTACCATCTTTCTAATTAATGGAATTAGTGATTCATATGAATACTCTATTTCACCAATCCATTTTTTTATTCTCTCACTCACTGGATAATAATCTTTACTAACTTCGAAAGAAAAAGTCTCCACAAAAGAAGATAATTTCCAATGGTAATATCTATATATCTGATAAATATGACATCCCACTGTATCATCAACGCCTCTATCTTCTGAATCACTAATTGTATTTTCTATCCATAATTCTTGAAGAAATTCCTTAAGTTTATTACAACCATCTTCGTTATTTCCATAACATCTTGAAAGTACACTCCATCCATTAATAGATGCAGAATGAGCAATTGATACAGATTCCTTGTAAAACAACCATTTTTGCATAGGATAATTAAAGTTTGTTTCAAGTTTATTATCTGGGCTTAATCCTGCATGATAAGTAAAACCTGAAAAAAAGTTTCCAACATAATCTAAACGATTTTTCCCCACATACAAACCTGGTCTCTCCAATACTGCAAAAAGTATCTCCTGTTCTTTATTCATAATCCCTCCAATTTTCCCTACTTAAACTCACAAGAATTTAAATGATCATTTACCAACCCCATTGCTTGCATATATGCATAACAAATTGTTGGTCCAACAAACTTGAATCCTCTTTTTCTTAATGACTTACTAAGCGTTTCTGCTTCCTTAGAAACAACAGGCAAGTCCTCTGTTTTCTCTATGCTATTTACGATTGGATTATTATCTACAAACTCCCATAGATATTTACTGAAACTACCATATTCTTTTTGAACATCCAAAAAGCAATCTGCATTAATTTTCAATGCCTGTAATTTTAAACGATGACGAATTACACCTTCGTTTTTCATCAGTTGTTCGACTTTATCTTCATCATAATCCTTTAATATCATAGGATCAAAATTATCAAATGCTTTTCTCATTGTTTCTCTTCTTTTTAATACAATATCCCATGATAATCCAGCCTGCATACCTTCTAGTATTAAAAACTCAAATAATATCTTATCATCATAAACTGGTTTCCCCCACTCTTTATCATGGTATTCAATATTTAACTCATTTGATGGCCAATCACATCTTTTCATAACCATTTTCTCCTCTTTTTCTTATTTAATCGTTTTATTTCTTTATAAAATATCTTTATTATTATAGAAAAATCGTCTTCATTTACTCGTCTATCTATATCGCTTACAAAATAATGTGATGAATCATCAATCATTAATAAAGCATAGGTAAAAATCTCATTGTTTTTCCATATTAAGTAAAGAGTAAATGTACTGTTATCTTCATCTAGAAGAATTTGTTTAAACTCTTCATAAGAATAATCAGGTTTTATTGCATTTGTTTCTATCCCCATTTGCTTCATTTTATCAAAAAGCTGTTCTTCCGTTATTGAGAAGTCACAATTACTGTCTATATTTCTCTCACAATAGATATAAGGTAATAGGTTAGATACATCATCTACTCTGGAATCATATCTTTTTAATTCAAACATATTAAATCCTTTCCGATATTAACTTTGAGGTTTCATCTACATTGGTTTTAGATTTTTATTTAAACGATCTACCATCCAAGCCAAACGTTTTTCTCTACCAGCATCTGTTTTCGCATCAAAATACGCTCGTGTGTAGGTTTTCTTAACTGATGGTGACATTGCCATAAAGTTTGTGTAAGCTAGCTCATATGCCTTTAATATCTCTGCTACAGCATCAATATGTTCTTCACCTAATGTAGCTGCTTTTGGTGCATCCCATTGTCCATTCTTTTTGGCATCTGCTATTTTGGCTTTTCCATGTTCAGTAACCAATCCTTGATCAAGAAGTTTTTGAACCAACTTCTTATTTTTTTCAGACCACTTACTATTTGCAGTGCGACGTGCAAAATATTTCTTATACTTTGTATCATCAAGGCTTTGCATTTGTCCATCAATCCAGCCAAAGCATAACGCTTCCTCTAATGCATCATTTGCACTTAAAGTTTTAGGACCACCCTTTTTTCCAAACAATAGCCATACTCCATCACTTGTTTCTCCATTCTTCATTAACCATTCATGAAATACTTCTCTACTCGCAAATTCTAAAATATCACTCATATATCTTTCCTCCTTTTTATTTTAATCTTAATTAGGATATTCTCCATAAAACCATAAATCACATTCAAATACTTCATCATCTATTATCTTCTCATGATAACAACTTTCATATAATGAAGTTTCTATATTACGCCCTTTACTAAATGAATACTCTTGTTTTATAGGCTTCCAAAATTGTTCAGGACCATTTCGGTTCTAAAAAGAATTATAGTATTCTTCATCATAAAAGATAATAATCTGCGAACTCCAATAATAAGGAACTGATATCACTGCAACAATCTTACAAAATGATAAATCTTTAGGCTTCTTAGAAATAAATGATTCTGTTTTCCTTAGCCATTCTCTACAAAATGCTGTTTTTACTTTTTCACTTGTTTTATTACTTTCAATAAACATACTGCTTGGAACATGAAAATGTTCATAACGATCATCTGTTTCCAGAAAAGGGGTGAACTCATTTATATGTTTCAACATTCCATTTAACCTACGTCCCTGACCTCGTTGTTTTTTCTTATCCAATCATCTTCTCCTTATGTAAATTCCATTCGTCTATTTAGTATAAGTATAACAGGTTTTATAGTAAGAAAAAAAGAAGCAAATAGAAACGATGTTCTACTTGCCTCTTTTTTCGTTTATCGCTCCAATACTACAATGAATGCATTTTGTATTAGAGCGCTCTCTCGTGCATAAAGATTGTTATCTATAGGTGAGGGCGAGTCACTACAAGATTACTTAAGTTTACCGTTTGTTGAAGGGCGGGAACAACTTGTCTTTATGCTCTTTATGCACATATCCTTTACTCAGCTTTCTTTCTTCTTATCGCTGTAAAGACCAAGGTTGCTGACATACCCAACATTACCAATAATAACGTAATATTTGTATTGTCTCCTGTATTGACTACTGATGTAGAATTTGCATTGTTTCCTGTTGTACCAGGAGCCAATCCTGCATGTTTTTCTACTACAGTATGTGTAACTTCATTTGAGTTGATAGTTTTATTACCTATACTCATTTGTGCTACGTTCCTAATTTTATTATTATCAAACTTTGCAATTTGACTTACTCTCACTCTAAAACTTACAACAACTGATTTACCTTTCTCAATTTTACCAATTGTCCATTCTAACTTTCCATTATTGTTTATTTTACCTGCAGCTGGATCAGATGCATACATACTGCTTGTATCCAATTCCATACCTGAAGTTAATGTATCACTAATTACAACATTCTTTAATGTTGTATCGCCTGTATTCTTTACTTCAATAAAGTAAGTAATATAATCTCCTCGTTTCACTTGTGTTCCTGAACCAGGATTACTAGTCTTTGTGATTGTATAACTTGTTGTATCATCTACGACTGGAGGATTCACAATTGGTGGAGTAACCGTACCATCTTTTTTCACAGTATGAATTACTTCATTTGAATTTGTTATTTTTCCACTTACCTCCATCTGTGCAATATTAGTTACTTTATTTGTTGAAATCGTTGCCGTTTCACTAACCTTTACTTTGAATGTTAATGTGATTGTTTCACCTTTTGCAACTTCATTAATCTTCCATGTTAATACACTATTCGTATTTGACATAGCAACACCTGCTTTGGATGTTGTCATACTATTTTCTTCAAAGACTACACCTGCATCTAATATATCTGTTACATCTACATTCTTTAATACTGTATCCCCAGTATTTTTAACTTCAATTGAATATGTTAGTGTATCTCCTCGTTTTACTTCACTACCTGATACTGGATTACTTGATTTTTTGATTGTATAAGATGTTGTTGGAGTTACTGGATCTTCTTTTTTTACGGTATGTTTTACTTCATTTGAATTTTTTGAGTCACTACCAACTTCCATCTTTGCAGTATTTTTAATTGTATCGTTTGTAATCGTAGCAGTATCACTTACCTTTACTTTAAATGTTAACGTAACAGTTTCGTTTTTGGCTACTTCATCAATTACCCACTCTAATGTTCCATTATTATTAGTTTTTGTAACAGTAGCTTTTGAAGCAGTCATACTGTTTTCTTCATAAACAACACCAGCATCTAATACATCACTTACCTTCACATTCTGCAATACTGTATCACCAGTGTTTTTCACAGCAATCGAGTATGTAATTGTATCTCCTCGTTCAACCTCAGTTCCTGTACCTGGGTTACTTGTTTTCGTAATTGTATACGAAGTAACAGGTGTGGGAACTGGATCCCATTGTGCATACAAATCTACATTTCTGGCTGGCATTAAAAATGTTTCTCCGCCATCATAATTTGTACTTGTACCATTTGCCAGTAAATTCCATCCATCAAATGTATGATCAGCTAATGTTAGGTTTGTACTATTTCCTTCTACAGTTACTGTATCATTTTCAAGATAAGATTTTGTAACTGGAGGAGTACCAACCCCACCATTTGCATGATAAGTTACTTTATAAATCACTGCTTCCTGTGTACCAACATAGTTTACATCATAGTTATTCAATGAATGTCCAACTGGAATACTCAATGTCTTATGTTGAACATCTGGATATTGTGCTGTATCTAATGGATCTGGTATATAAGCAATTGATGCAGTATTTCCATCATACACGGTATCACTACTTACTTTTATTTGTGAATGATCTCGAGAATGAATTCCACCACCATGCCCATTAGGTGCATGATTATCAATTATGTTAGTATCTCCTGTAATCTCTAAATCACAGAACTCGGCAGTATAGTAGATACCACCTCCTCCTGATTTCAAGTCACCAGAATCTATTCCATTTGCATAGTTTTTACTGATTGTTCCACCTTCAATATACACTTTTGTATATCCTGCATATGCATCAATCCCAATTACATAAACACCACCACCATTATAGCTTGCAGTATTTTCCGTAATTAAACTATTACCCTTAATCGTTGCAGTTACTCCTTGGCTAATATAAAGACCTCCTGCAGTAGCTGCAGTATTTCCTTTTACTACTGCATTATCTTGCATAACAAATGTATTATAGTTAGAGATGTATCCACCTCCTCCTGTACCAGAAGCTGCATTATTCAAGATACTACTATTATCTTTTAATATTGTTGCCGCATCGACTATGCTCAACCCTGCTCCTGAGTTTGCCTGATTATTATAGATAGATGCATTACCTTCCATTGTAAATGTACCACTTTCATTTCCTGCAATATAAACTCCTCCTGCAGAACTAGTAGCAGTATTATGATGAACGGTTGCTGAATCTTTCATCACAAAATTATTTATTTTTGAAGAAATTGTATAGGTATATACACCTGCACCTCCACCATTTATTGAACTTGTACCAGCAGTGTTATATGCTACTTCACTTGTTCCACCCATTGTGAACGTTGATCCTTCCCCTGCATATACTCCTCCACCAGCGTAATCTGAATGGTTAGCATAGCTGATATCAGTTCCACCAATCAAACCACCATTCATTGTAAATGTAGATTCTTCAGTGTAAATTCCTCCACCACGATATTCTCCGATATTCCCATAAATATGACCATCATTCATTATGAAAGTCCCTCTTCCAATATTTATACCACCACCGCGGCTACCTACGTTATTTCTTATTATTCCTCCATTCATCGTGAACGAACCATTGCTTTCAACACGGATTCCTCCTCCACCATAAGACTCATGCTCATTATTTTGGATGATTCCATCATTCATTATTACAGTTCCACTTTTGGCATAGATGGCACCTCCTCCACCTACTCCAAAAGAAAATACAGTACTATAACAGTTTTGAATAATGGAACCAGTGTTCAATACTAGTTTACCTGATGAACCATCAACCATTACACCACCAACAGTTGAACCACCATCAAGAATTACATTATTCAATGTTAATGTTCCTCTCGTATTAAAGTGTCTTCCTGTTCCAGAGTGTGTGATTGTATATGCTTGCCCGCTTGTAGAGCGAAGTACTACATTTTCATTCGCATAAATTGTAAGTGTACTATCTAATTCAATATTTGCACTTAATTCAATAATGAATTCTCTATTTGTAGGTGCATCATAAATTGCATCTTCCAACTCAGTTAGGGTTCCTACAATTCTGTCTGCTGGAGCTAGTTCCTCTCCCTTTATTTGATTATTTGTAGCAATTGCCCCTGCACTAATAAATGAAATGCTCATTAATGCGATTACTACAATCTTATATAGTTTCTTCATATCTTTTTTAATCCTTTCTTTGCTTTTTAACCTGCCCATGTAGAGTAATTATGCTCTACGTCATATCAAAGTTTTAAATTCATATCTCCATCTTTCGCCCTCCTAACAAATACTGAAGAAAGTGTTTATAGATAAACCCTTCAAACTATCATCTGTCAACAACACGGATACTCTTAAATTCATAAAAGTTCATTTTTGATGAAAATATTTAAATTTATTTTTGTGGATTATGATTATACTCTTTTTGTTTTTCTTTTTTTGAAGTAAAAAAATAACATCGTCACTAAAAACGTTAATATATAGACAGCAATCAGTAATAACCAATTAGTTGATTCTTCCCGATGCTCTTCCTGAAGAACTTTTACCTCTTCTAAGTTTACTGAGTATTCCTCTGCATTTTTTGCTTTTATATCTACTTTATCAACATTTTTACTTTTTTCAGTTTTTCTTGTTAGATCCATTTCTACTTTTTTTTCTACTTTATCTTCTTTATAAATAGCAATAACATTCATTGGACCAGCAACGATATCAATTCCCTGCCAATATTCAAATAGCATATCCTTTATATATGGAGCATCCATATGTGGTGTTATCTCTCCATAAGGAATTTCAATTGAATAGATTAGTTCATTATTGACGTAATAGTTTACTGGATAAAGAATAGGAACATAAATTGCATAATAGTTTTCTGACTCTAATGCCTTAAATGTTTTAATATATTCTCCACTGCCATCTTTCTCTGTATTAAAACCATAAAAATTATAACCTCCCTTAGATATGGTAGGAATCTCAATATCCTCCCCCTCATCTATATGATTGGTTACAATCAGCTGCCCGTTTTCATCATAGAAGTTAATTTCAACTTCTTCTGCATGAATGATATCAATAGGTAAAATAAACAATATTAAAAGAAGTAGCCCACTCCCTCTTTTCATCATATTCCTCCTTGCTTTATTCGCTTATATTAATGGTATACTCACTGACATTCCCTACGTTGTCATAAACATAGATACTCAAAGAACCATCAAACTCACCACTTACACTGCCATCTGGTGAAATTGGATATGATGTTTCATTATAAAGTACATAGGATGAATCGTAGTCTACACCTGAGTTATCGTCACTAATATCTAAAGATAATCCATCTTCCCTGTATTCTTTTAAATTAGCTACTGGTGCTTCTCGATCAATTGAGTTAATGGTAATTTCATAAGACTCATCATCTCCTGCAATTACTTTATAAGTATCATTTTCATCTGCATGAAATAATAATTTCTTATCTTCAATACTAACTTCAATTTCTTCTGCCCCCTTTAGTACTATAATATCTTTCTGTTCGATATTTTTATTCAATAGTACCTGCACCTCTACTATATTGTTGGTAAGTTTATTCTGATATACAATCTGATCTACAATATCTGAATCTGATTTAATAGCAGTATAGGTTCCCAATGTTATCGCTGTAGCCACTAATACAGATGCGATTACCTGTTTTGAAAATAAAGCTGCAACATTCCCTGCAGTAACTGATGAAGATACTGTTGCCTGTGTAATATTTGCCAATACATTACTTACTTGGGTACTACTCATCTGAGCGTAAAATGCCTGTTCTCTGAACACTTCAATAATCAGAGGTGACAAGCCAATTGACATATATTTTTCTGGACTAATACCTTTCTCATCTAACTTTATTTTTAAGTCTTCTTTTATTTTTTTTAATCTGGTTTTTACTGTACCTTCAGGTATTTTTAATACATCTGATATTTCTTTGATTTTTAATTCATCAAAATAGTACAGCATTGCTACACTTTGAAAACGAGTCCCTAACTCTTCCATTACTTCTTTAATCTCATCGAGTGCTTCATTCTCCTCAAATATTTCAACTTGAGTTTTTCCTTTGTATTTCACATTACTTACTTCCTGTACATCATCTAAATTCTTAAATCGATTCTCTTTTCGATGATACAACAAGATACAGCTGTAACAGGTTTTAAACAACCATGTCTGAAATGACTCCGGATCACGCAACTGTTTTATTTTATCAATCATTCGAATAAACGTTTCCTGAACCACTTCTTCTGCCCCTGAGTGATTCCGTGTATAAGAATAACTAAAACAATACAGTCGGTTTCGATAATGTTCATAAATCTTATTAAAGGCACTCATGTCTTTAGGATTCTTCATATATTGAACAATTATCTCTGTATCAATTCTTTTATGCGCATTCATTTTATATGCCCTCCGTTGTAATGCTAGATACTTTGAAATCAAAAAAAGTTCATTATACAGCAATTTTGTATAATAAATTTTTTAGAATTCTTCCATTATGTTTAAATATCCAATATCTAGTCTTTTCTTTTTACTTTACTTACTTCCCATTCTTGCCCAAAATTATTGTACTTTCTTTCTCTTTCACCCCATATCTTTTTCATACCCACTTATATTAGTTGTAATTAAATCCCATTTCGTTCATTTTTTCTTTCCACTTTTATTCTACCTTAATTATAAAGACAATTGAAATAGAACTTCGTTCCCTTTTTTTAGTTTTATTTTTGGATACAAAAAGAACTATAACCTTTTAGATTACAGTTCTTAGCTTATAAAAATAATTCTTATATCTAAATTATCTACCTTCCTTTTCGTAGAAATTATGAATCAACTCTTTAAACCAATAATAACTCTTTTTAGGAATACGTGGTAACTTTGGATCATCGAAATCAATTCTTACAAATCCATAACGTTTTTCATATCCATTGACCCAACTATATACATCCATTGTTGACCATGCATAGTATCCACAAACATTACATCCATCTTCTCGTGCTTTCAACATATAATCAATATATCCCTGCATCATATCGATTCGTTCATCATCTTCCACATATCCATTTACATCTGCATTCTCATACATCCCATGACCATTCTCGGTAATATATACAGGAATATCACCATAAAGGTCTTTAATTTCCATTAGCGCATTGTAAATACATTTTGGATAGATTTCACGTCCCCATAAGTTACGTTTTGTATTTGCATCATCTGTTGTTTCAAACCAGTTTTTGATACGAATCCCTTCTTTTGATTTGGAACCTTTTCCTTTATTGTTATGAAATACTTCAGTTTCACCCTCCGTATAGTCAGTTAAATAAACTCGATTGTATACATTAAGTCCCAAATAATCGATTTTACCATTAGCGAAATCAATTGCATCTTCAAATTTAATAAATGATGTATCAATATCATTTTCTCTAAGCATTGGGATTAAAGCACCTGGAATTCTACCAGTAATTGATGTTTCCAATACTAGGTCTGTATAAAATAAATCAGCCATCATTTTTATTTTTTGCGGTTCCTTGGTTCCAGGAGCAATTTCAGCATTACTGCTGTCATGAACAATTGCAATTTTACCCTTCAGTTCCATATCATGAAATGCTTTTACCGCTTTGGCACTTGCTAGGATTTCATGATAGAGCACACGATAAAAGCGATCGAAATCAACTTTATGATTTGGTGGATAGTTTCCTACCATATTGGTACAATATGCATAATATCTGGGTTCGTTGATTGTTGACCATAAATTCACTCGATCACCAAATGCTTTAAAACAAACTTTAGCGTATTCAACAAATGCATCAACAGTTTCACGATTTCCAAATCCATCTTTCTTCGCTATTGTTTCAGGTAAATCATAATGAAACAAAGTGACATTAGGCTCTACTCCTTTTTCAAAACAGTAATCAATTACACGGTTATAGAAATCAATCCCTTTTTGGTTCACTTCACCAACTCCATTTGGAATAATCCGTGTCCATGCAATCGAAAAGCGATACGTATTCTGTCCCCCTTCAACCATCATATCAATGTCTTCTTTATAACGATGATAGAAATCACAGGCTACATCCCCAGTAGCTCCATTGATGTTTAATGGGCTTTCATGAGAGAATACATCCCATTCACCTACACCTTTTCCATCTGCATCCCATCCACCTTCACACTGGTATGCAGCAGTAGCACTTCCCCATAAAAATTTATCTTTATTCATTGTTTCCTCACTTTCATTATTTAACAACTACAAATGCACTGTCCTTATCCAATAAATATGGAGTTAAGTAAGCAGTAGCAATACTTGTTGGTAATACTTCTTCACTGATTGCAATTCCTAATTCATGAATCATATAATTTCTTCTTGCTTCAAATCGTTTCCACATATCTGGATAATTATTTTGTATTTCTGTTCTTAACTTCTCATCTGCAAGAACAACCCCACTTTCACAACTTACCCCACCATATCCTTTTACAGAAGGAATAATATCAATTTGAAATAACATTCCACTTGATATTTTCTCCATTGACTCCGGATACACAGGTGATGATAGCCATTCTTCATCGGCACATAAATGTCCAGGATTCAGACTCCATCCATATGTTGCTTTTGGTAATACGGATTCAATTTTGTCATACAGTTCTTTTCCATTCATTCCTATTCTAATCGTTTCTAACCATGTTACAACTGCATTAAAATAAGGCTTTGCAACTTTATCAAGATAGTCCTGTTCGCCTTCTGGTAACTGATTTCGACTCGCTACAGCATAACCTCCACGACTTTGAAGTCCACCTTTATAACCTGTTGTAATTGATATTTTATCACCTAGTTCAACTTTTTTAAGACTTGGATACATATTTGCTTTTACAAATCTTTCACCACTTGCCATAATCGTTACAACACTATGACGTTGTCCATATTGTTCTAGTTTTGATGCAATTTCCATTTCACTTTTTCCAACTTCAAAAGCATCTAATGTATCCAATATACAGTTTCCTGCTAGAGTTGCACCAAACTCATAGTGAGCAATTTCATTTGCATTGTTTGTGTTACGTGCTCCATTTTCTCCAATAAATAAATATGCACCATTTACAAAGTCAGCATTTGGACAAGTTTCTTTTAATGCTTCCATTACGAAATATGGAATATCAAATATTTTATTCTCATTTTCTACTGTATTTGTGAATTTCTTCCATCCAATAATTCCAATTTTCTTTGCCTGATTGATATTACATTGCGATAAAATCTGACTCACTGTTTTATCAGTATCCATTGGTTGATCGGGTAAAGAGAAATGTGGCATATGTACTGCTTTCACATCGATTCTAGCTTTTGATGCTTTATTTAAATTTTCATTTCCTAATACCATATAAGCATCTCCACTTACATGTAATACAAGCATTGCTTCTTCAAATCTTGGTAAAAAGCCACATAAGTATTCAAAATTAGAACCATGTTCCAAATCAGCATATACAATAATTACATCAAGATTATCCTGCTTCATTCCTTTTAATATTTTTTCTTTTCGTTGTTGTATTGTTTCATCACTCAGTAATACTGGTTGAATGTCCATTTCTTTTTTAGGACGTTGTACTTTTTTTAATTCAATCATCTTTCCACCTCTTAAATATTATCGATTGGGAACATTGGGCGCATAATCAGTTTAAAATCTAATGCTGATGTATCTTGAAGTGTTGCACCTTTAGTCAGTGACATAATGCAAAGTTTTCCAGCATCAAGTAACTCTGGATGAATATATCCTTGCTTTACAACCAGAATATCATAATCATCTAGTGTGCAGCCACATGCTTCAATCTGATGGATTTCAACAAATGAATGATTGTTTTCAGTAACTACAATATCAATTGGGCAGTTAGTTACTGACACTCTAACCAATCCTCCATAATCTCCATCTTCTCCATACATGAAAGTTCCCTCTTGTCTTCCTTTCATTTTAACACAGACTTGTAAATCAATTGGTGTAGATAGTTCATCCAAATTCATTCCCAGATTAATATTCACGTTATCACCAATCTCGCTTCTCATTAACTGATTATAAGTTTTTGCATCATGAATCGATGCAACCAATACTTTTTTCTTAAGATCATTTACTTCTAACAACTGCTTTAAAACAAATGTGTTGGCTCCCATAGAACCTGAAGTTACATTATCACCTGAATCAGATATAACAACTGGTCTCCCATCAAATTCCAACGCCATCTGCAATGCTTCATCTGGTTGTTTGGTAATTCCTGTATAATGAAACTCATAACGTTTATCAAAGATAAATTTTGCTAATTCATCTGCTTTCTCATTTGCATACTCACGATATTTATCATCACTCGGAACCACTACAATTCCACAACCTGCAACTGCTGTATCATGACGAATATACCCAACATGCCAAGATGCACTTAATATACGCTCGTCCTCTTCCATTTCATCCATAAACTTATTAAATGAACGCACAGGTTCATCAGCAGATACCGTCTGTTCTCCACCTAGTATCAAAGGTAATTTTCGATACACTGGTGTCATGCTTCTTCGATTACGAACTAGGTTAACTAATTCACGACAAACAAATTGTACTGTCTCTGGTATGTCCGTATGTGGTGCTTCACGAAACGAACGAATAATGTTTACATTCTCTACATATTCTTTACTAAGGTTCCCATGCGGATCACAAGAGACCCCTATTGGCATATATGGGCCAACAATCTTTCTTACTTCCTTTACCAGATGATGTTCACCTGAACCACCTTCCAAATCTTCTATTTCGCTTGCACCATGTAAATGCAGATAAACTGCATCAATTTCATTACGATACTTCTTTAGTGCATCTAATATTCTATTCTCAATATAAGCAAATGCTTTTCTTTTCATTACACCACTACATCCCACATCCGCACAGATGACAGGAATAAGTTCAATATCTTCATCATCAAATACATCACCTAACTGCATATGAGTAAGGGCATCATCACCATAAGAAATCGCTGCATTTTCTAAATCGCTCATCATTGGGACATTAGCATTTGCTTCTAAAACAAATTTTGAAACTAATATTTTCATGCTATCTCCTTCCTGTCATTATATTTTATCGATTGGATACATTGGTCGTTTAATTCGTTTAAATTTAATTGATGCAGTATCTTGTGGAGTAGCACCATCAGTTAATGCCATTACACTTTCTTTTGCTATTGCTTTTAATTCAGGGAATATATATCCCTGTTTCACAACCACAATATCGTAATCATTCAAATCGATTCCAATCTTATCAAACTGATTGATTTCACATAAAGCCCAATTTGAGTTCGCTATCACCACATCAATAGTTGTTCCTACAATATTCACTACAACACATTGACCAAAAATTGACTGCGGATCATGCATCATAAAACCATACAAATCACCTTTACTTTTAATTCTTACAGTTACTTCAATTGCTTTACTTAACTCATCATAACCAACACCAATAGCTGTAGTTACTTCGCTACCTACTGGCTTCAACTCTAGTTCTCCGTATGTCTTATCATCATTAATGGATGCAAATAACACACTTTTATCTGAGCCTTTATGTTTTAAAACTTCACTTAACAAATACGTATTCCAACCAGTTGCACCAGAAGTTACATTATCACCTGAGTCGGTTATAAAGAACGGTTTTTCATTAAACTCATAAGCATAGTTTAATGCTTCTAATGGTTTCATCGTTGTTCCTGTATAATGAAACTCATGACGCTTATTCCAAACATAATCATACAGTTCATCAAGTTTCTTAGTTGCATACTCTACATATTTATCATCTGTTGGTACAACTACAACACCACATCCTGCAACATCACAATCATGTCTTAAATATCCAACATGCCATGATGCACTCATAATTCTTTCATCTTTCTCTATTTCATTCAGATACTGATTAATTGAATACACTGGTTCATCTGCAGATACACTTTGTTCTCCACCCAGTATCAGTGGTAGTTTCCTATAAAGTGAATGTACGGGTCTTCGATTTTTTAAAATATCACATAACATCTGTGCCACAATATTCATTGTTTCATCAGCATCAATATGTGGTGATTCACGATAACTTCGAATTACCTGCGTTGAGCGCACATACGTTTCTTCAAGATTTCCATGAGGATCACACACTACTGCAATTGGCATATAAGGGCCTACCAATTTACGAACTTCTTTTAGTATATGATGATCACCAGATCCAATCTCTTCCACTTCACTCGCACCATGTAGCATCAAGAAAATACCATCAATCTCATGGATATGTTTCTTTATTTCTTTTATTAAATAGGACTCGATATAGTTAAAACTTTTTTTATCAACTACACCAGAAGCTCCTGCATTCGCATATATAGAAGGAATCAATTCGATTTCATTATGATTGAAGGTTTCCTTTATTCTCATTTTCTTTATACATTCATCACCAAAGCTAATATCATAATCTTTGATTTCACATAAATTTGGTATATTTGCATTTGATTCAGTGACAAATTCTCCAACTAAAACTTTCATATTTTTTGTCCTCTCTGTCTATTTAACAAACAAGTAGAGACTCCTTTTATAAAGGAGTCTCTACAACATTAACTAGCTGTAACTGTGTCTCCTACTACTTCAGTTTCTTCATCACTAACATCAACTTTTTCTGTTCTCTTTAAAATTACAGTTGTCGCAATAAAAGATACTACAATAGATATCGCACAAACGACCCAGAACAAGATAAAGTTACCCATACTTCCATCTTCAGGAAGGAAGAATAATGCAGTCAACAGACCTGGACAACCTCCAACTACATAGTTCTGAAGTCCAAAAATTCCAGCTACTAATCCACCAGTGACTGCACCCATGGCAACACCGATTAGACATTTCGGACGCATAATCAAAGAACCATAAAATGCTGGTTCTGTAACACCACAAAGAGCAGTAACACCAAACGATGAAATCAGACCCTTTTGTTTCTTATTTTTAATATGTAAAGCAACTGCAAGTGCTGCAGCACCAATACATAAGTTTGATACCAGACCTGTAACCATAACCCAGTTATCAGCACCTGTTGTTGCAATTGATTCGATCATTATAACCGTAACGGCTTTATCAAGACCAAGCATAACCATGTATGGATAAAGCGCTGCAATTACAGGTACTGCTAACCAACCAGCAAAGCCCATAAACGCTTCCATAGAGTTTCCTACTGCACCACTAAGTTCAGTACCAATTGGTCCTAAGATAATTAATGTTACAGGAACTACAATTGCCATAGTTAATAATGGCTTTAAGAAAAAGACAAACATTTCTGGAATAATTTTGGCAAGTAATTTATTTACGAAGTACATGAAAACCACACCAAATACAATTGGCATTACACTACTTTCATAACCTACTGCTGGTACAGCGATACCAAAGAAATCTAATCCCTCAACACCACTAATTGAACCACTGACAAGTACAGCCCCTAAGAAGGCACCCATGATTGGTTCCATTTTCAACTTGCTTGCTAATGTATATCCAATCCATACAGGCAGCATCGAGAATCCTGCACTGAAAATTGCTAACATGATTTGTGCAGTTCCTGATTCTACCCCAACTCCCATATAGTTTACTAATAGATTCTTAATCGCTAAGATTAATCCACCAGTAATTAATGCAGGGATGATAGGCATGAACACACCTGTAGCAAAGTTACCAAATACATTTATATAATATGAAAAATTCTTTACCTCTGGTTCTTCATTATCATCCTTAGATGCATTATTTGCATGTTCTGACGGATTGTAACCAGATACTTCCAAGAAGTCAGTATAGGCTTCTTGGACAGTTGGTCCAATGATTAGTTGAACTTGTCCACCTTTTTCAACTACCCCCATAACTCCTTCAGCTTTTTTAATAGCTTCTAAATCTACTTTCGTTTTTTTATAGAAGTGAATTCTTAGGCGTGTGGCACATCTTTCTACGAATTTAATATTATCTAAACCACCAACACCTGCTAACACTTCTTTTGACATTTCTACATATTTCATTTTTATTTCCTCCTCAATAATTAATCAAAAACTATTAAGAGGTTTGGCCAGCCTCACTGTAACCATCCAATATGTTTTGTTCCATACCTAGTGTAATGGTCTGGATAGCCATTACAACCCTTTCTACTAATTTTTCATTTCATTGAACAATTTATATACTGTTTTTCGCTTGTTTCAATGTATAATAACGTACCCTATTAAACATATATTAGTATTTGATAAATTAGTAAAACAAATATTAATAAAATACGTTTATTATCTATATCTACTGATCTGTTAGTCTTCCTAAATGGAACAACAAATACATTTTTTCATCATCACTAGTTACATAACCATAATTCTTTTCAACATACTCAACAATTTCATTTACACAATCCATCTGTTTTGGAAGTTGATCTTTCGTTGCTTCAAGCAGAGTATAATTCAGTGCACTATTTTGTTCAAAGTGTTCTTGATTAATTACTCTTTGAACAAAAAATCGACAATGTGTCATGAAACGATCATAGTTATAATTATTCTCAATATCAATATTGAATCGATTTTTAACAATACTCGTTATCTTTTCCAAAATTGAAGTAATTGTATACATCTCCATCATATTATCTTCAAACTGAGAATTAACAATATGAAGAGTAATAAAATTTGCTTCATCATCACTAAGCGGAATTTTAAAGTAATCTCTTAACATATCTACTGCATGTAATGCTAATTTAAACTCCTCTTTATATAACGTTTTAACATTCAACAATAAAGTCATATCAAAATCAATTCCCATTTTAATTCTTTCAATTGAATTTACAATATGGTCCGTCAGTGTGATATAAATACTATCATTGATTTTCTTATCACTATTTGCTTTTATATATGCAATAATCTCTTCTGAAATAATTACATAGTCAAGTGGAATATCCTGAATTAGTTCTCCAAATCGAGGACTAGTATCTTTTTTTAATTCAAACCTTTTCTCTACCTTACTCCTATCTATCACATCACCCTTTTTCAATCCATAGGCAACCCCTTTTCCAGCAAGAATAACTTCATTATCATTCTCGTCAACCGCCATAACAATATTATTGTTATAAACCTTCTTTGTAAACATACTTGGCTACCTCCTTAAAATTACTCAATATTTAATATTGGATCTCCTACTTTAACTTCAACATCTTCAGTATCATTTATTAACTTCACCTTCTTATTTAAGATAATGATTGGCACAACCTTTTCTAACCCTTTGGTTAAAATCATTGCCCAATTGATATTTGTAAGTAGATCTCCTTTTTTCACTTTGTCACCCACATGCACTTTCGTACTAAATGGTTTTCCTTCCAGATTCATTGTATCGATACCAATATGAATCAGTACCTCTGTATCACATTCTGTTTTTATAGCAATTGCATGTTGCGTCTCATAAATAAGTGTTACTTCACCATCAATTGGTGAAACAAAATCATCCTCACTTGGTACAACCGCAATTCCATCACCTAACATTTTCTGCGCGAACATCTCATCGTTCACCTTTTCAAGTTTAATAACATTTCCATTTACTGGACTACATAAAGTTTCCATTCTTTACCTCCTTCAAATTCTATATTGCTTTTTTACGACAAAAAAAGCAAACACCATCAAACCAATTTAAAAATTGGATGATAGGCCTTGCTTTTTATTACTGGATAAAAATCACAACCCTAACAATCTATCTTTAATTTTAGGATACCTTAGAGTGTAAGCGTTGTCAATATCTTTTTTTTACAATTCTTTTATCAGAAATATTTCCAGCGGTTGTTTCACTTGTGGCAAATCCATCACAAGACATCCATTGTCTTTATAACCTAATTTACGATAAAAATGTTGTGCTTCTTCATCTGCTTGGGTAGAAGTCATAACAACTCCATAACCCAAATTACGCATCTCATTTTCCCAAAACAACATTGCCTCTTTACCAAAACCTTTACCTTGATATGACTCATCTAAATGAATCATTGTAAGAAATGGAAGATTATCCCAAAATAAATTATATCGCATAATTCCAATAGGTTTATGATCATCATAAATGATGTATGCTCTATTCTCATTCACTTTTAAATAATATTCTTTTTCAGACATATGAGCATCTAAAGTAAACCAAAAATTAGTATCTTCTTTTGTAGCATATTTTATTGAAATCATAATTTTGTCCTTTCGTTCATTACATATTCTTAATAGTATTTCATATTTAATAATTGTTATTGATTACCTTCTACAACAATAATATCAGCCCACTGCATTTGTTGTTCAATCCATTGCACAAATGTATTAAAAAATAATAATTCATCTTCATTTTCAATAGATAACATATCGTTTTTAATGAGTTTAATAATATCTTTCCAATCATCTATACCTATCCAGTTATCCCAACAGACGTCAAAAGAAGATTGTTCTTCTCCATTTGTTGGATCAAGTAAGGGAAAAACATTATTAAAGTATGGTAGCAGTTTATTGTAATCCGATAAGTATATACGAAGATAGTTTTCAGGATGCCATTCTTCCCAACGAATATCTTTGCCAGTATTTTTACAAGGTAAAAAATCTAAACGTATTTTTTCTTTTGGTGTACTATTCCATAATAAATCCATAATAACCTCACTATATATACTATATCATGATACACAATAAATTATTTGTTCTCTTCCATTTTAAAAATGAGTATTTCAAATAATTGAAATACTCATAATTGTCCTATAAAACTATTTATTGCCAAAGTTCACAAATAACCACTTCGTTACCATCAATATCATTTAAGCGAACTTCATATGTTCCCCAATCATATCTAACAGGTTCTCCCATTGAAACACCTTTTTTCTTTAAATATTCAATTGTAGAATCAAGATCATCGCTCTGAAATACAAAAGATTGATATCCTGTAGGTGTAGCATCAAACCTTGTACAATCCCATATACAAATGGTAGGTGCGTTTTCTATAAACCCAAGATAAACTCCATTTGATTCATCATCGTCAGTTCTAATAAGTGGTATTTCTAATGTCTTGGTATAAAATTCAACTAGTTCTTTCGCTTGCTTCGAAAAAATGTTTGTACAACAAAATCCTGTTATCATTTCCTTACCTCCTAATGTTTTCATTTCTAATTTACCATAATTAAAAATAAATTCATATGATTTTAATGCCCCCATTAACTCTATATGTAATATCTCTTGTAATTTTAATACCCCTTCTTCATCACTGCTTTTATACATTGAACATCCAGAAATCAAATAAACTAATATTACATTGCCTTATTCGTTTTACTTACATATACATATAGATTTCCATTCATATATTCTTCAAGAAAATCATTATAGTCTGCTAGACGACCCCATAATCTACCCTATTATCCATCTACAAAACCTTATAAAATCATCCATCGTTATCCCCATTTCAGATAATTCTTTCTCCGCATAATTTATTGCTGTTTCACTTATCACATAGTTTTCCCTGTCTTTTTCATAGATTGCACCGCAGTCTGCCACATCATATTCATTGTTGTAGTACACAATTGATTTAAGTCCATTATTATGGTTATCTGCATAAGCAGTAAAAACTATATCTCCCTCATTCTTATATATATGTACATATGCAGTCTCACTATCATCATAGCTTTTTGATTCGTATTTCCAATCATTATTATCAAGAATTTCCTTAACAACTTCTATGTCTATCTCATTATTTCTCGATTCATTTGAGTTTTTGCATCCACCAAGTAATACGATGATTGTAATAAACAAAACCTTTGTTATTCTTGCCATGTTAGTTCCCCCTGTCCTTATTTTAAAAAAATAAAAATCTTGTATAATTTTCGTAATTTCACTATTATTATATATTCTATTATATTATTTGTATAGCAACTACTTCTCTATTATCATATATAATATTGATTATTTGATTTCTAGGTTACATGAGTTTTCTGTATTGAATGTGTTTAGCATTTTTCTTTCAACCTTTATACTGCTCGGTTGGTTCATAAATTTTTGCAATTTAATAGGATTCAAAATGTTTATCACTAAATAAATAAGCTTAATTCAACCAACGGATACCTAGGCATCAAAATTAATCATTAATAAGAGCGGATGTATGATTTATAAAGAATTTTAAAAAAGTCCACTAATCATAATGATTAAAAGATGTTGGGTATTCTCTAGTTGAATTAAGCCAATAAATATATAATTTCTTTCTTCATATCTCGATTAATCAAAATAGATGATATTACTATAGCAATTATCCTTATACATAATGAAGTAACTATACCTACATATATCAAGAGAGGATTAGAATCAATTCCTGTTTTATCATAATCAACTACTGCTTCTACTTGTTTGTTTACACTATAATCCAAATTAAAATAATTAGACTCTTGTTGTGAGGCATCTTTATCTACTAGATATAAGCTAATGCTAATATTATCAAACTAAAATAACAAATAAGAAAAAGAGATTAATCTAATTCTTAAACTATATTCTATTGTTAAAGTTAAGAAACATGACTAAAAATAATAGTAAAACGGAATTGAAAACGTAACGATTTCTTTACGTTACTATATAAGATATCATTCCAACTATCACAAGATTAACTGATAGTATAGCGAACGAAAGAATAGAAAATATCTTAAAAGCGCACATTAATTACAAATAATTATTTAATCATTATTTGTGTCACTTTAGACATTTATTATTGATATCTTATGTTTAATCAATATAATTAAGTTTATAAATAATTAATATGTTTTATTTATACAAAAGGAGAAAGCATGAAAAGAATTATCATTTGTATTTTTTGTTTCATTCTAGCAGGGTGTGAATTAGAAAATAAAAGTTTAACCCATAAAGAAGTAAAAAATAGACTAGAGGAAAATTATAATTTATATTTTACTTTTTCACAAAATCCTAATGCTTCTATTAATTTAGATAACGAATGTTTTTCTAGCAATTTAAAAGATACTACTTGTCCTAGAGCATTAAAAATTCCTGAATTTAAATATGGTGGAACGATAAACCTTCTTGACAAAGAAAGTAACAATGAAATACAAGCTGTATTCAGCATAAATAATAAGGAGAATATCAGTTTTTTGAACTTTATTTTTTTCGAAGATAATAATACGTATATTTATTTGAATGAAATTAAGACAGGAAAAAAATATATTCAAATATATAATGATTCCACACAATGTACTTATTATTTAGATGAAAATGAAAATAAAGATAAATGTAATGATAGTCAAATTGATAAAGCAAAGGAAATTTCTAATGAAGTTAATAATATATTAGTTTCATTAGAAATTACTGTTGATGATTTAAAGCTATATTTTGAACAGACTGCAGATGAAGAATTTAACAATATAGAAAAATTATATTCAAACATCTATGAAAAACAAGAACTTTCTACCGAAGAAATTGAAATGATATTACTTGAAAATAATTATAAAATAGTTAAGGAAAATAATGAAATTCGAGTTTATAATGAAGAAAATCAAGAAAGTTATATAGGGATTTATAAAAATAATGAATTAATAAAAGTGAAAATAGACGATTTAAAACATCAAGATTATGATACAAAAGAAATGGAATTATTTATATTTCCTGACTATTCAATTAAAAGTATTGAAGCCTCAAAAAAAGAAAAAAAATGTGAATATGATTATATCACTTTTACAAGTAATGATTATTGCACGAGTGAACAAGAAGGTAAATCAAATACATTGTATCTCACTTTTCAAACCAATACAGAGAATATTGGGTTAAGAAAAGAAGAAATTGTTAAATATTTTTTAAATAACACACCATAAAAATGCTTCATTACTGAGTACAAATTTGGGGTTTAAACAAAACACGGTGCGTACCCCACCTTTTTATATCTTTATAGGGGACTACTAAACCCCATTAGATTGGAGCACCATAGATAATCCTCTAATTATTCTATTTCGTTACAGCCCCATAATTATTTTATTTGCTTATTTAGTTTGTGTTTCCAATAACTATCTCTAGCCTAACAGAAACATTAAAATAGTCTTTAATCACTTTTTTACTTCATTTGCATCCACTCTTATAAACTCACAATGCTTGTAAAAGTGCTTAAAATAAAGGATTTCTAATTGTTCTTCCTTTGTAGCAAAACAACACTCTCAACATGTGTTGTTCTTGGAAACATATCATATAAGTATATATCTTTAAAATGATATTGTTTTGATAAATGTTTTAAATCTCTCATTTGTGTTTCTGGATTACAAGAAATATATACAATTTGCTTCGGTTGTAGTTTTAATAATGAATCTAAGAATTTCTCATCACTACCATCACGAGCTGGATCCATAATTACTACATCTATCTTTGCCTTTTTATAAGCAAGTTTCTGCATATAATTCCCTGCATCATCATTCACAAATTCTACATTATGAATATCATTTACTTCTTTATTAACATTTGCATCTCTAACTGCATTTTCGTTTAGTTCCACACCAATTACCTTCTTTACTTTAGAAGCAACTGATAAGGTAATTGTTCCTATACCACAATAAGTATCAACAACTGTTTCATCACCATTTAACTTTAATAACGATAATGCTTTATCATATAGTTTTTCACATTGGCTATGATTAATTTGATAGAAAGATTTTGAAGATATCTTAAACTTATGGCCACTTAGGTCATCATAGATAATACCTCTACCATAAATATTTATTTCTTCATCACCCAATACAACACTTGTTTGACGACTGTTGATGTTTTGAACAATCGTTTCCACATTTTCATTTACTTTTAAAAGTTCCTGAACAAATTTCTTTTTACCTCTAAATTCTTTAGTTGCAGTTACTAAGGTAACCATAAACTTTTTCTCTTGATTTTCTCTCACTAGAATATGACGAAGAAAACCATATTTCGTATTTTCATCATAAATATCTAAACGACATTTCTTGACAACCATCTTTAAATCTTTAATTAATTTATTCGTTTCTTTATCATGTAATAAACAATTATCAATATTTACAATATGATGAGTAAATGGTTCATAAAAACCAGCTACCATCTCATTTTTACGATTTTTTGAAAACGATAGTATTAGTTTATTACGATAACTATAAGGAACATCCATACCTTCACAGTTGTGAACATTTAGCTTTAAACGATTCTGACTAACTAACTGTTTAATTTCCTGTGTCTTTTGTTTCAATTCAAATGGATACAACATATGTAAGTAATTACAACTTCCACATTTTTGAAAATAAGGACACTTTACTTTAGTACGAATACTTGATGGTTTTACAACCCTTAGTAATTCAGCTAGATATCCTTCTTTTAATTTTCTGGTAATAATTACTTCTACCTGTTCTCCCTGCAATACATATTTCACAAATACTTTATTTTTCTGATAAGTGAAGACTCCTAAACCATTACTTTGAACCTGTTCAATTTCCCCACTAATCTTTTGTTTTTTCTTCAACATTTTGATCCTCTTCTATCACTTCATATAATTCTTTTAATGCTTTATCTTCATCAACTACTTGGATTCCATACATCCCTAGTGCTTTTGCACTTTCTACATTATCTTTTAGATCATCTAAGAATACACTTTCGTGTGGTTTTAAATGATAATTATCTAATAATATCTGATATATTTTTTTATCTGGTTTAATATAATTCACATCACATGATAAAACATAACCATCTACCTGATCAAACAAATCATAACGCTTTTTGATATAATCAGCAGCATCACATGATAAATTGGATAACAAATAAATATGATATCCTTTTTCATACAATGATTTAATATGTTTCATCGTTTTTCTTTGTGTTAGTACTTCCGTCCATCTTGAAAGTATCTCTTCAATCTGTGGTTGATATTCTGGTTTTTCTCTAATCAGTATATCCTTCACTTCACTTAATGACTTCGTCCCTAAATCATATTCCTTCCAATAAGGTGAATGAAATATATGATAACAAACTTCATCTCCACATTCTACATTACTGAAATAAATAGCTGGTTTAAAATCCAACAATACATTTCCTATATCAAATATTATATTTTTTATCATAGACAACCTCTCTGCCTTATTATAACAAAGAACAGGAGCAATTACTCCTGTTCTTCGTTAAATATTTTCTCAATTCTTTTTTCTGGAATGATCCAAGGAATCAATCCAATGATATAAAAGATAAGAATACTGATTGGTGCAAATATCCCAATTACTATACCAACTGTATTAATTGATAATGTAAGTCTTAATTTCATATATCCATCATGCGCTCTCGCAATCTTGGAATCTGGTCCATTTGCCTTCTTCAATTCATGTAATAATATTGCATAAGAAATATCAGCCATCATCAATACAACACCATAAGTAACCTCTGGGGCTAATTCAAATAAGTTTCCATCCACCCACTGTGTCACAAAAGGAATCAGTGACAGAAAGAAAATAAAGAGAAAGTTTGCCCATAGTACTCGTCCATTGATTACTTTCGCAATCTGAAATAAGTGATGATGATTGTTCCAGTAGATTGCCAAAGAAACAAAACTTAAAATATATACTAGAAAACTATAGCGCAGTTCCCATAATCCAGCAAATGTAGCTGCTTTTGGTGGCTCTAGCCCTAGTATTAAAATTGTCATAATAATTGCTATTACTGCATCTGTAAATGCTTCTAATCTTGTTTTTGTCATATCCTATCCATCCTATAGATATAATTATAAGACAGATTCTTCAAAGTGCAATTGATATGAAACAGAAACTATTATTAAAGAAAAAAGCAGACTATATCGTCTTGCTTTTGTTTTCTGCGTATAATACTGCTCCTAAGATATTTGCATTGTTATTGAATTTACAACGTTCAATTCTAGTTGTAGCTAAATGAATCATTCCTGCTTTTAAAGAATCAAATGTAGTACGTACTTTTTCAATAAACCAATCTTCTTCAGAGATTCCTCCACCGATACAAATAACTTCAGGATTATAGAATAAGATGATTGTATATAATGAATGACAGATATTCTGACACCATTCTTCGATCGCCTCTACTGCAACTGCTTCTTTATTATGATATCGTTCGCAAATATCTTTTCCATCAATTAATAACTCTCCAGATTTTGCTTCATAGATTTGTGTTAGTGCCTGCATTGAAGAATATTCCGTCATCTGTTTCGCTTCTTTTCCCTGATAGTGAACAGGCAATTGCGAAAACTCACCAGCCATACCATCAACTCCATTAATCACTCCGTTTGCATCACAAACACAACCACCAATTCCAGTTCCAATAATGAAGTAAACACTTGAAGATGCACCTTTCCCATTTCCTTTTTGTAGTTCCCAATATCCTGCTGCTTTTGCATCATTTAATACAAAGGTTTGTAGTTTTGTACGTTTTGTTAGTTCTTCAATAATATTTGTCTTATACATAATCTGAACATTCACTGCAGCTCTAGATTTCACATAACCTTCATCATTAATTACACCAGGTGCACTTACTGCAATCAGCTCAACTTCATCAAGGTTAATGTCTTCACAAATATAATTATAAAACTCTTCTACACTTTGACATAAATACGTAGGTTTCTTCCACTGCTTTGTAATTTCATATTCTTTATTTACATATGCATACTTTATATAGCTCCCACCAATATCAATACCTAAATAACTCATAATCGCTCTCCTTTTTTACTATTATATCATATACATATATAAGCTTACCGTAAGAAAAAGAGCTTTCGCTCTTAATCTAATTATTAATATAAATACATTTCCTGAAGTTTTTTCATATCCGCTTCAGTTACCCCAATATGTTCTTTCAAATAGGTTGGAATATTTCCAGATAACTTTTTCATTTCATCCCATGCAGCTTCGATATAAATCATTTTTGTCTGCATAAGACCTGAAAGATATTCTAAGACAACTTTATCATCTGTAAACTGATGATATTCATCCATGCGTTTTTCATTACGTGCTGCCATGTATTGTTTTGTCAACATGTAATCATATTCGATATCTTCAATCGATACCCCTAATGCAAGTAACATCAGCATTGCTCCAAATCCTGTACGGTCTTTTCCACCTTTACAGTGTTGCAGTAATGGTGCACTTGTTTCATCGCTCAACAGTTTCATTAGCTTTGTATATTGCTTGTTTGAATACTCACCATGAACGATTTCACGCATCTGTAAAGCCATTTCATCCAGTCTTTGGTTCAACTCTCTAACGCCTTCTTCACTTTGTGCCATTTGCACCAAGCTTTCTATTTTCTTCCTGTCATCTACAATGTTCCCACTAGCAAGGGCTGCCGTATGTGCATTAGGACTTAAGTTCACAAATTCTGCTCCCTTAATTGGTTTATCCTTAGCTGCCTGCCACTCACCATCTCCTCTAAAATCAACAATCGTTTTAATTCCTATTCCCTCTAAGAATGCAATATCGCGATCGCTTAGTTTGTTTAAGGCATCTGAGCGAAACAATTGTCCCCACTTCACTCGTTTACCTTCTGCTCCTTTATATCCACCTAAATCACGACAATTGAATGTCCCATCAAGTGGTAATAAGCGAGTAGCTATTTTCTTTTCCTTATCAGCAAATGTATAAGTATAATACATCCGCTGATCAAGTGTCATAGGTTTGAATTGTAATTTGTCACCTGTGATTTCTGCTATGGGAGTTTTACCATCAATTGTAAATGATGGATCATCACTCTCATATATCTTAACCCTGTCTTCTTGTTTGATTTCATTATCTTTTAAGACAAGCCATTCACCTTCTAAATATAACTCTTCCATAAGATATAACTCTTCCATAAGTTTTATGCTGCACTTGCTGCTGCTTGTTCTTCAAGCATTCTTTCTTGTTCAGCTTCTTGAGCACATTTTTGTTTGTCTAGCATCTTGAAGAATGGTAAGTATAAAACAAAGATTGCTACCATTTGTAGAAGTTGAATAACAGCACCTTGCCATCCACCAGCTAATAATCCACTGATAATTGGAGGCATACTCCAAGGCAGGTTAATTGCTGCAGGAGCCAAGAATCCAATTTGACATGCACCAAAGTAAATCAATACTGAAATTACTGGAGCAAGTGACATTGGAATAAGAATCGTTGGATTTAATACCATTGGAATACCAAACTTCATTGGTTCTGAGATTCCAAAGAATCCAGGTACGATTGCCACTTTTCCCACTGCTTTTAATTGCTTACTCTTCGGCATAATTAATAGCATCGCTGATAATACTAAATGTCTAGGACCTTTATAGATATTAAGTGCATAGTAGTTTAATGTGTTAGGCGCTGCCATACCATTTGCTACTGCTTGTGTATTTTCGATTGCTGGTGCCATCCAAAGTGCACTTGTTACAGCTCCGGTAACATTACTTCCATGAATTCCAAAGAACCAGAAGAACTCACCTAATAATACAATTAAACACATTGTCCAGATTGAAGAACCCAATCCTTCAAGTGGTGCCTGTAATACTGAATAGATAAATGTATGCATATCTCCTGCACTTGTGAAAGAGAATAATGCATTCACACAAATAAAGATTCCTGATACAAAGATTACTGGGAACAATGATTCAAATGCTCCAGATATTGCTGGTGGAACACTTGCAGGCATTTTCACCTTTGGTCCATGATCTGTAAATATACTGAATAAGTAAGTAGCGACCATACCAACAATCATTGCAACGAACATTCCTCTAGAACCTAGATAGGTTGTTGTAAATACTGATACTTCTGCTTCACCAATTAACGCTAAGGTCATTGGTGTAACCACAAAGAATGATACAACTGCAGTTAACACTGCATCCAGTTGACTCTTCTTTAATAAACGTGACATTTCAAATGCCATAACTACTACAACATAGATTGAAATAATATCATTTGTCATTGTAGAACCAAGTTGCAAGAACTTAGAAATCCCTATGTTTGTAATAAATTCTGTATATGGATCCCATGGTAAACTAATCAATAATGTACATACAGATCCAACCATTGTAACTGGTAATAGTCTAGCCATACCAGCAGCAACTGTTTTTACTACTAAATTGTTTGAAAACTTAACTACTCCTTTATTTAGGGTAGTTCCAAAGCTTTTTAAATTAGCCATTTTTCTATATCTCCTTTTATTTCACTTTATCTAACACAAAATTAAGCACTGCTTCTCCATTCATTGTTCCATAATCCATAGAATCAATTACAAATACTGGAAAACTTAATTCATTACTTAAATCTTCTTCTCTATGTCCGATTTGTGGACCAAGAAGTAATACATTTGAATCTAGATGATCATTGATGTTTTCTTCAGCAACAGCAAGTATCTCTACATCCATTCCCTTATTTTTCGCCGCTTCCTGCATTTTTTGTACCAGCATGCTTGTTGAGAATCCCCCAGCACAAGCAAGTAATATCTTATTAACCATTACGCTTCCTCCTTTCTGTCTTCTAATCGGTTATTGATTTCTTCAGTAAATGCAATCATTTCATTTACCATATCCTTAATAGCCATCGCCGTCATTAAGTGATCTTGCGCATGAACCATTAACAATGTCACTTCCTGTTTATCCCCTCGTACCTCCTTTTGAATCATCTCCGTTTGTGCTTTATGAGCTAAGGTAAGTGATTCACTTGCTTCTTTCATTAACTTCTTTGCTTCTTCAAAATTGTATTCTCTAGCTCTTTTAAATGCGATTAAGCTTTTCGATCTTGCATCACCTGCATTTAAAATAATACTCATAATCATTTCTTCCATACGTTTCTCCTTACCATATCTCTTTCACGTGTACTTTAAATTCTTTAAATGATTTCGATTGATACAGAAGATCAACCGCCCTGGTATCACTCATTACTTTCATAATGAATTCACTTATTTCCTGATGTAAAAACAAATGTTTTTCTCGTATATTCAACATGAAGATACACCGCACATCCCGATTCTCATAACGAATTGGATGCTTCATTATAATTACCCCAATGCTGTCAATATTTGCATTCTGATGCATACTGTGAGGTCCCGCAACACCATTGTCATAAACCGTTGTAAATCGCTTTTCTCTCACAATCAGTGACTCAGGAAAATCCTCATTGGCATATCCTCGTTCTACCATTTTCTTACTATATTTACTTAATATTTCTAAATAATCATTTCCATCTTCATAAAAGAAGATATCCTCATAAAACAATCGATCCAAACTCGGTACTTTTTCACTGGCATCAGCCATTTGAAACAACACCTTGCTTTTCAGTTTTCGTAAGTATTGTTCGCTTAATACCTCCGGTATCAGAATTGTCAGTTTGTCATATTCTTCACTTAAGGGAAGCGTCGATAATATCAAATCAATTTCTTCTACATGAAACTCCAACTTTGCAGAGTATGGTTTAATCATTACTCTTGCATTTGGAAAGATACTTTGTACCTGCAGGTTTAATAACTGCAAATTACTTCGTAATGTATCACTCACAATAACAATATGACGAACATTCTCTAATAACTTCTGATTGTTTCGCTCATGGTGAGTGGCAAAATGTAATGCCAGATATCCAATCTCATCTCTTGATAATTTATATTTTCTAAGTTCTTTATGATGTTCAATAAACCGCAGACTTACCAGAAATGAATTGGTATACTGTGCAGATATTGATCCAACTAAGGAACTGCTTAATTCTAATCCAAAAGTTACTCTCAGTAATAATGGATATACATGAAGTAATAAACTTTCTTTTAATAATTCATCACCACTAAACTGAGTCGCATATTCTTTATCTATCTTTTCAAGAGCACAATTAATGCTCTTTCTTAATTCTTGTTTTTGCTCTTCTGGAATCTCATTGGAAGTTACTTTCCCAAAGATTTGTGATGCCAGTAAATCAATTTCCTGTTTTTGAATTTCCACATCGTAATTAGCTGAAATAAAATCTGATAATTCCTGTGCCAGTTGATAACTCTGTTTTCCAATCAAATCCTTATTCACCTGTACATCATGAATTTCATTTTTCTGCGATATTCGATACATCAGTACTCGAAGATGAATCATAATTGATTCAACCGCATTAGCACTCATCACAATTTCATAATCATGAAGAAGTTCTTCAAACTTCTTCTTTACATCATCAAACTGTAATTCCTTAGTAAATTCGAAGTACTCAATAGAATCCAATTGATGATCAATAATGTTCGTCATAATCTTAGAAAGTATTTTACGAACCGATACTTCTTCACCAATCATCTTGATTCCATAATGTGGTTTTGAAACAAGTTCAAGATTATATCCTGCAATCGTCTCTTTCATTACTTCAATATCTGAAATAATTGTATTTCTACTGACATCCAATATCTCCGCAATTTCATTGATTGTAATATAACTCTTATTCTGTAACAACAAAGATATTATTACCGATACCCGATATTCTTTATTTCCAGAAATATCGACTTCTGTTTCCTGTATATAGTCTTTGAAATTATCAAATTTACTTTCATCATCAACCTGCAGATAGTATCCCTGCTTAATAATTGTTTTGATATGAAATCCATTGGTTGTTTCATAATTTCGTAAATCAGATAGTAACTGCCTGATTTTTCTATCAGATACATTGAATTCATTCTTCATCATTTCAATCGAAACAATGTCATAATTTAAAAACATATCTAATAAATATTTTATGTTTGTCAAAGTACTTCTCCTTTCTGAGTTCATTTTCTCATTATGAACTTTCTTAGAACAGTCAAAATCATGCAAACTCTTTCTGCACGTTTTAGATTAATTCCTTTTCTGCACTTTTCTTTTGCACAATTCAAATTATACAATACTTCACTTTTAGCGAAGACATTTCTATGATTTCATGAAAACCCCAAAAATTGCAATAAAAAAAATGACATAAAACTATGTCATTTTTCTTCGTGTGGTCAGTTAAGACTTCTTACTACGCTTTCTTAACTGTTGTCCAATTACAATCAAACTTAGCAATGCCATGGCACAAAGCATTTCTAAATTATGATAGTCACCTGAATCAACCGATTTTTTGTCTTCTATTTTTTCGCCTTTGTTGTCTTCTGTTGGTTTCACACTTGAAGCACTTTTCTTAAGATTATCTTTTGCTTTTTTTAGCTCTGCAAGTTGCGTATCTATTTCCGGTTGCGTTGCGTTTTCGTCACTTAAGACTTCTTTCGCACGAATCAATACTTCCTGAAGTTGTTTCCAACTACTTGCTGTGTAATCTGCTTCTTTTAAGTTCTCCACTTCTGAAATCAACTGTTCCAACGCCTTACTATCAGTTGCTTCACCTTGGATTCTATTCAGTGCATTCATTGCATTTGTTAATGCAGCTACTGCACTATCCACCTCTGTTTGTGTAGCATTTGCATTACTACTGATTTGTTTTGCATTTGCCAGTTCTTTAGCAAACACATCCCAACTATCCTTAGTGTATGCTGCTTCTACTTTTGCTTCAGCATCTGTAATTACTGCATTTAATGCACTTACATCTGCTTTTTTCACCAATTGGTCTTTCACTTGTTGAAGTGTAGCTAATGCTGTATCCACTTCTCCTTGTGTTGCATTTACATCACCCACTAATGCTTTTGCATCTGCCAATGGTTCTTTTAATGCTTTCCAACTATTTGGTGTAAATTCTTTTTCGTCTAAATCATCTACTGTTTTAATAAGGTCATTTAATGAAGTTATATCAGCACGTTTTGCTAGTTTATCTACTACTCCTTGTAATGAAGTAAGTGCTGTATTCACATCTTCCTGACTTGCATTTTTATCAGCTGCAACTTCTTTGGCTTTCGCTAATGGTTCTTTTAACGTTTTCCAGCTATTTGGTGTATATTGTTCTTCTTTTAATGCAATAACTTCATCTATAAGTGTATTTAAATCTGTAACGTTTGCACGTTTCGCCAACTTATCCACTACTCCTTGAAGTGTAGCTAAAGCATCATCTACGTCTGCTTGTGTAGCATCATCATCGCTAAGAACACTGTTTGCTGTTGTAAGTGGAGCTTTTAATGTAGCCCAGCTGTTTGGTGTATAATCCGCTTCTTTTAAAGCGGCTACATCATCCACCAATGTCTGAAGATCATCTTTATTAACATCCACATGCAATGTACCAAATACTTGCAATTCACGAACACCGTAAGTCATACGTTTTCCATCGCCACCAACTTTGATATTTGTAGTTGCTATTTTAATATACCTTACAGTTGTATTTTCAACATAATATGTATCTTCTTTTTTATTAGGAAGATTTTCGGTTTTCTTTTCTCCCAACAAAACCATATCTTTTTCTGTTAATCCCCCATAGATTTCATACTGGTACCAAGTGGTAGAATTATCAAATTCTAACTTGATTTCATCAATATCATAGTTATCTTTTAAATCAATCAATGCCCATCCTGGTGTGATTGGATCATGTTGATAAGCTTCTCCTGTTGGACTTAGTCTTCCAGAATTCCACGCAGTTGAAGATTCACCATCTATTAGATTTTTTGAGTTTCCTGAAGGATCGTTATGAGCTGTAATGGTTTTAGTAAGTGCTACATTTGTACGTCCTGTTAAATCTAAAGTGGTCAAATAATCATATACACTCCAATAAATGTTATTTACTTCATCAGGCGCTGCCTCATTTTCAACTGCATCAGAAGCCTCTTCCAACATTTTGATTAGCTTTTCAAGCAGATTTGATGAATTAGGATCAAGAACTAAACCTTTAATTGTTTCAACTAAACTTGATAACTGGCTAAGTTCAGGTAACATACGTTCTCCATATGCTCTGATTTCCTTAATTCTTATTTCCGTTTTTGACTCATCATCTAAGTGTTTTGAATCTTTGATACCAACAACTTTTATATATCTTGCACTTACATTACTCAGAGTGATTACATCACCAGTGTCTTCGTGCAACTCATTCGTTGTTTTCTCTGCTATTTTATTCCAGTTTTCACCATCTGCACTACCATATACTTCATATAGATAATATGTATCATCTGTATTATCAAAAGCAATATTGATTTTAGAAAGTTGGAATTCAGCAACCAAATTCACGATTACTTCTGGTTTGCTTACTTTTCCATCTTTGGTTGTTGCAGCTGCGCTAAGTACTGTATCTACATCACCATCATTTGTCTGATATGCTTTCCCAGTAACTTTCCCTATTGCGTCAATTGGTTTCTCTAATGCAATATTACCAGCATTAGGATCCAATCCTTCTGTTAAAGAGCAATTTGCAATTACTTTATCAACAACTGCTTTTACTTCTTCTGGCGAATCTTTTGGATCACGTGTATATGTCTGTTCTCCCATTACCCATTGCCAGTAAATATCAAAGTATCCTCCAACACTAATTTCACTAACAGGAGTACCATCCGTTAGATTTTTCTCTATTTTATCCAGATATACACTCCAGTTATATTTGTATACATCTGTAAAGATACCCTCATAGTTTCTCCATCCATAATCCTTTAGTTTACTATGTCCTGCGCGAGACCCCCATGTGGTAATTAATGTTTTCGCATTCATCTCAAATGTATCTTTTGAGAAATCATCATAGTTCGCTGCTAAATCAGTTGCCTTTCCAATCCATTCTCCTCCAAGTTGTTCTTTTTGGGTTGCTTGAATCTCATTCACAATATCTAATGTTGCAAGGAAATCTTCTTTCGCTACTTTAAAGTCTTCCAGCGAACCCGCATTTTTTGCTTTTAATACATCGTTATAAGAAAGAACCGCATAATTACTTGCTACCTGTCTCATAATCTCTGTCATATCATAACGATAACTTTCACTGTCTTTGAACTTATCATAATCTTCTGCTAACAATTTTAATGCTGTCTCCAGTTTATCTGCACCATAAGGAATATCTTGTGTTCCGTATGCCTGTGGTGTTTTATTCTTTGTACCAAATACTTCATTAGTATAGCGAACACCATGGTTATAGTTACTAGTTCGCATTGTTTTCCATGCTAATTTCGCATTTTCTGACGTTCCTCCATACCTTCGCTCAATATATTTGTCAAGCCATTTATCTAGACTGAAATCTTCATCAGCCCATGCCAAATCGAAAATCAGATCATACATCACTGGATTATCATAAGTTGCTTCAGAAATAATTCCAATTCCCTGCATATGATTTGATGTCTTTTGTGCATTTAAGATATCTTCAACCATCACATCCATTTGTCCATTCATTGATGGATTTCCACCAAAATTGGCTAATAAACACCAAGCCCAGCTTGTTCCATTGAATTCTTTTGAATCTAAAGTAGTACTTCCATATTTGGTTGTATTATATTTTGTCCATGACTTGATTGGATATTTAATTAAATCAACAATCAGTACATGGTCTTCACGATATTCACCCATTCCATTTAATAAAGCATTGGTTGGATTACTTTGCCATCCTTGAACGACCCATACTGCTTTATCATCATATTTTAATAGTGATTCCAGCACTTCCTTAGAAATAATGTCATCTGTTAAATTAGATGGACGTTTTCCACCTTCATGGAATGGATCAACTGCATAATAATCACTAGTTGCACCATATACATATTCTTGTGCTTTATAGAACTGTTCTGCATATTCATCATATTCTGCTGAATCTGTTGCAATCATATCTGGTCTGGCAAATCCATTCCAGTCACCTTGTTTGATTACTTGAACATCTGGCTGATATTCATTAAAGTTTGTTGGAACCATCCCTGCGTATCCTTGCAGTACGGTTTGCATTCCTAATGAATTTTTCCAACGTTGGCTACTTCTAGCAAGTTCCATACGGTCCTTTACATAACCATCAGGAACTGGACCACCAAACGATTCCATATTATCCATAAACTGCCATGCATAATAAGAAGGTCCTGTTAGCCAGTCTTTTGCATCATCATAACTATAGCCATAATTCATCAAGAAGATAATCCATGTTGCTTCCTGACCTGCAAGATCCAATACAACATTCACTCCATTTAATGCCAGCCAGTCATTTTCTCTTTGCCACTCTTCTTCGCCAAAGAATGCAAATGTATAACTAAGGGTACAGTAGTTAAACGCATATCTTACCTGATATGGAGTTTCCTTACGTACTGTTGTACCAATTGGTACAATTGCATCTGGCATTTTCGTTTGCATTGTCTGTTCGGAAATGTGTACGTTTACATAATTCTTAAAGTAGTAGTTAAGTCCTGTTGTTAGTGAAAGACCTTCATTTCCTTTGATATGAATTTTCCCACCTTGATCACTTAACTCATAATAATCATTTTCACTTCCTGTATCTGCAATTTCAAATGTAAACCAATCACGATACTCTGCTCCAATTGTACGATCAATAATTCCATATACATTATTGATTGTTTCATCATTACTAATTGGTGCTGCATAAGATGTATCATTGTATGCCTGTACGCCTAAGATTTCTTCTAATGATCCATCTCTTAGCGTATCCGTATTTGTATTTGTTTTTGTTCCATATGCTTTTATTTCAGAAAGGTAAGCCTTGCTGTCGCCTTCTGTATACTCCATATAAACGCGAATAATACGATAAGACTCTGGTGTGTCAAATGTAATTGTATCACCCTCTGCAGTACCTGCTAGAGCTTCTCTGCGTTGGTACAAACGATCATAGGTATTCCCATCATTACTACCATAAACTGTATAGTAGGTTTTCTTACCTATTGGTGTATATAATTGTAGCTTTGTAAGATCATAGGTATCCATTAAATCAATATCTACATATGCTGGAAAGAATACTCCAGACCATGTAGTTGATGCATCGCCATCATTTACTCTTTCTACTAGACTTTTAGAAAGATTGGTACGAGCTGGTTTCTTATATGCAATATTGTCAGCATCATTTGGATCTGTTAGTTTTTCAAGTGACTGATATGCAGCTCTTAATGAACGATACGCATTACGAATTGCTGTGATATCATCACTATTTCCATCAATTAGAGAATTTGCCAAATCTAAATTACTCTTAAATGTTGCATAGCTTTCTTCTGTATACTCAGTTTCAACAGCCGTTGACACTTCATCAACCAATGTTTTTAAGCTTGCCAGATTAATTCCTTCACTAGAAGCAATTATCTTTGGTTGTTTGCCTTCTAAACTAGTTTCTTTACAGTGAATTAAGATAGAAGTATCTGCAGAAGTCTTAGCAGTTACAAAAACAGTTATTTCTGTCTCTCCAGCTGCTACTAATTCTTCAACTTTAGGTGTTATATCTCTAACAATTTGTTTTTCTTCAGGTGTCTTGTTTTCATATTCATATCCTTTATCAATATGAAAAGTAAACAACTCATTCGTATTGTCACGAGAAATTGATTCTGGTTTTGTATTCCATGTAATTGACTCCTCACTCCAACTAGTATCTGTTGTATAACGGAATGTATAATCTTGATCTGATGCATTATAATTCGCATTCTTAAATAGATTGAACTCAAATTCAAATTTATCTAAATTATTTGCTTCAATTTCTTCTTTCGTTGGTAAGTCAAATTTCATGAGCCCTATAATTTCATCAGAGCCGTAGTGTTTTGAATTTATTACTCTGTATCCAAGGCCTTCGTACTGTGCACCATGAGCCTTTGTTATATTCTCAAAATTATAAATTGTAGTAGCTTTACTTTTCCTAACAAACGCATCTTCTTTTACTACATATTCAATCGGTTCATTTTCATCTGCATACACACTCAATGATTCATCATTAGAGAATGTAAAAACCGAAGAAAGTAGTAAAAATGACATTATGATTTTACCTATTCTGAATTTCTTATCCATGTTGTTCTCCTTTTCTTTTCACCAACAAAATATATTTAAAAGAATTCTCACTCACCACCTCCACTTTTCAAACTGTATCCCTATCATATACGTTGATTATAATTTATAAGTTTTGGTAAAATATTGTCATTATTAGTAAAATGTTGGCAACTAGAAATTGCGTACTCTATAGATTGTTTTCTTCCATCAGTTGTTCTGCATACTCTTTAGGTGAGTACCCTGTTAACTTTTTAAATACTTTTCCAAAGTAACTTTGACTTTGAAAACCTAATACTGAAGATATTTCTTTAATTTTTTTATCATCTTTTAACATCTCTTTAGCCTTTTCAATTCTTATCTCCATAACTAAATCCGTGAAGTTTTTTGATAAATTTGTATTTAAAAGTCTACTGACATAAAAAGGACTCACCCCTAAGTAATCAGCAACATTATTCAATGTTATTGGTTTATTATAATTCAATGAAATATAATACAATGCCTTCTTTGTAAGTTTGTTAGATCCCATAAGTTCCTCCGATTCCAAATGTACTGTAAATACATGCATCAGATCTAAGAGTTTTTCATGTAAATTCTCATATGGATTTTCATAATTAATTGTCATATAATATTCTTTTTTATCTAGTGTCAATTTAAATTTTTTATTAAATGCAATCAATAATTTATCATTAAACTCTTCAAGCAAACGAATGATTTTTTTTCGTTCAAAATATAGTAAATATAAATAGAAACGGTTTACTTCCTTCTCAATAGCTTTTTTATCATTCCGCAAAAAATCTGCAATTAATTGATCACAAACCTCATCGATATCATAGTTAGTTGTAGGATTAATTACCATTTTTTGTTGAGTCTGAAGATTGATTTGTTTTCCAATTGCATCAACAGCCTCTAAATAAGCATTATGAAAGTTTTCACAGCGATCATGAACCTTGCTTATACCCACATATTTATAGTCTAAGTTATATTCATGGATTAGATTATTCATTACTTTAATATCTGCTTCATTTGATACAGTTGAACCAACTATAAATAAAATATATAGTCCATAATAATTATCATACATACTGTTATAACCTAATTCTTCAAAACGATCTGCAAGTTCTTTAATCATTTTCAAGTGAACAAATTCATTTTTGGCGACAATGCACATACAACTGATTGGGCGCATGTTTAAAAGTAGAAATAATTTCTTTAACTCTGTTATTTCTTTGTTTTGAACGATACTATGAACACAGTCACTTTTAATTATTGGCTTTATCTCCTCTATCTTACTTACCAGTTGACTTGCCTGACGTTTTTCGCTTGCTTTGCTTTTTCTCATATCAATGATTTGTAAGAGCATATTATGAAGTGTATCCCCTGTTACTGGTTTTAAAATAAAGTCTTGTACACCTAAACGAATAGCTTCTTGTGCATACTCAAAATAATTGTAAGAAGTAAGAATTAAAAAGATTGCTTCGTTTCTAATCTGTTTCATCATTCGAATTGTATCTAATCCATTAATTCCAGGCAAATTAATATCACTTAATACAATATCTATTTTATGTTTCTTATATAACTTTAATCCCTCATAGCCATTTTCAACACTGTACACTTCTAAAGTATCTTTAAATTTTTCACATATCAGCGTTGCTAATGCTTCTCGTTCAATAACTTCATCTTCAACTATTAGTAATTTATACATTTAGTCCACCTCCAAATAGATGTCTATAATTGCTTCAAAACCACAATCTGGATAACTATTAAACGAAACCTCTGCTTTCTTTCCATAAAACATTTTTACTCTTTGTAATACATTGTATAACCCTAAACTTGCTCGATGCTCTTGCTCACTAAAATCATTCAGTAAAATTTTCTCCAAAGCATCTGTATCAATCCCTTTCCCATTATCGCTTACGCTGATTAAAACATGTTGATTCTTATATTCAAACCTAATAATAACCTCTCCATCATCAATTACTTCCTGTAATCCATGTTTGACTGCATTTTCCACCAGTGGTTGAACAATAAGACCAGGAACTTGGATGTTTGGTAAATTGTCATCTATAACTAGTTCAAAATTAATTCGCTTGTTAAACCTTAAATCTTGAATATAAATATAATTTTTAATAGCATCAATTTCACTATATAAACTACTTGTTTTATTTAACTTATCTAATCCATACCTTAATAAATCACAAGTTTTACTTACCATACTGCTAGTCAATGTTGCATCTTCTGCACATGATGTTTTATATATCATATTCAATGTATTAAATAAAAAATGAGGATTGATTTGATTCTGCAATAGTTTCAGTTCACTCTGCGCCAACAATTCATCTTTTTTTAAACTTTCGTTTTCTTTTTCTAGTAAGCGATTTCTTAACTCTGATTTTTCTTTTTCATTCACAACATTCTGTTTTACATCAACTGCCATATCATCAAGCGCATTACACAATACTTCCATTTCGCTAGAAGTATTCGATATTTCACTTAAGTCATAATCTCCATTACGAATTTGCTTGATATTCTTTAGAAGTGAATAAATTGGATCAGTAATTGATTTTACAGTTCTTATCGAATAGAAAATAATCCAACCGATTGCCAATAAAGCAATTATAATCGAAACAGTTAATACAAATTTTTCATTGTCTGCAATGTTTCCTCGATCCATCTTCATTTGGGTTGTAAGATATTCATAATAGGTTGAGCTTGTCTTGTTAATTAATTCATACTGTTTAAGGAAATTATTATAATATGTTAAATATTCTCCCTGATTATTTCCTCTGACATCAATTGTTCCTTGTGCTGCTCCCTGATATGATTCCACCATATTATTCAATAACACAAATCGCCAATAAAAATCTGAATCTGTCTGCTTCTCTAGTTTTTTAGCATAATCCTTTGTTGCTTTAATATGCGTATTATATGTATCAAGATCTGCCTCATTATCAGTATAAAGATAGCTTTTTAAACTATTATGAGATTGTTGCAGACTATTATAAAACTCACTTAAATCATCATACATCTGTATTGTTTTGGTATACATATTATTGGTAGTCTGGTTCAAAACATAATAAAGAGTGATGAATCCTACTACAACAATTATTAAAATTGCATTGAGTCGAAAAAATTTCTTGCGAAAGCTTGATTTTTTACTTATTTTTTTCATCTTGTTCATTTAAGTATTCTTCCACGTTCTCTTGATTAATCATCTTTAACTGTACGCTTTTCTTTTTTTCGCTCTCAACTTTTCCATTATTCAAGTAATCGTATAGCATTGCTACAGAATCATATCCATAGTTATAAAATGAAGTGATAACACTTCCATCAATTTTTCCATCAGCAATCCCATCAATGGTCTGCGACATATTATCAACACCATAAATTAAAATATCGTCTCGAATTCCCATTGCCTGTGCTACCTCACCACAAGAGATTGCAGATTCACCAGCAAAATTGATTGCAACATCTACATCTGCTTCCTGAAGTGTATATTCCCATTCCCGTTTTGCTCTTACCGAATCTGACTTAGACTCTGTAATTTTCACAATTTCAAATCCTCCAGGGTGTTTTTCAAATACCTTTTTTAATTCTTCAATTTGTTGGGTTGCAATTTCAAAATCAATTTCAGCAACCTGAATTGCAACACTCAAATACTCGTCTTTTCCAATTTGACGTTCAACATCTTCAAGAAATAACTCCGCCTGATCACTAAAGTTTTTTCCATAGTATAAATAACGTTCACTATCCTCCATATCAGAATCAACTAATACCACTGGTATATCACTACTATTTGCCTTGTTGATAATTTCAGGTGAAACAACTCCTTGAGTAATAATTGCATCAGCATGTTGTGCAATTGCTACATCCATTACCTCTTCCATTGCTTCGGTATCAATTGTTGTTGGGCCAATCCAATCACATTTTAATTCATAATCATTACAAGCATCCATAAATCCAACTTTTGCATCTAACCATATTTCATGCTCACTTAGAGGTGTTGCAAACACAAAATATGAAAACTCTTCTTTTTTAGTAGTTGTTTCACTGTCGCTGGAACAAGCCGAAAGTATCAATACTACTATCAGTATAACTTTTTTCATATGTCCTCCCTCAATTTAATGACCTCTCTCAATTTAATTATATAACATAAGCATTATATTTATAAGTTGTTAATCTTTTTTGCTTGCCCTCTTTAATTTTATTATATAGATATTTGGATAGTAATATCTTATCTTTATTGGTAAAATGTTGCACTTTTAACAAGATAATAAGAAATAGTTGAGTTTATCAGTAAAATAAATAAAAGCATATCAACCTTTCCGTTCATATGCTCTTAATTATATTTGTGTACTTTCTTATCTGCTATTAACTCTTTTCATTCTATATGATAGATATCCTAAACTAATAATTATCATTCCTATTAATATTGATATATTTGTAGTATCACCAGTTTTGATTCCAACATCACCAATGGAAGCATTGGAACTATCACTTTTATTAGGCACTTTTGTAGAATCAACTACTATATCAGCCTTCTTTCTTACTAACTGATTATGTGCTTCTTGAAGAGTTTGGATGGAATCATCCACTTCTTCTTGAGTTAAATCTTCTTTTTTTAATACTTCTCTTGCCTTATCTAATTCAGATTGTAACAGATTCCAGCTCTCTTTTGTGTACTCTGATTCTATTAGACTTGATAATTCATTAACTAACTCATCTAGTTTTACTTTATCTACTTTATCTACTTTATCTACTTTATCTGCATTTTGTAGCACTAAAGAATCATTTGCATTTATTAATGTTGTTAAGGCTTCTTCAACTTGTTTTTGTGTTGCGTTCGCATCATTCGCAATTGTTTGAGCCACTCTTAAAGCTTCTTCAAATGTTGTCCAACTGATAGGAGTGTAGTCACTCTCTACTTTGTTTGAAATATCATTTAATAAGTTAACCAAATCTTTTATATTTGCTCTTTTTACTAATAAATCATTTGCTGATTGTAAATCTGCTTTTGCAGTGTTAACAGCAGTTTGACTTGCATTTTTATCAACTAATACTTCTTTAGCATTTGCCAGAGATTTATTTAATACAGTCCAACTATTTGGTGTATAATCAATTTCATGTAAGGCCGTTACAACATCAATAAGCGCTTTTAACTCGCTTGTATTTGAACGTTTGTCTAATTTGTCAATTGCGCTCTGCAACATAATTATCGCTTCATTAACATCATCTTGTGAAACATTACTGTCGTTTAATACGTCATTTGCTGCCTTTAATTGATTCATCAGTATATTCCAACTATTAGGAGTATACTCTATTTCATCTAACTTTTCTATATCATCAACCAAGACTTGAAGATTTGTTTTATCAACTAATCGATCTGATAATTTCTGAGAAAATAACCAATCAATAAGTCCGTCTTCAGAAGCAGCTTGATTCCATATGATATGATCTGCATCTGTGTATGTAGTAAATTTAATTTTCTCGCCACCAGCTTCAATAATTGCATTGTACATCGTTTCAGTTCCGCTGTAAGGCACTACATTGTCCTTTGTTCCATGAAATGTCCAAATTGGAATATCTTTCAAAATATCCGCTTTATTTTCATCACCACTTCCACAAATAGCAACTGCTGCTGCAAACACATCACTATGCCTTGTGATTAAATCCCATGTTCCAAATCCTCCCATAGATAAACCAAATGCATAGATTCGATCATCATCAGTATTGTATTCACTTTGTATATTACCTAGTATATTCATTACTGACTTTAACTGCACCTCAGAAACTTCATCACTGTTGTAGCAGCCTTTCGTCCAATCCGTTTCAACCCATCTTTTTCCTGTTGGACACTGTGGTGCAATGACAATTGCTTCCTTTACACCATCTTGTGTATTGAATAATGGTTGAATTGCATTTTTCAATTGTGATTCATTATTATTTCCTCTTTCTCCAGCACCATGCAAAAATACAATTACAGGATATTCCTTTGTTGAATCATAATTTTCTGGGACATATAGTCTATAAGGCATTTCATCCTCACTTCCATCGTTGTAAATTCTTTTTTCCATATCCTCATAAACGTTCACATGTTTAATCTCTAACGACTCAAATGCGCTTTGAAGTAAATGATAGTATTTTTGTATTTTTACTAAATCTTTACTATTCTCATTTATTAATTCATTTGCTAAAATCAGGTTTTCTTTTACTATCTTATAACTATCTTTAGTGTAGTTATCTATGGATAAATCTGATACCTTTTCAACTAATGATTTCAGACTATCCAAATCAATTCCCTCATTTGATGCAACAATCTTTGCTTTTTTATTCTCCGCTTGCGATTCTTTACTATGTATCATCAATCCAGTATTTGCAGAATATTTTGCAGTAATAAAAATTGTTAGTTCACTCTCACCACTATCTACAAGGTCTATTATAGTAGAGGATATATCTCTTTTAAGATGTTTCTCTGCGTCATCTTTGAATTCATACTCATCTCCTTGATCAATATAAAATGTAAATATTTCATTCGTATTATCACGTGATATTGAAGAAGGTTTTGTATTCCAAGTTATTGTAGTTTCATCCCAACTTGTATCGGTTGTATAATGAAAAACATAACCTTGGTTTGCAACTGTGTAATTTAAATTTTTGAATACATCCAATTCAAGTGTGAATGTATCTAAATTGTTTGTTTCAATTTCCTCCTTAGTTGGTAAATCAAATTTCATTACACTTATGATTTCATCATTTCCACTATATCTGGTATTTAATACTCTATATCCTTTTCCTTCATATTCTTTTCCATGAGCTGCAGTTATATCTTCATAATTATATTTATTATTTGCTCTACTCCCATTTCGTACAAAAGCATCTTCTTTTACTATATACTCAATAGTGTTTTCTTCTGCAGAAACCATAAACTCAGATGTATTAGTATTCATAAAAACTGAAAACAATAAAAATGCTGAAATACAAATATTTATAATCTTATTTCTCTTTTTCATAAAGTTCTCCTTTTCTTTGTATTAACTTCTCATCTAATTTTTATTTTTTCCACCTCCCAATCGTTTCAATCAGATACTTAAATATAGTTTTATTATATTTACATTGTCTTAGTGATATCTTGCTATAATTGGTAAATTATTAACTTTAAACATAAAAAGAAGACTGTCCAAACTGAACAATCTTCATTTTTGAGTTTTATTTTCTTATACTGTTTTTCTTCTTTCTATATACGATATAACCCATACTTAATACTAACATTCCTAACAATAGCGATAAATTCGTAGTATCTCCTGTATCAGTGCCACTTATACTTTCATTCTCTGAAGCACTGTCATTTGTCTTAGGATCATTTGCTGGGTTTCCATTATCACCAGGTTTTGGTTTTTCTGTAGGTGATGATTTCACTTTCAAGTCTTTAATTGCTTTTGACAACTCATTATATGCATTATCTATTTCTTCTTGACTTGATGCAGTTTCTACTGCTGTTTTTGCATTTTCTAAAGCTTTATTCAAAACATCAACACTTTCTGTAGTATATTTGCTAAGATCTATTTTCGATACACTATTGATTAAATCATTAAGTTTTACTGTATCCAATTCGCTTGGTTTATTAACTTCTAGTTCATCAATGGCACCTTGTAGTTCTTTTGTCATGTCATCTACTTCTTTTTGTGTAGGTGTTCCTTTTACTAATTCCTCAGCTTTATTAATAGCTGTAAGCAGTTTATTTGCACTCTCCTCTGTATAATTATTCAAATCAAATGATTTCGCTACAGTAATTGTTTCTTCAAGCTTCGTAAGATCTACTAACGTTTTTTCAACTAAAGCATCTTTCGCATCACTTAACTTATCATATGCGACATCTACTTCACTTTGTAACACATCTTCTTGTTTTATGATTGATTTAGCTTCATCTAAAGATGTTTCTAACACTTGCCAACTTTCTTGAGTATATGCATCCTTATCAAGTTTAGAAATTTCATCTATTAATTTTTCTAAAGATTCTGTATTAGCTTTTTCATATAGTGAACCATATACTTCCAATTCACGTATTCCATAAGAAGCTCTCTTTCCATCACTACCAACTGTAATATCTGTTGGTACTACTTTGATATATCTTATATTTCTTTTTTCTAATAAGTAATTGTCTTCTTTATCGTTTGGCAAGTTCTCAGTTGTCTTTTCACTATATTTATCCCATTTTTCTCCATCTTTACTCACATAGATTTCATACTTATACCAAAGACTACCAGATGGGAATTTTAATCTGATTTCTTCAATATTGTAATCACCCTCTAAGTCAATAATTGCCCAACCTGGAACAATTGGATCATGTTGATATGGTTTTCCTGTAGGACTCAATCTTCCTGCATTCCATCCCGTTCCAATATCACCGTCATTGATTTTTGTAGGTTCTCCTGCAGTTCCATTGTGAGCTTCCACAGGTTTATTAAGTGCTAGATTCACCATACCATTTAAATCTAATGATACTAAATGATCATATAAATTCCAATAGACAGAATTGAGATCATCTGGTCCAGCACCTTGTTCAATAGCATCTTCTGCATTTTGAATTAACTTCTCTAGTTGTTCTATTTGTGATGATGAATTTGAATTTAAATTTAATTCTTCTATTGCATTTATAAATCTGGTTAATTGCTCTGCATCCGGTAACGTTCGTTCTCCATAAACTCTAAGTTCTTTTATACTTATTTCCATCTTTTCTTCATTATCTAAATGTTTAGAATCTTTTGTACCTACAACTTTAACAAATCTAGCCATGTCATTATTTACTGTAATTATATCTCCAGATTCACTATGCAATTCTTCTGAAGTTTTTTCACCAATTTTGGTCCAGTCTTTGCCATTCGTACTTATATAAACTTCATAATTATAATATCTATCTTCAATATCATTAAATACAATGTTTACTTTTGATAATTGAAATTCTGCAACTAAATCAACAATAACTTCAGGTTTTACTACCTTGTCTTTTTCTTTAGTTGCACTAACTGTTATTGATGTATCCGTATTTCCATCTGTTGCAAATCTAGATTTTCCAGTAATTTTCTTTGAATTCACATCCACTGGTTTATTAAGAGCTAAGTTTCCTGCATCTGGACTTAATCCTTCTGTTATTGAACAGTTTTCAATTACCATATCAACGACAGCTCTCACTTCTTCTGGTGAATCTTTTGCAGTTCTTGAATACTCTTGATCACCCAGCACCCATTTCCATTCATAATCAAAATGATAACGTTGACTTCTTGGTTCAGTAGTAGTGCCATTTGCTAAATCATTCTCAACTAAATTTACATATTCTTCCCAGTGGTGTTTATGTAAATCTAAGAACATTCCTTCATAATTACGCCATCCATACTCTTTTAAACCAGCATTTGGATTTGTACCCCATGTTGTAATTAATGTTTTTGCATTTATTTTAAATAGGTCTTTTGAGAAGTCATCATAGTCAGCTACCCGATCTGTAGCTTTTCCAATCCATTCTCCTGCAAGTTGATCTTTATCAGTTGCCTGCACTTCATTTAGTACATCAAATGCTTTTAAGAACTTCTCTTTTTCGGCACTGTAAGCTTCTAAAGAACCATTGTTTTTTGCAGTAATTAAATTATTGTTTGATAATACTGCATAATTACTTACATGTTGTCGCATAATTTCTCTTAAGTCATACAGATAGCACTCGCTATCTTTAAATTTATCATAATCTTCAGCAAGCAATTTAAATGCAGTTTCCAATTTATCAGCACCATAACTTATATTTTTAGTACTTTGGAACTGTGGACGACTATTTTTCAAACCAAATATTTCTTCTGTATGTCTCACTCCATGGTTATAGTTTGAGTCTTTCATCATTTGCCATGCTAATCGAGCATTTTCACTAATGCCACCATAACGTCTTTCTATATAACCATTTAGCCATTGGTTTAAATCAAAATCTTCATCCGCCCAAGCTAAATCAAATATCAAGTCATAAAGAACAGGATTATCATATGTTCCTTCTGAGATAATTCCAATTCCTTTCATATGTTTACTTTCTTTTTGAGCCTTTAAGACATCATCTACCATAACTTGCATTTGTCCATTCATTGTTGGGTTACCACCAAAGTTTCCTAACAGACACCAAGCCCAGTCGGTTCCATTGAATTCTTTTGAATCAAGCGTAGTGCTTCCATATTTCGTTCTATCATATTTTGTCCATGATTTTAAAGGATATTTAATTAAATCGACAATTAGTACATGATCATTTCGATATTCGCCCATTCCTTTTAATAATCCATTTGTAGGATTACTTTGCCATGCTTGAACAACCCAAACTGCATCTTTATCATATTTCAGTAATGATTCCAATACTTCTTTCGATACTGTTTCATCACTCAATCCCTCTGGTCTTGTACCACCTTCATGATATGGATCCACTGCATAATAATCACTTGTATCACCATATACAAATTCTTGAGCTGCATAAAATTTTTCTGCATATTCATCATAAGTAGCTGAATCCGTTGCAATCATACTTGGACGTAAATTCCCACCCCAGTTCTTTTGTTTTGTAACTTCTACATTAGGTTGGAATTCATTAAAGTTTGTTGGAACCATTCCTCCATATCCTTGTAGTACGGTTTGCATTCCTAATGAGTTTTTCCATCTTTGAGAACTTCTCGCAAGTTCTAGACGATCTTTTACATATCCATCAGGAACTGGACCACCTAAGGTTTCCATATTGTTCATAAACTGCCATGCTGAATATGATGGACCTGTTAGCCAATCTTTTGCATCATCGTAAGAATAACCAAAGTTCATTAAGAATTGAATCCATGTTGCCTCTTGCCCTGCAAGATCTAATACAACATTTACTCCATTTAATGCCAGCCAGTCATTTTCACGTTGCCATTCTTCTTCACCAAAGAAGGCAAATGTATAACTAAGAGTACAATAGTTAAATGCATACCTTACCTGGTATGGCGTTTCTTTACGCACTGTTTTTCCAATAGGAACGATTGCTTCTGGCATATTTACTTGCATTGTCTGCTCTGAAATATGTACCTTAACATAATTCTTGTAATAATAGTTTAATCCTGTCGTTAATGATAAACCCTCATTACCTTTTATATGAATTTTTCCATTTACATCACTTAATTCAAAGTAATCATTTTCACTTGTTTCATCTGCAATTTCAAAAGTGAACCAACTTCTATATTCAGGTCCAACTGTTCGATCAATGATTCCATATACATTTTCAATTGTTTCATCATTTGTTATCGGTGCTGCATATGCAGTTTGGTTAAAAGCTTTTACATCTAATATCTCTTCCAATGTACCATCTCTTAATACTTCTGTATTTGAATCTGTTTTTTCTCCATATGCTTTTACTTCTGATAGATGTGACGTAATTTCACCATCTGTAAATTCAAGAAAGACTCGAATAATTCGATACGATTGTGGTGTATCAAAGATTATTTCGTTTCCTTCAGCCGTAGCTTTTTCATCAACTCGATGTTGGTGCAGACGATCATAATTATTTCCATCATTACTTCCATAAATTGTATAATATATAATCTTCCCCTCAGGTACATAAATCTGCAATTTATCTAGATTATATGTGTCCATCAAGTCAATATCTACATATGCTGGAAATGATGTTCCTGACCAACTAGTTTTAATATCCCCATCCGTAACAAGGTTTGTTGCCTTTTTAGATAGATTACTTCTTGTTGGCTTATTAAACGCTACGTTTTCATCATCAATTACTATTTTTTCCAACCCATCATATGCTTTTTTAAAATTTCTATAGGCTATTTTTATCGCAAATGCATCCGTGCTGTTATCTGCAATTAATTTGTTAGAAACATTTAGATAATCTTCAAATATAGTATAACTATCTGTTGTATATTCTTCTTGCTTTACAGATGGTGTACTTTCTACTAAATCCTTTAAATTTTGTAAGTCGTATGTTTCATTTGATGCAATTAATTTAGGACTTTTGTTTATAGCTTTTGTTTCTCTACTGTGTAAAAGCAAAGAAACAGAACTATTTTGTTTTCCAACTACAAATATCGTTATCTCAGTATTTCCATCTTCAATCAGTTGTTTAATCGTTTCTGATATATCCGTAGTTATTCTTTTTTCAGAATCTTTTTTTATTTCATACTCTTCATCTTTATCGGTATGAAATGTAAATAATTCATTTTCACTACTCCTTGATATTGATTCTGGTTTTGTATTATATGTAATAACTGTTTCATCCCATGACATATCTGTTGTATAATAGAATCCAAAATCTTGAGCTCCATTTTTAAAACCTGCATTTTTAAAAACATTAAACTCAAATTCAAATGTATCAAGTGCATATTCTTCTACTTCTTGCTTAGTTGGTAAATCAAACTTCATGATTCCAATTATTTCATCAGAAGGCGTATATTTTGAATTTATAACAGTATATCCTTTACCAGCATACTGTGCTCCATGAGTACTTGTTATATTTTCAAAATCATAATTCGTGTTCCCTTTACCTCCACTACGCACAAAAGCATCTTCTTTTGCAATATATTCAATTGTTTTATTCTCTGCTGCTGACACTATTTCCTGTTTTGGTGAAACTATAAAAACACTCAATCCAATAAATAATGATAATATTGTCAATAATAATCGATTTCTTTTCATAATGATCCCCCTTTATGTATCAATTATTTTTCTTCCTTATTCACTTTAACCTGTTTTTTCTTTATCACTCCTTACAATTTAATCGCAAAGCCAGTCAAATATATATTTATTATAAGTAATTAATAATAGTAAATTTTTGCTTTCGTTGGTAAATTATTGAACTTTAAAGATTTTCTATAGTTTTTTTATATAGTAATTTTAAAGAACTTATAACTATACAAATATGAAAGAAAACATAAAAAGAACCTCAAAATTTTATCCTTGAGGTTCATCTTTTATATCTTTTATTTTATATATTAAGCATTTGCTTTAACAATCAGTTTTGCAATTTTATCTGCATATGAAATTGGATCTTCAATCTGGAATCCTTCCATCAACAATGCCTGATCATATAGAATTGATGCATAATCAGCAATCTCATCTTTATCTTTATCATATACATTTTGTAGTGCTTTAAATAAATCATGGTTTGGGTTAATCTCTAAGATACGAGTTGCTTTCATACCCATTGGATTTCCATTTGGCATTTGTGCCAACACCTTTTCCATTTCAAATGACATTCCATCTGCTGCACTCAGTACAACTGGATGACTTACCAGACGAGTAGAGATTTTCACATCACTCACTTCATCCTTCAGCGCTTCTTTTAACGCGTTCAGAAGGTCTTCATTATCTTTTGCAGTTTCTTCTACTTTCTTCTTTTCTTCATCGCTTGCAAGGTCTAAATCACCTTGAGAGATGTTTTTAAATGTTTTTTCTTTGTATGTATTTAAGATTTGTAATGCAAATTCATCTACATCATCTGTAAGATATAGAATTTCCAAATCTTTTTCTTTTACTAATTCTACCTGTGGTAATTTATCAATTTTTTCAACACTGTCACCACTGATAAAGTAGATTTCTTTTTGGTCTTCATTCATTCTGCTTACATACTCATCTAATGTAACTAACTTATCTTCTTTAGAAGAATAGAACATTAACAAGTCCTGCAGCATTTCTTTGTTCGCTCCAAAATCATTGTATACACCATATTTGATCTGCGTACCAAATGTATTCCAGAACGCTTCATATTTTTCACGATCTGTACGTAATAATTTTAATAATTCACTCTTAATCTTCTTTTCAATTCTAGTTGCAATTGCACGTAACTGACGATCATGTTGTAGCATTTCACGAGAAATATTTAATGATAGATCTTGTGAATCAACTAATCCACGAACAAATCTAAAGTGTTCAGGAATCAGTTCACTTGCCTTATCCATAATGAATACACCTGAAGAATATAACTGTAATCCTTTTTCATAATCATTTGAATAATAATTTACTGGAGCTTTCGAAGGAATAAATAACAATGCATTATATGACACTGTTCCCTCTACACTTGTATGAATTACTTCCAGTGGAGGATTGTAATCCTGGAACTTATCCATATAGAAGTTATCATATTCTTCTTTTGTAATATCACTCTTATTACGTTTCCATAATGGAACCATTGAATTCAATGTCTTATTTTCAACTACTGTTTCATATTCATCACTATCTTCTTTTTTTCTGCTTTCTTCCACATCCATCTTGATTGGGTAACGAATGTAATCAGAATATTTTTTTACTAATCGCTGAATCGTTGGACTTTCCAAATATTCATCATAGTTTTCATCATCGGTATTTTCTTTCAGATAAAGCGTAATAATTGTACCACTTGTATCTTTTTGTGTTTTTGTGATTTCGTATCCATCACTGTTTTCACTCATCCAGTGGTAAGCATCTTCACTACCATATTGTTTTGAAACTACTTCCACCTTATCAGCTACCATAAATGCTGAATAGAATCCTACACCAAACTGACCAATAATATCAATATCTTCATCCGTCTCATTGTTTGATTTAAAATCAAAAGAACCACTCTTGGCAATCGTACCTAAGTTTTCTTCTAATTCTTCTTTGCTCATACCGATTCCATTATCTTCAATCGTAATCGTACGTTGCGCCTTATCTAATGTTAAGTCAATCTGTAAAGTACCGCGATCAACATCCTCTAGTTTTTCACTTAATGATTTATAATAAAGTTTATCAATTGCATCTGATGCATTAGAGATTAATTCTCTCATAAAAATCTCTTTATGAGTATAAATAGAATTTATCATCAGATCCATCAATCGTTTCGATTCTGCCTTAAATGCCTTTTTTCTTGCCATGCTATACCTCCTGTTAGCACTCTTTCCTATTTTGTGCTAACAGTATTGTAATACGACTTCTTAGCACTGTCAACCCCTAAGTGCTAAGAAAAAGACTCATTATGAGTCTTGCTTGTTATAGATAGAAGTTCGAAACTCACTATAAGGAGTTACATAACTTAATGATTCTTTTTCTAATACTCCTTGTGGGCGTAAGCGATTGTTTTTATATTCATCACTTTCGACTAATAAATCTCCCACTCTGTTTGCTTTCAACATCGTTGGTTCTCTATCTTCCAACATAATCATTCCATAGATTAACGATGCTGATATATCCATTGTCTCCTTCGTAAACTGAGTAGCTTCCACCAAAAGTTTATCGATGGTTGATTTTAATTTTGGAATATCTGTATTATCTTTTAACGCAATAAAATCCATATCGTTGTTTCCCATAATCATTGGTCGATACAATACCAACAAACTATCTACTAACTGTAACATTTCCTTTTTTATATACGTTAAATACGCCTTTTTGATTTCAACATCATCACCAACCAGATAATTTTCTTCTCCATCAAATGTAAAATCTACGATATAAGCTATTTCACAATGTTTAAATCCTCTTGGAATAAAATTTGTCTTAATTACGGGATACTTTTTCATTCGTTCTCCTTTAATACAAAGTTTTCAATTGCATATGCAACTCCACTTTCATCATTAGTAAGCGTCACTTTATCTACCATCTCTTTGATTTTTCTTGGTGCATTTTCCATTGCTACACTTAATCCGGCAACTTCAAACATTGATAAGTCATTGTAGTTATCACCAATACATACAACTTCATCAAGCTGAATACCTAAATCCGCACATACATTTTGGATTGCTTTTCCTTTGGATGTATCTTCACTGGACATCTCAAAGTTTTCATCATATAAATATAAATTAATTCCTTCAATTTCTTTTAGTTCTTCACGCATCTTGCGAACATTTTCTAAGTTTTCATCCCATGCAAAGATTTTCAGAATATTAATATCCTGATTTGATAAAACATCTACCACATCAACATTGTACAACATATCCATCTGATCCTTTAGTGGTGTCTGTGATTTGAACTGATCATAATCTAAAATACCTGGATCACTTTTTGTACATAATGAAAGATTCTTATTCTTAAAGTAAGTTCGTACATGATATTTTTGTGCTAACTTAGCAACTTTCATAACTGCTTCTTTCGGTATTGGAAATTGTCTTGTCTTATTCGCAATACGATAATAAGCTCCATTAAATGTAATATGTCCCATTCTTCCAGAAATCTGATTCATAATACGAATTGTGAAACAGTTTGGTCGACCACTTACGATTGCAACTTCAATTCCCTGGTCCAATGCCTTACGAATTGCTTCACGATTCTTCGTAGATACTCTTTGACGTGTATCTAATAATGTTCCATCTAAATCTATACAAATTAATTTATACATTGTTTTCACCTCTTCCCTAGTAGTATATCAAAAAAAGATATGTATTCCTACATATCTAATCGAGTTTACCTTCACTTTGTTTAATATCTTCTTTTGTATGAATGGTTGTCTGAATCATTATTGTCAATGCTTGTACAATCACTTCCAAAGTCATACTGGCATATTGTGGTTTATCGCTGACCTGTTGTGGTAAGAATGGGATATGAACAAATCCACTGCGAATATCTGTATCTCTTAGCATATGGCTTACACCATACATTACATGGTTACAGACATACGTACCAGCACTGTTTGATACCTCAGCAGGTATTCCTTCCTTACGTATTTCAGATACAATCGCTTTGATTGGTAACGTTGAGAAATAAGCATCAGGACCATCATCAACAATCGCTTCATCAATTGGTTTGTTTCCTGCATTATCTGCAATTCGATAATCATCCACATTAATACCAATGCGTTCTACACTAATGGCACTTCTTCCACCAGCCTGTCCAACACAGATGACTACATCTGGCTGATACATCTTAATTGCTTCTTCTAATACTTTTAATGATGTATATTGTTCAACTGGAATTTCTATCCCAATTACTTCATGACCATCAATTTCTTTTGGCAAACGTTTTACTGCCTCAATTGACGGGTTGATTGCTTCTCCACCAAATGGCTGAAATCCACTAATTAATATTTTCATAACAACATTCCTCTACTTTTTATATTATATATAATACCATAAATGGAAAACAAGAAGTCCTACGACTCCTTGTTTCTCTTTTCTAAGACTTTCAGTGCTTTCTTTACTTCCTCTGCTCTTCGTTTATCCTCATGGTAATCCAATGTATTTAACTGCAGATAATCTTTGGAAATATCAAACATTATTTCAGTATCATCAAAGAATTTAACTTTTATTCTGACTTTCACATAGGTAGAAGGTGTTGCCAACACAATCCCTGCTGTACTAGCTGCGATATTATTTAAAACCGTTTCTGCTGTTTTGCCCTTTTGTGGTTCTTCTATAATATGAACCTTCTTCACATTCTTATAGTCAAAAATTTTGTTGTCTAAACTAGGAACTCTCCACAACTGATGTGCCTTATCAAATTCCACATATCCCAATACTTCTTTGCTAGGTGTAAATTCACTCATCTCCATTCACCTTCCTTTTATACAAAGATTATATCATATAAATGTTAATCCTGTGTTAATTATGGAAAAAAAGACTTCACTATTAGAAGTCTCTCTCATAACTATAGTTTTGCGATAATTGCATCACTGAACTCGGTAGTAGAACTAGATCCACCTAAGTCAGCAGTTCTTACCTTATTTTCAATCAGTACATCATCAATTGCTGTACGGATTTTTGTAGCTTCAGTTTCATATCCTAAGTAATCTAGCATCAGACATGCTGCTAACAATAATGCAGTTGGGTTTGCTTTGTTTTGTCCAGCAATATCCGGTGCACTACCATGCACTGCTTCAAACAATGCAAAGTCATCTCCTAAGTTACTACTTGGTAATAATCCAAGACCACCAATTAATCCACTTGTAAGATCCGATACAATGTCTCCATACAAGTTTGGCATAACCATAATATCAAACTGTTCTGGTCTCATTACTAATTGCATACATGTGTTATCCACAATCATATCCGTTGCTTCAATTTGTGGGTAGTCACCTTTAATTTCATTAAAGATATTCAAGAACATTCCATCACTCAATTTCAGAATGTTTGCTTTATGCACACAAGTTACTTTTTTACGATTATTCTTCACTGCGTAATCAAAGGCGGCACGAATAATTCGCTCACTGGCACCTCTGGTAATTAATTTGATTGCATGAACAGTATTTTCATCAATCATTGTTTCTTCACCAATATACAAATCCTCAGTATTTTCACGGAATGTGATAATGTCAATATTATCAAACGGTGTTTTTACATTTGGCATTGATTTCGCAGGACGAATATTTGCATATAAATCATATTTGTTACGCAATTGTACATTCAGACTTTTGAATCCTTTTCCAATTGGTGTTGTAATTGGTGCTTTTAAAACAATTTTATTCTTTTCAATAGAATCAAAAACACTTTGTGGGATTAATGCTCCCGTCTTTTCGTAACATGCTTCACCTACTTCATGAAGTTCAAAGTTTAAATCTAAATTTAATGTTTCTAAAATACGTACAACTTCCTTACAAATCTCAGGACCAATTCCATCCCCTTTTAATACGGTAATATTTTTCATTCTATTTTCCTCTCATTTCTATATCAATATATGCTTCTGCTTCACCTACATATTTTGTGGCAGGACGAACAATCTTACCACTGTACAACTGACTTTCAATATTGTGTGCCAACCAGCCAACACTTCTTGCACATACAAACAATAATGTATACAGGTCTCTTGGTATATTCAGCATTTCATACACAAATCCACTGTAGAAATCTACATTCGATGAACATCGGATTCCCTTATACTCATAGATCATTTCTTTCGCAACCTTTTCAAATCGCTTATAGAAATCATATTCACGTTGCATTCCTTTTTCAGCTGCCAGTTTTTCTGCTGCGTCACACAGAATCTCACTACGTGGATCACTTAATGTATAAACGGCATGACCCATTCCATAAATTAATCCACTCTTATCATAGTAATCTTTATCCAACAGACGACATACAATATCTTTAATAACGGTTTCATCTGCATCATAACCGATTTCATTGATAACCGTATCCATCATATCACAAACCTTTAAGTTCGCACCACCATGCTTTGGCCCTTTCAAAGAACCAATCGCGCCAGCAAACGAAGAATAGATGTCCGTTCCACTACTTGACATTACTACATTCACAAAGGTTGAGTTATTCCCTCCACCATGATCAGCGTGTAAAACAAGCGCAATATCTAACACTCTTGCTTCAGTTGCAGTAAACTTTTGGTCTGGACGAATCATCTGTAAGATGTTCTCAGCTACACTTAAGTTTTTATCCGTATTATGAATAAACATACTTTTTCTTTCATAATAGTGAATTTTACTTTGATAGTTGTAGCAAATCAGACTAGGAATCTTTCCTACAATATGTAATCCCTGTTCCAAAATATGGTCAATACTTACATCATCTGGTGTTTTATCATATCCATATAAAGTAAGTACATCCTGCTGTAATTTATTCATTAAGTTTTTTGTGGGGAAACGAAGGATTTTACTTTCTAAGAAATGTTTTGGTAATGCATATTTCTTATGCAGTTCTTTCGTAAAGATTTCAAATTCTTCTTTGTTTGGTAAATAACCAAACAAAATAAGAAAACATACTTCTTCATAAAGATTGGCATTCTTCGTTTTCGAATGTTCAATAATGTCCTTAACATTGATTCCGCGATAATAAAGCTCCCCATGCTGATCAATTTTCTCATCGTTTTCTTTATAGTACCCAACAACATCACTGATTTTTGTTAGTCCAACCAGTACTCCTGTACCATCTTCATTACGAAGGCCATTTTTTACTGAATATTCTTTATATAGTTTGGAATCTATATAACCTATTTCTTTCGATTTCTCGAAAAATAAACGAATATTTTCATTCATTTTTTCACCCCCTAAGTATTATTGTTGTCTATTATACCATTTTTCCCTCAAAAAACTAAACAAAATTGTGATATAATAAGATACAAAATAAAGGAGGACGTGCAATGGCAACACTTTGCGAAAAAATATTAAGAGATCATCTGGTGGAAGGAACCTACGAAAAAGGAAAACAAATTGGTATTCGTATTGATCAGACATTAACTCAAGATGCAACTGGTACAATGGCTTACTTACAACTGGAAGCCATGGGAATTGATAAGGTGAAAACCGATCTGTCAATTAGTTATGTAGACCACAATACCTTACAGAGTGGATTTGAAAATGCAGATGACCATAAATATCTACAAACCGTAGCAAATGCTTATGGAGTTTACTTTTCAAAACCAGGTAATGGAATCTGTCACCAGGTTCACTTGGAACGTTTTGCGGCACCAGGTAAAACATTATTAGGAAGTGACTCACATACACCTACTGCAGGTGGTGTTGGTAGTATCGCAATGGGTGCTGGTGGACTTGATGTTGCCTGTGCAATGGCAGGTAGACCATTCTTCCTAAGCGCTCCTGAGGTAGTAAATGTTAAGTTAAGTGGTAAATTAACCAAAGGTGTTTCTAGTAAGGATATCATCTTAAAAGTATTACAGTTATTAAGTGTAAAAGGTGGAGTTGGTAAAATCATCGAATATAGTGGTGATGGAGTGAAATCACTAACAATTCCTCAACGTGCAACCATCTGTAATATGGGTGCAGAGCTTGGTGCTACTACATCGATATTCCCAAGTGATGAAATCACTTATGAATTTTTAAAGAAACAACATAGAGAAGATGTATATGTAGAGTTAAAAGCAGATGATGATGCAGTTTATGATTCAACTATAGAAATTGATCTTTCTACATTAGAACCAATGATTGCAATGCCACATTCTCCTGATAACGTTCAACCAATTAGTGAAGTAGAAGGAATGAAAGTTGATCAAGTTGCAATTGGTTCTTGTACAAACTCTTCATTCTTAGACTTAACAACAGTAGGAAACATCTTAAAAGGAAAAACAATTCATCCTGATGTAAGTTTAGTTGTAAGTCCTGGTAGTAAACAAGTATTACAAATGATTACAAAAGATGGGTCATTATCAAATATTATTGCAAGTGGTGCGCGTATTCTTGAGTCTACTTGTGGCCCATGTATTGGAATGGGACAATCACCAATTACCAATGCAATGTCACTACGTACCTTCAACCGTAACTTCTATGGAAGAAGTGGTACATTAAGTGCAAAAGTTGGACTAGTGTCACCAGAAGTTGCTGCAGCATCAGCAATTACTGGAGTCATTAGTGATCCTCGTAAATTTGATTTTGATGTAGTGGAAGAACCAGCTGAGTTCTTAATTGATGATTCCATGATTATTGCACCTGATTGTGACAAGAGCAAAGAAATTGTTCGTGGTCCAAATATTAAACCATTACCAATCAATGATCCATTAGATAATAATATACATAAGCGTGTAATGATTAAAGTGGAAGACAACATTACAACTGATCATATTGCACCTGCTGGGGCTAAGGTTCTTCCTTATCGTTCTAACATTGAGAAAATCTCTGAGTTTATCTTTATGAACAATAAAGCGGATTTCCATGATGTATGTAAAGAATATGGTGGAGGATTTATTATCGCTGGTCATAACTATGGTCAGGGGTCATCTCGTGAACATGCTGCACTTGCTCCTATGTACTTAGGAATCAAAGCAGTTGTCGCAAAAAGTTTTGCTCGTATTCACCGTGCGAACTTAATCAACTTTGGTATCTTACCACTAACATTCACAAATGAAAGTGATTACGATACAATTGATGAAATGGATGAACTTCACTTAAATGATTTGCATAATATTGAAGTTGGTAAACCATTAACGTTAGTAAATGTAACAAAAGGAAAAGAATATGTAGTTGATCACAACTTAAGTGATTTAGATATTGAATTAATTAAAGCTGGTGGAACATTAAACCATATTAAAAACAATCAATAACAAAGCGATGGCTATCTCAGTTTGATATAGCCATTTTCTATATTTATCAAGCATCTGATTCGTAATCGTTCCACTTTAATATTATGCTTATAGTATGGAATAGGAAAGGATGGAAAGGAAATGAAAGTTAGAGATTTTTTTGGAGTTGTTTTTAGTGTACTAATAAGTGAAGGGATAGGTTTCTTATCTTCCCTGTTTGCAGGTGATTTAAAAGCAAGTTATGCAACATTTACAAAACCTGTTTTAGCACCTCCGGATTGGTTATTTGGGATTGCCTGGGCAATTCTATACTTATTCATGGGGATTGCAGCATACCTGGTTTATCGTTCAAATGTACCAAAGGTAAGAAAGAAAATTGCTTTGGTCTGGTACGCGATTCAGTTATTTATCAATTTTATCTGGTCAATTATATTTTTTAGAGCAGACTCAATGTGGATAGCATTTGCAGTAATTATCATATTGGATATTCTTGTATTGATTACAATGATACGATTTAGACAAATTAATAAGAATGCATTTTTATTAATGGTTCCATATTTTATATGGATTTTATTTGCCACATATCTGAATGTTGCATTTGCGATACTTAATTAGCTATCACTAATAAATAGGTTGTCTCCCATCTAGAGGAGACAACCTATTTTATAATTATTCAATTCTGTTAATTATGGTTCTATAATAAATAATGTACAAGTGATGCAATACACAGTCCAAGACTCCAGCCACCTATTACATCAAATAAATAATGAATTCCTAAATAAACTCTACTGAATCCAATAAAGAAAGGTAATAGGACACAGGCAATGATAATAAATACCTGTAACTCCGGAAACATTCCTACCATACTAAATGCAATTGAACCATATAGTGCTGCTGAGGTTAACGCATGTGAACTTGGAAAACTGTAATCAACTTCTTCTACTAAGCGATCATCTTTTGGCCGCTCTCTTTTGATGGTTGTTTTTAGCGTCTTACAAAAAACAGCTGTTATAATGACAGCAACTCCAACTGGCAGTGCCAATGCATTACGATCAGGAAAGAATAGAAGTGCCAGACAGATTGCCATCGTTGGTGTTCCTTTTCCCAGTTCAGTAAAGAAATGCATCATCTTTGTGACTACATTACTTCGATGCGAAATAACAGCTGCTGATACACTTTTATCAAAGGTATCGTTTTTTTTACTAATAACTAAAAAACAACACAATAGAAATATTACCCCTGAAACAATTGATATAATCATATATTCTCCTCCATATATAGTTGTTATTATTGTAACATTATTTCACCAAAAAAAAACAACCTTGTTATCAAGGCTGTCTCAATTATAGCTTTTCAAAGTTTTCTGTAATTACATTTGCACTTTCATATAAAGCACCAAGTTCCTGCTCTACTAATGGCATAATAATGATTTCTTCTACCCCATCTTTACCAACAATACAAGGTACACTAATATGAATATCATCTAATCCATATTGACCTTCTACATTGGCACTTACTGGTAGTAGCTGTTTCTCATCATGAATAATACATTTCACCAAATAAGACAAACTAGCTGCAATTGCATATTCCGTAGCACCTTTTCCTTGAATCACTCGCCATCCAGCAGTTTTTGATTCTTCAAGAATTTCATCATAATCTAATGCAAATCGTTCAGAATGACGACGTTCCATTTCGCGCAATGCGATTCCATTAATGGTTACACATGACCATGGAACCATCTGTGACTCTCCGTGCTCGCCTAATACAAATGCCTGTATCGATTTATGGTCCATATTGGTTTCTCTTGATAGAACCGCCTTTAAACGCATTGTATCAAGTAATGTACCTGTACCCAATACCCGATTCGCATCAAATCCACTCTTTTCATATATATAGTGAGTAATTACATCACAAGGATTTGTAATATTAATAATGATGCCATTGAATCCACTTTCTAATATTGGAGGCAAACATTCATCAATCATTCGTTTACTCTCATGTAACTCTTCCAAGCGATTGCGTTCACCTTCAAATATTGTCCCAACACTCATTACTAAAATATCACAGTCTTTAAGATCTGCATATTTACCATACTCAATGTGGGTACGATGTGGCATATAACCAGCTGCATCACTCAAGTCCTGTTGTTCACTTAATAACTTATCTGCATCTGTATCTACTAACACAATGGTATCTGCAACACCTTGCATCATTAATGTATATGCACAATGTGCACCAACATGACCCGTTCCACAAATTCCTATTTTTATCTGTTTCTCCATACAACTACCTACTTCAGGTATTCACTGTATTCAGGATGTTTTTGAAACCAAGAAACACTATATGAACATACTGGAGAAGCCTTTGCATCATTTTCTTTTAATAACACAATCAGTTCATCAAACAGTTTAGCTGCTACTCCCTGACCTCTTAATGAGTTATCTACAAATGTACTCATCAGATAGTAAACATTCTGATGTTCCTTATATTCTAACGCTGCTACTTCTTTACCATGCTCATCTTCCATAATAATTGCTTTTGCTTTTCTTTTAATTTCCATAACTATCCACTCCTTCTCTTATTATCACCATTATATCGAATATCTTACGTTTTATACATTTAAAAGCATGATTTATCTCGATTTATATTTTTCTATTTTACCACACTCTGAATTGAATCAATAATTTGCTTTATGGTTTTCGCTGTGTTATACTTGCTTCATATGAAAGATGTAACAAGATATAGTATTTCAATTGAGTACCTCTTTTTTATAGTAAAGGAGGTAATTATTTATGGAATCTGGTAAAGTAAAGTTTTTCAACGAAGAAAAAGGATTTGGTTTTATTACAACAGACGCAGGTAACGATGTATTCGTACACTTCACAGGTATTAAATCTGAAGGATTTAAAACATTAAAAGAAGGAGATTACGTTAAATTCGATATCGAAGCTGACACTCGTGGTGATAAAGCAGTTAACGTTGAAATCGTTTAATTCATTTTAAACAGAAAGACATCCGTAGATGTCTTTTTTTGTTTTATAATCCTGATACTTGCATCATTTTAGAAAATGAGGTTGGATTTATTTTTGATTGATATTTTTCTTTTATGTTATCTAATTTTTTGGTAAATGTATCAAACTCCCTTTTAGTCAAAAAATATTTCATATGGTTTTTTAGACTAGCAATATTAAAACTCGCAGATCTCTTCTTATAAAATCTATAGTCATGCGCACAAGCATTTCTAAATATATTACCTTGTTTTAACATTTTCTTTATATCATCTTCATTTACTCTAATCGTATTGTTTTGATGTTCTGTTCTTCTATGATGTGAATAATATGCTGCAATATCGTTTCTTTGATGACTTTTTAAGTAAAAATAAACATATGCAACTTCGCCCATAGTTAGAGAATTAATAATTATCCAAAATGGCACTTCTTGATGATTATTTATATAATGCCTAATAGATTCATTATTATCGCCCATCTTTTTTAAAAACAAAGATATCGTATCATGAATACATCCACTAAAACCTCGTTCTCTTCGACTATTATCATAATTATTAAAATCAAGAAATGCTCTGGTATTATTTGGATGATTTCGTGAAAAAACATAAGCTATCTGTGTCTTAATAGATTTTTCTATTTTTATTAAGTACTCCAGATAAACCAGTCGCAATTCTCGATCCATGTCAACTGCACAAATCAATTCATCAAACGTGACATACCTCATATATTTCTCAGGAGAAGTACTTCTTAAAAATTCATCTTTATATCCATTTATAATACAATAATAATTCTCAGTCTCAAGTTTTCTTATTGCCCTTGATTCATTTGGTATTTGTAATTCCCTATCCCTTAATATGGTTAACTGTTGCTTATAAGTCTTAAAAGGCTTCATTTATCCCTATCCCCCTAATAGTATTAAAATAAGGAGGCCGAAGCCCCCTTATTCGAAGTGGTCACCGAATGATTCCACTTCTTCTGCGTAATCAAATAATACATTAATTTAATAACTCAGTCAATCAATTTGGACTAATATTACTCACAATCGTTGCATACTATATTTACATTTTATAATAATTATAATTGTTTCTTTTCCATTTCATTTATCATTCCTTCCCCGTCGAATTTGTAAAATAAAACCATGTAATTAATCCTACCTAATTACATGGTTTTTATACTTCTCAAAGTAATTATTACTTTTAAACTGCCATAAATGATGCAGCGAACTTCTTACAAGTTTCCTTATCATCATCTGTTGGTGTTTCATTAATGATTAGACCAGTTTCAAATAATTCAGCTCCATCTGCTTTTACACGAGCTTCCCAGTCACGCATCCATTGTCCATCGCCCCATCCATAAGATCCAAATAGAGCAACTTTCTTACCTGCTAATCCTGCTTCAATTGAAGCAAAGTATGGTTCGAATTCACCTTCATCCAATACTTCATCACCCATTGAAGAACATCCAAACATGTATTTGTCATATCCATCTAACGATGGTGTTTCAGAAACATTTACACATGTTACATCTGCATCACCACAACCTTCAACGATTGCGTTTGCCATAATCTCTGTATTTCCTGTCATACTCCAGTAAACAACTAATACTTTTTGCATATTGTATATTTCCTCCTTATGCATGTAATAACTGGCTTAAATTATTGCCAGAATAAAACGAATGTAAGTAGTAATCACTACATTCTTTAAACTTTGCGAAGAGCTCCTGCTTTTCTTTCTCCTTATGATATACTTTCCAAGGTCCAATACATTTACAGTTCTTTCCCTTATGTTCCATAAAAGAAATTACATCATCAATACTGTAACCAAGAAACACACCAATATCGTGAGGAAATTCATCATCAGAAAGTCTCAGTTTTAAAATTTCAAGATTCTTCTCAACTGAAAGCGTATATCCCTGCTTCAATAGAAATTTCTTGCTTGATTTCTGATTCCAAACATTTAAGAGGAGTTTCCTACGATAGATGTATAAAAGCACAGAATCTTTACGATCAAGTAAAATCTCTATTTCGATATTATCTTTTTGAAGCATTTCTCTATAGTACTCTAATACAGAAGCAAGATTTTTAACATCTTTCTTTCTGCAAGTAAATAAAGAACCAGCTTTCACCCCACCAATTGTACAAGAGCAGAACAGAAATAATAATTCTTCAAACTTACGATTCATGAATTCCTCCGATAAAGTTATACAAGGCTAACTGAATGGTTAAAAATAAAAGTTATCCTCTTCTAACATAATAAAATAATTTATATCTGTTGTCAATAAAATATAGAGGTTGCTAATACAAGAAAAAAGAAGAATTGCAGTTTAAGCAACACTTCTTATATTTATATTCTTTTTGCTTCATATGTAAAGACTGCTTTATCACAACGAATATAACTCTCTGTATATTCTACGACATTTCCATCCTTATCTTTACCTAAATACTCAAAATAGTATAAGGGATCATTGGTCTGAATTCCCATTTGTTTGGCAAGTTTTTCATCAGCTTCAATAATAATCAGACGTTGCTTGAAGTTAATTGGAAAATGTCCTTTTGATTCCATATAGTTATAGATAGAAACATTCTCAAAATTGTGTTCATCTGCATCTTCAAAGAACTTAAATGGCATATAACAATATTCTACTCCAAACGGTTCATCATTTGCATAACGTAGACGTTGAACAACATAAACATCCTCATATTTTTGCAGATTCAATTTTGAACCCAAATAGTTAAAGGCTTTTGTAAGACCTTTTACTACCACCTTATCTTTTCTTTTTACTCCCTGCTCGCGAAACAAAGCACTAATTCCAGAAGCATCATCACTTCCCCAGGCTAAACGCTGACGATGCTTTCGCTGTACAAAGGTTCCTTTCCCATGCACACGAAACAAATACCCTTCTTCTACTAGTGCATCAATTGCCTTTTTAACCGTCATTCGATTCACTTCGTAGCTCTCTGCCAGTTTTCGCTCACTAGGAATTGCTTCCCCAGGTAAATACTCTTTATTATTTACTTTTTGAACAATTGCATCTCTAATTTGTATATATATCGGCATCCGATAATCCATATAAGTATCTATCCTCCTACTTCTTTCTTCCAGTTAAGTCATCATTTACATATACAAAACGATTCATAATCATATAGGTTTCTGAATACTCAATTGGCTTTTCATCTTTTGAAAGTACTAATCCCTGTTGTTTTACTAACTTCTCCCCTACAGGTACATGAAGATGTTTTGAAAGAAACTCGTCACTTTCCTCAACTATGATTTCCTGTTCTGAATAATCTAAATCAATTAAATAATCTTCTTCTAAAATACTATAAAATGATCGGTTTTCTAAATCTTTTTCCATTAATGTAGGGGCAACTGCACAAGGAACTAGAGATTGTTCAAGCGATACAACTTCATCATCAACATAACGAAGGCGGTCGATAAAAAAACACTTCGTTCCTATTGGAAGTTTAATTTTACTGAATAAATCTTTTCCAATTTCCTTTTTTTCTATATTTAATAATTTGATATGTTGTTGTTTTCCCATATCAGAAACTACCTGTGAAGTAGAAGAAATACGATACACGTTCTTTTCAATGCGACGTGGAGCTACATAATAACCACTACGTTCTCTTGAACAAATCCATCCTTCCTGAAGTAATATCTTTAGTCCAGTACGAACAGTTGCTCTTTGTACATCTAGTTTTTCTGCCAGTTCACGTTCACTAGGTAATTTTTCTCCTTCTAAAATAGGAGTGTTTTCTATCATATATTTTATTTCATTGCATACGATAATATCAAGTGTTAACAATCTCATGGTAATTTAAACCTCTTTCCTCGTTTATTATACCACATTAAAATTTATAGAGAAGATAGAGCTTAATATTTTTCCATCACAATATACTTACTTTTTTTATACCCTAATTTCTTATAGAAAGATAATGCCTTTTCATTTCTTGGATTCACTTCCAGGGTAAACGTATAATCATCTAAATGATAATTACTCTCGAGCCAGTAAAAGAATTCCCTCCCATATTGATTTCCTCGATATTCTTCCTTTATATACAATTCATCAATTAATATTGTGATACTTTCATTTCCATTGCACCAGAAAAAACCTAATAAAGCATATCCAATAATGTAGTGATTATGTTCTATCATTAATCCTCTTACATAGGGTGATTTCTTCATCACTTGTACAAATGTGGTTACAAACTGTTCTTCACTTCCATCCTCCATTGATGCATCACTATGATAAAAGGCAGTAGACATTTCTATATACTCACGTTTATCTCGTTCTTCAAAATCACGAATAATCATATCATTTCTCCTTTCTAATTATGATTTCGTATCATTGAAGCTATCCTGGATTACTCTGATAATAATCAGAATAATAATGTATTACTCGTTCTCCCTCATCAGTCACGTTTTCACTCCTTTGCTAAAGTTAAATTTTTAATCCAATGCTCTTTTTTATAAAAGTAAGTAGACAAAAATACTTTTACAATGTTCACGCCTTCTACCAATATAAACATCATAAGTAAATCTAAATTCCATATTCTGGAAGCTAGTATACTTAACAACAATGGACCAAATACAATGAATAAACCATCTATCGCAAGTACTGATGTTGTATCTCCTCCCGCTCTCAAAATGTAATAGGCAGTTTCTGCATATCCTTGTGTCCACATAATAGCTGCTTTTACTATTAATAGAATCATTGCCATATGAGCATTGGTCTCTTGCAGTGAAAATAATAGAGGTATAAATGGTGATCCTACCATAATAACTATACTTCCCAATATATAAATGATTAGTCCTATTTTAATCATCTTTTTAGAGTCACTACGAGCCTCGTTTAAATGATTAGCACCTAAATCCTTACCTATAATAATTCCTGTCGCTGTAGCACATCCAGCGAAAGCGACATGGACTAGTGATGATATGTTGTCTACTACTGTTAATGCTGGAATATAACTTTCACCAACATAACAATAGTTCATAAAAATAACACTGAGTCCTACTGACCATAGTATTTCATTACATACAAGAGGAACTGTTTGTTTTATTACAGCAAGTTTCTCTTTTATATGTAATTTCTTAATTTTCACAAAAAGATATAAATCCGATTTTTTATTTGATAATAAATAGAATAGAAAAAACAGTTCCACATATCGTGATATTGCTGTTGCTATTGCAGCCCCCTTAATTCCCATAGCATCAAAACCAAAATGTCCAAAAATCAATATATAATTCAATATAACATTTACAACAAATGCGATAAAACCACTAACCATTGGTATTTTTGGTTCTCCTTTGATTCGATATGCAACAGCAATCATCATTACACAAGCAAATGGAAGATAAGAGTACCTGACAACATACAAATAGTCCAATGCTCCTTCTACTATGTTTGGTGTTTCCAAAAAGATAGTAATTACTGATTTTGGAAATAACAACAAATAAACGGTTGCAACAACGCCTACAAGCGCACAACACCATAAACCAAAGCGAAACACTGCATTGTAGGATTGTTTATTGTTCGCACCATAATACTGAAAAATATAAATACCAATTCCATTTGCTAATCCGAAAATTGCCAGATTGAAGACAAAGAAGAATTTATTAGCAACGGTTACACTACTAATTGCATCTTCTCCTAAGCCACCAATCATTATGGTATCTGCAATACTTAACAGATTCACGAGCAACTGTTGAATAATAACAGGTAATGCTAATAATAAAACATACTTTACAAACTTCTTATCTAATTTTGATTTCATTGTCCACCCCACTTCTAAAATGAACCTGGCATCTTATACATACCAGGTTCATATCTATTTTTCTTCGCTAATAATTTGAATTGCAGCACTAGCTCCAAGTGCGTTTGCACCTGCATCAACTAATTCTTTCGCAAATGAATAGCTACGAATACCACCAGCTGCCTTGATTTGAATTGAATCCTTCAGATATTTACGCATTAACACTACATCACTCGTTCTAGCTCCTCCAAAACTCTTTCCTGTAGATGTTTTCAAGAAACTTGGATTTGCTTCATTCGCAAATTTGCAAACCTTTATTTTTGCTTCTTCATCAAGTTTACACATTTCAACAATTGCTTTATCTGTAATTTGATGTTCTCTGCAGAAATCTGCTATCGCTTTTAATTCTGCTAAAAGTTCATCATAGTTTCTTTCTTCAATATTCTTCTGATTTAAAACATAATCAATTTCTTTAAATCCTTTATCTGCATAAATTTGAAACTCTTTTAATTTAGCTTCAAGACTCAAGTTACCTTCTGGAAAATCAATTGCTCCAGCAACAATAATATCTGTATCTTTCAAATACTGTACTGCTTCGTCATATTGATCTAAGGATGCAAATATACATCTTACTTTCATGTCTTTCGCTTTTTGAAGATATTGAATAAATGAATCATTTGGATCATCAATATAATCGATATATTTATTTATCATAAGCTAACCTACGCTGCCATAATTCCAAAATAAGCCATTACAATTCCTAACACTACAGTAATTAGAATTAGTTTTACTGGACCTACTTTTTTGCCTAATGCCCAATAATAAATCCATGTAACTCCTAAACCAACAATACCTGGCATTATACCATCAAGTACTTCCTGCAGACTTGCTACTGACTCTCCAGATCCAATCTGTAAGGATACTGAAGCCCAGAACATATCAAACGTCATGGAACCAATTACCATAATCCCTAAGATACCTGCTGCATACATAAGCTTATCCATTGTTCCATTTTCTTGTGCTTTTGTAAGATAATTAAATCCTAAGTTATATCCTAATCTGGCTCCAAATACACGAACTAAGAATGCTGGTACATTATAAATTAATACGTATAAAATTGGTCCAAGTATACTTCCTTGTTGAGCTAATGAAAGACCAACACCAAGTGCTATAACACGAATACATCCTAAGAAAATTGAATCACCAATTCCTGACAATGGCCCCATCAGTGCAGCTTTAATCCCATTGATTCCATCACCATCAATATCACCTTTGTTTACTTCTTCTTCCATTGAAAGAACAATTCCACCAACAAAGGGTGCCAACTGAGGTGTAATATTGAAAAACTCCATATGACGTATAAGTGCATCTTTATACCCCTCTGGATTCGTTGCATAGATTTTCTTTAAAGATGGGTCTAACATCAGTAAGAACGCCATATGCATCTGTCTAGGATAATTCCAAGACCATTCCATTCCAAGACCACCTACATTAAAACTCATTCTTGTTAATTCTTTTTTTGTAATTATCCCTGTTTGCTTAGAAGTCATCATCATCTACCTCCTCATTATTTGCTCCAACTACTGCTTCTTTTACTCCAGATAAGAAACCAAATTTTTCAGCAACGATAATAACTCCTAAAATCGCAACTCCAAGTACAGGCATTCCTAAATATGCAGTTAGAATAAATCCTAAAAAGTAATATGGAATAATCTTTTTCGTTAAAATCATTCGCATTAACATTGCAAACCCTAATGTTGGTAACATTCCTGCAGCAACTGCCATTCCATCAATAATCACTTGAGGAATTGAACCCAATACAGATTCCACAACATCTACTCCTAAATAGTATGCAAAAAATACTAACAAGAATTTTTCTAATGCACCAATTGCTCCCATTAGCCAGTGCACTTTCTTGATTGTCTTTGAGTCACCTTTTGTTGCAGCATCATCTGCAAACTTTAAGAATGTTGGTGTTAATGCAGCGATAAAATTACTGATCGATAACGCAATTAGTGCGATTGGCATCGCTAGAGTAACCGCTGTTTCCAATCCCGCACCTGTTGATATTGCGAATGCTGTACCTAAGATTCCTCCAATTAATACATCTGGTGGAATATATGCACCAACTGAGATTGCTCCCATAAATAATAATTCCAAACTAGCCCCCACAGTAATACCAGTTTGTAAATCTCCTAAAATTACTCCTACAATTGGACCAATCGTAATTGGTCTAAATGTATATAATGTCCCTAGTTGATAATCCAATACTCCCCATACTGCAACTAGTCCTAATAAAAACGATTGAACTACCATTATTATATTTCCTCCTTACAACACTTTTTCAACAAATATCTTTTTATCATCAACTAAGGCTCTGATTTCCACTTCTAACCCTTTTTGAATGAACTCTTTGAGAATTTCTTCTTCCCTTTTTGTAACAAATATTTGTTTACTTAGTTGCTTTGTTTCATCTGATTCCTTTGTGTTTCCTAAATTTATACTCTTTACTTGTGGACATCCATCTACGAGTTGCTTTGCTTCTTCAATTGTTTGAACTACAATGATTAACTTATATTTATCTGTAACACCACTATTAATTGCATCAATAGAATCTTGCATATTTTTTATCACTAATTTACACCCAGAAGGTTTCCCAAGTTTCAATGTTGTTTTCCAAACATTGTCATTTATTACCATATCGCTAGCAACCAAAATACAATCAGCCCCTACTCCATTGGTCCATGAGAATGCAACTTGTCCATGTAATAATCTATGATCTATTCTAACTAGTTTTATCATAATTTTACCTTCCTAAAACTCATCTTCTTGAGAGTTATCTTCAATTAGCGGATTACAGAATTTCGGTGCTGTATCTGCATTATTTACAATACTCTCTATTATCGCTTTTGTATCACCATCACCAGCTAAGAATATCTGCATCAGCAATGGTAAATTCATTCCTGTTATCAAATAATAATTCTTTCTTCCTAAAAGTTTCATAAACTCATTATTTACACTACCCCCAAATACATCAGTCATTGCAATGATCTCTGCTTCTTCTGGAATCAAACTTATTATTTCCTTTATATCACTTTCAATATCGTTTGATTCTACAAATCCATTGATAATATGTATATTTGGCTGTTCTCCAACAATGATTTTAATACTCTCATAAATCCCTTTTGCAAAGGTTCCATGAGATGCAATTATATAATGTTTCATTGTTTATTCTCCTTCATAATGTTATTGAATTTCTGCATTGTTTTAAGATCTGCTTCATATGGTTTATGATAATAAATCCCATTTACACTTTCTAGTGATAACAAACCATCATATCCATATAATTTCAGTTCCTTAATATCTTCTTCCATACTTCGTTTTCCATCCCCCCACGCAAGATGTCCTACAGGTGAACCGTCAACAAAATGTATATGGATAATATCTTTTCCAAATGCTTCAAAGTAATCTCTAATTGTTTCACCAGCTCCAGCCATTGCTCCAAAATCAATACACACTTTTAATTGATCACTTCCTACTGCCTCTCGATAACGTTGAAGACTGGGTATCGAATTAACGATTAGCGACTCATCTTTCTGTAATGATTCAATTGCAAGATAAATCTGTTTGCTTTTTGCATATTTGCATAATCGTTTCATCATCTTAACACTTCGCTGAAACGCCTCTTCGCTATCTTCATTTAGAAATGCCCAACCACTTGTTACAAGAACAATTTTTGCATCTATACTGTTTGCTACATCAATGGCATTTGTAAAATATGAATATACATGTTTTTGAAGTTGTAGAGATTTTGCAGCCATATTGTTTGGTTTGGGATTTGTTTGTTCTGGACAAATTACTTCAATTTTAATCTGATATTTTTCTTCTAGATCTTTTAATTTATCAACACTTTCGTACCCTTGGTAATCCATAAAAAAGTGTTGAGGTCCAGTCCATATTTCAGCACTCTTAAATCCAATGGATTGAATATGTTGAAAGAAATTTTCTAGTTCATAGAAGCGATAATGACCATTCATAGCACATAACTTAATCATGAAATTCCTCCTCACCTGCCTCAATTTGCTTTATCAACTGATAAACATCAAATAAATCTCTTGCATAGTAGTCAGCCTCCTATTGATCAAAATGAAATCGTTCATCTACCTTTGCTACAACCTTTACACCGGCATTTTTCGCAGCCGCTATTCCATAATTAGAATCCTCTATAATCAGAGTTTCTTTTGCATTTACTGACAGGCAATTTAATGTATGTAAATAAATTTCCGGATGAGGTTTACTTTCTTTAAACATCATCCCACTCACAATTGCATCAAAGTAATGATCAATATTATTTTCTCTGCAAACCTTTTCAATAAAATCCAAATGGTTGGAAGAGGCAATTGCAACCATTATCCCTTGCTGTTTCAAATATCGGATAAGAAACTTTGCATAAGGATTTAAGATATCTGTACAATCAACCTCTTCAACATTTGTTGTTCTACAATAGTAATCATACATTTCATCATATGTATAATCACTTTCTAACCATCCTGCCATCAATTCCCATGTTCTCTGGTGACTTGATCCAATAACTTCTGATACAATTTTTTGCGACTTTGGTTTTCCATGATTTTCTAGAAACGTCATCATCTCATACATATAGTACGGTTCCGAATCAATCAGCACACCATCCATATCAAAAATTACTGCTTTAATTTTCATGATTAATATTCAAATTGACGATAGTAGCGTCTGTAATTTAAGTTATGTTTTGTGTATGTTTCGTAGTGTGCTGCTAATCTTTCTGTTAATAAACTAGTTGCAATTAATGGAGACACAAGTGCTCTAAACTTGTCATCAATACCATCAAGTGCATATTCAGCAGTATCAAATACAATCAAGTTATCTGTAATCTTTTTACAGAATGTTTCAACACGTGTATCTAAAGCACGACATTCATCTTCACCTTTCACTAAGAATACAGGCACATCTTTTTCCACAAGTTCCAATGTTCCATGGAAGAATTCTGGTGAAGTAACAGATTTTGTACGTACCCACTGCATTTCTTCAAGAATACACATAGAGAATAAATACGTTTCTCCCCATAATGCACCTGAACCTACCCAGATGTTATATGGCTCACTGTAATATTTTTTAGCAATTTCTTCTGCTTTTGGATCAAATTGTTCACGAATATCTACTAAGTTTTTAAAAATACCTTTCATTTGATCAGCAAACAATTCATAGTCAGGGAAATCACCACGGTTGTATAATAATCTCAATGCCAATAAATTAAATAATAAATAACTGTATTCACACATACCAGTTGTCACATTCGCTTCAATTACTGTTTGTGCCACTTGTCCTAGAGGTCCTGTTGATTTTGTGAATGCCATTACTTGGATACCATCAGCTACGATCCATTTCACAGCTTCGACAATTTCTTTTGTGTCCCCTGATGCACTTGCTGTAATTACGATTGAGTCTTTTGTTAGTTTACGATGTTTTAATACATTCAACTCAGCTGCATTTACTAAATAAACATCTACATCAGAATATTTTTCAATCGCATATTTGATTGGAGCAAATTCTGCCCATGTTCCACCAATTCCTAATAAGAAGATATTTGAATATCCATCTTTTGAAATTTTATCGGCTACTTTCTCAACCTCAGCACGTTGTGCATAGATTGCATCTCCTTCTTTCAAATACTTTTCTGTGTCAAACTTTGGTAGTGTTACCTTCTCTTTTTCCATTTCGTCCTCCTTCTTAATAAAACTTTCGTTTTAAAATCAATCATAAAGACAGAATCAAACCTGGCGCCTTGTGGTTCTTCTTGTATTCCACTTTACGTTTTTAATATACCAGTTAGTTGGTGCTATTGCAAGCGGTTTCATAAAAATATTATTTAAACAGTATAAACTAAAATTTAACAAAACATCAAATTCCCCTTTGTTTATGCATATATATTATACTTTTCTACAGTCATGTATTTTTTTATTCTTTTCTTATTTTCTTTCAATCAAAATGAAATTTTAGATAATTTACTGGCTAGTGGTTGAGTTATATTGGTTGCTTACCGACTATTTCTATTCAGCAAATATAACTAATTAAAATATATTGATAGTTTTTCTTATCCATTTAGATCACTCCGATTATCTTAACAAAATCTATAAATTCTAATTACATAAGCCTTATCCCCTTTATTGGTGGGGTTTTCCACAATTCCACATCTTAGTTTTTTAAAAAATCATTTGAATGTGCTACCTCAATATTTTTTTGTAATCATTTTCACTCTTCTTTTTATTTTTTATACATTTTTATTTCCTTGGTTTATCAAGTATGCCAATTCATTGTTTTTATATACCAAAGACAAAAAATATTAACAACCTATATAAAGTCAGTATTAAACTAAGACGAAGGATTATAAAACATAAACTTAGAATTCACACAATAACAATGAAAGCAAAACAAAAAAAGAAGTAGAATTTCATAATCTAAAATTCATTTCTTCTTATTATTTAGTATTCGTTATTTCGCAATCAATACCGTGATTAGATTTACTACATTTTCTTTATCTTCAGGATTTGATGATGCAATCAATATAGTGAGTGTTACTAATGTTTCATTTGATATTCTTTCAACACCATTCACCTTCAAATTATTATTTTTTTGTAAGAAATATAAAAATACTATTGCTGCAATCCGTTTATTCCCATCTATAAAGCTATGATTTTTGGTAACTAAGTAAAGTAAATTTGCTGCTTTCAATTCTAGTGTTGGATACATTTCAATTCCATCATATGTTTGATAAATTGTTTGAATGCTTGAGTGAAATGAATCATCTCTTTCAATCGCAAATAGATCATCTTTATCTTCAAAACTACTTTTTCTAATTATATCTATGCATTCATTGTAGGTAAGTTTGTATATATCTTGTATTCCATTTGGACTTGTAAGTGTATGATGGTCATAATTATCTAATATCTCTAATCCTCTTTGATATGAATCTAAAAATCCCAACAGATCTTCACCAGTTATTTCATCCATCATATTTTTAGTTCTTAAATTATTCAACAATCCTAGTACCTTAGAATAATCTAACGTATCGCTACGTCGTTCATTAACAACATAACCATCAAGTAAATACTGCTTCAAAACTGAATTAGCCCATTTACGAAATAATACCCCTCTATTTGATTTCACTCGATATCCAACTGATATAATTACATCTAAGTTATAGTGATCTATATTATAACTTTTCCCATCATTTGCAGTTGTCGCAAATTTTGCGACAACTGCATCTTCATTATCTAATTCTTCCTTCAATACATTATTAATGTGTTTACCAATAGTCTTTACATCTCTATCAAATAACTCTGAAACTTGTTTTCTCGTTAACCACACTGTTTCCCCATCTAAATCTATATTCACATTAACTTCAAAACTTCCATCCTTAAAAATCATAACTTCTTTCTTAGTCATTTTATTTTTATCCTTTCTATTAAAATATTCCCTATTCTTATATTGTGAATATAGTTTAATAGTCCTAAAATACTGTTAATATTTTATGTTAGAATAAAATGAAGATAAGCCATAATAAAAGAAGAAATCACTTTAATACATTTCTTCTTAAAATATTTTATAAATACAAGTGCATCTAAATTAGGATGCTCAATAATATGTACTTCTTTATTATTTGCAATATCGGAAAAACCGATATTGCTTTTTTATTGTTTTGATATTTTTACGTTTAAATAAACCAAAAAAAAGACGAAATAAGTTTCTAATGAAAGGATCTTATTTCATCTATTGTTCTAGAATATTTCTATTTTACAAGTTTTAATGCTTTTACAATTTCCAATACAATAATTGGAACAAAACTTAAGAACCAACTAAATGCATATAGGTCAATTGGTAATTGAGTTAATCCAAATATTTCAGTAATTGGTGGCACAAAGATAACTAATAACATTAATCCTGCTGATAAAGCAACTGCTTTGTTTAATGTTTTATTTGTAAATACTCCAATTTTAAACAATGATTTATTTGAACGCATATTGAATGCATGATGCACTTGAGATAATCCAAGTACAATAAATGCCATTGTTCTGGCAGTTGTTAAACCACCGTGTTCATATCCAAAGTGGAATGCAATTAATGATAATCCTCCAAACATAATCCCTTGAAGTACTACTTGTACACCTAAACCATGAGCAAAGATTCCTTCTTTCTTAGGTCTTGGTTTTTCATTCATTACATCTCCATCAATTGCTTCAGTTCCTAAGGCAATTGCAGGCATACTGTCTGTTACAAGGTTAATCCATAATAATTGCATAGAAAGCAATGGTGATACTTTCCAAAACAACATTGAGAAGAATACTAATGCTATCTCTCCAATATTTGTCCCTAAAAGGAAACCAACAACTCTTCTGATATTACTGTAGATTCCTCTACCTTCTTTTACTGCTTCTACAATTGTCGCAAAGTTGTCATCCATAAGTGTAAGATCAGCAGCACTCTTTGCAACATCGGTACCAGTAATACCCATTGCACAACCAATATCTGCAGCTTTCAAGGATGGTGCATCATTTACCCCATCACCTGTCATGGAAACAATCTTATCCTTCTTCTGCCATGCTCTAACAATACGAATTTTATCTTCTGGTGATACACGAGCATATACAGATATATGTTCTAATTGTTGATCCAGTTCTTCTTCACTCATTGCGCTAAGTTCCAATCCTGTAATCGCTCTATCCCCTTCATTAAAGATTCCCAATTGACGAGCAATTACTTCTGCAGTTACTACATGGTCACCAGTAATCATAATTGGTTTAATACCAGCTTTCTTACATACACGAATTGCTTCTTTTGCTTCTTCACGTGGTGGATCAATCATTCCTACTAATCCAAGTAATGTTAAATCATTTTCCAACATATCTGAATCAATATCATCAGGAATTGTATCAATCTCTTTATAGGCTACTGCAATCACACGCAGAGCCTCTTTACTCATATCTTCTACAACTTGTTCCGCTTTCTTCAAATCGCCCTTACATCGTCCTTCCATGACGTCAAAGGCACCTTTGGTAATCACAATTTTCTTACCATTAATCTCATTGATTACACTCATCATCTTACGATCAGAATCAAATGGTAATTCAAACAATCTAGGATACTCTTTATTGATTTCATCTTTAAAGATTCCATTCTTCATTCCAGCAGATACAATACTCGTTTCCGTAGGATCCCCTACTGATACTTCTTTTCCATCCTCTACTAAAATTGATCCATCACTACATAAAATTGCATACGTTAATAATTGCTTTATATCATCACTATTATGATCACTGATTGCTTCGCTTTCAGCTCCTTCATAATACGCTTTTACTAAGGTCATTTTATTTTGTGTAAGGGTACCTGTTTTATCACTACAAATAATCGATGTACTCCCAAGTGTTTCTACAGCTGGCAGTTTCTTAACGATTGCATTTTGTCTTGCCATTCGCTCTACACCAATTGACAATACAACTGTAACAATTACTGGAAGTCCTTCAGGAATAGCCGATACCGCAAGTGATACTGCAGTCATAAAGATTTCCATAATTGGCATACCATCGACGATACCCATCACAAAGATAACTACACAGATAATTAAGGCTGCTATTCCCAGATATTTACCTAATACTGCTAAACGTTCCTGTAATGGTGTTTTGGTATCAATTGCACTATCTAATAAGTTGGCAATTTTACCCATCTCCGTATTCATACCTGTTGCACTAACTACTGCAACTGCTGTACCATTGGTAATCGTACAACCTGAATACACCATATTAATTCGATCTCCAAGTGCTTCTTTCTCTTCGATTATCACACTGGCATTCTTGTCACTTGGTACCGATTCACCCGTTAATGCGGATTCATCTGACTTTAATGCATTCGCACTAATTAAACGTGCATCTGCTGGAATAAAATCTCCTGCTTCCAAACGAATGATATCACCAACCACTAAGTTCTGTGTATCAATGATTTCTTCTTTCCCATCACGAATCACTCGACTTTGTGGTGTTGTCATATTCATCAAAGCCTCTAATGACTTTTCTGCTTTATTTTCCTGATATACTCCAACTACTGCATTTAATACAACAATTAATAATATCAGTAATGGCTCAAAGAATCCTGATAGATGTTGTTCCATGATTGCTACAATAAATGAAACTACTGCAGCTAACAACAAAATCAGAATCATTACATCTTTGAACTGATCCAAGAATTTAGCAAAGTTGGTTTTCTTTGCTGATTCTTTTAATTTATTAAGACCATCTCGGTCTAATCTTTCTTTTACCTGCGCTGAGTCTAGTCCCTTTTTCTCATCGGACTTTAAATCTTCAATTACCTCTTTTGCGCTATGGTTATGTGCTAACATAAAATATTCCCCTTTCATGGTGTTATTACTATTATACACGTTTCCCAAAGAAAGTAGAAAACTTTTAAATAAACTAATTTAAAGAAAGAAAAAACTACCCAAATTGGATAGTTATCGCTCATCTCTTATATTTACATTTGGATCAATTTCACCAGAGAATTCTCCAGCTAGAATTAAATTATTCAATGATCCAACTTTGATGACATCTTTTTCATCTAAATAATCTTTTGTATATGGTTTAATATAAAGTTTTCCTAAATCCGAATCAATTGTTTCTCCATAGTCTTCTAACTCTCTATCTCTATCTACAAAGATAATTTCAAAACGAGTACCAAGATCACAACTCACGCTACCTTTCGCAAATGGACCAATACCATCTACCATATTCAAAACTACTTTCGCACCATCAATTGAATGTCTTTTAATAATCTCTTGTGCTTTATCATCAACTTTTACATACATAATGTGTGCCTCCTTTCGTTGACTTCCTAACCTAATCATAAGCCAATCGAAGGATTAATTCTAATGATATGCATAATAACTATTTTTGATTCAAATGATAACTGATATCAATAAATTTATAAATAGTTTCTAAGGGTACACTTCCATCCAAAACAATTGTAAACCAATGTTTCTTATTCATATGATAACCACAGTAATATAATTCATTATCTACAATCTTTTCAATTTCTTCTGGTGTATTTTTTAGATCTATAATCTCTACGAGTTCATCATTATTAATTCCCAGTTTATTTGCTTTCACAGTAAGCAGTGCTGCATACCATTTCTTATTTTCTTTATGACGAAAGATTGCATTGTTTGGTGTTTTCTTCCAAAGAAACTCTAATTCTCCATTATAGGTTGTTTCAATATAACGAATCACTTCCTTAGTTACTTCATTTTTAAAGATATCTTCAACTGTACAGTTTTTAATTATATCATTGATTCTTTCTTCATAAGTTTCTCGAATTACTCCTAAGAATTCTCCACTTGCTCTTGAAATGTCCACTAGTACATATTCTTCATTGGTATTCATATCAATTACTTTTGTTATCATTTCTTTATTTGCATAAGTTACAACAATTGTAAATTGTTCATCAACCAAACTCGCTTGAAACTCATACACATCATTATGTTTTATAAATCCATAAATTACTAGAAGTTCCTCTTCTATTTTTCTGTTTTTTAGTTCTTTCTTTACTATCCTCATGACAATCCTCACTCTTACTATAAGTTAATACTATCAAGAATCTCAACAGTGTCAACAAGTCAAAAGAAAAAGTAGTAAACTTTTCAGCTACTACTTTTGTCAATTATTAATGCTCAATTTCTTCTGGTAACACTTTTGAATAAAGATAGAACGCACCATCCAAGTTACGTACATTAAATCCATTTTGCTTTAAGATACGTTCTGCCAGATAACTTCTAAGTCCACTATGGCAGCTGACAATAATTAGATTATCTGTAGGAATTTCATTCATTCGCTCTCTTAATTCACTTAATGGAATATGCGTTGCATTACTTAAACGTCCTGCTTTCAGCTCTGCATCATCACGAACATCCAATACAAATGCTCCATCATCCTGTAATTTACGAAGTTCATGCCATTGAATATTTTCTGACATTCCTTCAATAATATTCATTGCTGCATATCCTGCCATGTTTACAATATCTTTTGCAGAACCAAATGGTGGCGCATATGATAATTCTAACTCTGGTAAATCAAATACTGTCAGTTCACCAAGAATTGCAGTAGAAATAACATCAATACGTTTATCCACTCCATCTCTTCCGATTGCCTGTGCTCCATAGATGGCACCAGTTTTACGATCAAATAATAACTTTAAGAAAATATCACTGCTCCCAGGAAAGTAACCTGCATGGTTTTTTCCAGGAATGTGTACAGCTGCATAATCTTTCTTTAATCTTATTAATTGTGTTTCATTTAATCCAGTTGATGCCATTACTTGTGAGAACACACGAACAATTGCCGTTCCTAAGGAACCTTTATTTTTACGTGGTAATCCTGCAATCACATCAGCAACCTGACGTCCCTGACGATTGGCTGGTGAAGCTAATGAAATCATTGCATCTTCACCTGTCTGTATTTGTTTGACAACTATTGCATCACCAACGGCATAAATATCTTTCACATTTGTTTCATAGTTTTCGTCAACTAAGATTCCACCACGATCATTTACAGTAATTCCTGAATTCTTAATCATATCCGTATCTGGGCGAACTCCAACTGATAAAATAATCATATCAGTAGCAACTTCTACTCCATTATCTAAATGAACCACTTTGCCATTATCTGTAAATGCAATGACTCCAGCTTCACTTATTACATGTACCCCATTTTTCTTTAGTTCGTATTCTAGAAAAACTGCCATTTCAGCATCAACACTTGGTAATACATGAGATGCTTTTTCAATAATCGTAACTTCAATTCCACGACTTGTCAGATTCTCTGCTGTTTCTGTCCCAATAAAACCAGCCCCAATAACAACTGCCTTCTTTGGTTCATGCTCATCAATATAATTCATAATTCCATCAACATCTGGAATTGAGCGAAGAGTAAACAGATTATCAGCATCTTCCATTCCTGCAATCGTAGGAATGATTGGAGTTGCTCCTGGTGATAATACTAATTTATCATAAGGAATCACTTCTTCATTATCTCCTGATAAAGCTACTACTTCCTTGGTATCTGTATTAATATGAATTACTTCGTGTTCGACACGAACATCCAAATTAAAACGATCTTCCAGTCGTTGTGGTGTTTGAACAATCAGTTTTTCACGTTCATTAATTTCTCCACCAATGTAATAAGGTAATCCACAATTCGCAAATGAAACATAAGGTCCTTTGTCTAAGACAATAATATCCATCTTCTCATCTAATCTTCTAAGCCTCGTCGCAGCTGACATTCCTCCTGCAACCCCTCCAACAATTACTGTACGCATTATTTGTCCTCCTCTATTGGTCCTTCCCACTCCAGCATACCACCAGCCATACTTTTCGCTTCAAACCCTTTGTGTTGAAGAATCAGTGCCGCTGCTCTACTTCGTCTACCGGAATGACAAACCAGATATACTTCCTGTTCTGGTCTGTAATTATCAACTTCTCCTAAGGGAACATTAATCGCTCCACTTATGTGTCCACTACTATATTCATCTGGTTCACGAACATCGACAATCAGTGGATGTTCATCTAATTTATCCTCTAATTCCTTTGCACGTATTTCTATTTTTCTACTAAACATTCATAATCCTCCTAACGTCCTGTTATTATTGTATCGGAAATATGAATATTTAACCTTTCATTTGCACAAGAAAAAAGGTGTTATCCTAATTAGAATATAAAATTCCAAAAGGTACCCACCCTTTTGTCCCTTGTTCATCTTCAGCATATGCCCAGTCAAATGCCACTTCTAAAATAGTAACAACATCTCCTTTGTTAAGTACTAATTCTGTAGGATTATAATCGCGATTCAATATACCATCACTGATATACGTATTTGAAATATATGTGTCATACCCATCAATGGTACAACTACTCCAAAATTCATACTGCTGACATGACTTTACATTCTCTACTTTTGCTCCTTTTGAAAATAAAGGAAATTGTCCTTCACCATCATGTTTTTTGTATACTGTTGCTTTCATCTTGCCTCCTTCTCTATCAATCATTGTTTCTAATTTCTATTATACACTACAAAAATGTATTTATTTATGCAATTTCATTTTGACATTCCCCTATAGATATACTATTATAAAGTGCAAAGGAGTTGATTATATGGGGAAAACATATGTTCCTGAGGGATACACACCATCACTGACTTTATTGGAAACAGAGATTGCTTTAAAGTTAGTAAAAGATACATTTGAAAGACGTTTAGGGGAAGCACTGCACTTAACCAGAGTATCTGCACCATTGTTTGTACAGGCAGACAGCGGATTGAATGATGACTTGAACGGAGTGGAGCGCCCAATTGCCTTTGATGCACCAGACATCAACAATCGTTCAATTGAGATTGTTCATTCACTGGCAAAGTGGAAACGTGATGCATTAAAGCGTTATGATTTAGGAAAATTTGAAGGTTTATATACAGATATGAATGCCATTCGTCGTGATGAAGAATTAGACAATGTTCATTCAATCTATGTTGACCAGTGGGACTGGGAACTAATTATCGATGGAAAACATCGTAACCTAGATTACCTGAAAACAATCGTCAATAAGATTTATGATATCTTACTTGAAATTGAGTATATGATGATTAAGCATTATCCATCTTTAGGAGAAGCAATGCTTCCGCAAAAAATACATTTCATTACAACCCAAGAGTTGGAAGATATGTATCCTGATTTAACTGCAAAAGAAAGAGAAAACAAAATTACACAAGAGCATGGAGCGGTCTTCCTTATGCAGATTGGTGAAAAATTAAAATCCGGAGTTCGTCATGATGGACGTGCACCCGATTATGATGACTGGCAACTGAATGGAGATATCTTAGTATGGTATCCAGTTCTAAATGTTGCAATGGAATTGTCTTCTATGGGAATTCGAGTAAACGATAAAACCTTAGATGAACAATTAAAAAAGGCAAATGCTACTTATCGTTTGGCACTACCATATCATAAAGCAATTATGAATCATGAATTACCACTTACCATTGGTGGAGGAATTGGACAATCACGTTTATGTATGTACTTCTTAAGAAAAGCACATGTAGGTGAAGTTCAGGCATCACTGTGGTCGGATGATGTAATTGAAGCATGTGAAAAAAATAATATTCCATTACTATAAAAGAAAAGTTGAGCCTACGATGTAGATTCAACTTTTTTTGGACTGTTCTTATACAAATGAATAATTCCTTCTTCATTTAAATTTTTAATAATAATAACTAATACTGGGAACGCTATAATTCCAACAGCTCCCAAAATCTTTACTCCCAAGAACATTGATATTAGCATGACGATTGGATGAGCACCAACTTGTACTCCAACAATCTTTGGTTCAATAATATTACGAATAACGGTAATGATTAAGTAAACAACTAGTAATCCAAACGCTAATTCAACCTGACCATTAATAAATGAAATAATAATCCATGGAATCATAATTCCACCAGTACCTAATACTGGAAGGATATCAAATATTGCAATTAATAATGCAATAGCAATTGCATTATCAACTCCAAGAATCAATAAACCAGCACTAAGTTCAACAAATGTAATTGTCATAATAATTCCATACGACTTCAAGAATTTTCCTAACGTCCCAAATGTATGTGCTTTTGCTCTTCTTATAATGTTCTTTTTTGGTTCATCAAACTGCATCATAATAAATTCTTTTATGCTGGTAAAATCCATTGCAAAGAAGAATGATGAAATAATCATAAAAACAAAACTTAATAAAAATGAAGGAACAAACGATACAAAATCTGTCAGATATGAGATTGATCCAGAAGAAATTGATGGGGCTATTTGTTGCCCAATTTCTAATAATGTACTATTCAAGTCCTTAAAGTTTTTAGCCAAATCTATATTAATATTTGACAGCAATGAACTAAATGACTCAAATAATGTCTCTAGAGCAGGTTCAATACTTGATTCATAATATGCTGGTAATTCTTTAAATAAATCCCCAAGCATTGCAATTAGTTGAATTGAACCAAATACAACCAAGCTACCAATACTCAAATAGAAGATTGCCAGCACTATAATTGCTACTACTTTATTTTTTATATTTAATCTGTTTGAAAGTCTTCTGATCGCTCCCTGCAGCATCCACGCAATTGCAAATCCTAGTAGAAAAGGTAAACACCATGGTACTACATAGCGAAACACTCCTACTATAATTGCCACTACTGCTGCATAATAACATAGGTTTATCAAAAACTTCTTTCGCTCTTCCATCGTATTACCTCGCTTTTCCCTCTATTATAGATGACATATTAATCATAATTCTTGTTATATTATGTAATATTATGTAATTTACCATGTTTTACTCGTTTTGACTACTCTTTTTTATCTCCTTTAGATATTCCATCTGCAACTGTTGCATTTCCAGTAACTGTTTCATTTGTGCATAAATCAAGTGGTCCATCTTTTCATGCAGTAAACGCACTTCTATTTCCGACTTCAGATTTACTTCATAATCATGTACAGACTGTTCTCGATCATGGTCTTCCTGGCGATTTTGACTCATCATAATAATTGGTGCCTGAATCGCAGCTAAACAAGACAGCAAAAGATTCAACAAGATAAATGGATATGGATCAAACGCTTTGAATAATAGCGCTGTTGCATTCAAACCAATCCATACAATTAATACCACTATAAAAGTAATAATAAATCCCCAGCTTCCACCAAACTTAGCAATTGCATCTGCTGCTTTTTGACCAGTTGTAAGTTTACTGTCATCTGGATGTATCTCTTTCGTGATAAATTCATTATTCTGAATACTTTTAAGAATTCGTTTATCTGACTTTCCTATAAGGTTTGATTGCTGTTGTAATTGTCTCTCAATAATCTGTAAATGATAATCCATTACCTCATTATAATCAACTTCCATATCTTCTGTATATTCTGGATGTTCCTTCATTAATTCTTCCTTAATATTTTGAGGAAGTTGATTTAACTTAACTTTATTTTGTTCCACTTTCATAATAATCCTCCTACCTTGCTTTAATAGTAGTACAAAACAATTAGTGTGTAAAAGGATACAATCAAAAAACCTCTCATCACGGAGAGATTTTGTTATTTAATGATTTTTTTCAAGCACAATTTTATAATCACAGATATCCAGGAAAGATTCATCATGTGTTGCAATAATAATTGTCTTTCCTTCATTTTTTAGTTCCTTAAAAAGTTCCACTACTTCTAAAACATTTTTATCATCTAAATTTCCAGTAGGTTCATCAGCTAAAACTACATCATTTTCTTTTAACAGAACTCTAGCCAACGCTACTCTTTGTTGTTCACCTCCGGATAGGGTAAACACCTTTTTATTTAAATATCCACTTAATCCAACTCTTCCCAATGCTTCTTCCATTAGTTTTTCTTTATTATCACTTTTAATATATTCTAATGCAATTTCTAAGTTATACTTAACCGTTTTATCATCAATTAATGCATAGTTTTGAAATAGATAGGCAATTCGTTTGCGAAATAACATCATCTGATTAGATGTGTCTACTTTGTTGTCCTTGTAATAGACAATTTCGCCTGAAGACGGTTTATCTAAATTTCCTATCAAATTTAGCAATGTACTTTTTCCACTTCCACTAACTCCATAAAGTACATAAATTTTACCTTGTTCGAATGAATAAGAGAAATCGTCAAGAATAACATCAGTGCCAAATACCTTAGAAATATTTTTACATTCTACTATCATTTTAATCTCCTTTCAGCACGATACTTATAGACTTCTTTTCAACATGTTTAATTACTAATGTTGTAAAGAGCATATCCAGCAACATAATTATCAATAAAACTACAAAAGCAGTTATTTCGTATCCAAGAAATTTCATTAATAAAAAGTTGATTAAATACGAACTCACTAGTAATAAAACGATATCAGTATATCTGTTAAAGAATGAATAACCATTCATTTTTTTAATCATGTATTCTTTTCTGTTAACATCAAATAGCAGTAATAGATATTGAACAATTAGTAGAGTAAGTAATGCTATGTATAATAATATAACAGAACCCTCATATATGACATTAGACAATTTACTATTGAAGATAAATGAAGCTTCATCTTTTGCATATTCATAGTTAAATGTCGTTTCAATCCCAGCATCTTCAAATATCTTGTGTATTTCCATGAAATCTGATTCCTTGGGATTATCAAAATATATGTTGTACCAAGAAAAATCATTCGATACAAGAATAGGTACTTGTCTTACATATCCTAATGCTCCTTCATAATGCTCGATATTAAAAGTAAATACTTTTTGCTCATCTTCAATAATAATTTCTTCAAAAGTTAAAAATTCTTTCATTCTTTCAACGCTACTTTTATATAATTCATCGTTTTCAATATACTCTTTTGGAACTAGTAAATATGTTTTATTTATATCTAGATTTATTATTTGGTTATTATCAATATTATATATCGGAAATTTTTTTAGATAATTATGATTAACATCTATCCACGAATAACCTAAATCCAAGCTATTGTCATAATTACCCGTATATACCCCAAAATACCCATCTTTTGTTTGAAGTTCTTGCGTAAACTCGTCTATTTTCAAGTTTTCTTCTTCATCTAAGAATCCATTCACAGAAACACTATGCGCATAATCCCCACATGTATCAATAAACTCATTATATTCAAATGCCATGCGCAATGAATTATTAAATTCAGGTAACATTTTAAATATGGAAACACTTAAAATGAAAACAAAAGCAACTCGCATTACTGTATTTAGATTCATTATAAACCTAGATATTCCTTTTCTTTTAATCAGTGTACTTATACTAATCGTCTTAATATACATTAGTACAATTAAATAGACAAAAATAAGTACAACATATTTTATAAGAATAGCAACAGCGAGATTTAACATAAGAGGGATGTGCACTGAACTTATTACAGGAATATTTAGTAAAAGCATAGCAATTGTAATTACAATATCAAAAACAAACATAATAATTGTAAGTTTTAACATGCTATCTTTTATTATTTTCAACAAACTATAACCATTCATTTTTTTTATTGAAATTTCTCTACTTTGATTTGAAAAAAACAACAATAAAATAACGACTGCACTACAACTAAATAGCAATCCGAATTTCACTAATTTATCTTGATTCGTATCTTCTAAATATTCTACTTCGTGTTCATCACCATGAATCTCAATTACTTCTGTATCGTTTGGAAAGTGTTCATTAAATTCTTCATAAAATTCTTTTTTATTTTCTCCATAAACATTATACCAGCCATCTAAAGAGGTATTATCTTCACTAAAAAATGATTGTTTCGTAATTATAGTACTATTATCATACTTTTTAATAGATTCAGTTGTTGATAACTTACTATCAGTTGAAATAACTGCATTATCTGAATAATTAAATGTTGAGTCTACATGATATCGATTCAGCATCTTCTCGTCATTAATAATTAAAAATTGATTAATTATATTATCAGTGCTTCCCGTATTTGTGAAAACTGTCACCTTATATTTGTCTGCTAAATCTACAATGTACTGAATATCATCTTTCGTAAAACCTTGCTCTTCATGCTGATATACCATAAATTGAAAACTTTCACCTAAATAATCATTTTCTATCTCTGTTTTGAGATAGTTTTCTCTTGACTCTATATTAATAAAGAGAAAGCAGAATACCATAAATATTCCGCTTAATATGACTAAGATCTTTTTCATATATAATCTCTCTTATAGCTTACTTTCTTCCATGAATATGACTGTATCTATTTGTAGATATTGATACTCGTGCTGTAACACCAGGACCTTTTGTTTGTGATTGCCCTGTTCCATTTGAATGATATACTTCCGCTGTTGCATTTCTGTATCGTTGATTATGTTCTGTCATAGCTGTACAGTTTGCACCATTCAAATTACTGTCTGAATATCTATACATCATATACGAATCCGAATAATATTCATTTGTTGCACTTACCAAGGTCGGAACAAACATTAATGCAAGCATTAATGCTATCCCTATTCTTTTCATTTTTTTCATATGCTCCTCCTAGATTTCTTTGTTTGTTAAATTAAAGCTTATTGTTTGTAGACTAAAACTAGTTTCTAGTTTTCAACCTTGCATCCAAAGTAATAATGTAAAATACTAATCAATAGTCATTAGGTTATATAAGAAACATGAATAATTGTTACTCAATTATTAAAACCAAATATATTTTTGTATAATAAAAACATATAGTATTGATTACCAATTAGCTTTCATATTTTAATTTACTTGACGGATATTTATTATAAAAATTATTAGATTGTTTATTACCGTCTATTCCATACATTGTTGTGTATACTCATCTACTTAATAAAAGAGTACTCTTATTATTATAATACATATATTTTATAAATATGTCAAATTATAACTAATTCAAGGAAGGCGGATTGCATTAGTTGATTACAATACCATATTTCAGTGTTTAACCACTCCTCACTGAGAAGTTTTAATATAATGTAATCGACAATTGCTTAATCCCCATAATTCATCTGTATATTCGTCAAGTTTAGGGTTATCATCAAGAAGAATGACACATTTGTTTTTCATAACTGCTAACTTTTTCAATTCTTCTAAGAACTGTATAATTTGAGGACTACCTTTTTCGCTCAATAGATTATCAACGATAATTAAATCAGGATCTTTTGCCAACACTCTAACAATTTCAACTATTTTTCTTTGTGTAGGCTCTAATTTAGATACTCTTGTTTTTCCTAGAGCTTCATCAATTCCATAACGTTGCAACAATGCACTTGCAAATAACTGTTTATGTTTTTCCTGAATATCCGATATTTCCATAGCTAGCATCACATTCTCTACTGCACTATAATTATCAATAAGTGTATCCTCTCTAAATGAACATCCCACTTTCTTACGATAATCATTTTTATTGATTTCTTCAAGATTTTTATGATCAAAAAGAATATGAATATTTTCAAACTTCTTAAGTCCTAACAAAACCTCAACAAACTTATCTACATCTGCTTTACTTTGTGTAGCAACACCATACATTCTTCCTTTTTCAAAATGTACATTGGTTTGCCATAAATGCTCATTATTCTGTAAACTTTGTTTTTCCTTAAGTTCTAACATTTCCTATTTCCTTCCTAGAAAATCATAATCACTGATTTTCTTTATTAATACATCACCGCTTATCAAGAAAGCTTCAAGCATACAAACGACAACTAACAGTAAATAATGTAGTGGTTGTAATCCTACCTTTAAATTCACAAAAGCATTGACACTATCCCAATCCAAACCACCGAATGACCAATAGTACACAAAGTCAGGCCCTACCTCTAGATCATAACCTAACATATCAACATAGTAATGTTCATAACTCGCTATATTCATATAGTAAAGCAACTCTCTCATTGCAATACTTACGACAATTATCGCGACCACAGCAGCAACTAACAACAATAACAGTTTTTCAATAAACATAATTTGCCATATATCTTTTTTCGAATATCCTAAAAGATAAAGAACTGTGGTTTCCTTATTACGTTTCCTACTATCATATATCATCATACTTACCAATATGAGGATCGCAATAATCGTAGTTATAATACATGCAACTTGTAATTGTAACCTTACATTCATAATTGGAGTCATTTCACTGGATACACCATCATATACCGACAATACTGCATAATCATTATTCAATCCTTTTTCATATAGTTCATCTTGTAGTTTTTGTTTATCTTTAGGATTCTTTAAAACAAGTTCCACATTAGTATTGGCATAGGATTCATTGGTTATATAGTTTTGAAACTTGTCATCATTTGAAACTTCCTGTACTAACTTATCATATTCAACTATTGTATTTGTCGTTGTAAAGCTTACTCCTATTTGCGAATATGTTTCATCATATCCCCAATCTTCTGGTGATATGCCTTGTTTAAAATCAAGTTTATAAATACCAACAACTTTTAATGTATAATCAACATATTGTTCTTCCAATAATTCAATTTCCTTATAATCATCTGTAGCTAAAGTATCTCCATTCACATAAACTGGCTGATGTATTGGCAAGGAATCCCCGACACTTACTCTTAGTTGGTTTGCGACATCTTTGCTAAGCAAAACTTCACCATCTTTTAAAGTATCTACACCATCAACTAATGTATAGTCATAATGCATTCCATATAAAGATTCTTTACTTGAAAGCGTAAAAATTCCCATATAAGTACTTGGATAGCTATCTGGATCTGCACCTTCATAACCACCACTCCCCCATTCATACATATGTATTTCTTCTTCTGTAAGATTATCAAACTCTTTTCTAGTTGCTTTTGGAGTGGTTACAACATGTGCATATGCATTATAGTTACTACTCTCAATTAAATCAGAATCTTTATATCGCTTATATTCTTCTTCCGTTATCAATGATGTTGGTGGTGATGTTGTATTCAAATAAGGATTTTCTCTATAATCACTCTCTGATTCTTCATAGAGACCTAGACTTACATGCCTACGCAAATCATATTTTAACTCATTATATTTCTCATTGTATTGTTGATATGATGCATATGATAAAAACTGTGCACATACAATAATTATGATTAGTATAAGATAGATTCCCGTTTTAACTTTATTTACCTTTAAATTACGTACCGCTATTTTTAACTTATTCATTTAAATCACCTCGTTTATACACCCTTGGAAATGATAGATAAAATGTAGAACCTTGTCCTACTGTACTACTTACCCAAACAAACCCATTACAAAGATCACATACATGTTTGACTAAGCTCAGCCCAATTCCATAGCCATTCTTATTTAATTCATTTATTCGATAACGATTTTGAAAAATGACTGATTTTTGTTCATCTGCAATACCAATTCCATGATCTTTTACTTCAACAATAATATTATCTTTATCACTATAAAGTGATACTAAAATTGGTTTGTCTTCACCATACTTGATTGCATTATCTAATAGATTACTGATTGCACGATACAGCCAACGTTCTTCACCTAAAATTGTTGTATCAATATACTCATCAAACGTAAATTCAATATTTTTGGTTCTAGAAAATTCATCAACCACTTTTGCTGCAATTTCTACTAGTTCGATTTCTTCCATACTAACTTGATAGCGATCTTCACTAAGAGTTAATAAATCATCAATACTAGACGATATTCCATCTAAATCATCTAATATTCCAATTGTATTTTGCAGCTCTATTTTAGAACGAACAATTGCTAGTGCATTTTTCTGTTCATGAGCCAAATAAGAATGGAGCCTACGATAATCATTTGCATTTCGGTTTAAATCATCTTTCATTACCTGCATTACATTTTCGATATCAGATACATCATAATTTTTATTCACACCAATAACTCTTTCTGCTATTTCACTTAAACGATTTAAGTGAATTTGATTGATTAGTTTCCACATCAATACAATTAATAACCCCACTACAACAATATAACCAATTAATAATATTGCACTGTTTGTATATGCAGTAGTTGTATACTCATTAATTTTAGCGGATAACTCAACTGGATCTTGATATAACAATGTCGGTTCTTCATCTATTAATGCATGAGAATACATTTCCAATTCTCGTTGAGTCATTACACGAACTGACTTGTAGTCTATGTCATTTGTTTGTGCTTCGCTTACTTGATAGCGATAAAATAAAGTAAATACAACAAATAATGTGCTAACAACAAAAAATGAAATTACACTAATTATGATTGCCTTTTTCTTTGTCATTTTTCGCATAACTGATACCCCTTTCCACGTACTGTTTTTACTAAGTCAACACCAGCTACTTCCAGCACTTTTCTTCTTAATTGTGCAATGTGTACACGAAGTACAGAAGAGAATGGATTAAACTCATTATTATATACATGTTCAGCAATTGATTCACTAGTTGCCACATCTGGATACTTATAAGCAAGATACTCTAGAATATCAAATTCTTTTGGTTTCAATCCAATTTCTTTTCCCTGATAACTCACACTTCTACGAAGTGGTGATACGCACAAACCACCAACTTTGATGTCCGGTTGGGTTCTGCCATAAAACCTGCGTATAACAGCGTGAATGCGCGCATGTAACTCACTTAGTTGGAACGGCTTCACAATATAGTCATCTGCACCTAAATTAAGTCCTGCAGTACGATTTTCGACCTCATACCTTGCAGTAATAATTAATACAGGAGTATTTACATTTGATTCACGTAAGAATGATAAAATTGCTAGACCATCTTTATCTGGTAAGTTTAAATCCAGAAGTATCGCATCATACTCATTGGCATAAGCAAGTTCTTCTCCTTCCAGTCCAGATACAGTTGTGTCTACCTGAAACTCAGCTTTCCTTAAACTTTCCTCCATAATGGATAACAACTCCTGATTATCCTCTATAATTAGTAAGCGCATAGTATCTTCCTCTCTTTTCTGATTTTATTATATCAAAGAGATTGTTCACTTTTTGTTAATCCATCAAAAAAGTTTCTCGTTATTGAGAAACTTTTATATGTCCTGTACGTTTTCTTTCTAGTATCCACAACTCATCTGTATATTCTTCTAAGTCAGATGTGTGATCTAATAAAATCAAACACTTTTTATTTGTAATTGCATAACGTCGTAACTGATCAACCAGCCGTTTTCTCATAGTATCTTCAACCAAAGATAACTGATCAACTACAATGATTTCTGGATTCTTTGATAACACCCGAACGATTTCAACAATCTTTCTTTCACTATCATTAAACTCTGATACTGGTAGCTTTATACGCTCCTTATCAATTCCATACTGATACAATAACTTACTTATATATTGAGCAACAAATTCTTTATGCTCCTGCGTCACTTCTTCACAATTCATTACCAACATAATATTTTCAATTGCGCTTAGATTATCTAAAAGATAATCACCTCTAAGTGAACATCCTATTTTCTTACGATATTCATTCTTATTAATTTCTTCTATATTCAGATTGTCATATTGAATCATAAGACTACTAATTGGATCGATTCCCAACAGTGCTGCCACAAAACTGTCAGCCACCTCTTCCTTATCGCTTATAATCCCATAAACCATCCCCTTATCTAGATTAATTGTTGTTGTTTGCAATAACTGATATACATTTAATGTATTGCACACTTCTTTAATTTCTAACATGCAGTATCTCCTTTCGTAAAATTATGCATCTCACTCTACAAGGCATGGATTTATAAAATTGCCTACTTCTATTAAAGCGTAATTTTCTAAACTAATCCTTAAGTTTATCTGAACTTCTTGTGAATTTTTTAATTGTACATTAAAAAAGCCTCCTTAACGGAAGCTCTTAAAATTTGTATAAGGCATATATAATAAACTGTACACCAAATATCAAGAAATAAATTCCAACAATCATTGACATTGTTAATGCTGCAACAATTGGGTTGAACAGTAACAACACACCCATGATTAATGAAAGAATGTTCAATACTAAGTATAACCAATACATTCCAGTACTAATATCTTTTAAGAATCCAATGTTTGATAATCCTGTAACAGAATCAAGTAAGATCCATAAAGCAAATAGTATACCTAAAGTAAATACTCCTGATGCAAGGTTTGTAAGAAACAAGACACCAATTAAGATATCAAGTACTCCTGTAACCAATGCTAGAACAATTCCCATCCCTGATAGATGTTTAATTCTAAAGTATCCTACAATTGATCCAATCCCTTTCATAATTGCAGTAATACCGAATAAAATTACAAATGTTTTTAATGCACTTGTTGGATTGGCAAAACTAACGAATGCAGATATCAAGAAGATAACTCCAATAATCAGTTCCAACCACCCTATAACTCTTTTTTCCTTCATATATTTCACTCCTATCTTTACTTATAAAATACTCCTTACAAGTAAAAATGGGAAGTAAAGTGATTGAGAAAATAGGCTTTTAACAGATTCTTAACGAATAAAGTTTAAATATCCATTTTTCATTGCCCACAGTTCATCAGCGACATTCTCTAAGAAATGATCATGATCAAATAAAATGATACATTTTTGTTTCTGGTGAGCTAGCATTTTTAGTTCTTCTATAAACAATAAGCGCTTTTCTTCATCTAACTGTGCCAACACATTATCAATGATAATAATCTTTGGATCTTTAGAAAGCGCACGAACAATCTCAATGATTTTACGATCTTTATGCGTTAGTTTTCTAACTGGATGATTTGCATCTTTCTTATTGAATCCATATTTCTCCAGCAATGCCAGTGCAAACATCTTTTTATGTTCTTCACTGATTTGCGCAATTTCCATTGCAATCACTACATTATCAATAGCACTATAATTCTGCAGTAAGCTTTCCTCGTAATATACAACTCCCACAGTAGAGCGAAACTTTGGCAGATCAATCTGATACAACTGCTCACCATTATAAATCACTTCACCATTCTCCACAGTTTCACAACCAAGCAATACATCCATGAATGGTTTCTTACCATCCAACATATCACAGTGCACCCCATAGACCTTACCTGCCTCAAATTCAATATCAACATTATGTAAAGTAGTTCCTTTTTTTCCACTATAAATATCTACATTCTTTAAAATAATTGACATACTTATATCCTTTCTCTTCCTAGGTGAAGTTGTTTATTTCTAATAACCCTAATAGCAACAAAGATATTACTCCAAACAAGAATCAGTAAACCGACGATGATAAAGATTATCCAAGAGATATTCTTATAATTTACTGGAATTATCAACATATCATTTACATTTAACAGATGAGAATCATAGAGGCTTATATTCGTTAAGTTCGACATCCAATCTGTGTAAAGGTATGAATTTTCATATATGTCTACTCCAATTCTACTATCTTTTACTTGGAGTAATATCTGATCTAATATTGGTTGAGCGAATAATATAAATAGAATGAAACTAGCAATTATTGCAACTATAACAATGTATAGTTTCTCAACCAATAGCTGTTGAATAATCGACTTCTTTGTCATTCCTTGTAATTCTAAAATATTGAAGTCCTTTTTTCGTTTTTGATATTCATATATAGATACAATCAATATTAACAATATTGATATACCTGAAATATACAATAATGACTTATTTAAATCTTTGTTGGTCATCTCAAGTGTAGTTACTAATTGTTGATATGCATCTGTATCATAAGATAGTATTTCAGCGAGGTCAGGGTTTGTTTGTGATACTTCATTAATAAATTTTTTTACATCATTATAATCATGTAAATTAAATACAACATCATTTGTAACATAGTATCCAACATAATATGGAACCTCTCCATCATTTGCTATATACATCTCTTCAAATCCTTTGTTGTATGCTTCTATTGTATCAATTGTTGTGTAGGTTGCTTTCTCACTAATCCCAACAATCGTTAGTGTACTTTCTATACTTGGCCCATCCTGTTCTCCTAGATAATTAATATGATCCTCTTTTATACGAAAACGATCACCAATTGATAACTTATATTTTTCTGCTTCTGTTTTTTTCAAAGTTACTTCATTTAGCTGTTCTGGCATTCTTCCTTCAAGTGGCTCATCGATTTGACTCCCTAAAGCATTTACACCCAAGTCATTACTTGCATAAATCATAATCATTGGTCCCCATCCATTTTCAGTAAGGTCATCTTTATAACCATTAACATCATCCTCATGTATTTCCACATGGATATTGTATTGATAATATGAATCTTCTACTAACTCAGATGCAGCATATGTTTGAAATTCTTCATAAGTTACATTGACTGATTTAACTACATTGAAATAATCCCATTTTTTATAAAAGTAACTTTGTTGATGCATGCTTTCTGCATCTTCATCATTCATAAACTCATTTTTTTCATTGGTTTTCAAAAATACTTTATTCATGACTTTTTCTTTATTCTCTTCTATTCTTTCATGTATCTGCAATTGATAAGCAGATACAAATATAAAACTTGATAACAGAAATGTGCTAATAATACAAACGATAAGACAAAACATCCAATTTGCTTTCATATTTCTTAAAGCTAGTCGCATCGTTTTCATATTGTTCTCCCTTCTTGCACATCCACAAAAGGGAAAGACATATAAAATATCGTGCCTTTATGTAGCTCACTCTCCACCCAAACATTTCCGTTGCAAAGATTACATACATGCTGCACTAAACTTAAACCAATACCATAACCATCATTATTTAATTCATTGACACGATATCGATTTTCAAAAATAACTAAAAGATTTTTTTCTTCAATTCCTATTCCCTGATCCATCACAGAAACAATAATACTATTATATTTTCGCTTTAGTCTAACTTGAATTGGCTTCTTTTCTCCATATTTGACTGCATTATCTAACACGTTACAAATTGCACGATATAACCACCGCTCTTCCCCTAAAACAAATGTTTCTTCATCTTCATCAAATTCAAAAGATATTTCTTTAAATTTCTTCTTATATAAATCTACAGATTTTGCACAAATGAGTGTTAAATCTACAACCGTATCTGATATAGAGTCATTACTCTCACTAAGAGTAAGTAAATCATCAATACTGTTTGAAATATCATCTAAATATGGAATGTATTCACTTTGTCCATCTAATTCTAAAGTTGATTTAATCGCAGATAATGAATTCTTTTGCTCATGCGCTAAATAGGCTTGTAGTTGACGATAATCATGTGCACTAACCTCTATCTCATTTTTCATATTTAGTACTAGTTCTTTTATATCCGCATTAGATTCAATCGTTTCGATGTCTAACACTTCTGCTACAGATTTCTCAATTTCATTTAGATAGATTTTTTTCATTGATCTCAATATGATAAAAAGTAACACAACCGCAATCACTATAAGACCTATAATATAAACCACCATTTGTGACAATGCGGTAGATGCATATTGTTGAAATAAATTTGATGCATAAGTAGCATCTCCCTCTAATCGCTCTCCATTCCAAAGATCCGTTCTCATAATTTCATTCATCTCATTTGTCGTAAACACTTGTGAACCAGAATATGAATAATCATCTGCTTGCACATCTTTTAGCTTTTGTTGGTATAGAAATACCAATGATATCGAAAGTGCAATCAATACAATAACACTCATTATTAAAATTCCTTTTCGGGTACGATTACTTATTTTTCGCATAAGCGATACCCCCTTCCTCGGATTGTTTCAAATAAGTTCTCTCCAGTTTCTTTTATTATTTGTTTTCTCAAACGAGCAATATGAACCCGTAATACTGATGAAAATGGATCCAGATGTTCATCGTAGACATGTTCCATTAATTGTTCACTTGATACGATTTCAGGATATCGCATTGCAAGATACTCAAGAATATCAAATTCTTTTGGTAAGAGATTTAATTTCTGACCTTTGTATCTAGCTGTTCTTTCAATTGAGGATACTTGTAAATTACCAACACTAATAACAGGATTCGTTCTACCATAATAACGTCTTACGATTGCATGTACTCTTGCATGTAATTCACCTAGTTCAAATGGTTTTACTACATAATCATCAGCTCCTAAGTTTAATCCCTTCATTCGGTTTTCAACTTCATAACGAGCTGTGATAATTAATACTGGTGTATTGATATTTTCACTACGAAGATATTTCAGGATTTCTAAACCATCTTTATCTGGTAAATTTAAATCTAAAAGAATAGCATCATATCCATTAATGATTGCTTTTTCTTCTCCTTCAAGTCCTGTAGCAGCAATATCTACCTGAAAGTTTTCTCGCTCAAAACTTTTCTTCATATTGTTTAGTAATTGAATATTATCCTCAATAATTAATAAGCGCATATCCTTACCTCCTGCTTTGATTTTAGCATTTTTTTTGTTACATGATTGTTAAGAAAAGGTGCAATCGCACCCTTAATTTATTATTTTTCTCTTTTCACAAATACATATTCATGTTCATTTGATAATGATTCTTCAAATTGATAACCATCTTCCTGAAACTGTTTTAATGCATCTAGTGTTTCCACTTTATTTCTCAAAAGATACGATACCATTCTACCTCTGACCATTTTTGCCTGGGTTGATTCCGTTTTGATTTTTCCATTCTTTTCAATCTTTAACTGAATTGTAATCATATATTTCTTACAATGTTTATTTAGTACTTTACTATATTCATTGGATGCTAAGTTTAAGATAATTGGTTCTTTATGATTATCTAATTCTTTGATCAAATGATCTGATATTGTTTCTTTCCATAAATCATATAAATCTTTATGACCATTTACCGAAAGCTTTGCCTGCATTTCTAATCGATAAGGATATACAACATGATTTGGTTTTAACACTCCATACAAGCCAGATAAGATTCTTAAGTGTTTATCCGCAAACTTCTTATCTTTCTTATCCAATGTATCAATATCCATATATTGATATTGAAGTCCCTGATAGGCTTCGATTGCCTTTGTTCCTTGATCATCAAACTTGAAGTTATGATAACGATTAAAATTTAACTTCGCAATCTTATCATTTACTTTCATTAAGGATTTAATCTCATTCTCTTTTAATTTCTGTAATTCTTTCATAATTGCTTTGCTTATATTAGTAAAAAATAGTGGTTCTTCTTTCTGCACTATATTCTCTTTCATAGTTTTGGTTGGGGATACGATAATTAACATATATACTCCTTAAATTTATACATTAACTATATCATAAATCTTTACGTATATACGAAAAAACAGGCATCCAATAGAACTTTGAATGCCTGTCTTACATTATGATTGTACCTCTTCTTCTATCTTTGCAGGTTTGTTGATAATCTTTTGTCCTGCAAATACTTTCCCTCCGATAAACGCAACAAACGGTACACACAAGACAATTCCAATACTTCCTGCCAGTGCCTGCGCTATCTCTAAAACTAAGCTGTCTAAATTAATCAGCTGATTGTAGTTCACTGCATATGCCATATAGAGTAACATCGTTGAGAATGATCCTCCAGCATACGCCAGAATCAATGTATCAGCCATGGTTCCAATTAAGTCCTGTCCAACATTGATTCCTGATTTAAACAATTCATTTGCCTTCAAGTCTGGATTATGTTCATGCAGTTCATGTAGTGTTGATGCAATACTCATCGCTACATCCACAACTGCTCCAACTGCTGCAATCAGCACTCCAGCAAACAATACATCTCTCACTTGTAGTCCCGTATTTTCATGTATCATAAATAGAACCTCAGCATCTGCCAAGTTGTATCCTGATACTCCAAGTATCCTACTGAAGAATATAAATACCAATCCTGCACCGATTACTCCTGCAGCCGTTCCTGCCAGTGCAACAATTACTTTTTTTGTCATACCTTCAAGTAACATCAATGACACAAGTGCAATCAGTACTGCGGTTATAATCGAAATCAGAATCGGAGAATAGCCATTAAAAATCATTGGTACAGTAAAGAAAATAATGCAGCTGAATGAAAAAATTAATCCAATCAGGGTTTTGAACCCTTTTCTTCCACCAACAACAATCATCAAAAGGGCAAAGAATCCAAGCATAAAGTAAATTGTATTTGCCTGAGAATAGTTATAGACCGATACATGATACCCAACATTGTTTTCATCAAGCGTAACGATTAATTCACTACCTTCATCTGCCAATATATTATGAGTTCTTGTCAGATAGTTAGTAGCATCGACAATTTCTCCTTTATTCTCTCCACTTGTAATCTTTAGTTTTAATTCCTGAGTTCCTCTATACCCAGAACTGGTATTGCTGTCCTCGCTTAAGTTACTGTCAACTACTTCCAGCACTTTGGCTTTTTCATACCCTAATCCTGAAGAATTAAGTGGCTGATATCCTTCTAAGTGATAATTGTTTAACCAATAACATATACATCCAAACACTAGAAAAAATACTGCTAATACAATGTAATATTTTTTAATTTCTATCTTTTTCAATTTATCCTTCATAAGCACAAGAGTGGTGTCCTCTTTTCAAGAACACCACATATCCTTTCTATGATTTTTTACTTTGTTTTCTAAGGTATAACGCACTCAGCGCAAATCCACTAGCCAATAATACCCACATAAGTGTATTTACTGATGTAGTATCTCCAGCTTTTGGAGCTGTTGATGCTGCAGGTGGTGTAATTACTTTTGACTCATCTGTCTTAGTTTTCTTGATTGTGTATGTATCAAACTCTTCCATTGTATCTGTACGATATGCACTCATAGTGAATGTATCTTCAGTAAATGTTAAGTGTGAGAATGTTGGTACATAGCTTTGTTCTCTATGTGCCAGATAAGCATACTCTTCTACTAAGTCATAGTATTTACTACCACTGGCTGAACTAGTTGTTAAGTAAAGTGTACCCTCTGGATCTACTGCTACTGTTTTTGCTTCATCTTCATATGTAACACCTTCTACTGGTGAGAAGTTTTTCATTTGATATGTTCTTGCATAACAGTGGTCATGTCCCATTAATACGATATCAATACCTAAATCATCAAATGCAGGAACTAATTGTTCTTGTCTAGTCCACGCATCTTCGTAAGTTGATTGTTTTCCTGAAGCATAGATTGATTGGTGGAACATTACAACTGTCCAGTCGTAATCTTGACCAGCTGTTGCTGCCATTGTGTCTTCCATAAATTGTCTATGTTCAGCATTATTTGTATTACTTGTATTCAATACCATGTATAACACATTTCCATATGTGAAATAGTAGTTACTGTTTGCTGCACTAGCACCTAAAGTAGATGCATTTGGTTCATTAAAGTGATGTCCATAGTTTGCAGAAACATCATGGTTACCTACTGCTGTTGCAGTTGGATAATTATTCAATTGTGATGGATAGAAATATGCATCATATTCATTTTCTTTAGTTGCTACATCGACGAAGTCACCTGTATTCGCAATAAAACTTGTATTTGGGAATGCTCCAAATGCTTTGTCTAATGTTGTAGACCATCCCAGACGGTCAGTCAGTACAGTTCCTGTACCAATCTGTGCATCTGATAAGAAAATAACTTCATAACCATCGCTGATATCTTGTGTTTTCAATTCATATGTTTGTGACCAACCATCATCACTACCTACACGATAAACATAACTCTTACCTGGTTCAATACCACTGTAAGTTGCTTTGTTTGAGTAATAAGTTGATGAATAGAATTTTGTATATGCTTCATTTGCTTGTGTTGAAGGAATTGAAACTGCTTGATCAAGAGGGAATGCTCCACTTGTATCGCTACCTTCAGCAATTTGAACATATCCAGGTGCATTAGATTTTGCATACCATGCAAAGTTAACTGAATTTTCATCAGCACCAGTGTTTACTGCAACACTTTTAACTGCTTCAGTTTCAGCTAATTCACTTTCAGCTGGGTTTAATTCAAATGATACTAATTCAAAATATGCATCTGTATCATTTTCATCTGAACAGTGAATTTCTGCAGCAATTGCAAATTCTCTTAACTCTGGGTTCCATTCATCTACCAGACTTGATACATCTTCCATATAAATTGTTTCTTCAAAGTAGTATTGACCATCATCACCTAAAACGGCTTTTGCAGAGTTTCCATCTACTTTTTCCTGGCAACCATATTCTAAGTTATTCTTATAGTTACTTGTAGGAATATTAAAGAAAGAATCTACTGATTTTCCATTTAAATATAAAATCATTGCATCATTATAACGAACAACAATTTTAATTGTTTTTACATCTTCTGGGTTTGGTAAGTCAAACAAATAACGGAAAAAGTAAGTTGGCCCTGCTTTTCCATCTTTTGCATCTAATGTTGCTGCATCTGCAATTGATGCATCCGTAGAGAACTTTGGAGAACCTGTGTGTTTTTTCCAAGTTGCATCACTAAACTCCTGTGGATATTCTCCCCAGTCTAACCATTGGTGAGAATACACCCATCCATTTTTCTTGTTCCATTCTTCATACCATGTACCTTTATTTGGATCCGTTGTCTGATCATCCAAATATGTCCATTTCATACTATCTGACACTAATTCTGTTGAAGCTAATGCAGGCTCTGCTGCACTAACACTTGCAGTTGGCGCATCTTCTTTTGTGTCGATAAGACCAACAAAAGCTGCTACAACTACAACAAACGAAATAAGTAACAATCTAATCTTTTTCATTTTTTTCTCCTCTTATTAACGTTAAATTTATAAATCATTTTTACGAATTCTAAACGTCTCCCACCATTGCAAATACAAAACTTATTAGATTAACAATATTACATGCTCATACATATTTAATGTAATATCAATTCTCTAATAATAAATCTACTTCTCCCTTAATGCTGATTTTCAATTTTTCTTTGAATGGATTTTCCCAATCTATCTAGTCCTCCTCCTTTCATCTTTATCTTCTAATGTTTTTTTAAGACATACTTATAAAAACATCACAAGTCGATACATTAATTTCAATCATAAAACGATTCTCACTTTTAACTGCCCTTTGTTAAATGCTTGAGAATATTTTATTTTGATTGAATGTCTATTTCCCTGCGATATTTAATTAAAACTATTCAAAACCTCTTCACCTAATACTTACCTAAATTATTAACAATTCCTAAAATTCTTGCAACCACACTTTTTCACTGATAGAGTGAAAACAATAGTTCACCCTTTAAATATAAGAGAATTTGCTACTGCTTTCACTTTCAGATAAAAGTTTTCTATTAATAAAATAACACTGTGCTTCTTTAAATTTAGATATTATTTGCTGTAATAATTTTCTGATACCAATAGAAACTATCTTTCTTATAACGTTTGAGTTCTTTGATATCTTCATCACTTCGATCAACATATACAAAGCCATAACGTTTAGAATATCCATTACTTGTACTTAATACATCCATAAAAGACCATGGATAATAAGCAATGATTTCTACACCATCATTAATCGCTTCTTTCATTTGCAGAATATGTTTCTCTAAATAATCAATCCGATACTGATCATGTACTTCATTACCTTCTAAGGTATCATAAGCACCCAATCCGTTTTCCGTCACCATTAGTGGTAACTGATAGCGATCATAAAGCTTTCTAAAGGCAATTCGAAATCCTATTGGGTCAATTTCCCAGTCCCAGTCACTTCTTTCTAAATACGGGTTAGAAGCCTCCTGGTAAAGGCCTGGAAATTGTGAGAAACTCATATTTCCTTTTTTTCCTTCCAGATTAAACTCTGGTTGTTTTTCTTCTTCTTGTAATGGACAGAACTCTGCTACTGCACTCTGATAATAGTTGAATGCAATAAAGTCTGGGTTGACTCCCTGCATTTCTAATAATTCTTCATCAGAAAGTACTACATCAATCCCACGTTCTTCCAAGTATCGTTTTACCAGTTTGTTTTGTCTGCCAAAACAAAGTAAATCTAAAGGATAGTTAAAACGAAAGTCTTCCTGATTTAATGCAGCCAGCATATCTTCTGGTTTGCATGTTTTAGGATAGATGGCACTATAACCAACACACGGTCCAATTTTCGAATCTGGTAATAATTTATGACATAACTTAATAACTCTTGCATTGGCTATCGTCATTACATGATGAACTTCAAAACGCCATTTCTCGCTGTCGACTCCATCAAGAAAACCACCAATCAGTTTTGGATATAACACTACATTGTTTTGCTCACAGATGGTAAGCCAATAATGAACGCGGTCACCAAACTCTTCAAAACATGTTCTAGCAAATCGTACAAAGTCATCAATGATTTCTCTTGAATACCATCCACCATATGCATCCTGCAGACACTGTGGATGATCAAAATGATAAATGGTAACTAATGGTTTTATATCGTTTTTAATTAATTCATCCAATATCCGGTTATAAAAATCAATTCCCTTTTGATTTTTCGTTTTTCCATCTGGATAGATTCTGGTCCAGGCAATTGATAAACGATAAGACTTTAATCCTAACTCTTTCATCAATTTGATATCTTCTTGATAACGATGATAGTGGTCTGCTGTCACACTTGTATCATGAAACTTATTACTACCATTTTTCGCATCTTGAATTGAAATACCTTTTCCATCAACATCATAAGCACCTTCTACCTGAAAAGCTGCAGTTGCAGCTCCCCATAAAAAGTCATCTGGAAATTTATTCAGGTATTTATGCTCCATTTGTTTCTACTCCATCAATCTCTTCTTTTTTACCACCTGCTTCTACCATTAGTTCCTGGCGTTCACAAACCTTAAAGAACGGATAGTAGATAGCAATTGATATCAGAATACAGACAATCTGCCAGATTGCAGCACGAATGTCTCCACCAGTAGCAAGATATCCACTTAACACCGGAGGTGTTGTCCAAGGAATCATTGCGACTACTCGACCAATGATATTAAACTGCATTAATAAATATGTAATCGTAATTGTTACAATGGGTGTCAAAATATATGGAATCATCATAATTGGGTTAAATACAATTGGGAATCCATACGTTACCGGTTCATTGATACAGAAGATACCAGGACCAATTGTCAGTTTTCCTAACTGGTTATATAACTTTGCTTTTGAACGCATCATTAAGATAACTAATCCAAGCGTTCCTCCTGTTCCACCTAACCACATTCCAAAATAGTGAATTCCATATGCTGAAATATTAGGTGCAATATCTCCTGCGGCAAATGCTGCTGCATTTTCTGCAAGTGCTGCCATAAAGATTGGATATGAGATTCCTTCAAATACAGAATCTCCATTGATTCCACAACACCATAATAAACAAGTGAAGAAGAATAACACTAGTAATCCTGGTAGTGATGATACACCTTGTACTAATGGTGATAGCACTACTCCAATTACTTCAATCAAATCAATTCCTAATACACCTGCAAAGATCCAAGCAATTAGCACATTTACAACCGCTGGAATCAACATCTCAAATGAGCTGTATACCATTGGTGGAACACTGTCTGGCAGTTTTACAACCATTTCTCGTTTTACAAATAAACGAATAACATTTACCGAAATAATCGCGACAATCATTCCTAGAAATAATCCATTTACACCAAAGTTATCTGTACTAATAATATATTCATTGTTTGTTTGTGTTACCACAAAAGCAGTTAAAGCAACAATTGAGCTAGTCAAAGGTTCTACTTCATATTCTTTTGCTAGATTATAAGCAACCCCTACCGTTGCAATTAACGCCATAATTCCCATACTCGCAGTAGCAGGAATTTCTAGTACCTGTTGGAATGGTCCTAACAATTCTGTCCATCCATCAACTGGAAAATACGCAATAATATTAAAGATACTTCCAATAATCGTAATTGGAATAACAATTGAAATCCCATTACGTAATGCAATCATGATTCGGTTTTCACCAATCTTTGATAATACTGGTATCCATTTCTTCTGGAACCAATCAATAAACTTATTCACAATCTAATCCTCCTTATTTTGCTTTTACTAAATCCTCTGCCTGCTTAATTACATTTGCACCATACCCAAAGCTATAGTCTGTCCCATTGATAATTCCAACCGGTACTCCTAATGGATCAGCAGCATCTTTGGCATAACTAGTTTTATGTGCCATATGTGGTCCTAAAAGAACAACATCTGCTTTTTGAATATGATCTTTGATACTTCCAATATTGATTGCCCAAATCTCATAATCCTTTCCTTGCTTTTTCGCTTCTTCCTGCATTTTTGCAACTACAATACTGGTAGAAAACCCACCATCACAACATAATAAAATATTCATATTTGCTCCTCTCTCTATCTTTCTTGTATCCTTTGATACATTCTAACCATTTTCTCCGCCATCAAGTGCAGAGTTGTCGCTGAAGTCAGATGATCCTGTGCATGAATCAAAATCACATCAACCGCAACTGCTTCACCATTCGCAATCTTCACTAAACTGTCCGAATGTCCCTTATGTGCTTCATTAATTTCCTGTTGCGCATTTTCCAGACACTCCTGTGCTTTCTCAAATTCCCCTTCCTCGGCATAATCTACTGCCTGAAGACATTGAGTTTTCGCATTTCCTGCATGTAGTATTACTACAAAATTTCCACTCATATCATCCATTATATTTTCTCCTTTATAACATCTATTACATTCTTGTACGTAGGTCTGTGAATTACTTTTGATATTTTTGATTCATTGGTTACAAAATCAGTAAACTCCTTATAGAACACTTGCATATCCTGATCCAGATCTTTCTGTAATCCAAGTAATACAACTACCTGCACCATTTTCTCTTTCCACAAGATTGGCTGCTCTAGTATCGTTATTGATACAAAGGTCTGGTTCGCCAGCGGTTCAATCGAGTGTGGAATTGCAACTAAGTTTCCAATTGCGGTTGAATACAGTTTGTCACGTTGTAATACCTCACTGACAAAACGTTCCCCTACCCCTAATCGTTTCGGTAGTCGATTACATATCTCTCGAATAATCACTTCATAATCCTCATGTGGCGGAAGACAGAATACCTGATCTTCCTCAATACAATCAGTAAAGTGAACACTCTTATCATCTTGTGTAAGTGATGACTCAATTGTCTTTACATCATGCGAATCTAAGAAACACGAAATTTGTATGATTGGTTTTCCAAGTTGTTTGTTCACAGGCACGGTCGTTAGAATGTAGTCATAGGAATCAACATCCTTGTTGTGCAAATCATACAAATTTGTGGTTTCAACAAAATCAATATACTTATTAAAATTACTTTTTATCTTATACGCCAGAAGTGAAGAAGTCGCTCTTCCACTGGAACATACAATTAATATCTTACGTTTCTTTGTAACTACTTTGTGGCGATCCAGTGCCAGCGAGAAGTAAATCGCAAAGTAACCCAATTCATCTTCATCAAGCTTTACATCAAATTCTTCTTTCAAGACAATTCCAACTTCTACTGCAAGATTAAATGCAAGTGGATAAGTTGCCTTTGTCTGATCCAATAATGGATTACGCATTCGCATCTGATAACGAATTCTTGTAACTAACGGAATCAGATGTAATGAAAGGCTCATCCATAAATCAAAGTCTTCAAAGAAATCAACGTTATACTTCTGCTTACACGCTTCCAATATTCGATTCACAATTCGATTCAGATCTTCTGAAACAATTGGATTCTCTTCATTCATAATATTGTCATATTTATGTTTTGCTTTTAGCTGAATTGCAAGATGATGAATATCATCTTCTTCCAGTTTCTCTAAACCAACTGTTGATAAACGATCCACTAAGATTCTCGCTACCTCCAGTTCCTGACTATCCTGTGGTAATCTGACATATGTATGATCCCTTGGAAACTCTCGTATCATATACATCACCTGTATATGTAGCAGTAAACTTTCCAGTGTAATATCTGAAAACTGATATTCCTGTTCATTCAGCACTTCACTAATTACATCCATAATCTGCTGGTTGAAGCGATTGATTTTCTTAAACTTTGCATCTGCTGATATTGATAAATCCGGAAACGTTCCATCAGCAATTTTATCTGCAAGTAAACGTCGAATATTTACTAACCTTCCTTCAATTCGCATTCCATAATTTGGTTTGGATACCAACTTTAAATCATAATTCTTTAAAATCGTTTTCACTTCTTTCATATAACGATTGGCTGTAGATCTGGAAATATATAATTCCTCACACAAATCATCCAACTTTATATATTCCTGATAAATCAATAACATATAAATAATCTGGTACACAATCTGATCAAGTGAATCTTTTAGTTCATTCACTGATAATGACTGTAAGTAATTTTGAAAACGCTCATTATCTTGAATATCCAGTGAATACCCTTCACTGGAACTGACAATGATTGCTCCCTGATTTTCTAACTCATAATTGAGTTTCTTTATATCATCACGAATGGTTCGATCACTTACATTCAGTAATGTAGCCAATTGCTTTGATGTCCATACAGTTTTCCCCTGTAGTAATCTTTTTAGAATCTCTTCTTTTCTCATAGGAACTCCTCACTTTCATTATAGAAATCTTTTACTTTAACTCCATTTATTAAATTTCCTACCCTTAGGAAATAAAAAAAACTTGAAATTTCTTTCCCAAGTTTCCTAAGTAATACAATACAAATATTTCATCATACATCTAATCTTTATTACGATATCCTTTAAAATAATCAATTAATTGTTTTTCACTTACATCAAGACGCTTTAATTCGCCTTCATATACGTCTATAGGTGGATTGCTATCTTCCAAATCCGGTCCATAGATACTCACTCTTGTAGCCCCATGATCAATTACTCCATAAAAAAATTCTAAAGCATATAAAGATAAATCATCCTCATAAAATGCATGAATAGTAAAATTCTCTTTTGAATTCACATAAAGAACTTGATACTCAGTTTCAATAAAACCATCATATCCATTGGTTTTTAATATTTCATCTACGTTTACTGATTCACCACTGCACCCACTCATAACTAAAACGAAAGTAATTAATAAACTAAATAATTTCTTCATCACTTCTCTCCTCATCTTATACTCATTATATTTGATTCCACATTACTTAGTAAAGAAAATAAACAAACTATATTGTCATCATAAACACAAAATTAAATTACCTTCTTTAGTTTATGCCATGTTTGATTTATTTTAATAGTTAACTTTATATGCTAAAATGCTCATAGGAGATTAATATGAAAAAACGAATTATTGCAATAGGTGGTGGCGAAAACGGCCGCCAAGGATATCCATACGAAACTGCAGAAATAGATCAGGAAATAGTAAGGTTATGCGAAAAAGAAAATCCTAAGTTACTATTTATTGGTACCGCTTCAAATGATGATAGTAATTACTTTCATTCAATGTCTAAAGTATTTAAAAAATTAGGTTGTATTGTTAATAATTTATCATTAACAATAAATAACTATACTGAAGATGATATATATAAGATAATAACTCAATCAGATATAGTTTATGTTGGTGGAGGAAATCCAAAAAGATTGCTAGAACTATGGAATGAAAAAAAGATAGTTAAAATATTAGATGACGCTTCAGAAAATGGTTTAATTTTATCAGGATTAAGTGCAGGTTCATTATGTTGGTTTTCTTATTGCAATTCAGATTCTTTAAAATTTAATAATGAAAACATTGAATCTATTAAACAAGATGGATTAGGTTTTATCGACGCTGTTAATTGTCCACATTATGATAATAAAGATAACAGAAAGAATGAATTAAAAGCTATGATGAAACACTTACCTGATAAGGTTGCAATAGCTCTTGATAATTGTTCTGCTATCGAAATTATTGGTGATAAATATAGAATAATAACAAGTAAGACTACTGCAAATGCATATAGAACGTATTGGTTAAATAATGTTTATTACGAAGAAATCATTCCAAAAACTCTAGAGTATTCTAATTTAACCGACTTAATCGTTCATCCTAAAAATAGAAAATAAGCTGCAGATATTCACAGCTTATTTTTTAATTTATTCATTGTTTTTGTCATAAATTCACCAATTGTTGCACCAGCATAATCTACAACGCCATCAGCTTCTTTATACTCAATAATCTGGCCTTCTTTTCCAAGTGATGTTGGAGCATAGTCCAACATCAGAAAACTTCCATTCTCACTTGCTGCAAACGGAATCCAGCGTTTGTTTTGGATATAGTTTTGAACTCGTTCATCATTGCTGTTACTTATCTCTTCATCCTTATTTTGAAAATAAACTTTCACCTCCACAATGGAAGCAAGTGATAAGATTCGATAATCATTGTCATCACTCGATAGAAGTTCGATTGATCCACTTCCATTATGATAGTTATAAAATGCTTTTAACTCTTCTGGAAGGCTAATATCCAACAGTTCTTCAAACTCTTGCATTTCAAATGGATCCGCTTTAGGAATTCGCATATACTCCTGTACTAACTGTATCTCTAATTCTTCTCCATCCAATTTTTTACCATTCAGCATATATGTCTGTTCAATTTCTTTTAATATATCCATGTAGTCTCCTTTAATATAAAATAACTCTCATAATTCCATCAGACATATAGTATTGAGCAGAACGTCCTGCTCGGTTTACGATTGTCTGTGCAATTGATGTATATTCAGCTTGCGTAGTTGTCATTGGCAATCTTACCGCTCCGATCTGACCACTGTTTAATAGCTCTAATATTTTATCAGCAGCCGTATCGGTTGTTACTACCAGACCATTTGCACGATAATATTCATACTGATCACCAGTTGCTGTATACTTATCCAATTCACTGTCAATTACATAATATTCATCTTCCTCATACAATAAGTCACCAATTTCATCTGGTAACAATAATGCTGAGTTAGGAATTTCATCACTGTCATTGAAGGTAGTATCTACCAGATACCAGTTATCATCAATGTTTACACGGTTCCATGCATGACGAATATCTGAATCACTATTACTGTACCCAGTTACCATAATACTTTCAAGACCTGCATCACGTGTTAACAGCATGAATGCAGAAGCATATCCTTCACATACTGCACTACCTTCATAGAATACACCAGTAGCAAGACTTGCATCAAAATAAGTATTATCCATTTGTGAAGTTGAAATAATTGCATCTGCTGCAGCCTGATTGTACACTGTCTGATTAAGAATATAATCATTGATTGCATACACCTTCTGTGCATCACTCATATTATCATTCAAAATTTGCGCATTTACTTCTTTTACAGTTGCTCTTAGTGCTTCCTGTTTTTCTTTTCTTGTATCATCATCAAACAGATAATGAACATACATCACTTCATTCCCCATATCTATTTCATACCACACCGTTTTTAAAATAATCGGATTTTGGTGTTGAATCTCCTCAATCATGTCATATAGGTACGTATAATTATAGTTGTCTGAATTACGTAAATTTTCATCTTTCGATAAGTCAATAACGTTTGCACCTGCAACTAAATTCTTCGCAATGTATTCACCATTTTCATCATTTAAAAACAACTCATCTTCCACTTCTGGAAGTGAAGATGATTCAATTACATTATAGGCAACTGTCTTACCACTCTTATAATCATATTCTTTCGTTTCTAATTTTTTATATTCATCTTTAATTGCTTCCTGACGTGATTCAATATCCTTTTTATAACCACTGTCATAAGTTGAAACAACAAATTCTCCACCTACAATTGAATTCTTAATCAAATATGGAATATGTAGGTTCCCGTCTTTTTCATAAGCTTCATCAGCCTGTAATACTGGCTGACGATATACAGTATTCCCATCACAACTACTTGCCAACACTGCGTTTGGTAAAGAAGTAATTGACTCATAATTATTTGAATAACTTACTTCCTGCATTGCATATTCAGCAAATCCACAAGTTTCCTTTTCATTATCAAACTCTTGAATATTTCCTAAAGCCGAATATGATTTATCTTTTACGGCAATTACTCCATATTTTTTTCCCTGATAATCTAGAATATCTTCATTTGCCCACCAATAATCATCGTTTGCTGCATATTGAGCATCTTCTGAATGGAAGTAGTATGGTAATGTTTCATCTAGTGCTACAGATGTTTTATCACCCTTCACTTCTTTTATGATATTTACATCTACCTGAGAATAATCATATACATCAAAACTAACGACCAGGTACTTCTGTGCATCACTTACTTTTTCCCATGATAAAACTAGTTCATCATCTTTATACTCATAACTTACTTGTGGTGTATCAAGTTCACGTTCTACACTAAATACGGTTACAGTTTTCTTTTCTAATTCTTCACCTGTATCTAAATCATAGTTTTGAACAATGAAATACTCAGAATATAATCCCCAGTCATCTTCATCACTCATTACGCCATCTTCACTTTTGAATTTTGTGTTTGCTGATATATTAAATTTATTATCAATTTTATCCACTTTCAGTTTTGGATGATATTCTGTTGTAAACTCTTTATCTACATAAATAGTAAATACTCGATCTTTACGTATCGTACTTGCTGAAATATCTTGTCTTACATCTTTATTTACATCAAATGAGAATACATGGTCTTTTTCAACATCATCTAATGTTTCCACATATTCATAACCTTTTTCTTCAAAATAAGTTGCATATTCTTCATTGTAATTATCACCAGAATCACAACCACTAAGTACAATTACAGATACAAACAAAACAATTGTACTAAAAACTAATTTTCCCCTAATCTTCATTATTTCCCTCCAAAATCATTAATAACTCTTGATCATTGTATTCAGATAAAATATAAATGCGAACAAACCGTGAATCCATAATCGTTTTTTTCAAATCATTTGATTCACTCAATAACTTAAAGAATCTTATATCTACATATTTAAAATATTTTTCACAGTCTTCTATCAATAATTCCAGATAATCTACCTCTGGATTATAATGAATACTCTTCTGACTTTTTGCTTCAATTATTGAAATAATCTTACTCTTATATTCCATAAAGTTTGGAATGTTTGATAAGAGTTCATCAGTTGAGAATTTTAGCCAGTCATCCTCTTCCATATTTCTTGTATAAATCTTCAAAAAGTTATCTTCAGTATATTCACTTTTGATATCTTCAGCATACTGTTCTGGGCGATTAAAAATCTTTGCTCTTGCCTGACTCAAGTATAACTGAGTAAGTTCGACTCCAGCATAGCTTTGATCACTTTTTTTATACACCAGAAAGTCAGGACTTTCACTTGGTGTAATTTCATATTCATCACCATAGTAGATTTTATGTAATGTTGCTAATTCCTTTAATTTCTTTTTCTCATCCATAGTTCACCTGTACTGCTCCATTATATCATAATTCATTATTCAATGTTGTATTCATTAGCCATCTATACTATGATGTAATTGACATAAATTTAAGGGGTCTCTATGAAAAAATCAAAATTCACAAGCTTAGAAAAGTACTGGATTCTTTATGATGTAGGTAATTCTGCGTTTATTATGCTGGTGTCTACCATCATACCTATCTATTTCAATGGATTAGCTGAGAGTGCTAATATATCAGAAGTGGATTATCTTGCTTATTGGGGTTACGCTGTTTCCTTCTCCACGCTGATTGTAGCAGTAATTGGACCAATCATTGGCACGATATCAGATACAAAAGGATATCGCAAACCAATCTTTACATTATTTATGATGATCGGAGTCATCTGTTGTGCTGGTTTATCTTTAGCTACTACATGGATTGTATTCCTTGCTGTGTTTGTGGTAGCAAAAGTAGGATACTCAGCAAGTCTGATCTTCTATGATTCCATGCTTTATGATATTACAACACCTGATCGAATGGATGAAGTATCCTCTCAAGGATATGCATGGGGATATATTGGAAGTTGTATTCCATTTATTATCAGTTTAGTCTTTGTATTGTTTTATGAATTAATAGGTATTTCATTATCAATGGCAATGATGATTGCATTCTTTATCACTGCAGCATGGTGGTTTCTTGTGACAATACCATTATTAAAAAACTATGAACAAAAATATTATATTGAACCAAAGAAACACCCAATCAAAGAAAGCTTTCAACGTTTTGGAAGTTCAATCAAAGAAATACGACAACATAAAAAGATTCTACTATTCTTAGTCGCATTCTTCTTCTATATTGATGGAGTCTATACAATTATAGAAATGGCTACAGCGTATGGTAGTGCTTTAGGTTTAGACACTCAAGGATTATTGCTGGCACTGTTAGTAACACAAATTGTTGCCTTCCCATTTGCCATTCTATTTGGTAAATTATCAAAGAAATATGATACAGCATCACTAATTAAGTTTTGTATTGTTGCTTATACTGGAATTGCCTTATTTGCAATTCAACTGGATCAGCAATGGGAATTCTGGTTTCTGGCAATCTGTGTAGGAATGTTCCAAGGTGCAGTACAGGCACTATCACGTTCTTACTTCGCCAAGATTATACCACCAGAAAAAACTGGGGAATTTTTTGGAATCTTTGATATTTGTGGAAAAGGTGCTTCGTTTATTGGAACTGCTTTAATGGGATTGTTCGCCCAATTAACAGGAAGTGTAAATAGTGGTATCTTCATCTTAGTTATTATGTTTATAATTGGTTTTTACTTCTTTAGTAAAGCCGCAAAAGAAGAGTAAAAGAAAACACAGGCAACCTGTGTTTTTTACATATCTTCTACTAATCGTTCTTTCACAATCTTTAGTACTTCATCTGAAATATCACATGAACATAAATACTCTTCATAAGTACCATACTCTTTTTCTAAGTAACTGATTGTTTTTTCAATGTACTCTGCTTTTGAATACATAAACTTCATATATTGGTCATTTGATTCTTCTAAGATATCAATTCCTCTGCGATAACGTAAATTCGTAAATGTTTGTTCATAATTTGTCACAATATCCTGACGGCTTACACCTACTAGACCCAACAGTAACATTGCCACTACTCCCGTACGGTCTTTCCCTGCTGCACAGTGAAATACAACCGCACCTTCTGGCATATCTGCAATTACTTCAAAGATTTTTCTTACTTGTCCTTTACACTGTAATAATCCAATATAGAAATCACCTAAAGTGAAATCAAAATCATCTGGATTTACTTTACTGACATCACCGATACTATCAATCATAAATGGAATATTCACATGCGTAATATCCAGATCACTTGCAAGAGTGTCAGGACTTCTCTTTGTTTCATTCTCTCCTCTTAAATCAAGAATTGAAGTTACTCCATAGTCTTTCATTAGTTGTTCATCAGCTTTCGTAAGTTCTGATAAATCATCAGCACGAAGAAAACTTTGCCATTTGGTAAGTTTGTTATCTTTGGTAACATAACCACCTAATTCACGAACATTGTATGCTTTATCTAAAGGTAAACGTATCATTGGTTTCATAAAATCCTCCAAATTATAATATCTATATTCTATCCCTGTTTCATTTTTTTATCAACTATTCGCTAAAATACTCTATCTTTTTCTTTGTAAATTGTGGATAATATGAGAAAGAGATATGGGGAGTTATGATTGTGAGAAAGTTAAAGTTATTTAAGAAAAAAGAAAATTCTGTTATTACTGTGAATAATACATCTATATTTGAACTCAATGGTATTTCCTATTCAATCAGAAGAGATAGAAGAGATACTGCATTTTTTCTTTCTACAAATTATGAAACATTAAAGTATTCATTTATAATTTTAGGTAATATGAATGAAGATTCTGGTTATTCACCTTATCTTGTTATTAACTCAATTGATACTTCTAAAAAGAAGGCAAAAGAACTTATTGGATTGAGTTTTAAAGTTACAGATATTAATCAAGCAAGAGAAAGAGAAGATACTTTCTACATTTACGAACATGAACCAATTGTAGAATATGAAGTAAAAATTTTAGATATTGAAGAACATCAGGTGCATATAAGTTGTACAGGAAAAGCAATTGTCGATGGGTATGTAGACGATTATGAAACGATTGATTTTTCAATTGATTGTTTCTTACCAATTATTACTAATAAAGATGATTGGTCAAAATATGGATTTTAATGATATAGGAGGTCTTTAGATGGAAAGACGAGATAAAGTCAATTATTATTTAGATTTAGCAGATGTTGTTTCAAAACGCTGCACCTGTTTACGCAGGCATTATGGTGCTGTTATCGTCAAGAATGACGAAGTAATTTCTACTGGTTATGTAGGATCGCCCAGAGGTAGAAAAAACTGTACAGATTTAAACTTCTGTATCAGACAGAAGATGAATATTCCAAGAGGAGAGCGTTACGAGTTATGTCGTAGTGTTCATGCAGAAGCAAATGCAATTATTAGTGCAGAACGTGAAAAGATGATTGGTAGTGTTTTGTACCTGTCTGGAAGAGAAGTTGATACAGGTGAATTTATCAATCAATCCAATAGTTGTTCAATGTGTAAACGAATGATTATCAATGCTGGAATTGATAAAGTTATTATTCGTGATTCTCAGGATAGTTATCGTATTACTGATGTTCAGGATTGGATTGAAAACGACGAATCACTTTCCGGAAGTTTTGGTTATTAAAAGCAATACCCCGTTATTTAAATAACGGGGTACTTTTTATTATTCTGTTTCATATGCTTTTAGTTCATCATCACTGATATAAGTACTTTCTTTATGGTCATAAAGAATCATTTCAATTTCATCAATTGTCTTCTTATCTAATTCTTCCTTTGTGTACTTATCAGTAAGTTTCAGAATTCTATTGCTTAGAATCCCACGGTATGCATCTTCTCTCATTTGTCCTCTCCTATTCCGCTTTCATATCAATTATTTCTTTATCTGGATTATTCATAATTTCCATACATACATCAACTGATTCTTGAATCGCAGCATGAATGTCATCTTCTTCTACACCTAATTTATCACGAATAATTGATTTATCAATAAACGTATCTGCTGTCATCAGTTTCACATACTCAACCATATCTAATCCTAATTCTTTATTTGCTGCTTCCAGTTGTTTCTTTGTTTCCTTCATATTTTCCAAATATGGTTCTGTCGGAATCGTAACCACTGTTTTCGGGTCCTTCATATCTGCTGAGAACTCTTCTAACCACTCTTTCCAGCTCATATTAAACCAACCTACTGGATATGCAACAGCACCTTCTGTATTCAGCAGAGCGCCTGCAATGGCCTGTCCAACCTGATGTACTGTAACCATTGTTGTACCACCAGTTGGGTAATATAATTCTTTGGTTGGTGTATTCTTAATCATCTCTGCAATGAATTGCCAAACTGGTTTTCTACCTTTTTGAGCACCAAAGATATACGGTAGTTCAAGCACTGCAACATTCATCCCATCTTTAGCATAAGCAAACGCTGCATCTTCCTGATCGACTCTTGAACGAATATATGGATGGTGTTTTGTAAGTTCTAATTCTTTCCATTCTTTCGCAAAGTAAGAGAAATAAGATCCTAACACTACTACATGTTTTACTTCTGCTTTCTTCGCAATGTCCAATAAACGAGTTAGTGTATCAATATTATACTTTTTAAACAAATCATAAATTGGTGGTTCTGCTTCTACTCTTTCATCTACTCCAGCTGCAAATACAAATCCTTCACAGTCTTTCATAATATCGAATAATTCATCATCACTCATATTCAGATAATTACCTAGTTTTACTTCCATTCCTTTTGGTATATCCAAATCATCTTGTAATGGAGGAAGTGCTAAAGAAACAACACTATGCCCTTTTTTAATTAATTCTTTCGCTCCTTCTAAACCTAATAATCCAGTTCCTCCTATCATAAATACTTTCATGGTTTACCTCCTTTGATATTTCATCTAGTTTTATCATACCCTCAAATTGAGTTCAAACCAACTAAGACAACCGAGAAAGTCGTGGATATTACTTTACAAAATTTCATAAATGACTATAATATGTTACATAAGGCTAACTTTGCAGGAGGTATGAAAATGAAATTAGTTTTGATCCGTCATGGGGAAAGTGTTTGGAATAAAGAAAACCTATTTACAGGTTGGACAGATGTAGATCTTTCAGATACAGGAAGAAAAGAAGCAAAAACTGCAGGAGAATTATTAAAAGCAGAAAATTATGATTTTGATGTATGCTATACATCTTATTTAAAAAGAGCAATTCACACACAAAACATTGCATTAGAAGTAATGGATCGTGAATGGTTACCAGTTATAAAAAGCTGGAAATTAAACGAACGTCACTATGGTGCGTTACAAGGTTTAAACAAAGCTGAAACAGCAGAAAAATATGGTGATGAACAAGTTAAAATCTGGCGTCGTTCATTCGACATTCAACCACCATCATTAGAAGAAAATGATGAACGTAGTCCACGTCTTCTTGAACAATACCGTTATGAAGACAAAGACCAACTTCCATTAGCAGAAAGTTTAAAAGATACAATCGCTCGTGTAATTCCATATTACGAAGGTGAAATCTTAAAACAAATGAAAGATGGAAAACGTGTATTAGTTACTGCACATGGTAACTCATTACGTGCATTAGTAAAATACCTGGATGGTATGAGTGACGATGAAATCGTTGGCGTTAACATCCCAACTGGAGTACCTTTAGTATATGAATTCGATGATAACTTCAAAGTAATCGACAAATATTACTTAGGTGATCAAGATGCAATTCAAAAGAAAATGGAAAGTGTTGCAAACCAAGGAAAAGCAAAATAAAACTGTCATATGACAGTTTTATTTTTTTAATAGCCAAACATCTACTGATAGAATCTGAGCTATCTTTTCTATGCCATGAAAACCTATATTATTTGCTATCATTTCAATCTCATCCGCACTCGTACAAGCCATTGTCGATTGTGGATTTTTTCTTGTATTCCCTACCTGCTCTGCATTCGCACCATTATGAATTGCATATGTTTCCCACCAATCCAAGTGATAATCAGAGAAGGCGCTTAGAACACAAAGTCCATCCGCTTCTAAACTGTTATATATGTTCCTTAAAAACTGCTCTTTATCACCTACAAAATGAATTACCAACAATGATAGACACAAATCAAAACATCTCTTATTTTCATATGTCTCAAAAGATGAACATTTAAACTCTGCATATTCGCTAATATTGTATTCCTCTAATTCTTCTTGTATCTTTCCTATCATGCTTTCACTTGGATCAACAAGTGTAAAACTTGCATCCTCATAAGCATTATGAGATTTCATTACTTCTACTAATCCGCCACCAACAGATAAAATCGAATGAACTTCCTTTGCTTCTACTGGCAATACTCCATGAAATATTAAATCAAACATCAAAGAATATCCGGGGATCTTTGCTTCCATATCCTTCATATACATCGCTGCATATTCATCACTATTAAAATCTTTCATTATATTCTCCTGTTCATATGTTACCTAAGGTTAACTTGATATAACTATATCATGTTAGACAGTGGTAGTGAAATAAAAAATACACAGAATAATTCTGTGTATCTTCATCTAATTACATTGTTGAGACGTTAAATGGATCACCTAGTGGTGTAATTCCAAATGCTGGCAAACTAAATACCAGGATAACAACTACGGCAACAATCAATGCTAACCAATTCACAATTCTTGTTGAAATGTGCTTCTTACCTTCTGCATCAGTCATATTTCTAGTAAAGAATTTAGCAATTGGTTCTCCTATTGCATAAACAAATCCTAGTGCAGCTAATGGTGCTCCAAGTACTAATACCCATCCCATAATTTCCGCTGGTACGCGAATACGTGCTAAAATAAACATTTTTTCTCCTCCTAATAAACACTCTTCACCAATTAAGACATTCTTCCCTCAAAAAAGGTTCAGATTTCTTTTATAGTAATATGTCTATACAAATACGTCAATAGTTTATTTCCCACTATTAACTGGCTTCTTTTTAAAACTAATGAGTGTCAATACTTCATTTAATTCCTCTTTATTATTTGTGAGTGGATAATTAATCCACCCTCCATGATCCCCACATGGATAGCGTTCTTCCCATAACTTTTTTGTCTGTGGTAAGAAAGACTCAAAGTTTTCTTCTATCTTTGGAACACAATTATCACCAAGCTGCATCATTACTATGACTCGTTCGTCTTCAAAGAATACATACACCAAATGATTTGCTTTATGCGCATATTTGTATCCCCATCCATAGTTGTTACCAAATGGAAAGCGTAATTCTTTTTTTAAGTCATAGCGATTTCTTAGTTCATCTTCTAATTCTACTAAAATATCCCAAGAACCTTTAATTTTTTCTTTAATTTCATCTATTGTTGGTTCTTTACTTTTATCTAGCATTCTACTCATGGTTAGCCTCCTTACAGCTTTCTACAAAGCGAATTGCATTTTCTAATTTATCCATATCCATCTCATAAGGGACATTATGAATATTTGTTAACTTTTCAAAGCACTCGTCCTCTACTAGCTTCATTGTCTCCTTGTTCATTTCAATCCCTAAGGCTTGTAACGTAGTAGGTAACCCAATTTGTGTACATAGTTGGTATACTTCTTCAAACATTTGTTTATTTCCTTCACATGCAAGTTGAACAAGCGTTGCATAAGCAACTACTTCTCCATGCATGTTTTGTTTATTACTCTTTACTTTAGTAAGTGCATTATGTAATGTATGAGCGATTGATAATCCACCACTTTCAAAACCAATTCCACTTAATAAAATATTTGTTTCTATGATGTTCTCCACTGCATCACTTACGATTCCATATTTAACATCATCTACAGCACTAAGCGCATATTCCATCACACTTTCATAACATGCCTTTGCTATCATAAGTGCAGAGTAGGTTACTGTTCCACCAGCGTCTGTAGTTTTTTTTGCTTCATAACATGCTCTTGCTTCAATATAAGTTGAAAGCGCATCTCCTATACCTGCTATAAATAACCGTAGTGGTGCTTTCACAATTACATCCTCGTCAACCAATACAGCACTAAGACTGCGTTTTAGATGAAGGTAAGAATCGAATGTCAGGTCATCATGATATAGAACTGCGATAGAACTGCATGGTGCATCAGTTGATGCTACTGTAGGAACAACAATGACATCACTGTCAGTATAGTAAGATAATCCTTTTGCAACATCCATGGTTTTTCCACCACCGATTCCAACAATTAAATCTAACACATTTATTGTATAGTCTTTTATTAACTCGTTTAATTTTTTCTTTGAGCATACGTTAGGGACCGATAATAATATAATTTCTTCATCATCAAATGAATGAAGTAATTGATTTTTCATATTTTGAATGACAAAGTCATCAGCGATTATAACAATTCTCACATACCCTGGATTGATATAATCAGACAAATGATGTAAGATACCTCTTCCTTGTATATACCTCATTGGTGCTTTTAGTATTTTATCCATAACGCCCCCCTTGTTTACTCTATTATAAAGGATTTAAAGGTTGGATTAAAGTGTGTGATATAAAAACAAATTATGTGGAAGTATAGAAATAAGTGAATTTTACTTGAATAATGTAAACTTAAATTGTATTATATGTTAAAATAGTATGTAGTAAACAGGAGGATGTATGGCAAAAAAAGATTATTATCTTGTACTTGGCGTACCCAAAACAGCAACTGCTGATGAAATTAAGCGTGCCTATCGTAAGTTAGCTCGTAAATATCATCCAGATGTTAGTACAGAACCAGATGCAGAAGCAAAAATTAAAGAAGTTAACGAAGCGTATGATGTATTAAGTAACCCTGAAAAGAAACAGGCATATGATCAATATGGTCATGCTGGTGAGCAAATGAGGCAACAACAACACCAACAACAGGCATATGGAGCATATGGACAGTTTACTAGTATGGATGACATATTTGAAGCATTTTTCCGTGCAAGTGGAGCTCAACAACAACAACAACGTCAAGGGCAAGGTCAGAATTATCAACAAAGACAACAGTACCAATACCAGCAACGTCGTTCTAACCCATTTTCATTTATTATTCAAATATTCATATGGAGTTTTATTCTACGCTTAATATTCTCATTCTTCTTTATTTAATATATAAAAAAACAAAGGTGTCAATCTGATATGATCCCCCTAGAGTAGACAACTAAAATATATAAAGTTGTTTCTATGAAAGGAGGGATCTTTTCTTATGGGAAGAAAAAGTAAGTTTACACCTAAGCAAAAAGAACAGGCAGTACTAAGATATACCAAAGGATATGAATCACAAAGAGGAATTGCAGCATCTTTAGGAATAAAGCACACTTCATTTCTAAAGTGGATAGCACTTTATGAAGCAAGTGGAATAGAAGGGTTTATACCTTCACCACACAACAATAGTTATTCAAAAGAATTTAAAGTAGAAGTAGTTTTAGCGTATTTAAATGGAGAAGGTTCATTACTTGATGTAATGAAAAAATATAAACTTAAATCAACTAGGCAAATTGAAACATGGGTAATGAAGTATAATAGTCATGAAGAACTAAAGGATTATAATCCAAAAGGAGAAGTTTACATGGCTGAAAACAGAAGAAAAACAACACTTGAAGAACGTATAAAAATAGTAGAATGGTGTCTTGAGCATGACAAGTCCTATAAAGATGCAGCAAGTGAATTTGATGTATCCTATGCACAAGTTTATCAATGGGTAAAACGATTCACAGAAGACGGTGAAAATGGACTTGAAGATAGAAGAGGAAAAAACAAGTTAGATGAAGAACTCACTGAACTAGAGTTATTACGTCGTGAAAACAAGCGACTTGAACGCAAACTGGAAGAAGAGAGAAGAACAATAATTGCATTAAAAAAAGTGAAGGAAATCGAAAGGAGGCGGTATTCGCCAAAGGGAAACAAGAACCGCAATACTTAGCAATTAAAGAATTACATGAAGATAAAGGGTGGAGCATTAACTGGTTATGCAATGTATATGGCATTGCCAGAAGTAGTTATTATAAGTGGTTGAATCGCAAGCCAACACAGAATGAATTAGAAAGCCATGAATTAGCTAATATAATTCTAGATTATGATGAGCGTTTCGGACATATACTAGGATATCGCAGAATGACGGAATGGATTAATGTACTGAATCATAAACAATACAATTATAAGCGTGTGCATCGGATTATGAACTTACTTGGTATTCACGCAGTTATTCGTGCAAAACGAAGTAACTACAAAAAGAGCACTCCACAAGTCACTGCACAAAATTTATTAGCAAGAGATTTTAGTGCATCAAAACCAAATGAGAAATGGGTTACAGATGTGAGTGAGTTCAAAATTAAGGGAATGAAGAAAAAACTTTATTTAAGCATTATTATGGATTTATATGATTGCAGTATCGTAGCTGTGCATATCAGTGACAGAAACAATAATAAACTTGTCTTTAATACTTATAAGAAAGCAATTAAAGCAAACCCTGGAGCCAAACCAATGCTTCATAGTGATCGTGGCTTTCAATACACTAGTAAAGTGTTTAAAGCGAAGTTAGATAAGCAAGGTATCGTTCAAAGCATGTCTCGTGTTGGGTGTTGCATTGATAATGGACCCATGGAAGGATTATGGGGAATTATTAAATCAGAAATGTATTACTTAAATGAATTTCATACATTCCAAGAACTCAAGAAGGCAATTATGAAATATATAAGTTTCTATAACAATGAAAGATTTCAGTCTAGATTCAATATACAAACACCAATCCAAGTACGTGAAGCTGCAATGAGAACAACTGAACCAATTCAGTATGTAATTCCAAAGAATAGAAAGATAGAAGAATATAAAAGACATTTACAACAGAAACAACAAGCAAGTATCTATGCATAAGAAAAGACAATCTATCTTATTGATAAATCGTCTATATGAATTTTAGATATTTCACCTGTCTACTTGACAGGGCTCATATCAATCCGACACCTTTTTATATTGTTTCCTCCTTTGCCCATCTGGCAAATGTATGATTGCTGACATGCAATCTTCTGCCTGCTTCTTTCTGAGAGATTTCACCCAGCTGATATAGTTTTAATACTTCCTCATATCCTTCAGGTTTTTCTCTTTTTGGTCTTCCAAATTGAGTACCTTTTTTCTTTGCTTCTTCAATCCCTTGCGTCTGTAGCAGTTTTCTATCATGTTGTTCTATCTTGGTTACATAAGATAGAACTTGTAATACAACATCTGCAAACTCTTCTCTACTTATTCCTTTTGCTGGATTTCTTGTATCCAATAAAGGAAAATCAAGAACTACTACATCAACATTTTTGTCAATCGTTAGTAGTTTCCAATGTTTCATAATTTCATCATAGGTTCTACCTAAGCGATCAATTGAAGAAATAAAGACAATATCCTCTGGCTGTAATTGTTTTACCATTTTCTCAAATAAACTTCCTTTAAAAGTATCTCCTACTTTTTTGTCTACATATAGCTGTTCCTTTAAAACTCTTTCATTCCTAATTGCGGATATTTGTTCATCAATATCTTTCTTTTTCCCTGATTCTCTCACATATCCATATAGTTGCATATAGTATCACCTCCATAATAATTGTAGAATATCATGATTTCTAATCTAAAGTCATTTCTTATGCACTCTTTATATATAGAAAAGAAAGACACATTGTGCCTTTCCAATTAATTTATCTGCTAATGTACCTTATAGGATACATCACTTGTACAGTCTACACACATAACAACCTCTTTAATCGAATCATTTGTTGGCAATAACAATGACTGAGGATAAAGTCCTTTTGAAGGTTGTTGTTGGTAGCTACGTAATGTCTCCAACAGGTGAATCGTTGCGGAATCATCCAGAACAACTGAAACCATTAATCGATTTTTGTTATAGCGAATCAGTTCTTTTTCTAATCCACTACGTGCGATTGCAGAAAAATCAACTCCCATTTCTAATGCAATATTGTACTTCATTATACCACTTCCTTTCACTTGTAAAACATGCAAAATTAACTGATATATAACTAACGATCATTTCTAATTCTATAATATCACGCTTTCATGAAATGTACATTCATATGCTTTATAAGTAGAAAAATTCAGGTTCTTTCCTTCGTGAGTTTTTCTCTTCAAATGGACCTCTTGCAGCATTGTATAATTCTTGAGGGAAAGCTCTTGCTTTCACTGGACAATGCGTAATACAGGCTGTACATGAAATGCACTTCTCCATATCCGTTACTCGAGGATCTGCTGCATTAATTGCAAAGACTGGACAGACATTCACACATGCCTGACACTTGATACATTTTGTGTCCCCTTCTGGCTTCATCTTAGATGGCCCCACTTCTTTGTAAGGATAGTTTCCATTTACTTTTAATTCACCGCAAAGATCTTTCTCATAATCTTCTTTACAGTGTTTTGCAAATTCCGCTATTTTATGAAGATCCTGTGCATCAGGACGACCAACAGCGACATTTGTAAAGATTGAATGATGAGCAACAAATGCTGCAGCACTAATTACATTAAAGTTTTGTTCTTTCAATAAGTTTACCAACTCTAATAATGCATCATCATAATCACGATTCCCATAGACAACTATCGCCACTGCTTTTGCTCCATTTCCTTCCATTATAGATAATATCTCACTACAAACAGATGGAATTCTCCCAGCGAACACAGGCAGTGTAACTACAACATAATCATCTGCCTCAAAACTTACCTCTTGAAGGTTATCATCATGCAACAAATCGATTTCCGTTGTTTCCCAGTTAATGTTTGAACAGAATAAATTAGATATTTTTTCTGTTGTACCACTGGGACTAAAATATAGTTGTTTAAGTACGTTATTCATATCAACACTCCTTTACGTCTTGATAATATTATAATCTCATACTAAGAAAAAACAACTCTAATTTCTTAAAGTTGTTTTACAAGTTTATTTATCTGCTGGAAATACAATTCCTGCTTCTTTACGACAATACGTAAGTACTTCATGAACATCTTTGGATACTTGATGTGGTACACTGTAACCTTCAATTCTTCCTTCTTTGATACAAGCAATCATTTCCTTGATTTCATAATAGAAGTTTTCTGATGGTTTTTCACTAACTACTGTTTGCTCTTTCGCCAAACGATTGTACCAGATGACTTCTTGAGGCATACTTGGCTGATCAATGGTAATCGTTCCATGTTCACCACAGATTTCTGACAGATTCTTAGTATCCGATGCTTTTGAGTAACTTAAGGTAGCTACAAAATCATCATAGATAAAGATACTCGCTCCTGCAATATCAGCACCTGTATCTAACAATTCTGCAGTACTGATTACTTTCTTTGGTTTACCAAACAAAGCAATAACATCAGCAATAACATAAACACCTAAATCCATAATAGCTCCATTTGATAAATCAGCACGGAACGTTGATGGGTTTTCTTTACGTAAATAAGCATCGTATCTAGACGAATACTTCGCAAAGGTGAAATTCACCTGATGAAGTTTTCCTAGTTTGGGTAATAATTCTTTTACTACTTTTAAGTTAGGATTATATAAGGGTATTAATCCTTCTTGTAAGTAAGTGTTATTACGTTTTGCGCATTCAAACATTTCATTTACTTCATCAATATTACTAGCTAGCGGTTTCTCACAGAATACAGGTATTTTTCTTTCTAAAAAATACATACTAATCTCTTTGTGTAAACCATTTGGCACTGCAATATAAACGGCTTCAATTAAGTTTGATTCCAACATCTTTTCGTAAGAATCAAAAGTATTCGGAATCTTATATTTCTTGGCAAACGTATCTGCTAGTTCTAGTGATACATCACTAACTGCTACTACTTCACATTCTTCTACAAGAGCTGCACCATCCATAAAAAAGTCTGATACAAAATTCGTTCCAATGACACCAAATTTCATGATAATCTCCTTTTTGTATATTATTAAGTTTATTATATCCTTACTTCAGTACTTCTTTCAATTCTTTGTTTTCTATTTTATAGATTCTTGGTTCTATTTCTCTTAATAAATAACGATCATGTGTCGTAAAGATTAGACATCCCTGAAACTCTTTTAATAAGTTTGTAAGTACAGGTTTACTTAATGGAGATATATTACGGGTTGGTTCATCCATTACCAATACTTTAGGTTTTCGTAAAATAAGATAGATAATACATACCTTCGCTTTCTGACCTTCACTTAAATCTCGAATCGATTTTCCCATTTCCAACACAGTTAAATGAATTGATCCAAGATAATCCTGTACCTGATTCAATAGTGCATCTGTATTCGCTAATAGAAAGTCAATTGCACTCATATCGTAGTTTAGTAACTCATCATAATTTTGTGGCATATAGGCAAATTCTAATTCCTGATTTAGTAACTCTTGTCTGATTCTTTTTAACAGAATTGATTTTCCTGTACCATTGTTTCCAATTACTGCAACTTTATCCTGTCCATAAATATCAACTACTGCATCATGTACCAAAAGTTTATCAGCTACAGTAACATCTTCTTCGATATGAATTAGATGTTTACTAGGATGATAGGTATTCTGTTCCATCTTTAAGTTGATGGACTCTTCATAGGAATCAATAGAAAAATCCTCACTATCCATCCTTGACTCTATTCCTTTTACTGCACGCATTTTCTTTTTTAATAATCTTCCCATAAATGGCATCGAACGAGGCACCGTATCTTGTGCATAATTTACTGCATTCTTAATATCGTTGATATGGTCCAGTTTCTTCTTCTGCTCACGTTTACGCTTCGCTAACTGCTGTTTTTCATGTTCATATGTTTCGTCACGATCTTCTACATAATTGCCATAGGCATCATCTATCATCGTCCATACTGGTTTATTACGTTTGTTGCGTTGCTCCAAGTGAAGAATCCGGTCCGCACAATCGGAAATCAAATCAATATCATGTGAGATAAATAAGATTGCACATTTTAACTCCTTCATAAATCTGGTTAACCAATCAATGGTTTCCATATCAATATCATTGGTAGGTTCATCTAACAGTAAACAGTCTGGATGTTTTATTAATACTTTCAATAACTGTAACTTTACTCTTTCCCCACCACTTAATTCATTCATCTTCTGATCACGATAGATCAGTTCTTTATCAATTTGAATATCACTACATATTTTTTCATATTCTTCATACAAGTTATAATCCAATTCATCGTCTATTTCATCCCTAAGTAAATACTCATAAATAAAACATGCACTCCATTTGTTTTCTAAACGCTGAGCTAAATACCCAGCACAAATGAACTGCATGTCTATTAATCCTTCTATTTTTGCATAACCATCGATCATTTTAGGATCGTAGATTGCTTTTATTAACGTAGATTTACCATTACCTTCTTCTCCGATAACAGCAATTTTTTCATTTTTATTTAGTACAAATGACAAGTCATCAATTAACACTTTTGATGAACTATCACTTATGGTAAGATGTTGTATTTTTAACATAAAATTCCCCCTTTTTTCAAAAGGGATTAATAGACATGACATAACTAAAAAATATCATTCGATATTCAAATTGTATAATGTAACATCTATTTCAACATCTTATCACCACCGAAACCATTATAGCATAGCCTTTCTTTGAAAGTCTATCCTTTTCATTCCACTCTCTATATTAGCGTGATTAGTTATGTAAGAATGATGAGATTCTTTTATATAACAAAAATGTAACTGCTCCATTGATTCCTGCTTTCACAAGATTAAATCCAATAATGAATGGCATTAGATTCCAAACCGTATCTACATCTACACCCATGAACATTGGGGTAATAATCAGGTTGGCCCCAGTCATCACCAGCGCCATGGCGATTACGCCACACAGCAATCCAATGATTGCGCTCTTTCTTGTCTGTTGTTTATGATAAATCACTCCAGCAACCAACACTAAAGCACTGGTTGCAATAATATGCATAATAATTCCATACACACCACTAGCAGCACTTACCGTCAATCCTTGAATAACTGAAGTTGTTACTGTTAATACAAGACCAGCAATAGGTCCAAATGCAAAGGTTCCAATTAAGATTGGAATATCTGCTGGATCATACTCCAAGAATGGTACAGCTGGAAAGATGGGAAAGTGAATCAGGTATACTAGTGCAATCGATACTGCAATCAGCATTCCCATTTTCACTAACTTTAGGGTTTGTCCCTGTGTCGTATTTTTGTTTCCTTGTATGCTTTTTTCTAACATCGTTTTATTCCTCCTATTAATATTTGTGAAGAATCTGACAGAAAAAAAAGTCCTGAAATTATACATTTCAAGACAAAAATACTTATATCGTATTTCGTTTCTTTCATCCGGACTATACCGTCGGTATGGGATTCGAACCCATTCAACTATTACCATCATAATAAGCTCGCGGACTTACAGCATTGTATGCTGATCACCGCCGGTGAGGAATTGCACCTCGCCCTGAAACAGATTTTTCGCTTACATCATACCACTAAACTTTCTACTCTTCAATAGCGTTTCTATTATTTGAAGTATGATACATTATTTACATTTGGTTTTCTAGGTGAAACATCTTCATCTTTATAACCAATTACAACTGAAGTTAGTGGAACATATTCCTCAGGAATATTGAACTCATGTTTCAGATGTTTATTCTTCTCTTCAATAAACGCCAAAATAGGATAGAACAACCAACAACTTGAAAGTCCCATTGATTCTGCACTTAACACCATGTTCTGAATTGCTGCACCTGCATCAATTCCTGGACTTGATGATTCTTGTTTCGCAGAAACTAGAATGTAAGTTGGAGCTTCAAACAGACTGTGAAATCCTTCCACCTGTCCTAAGTCACTCAATCCTTCTACTTCTAAATCAATTGCTGCCTGTTTGGCAAGCACATTTAATTCATCTATCTTTTCTTTATTTTGAACAACTGTAAAAAACAAAGAATCTTCTTCAGAATAAGGAGCTAATAATCCTGCTTCTAAAATTGTTTCCAATTGTTCTTTTGAAATCTGATGATTTTTAAATTTACGTACACTACGTCTTTTTCTAATTACCTCTAATACTTGATTTTGCATAGAACCCTCTCTTTCAAGAACTAATATCTAAACCTAGTATAACAAATACTATATTATTTGTGTTATCTAGCAAATGAGAAATTTATTCGCCAGTAAAGTAATCAACTGTATCTTCTTCCATATAGACATCTGCTGATTCACCATGAACGATTACATTGATTTTCTTGCTGTCTGGATAATGAACAATATCTGGTGAATTGGTACTATCAATATCAATATAGGTAAGCATTTGTGTTTCAGAAGTATTCACAATCTTATGTACTCCCTCTTTTCCCTGAGGGCATACAATCACATCACCTTTACGAATAATATTTTCTTCTCCATCACCAATAAATAATCCCTGTCCACTAATAATATAAAATGCTTCGGTATTATTCACATGATAGTGGAATGGATAGGACGCTTTTAGTGGTGGTATATCATAAATACTTACATATAGCTGATCAAACTGATCACGTGAAGTAATCTGTCTTTTATAATATTCGTACTTCTCATGAGGTTTACGATGTACTCGCTCTACATCATTCTCATTCACAATAATTGTTTTTGTCATAATTTCTCCTATGCTGCTGAACTGGCTGCTGCAGCTTCACTGTCTAGACAAGCATCTACTACTAATACAATACATACACTCAACAACATATCATCTTTGTGCTCAATATCAAGTTCATAACTATCACCCCAGGTAAACCATTTCTTTGTCAGGTTCATAACTGGTTCACTACCTTCCACAATTCCATAGTTGTGCTCAAAGAAATCTCCCTGTAACATCCAGTCACTACCTTCAATTACATACTTTGGTTTAAAACTGAATTTCTTATGAACCGTAATTTCATCTCTACCAGGAATATTAATATAGTATCTTGGTCGAAACGAAAGTACCTTTTCCTCAATTGATGCAACTTCTTCTCCATTAGCATCAAATACTTTTAATTTCTTTCCTAATGAAAATACCTTTCCTTCTACAGTGTAAACAACTTCTTCATTTTCATCAGCAATCGTAAAACGATCTTTGAATGAGAATACTTTTTGTTTTATGTATAATTTCATAAGCTCTCTCCTTTTTTATTTATACATAGTATTTATAACTAAAACGATACAAACACTTAATATAACATCTTCACTTCTTTCAATATCCAATTCAAACTTATAATCCATATTTGCCCATAACTTACGAAATGATGCAACCATGTTATCTTCATTTGTTAAATCAAAATCACTCGTTAATGGATCTTTGTCTATCACCCAGTCATTTCCTTCAATAATGTAGTTTACTCCAATACCGAATTTCCGTTTAATCGCAATTACATCACTACCATAAATATCAATTGTACATTTACGTCTAGAAGTAAAATGCATTTCTTCAATACATGCAATTTCATTACCATCTATATCATATAATCGAATTTCTCTATCAGACAACGTTGCGTTTCCTTTTGCAGTATATATTACTTCTCTATTCTCATTTTCAAATTCTATTTTTCTCTTTAACGCACTGACAATTGCACCATCTCTTATCAACAATTTCATTTTATATCTTCCTACTAATTATATTCTAAAACTCAGGACGAATGATATCCAAAAGCTTAAACTTTTTATCTTCATATTCATATTTTAAAATCGTACAATTTCCAATACCATCCTTTAAAATTTTATCTGCTTCTTTTTCCCAGTGCATTAAAAAGTAAGTACTGGTTCCACTATGTGAAATTGCCAATACTGTTTCATGATCTTCTTTTTCCATAATATCAGTTAATGCATCGATTACGCGTTTTTCCATATCTTTTGCGCCTTCTCCACCATAGGGGATAAAGAATGTATCATAATCTTCTATTTTTTTAGGTTCTAAATAATCTGATTGACCTTCAAATACTCCAAAGTTAAATTCTTTCAATTCCTTTACTCTTGTATACGGCTGATCTCCAATAACCAATTCTAAAGTATCACTACTTCGCTCTGAAGTAGAACAATAATAATGGTCAAACGCTATCCCTTGCAAATATTTTTTCGCTACTTTTGCTTGATGAATCCCCCACTCTGTTAATGGAGAATCACATACTCCTTGAATTCTATTTAGTTTATTAAATAATGTTTCTCCATGTCTCATTAAATACAATACTTTTGCCATAACTACTCCTTTTTTACTTGATAGGTATATCATACCATTTAATGATATAAACATACAAAAAGCTTTATACTATTCATTCTATAAAACAATGAATATTTAGAAGAAAAAATTGAAATGGCAATAAACTAATAAACCAAATTGAATAGAATTTAGCTATTGATTTCTTGACAGTAGAGTCACTACTTGTTATTATATTTGCGAAAGTAATGAATAAATTATTTAGTATATTTATTATCTATATTACCTAAAAACTGTGCGTTTCGCTGCCGTTAAGTGTGAATTAAAAAGCTGTGTGTTTCGCTACCGTAAGTGCGAATTAAAAAACTGTGTGTTTCGCTACCGTAAGTGCGAATTAAAAAACTGTGTGTTTCGCTACCGTAAGTACGAATAAAAAAACTGTGTGTTTCGCTACCGTAAGTGCGAATTAAAAAACTGTGTGTTTCGCTACCGTAAGTGCGAATTAAAAAACTGTGCGTTTCGCTGCCGTAAGTGCGAGTTAAAAAACTGTGTGTTTCGCTACCGTAAGTGCGAGTTAAAAAATAACGAAAATGGGATTAATCGCCACTTGTGATTAATCCCATTTTTTATATTTTCAATTGTTTAATTTTATCTACAATATCTTTTAATTCATCATTTTCATATTCTTCTATTCTACCACTATCTGCTAATTCTCTTAGTTTCGGATCAAGTGGTACTCTAGCCACTGTTGCTATATCATATGTCTTCATGATTTCATTTGTATCATGTTCACCAAATATATAATGTTTTTTCTGGCAATCATCACAAACAAAATAACTCATATTTTCTACATAACCTAAAATATTTACATTCATTCTTTTCGCCATATGAATTGATTTCTTAACAATTGATTCTACCAGTTGTTGAGGTGTACCTACCAGAACGATTCCATCGATTGGTAAGGACTGAAATACAGTCAATGGAACATCACCTGTTCCTGGAGGTAAATCAATCAACATATAGTCTACATCTTTCCAGACAACATCACTCCAGAACTGTTTTACCATATTGGCAATAATGGAACCTCTCCAGATTACTGAGTCCGTTGCTTTATCCAACAACATGTTTGTAGACATAATTTGAATACCACTATCACTTACACCAGGTGAGATTACTTCTCCATTCCCTCTTGCTTTACCTTTAATACCAAACAAATGAGGAATGGATGGCCCTGTCATATCAGCATCTAAGATAGCTGTACGATAACCATTCTTCTGTAATGCAGTTGCCAGTTGTGCCGTAATGGAACTTTTTCCTACTCCACCTTTACCACTCATTACACCAATTACATGTTTCACATTTGAATACTTATTTAAATGTGCAGTAAACTTATTCTCTTGCATAGTAAAACCTCTTTCTTCAATATCTAATTATAATACTATTTTAAAAGAATTCATCTACAATTTACACATTCTGAAAATACTTTAAATTTAGTGTATATTCATTCTTTTTATTTGTGAAATAACCTTCTTCTTCCATCTTTCGTATTTCTCTAGTTAATGAACTACGATTAACACTCAAATACTTTGATAACTGTGTTTTATTATATGGCAACTGAACAGTTTCTTTCTGTTGCTTATAATAAAAGTATTTTAGTACTTCATAAATTCTTTCCTTAATAGTAGTCTTTGCAACACTTTCCAGTTGTTGTGTACTTTGAACATTATCATTTGCCAGTATATACAACATATTAGTCATAATCTTACGATTGTTCAATAACATAAAATCTTCGGTTGGTATCATTAGAACTGTGGTATCACTTAATGCAGTAAAATTAAAAATTGACACTGCATGTGGTGATATCGCAAATGCTTCTGCTACTAATTCATTCTTTTTTACAATATTAATAATTCGTTCACTTCCATCTAAATTTGAAGTAGTAATTTTTATTTCTCCACTCAACACGATGAAAATCACATCAATCCGTTCCCCTTCTTTATATAGAACTTCATCTTTTTGATAGTTCTTTAATGAAAAGGAGTTCAGTATTGTTTTTAAATTGGTTTCATCAATTCCTCGAAATAGAGGATTGTACTTAATTTCCTTTAACGCTTCCATATCTTTCACTCTTCTTTCCTTATATCCCATTTTATATATACGTTATATCACAGTTTTCTATATTTTTATAATAAAGTGCACAGCAAAAAAGTATCATTGCTGATACTTTTCGTTGTTTTATTCTACACTCTTTAATGATTCAATCATATCAATTTTCTTTAATGCATAATGCGATACGATATTTACAATAATTGTGAATCCAAATACGATAGCAAATGCAAATAGATAACTGATTGGTTTGATAACAACTGGATATGTCATGTATTCGTTCGCTGCTGCTCGTAATACAAAGAAATTCAGTAATGTACCTCCAACCAAACCAAATGCAATTCCAATTACACTTAGAATCATCATTTCACGGTTTACATATTGATCAACTTCACCATTATAGAAACCCAGTACTTTTAAGGTTGCAAGTTCTCGCATCCTTTCATTAATATTTACATTCGATAAATTATATAGAACAAGGAATGTCAGCATTCCTGATACCACAATTAAGATAATAATAACAAAGTCCATATTCTTTACACTACCTTGAATATCAGATGTTAAATTTACCGTAGTAACATTGTCATCTTCCAATATCTTTTCGGATAATGCACTCTCTTTTTTATTGCTAAGATCATCAGTATTTACTAATAGTACATTCGTAGTTGATGCTTCACCATATAATTCTTCATATAGATTGCTACTCATATACAAATTATGAGAAATGTATTGTTCTGCGATACCACCAATCGTTACTTCTTTTTCCACTTCATCAGCATCTTTAATCGTAACTGTATCACCAACTTTTAATGATAGTGTATCTGCCATTGGTTTGGTAAGAACAACCGAATCATCATCTACTTTTATTTCTTTTTTATCGCCACTGTTTCTTATATTAATATAATCAGAAATATCCTGATTATCATTCAATACCATAAGTGATACATCTTTTGAAAGGCCATCTGCTTCTAAAGAGACACTTTGTACATTCATTTCATAAATATCTTTGATTTCATCATGGTCTTCCAATTTATCAATCGTTGAATCTAATTCATCTGCATTGCTTATCCCAACCATCATTTCATATTTATAGATTTCTTCATATTGAATTGGTTTTAATTCAGAGATACTGTTATCTACTCCAAATCCTACCATAACCAGACTGGTCGCTCCACAGATCCCTACAATTGCCATCAAAAAACGTTTCTTATAGCGGAAAATATTTCTAAGGGTAACTTTCTGTGTAAAGCTTAAACGCTTCCAGATAAAGGTTATGCGCTCTAAGAACACACGTTTACCAGACTTTGGCGCTTCTGGACGCATTAAGGTTGCAGGTACATCACGCAGTTTTTTCTGACTTGCATAAATTGCCCCACCAACGATACATACCATGGAAATCGCAAAACCAAATAATGCCAGCATCCAATCATATTTTACTGACAATAATGGTAATACGTATTCATCCAGACAAATGTTTAAAATAACATTTGTTAGTAATTCAAATCCAACGAAGATTCCAATAATCGTTCCAATAATTGTTGCTAGAGATGCATACAGTACAAACTTACTTGCAATCTGCGATTTTTTATATCCCAGTGCTTTTAGTGTACCAATTTCTGTACGTTCTTCATCCACCATTCTTGTCATTGCAGTTAAACTCATCAGGGTTGCAACTGCAAAGAAAATTGGTGGGAATACGGTTGTAATATTATCGATGTTCTCTGCAAACACAATCCATGAATTATATCCATCGTTTGCTTCACTACGGTCCTGCACATACCATTTTCCTTCAGGTATTGCATTTTCTACTTCTTGTTTTTGTTCATCACTTAGCATTAAGGTACCTTCATAAGTATAAGGTTCTAATGCTTCATCTAACAGTTCACTTCGACGTGATTCAATTTGAGTTGTTTGAATCCCTTGAATATCTTTTAATTTACTATTTATTAAATCTTCATATTCATTACTGTCACTGGCAAGTTCTTTCGCTCCATCAACGGTAATATAAATTGAAGTATAGGTATCAAGATTAAAATTATCTTTATTTACATATAGAAAAGAATCAATTTTCCCTGATCCAAGTGTTGAATTCCCTTTATCATCAGACGTATACAAAGGAGAGTTTCCTAATCCAGTAATCGTTAATGTACGCTCATGAAAATCATCTTCATATTCATCAGTAATCGTTATTGTATCACCAATCTTTAGATTTTGAGCCTTGGCATATGCTTCTTCAATAATACATTCATCTTCATTAACAGGTGCTTTTCCTTTTACTAAATCTACTTTATTAATTTCATCGCTATATTCCATGGCATGAAATACTTGCTGTTCATCACCAATCTGAACCATAATATCCTGTTCATAGGTACCATAAACATTTACTCCATCCAAATCTTCAATTGCTTTTACATCATCATTACTTAACCCCAAAGTTGACATAATTTTGATATCAAATACTTCCTGGTCATCAAAATAATGATCCATCATATTTCGCATATTCATTCCAGCAGCACTAATCCCTACATAAACAGCAACTCCTAACATTGCCATCAGTAAAATTGATAAGAACCGCTTAAAGGTCTTTCTTATTTCACGAAAGGTATCTTTTTTTAATGCACTCTTCATACTACCACTCAATACTTTCTATTGACTGAGGATGTTCATTTAAACGAATATCCGAAACCTTTCCATTTTTAAATGATATGATTTTATCTGCCATAGGTGCAATTGCACTATTATGAGTAATAACCACAACCGTAATATTTTCTTTACGACAAGTATCCTGAAGTAACTGCAGAATCTGTTTTCCAGTATTATAATCTAGTGCCCCTGTTGGTTCATCACACAGTAAAAGTTTTGGATTTTTCGCAAGTGCTCTGGCAATTGCAACCCGTTGTTGTTCTCCACCAGATAACTGTGAAGGGAAATTATCCATACGATCTTTCAATCCAACTTTATGTAATACATCTTCTGGTGGCAGTGGATCCTTACAGATTTGAATTGCCAGTTCCACATTTTCTTTTGCGGTCAGATTTTGTACTAAGTTATAAAATTGAAAAATAAATCCAATATCTTCACGACGATATTTAATCAGTTCTTTTTCCTTCAACTTGGTAATATCTTTATTATCAATTAAGACTTCACCTGATGAAACTCTGTCCATTCCACCAAGAATATTCAACGTTGTTGTCTTCCCAGCTCCACTGGGACCAACAATAACAACCAATTCACCTTTGTTGATTTCAAAGCTAGTTTCATTCAATGCCTGAATGACTACTTCACCCATCTGATACTCTTTTTTTACTTTTTTAAATTCTATATATGACATATGCATACTCCTTCTTACTGTACACTGTGTTGATTATCTTACACTTGTTATATTATAATATGTTTAAGTGTTATCGGCAATCAACAAAACTGATTTATTTGAAAATAAATAGACACTTTTAAAAATACTGTTGATTAACTAGAGGTAAAAGATGGAAAAAGAAAAAATTGACCGCAGAGTACGTTATACAAAGATGATAATCAAAGATACCTTCTTTGAACTACTAAAAGAAAAACCAGTAACAAAAATCACTGTCACCGAAATCTGTGCTGCAGCTGATATCAACCGTGGTACCTTCTATAAATACTATTCTGACCCTCTTGATTTACTAAAAAAAATTGAAGATGAAATCTTTAAGGAAGTACTGGAAGCTACTCATAAATATTTTCAGGCACAAGAACAAACAGTATATGAGTTTTCACTTCATCTATTTAAATACCTAGAAGCAAATGTAAATATCTTTAAGATATTATTTAGTGAAAATGGTGACAGTAATTTCGTTCGTAAAGTATATTATGTAATGCAGGATAAAGTAATATCGGAATGGAAAAAACGAGGAATTCAAGGAGACAAAAAAACACTTGATTATGTTTTCTGTTTTGTAGCGAATGGCTCCATTAGTGTAATTCAGAAGTGGTTAGAGAATGATGTACAGGAAAGTGCTGCAGAAATAACAGCGTTTATTCATAACATTGGAGAATCAGGTTTTTTGTATTTCATGGATCATTCAAATATTTTTTAGAAAACGGCAATGCCGTTTTTTTATTTACTTTACTTACAGAAACCACTACACTAAAATTATTGAAAATAGTTAAGACTATTTATAAAGTAATTCAGTTATATAAGTGAGGGAGGAAATTCATGAACGAATTGAAGTATATAAAAAAGATACGTAACGGTGATCAAAACGCATTGAATGAACTGATTGAATTTCTATATCCTCAGTTATATCGCTTTGTATATCGTAAGTTAGCTGGAGATGAGACAACCAGTGATATTGTACAAGATACCTTTGTACGTTTTGTCAGAGTAATTCCAACCTATCAGGTACAAGGAAAAGTAATTCATTATTTATTTAAGATTGCTTCTAATCTCTGTATTGATTACTGGAAACAAAAAGGAAAAGAATATGATTATGAAATTGAAGAAGAATTGTTTGTTGATGTGGGTACCAATGTTCATGTAGAAACATTGGATAAACTGCAACAAGAACAAATTACAACGTATGTAATGGAATTATCGCCACCACAACAAGATGTTATGCTACTAAAATACTTTGAACAACTTACCTTCAAAGAAATAGCAAACATTTACCAGGTCAGCGAATCCACGATTAAATCCAGACATACACAGGCATTAATAAAACTAAGAAGAAAAATGAAAGTAGGTGAAACATATGAATAATGACTATATTCCAATTCCTAAAGATAAACTTGAACAAACTAAAATTATCTGTGGACAAGAACTTTTAGAAGTACGAAGCCATCAGGAATGTAATATCTTTAAGAATATTATTAGTTTTCTTTACGATGAATTAAAACATTATTTAGTGTTTTCATTGATTGGATTAGTATTTGTACTACTAATCCATAAAATGAATATTACTTCCCTTTCACTTACTATGACAGTCGGAATTTACTTCGCAGTTCTCGCACTTATCAGTTGTGTAGAATTTTGTAAGAACTCACTATATCAAATGGATGAACTTCTGGGTGTATCCATGATTCAACTCCATATGATTCTGATATATAAAACAATCAGTGTCATGATTATTGAGTTTATTTCCTTCTTCATCATCAGTTTCTTTTTAGGCGATGATCTTTCAATTAATATTTATAAATTATTCATCTATGTGATGATCCCTATTCTAATCGCAAACGTCAGTGTCTTATGTATCCCTCACGATAAACTGAAGCCAGCAATATGTGCTGGTATCTCAATGGGAATTTACACCGTTACATCAGCAATCTTCCTTTCCTACAAAATTGCAAATGATATTGATACAATTACGTTTATCGCAATTACATCAACGTTAATTATTTTATATGCATATCTTGTGAGAAATGGAATAACAAAAAAGAAGGAGAAGTATACTTATGGAACTGAAAATTGAAAACATCAGCAAAGACTTTAAAAAGAAACGTGCTGTATCCAATGTAAACCTTTCATTAAATGAAGGAGTACATGCTCTTTTAGGTGCCAATGGTAGTGGGAAAACAACACTGTTTCGAATGTTATGTGGATTAACGAAAAGTGAGAGCGGTGGGAATGTTTACTTAGATGAAATTAATATGTATCAACAATACAATTCTTATTTATTTCATTTAGGTTATATGCCACAACACTTTGGTTTTTATCCCCACTATACAGTGGAAGAGTTTCTTAACTATATGGGAGTTGTTAAGGGATTAAAGAAAGATTACATCAAACAAAGAATCAATGAACTATTGATTCAATTAAATTTAGAAAGTAAAAAGAACAGTAAAATGAAAAGTTTATCTGGAGGAATGATTCGCAGAGTTGGAATTGCCCAAGCATTATTAAACAATCCAAAGATTTTGATTTTGGATGAACCAACTGCAGGATTAGATCCAAAAGAAAGAATTAATTTTCGTAATATGATTTCATCATTATCTAAAGATACAATTATATTATTATCTACACATATTGTAAGTGATATCGAAAATCTTGCAGATGATATTTTGGTAATGAAAAATGGAGAAATTATTTACCACAATACCGAAGATAATTTACTGGATACAATGAAAGAAAAGGTATGGGAGATTACCGTTACAAATAGAGAGGCAAGTCAGTTACTACAAGATTATGTTATCGTCAAAACAACATTGAATGGTGATTATGTAACATTACGACTGTTATCAGATAACAAACCTCATGAACACGCTAGCCTTCTAACTCCTTCACTTGATGATTTCTACTTGTATCATTTTGAGGATGAGGGAGAAGAACATGAGACAATTAATCAAACAAGAATTTAAGAAGATTTTTAAGAAGAAATATTTTCTTGTATTGCTAATATTGCTTTTAGTGTTTAGTGGTTATTTGACCTATAGTAACTATAGCAATGTGTATAATGGTGAATATGCAATACAAGATGAACAGGGTGTAGAACTAACCGGGATTGATGCAATACGATATATTGACAGTGAAAGACATAAATATGCTGGTATCATTGATGATGAGTTTGTAAAGAAATTTTCAAATGACTTTGATACCAGAGTTAAGAATATCGTTGATAATGATTTAACTATAGATGAAGAGAAAATGCAAACAACTTATGGAGAAGATTATGAACAGTTAATTGAACGTGCAAAAGAAGGAACTCTTACATCGGAAGATTGGGATATAATTCTCAACTCAAATACTGGATGGTATGAAACAGAAAGAGAAAATGGAACAAGTGTATATCTAAATGTTTTCTACGAAAACCAAGGGAAACTCAGTGCTGCTTCGTCTATTTATGATTATGCGAATGAATACTTTAATACAGTTGATTTCATTCAACCTTGGATAGATAAAAATGAAGATACATATGATCCAGTGGAGTATATTAATAATTCCAAATTTGCTCCATTACTACATAAAGAAGAGTACTTAATAAAGATATGTCCCCAAAATATTGATGAGAATTATGAATACAAAAGTTTTATATATATTTATGAAGAAGATATGGAAAATTCTATCGATTCAAAAATTATTGATTACTATAACCAACGTTTTATGGATGCTAAGCCTTATTATGATAGTACCCTACCCAATCAATACTTAAATGATAATATGACGCATACTCTAGTAATTATATTAGCACTATTACTCATCATCATTGTACTATCTGATATGTTTTCCTATGACTGTCAAACAAAAAGTGATCAAATCATTGCTTGTACTTCTTATGGAACAAAAAAACTCAAGTTAGCGAAACTGATTGTTGGAATCGCCACAGCATTAGGTATCATCATCCTCCAACAGGCACTCATTATTCTAATAAGTAACATTATCCTTCCTGTACGAGATTTCTCATTAGTTGAAACTAGTTATGATACAATATATAGTTTTGTAACAAGTGTTAATGTGTATATAGAGTCCTATGGAAGTGTATTCATTACTGGAATTATAATGCTTTTGCTAGGTGGATTGGTAGTGGGTATGTTCACTATGTTTGTATCTTATATCAGCAAAAATAAATTCATTACTGCTATTATTATAATTTTAATTACTTTTTTCTTGATATTCATCTCAGAGACCGTGCTTTTTGATAATTTGATTAATATTATTTTTCCTTACATACCTCATAATTTTATGAGATTCACAATATTTCATCGCTTTGCTTATAATATAGGTTATCACAATGGTATCGTTCCACATACAGTGTTATTTGGTAATGTTGTGGCTGTAAGAGATCTTGTTATTATTGTATGGCTTGCCTTATGTGCAGGTATGGGATTATTTATAAGTTTTGTTAAGGTTGGTGAAGTGAAAAGTAAATAATCCTATGATTTACCTTATAAGCTGAACTTATAAGGTTTTCATTTTTCACATATACACTAATCATTGTTTTATTTATTCTTTTTCCATATAATATTACTGGAGAGAAAGAAAAAGAAAGGAAGGTTTATATTTATGAACAACAAAAACAATGTGGCCTCTGCATTAAAGATTGGAGCGATTGTCATCTTCTGTATTGGACTAATATACGCATTCACAATAGCTACAGAATATGGGGATTACAATTATTATGGGGAACAGCGAATGAGTTTCACTGTATTCTTTAGCACTCTAATTGGGTTTGCCACTCCTTGTGCGATATTATTTGGAATTGGTGAATTAATTCAAATTAATCATGACAATAGAAATTATCTTGCAAGTATGTCAGGTTCCTCTAGAACAAGAGTTAGAGAAAACGAAATAGAAAATCCATAAATCTATACCAAAACACCATTGTTTCAATTTCTAAACAATGGTGTTTTTTCATATTACTTATCTTTATGTCTTCGATCCCACTGACTGTAACAAATCGCTGCACGTTGCTCCTCTTTAGGAAAACGTTCCTCTTCTTCAGTCGTTAATGTTTCAATGCATCGAGAGATAAACTTTTCTTTTCGCTCATACTTTTTTGGTTTTGGCATTGGCATACTATCAACTCCTTTCCTAGTTATATAGTATCATTCTACCTTTAAATTTCTAATCATTTGATTGAATAATTAGTATTTGTTTTTTTCTCAAAAAGTACTCGCTTATAATTATAATTCACCTCATAAATCTTGGTAGTACTATCATAATCACAAAATGCATATCCTTTGGCAACATAATTACCATCTAAAGTATATGACAAAACATTGGCGATAACACAGTTATTACTGGTATCACTTTTTTCAAACGTTAATTGTACTGCTCCAGATAAATCAATAGACTCCATAATATAACTACTAAAAACAATATTTTCTGTTTGCAAGTTAGCTCTCATAGATGTGTAATAATTGCTTGGATAAAAAATATACTTATTATAGATTACTTGTCTTCCATTAAACTTAAGCGTACACTTTGAATCATTACAGATTTCTTTATTTCCATACTTCAACTCCATATTAGTTAAGTTTGCTGGGCTTTCAATTTCTTTAATAAATGAATCATAATAATCATCTAAGTCATTGTTTTGCACTATTTCCTTCTCTACATATTCATTACTATATACGTATTCATTACTTATCATTTGAGTTCCTTCAAAATTAATTATACGAAACCCTGTAGTAATATGTGTATTATAGTTTGTAGTAACTTGAACAAAATATAGTTTATCAAAGTCATCTAGAATAAAAAATGGACTATGCCTCATATACGCTATACTTTCCTGTGAACCATCAGAAAAGAGAATATTTAAATATTCATTTCCCATAGATCCACCTTCAACAACAAATAGTTCTTCTTTTATGCCATCATTATTAACATCGATTTGTACTTTATCATTCTTATATATCCAAGAGCGAAAGAATGTATCATTTACAACTCCCAGCTTATAATCATTCATTGTTATAACTCTATCCATATAACTTACAATGCTTTCTTCCTCTTGACGCTGTGGATACTTAGAAAACATAAGTTCATCATATACATTTGGAGCTTTTTCTTCTACTACTTTTACCAATAAAGTAGTATCTATAGCATTGTTGTGGGAATCAAATGCGGTTATATCTATTTTATATTCTCCAACTTTACTAAAGTCAACTTCTTCTGTATCAATATAATAGTTTAAGTCACTATCATCCATATCTCTAAAAGTTCTGTTATTCTTTATATCCTTATATATATCAGATTTATCTGATCCTACTGTAACCTCTACCCTTGTAGAAATTAAGTCTTCATTTATACATGGTTCTAGTGAATCTTCAACAACTATCTTGAAAGGTATTTCTTCATCATTATAAAATGCTGTAGCATTATATTCTCCAATTTTTAAATATTTAGATTCATCAGCTTCAGGTAGTATAAGTCCATCTATTTTAATTGATGTATTTTTCAGCACCTCTAAACTTTTACTGTCTACAAAAAGACTAGAATCTAATTCTTTTTCCACAATACCACTGTTGTAGTCATACTCTGCAATCTTCAGTTCTCCATACTCCATTGTTATATAGCCATTATTCTTTATTTCAATACTAGCCTTTTGATTAGTACTGTTATCTTGGACATATATGAAAAAGATACTAATAACTAACGTACATATCAACAGACATAAACCTATTTTCTTTTTATGTTTCCCCATCTAACCATTCCCTCCAAATATACATCTTATTGGTTATTTAACTATCTCTAGTTTATCACAATAAAAAGCAACAATGTATCTTATAAATACAATGCTGCTCTACATCTATCAACTAAAGTTTAGCCAACTGAATGTCACTACCCTTATGATACTAAATTAATTCATCTAATACGTGTGCAATACCATCTTCATTATTTGATAATGTAATTCTATCAGCAATTTTCTTTAAATCATCTACTGCATTTTCCATTGCGACTCCAATGCCTGCGTAGTCTACCATTGAGATGTCATTATGTCCATCACCAAAGGCAATTGTTTCTTCACTGCTAATACCCATAGGTAATAATACTGAATCTAATGCTTTAGCTTTATCAATGCCTTTTGCAGTAAATTCAAAGTAGAAGTCAGCAGTAAACATACAGCTAAGTTTATCTTCAAATGGTGCCATAATATCTTTATAGTTTTCTGATAAATACGTTGGATCTGCAGCAGTTAGAATCTTATTGAGTTTATAGTCTAAGAAATCAGCTAAATCATCTTTCTCACATAACTTATAACTTCCTCCACGAGATTCATATTCAATAATATTAATTGATTGTCCTTTCCAAACAATTTCATTATTAAATACATCATTTACATACATATAGTCATCTTTATCAATCATTGGAATTACATCAAATTTCTTTAAGTGCTCCAAAACTGCCTTTCCAGCTTCTACACTCATTGCTTCATCAAATAGTATCTTATATGTCTGGCAGTCAACCACTCTTGCTCCATTATAAGAGACAAGTAACCCATGGTGTTTTTTCATTTCTAATATTTCTGCATACTTCATCATCCCTGTTGTTGGTCTTCCTGATGCCAGTATTAACTTTACACCCTTTTCTTGTGCTGATATTAATGAGTCCCTTGTTCTTGGGCTAATTCCCTTTTCATTGTTTAATAGGGTTCCATCAATATCTAAAATAATTGCTTTTATTGTCATAACTAACCACTCCTCTCGCTTACGATTATAGCATTTAATCATAATAAAAAAGGCAAATTAAGATATCTTGAAATGAAATTCTCAAATAAAAAAGAATTGAAATAATAATTTGAGAAATTATTTCAATTCTTTATTAATTTTCTTATAATTTTCTAATTTATATTTGATGTTTCTTTCATAGTCTTTATTGAAATAAACAGAATATAATGTGTCAAATATATAAAGTAGTGACAGTCTTGTCGAGAATGAAGATATTTTATTATAATGATCTTCTGCAGAAGCAAAATAGATTTTATGTTTTGCATATTTATTCAAAGGATTGTCTTGTGTAGAAGTAATCAAAACAATATCAACATTGTTTTCGTATAATATCTTTGTTATTGCGCTGATTACTTGACCTCTTCCACCAAACGATACAATGATAGCAATGTGATCCTGATCACTATTTGCTGCTGATAGATTTTGAATATAGTCTTCTTCAGGAACATTGATCATTACCCCAATTTCCTGCATCTGAAACTTGAAATTTTTGGCAAAGAATAAATTAGCAGATGCAGTATATACATCGATCATTTTTGCTTTATGTAGTTCTTTACCTACTTCGACTAATACTTCAGGGTCAACATAACTGATTGTTTCATCAACTGTACTCTTATATATCTTCCCCAAGTTTTGCATCATTTGAAATGGTGTATCACTTTCTAAAATTGGATAATCAAAATCAATATCTGCATTTTCATTGTTCATCTTTAAGGTAGATACAAGTTCAATCTTTAGCTCTCCTAATCCACTTAATCCAAGCTTATTTACTAGTCGATAAATTGTAGCGACTGAAACAAATGATTCAGCAGCTATTTCATTAGGTCTATAGTTAATGATTTTTTCAGGATTTGCCATTATGAAATCAACAAGTGTTTTTTCATTGTTGGTTAAATCTTTTAGCTGTGATATCTTGGTTAAAACATTCATGGATAGACCTCTTTCTTTTATCTATTACTATAATATCAATAATCAATACAAATAAAAAGAAACATTTCAATTTGATGTTTCTTTTTATATATTATTCTAAGTTTTCTCCATTTGATGCGATTACATCTTTATACCAGTAGAAACTTTTCTTTGGAGTCCGTTTCATGCTTCCATTCCCTGCATCATCACGGTCTACATAAATCTGACCATAACGTTTTTTCATCTCGCCTGTTCCCGCTGCGATAATATCAATACAACCCCAAGTTGTATATGCCAATAAAGGTATTCCATCTTCATTGATTGCTGTACGCATTTCTTTGATATGCTTTGATAAGTAATCAATTCGATAATCATCATTGATAATGCCATCTGCTTCAACTGTATCTACAGCACCTAATCCATTTTCCACAATCATCATTGGTAACTGGTATCTGTCATATAGCATGTTTAATGCATAACGTAAGCCCATTGGATCAATTGTCAGATCCCAATCGGTTTTCTTCAGATATGGGTTCTCAGCCCCGTCAATGGAGCTTCCAACCAGATTCATCTTCACTTCAATTCCTGCAGAAGAACACATTGTCATATAGTAAGAGAAAGCAATATAATCTACTTTTCCTGCCAATAATATTTCTTCATCGTGTTCTTCCATCTTAATATTAATATTATTCTTTTTCCAGAATGCCTTGGCTTTATTATCGTAGTAACCTCTGCACATTACATTTGGAAAATATAAGTAACGATCCATATCTTTCTCACATGCCATTACATCTTCTGGTTTACATGTATGAGGATAAGAGAAGATTCCTCCATACATCATTCCCACCTGAAGATCTGGATAATGATCGTGTGCATACTTTACTGCCTTAGCACTTGCCACAAACTGATGATGAGATGCCTGATATACTTCTTGCAAACTTGCTTCACGCATCGCCAGTGAAAATAATGGATTTAATATGGCGCTATTAATTTCATTGAAGGTCATCCAGTACTTTACCTTTTTATGATAACGATCCAAAATTACTTTTGTATACTTTTCAAAGTAATCTACAACTTTACGATTACTCCAGCCATTATAGTTATCCATCAGATAAAGTGGTGTTTCATAATGATTCATTGTTACAATCGGTTCAATTCCATATTTTAATAACTCATCAAATACATCATCATAGAACTGTAGTCCTGCTTCATTTGGTTCACTCTCTTCCCCTGTTGGAAAGATTCTAGCCCATGCAATCGACATTCGATAACACTTATAACCCATCTGTGCAAATAACTTAATATCTTCTTTATAGTGATGATAGAAATCAACTGCTTCATGATTTGGATAATATACATCATCCTTGATTTCATTCATATAAATTCTAGGTTTGTCAATTGCACCTACAGTTGCAATATCAGCAGTGCTTGGTCCTTTACCATCAACATTCCATGCACCTTCGCATTGGTTCGCTGCAGTTGCACCACCCCACAAGAAACCTTCAGGAAATCTCATCTTATTACCTCGCTTTCAAAATTAATCTAAATCTTCTCCATTACTTGCTATTACCTTCTTATACCAGTAGAAAGAATCTTTTTTATATCGATCAAATGATCCATTCCCCTGATTATCCAAGTCCACATAGATAAATCCATAACGTTTATCCATTTCACCAGTTGAACCTGAAATTAAGTCAATACAACCCCAAGGAGTATATGCAATTAAGTTAACTCCATCTCTGATTGCTTCTTTCATTTGTATTACATGATCTCTTATATACTTAATTCGATAATCATCATGAACACTTCCATCAGCTTCCAGTTTATCAGTTGCACCCAGTCCGTTTTCAACAACCATGATTGGTATCTGATAACGATCCCAAATATGGTTTAAAGTCCAACGTAATCCTTTTGGATCGGATTGCCAACCCCATTCACTTGTTTCTAAATAAGGATTTACATTTCCTTCTACAATCATATTTCCAGATGCTTCTCCTAATCCTTCTTGCGTACTCATAGTTGCAGAGAAATAATAACTGATACTGATGAAATCAACCGTTCCTTTTTTTAATATCTCAAAGTCTTCTTCTTCCATTTTGATATCGTATCCTTTTTCTTCAAAGAAACGATAGGCAAATCCTGGATAACTTCCACGAATCTGAACATCTCCAGCAATCAGATTCACTTCACGATCTTTCTTCTGTGCAAGTAGTACATCATCTGGATTACAGTTATATGGATAATACGTTAGATATGCTTCCATACTACCAATCTTAAAGTCTGGATTAATTTCATGTCCCAATGTTACTGCTTTCGCACTTGCAACCAACATATAATGTAGTGCCTGATATAACGTTTCCGGATCTACTTTCATATCCATAACTTCATCTTCATCACCATTTAGAATTCCAGCTCCAATATATCCAGATGTCGCTAGTGCAACCGTATTGATTTCATTTAAGGTTAACCAATACTTTACTTTATTCTTATAACGTCTAAATATCGTTTCTGTAAACTTCATATAATAATCAATCATTTCACGAGATTTCCAACAACTGAATTTTTCAACTAAATGATATGGATACTCATAATGGGAAATGGTTACAATTGGTTCGATTCCATATTTCTGTAATTCATCAAATACATCATCATAGAATTTCAAACCTTCTTCATTTGGTTCACTCTCTTCACCTGTTGGATAAATACGTGTCCATGCAATTGACATACGAAATGATTTAAATCCCATTTCTGCAAACAATGCAATATCTTCTTTATAACGGTGATAGAAATCAATTCCATTATGGGAAGGATAATAAACACCTTCTTTTATTTCTTTCGCTAATCGTTTTGGTATTGTTCTTGAACCAGCCAGACACATATCTGTTGTACTGATTCCTTTTCCACCTTCATTCCATCCACCTTCAAATTGGTTGGCAGCAGTTGCACCACCCCATAAGAAGTCTTTTGGAAAACCTTTTGTTAACATATCTCTATTCATTTTCATTGATTCCCATTACGAATGTTAAGATAAATGTAATTACCATACCAACGATTGCTGAAAGAATAAAGAAGATTAAGTTGTTACCTGGACCAGTGAAGGTAATAATAGCAAATACTCCTCCAGATCCTGGGAATGCATAACATGCAACTTTTAATAATCCTAATAACAATCCACCAACAGCATTTCCAATCATCGCTGCATATAATGGTTTTTTATATTTCAATGTCACCCCAAACATTGCGGGTTCAGTAACTCCAGCTACAAATGCTGTAACTGCACAAGATAATGCAGTTGCTTTGTTGTCTGGATTTTTTGCTTTTAATGAAACTGCAAGTGAAGCAGTTGCTTGGTTTAAGTTTGATACGATCATTGCTGGCAAGAAGAATGCATCATATCCTAATTGAGCAAATGCAGTTGTCCAATATGGTGTCATCATTGTATGCATACCAGTCATAACCAATAATGGTAATAATGCACATAGTACGGATACTCCAACAAATCCTATCGTGTCATAAATAAATGTAATTCCATCTGATATAAATGTTCCAATATAGAATCCAGCTGGTGCAACTACTACTAATGCAACTGGTAACATCACTAATAATGTCAACGTAGGAACGATTAATGAACGAAAATTATCTGGTGTATATTTCGCAATAAACTTTTCTACTTTCGACATTACCCAAACAACCATAATAATTGGAATAACTGAACTAGAGTAGTTTGCCATATATACTGGTAAACCAAACAATGTCATTTCTACACCTTCCGCTACAGCTCCAATAAATGATGGATAAATTAATAATGCTCCTAATAGCATCCCTAAACCTTGGTTAGCTCCAAATTTCTTTGCTGCTGTCTGCCCAATAAATACTGGGAAGAAGTAAATGAATGCATCTCCTAACCAATATAAAATCTGATAGGTTGTACTTGTTTCTGGTAGGATTCCTGCCATGTTTGCAATCATGTAAACAATCTTGATCATCCCTCCACCAATCATCATTGGAATTAATGGAGTAATACATCCTGAAACTCCATCCATAATTCCTGTCGCGATATTCTTTGGTGTTAATTTCTTTTTCTCACCTGGTCCATCAAGATTTTCATCAATTGCTGCCTGTTCCTTTAAGCCAGCCAATTCACAAATCATCTTATATGCATCTGATACTGCAGGGCCAATGATAACCTGTAACTCTTCATTTGACCACTGTGACCCTAATACTCCTGATAGCTTTTCAATCTTGCTTACATCGGCAGCACCTCTATCTTTTAAATTAAAACGAAGTCTTGTTGTACAGTGCTCAAAATAAGCAATATTATCTTTTCCACCTACATACTCTAAAATCTTTTCAGATAATTCTTGTAATTTTTCCTTTTTCATATAATTCTCCTCGTACTTGTCTAGTATATATATGCAAACAATAAAGGCGCCTTTTTATTGTATTTGCCAAAAATAAAACCTCATACAATACACCTATCCCGTGCCTTGTATGAGGTAATGCCCTACTGGTAACAATCCTCTCTTGAACATAACCGATTCACATGAAGCATCAAATATAATAACTCTTCATCATTCGGTTCCCATCCAATTTCGATTTTTAAATATTCTTTAATTTCCTTTACACATAAATAGGTATCTGGAAATTCATCTTTAATTGATTCAAATAGTTTGGTATTTTCACTACTGATTGCAGTATTAGAATCTTGTCTTTTTAATAAATACTGCAAGTGGGTCACAAACCTTGAATAATTAAAACTATTGCGATTAATCTTCTGATTTCTTTGCTTCTCTATAATCTCTGTTACTTCATCATTAATCTTTTCACGATCATATCCAACATTGGAAGAAATGTATCGTTCTTCTGCATTAATGAAATGAATTGCAATACTGATTGCTTCACTTTGAGGCAAGTGTATCTTTAATTCTCTTTCAATAAACTTTAGAGATATTGTTCCAATCTCTACCTCGGTAGGATATAAATGCTGAACATCATAATGTAATGGATTATTTGCAATAATTCCTTTTTTATATCGTTCAATTGAAAAATTAATATGATCTGCAAGTGTAAATACTAAATTTGGATTTAACTCGCTTTTAATTCTTCTTTTCGCAAAATCAATAATATCCGAACTGACTTCAAATATCTTCTCATCAATCTCATTTAATAATCCCAGATACTTCTTATCTATTCCATAATAGGTTCTCTTAATAATACTCAGGTCTTTCAAATCGTAAGGTATGGGAGTATATCCAATCCCACTTCCAAAGGCTATTAATTCATGTCCTTGACTATCCAGACAAATAGCTACATTGTTATTTATCTTTTTTATAACTTTCATGTATATAACCCCTTTTTACTTTTCTACTTCGATAACAATATTTTCACCTTTCCTCACACTATCATTCCCAATTACAGTAATTCCTTTATCATCAGCATCCGTTATAATCATTGGTGTTGTAAGATCAATTCCCTTACTGTTCATAAACTCTAAATCAACTTTCACAAGTGAATCACCTTTCGATATTCTATCACCAACTTTAACCAATACCTCAAACCCCTCTCCTTTGAGTTTAACGGTATCTAAGCCAATATGCAAGAGCAGTTCAATACCACATAGCGCTTTCATTCCTACAGCATGCTTTGAATCAGGAACCATCACAATTTCCCCATCACATGGTGCGATAACTACGCCATCAATGTTTTGAAACGCAACACCTTCACCCATCATCTTCGAAGCAAATACTTTATCATTTACTTCTTCTAAAGCAATTTGCTTACCATTAACTGGCGAATATATATTGTAGTCAATATCTTTCTTTCTAAATAACTTAAACATCTTTTTTCTCCTAAACGTAAAAAAAACTCCAAAAGCACCCCAAATAGAAATCCCATTCAGTATAGTAATGCCTCAAAGAGTAACAATCTAATATTTGTTTGTACTTACATCTTAGGTTAACTTTTTAATTTTGTCAACAGAGTTCTTGAAATTTCATCAAAAAATCATGAGAAACCGTGATAATTCTATCATAATTGATTAAGAAAAACTGCGATTATATCCAAAGCATTCCCTGTATAAAAGCCTTCCTATATAGTTGTGAAATCGATATTCTTTATCACGGTAGAATTCATTCCAATAGCTAATCATTCTATTATATCCTCTATTTACAATTGCCTTATTATTTAGACAAAATTCAATAATATCGCTATTGTCCCTTCCTTTTAAGTAATCATAAGTAGTATACAAAATTTCTATAACATACTCATCACAAAGCTTTACAATGAAAGGAATTGCCCAGTAAGGAAAATCAATTTCCAATAGTTTCTTTAAATATTTTTCTCTAATAAAACCCTCGCAGCTTCTTGTATAAATACAACATAAGATAATCTTTTGTGTTTCAGTTAGTTGGTGATATATAGTATCATCTACATCTATAAAATACATTCGATATGGTATTCTAACCGTTTCATCTTTTAAATTATATTCAATCATATCTCCATAAAATGCAGAAGAAACGTTATTAAAGGTTTTAGAAGGAATTAATTCTGAAACTATTTTCAAGTCTGAATTTAATTTAACAGGGAATGAATTGTAAAACATTAAAAACCTCCTTATCTTTTATTATCATTTATTTTCTCTATATCTAGTTGTATCAGTTATTACATTAATTATATGAATTTAAATTTAGAGAAATATAACTATACATTTTCCATTTCTAGTTTTTTCAAAATCATATCTAATACTTTTATTATAGATATCACTATTGTAATACCATACGGTATTTGGATAATCATATGGAAACGGATCCTTGCGTATAGCAGTCCCCTTAATTTTTTTTACTTCATTTTTTGTTAATCCTATTTTGACTCCATCAACTTCATGGCTGAATGGAGCTTCAAAGCGAATAGTATCTAATAAAAGTGGAGTTCCTTTAAAAAATAGTTGCACTCCTTCTACGTATTTTATAAATTCATAACTATATCCACTCTTTTCATAATGTTCAAGTTCTATTGATTCATTTAATCGATTTTCAACCTCTGCAATTGTCATACCAATTTTTAGTTGCAAGAATAATTCTTCTTTCATTTTTCAGTTACCTTTCAATTAATTCATTTCATTCAATATAACCAATAATTTCTTACTGATGTTATACCATTTTGATTAGCTATCATACAAATTTTAACCCATTAAACTAATGATTTTTTTCCAATAAGTTTAAATATTATGCAACTATTATTTAATATACACTTTCTAACTCATTCTATTTCATTTCCATAAGAAAGTAAAGACACCTAGAATACTTAATTAGTCGTTATTTTAATATATTTAAACATAAAAGAAGACAAATTTATATTTGTCTTCTCATACCTTTATCTATTCACTTCTTAACGCCTCTACTGGATCTTTTTTCGCCGCCATCTTAGCCGGAATAAATCCACCAATCATTGTAAGAATAACACTTAATGCTACTAGTCCAATTGCAACAACTGGATCTAGCTGAGCAATATTAGCCAAATCAGTCATTCCTTCAAGAACTGAGTTTACTGGGAATGTCAGTAAATATGCAATCAAAATTCCTAACAATCCTGAACATGTTCCTATGATAAATGTTTCTGCATTGAACACACGTGTAATATCTTTCTTACGTGCTCCAAGTGAACGCAGTACACCAATTTCTCGTGTTCTTTCCAGTACGGAAATATAAATGATGATTCCAATCATAATCATTGATACAACCAGCGAGATTGCCGCAAAGGCTACTAATACAATGGTAATTGCACTCATGATACTACCTGATAGAGTTGTAATCATTTCTGCCATATCAGTATATTGAATTTGATCTGTATCCGCTAATCCATCATTCCAATCATCCAAGTATTCCGTTATTTTCTCTTTTGAATCAAAATCAACAGGATAAATAGATATTGAAGTTGGAACTGATGAAGCACCCAATTGTGCTAACACATCATCTTTGGTTTGTGTGCTTCCTAGTGAACTAGTATTTCTACCACCCATTGTGCTTCCAGAACTATCATTTGAAGAAAATACAGAACCATTCAATACATTATAGTCTGCTGCCTCTTGTGCAAGCACAACTTCTGATTGTTTTGCATTTTCAATAAATTTCTTAGCTAAATCATCAGAATAAGCGATTCCTGTTGATAAGCCAGAAACATTTGTATCTTCTTTGATTCTAATAATTCCTGTTACAGTTAAGGTTTCTGCATTTTCAGAATTATATAAATCAGATAAATCAGTAGGTGTACCATTTACAACATAATAATCTCCAGATTTTGTATAGTAATCATCATTGTATAATAACTTGTATTCTGTTCCTACGATATCATCAAACTTAATTTCTTCATCATCTGAAGTAAGTCCTAATTCGTTTAATATAGATACATCAACCTGATTGTATTCATCTACAATTAATACAATATCATTTGTATCTTTTGGTAGTGAACCAGCAAGTACATCATAATTTTCTTCTAGAAAATCACTATCAGTACTTTCACTTTTACTTGGATAAGTTGAGAAACCTGCAGTTGATTGATTTACTGAGGTTGCCTTTCCATCTTCCATTTTTAAAATATTCATATTTACACTACGAGTATAAGAAATTCCATCAATTAAAGATGAATCCATATCTTCCACATAATCTACATACTCTTCAGTAATCGTATTTGTATGAGTTACATTATTTTCAGACGAGTCATATGAATACACTACTTCATCTTTAGGATACTCAACTGCTTCTTCCTCATCATTACCCATCGCTGACATATCAATATTCATTGCTGTCTGAGTAATTTGAATTGGATAGTTTGATAAGGTCCCTTTTTCATATTCACTGATTTGAATATCAAATCCATTGGATAATGCAAGAACTAATGCTACACCAATAATTCCAATACTGGAAGCGAACGAAGTTAATGCTGTTCGCCATTTCTTGGCCAGAATATTCTTTCCTGATAACTTTAACGCAGTAAAGAAACTCATACTTGTTTTCTTTGGGTTGTAGTTATCTACTTCATCTTTTTCACTGTAAGGATCACTGTCACTTACTACTGAACCATCTGACAATTCCACAATACGATCTGCGTAACTTTTTGCCAAGTCTGGATTATGAGTAACCATAACTACTAACTTATCTTTCGCTATTTCGCTAATTAAATCCATGATTTGAACACTTGTTTCGCTATCAAGTGCTCCAGTTGGTTCATCCGCTAATATAATATCCGGATTATTTACCAATGCTCTTGCAATGGCGACTCTTTGCATCTGTCCACCAGATAATTGATTTGGTTTCTTTTTCGCATGTTCTTTAAGTCCTACACGCTCTAATACTTCAAGTGCTCTTTCTTTTTTCTCAGACATTGAAATTCCAGATAAGGTCATACTCATTTCAATATTATCTAGAATATTTAAGTGAGGTATCAGATTATAACTCTGGAATACAAATCCCACACTGTTATTTCGATAGGCATCCCAATCAGAATCTTTAAAGTTTTTTGTGGATCTGCCATTGATAATCAAATCACCACTATCGTATTGATCCAATCCTCCAAGTATATTTAATAATGTTGTTTTACCACTACCACTTTGTCCCAGTATTGCAACAAACTCATTTGCGCGAAAACTTAAATCTATTTCGTTTAATGCAACTTGAGTAAAATCTCCAGTTGTATATGTTTTCTTAATCTTTTTTAACTGAATCATGATAACTACCTCTCTTTATAATCAACAGTATAAAAGATGTTTTTAAACTAAACATTAAACGAATATGAACTCAGTATGAACTTTACAAATTAGATGTTACATGTAAAATGACACCCTACATTTACATAAGATGTCATTTTTTATACTAATTAAACTATATATATTAGTTTTCAATTCTTTCTTTTTTCACTTCTGAATTTGAACTAAATATAAATGTTAGAACAGCTGCAATTACAAAGGTAGCTCCAATACATAAAATCATTAATAACAGATTTGTCATTGTTCCGTCTGGATTTGAATAGATTGGTAATGAAGTTATTCCTGGCATAACAAATGCGAAACATTTAACGGTTAGCATGGTTGTTAGTGCTCCTCCTACTCCTGTCGCAATCATTGCACAGATAAGTGGAGTTCTTCTTACTACATTCACAGTAAACAGTGCTGGCTCAGAGATTCCTAGAAATGCAGAGAAACTGGTTGAAAAGGCTGCTGCTCTCATTTCTTTATCTTTTATTCTTAAAGCAGCTCCAAATGCAGCACCTGATTCTGCCATATTGTGACAGAAAGAAATCGGTAGTAAATAGTCATATCCCAGAGATGCAATGTTTTGAATCTGAATTGGTGATGTTGACTGATGCATTCCTGCAAGGACAATTAATGGCATAAAGAATCCTAACAGGAATCCTGCTATCGGTCCTAGAGTATCAAACATCCAAACAATGCCATCTGCTAAGTAAATACCACCATATGCTCCTAGTGGCGCTAAGAATAGTAATGCTAATGGAATAGTAATTACTAATGATACCGTTGGTACTACGACCATTTTTAAAACTTCTGGAATAAAGCGATCAATGAATCGATACACAATTGCTAATAATCCAACTCCTAAAATAACTGGGAAAACTGAACTTGCATATTTGAATACAGGTATTGTAATTCCTAAGAAACTAAATGGACTAGTATCACCACCAATTGCATCTACAAAGGTTGGATACAACAATGCTCCAGCCACACACAATGCCAGATAATCATTTACCTTAAATTTTCTTGCTGATGATAATGCTAATAGGAATGGTAAAAAGTAAAATGGAATATCTGAAATAATATCTAATATGACATAAGTTTCTGCTCCATCAGCAAAGAATCCTAATCCTTGGGCTAAAGCTAATAACCCTTTTAACATCCCACCTGCAACTAATGCAGGTAATATTGGTGAGAAGATACCAGATAATACATCTAGGATCATATCTACACTAAACTTCTTCTTTACAGTTTCAACATTTTCATCCTTAATATCTAATAATGGTTTTACTTCTTCAAATACACTGCCTACATTAGGTCCAATAATCACCTGATATTGTCCATTTTTTATTTGAACACCAATGACTCCATCTAATTTTTCAATCGCTTCAATGTCAGCTTTGCTGTCATCTTTTAAATTGAATCTTAAACGAGTTACACAGTGAAGTGCATTTGTTATGTTACCCTTACTTCCAAGCAATTCAATAATACGTTTTGCTAAATCCTTATTATTCATTTTCTTGCCTCCTATAGTTTATAGTTCCTTCCCATTTGTTTCAATTATATGCTTATACCAATAGAAACTATCCTTTTTATAGCGGTTTCCACTTCCTAACCCACCATTATCTAAGTCTACATAAATAACTCCATATCGTTTATCCATTGTTAACGGACCACAAGATACAATATCAATAATTCCCCACATCGTGTATCCCAACACTTCAACACCGTCAATAATTGCCTCTTTCATTTGTTCAATATGAGATTTTAAATAATCAATTCGATAATCATCATGAATACTTCCATCTACTTCAAGAACATCACTAGTACCCAATCCATTTTCTGCAATAAACAATGGTAATTCATAACGATCATACATCTGGTTTAATGTAATTCTTAAACCAATTGGATCCATTTGCCATCCCCATTCACTTGTTTCAAGATATGGATTCTTATTTGCCATAATTAGATTTCCAGCTGTCTTTTCCCAACCTTGATCACTTGTAGCAACTTGTGAGAAATAATAAGAGAATGACAAGTAATCTACTGTTCCTTCACGTAAAATTCTTTCATCATCTTCTTCCATTTGAATCTTTATATTAAATCGATCAAAATAACGTTCCATATACTTAGGATATTTACCTCTTGCCATTATATCGGTATAAAACCAATTTGCATACTGGTCATCATGAATTGCCTGTAATGCATCTTCTGGTTTACAAGTTGCAGGATAAGTAGTGAATCTGGCAATCATTCCACCAATTTGTGAGTCTGGCATCATTTCATGTCCCATCTTTACAATTCTAGCATGTGCTAAGAATTGATGATGCAAACATTGGAAAATAGCTTGATTCATATTTTCTTCTTCACCTGGAATTAAACATACTCCATCCCATGGGGCAAATCTACCAGCATTAAATTCGTTAATTGGTAACCAATAGTCTACTAAATCACCTAGATTTTCAAATAACACTTTTACATAGTCCACAAACAGATCAATGGTTTTTCGATTCTTCCATCCACCATACTTTGTTACTAGATTAACGGGGATATCATAATGAAGAATTGTAGCAAATACCTTCATACCTTTTTTCTGACATTCTGCAAACATATCACGATAATACTGTAACCCTTTCTCATTTGGTTTCACATCATCCCCATTTGGAAAAATACGTGACCAGCAGATTGACGTTCTAAACACGTTCATTCCCATCTCTGAGAACAGTGCAATGTCTTCTTTGTACTTGTTATAGAAATCAATTCCTCTTCGGTTTGGATAGAACTCTACTCCCATATCTTTTAATGCAGTATCAAATTCTGCTTTTGAGAATGGACTATTATGATGTTTTTCTTCTACCTCATCTCGATTCCAGGCAGGGTTTAAATATCTTAAGTCCTGTGTTGATACTCCTTTACCATCTTGAAGAAACCCTCCATCTGCTTGTGAACAAGAGATTGCTCCTCCCCATAAAAAATCTTTTGGAAAACCTGTATTCATATAATTCACTCCTCTACTTTCTACGAGTACTCATTTGCATTAGCTAGCTTACAATGATATTATCTCAGTATAACTAATATGTGAAAATAACATATTTTCATTGATTTTATATCATATTTACATTTTTTGGGGGTTTCTATGGATTTACATGAATTAAACTACTTCTTACATCATGTTACTAAAAGTGAACAATGGCATCTTGAACATCCAGGTGAACTAAGTCCTTTTTATAAAAAAATGACTCCAGCTATTCACAATGGAGAAATTTGTTATATGTTTGATTTTGTTAATACCTTAAAAGATGAAGAATTCGCAGTTGTTAAGGAAACAAGATTTACTACAATTCCTATGCATTATCATAAAGATATGGAAATGAATTATGTATATGAAGGCTCTTGCACTTTTCTTATCAACACCCAGGAAATAACCTTACATAAGGGGGATGTTTGTATTCTTGATTCTAATACGCATCATTGTGCTACAAGTGAAAAAGGGGAAAATGATATTGTTATTAACTTTGTTTTTCGAAAATCTTACTTCAACGATGGATTTCTAAATCGATTATCAGATAAAGGCTTAATTACAAATTTTCTATTAAGTACATTATCTAACTCTCAGGAACATAATAAGTATTTAATCTTTAAGACTGCAGAAAATTTTCGTTTTCATAATATTGTTCAATCACTATTATGTGAATACTACGCCCCTAGCATTTGTTACAATGAACTTAATAAAACTTATATGGCATTAGTATTTCTTGAACTTATTAATTCAATATATGATAATACCAATTCTGAATATATTGATTCAAAGAGTGATCAATTAATAATTTCCATATTAAAATATATTGAAGATAATTATAAAACTTGTACATTATCATCATTAGCTGATAATTTTAATTTTAATCAAAATTACCTCAGCAATCTAATTAAGAAAAAAACTGGTTCTACTTTTCAAGAACTGAAATTAACTCAACAATTAACCAATGCATCATTTCTACTTACAAATACAAATAAAACAATTAATGAAATCATTGATGAAGTAGGCTGTTCTAACCCTTCTTACTTCTATAAGAAATTTACTTCATTGTTTCATCAGTCACCAAAATCTTATCGTATAAACTCAAAGAAGCCCTAGATGGGCTTCTTTTATAGTTTACCTTGTTGTATTCGTTCTCTTAAATCAAAAGCTTTCTTCTCGATTAATCTAGCTGTCTTTTCAAATTCAAGCATTCCTTTTCCACTAGGATCATCCAATCCCCAATCTTCACGATATTCACTAGGAATCATTGGACAATCAACATTACAACCCATTGTAATGACAATATCTACTTTAGGAATATCTGCAATTAATTTAGAATATTGAGTTTCTTTCATATCAATGGAATATAGTTGTTTCATTATCTTTACAGCATCCTTATTAATTTCATCTTTGATTTCAGTTCCTGCACTATAGGCTTCAAATATATCTGCACAGTAATATTTTGCTAGTGCTTCTGCCATTTGTGAGCGACAAGAATTGTGTACACAAATAAATGCTACTTTTTTCATTCTATCACCTTGCTTCGTCGTTCCATTAGAATTGTATTTCGCCAATTACCAAATCGATCTTTTCCAATTCGTTCACGATACCCAACTTCTCGAAATCCTACTTTTTTATGTAGTTGGACGCTGGCAACATTATCTTCCATAATTCCTACCTGAAGCGTCCATATTCCTGCTTTTTCTGATGCTTCAATCATTATATTATATAGTTTAGATGCAATTCCATTACCAGCAAAATCATTGTGGACATAAACACTTACTTCGCATACTCCACTGTATACACATCTTGAAGAGATTGGGCTTAATTCAATCCATCCTACTACTTGCTGATTGATACATGCAACATAGCGTAACTCCTCTAAATGAGATTTATTCCAATCTTCATATGTTGGAATATCACTTTGAAAAGTTGCCATATTCGTATCTACTCCTTGTTTATAGATTTCAGCAACTGCATCCCAGTCTTCAACTGTCATCTTACGTACAACTATATCCATCTTATCTCCTTATAAAAGTTCTTTGATTTGATCTACTGTTAATACTTTACCATAACTAACTACTTTGCCTTTGTAAACAAGTGCAGGAGTTGACATCACACCATAAGCTGCAATTTCACTCATATCTGTAACCTTCTCAATATCCGTAGACTTGTTTAGTTCAGAAAGTGCCTGTTTTGCATTATTTGTAAGTTCCACGCATTTTGCACAACCTGCACCTAATACTTTTACATCTGCACCTTCTACACCTCGATCAGCATTACTTGTGCTGCAACCACAATCATTCTTCTTTTTTCCAAATAATTTCATTTCATCGTCCTCCTCTTACTTAAAATAAATACTGAAATGTATTAAATCCATAACCAATGATAATAATACCAATACCAACAATAGCAATGAATGTTACTAACAGCTTAGGCTTTACTGCACGTTTCAACATAATAATTGATGGAAGAGATAAAGCAGTTACTGCCATCATAAAGGATAATACAGTACCTAATCCTACACCTTTGGCATATAACGCTTCTGCAATTGGAATGGTACCAAAGATATCTGCATACATTGGAATTCCTACAACTGTAGCCAGTATTACAGAGAAAGGATTATCTTCTCCTAATATACGTTGAATAAATTCTTCTGGCAATACATTATGAATGACTGCACCAATTCCTACTCCAACAATAACATATGGAAATACTTTTTTAAATGTTGATATTACCTGTTCTTTGGCAAACGTGATTCTTTCTTTTCTTGTTGTTGTTTCATCATCAATAGCAACATTAGGTGCATCTTTAATAAACTTCTCTACATACTTCTCCATTCCCAACTTCTCGATTAGTAAACCACCAAATACAGCAAGAATTAATCCAACAACGACATAAACAATTGCAATCTCCCAACCAAAGATAGACATCAGCAACACTAACGATCCTAAATCAACCATTGGTGATGAAATCAGAAATGAAAATGTTACACCTACTGGTAATCCTGCACTTGTAAATCCCATGAAGATAGGAATTGATGAACAGCTACAAAAAGGTGTAATAGTTCCTAATAAGGCACTAATCACATTCGCCCATATTCCTTTAAACCTTCCTAGAATTTTCTTTGTTCGTTCTGGTGGGAAATAACTTTGAATATAGGATATTCCAAAAATCAATACGGATAACAACACTAAAATTTTGATTGTATCATAAATAAAGAATTGAATACTCCCGCCTAATTGACCACTTATATCTAATCCTAGGCTAGTTAATAAATTACCAATAAGTTCATTTAACCAGTTCATCCCTAGAATTTGTTCCTGAATAAAACTCCACATATCTTTCTCCTTTTTACACATCGATAATTATCGATATTTAAATTATACTAACATATCGATATATGTCAATATGTTTTCTTAAAAAAAAAGAAGAAATATAAACTTCTTCTACTTGGTACAAGTGCCATCAAATAACTCTAATATCGATGTTCTGGTTTTTGAACATAAATCTTTACTAATTGTATAATTCATCCACTTCCCACTTTTTTTAGCATCCACTAATCCAGAATCTACTAATATTTTCATATGGTGTGATAAAGTGGATTGAACAATATTTAAATCCTCCAGAAGGTCACAGGCACATCGTTCTCCCTGTTCTTTTAGAATACGAAATATCTTAATTCTATTTTCATCACTTAATGCTTTTAAAACAATAATGAGTTCTTTATCCATAGTAGTTACCTCTTACTATCTTAATATAACGAATGGAAGTTACCGTGTCAAATATGTACTTTTTAAGTTTAGCTTTTGAAAAATGAAAATACTGCTTTTCGACTTCTAATCAGCACCTAATTTCTCTTTAATTATTTTTCTTTCATCTTCTATTCGCTCTACCAAACTCGTATACTTAGCATTTGTCAATTCTCCCTCTTTTTTTTCATCTGGCCATATAGCATTTGCAATTTCAATCATTCTTGACTTATCATATAAACTTGTATCCGTTATAACTGCATAATCATAATTAGTATGATTCAAACCATAATTTAAACGTTCAAATTCATATTTAGTATGAGGATAAATCTCTTGTTTCTGAACCGGATAATATATAATACTAAAAAATTGATATGATCCATTGTAACCTTGTAATATAATATGAACAGAATAATACCACTCCGATAAATCTTTATTTGAATAACCAGCTAAAAAATGTGTTTCTCCGTGTTGAAAGCAGTTCCATAATGAATTATCCATACTTTCAACATCTGCACTAACTTCAAAGTCATCTGCACCAATTACCAATGCAGTATAGTGATTCTTTTTATTTTCTGCAAACTCAGTAATTGATACTTCATCATTATTTGAAACATAAGCAAGATAAGATTCTAAAAAGTCACCTGAATCACCTTTTTTTTCTAAACTAAATGAAATTAAGCCTGTATTTATTTTATCTGTTGTTTCTTTATCATTAATTGAAACATCAGAAAACGTACTACATACAACCTCATCGTTTTCTGAATTTTTGTTTTCAACAATCATTTCATAATTCATATTTAAATTGCGTTTTGTATTTATACTTACATTATAAGTATAGTAAAAGCTAATGCATGCAAGTATAAATGAGACTAAAGGAAGCCAATTTTTTAAATGTTTTTTTAATGTTACTAAATGATAACTATTTTCTTTAGCATAAAATATTTCATCATTCGATGAAATATAATAAGTATTATTAAAACTATATAATTCATTATCGTTATAAACTTCAATTAGACCTATACAATCTTTATCATCATTTTTTTTATTTATATAAAAACTATATATCCCTTCATAAAACCAATAGTCTATATTTTTCCCATTATTATCAATTATTTTTAAATTTATTCTTTGCTTAATCAATTCTTTGCTATCTTCATCTTTGAATTTTACATTGACTTGTTCTCTTCCCATCTATATCCCCTCATATTTAACTAACTATTTAAACTAAAAATCAACTTTTTCTTGAAGAATACAACATTTTAAGGATTCCAATAACTGCAAATATAAAATAATACCCAGTTACTGTAATATCCACATTAAAGAGTTCTTTTGAACCTTCAATGATTAAATTATCAAATCCAAACAGCGCTAGAAACCACGCTAATATTAATGCACCTACAATACTCCACATATGATGTTCTCCTCTGTATTCCTAGAAATCACTTTTATTCTCATGAATAGATTATATCAAATGTAAAAGCACTACTACAAGTATTTATTATCAAATCAGAGATATAGAGGTTTATTGACAAAAAACTATTATAAGCATACTATGAAACAAAGAATATGGGAGTGTCATTATATGAATTTTAATGAGAAGTTACAACAACTTAGAAAACTAAATAATATGACTCAAGAAGAACTGGCAAAAGTATTGTTTGTTTCAAGAACTGCTGTTTCAAAATGGGAAAGTGGAAAAGGTTATCCCAATATTGATTCATTGAAATCAATTGCTGAAGTATTTGATATTACGATTGATGAATTATTGTCTAATGATGAATTAATTACACTTGCAATAAATGAGAATGACAGTAATATAAACAAACTATCTACCCTTGCTTTTGGTTTGCTTGATATCTTAGTTATCATCTTTATCTTTCTCCCTCTTTATGCAAAACAGGAACCTACTTATGTTCATACTGTATCACTATTATCGAATCCAGATCTTAATACAGTTACGTTCTATATGTACTTTGCGTTTTTGATTCTCCTTTCTGTATTAGGTATCATTGAAATCATCCTTCAGTTTAAGAAAGACGAAAAGAAATCAAACATAGTAAAATTAATTTCAATTGCAATTCATACAGCCACAATTCTATTGTTTATCGCATCACGTCAGCCATATGCTGCTGCACTTATGTTTATTCTTTTTGGAATTAAAATTATACTATTATTCAATAGTAAGAAATACAACAAACATTCTATTTAGGCCTATGACACGAAAAGTGTCATGGCTTTTTTATAATGTGAGTATTGGTGTCTTGCCCTTCTAATTCCTCTACTTGATAATAGGTTTATCATTATTAAACTAATTATGATGAAGGAGGTTATTGTGATGATCGATTTATATGAAATATTAAAAGTAATAATTCTAGGAATTATTGAAGGTATTACCGAGTGGTTACCAATTAGTAGCACAGGACATATGCTATTGGTTGATGAATTTATTAAACTTAATATGAGTAGCGAATTTAAAGAAATGTTTTTTGTAGTGATTCAGTTAGGTGCAATCCTTGCAGTCGCTGTTATCTTCTGGAAGAAAATGTTTCCATTTCAGTTTAAGGAAAAGAAGGAACCAATCATTAAGATGGATATTATTTCACTTTGGATGAAAGTAGTTGTTGCCTGCATCCCTGGTGCAGTAATAACCATACTTTTTGATGATTATGTAGAAGCAAACTTTAAGACACCCCTTGTGATTGCCCTTGCTTTAATTGTATACGGAATATTGTTTATTGTTATTGAAAGAAAGAATAAAAATAAAGTCCCACGAGTTAATACAATGTCGGAATTGACTTATAAAGATGCACTGGCAATTGGTGCATTTCAGGTACTATCAATTATTCCTGGTACATCACGTTCTGGTTCCACAATCATTGGTGGATTACTAATTGGTATATCAAGAATGGTAATAGCTGAGTTTACCTTCTTTCTGGCAGTTCCAGTGATGTTTGGGTTAAGTGCTATTAAATTATTGAAGTTTGGTTTTGTCTTTACACAATCACAATTAATTGTTCTTCTTGTTGGTACAATCACTGCATTTATTATTTCCATTCTGGTAATTAAGTTTTTTATTAATTATATTAAAAAACATGATTTCCAAGTTTTTGGATGGTATCGAATTGTCATCGGAATCGTTGTTTTTCTATACTTCTATTTACAATAAAATTTACTCATTCATATCAACTGCACTTTCCTCTTGTTGGGTGTATATTAGGGACGTATAGCGAGAGCTAGATAGGAGGATTATATGAAGTATACAAATGGAAACTACGAAGCATTTGCTCGTAGCAGAAAACCTGAAGGAGTAGATCAAAAATCAGCATACATTGTTGGAGGAGGGCTGGCAGGATTAACAGCTGCTGTGTTCTTGATTCGTGATGGACATATGAAAGGTGAGAATATTCATATCTTTGAAGAATTGTCTTTAAATGGTGGTTCATTGGATGGTAAATTTATCCCTCATGATGGGTTTGTAACACGTGGTGGTCGTGAAATGGAAAACCACTTTGAATGTCTATGGGATGCTTTTCGTTCCGTTCCTTCACTAGAAGTTGAGGACGCTTCAGTGTTGGATGAGTTTTATTGGTTGGATCATGATGATCCAAACTCCTCAAACTGTCGTATTATTCACAACCGTGGAGAAAGAGTAGATGATGATGGTAAGTTCACATTATCAAAAGCAGCTCAAAAAGATTTAGTTAATTTATTTATGAGCGCTGAAGATCAGTTAGTTGGTAAACGTATTGAAGATGTATTTGGAGATGAATTCTTTGAATCTAATTTCTGGTTATATTGGTGTTCAATGTTTGCTTTTGAAAAATGGCACTCTGCAATTGAAATGCGTCGTTATATCATGCGATTCATTCATCATATTAAAGGATTGCCTGATTTTACTGCACTGAAGTTTACCAGATACAATCAATATGAATCATTGGTAAAACCATTGTTGGCTTTCTTGGATAGCCACGATGTTGATTTCCAATATGAAACAACTGTAAATAATGTAATTGTTGATTTTGAAGGTAAGAAAAAAGTTGCTCGTAAACTATTGATTACCAAAGCTGGTAAAGATGAAGAAATTGAATTAACCGAAAATGAATTAGTGTTTGTAACGAATGGATCTATTACTGAAAGTTCAACTGAAGGTGATCACCATACACCAGCACCTGTTACTCATGACTTAGGTGGCAGCTGGAGATTATGGAAGAACTTAGCAAAACAATCAGAAGAATTTGGTAACCCAGATGTATTCTGTGATAACCTTCCAGATAAAAGTTGGTTTGTATCAGCTACTGTAACTTGGCAAAACAAGGAAATAGAACCATATTTTGAAAAATTAACGCAACGTAAGTTACGTACTGGTAAAATTGTAACTGGTGGTATTATTACAATTAAAGACTCTAACTGGTTAATGAGTTTTGCAACTCACAGACAACCACACTTTAAAGAACAAAATGATCAACAAACAATTACCTGGGTATATGGTCTGTTATCAAACACACCAGGTAACTATATCAAAAAGCCAATTGAAGAATGTACGGGACAAGAAATTGCTCAAGAATTAATGTACCACATGGGAGTTCCTGAAGAAGACATTGAACGTATGTCTGAAGAAGCATGTACGGTTATTCCAGTATACATGCCATTCATTACTTCATACTTTATGTTAAGAGAACCTGGAGATCGTCCACTTGTTATTCCTGAAGGATCTCAAAACTTAGCATTTATTGGTAACTTCGCTGAAACAAAACGTGACACTGTATTTACTACTGAATACTCTGTTCGTACAGCAATGGAAGCAGTATATCAATTGCTTGGTGTAGAAAGAGGGGTTCCTGAAGTATTTGCTTCTGCTTATGATATCAGAACTCTTGCTAATTCTGTATATTATTTATCAGATAAAAAGAAAATAGCAGAAATGGATCTGCCATTCTTTGAAAAAGCAATTGTGCATGAGTTCATTAAGAAAACAAAAGGAACTTATGTAGAAGAAATATTAAAGGATGCAAACCTACTTTAGAATATATAAAGGCTTCAGTTGAAGCCTTTTCTTATACTCATTCTTAACAGTTAATTAACACAATTAGACATAATACCTGTGGTATTATTTAGGTAACCTATCACATCCTTGTACTGATAGAGTGATGTGAATAATTATTCATATTAGTAGTATTCTATATTTAGAATCGCATATAATAACAATAAGAAATACTAATAGGAAGATAATTTCTGGCAGATACATACCAGGAAAAGAAAGGAGACACTATGAAAGAGAAATTGGTAGGTTTATTTCTTATCTTAATGATGTTTCTTCTGATAGGATTAATCATTTATCATGCTGATTTCGTTTATGAACTGATTATTGGTGTAATTATAGTATTTACATTAATCAGGTTTTTGATAATGATTAAGTTTTTTGGAAAAACAAATAACGAAGATAATTCATAATATAGTAAAAGCCCAATGCTGGGCTTTTTTAGTTGAATACGATTAGAAAATCTTTACTAATGATTTCACTCTTTTCAAATGGCCCCAGTTCTCTGGAATCTCTAGATACTCGTCGATTATCTCCACATAAGAAATATTCATCCTCACCTAATTCAATTGGCCCATAGTTAGAAGTAAATGGGATACTTCCATTGTTGGTTTGCTCATTTACATAATCATCATCCAGAAACGTTTCTTCAATAACTTCTCCATTAATATATAGAGTTCCATTTCGGTACTCTAAGGTCTCACCTGGTAAGCCAATTACTCGTTTTGCGAGGTTTTTTTCTTCTACATGGTCATAGACCGTAACTACATCAAATCGCTCTATTTCACCTACATAAACTCCTATTACATTGGTAATACCTATTTGCCCATCTTCTAAGAACGGATACATACTGTTCCCATTAATATAGGTCGGACGTATAAGACAGTTAATGGCAATTAGAAAAACAATCATACTAATTAGTACAATTCTTATGAGTGATAACCCCTCAAATATGAAGTTTGTTTTTCTTAACTTCTTTTTTATTTTATGGCTGTTATTTGTATCATTCATCTTAATTACCACATGTATCCTTTCTTCTTTTTAATATGAGACCAGATAAACCAACTACACTTAGTAATACAATTGCATCACTCCATGCAAATGGCAGATTAAATCCTGTTGTAATACTCGTTGTATCTTCCTTTGTTATCTGAAGTTCAAACTGCAATAATACTTCATCTTCCAATTTTAATGTATAGTAACCAATGTTATCTTCACTGATAGATGGTATGGATAAGTGATTACCGCTTTGAATAATTATTGGATTATCCACACCAACATACCAGGTAAGTTTATTAATATCACTGTTAATTGTTACTACTTCTTCACTTTCGTTCCATGCACCATCTTCATATACATACATAAGTGTTTGTTTCATATCAATCGTTATATCAAGTGAATCGCCAAGTTGTTTCTGATAATGTAATACCATACTATAATCACTTTGATCTAATTTAACATTATCTACATAAACTGAAAACTTATTGTTTTCATATAAGGAGATTTTCTGATTACTTGCAAATGTAGAAGTAGATAGTACTTCTACAAATTTATCCGATGTTCCTTCTGGTACAATAATTCGCTTAAGATAACGATTCTCTTCAAATACATCGCTTGCTACATAATTAATATCCTCATGTAACTCAATTTCTTCAAGTGCATCTGCACCAAAAAAAGCCTGATTTGAAATTGCCGTTATCTTTTGATTATCATATTCATCATCAATGACAACTTTTTTGTCATTGCCTGAATATTGTAAAATCTGATAACTGCCATCAGCTAGTTTCTGATAACTGAAATCACCGTTTGTAGTGACTTCACCAGTAGGTGCACTTGCATGTATAAGCGTAATCGAAGAAGCAAATAAAACAATGATAAAAATAATAGTTTCTTTAATAAAAATCAGATTTGATTTCTTCATAAATTAAGAACTGATTATTCCCTAGTTTGTGTATTATTTGTATCTGTTTGCTCTCCAATTCGCATTGTACCTACGATTCTTGCACCTTTTTCAATATCAATACTCATTGCTGTAATATCCCCTAATACACGAGCACCACTTGAAAATGATACCTCTTCATATGCCTGAATATCACCTTCAACTGATCCATTCACAGCGATATTTGCCGATACAATATTCCCTTTCACATAGGTGTCATTACCAATATATGTATCTTGGTTTGAAGCAATTGAACCTTCAATTTTTCCACTTTGTAAGTTCAATCGATCCGCTTTGATATTTCCATTAATTTGTGCACCATCATTAATATCAACATCTTGTCCACTTCTTACATCACCGTTTACTCTACCTTTAATAATCAATGATGCATTTGAAGTTACATTCCCATCAATTACTATTCCTTTTCCTAATACGGAAACATCATCACTCACGGTTTCATTCACTGGTGATGTTCTATTATATGATTCTACAGAATCATGATTATCTGTATTGTTATCAAATTCCATTTTTTCTTTCTCCTTAACCATTACTTGTTCCTGTGTCACTTTTTCTTTTATCTGCGGTTTTCTCATTTCATATGCAGGAGTAACCTCTTTGACATGAATTGAAGTATCTCTTTTTATTTCTTGTGTTGGTCTTGTGTATTTTGCCATAATTAATATTTCATCAATATCTTTATTTAAGGCTTCTACATCATCTTTTTCACTTTCAATTACATCATTTACATAAGATAAAACATGTGCGATTTCTTTCATCTCATATTCTTCCATATGTTCTTCATCAAGTGAAGCCACCAGAACATTACAACTATCTAAGACTTCTGCAATCTCATTGAATCTTAAATCTAAACGTTGTTCTATTTTCTTTTGCTGCACATCTAAATGGTCTCTTGATATTCTGTTTAAATCATCCCACTTGGAAGAAAATAAACGATTTCTTAAATCGTTACTTGCTTCACGTGCAAGCGCCAGTTCATTGATATATTTCTTTTTTAGAAACATTCTGATTAAAACAGTCACAATAAAAATCGCTACTAAGATACCAACTAATGTTATGATAAACGAAAATGAAAACATTGCCCCGATCAGTACGTCCATAAACACTCCTTTCTTCTAAACGATTATTTAGGTGCTTTATTAAAAAGCACAAAAGAACACTTAGGTTTTACCCTTGGTGTTCTGATTGATATTTAACATACAAGGTTATTTGAAAAAGTATTCGTCTTCATAACTACTTTATTCAATTTCTCCACATGTGTAATCATCACCTTGTAAGTTTTTAACAAGTTTTTCCAAATCATTGTAATCTTCAATTCCCAATCGTTCCATATCAATTTCTTCTGCTTTATCTGGATCAATTGTAATTTTTACATGAAGCATTTTTTCTTCTTCATCAACTGAAATATCAAATTCCATTCCTGGTTGTTCTTTCTTTTCATTGATGTAATCAGCTTCAAATGCTTTTTCTAATTCTTCAATAGATTCATAATCTTCAAAATAGAAATCCATTAATGCAGCATCTTTAGTTTTTACAATCTTGGTAATTTTCTTATCTCCATCATAAGTGATTTTTACTTTCTCATTGATTTGCGATGCACCTGAATCAAGTTCACATGTAACTTTTTTTGCTTCATCTGCACTGCTACTACACCCTGTGAAGACTAATAAACTAACTATTAATAAACAAAACTTTTTCATATTTTTACCCTCGTTTCTTTCTATCATAGGAAGCTTGGAAGATGCATTTGCATCTTCCTACCTCCAATTAAACTATGCTTCTTCTTCGTCTTTACGTCTCTTCACAACGATTATTGCTGATAATGCAATCATGAATAGTGCCAGTAATGTTGTCTTATCAGTTGTATCACCAGTCGATACACCAGGTTTTGATGGTGCTGCAGGTACTGCAATCGATGGTTTTGCATCCTTAGGATTTACTGTTACTTTAACGATTACTTCGTATTCCTCATTTTCGTGAGTAACACTGAAACGTAAGTCGTATTCGCCACCTTTTGCAGGTGCTTTTTGAATTTCACTTAAATGCGCTTCTTCGACTACTACATCGTCGACAGTTGGCACTGCAGCTCTTGATCTGCTGTCTACATCTACTTTCACGTTTGATAATGCTTTTGATGTTTCTGCATCAAGATTAGCAGCATCTTCATGTTTGATATTGAAGTCATTAGCACTAATTACTAATACTGTCTTAGAAACAGTTACAGTAATTGTACAAGTTGTTGTTGGTTCATCAACAACATAGAATGTTGCTTCATATTCACCAGCTTCACCTTTTACGTTGTGACTTTGAACTGCAACTTCTGCACTACTCAAGTCTTTCTTCAACCATGCTTCTGCATCTGATAATGCAATCAGTTCTTCATCCGTAATTGCAGATGCTGTTTGGGCATTAATTGTAATATTATTTGCTCCCATAAAGTATCTGTCACCTTCAACGATTACATCTTTAGAAACAACCTTAATTTTCACTGTTGCTTTGGTTTTTGGTTCTTCTACTACTGAGAATGTTGCAGTATAGTCTCCAGCAACTGCTTCAAATGTTGTTTCATCTAATTGAACTGTTCCTTCGCTCATATCTTTGCGTTTGTATGCTTGTGCTTTTGCAAGTTTTATTACATCATCACTTGTTTCTACTGCTTGTGCATCTTGTTCGCTTATTACGATATTACTTGCGACAATCGTGTATTCATCACCATGTTCAATGACATCACCATCAACAACTTTAATCTTCACTGTTGCTTTGGTTGTTGGCTCATCTACTACAGAGAATGTAGCTTCATAGTCTCCAACTTTTACTTCAAATGAAGTACTATCTAGTTTCACATTTGCTGCACTCATATCTTTACGTTTGAATGCTTGTGTATTTGATAGAGTAATCAAGTCGTTGCTGTCTGTCATTGCTCTAGCTTCATCCAATGTCATTACAACATTGTTTCCAACGATTGTGTATTTGTCACCATGTTCAATTACATCACTATTAACTACTTTGATTTTGATTGTTGCTTTGGTTGCTGGTTCCTCTTCTACAGAGAATACTGCAGTGTAATCTCCAGCTTCTGCAACTAATGTTGTGCTGTCCAGTTGTACACTTCCTGCACTCATGTCTCTACGCTTGAATGCTTCAGCATCAGCTAATGTAATCAATTCTTTGTTATCAGTTAATGCTTTTACTTCGTCAACACTCATTACTAAGTTATTAGCAACAATTGTATATTTGTCACCGTGTTCGATTACATCTTTATCAATTACTTTAATCATTACTTCTGCTTTTGTTGTTGGCTCATTCACTACAGAGAATGTAGCTTTGTAGTCTCCAACTTTTGCAGTAAATGTTGTGCTGTCTAGTTGTACAGCGGCTGCGCTCATGTCTTTACGTTTGTATGCTTCTACTTTGGCAACACCAATTAGTCCATTGTTGTCAGTTAATGCTTTTGCTTCATCAACGCTCATTACAACATTACTTGCTACGATTGTATACTTATCACCGTGTTCAATAATATCGCCATCAATTACTCTAATCTTAATTGTTGCTTTCGTAGTTGGTTCTTCTTCTACAGAGAATACTGCAGTATATTCACCAGCTTTTGCATCAAATGTAGTGCTGTCCAGTTGTACTGTTCCTGCACTCATATCTTTGCGTTTGTATGCTTCTGCTTGCGCAAGTGTAATCAATTCACTGTTGTCTTTAATTGCTTTTGCTTCATCTAATGTCATCACTAGGTTATTTGCTGCAATCGTATATTTATCACCATGTTCAATTACATCTTTGTCAATTACTTTAATCTTCACTTTTGCTTTTGTTTTTGGTTCATCCACTACAGAGAATGTAGCTTCATAATCACCAACTTTTGCTTCCAGTGTTGTACTATCTAACTTCACATTCGCACTTGTCATTTCTTTACGTTTGAATGCTTGTACATTTGATAGTGTAATTAAATCATCATTGTTATTCATTGCATTCACTTCATCTACAGTCATTACAATGTTACTTCCGACAATCGTATACTTGTCTCCATGTGTGATCACATCACCTTTTACAACTTTAATTTTTACCGTTGCTTTGGTTGTTTGTTCTTGACCCACATAGAATGTAGCTGTATAATCGCCTTCTTCTGCTTTAAACGTTGTTGCTTCAAGCATTACTGTTCCTGAAGTCATATCTTTACGTTTATAAGCTCTCGCTTTAGCAAGACCAATTAATTCATGATTGCTCTTAATTGCTTTTGCTTCATCAACTGTCATTACGATGTTACTTGCTACGATTGTGTATTCATCTCCATGCTCGATGACATCTCCTTCATCAACTTTAATAGAGATTGCTACTTTTACATCTTCATCATCATTTACACAGAATACTGCAGTATAGTAACCGATTTCTTTCTTGAATGTTGTAGATTCAAGTTTTACAGTTGCTTCAGATAAGTCTTCCAGTTTCCATGCTCTCGCTTTTGCCAGATCAATTAATGCATTGTTGTCTGCTACTGCTTCTGCTTCATCCAATGTCATTACAATGTTGTTGGCAACGATTGTATAATTATCGCCTTCACCAATCACATCTCCATCAACTACTTTTGCTCTAGTTGATATAACATCTTTTGCATCAGTTGCACCAATTACAGATACTTTTGCAGTATATTCTCCAACTTCTGCTTTATATCCACCATTATCTCTAACTTCTAATAATGATGATTGGATTGGTAATCCAGTCTTCATTGACCATGCTCTAGCTTCTGATTTTTCAATAATTTCTTTATCAGTTCCTGTTACATCATCTTTTAGAATAACGTAGTTTTTAATATCGAATGCATATTCATTTCCAATATATAATCCTACTACCACAACACGTACGCGTTCTGTTAGGTTACCATCACTGTCTTTCACTGAATATACTAAACGATAAACATCTTTTTTCGATGTATCAACAACTCCAGTAATTTCTAAGTCATCAATTAAATCACCATCTTCTTCATCCCAAACTGTAACATTTTCTTTTGGATCAAATGAATCGTTTAGGTCTAAGTATAAAGGTGTTTCAAAGTCAATTTCTGGTGCATTTCCATCAGTAATTCTAACTTTTACTTTTACTGTTTTTGATGGTTTATCTACAACATTGAAGATTACATAGTAATCTGTAGATTCCGTATCATCACCAATTAATTTAGATTGTACTTCAACATCAGCATCTGATAAATCTTTTAACTTCCAAGCTTCTGCTTTTGCAGCTAAGATTAATTCATCATCTGTGATGGTATCAACCTGACCTTTACGGATACTAAAGTTATTTGCACCAATTGCATAGTCATCACCAGTTTCTAATTCATCTTTATTAACTACTTTAATTTGAATTGTTGCTGTTGTTTTTGGTTCTTCCTCTACTGAGAATACAGCATTGTAAGTTCCTTCTGTGATTCCTAAAGTTGTACTATCTAAATTCACTGTTCCTTCTGTGATTGTTTTACGTTCCCATGCTTTTGCATCTGATAACGTAATAAGTGAATCTTTATCTGCTAATACTGTTTTTGCTTCTTCTGTAGTAAGAACTAAGTTGTTTGCAACGATTGTATACTTTTCACCATGTTCAATTACATGCCCGTTTACAACCTTAATTTGAATTGTTGCTGTTGTCTTTGGTTCTTCGTCTACTGAGAATTTCGCAGTATAATCACCTTCTTGTGCTTTAAACGTTGTACTGTCCAAGTTTACTTTTCCAGCACTCATATCTTTACGTTTAATTGCTTGAGCATTTGATAATGTAATTAATTCATCATTATCACTTATTGCTTTTGCTTCATCAACTGTCATTATCAGGTTGTTTGCAACGATTGTATATTCATCTCCATGTTCAATCACATCACCATTGATTACTTTGATTTGAATTATTACTTTTGTTGCTGGTTCTTCATCTACTGATAAGACCGCTTCATATGTTCCAGCTTCAGCTTTGAATGTTGTACTGTCTAAGTTTACCTTTCCAGCACTCATATCTTTTTGTTTGATTGCTTGCGCATCTGATAATGTAATTAATTCTTTATTATCAGCAATTGCTTTTGCTTCATCAACTGTCATTACGATATTGTTTGCACCAATTGTATAATTATCACCACGTTCAATGATATCTTTATCAATTACTTGAATCTTCGTTGTAACTTTTGTAGCACTTTCATCTTTCACAGAGAATACTGCTTCGTATGTTCCAACTTTTGCTTCTAGTGTTGTGCTGTCTAGTTTTACATCGGCTGCACTTAAGTCAGAAACTTTCCATGCCTGTGCCTTTGATAAACTAATTAGTTCGTCATTGTTTGCTAATGCATTTACTTCATCTACACTCATAACAAGATCACTAGCTACTAGTGTGTACTCATTACCTTCTTCAATGACATGTCCATTTACTACTTTTGCAGTTGCTGATACTACATCTTTTTCGTTTGTAGCACCTTTCACTGATACTTTTACTGTGTAATCACCAACTTCAGCTTTATATCCTCCATTGTCTCTTACTTCTAATTGTGAACTGTCTACTTGTAATCCTGATTTTACATACCAAGCTTTTGCTTCTGTATTTTTCAAGATTTCTGCATCTGTTCCTTTTACATCATCTTTCAAGATGACATAGTTGCTAATATCAAAGATATATTCTTCACCAACATATAATCCAACCGCAACTACTCTTACTTTTACATCTTCATTTCCATCACTATCTTTTACTGAATACACAAGACGATATACACCTTTTGTATTTGTATCAACAGTTCCTTCAATGTTCAGTTTATCCATTAAGTCGCCATCTTCTTCATCAGTAGCTGTTACATCTTTCTTAGGATCAAATGTATCACCTACGTTTAGATTTACTGGTGTTTCAAAATCAATTTTTGGACCATTACCTTCAACCACTCTAACTTTAACCGTTACAGTTTTTGATGGTTTATCCACAACTTTGAAACGCACAAAGTATGAAGTAGATTCTGTATCTGTTCCAATACTCTTTTCATCAACTGCAACCTCTACATTTGACAGATTACTTAGTTTCCATCCTTGTGCTTTCGCAAGTTCAATGATTTTATCATTTGTTAGAGATGCAACTTCACCTTTTCTTACCGTAAAGTTGTTTGCACCAATTGCATAATCATCACCATCTTCAAGTTCATCTTTTTCAACTACTTGAATTGTGATTGTTGCTTTGGTTGCTGGTTCTTCTTTTACTGAGAATGTAGCTTTGTATGTTCCTACTGCTGTTGCGAATGTTGTACTATCCAACTCCACTGTTCCTGCAGACAGGTCTTTACGTTTTACTGCTTCTGCTTTTGATAATGTAATCAATTCATCATTATCACTAATTGCTTTCGCTTCTTCCACAGTCATAACCAAGTTACTTGCAACAATTGTATAGTCATCACCGTGATCAATTACATGTCCACTAATAACTTTAATTTTAATTGTTGTTTTCGTAGCTGGTTCTTCATCAACAGATAAGACTGCTTCATATGTTCCTGCTTCTGCTTTGAATGTTGTACTGTCTAAGTTAACTTTTCCAGCACTCATATCTTTTTGTTTGATTGCTTCAGCATTCGATAATGTAATTAATTCATTATTATCTGCAATTGCTTTTGCTTCATCAACTGTCATTACGATGTTGTTTGCACCGATTGTATAGTTATCTCCACGTTCAATTACATCTTTATCAATTACTTTAATTGTTGTTGTAACTTTTGTAGCACTTTCCTCTTTTACTGAGAATACTGCTTCATATGTTCCAACTTTTGCTTCTAATGTTGTACTATCTAACTTCACTGTTCCAGCACTTAAATCTTCCAATTTCCATGCTTGAGCATCTGATAAGTTAATTAATTCATCATTGTCTGCTATTGCTTTTACTTCATCGACGCTCATTACCAGGTTGCTTGCTACTAATGTGTATTCGCTACCTTCTTCAATGACGTGTCCATTTACTACTTTTGCGATTGCTGATACTACATCTTTATCATCTGTAGCACCCTTCACAGATACCTTCACTGTGTAATCACCAACTTTGGCTTTATAGCCTCCGTTGTCTCTTACTTCTAATTGTGATTGATCTACTTGTAGTCCTGTATCTTTTGACCAAGCTCTTGCTTGTGTCTTTTCAATGATTTCTGCATCAGTACCTGTAACATCATCCTTTAAGATGACATAGTTATTAATATCGAAGTAGTAGTCTTCTCCTTCGATTAGACCAACTGCTACAACTCTACTTTCTTCTGCTTTGTTTCCATCACTGTCTTCTACAGAATAATCAAGGATATAAACGCCTTTTGTACTTGTATCTACAGTTCCATCGATTTCAATATCATCTGTTAAATCTCCATCTTCTGCATCCTCAGCAGTTACTCCTGCTCTTGCATCAAATGTTCCATTTAATTCAACTGTTGCATTGTCAGTTCCTTTAATCACTGGACCACTTCCATCAGTTACTTTAACTTTTACTGTTACTGTTTTTGATGGTTTGTCTACAATATGGAATGTTACATAATGATCAGTTGCATTTACATCAGTTGAAATTTTCTTTTCAGTTACTGCAACTTCTACACTAGACATATCTTTTAATAACCAACCTTCAGCTTTTGCTAAAGAAATCAGTTTTTCATCAGTTAATCCTGCAACTTCACCTTTTCTTACTGAGAAGTTATTTGCACCAATTGCGTAGTCATCACCATTTTCAATTTCATCTTTATTCTTAACTGTAATAATATTTGTAACTTTTGTTGTTTGTTCTTGATCTACATAGAATGTAGCAGCATATGTTCCAACTTTTGCTTCTAATGTAGTGTCATCCAATTTCACGGTTCCTGCACTTAAATCTGATAGATTCCATGCATTCGCTTTTGAAATTGTAACAAGTGAATCTTTATCTGCTAAAGCAGCTGTAGCTTCATCTACGTTCATTACCACATTACTTGCAACAATTGTATACTTGTCACCTTCTTCAATCACGTGACCATTTACTACTTTTGCAATTGCTGATACTACATCTAAATCCTCTGTAGCACCTTTTACTGATACTTTTACGGTGTAATCACCAACAACAGCTTTGTAGCCACCGTTGCTTCTTACTTCGAGATCAGATTGTGCAACTTCTAATCCAGTTGCTTTCGACCATGCTCTTGCACCTGTCTTATCTAAGATTTCAGCATCAGTTCCCTTTACGTCGTCTTTTAAGATTATGTAGTTATTGATATCGAAATAGTAGTCTTTTCCATCAATTAATCCTACTGCAACGATTCGTTTTTCTTCTGCCTTATTTCCATCACTGTCAGTAACTGAGTAATCAAGGATATAAACACCTTTCTCACTTGTATTTACAGTTCCAGCAATTTTAATATCTGCAGTTAAATCACCATCTTCATCATCATTGGCAGTTACTCCAGCTCTTGCATCAAATGTTGTATTCAAAGGAATATTAACATCATCTGCTCCTTCAATCTTAGGACCACTTCCATCACTTACTGTAACCTTAACTGTTACTTGTTTTGATGGTTTATCCACAATATTGAATGTCACAAAATAATTCGTTGCTGTTGGATCACTACCAATTAACTTATCTGTAACTTCTACGGTTGCAGATGATGAATCTTTTAGTTTCCATCCTTCTGCTTTTGCTAGTTCAATTAATTTGTCATCAGTTAATCCAGCAACTTCACCTTTTCTTACTGTAAAGTTATTTGCACCAATTGCATAGTCATCACCGTTTTCGATTTCATCTTTATTCTTAACTGTAATAACATTTGTTACTTTTGTTGTCTTCTCCTCATCTACATAGAATGTAGCGGCATATGTTCCTACTTCTGCTTTTAGAGTAGTATCCTCTAATTTCACTGTACCTTTGGTAAAGTCTTCCAACTTCCATGCAGTTGCTTTAGAAATAGTAATTAATGAATCTTTGTCTGCTAAAGCTGCAGTTGCTTCATCTACATTCATTACTACATTGCTTGCAACGATTGTATACTTGTCACCTTCTTCAATCACGTGACCATTCACTACTTTTGCGATTGCCGATACTACATCTTTATCATCTGTAGCAGCGTTCACAGATACTTTAACTGTATATTCACCAACTTCGGCTTTATACCCACCATTACTTCTTACTTCAAGATCAGACTTCGCAACTTCTGCACCTGTTGATTTCAACCATGCTCTTGCACCTGTCTTTTCTAGAATTTCTGCATCGGTTCCAGTAACATCATCTTTTAAGATTACATAATTATTGATATCGAAATAGTAGTCTTTTCCATCGATTAGTCCTACTGCCACGATTCTCGTTTCTTCTGCTTTATTTCCATCACTGTCTTCTACAGAATACTCAAGGATATAAACGCCTTTTTTGCTAGTATCTACTGTTCCATCGATTTCGATATCCGCAGTTAAGTCACCATCTTCATCATCAGTAGCGGTTACACCAGCTCTTGCATCAAATGTATCATTTAAAGGTATGCTTACATCATCTGCACCGTCAATTGTTGGTGCTCCCCCATCAGTCACTTTAACTTTTACTGTTACTGTTTTTGATGGTTTATCTACAATATGGAATGTTACATAATGTTCAGTTGAACTTACATCAGTTGAAATTTTCTTTTCAGTTACATCAACTTCAACATTAGACATATCTTTTAATAACCAACCTTCAGCTTTTGCTAAAGAAATCAGTTTTTCATCAGTTAATCCTGCAACTTCACCTTTTCTCACAGAGAAATCATTTGCTCCGATTGCATAATCATCACCGTTTTCAATTTCATCTTTATTCTTAACTGTAATGATATTTGTAACTTTTGTTGTCTGTTCTTCATCTACATAGAATGTAGCTGCATAGGTTCCCGTTTTTGCTTCTAATGTAGTGTCTTCTAACTTCACTGTTCCTTCACTTAAATCAGACAGATTCCATGCTTTCGCTTTTGAAATCGTAACTAGCGAATCTTTGTCTGCTAAAGCAGCTGTAGCTTCATCAACATTCATTACTACATTACTTGCAACGATTGTATACTTGTCACCTTCTTCAATGACATGTCCATTTACTACTTTTGCAATTGCTGATACTACATCTAAATCATCTGTAGCACCTTTTACTGATACTTTTACGGTGTAATCACCAACAACAGCTTTGTAGCCACCGTTGCTTCTTACTTCGAGATCAGATTGTGCAACTTCTAATCCAGTTGCTTTCGACCATGCTCTTGCACCTGTCTTATCTAAGATTTCAGCATCAGTTCCCTTTACGTCGTCTTTTAAGATTACGTAGTTATTGATATCGAAATAGTAGTCTTTTCCATCAATTAATCCTACAGCTACTATACGTTTTTCTTCTGCTTTATTTCCATCACTGTCAGTAACTGAGTAATCAAGGATATAAACACCTTTTTCACTTGTATTTACAGTTCCAGCAATTTTAATATCTGCAGTTAAATCACCATCTTCATCATCACTAGCAGTTACCCCTGCTCTTGCATCAAATGATGTATTCAGAGGAATATTAACATCATCTGCTCCTGCAATTTTAGGCGCACTTCCATCTGTTACTTTCACTTTTATAGTTACAGTTTTTGATGGCTTGTCCACAATGTGGAAAGTCACATAGTAATTTGTTGCACTTGGATCTGTGCCAATTGATTTTTCGCTTACTGCTACTACAGCACTAGAAGAATCTTTTAGTTTCCATCCTTCTGCTTTTGCTAATTTAATTAATTTTTCATCAGTTAATCCAGCAACTTCACCTTTTCTTATTGTGAAGTTATTAGCACCGATTGCATAATCATCTCCACTTTCGATTTCATCTTTGTTTTTAACTGTAATAACATTTGTTACTTTTGTTGTTTTCTCTTCATCTACATAGAATGTAGCAGCATAAGTACCTTCTTCTGCCTTTAGAGTAGTGTCTTCTAATTTAACAGTTCCTTTACTTAGGTCTTCTAATTTCCACGCATTTGCTTTTGAAATTGTAACTAAAGAATCTTTGTCAGCTAATGCAGCTGTTGCATCTTCTACACTCATCACTACATTATTTGCTACAATTGTATACTTGTCACCTTCTTCAATGACATGTCCGTTTACTACTTTTGCAACTGCTGATACTATATCTAAATCATCTGTAGCACCTTTTACTGATACTTTTACTGTGTAATCACCAACGACTGCTTTATAGCCTCCGTTACTTCTTACTTCAAGATCAGACTTCGCAACTTCTGCACCTGTTGATTTCAACCATGCTCTTGCACCTGTCTTTTCTAGAATTTCTGCATCGGTTCCAGTAACATCATCTTTTAAGATTACATAATTATTGATATCGAAATAGTAGTCTTTTCCATCGATTAGTCCTACTGCCACGATTCTAGTTTCTTCTGCTGTATTACCATCACTGTCTTCTACAGAATACTCAAGGATATAAACACCTTTCTTACTTGTATCTACTGTTCCATCGATTTTAATATCTGCAGTTAAATCACCATCTTCGTCATCTTCAGCAGTTACTCCATCTCTTTCATCAAATGTAGAATTTAGTGGAATATTTACATCATCTGCACCATTAATTACTGGCGCATTTCCATCTGTAACTGTAACTTTTACAGTTACTTTCTTTGATGGTTTATCTACAATATGGAATGTTACAAAATAATCAGTTGCTGTTGGATCAGTACCAATTTTCTTTTCTGTAACTGCTACTGTAGCACTTGATGAATCTTTTAATAACCAACCTTCTACCTTTGCAAGTTCGATTAGTTTGTCATCCGTTAATCCAGCAACTTCACCTTTTCTTACTGAGAAGTTGTTTGCACCGATTGCATAATCATCGCCACTTTCAATTTCATCTTTGTTTTTAACTGTAATAATATTTGTTACTTTTGTTGTCTGTTCTTCATCTACATAGAATGTCGCTGCATAGGTTCCAGTTTTTGCTTCTAATGTAGTATCTTCTAACTTCACTGTTCCTTCACTGAAATCATCTAATTTCCATGCTCTTGCTTTTGAAGTCGTAACTAGCGAATCTTTATCTGCTAAGGCAGCAGCAGCTTGATCTACACTCATTACTACATTGTTAGCTACGATTGTATAGTTGTCACCTTCTTCAATTACGTGCCCAGTTACTACTTTTGCAACTGCTGAAACTACATCTAAATCATCTGTAGCACCTTTTACTGATACTTTTACTGTGTATTCACCAACTTCAGCTTTGTAGCCTCCATTGCTTCTTACTTCAAGATCAGACTTCGCAACTTCTGCTCCAGTTGATTTTAACCAAGCTCTTGCACCTGTCTTGTCTAGAATTTCATCATCTGTTCCTTTTACATCATCTTTTAAGATAACGTAGTTATTAATGTCAAAGTAATAGTCTTTTCCATCAATTAACCCAACTGCTACGATTCTAGTTTCTTCTGCTGTATTACCATCACTGTCAGTTACTGAGTATTTTAGAATATATACACCTTTTGTACTTGTATCAACTGTTCCAATAATATTAATACTAGATGTTATATCGCCATCTTCTTTATCACTGGCAGTTACTCCTGCTCTTGCATCAAATGCAGTATTTAATGGAATACTTACATCATCTGCTCCTTCAATTGTTGGAGCTTCTCCTATAATTACTTTAACTTTTACTGTAGCTTTTACAGTTGTATCATTGTTAACTTTGAATGTTGCATTATAGATTCCTTCTGCACCTTTTACCGTGTGTGAATCTAATGAAACTGCTACTTCACTGCGATCAGAACGTTTCCATCCTGTAACATCTGTAAGTTCTGTCAGTTTTTCACCAGCAACTGTAGAATCTTTTTCGATTGAATCTGCCAGACCTCGATAAATCGTAATATGATTAGCTGCAATAATATAATCATCAGTTGTTACTACAACATCATATGGAAGTACTTCAAATGTAACTTTCTTTTCAATATCTTGTTCTTTTTTAACAGCAAATACAACTTCATAGGTACCAGCTGTTTCTTTGAATTGCGATGATTTTACGACTACTTCGGCATCGCTTCCATCCGATACATCTTTTGCAGATGCCTTTGCAAGACTAATTAAATCATCGTTTGTTAATACTAATTTTGCATCATCCAATCCAAGGATTACATTATTTGCATCAATTGTATATGGAATCTTTTTTACTACTGTTTTTGTAGCTGCTTTAAATTGGGTATTATCTTTCTTTAATGCGTCATGATAATCTGTATCAGATACAGGGTTTTTATTACCATTTGCATCTTCTAAGAATATCTGAATTACATCATTTTCTTTTAATGTTGTTCCTTGCGGCAATGTATATGTCCATGTATTATCAGCATTGATTGTTCCTTCATTACCTAAATCCGTTCCATTCAATGTTGCGCTCACTTTTACTGGTGCATCACTATTGTGTGCACCATCTAGTGCCCAAGTACCATTGATTACAGTAGTGTTTGTATAAACAGTTGTACTGATTTCTGCTGGTAGCGGAGGTGTTTTATCAACTACTGTTACTACACCTGTCAGAATATCTTCTGCTGCAGCTTCATGAACTCTGGCTCCACTCTTGTCTGGATCTTCTTCACCACGCCATGCACGTATAACTTCATACGTTGCACCAGTAACAGCGAAGTCATCCAATTCAAATACGTAGATACCTCCACGTGCTGCTTCACCATAGATTGCAACTCCTGCATCATCATCACCCATTCCATATGACACAGCTTTTACTTCTCGTTGTGTGCCATCTGGTAATGTTTCACGCAATACCACATATACTTCATCAGTCCACGCATCACGTAGATCTGAGTAGAATCCTTCTGGGACTCCGACATGTCCGTAAATATATTTATCCGCATTCTCAGGAACGCGTAATTCATCAACTACTGGACTGGCATTATTACCGTTGATTCGACTATACTCTGCCATCCCCTTACTTCCAAATGAGGTATCCGTTGCGTTAAATTCATCACTGTGACTTGTACTAACAATCGTTCCAAAGTTTGCACCTTTTAAACTGAAATCAAGAATCGTCCAACTACGTTTTGGATTTCCATTAATATCTGTACCCGTTTTCCAAACTGCTATATCTGAGTTTGTAGATGTATAGGTTGAGTTTGCACCAACTTTAAATACTAATCCACCTGCTGCTCTTGTATTTGCGAAGTCATAATATAATGGACTGTCTGTAGTAAAGTTTACATTACTAACATTAAATATTGCTGCAGATGCTCCACTTGTCTGACCTCTTGCAATAAATACGGCTTGATCAGATACATTGATTTTCGCTGCACCTGAACCAGCAATATCTACTGCTGCTCCATGCTTTGCGATAATTTCAATTGCTGAACCTTTTCCAGAAACATCAAATACTTGTGATGATGAACCACCACTTGTATACTGAATTCCTTGGTTTCTACCATTTCCACCTGGATCATAATCTGTCGAGTATCCTTCATTATATACTTTGATCTTTCCTCCACTACGTACATATAGTGAGTTACTTTGACCATAGAAACGCATTGCAGGAGCACGTGATACGGTTCCTGTTTTACTTATATTAACTTCAGCATTATCAGAAACATCAAATTTTTGGTTCCCTACAAGACGAAGTCTGAATGCAGCTCCATATGTATTGTGTCCACCTAATGTTTTAATATTCATTTGGGTTCCAGTACCAGTTACTCTAAATACTCCACCATCAATTTGAGAAATAACACCAGGGAATGCTCTGCTGCCATCACCCTTGCTGTCAACATCCAAGATAGCTCCACCAGAAATTTCTACTAAAGAATCTCCTGCTACAACTTCTCCTTCTTCTGGATCATCACCGTCTTCGGAATCATCTCCTTCTTTTGCAGTTCCCGCAAAAGATACAACGGCATTCGAGTTACCTGTTCCAGTACCATTTGAAGAAGCATACACTTCGGTACCAGCTCCAGTAATAACTACATTATTTGAGTTCCCTCTACCTTCTTTTCCTAACCAGATTGTAGCTTCTTCTTGTGAGTATAGATTCACTTTTGAGCCACCATCAATACGCATTGAGATTTTTGTATCAGCACTGTATGGGCGCGAGTTAAAGATTACTCTTCTTGATGTAATATTAACATTTGCCCCATTAGTGATTGTAAAACCTCTAGCTACAATGATTCCACTTGTAGATCCTGTACCTGAACTATGTGTATTACTTGTAGAATTCCAAGTAATATTTCCAGTTAATGTAATATCACTACCCGTTGCTTTGAAAATACTATTTGCTGTTGTACTTTCTGCATGTGATAGATTATGTATTTTCACATCCCAGTTAATAGAATATGCACTATTATTAGTAGATGCATCACTATTATCCGTTTGTCGGATTAAATACTCACAACCTTGATTCGCAACCACAACATCGTTAAGTTCAAAACTTGTTAATGTTGTAGCCCTTGCCAATATAAAGGCTGCATTACTATCTTTTTGGAAATCAAGTGTATAACCATTTCCTGAAATTTTTAAATTTCTGCCAATTGCTGGCAAATCGTTTGATGAATTTCCAGTTCTCGTAATATTATTTTTCAAAATAATATGTGAGACACTTGGTTCAGCTACTGCAGCCTTTAATTCATCCCAAGTTGAAACTTCAGTTTCAGCAGCTAAAGGTGCTATATCTCGAGTAGAAATTTCTTCTTCTTGTTGTGGTTCTTCCTCTTCTACTGGAGTTTCATCTTCAACTTCTTCAACCTCATCAGACTCTTCATCTTCGTCTAACAGGTCTTCCTCCGTTTCATCTTCTAAAACTTCCTCTGGAATTACTTCCTCTACTTCAGCATCATCTGCATCAGCCGTGAGTAAAACGTCACCTACTAATGTTGATACTCCTATAGAAGTGAAAGTAAGTAATAAACAAAGTACTACTTTAAAAAATGTGCTTTGTTTTTTCCAGAAACTTGTTTTCTTTTTACTCATTTATTCACCCTCCTGCTTCAATATTTTGGTAATAAATCAATACTCGTTTACACAGAAACCACACAATCTATGCCTGAGTGTAAGTAAGACGCACGAGTAAAAAAACAGGTTTTCATTTTATTAAAATTATTTTTGTCTCTTATATTTTTTTATCCATCTCACCATGATACAGCCACTGGCAATCATCATATAAATTGCTATTTGCAGTGTATTATTATTGATATCTCCAGCTCCAATTCCTGAAGAGTTATTTGCTGTCGAAGAATTTGCTTTGCCACCTTCTACATTGCTCACTTCATTTATTCCTCGTACATAAACGCTTATTTGGGTTGTTACTGTTTTATTTGAATTTTCATCCGTTGCATAGAAAGTTAATGTATATTCCCCACCTTCTTCACCAACATTATGAATCAGTTTCAATGCCTCTTCATCAAGGGAAACTGATTCAATCATTTCTGTTCGTTTTAATAAGGTTACATAAACTTCTGCTCGCTCTATTGCATCGTCTTTTGATAATGTTTTCGCTTCACGATTAGAGATTGTGAAACTTTTTGCAGTAATTGCCAGTTCATCATTTTCAACTGGAGTTGGTTGTGGTGTGCTTCCACCTAATACAACCGCACTTACATTTTTACTTACCTCATCTCCATCTTTTGAAATAGTATAAATAACATTATAGATTCCACCTGTATGTGCACCATTTTTCAAATCATTTAAAGAATCTTCTGATACGCTAACACTATTACTTACATCCTGAAACCCAGTAATATGTTGTTTGTCATCATACTCTATCTGAAATGCCCTGGCATTACCAAACGACACTAGCATAGATGCATTTGCCTCTTTACCATTACTGTAAGAGAGTTGGTATCCTTGTGCACTGATGAGTAGTGTTGAATCATTATTTAAAGTACTATCCTCATCAGTAATTAGAATTGGTACAATTACTTTCTTTTCAATATTTTTCGTTGTTGTTATTGTATACTCAATTTGGTAAATCCCCACTTGGTCAAAGGAAGTAGAAGGCCCATCAATAATGTTATATGTGATGTTACTTTTATCTATTTTTGATTCTTTTGGTTTTTCACCAACTTTATTTTGTGCTTCCTGCCAATATGCATCAACATTTTCTTTGATACTATAATCGATACGTTCATTGTTAATCTCATATTTTTGTCCATATACATGTATCTGTAATTCCTGATGTACTTTTACCACTCTAGATAACTCACTTGTATATCCTTTGCTGTCAGTAACCTTATAGAGAACCTCATAGGTTCCTGCTACATTTGTATCAACTGTTGATGATATTACCTCAATGCTTTTACTGATATCGTTTCCGTTACATTCAACAGCACTAATATCTTTGAATGGATCAAAGGTATCACCTATATAAAGTTCCATTGTTGAAGTAGTCATTACTGGATTACTCCACCAGATGATCGGTTGGGTTACAACCGCAAGATATCTGGTAGTACCCGTATTGTATTCAACTTTATAGGTATAGTAAGATTGTGTTTCACTATCCAGTTGAAGGGTAACTTCTTTTTTTAAATCACCATCAATTTCCATATCGGCAATCATTCCATCGCGATTAATAATTGCTGATGATATTGTTACTTCTCCTGTTGTTTTATCTCCATAGATTGTTTCCGCTTGTATCTGTTGTCCTAAGTTATCTTCAGGCGCCAGGTATGGATCAATATCCGAGCTGTTTTGTGCGTAAATAAATGCATCAATATCTTTTAATGGTGACATATCAGCTATCTGATTATTGTTTAATCGGAAAGTGGCATTTGGTTTTGTCTGAATATTACTAAGAGGTGAAACATCTTTGATATTATTATTGGAAAGATGCAGACTGCTAATTCCAGTCAATCCACTTAGTGGTGTTAAATCTTCAATCTGGTTATGACTCAACACCAGTCGTTCAACATTTAAATAATAAGTGAATGGAGTTAAATCACTAATATAGTTATTTTGGAAATGGAATACTGCATTTTGAATGGTATCTGTTTTTGGCAGGGTTGCCAGTTCTGCATCAGTAATTCCATTATTATTGAACATCATCTGTTCTTTTAGTGCTGGAAAACGTGAAGCAGTTAATAACGAAAAATCACTGATTTCATTTGTACCATCACTCCAGTTACTGAATTCCATAATTGTAAGTTGCGAATATACCGAATTACGCATTGGTTCAAGGGTTTTTATATTCTGGTCATTTAAATAAATGTATTTTAATGACGTCATGTATTCTATTCCAGTTAAATCACTAATCCGTTTACTTGCATCTTCTGTACTATAACTGATTGATGTTACACTCTGTAAATCACTAATATCAAAATCATAAGGTAGACCTACTTCATTAATCAGATAATTTCTGAAGTTTTCATCAGGAACTAACTGGATACTGCTACGTGATGATCCTTTTTTACTTTCATCTAATTGATCAATGACAATTGTCTGATAGAAGGTAGCTTCTTCTCCTTCTTCATCAAGATAAGTAACCTCAAATATATACTCACCATTGGTTGTCACTCTATAGGTTGGTGAAGTCAAATCCAAATTACTGTTCGTCGGATCCATAATGGACACTACAGTATATTCTTCATTTAATTTATCAAAATGAATTTCTGCTGAAGAGGATTCAACATTTTCTATTGAATACTCCATTGCCATTACTTCATCTGCATTATAGAACTGCAGGAACGCAAAAAAGAGCCCACACAATATTAAGACAATCGAAATATTTCTTACTTCTTGCTTTTTCATTTTGTATCCCTCCTTATCCCTTTTCTACTTTTCTTATAGAAATATAAGAAAAGTAAGATAATAAGTAATACAACAATGAGCGGTATTGCACTTATTGTAATCCGATTAAATAATGACTCATTAGCAATTTGTTTTATTTGAAATGAAAAATCATTGAGTGTTTCTTTATATTCCTGACTTGTAACTGGAATAATTTCAATTCCTCTGCTTCCTTCAATAATTCCATTAATACGATAACGCAATCCTGACTTCGAAGCTTTTACAGTTTCAAAAAGGGCATAGACATTAGTATCGTCTTGAATATTAGATAATTCTCCATCCCAACCGACAAATACAGTATCTTCTACTCCATCAGGAGTAATATAGCTTGCATTATCACCATAGAATACTACTTCCTGATAATAAAGAGTTTCATCTACATAATAAGATACTAGAAATTGTTTCCGATTATATACAGCATACAAGTCCATAGAGGACGTTATTTTCTCTCCATTATAATAAGTTCCACTTCCATCTGAATCCAGATTAAAACCTAACAGATTATGTCCCTCTTTCTGAATGTTTGGTATATCTACAGTTTGATTATTGGCAACAACAACACTTCCCAGTAGTGTTGTACCATCATAGAAATTTACACGATGATAACTTGTTCCCTCTAAATCACCATGGAACAATTGTTCATAACGTTCTTTATCATCACCCACCGTTATCTGATCAGATGCAACTATTACATCTCCGCTAATCTTCCCTCTGGTTGATTTTGTTGCTTTTACCTCTATTTCGATTGTAGTAGAAGTTGAACCTAAAGATACTCCATATCCTTTACCTATTAATTTTTTATAATTTTCTTTGCTTAATGATTCTCCATTGATACTTAATATACCTTCTCTATATGTTAAAAACTCGAATCCTTCCTTTTCTTTTAGCGAAAGGGTAGATTCGATTGTTCCTGATTGGTTTTTAATCTGGATCTTTATTCGAAGTTTTGATCCACTTGGTATAGTTGTTGATGAAGTAAGGGGAACACTGCTTCCATCTGATTTCACCAGACTGGCACTTGAAGATATTGCGATATCAAATTGTGTCTCTTTAGCAGAAATTGTATCAATGCGAAAGATACTTCCAATTAAAATCATTACTATACAAACTACTTGAATTAACTTTTTCATATTCTATTTCTCTATACTAATAACGTATGAAATCATATTTCCTGTTTTATCATAAATAAGTAAGTTAACATCTCCATTTAATTCCCCTTCAATTAACTCTTTTTGTGATAATGACACTTCTTTCTCATTAAATATAATTTTTGATGCTTCATAATCTACTCCGGATAAGTCATCACTTGCAGATACTGTTAGAACATTATTTTCATATTGAATATCTTCTACTCTTGGCGCCTGCTTATCAATATTTTTAATATTGATTACTTGTGTATCATCATCTACCTTAACTGTATATTCACCATTTTCTTGTGCATCAAAAGTAATGATATTACCTTCAATATTATGAACAATAGTCTCATTGTTAAAGGTTACTGCTATTTCTTCATTATTAACTGGATTGTTCATGACGATTTTCACACGAACATCCTTGTTTGTATACTCTCCATAATAATCGATTGTTTCGATTGTTGCTGCTTCTAAACTTAAACTTTCATACACAACATAACTTCCAACTGCACCTACTCCTAGAGCTGCTGCAATTCCTGCTTTGGTAACTGTTGATAGTCCAGTTTTCGCAAAATTTGAAATTACTGCACCGCCTGTACCTACTGCTGCAATTTTATCTGTGTTTTCACTGATTGATTCATATAAATGAACAGCTTTTTCACTTGAAAGTGCATTGTCAGAAATGAGTGTCTGGAATAAATTAAACGCAAACGGTGTAAATGCAAAACTCAGATATTGACGTGGTCCATATCCTTTTGAAGCAAGTCCTGGTTTGATTGCAAGACGAACTCGACGTAATCTTGTTTTTACTGTACCTGTTGGAATCTCTAAGATTTCTGAGATTTCATTAATTGATAGTCCTTCAAAATATTTCAACATTCCTACCTGTGCATATTTGGTAGGAATTTGTTCAAGTTCTTTTTTTACTGCATCAAATACTTCTTTTTCTTCAATTGCTCCTACTTGTGTATTATCTGCTTTTAATATCTCTTCAAGATTTGTTTCCTCGCCCAAACCAACCATTTTTGAACCTTTACGGTGAATTGATTGTGATCGGTTAAATGCAATGGAAAAAAGCCATGCATGAAATGCTTTTGGCTGTTCCAATGTATGAATTTTTTCATAAGCTTTTATAAATGTTTCCTGTACAACCTCTTCAGCATCTGCCTGGTTTTGCATAAGTTTCAGACTGAAATAATATAACGAATCTTTATAGTAATCATAGATATAAGCAAATGCACTTATATCTCCCGCTTGAAACCGAGTAATATATGACTCATCAATACACTTTCGTCCTGACTGTCTTCTTTTTCTTTCCATATTGAAAAATACCCTCCTTCCAAGTATCTTCGAGTAAGACGCGCAACTTAGAAAAAAGGTTTCAAAATAATTAAATTGGTTATTATAACTAAGGTTTAACTACACTGCAAAAACTATATACTACAATGATTCTTCTTTTAAACACACTTTTATAACCTAAAAAACATAATTATATATACACTTCAATTTGCCCATCCATCTACTCTAAAATACTTCTCAATCAATGCATTCTCATCTTTTCCTTCTACCTGTTTGTCGCAAAAAAGGGAAATATAGTTCACTTTTTTACAAAATACAACTAAATACATTATTTTTCATAAACTTTTTCGTCATTGTCGAATCGCTAAGCTTACTATGATAAAAATGTTGTCTTAGCAGTTTTTGCAATGCTTTTTTATCATAAAGGTAACAGTAATCTTTTAAATAAGATTATTGTAAACTATCAATATTTTGCAGTGAATTTATAAATATTTAGTAAAAGTAAGAAAAAACCGCTTTTTAAAAACGGTTTTAGCAACTATACTATTTATCAATCATCTGCAAGATATCAAATATTTCTTTTTCATTAGTCGAAGTTAACAGTGCGTTTCGAAAATCCTCATCTGTAAGATTAACTGCAATATTATTTAAAATTCGCATATGTATTTCAGCACTATTTTTTAGTGGGAGTCCAATCATAAAAATCATCTGGACATCAATCTCATCCCATTTAAAACTTTGAGTTGCTCTGCTGAAGATTATAAAAGGTTCTTTTACACTATCACATTCACCATGTGGCACTGCGCTTAAACAGCCAATAGCGGTTGAAAATTCTTCTTCTCGCTGAAGTACAGTATTTTCATAATCTTCAACATCACTTACTTTATCACAATCCTTTGCAAGTAATGATAACTCTTTGATTACCTGATACTTATCTTTATATTCTTTATTTAAACAAATCAATTCTTTCTCTATTAGTGCCATGTATTATCCTCTCTAAGTTTATAAATTTAGTTGTTCACTTATAAATTCATTCACATATTTATTAAACTGCTCCTTATGAAGTTCTTCACTAATTACTTTTGATTCTATTTGATAATATTGTGAGTTCTTTATATGTTTATGTAATATCTTACTATACTCAATTGGATGAATTGGGTCTAAGTCATTACTTAGTATCAATGTTGGTATCTGTAGTGTTCTTAAAACTGTTAGATCTTCTATTGGTTTGCTGTTTGGTAACATTACAAATTTCTTATGATAGTGTAGTGAAGGTTTTTCATCAAAGAAACGAAGAAATGACTCCGCTGTTTTTGGTGCTTTCTTTTTCATCTCTTTAATTTCTTGACTCTTTTGATATTCACGTTTTCCATCTTCTTTTGATAAGTTTTCTTCCAATAGTGTAAACCACTGTAATAACTCTTCATTCATTGGCTGATCAATCCAAGCTGCTCGAATTAGTATTAATCCTAATAACTTGTTTTGGTATCGTAATGCAAAGTTTAAAGAAACAGCTGCTCCCATTGAAATTCCACCAATAAAAAACTTATCAATAGCCAGATATTGAGTGAGTGATATTATATCATCAGCCATTGCATAAAAATTCATGTCATCCCACTTTACTGTACTTTGCCCATGACCTCTTTGATCGATTAAAATCAGTTGAATATTCTCCATTTGGTTATATGCTTTTTTGATTTGATTACAATCTCCTCCTAAACCATGCAGAAAGATGAAGGGAACACCTTCACCATGAATTTCATAATATAATGTTACTCCATTTGTTTCATATTTAGGCATCTTTCATTTTCTCCTTTAAGAAGTTTATACTTCTTGGTATCTGTTCAACGGATAAGCCATGCATTACCAACGGTCCTTTATAATTAACTTTATTTAACAAATGAATATAAATATCAAAGTTTAATACCCCTTCTCCTGCTGCCACAAAACTAATGTCTTCTCCCTTCGCTAAGTCTTTAGCATGAGCCAAGACAATATCATCACCTAATAAATCAAATGCACTTTCTAGTACGTCTTTCATATCATCTATCTGGTTTGGAAGAAATAAGTTGGCCCCATCCATTACAATTTTCAAATAACTGCTTTGAAATGAATCCAGATATAGCCTTGCTCTTTTCGGAGTATTAATAATGTTACTTGCTTCTGTTTCCACTCCTAGAATAATATTATGTTCTTCAGCAAATTTTAAAATTCTTGATGTAGTCTTAAGTAAATCACGCCATGCTTCTACACTATTGTTATCATCATGCCATTTCCATTTACTCTCTAAATTTCGTGATCCTGTACATAAGGTAATACTAGGAATCTCTAAGTATTTAGCAATCTTACACAATACTTCAAATTGTTTAATCCCTTCTTCTCTTTTTTCAATATTTGGATCAATCATATTAAATGTGCCTGACAACGCACATAAGTTAATCTGATATTGTTTTGCCATTTCTTTTATATAGTCTAATTTCTCTGTATCAATTGTATCTGGCATTGTTGGTAATCCTGCTGATGTCAGATTAAACTGGGTATCATAAATACCTAAATTTGTCATTTCTTTAAACACTTCTTCTAGGTTATCACTTTCCCAAGTTCTTGAAAATATTCCAATGTTCATATTAGATACTTCCTTTCACATCTTTCAGGTAAATCTTAGTTCCACCTGCTTCTACTGATTCATAGGTTGCTATGATTGCTTTCACCGCTTCTAAGCCATCTTCAACATCTCCACCAACTTGTGGTTCGTTATTTAGTATCACATCAGCAAACCCTTCTATCTGGCGCCTAAAGAAGTGTCCATCTGGATTATATGGCTTTGTAATTAACTTGGTTGTCTGATTACAACATTCTACTTCCGATGTTCGTAACGTCCATGGGTTATAGGTTTTTGCAAATACAGTTCCATTGGTACCATATACTTCCAGTCCCTCATGCCAGTCAGCACGAATCGCAACAGTAAGATCCAAGTTCCCAATTGCACCATTTTCAAACTCACAGGCAATTAACCAAGAATACAAATCTTCTTTCACTACATGTTTTGCTTCTACACTTATAATAGGTCCCATCATATATCTTGCAGTATCAAATAAATGACTTGCATGACCAAGTAGATAGTATTTATCTTTATCTGCTTTCGGATTTCCTGTAGGTTTCTTCATTTGTGAACTGGAGTATAAAACAGGCATTACATTATCACATACCTGGTATCTTTCAGTGCTATCACAATACCAGCCTTTGAACGTAGTAACTTCACCAATCTCTTCTTCAATAAATTTCTTGGCGAACTGTAATCCTGGATCAAAGCGTTTCATATTCCCTACTTGAAGCACTAATCCTCGCTCTATTACCAAATCTTTTAAACTATTAATTTCAGCAATACTAACTCCTAGTGGCTTCTCTACAAGTACATGTTTCCCTGCTTCAATTGCCTGTTTTGCACAATCCACATGAAACTGATCACCAATCCCAATGATAACTGCATCAATGTCTTTATCTTCTAACATCTTTACATAATCTGTATATATTTTTGGTGCATCATACATCACTTGCATTTTATGTAATAAGTCTTCAGCTACATCACAAATAGCAGTAATCTCTGCATTATATGCTTTGGTAGTTCCAATAAAATGTGCAGCCTGACAAATGGTTCCACACCCAAGAATTCCTATGTGTAATCGCTGTTCTTTTTTCTTAATATTATTATCCATAATTACACCTCCATCTACACTTAAAGTACAATGTTATTCATTGTAGCGTCAAGCATGATTTATGCGTGTTTATGCGTGTTTTGAATAATAAAATAATGCAGTTTCACTTCGATAAAACTACACTTGTTTCCTATTCATCAGTAATAATCATTGATATTTCATCATAGTCACATATTTTATACTTTGATTTTCGTTTTATTTTTTCCTGCGTACTTAATGCAATAGTTGTATCAGAAATTTCAACAAATTTTCGTTTTATACTTACTTCCTCTAAATATGGTGCAGTAATTCCATACTTCTTATCAACAGCATAGACACCTAAAAAACATACATCAGGGTTATATCTTGATGCTTGCTCTACTGCTATCTCACCTACTGTAGTTAAAGATTCATTTAGATAATCTCCACCTAATAGAATTACTTTCACATTTACATGATTTCGTAATTCATTAGCAATTGGAAAACTATTTGTAAGAATTGTTAGTTTATAATTGATGGGAATAATAGAAGCTAACATCTTATTTGTTGATCCTCCATCTAACACAATAAACTGCCCTTCATTAATATACTTCAATCCTTCTTTAGCCATCTCATATTTCTTACTGCGATTCACTCGTTCTCTTTGATTATAATCAGGTACTGGTAAATTGTAAGGGAGTGCACCACCAAAAACACGACGAACCATACACTTTTCTTCTAATTCATTTAAGTCACGTCTTACTGTATCTTTTGAGATACTAAACTTATCAGATAAATCATTTACCATGACTTTTCCAAACTCATGCAATTCATTTAAAATAATCTGTTGGCGTTCTTCTTTCAACATAGATACTACCTCTTACTTATAAAATCATAGTATCATAGTTCTTTATTTTAAAAAAGAAAAGCATCAAAAAACACTTTATACAAAGTGTTTTTTAGGGTTATTCAAAATCTGCGTGACGTTTGAACATAGAATCTGATGTTTCATTCATTTGATCCATTAAGGTTAATATAATTGCATCAAAACTTAGAAATGCTAGTTGTTCGAATGCAGAACCCATTGGTTGCGAGAAACTATCTTCATCACGTTCATTATCATCTTTGGTTGTTCCTGGTAATACTAATACTGCACTTGCCAGTTTAGCAATCGTAGAATCTTGTTTCATTGTAATCAATGCTACATCAACGCCACTGTTACTTGCTTTTGCAGCTAAACTTTTCAGGCTTCCTGTTTCTCCAGAACCTGAGCATATTATCAGTAAGTCACCTTCGTGTGAGTGTGGTGAACTGATTTCACCAACAATGCTTACTGAGAATCCAAGATGCATTAAACGATTGGCAAATGCCTGAATCGCAATTCCTGAACGACCTGCACCAGACAGGAAGATATGCTTCGCTGCTTTGATCTGTCTAATAAATGTTTCTGCTTGTGTATCTTCAATTTTACTAGCATTATTAGTTAGTTCTTGAAGAATACTCAATGTATTTTCTTTTACACCCATACTATGCAATTGTTCTTCCACCATCTAATAAGATAGTTTGCCCTTGAATATATGAGTTAGCAGGATCTGCTAAGAATAATGTAAGGTTTGCAACATCTTCTACTGTTCCTAAACGGCGTACTGGAATTTTATCCAACACTGCACGTAAACTTTCTTCCGTAGGATAGTTTACTCTCATCATTTTTCCTGAATCAATTAGTCTAGGCGCAATAATATTTACATTAACACCCTTAGGTCCTAATTCTTTTGCAAGTCCTCTCATAAGTCCTTCACCACCAGCTTTTGATGCTGGATAAGATACTCCACCACCAGTACCACTTAGTGCAGAACCTGAACTAATATATACCATTGAACCATTGTTTGTAAGGAAGTCATTATAGAATGCCTTAACAGTATTAAATAGTCCTGATAAATTAATGTTCAATGTTTTATTCCATTCTTCAAACGTAATATTATCTACTTTGTTTGCAAATGCTACTCCTGCATTTAAAACTAAGATATCAATTCTTCCAAATTCTTCAAATACACGTTCACGTACATGAACAAGTGCTTCTGGATTGGAAACATCAGTTTGAACAAATATCGATCTCTGATATTTTGTTGTTATTTCATTTGCTGTTTCTTCACCTTTTTCTGCATCATAATCTACAATTACTGTATTTGCACCTTCTTGTGCAAATTGCTCTGCAATTCCTTTTCCTATTCCATTTGCTGCTCCTGTAATAAGTGCAACTTTACCGTCAAATTTTCCCATTGTAATATTTCCTTTCTGTTAACTAATCGCTTCTCTTAATTTTTGATACTGAACACTAGGATCATTTGAGAATAAGAACCCACCAACAACGATTAATTCTGCACCTGCATCTTTACATTGCTTTGCAATTGCATCATTTACTCCACCATCTACTTCAATCTGAATTGGTCGATCACCAATCAGTTGTTTGGTGTGTCTGATTTTTTCTAAACTTTGTTCAATGAACTTCTCCCCCTTATGTCCTGGATTGATTGTCATAACCAAAATATAGTCCAAATCATCTAATAGATATTCTAATTCCTCTGGTCTGGTAGAAGGAGTAATTGCTACTCCTGCTTTTCTACCACTACCTTTTATTTTTTTAATTAATCTATGAATATGAGGTGTTGCCTCATAATGAACACAAATCATTTCCACCCCAGCATCCAAAACGCTGTCTATGTGATCAAATGGATGATCAACCATCATATGCACATCAAATATCATATTGGTTCTTTTCTTTAAATCATTGATTTGAATATCGCCAAATGCGATATTTGGAACAAAGTTTCCATCCATCATATCTACATGTAATATTGTTGTTTTTTCATTTTTTAAAAATTCTAATTCGTCATTTAAGTTACCTAAATCGGCTCCAAAAATTGATGGTAATATCTCCGCCATATATTTCCCCTTTCAATAGCTGTTTACTAAATAATTGTACTAATCCAATATGCAATAATTTCCCATGGACCAGTTAATACAAAGTCTGAACCTAAACCATTCAATTCTACTCCAGCACCTTGTAAGAACTGTGTAGCTCCTGGTGCAACATAAGCTGCAAGATACATTACTACGATACTAAATACAGTTGTTGAAATAATTGTACGTAGGATGTTTCCTTTACTAGCCATTGCTGTCATTGTTGTCATATAAATAATTGAAGTTAAAATTCCAATTGGGAATAATTGAATTCCTGGTAATACCAATGCAGCAAGCATTGTTAATGGAATACTAATTACAGTAGCTGTTACTGTTGCTGGATCTCCAAGTGCAAGTGCACAGTCCATTCCAATATTAAGTTCTGCATCATCACCCATTTGTTTTACCATATATTCTTTGGCTTTAATTCCTATTGGTGATAGTCCTTCCATAAGTACTGATACCATCTTAGGAAGTAATACCATAACTGCAGCTACTCCCATAGCCATTGCTACTAAACCTTCTACTGGTTGAGAAGTAAGAAGTCCAAGAATTAATCCAACAAGTACCCCAATAATTGCTGGTTCTCCAAATACTCCTAATCTTGCCTGTAGTTTATCTAAACTAACATCCAGTTTGTTAAGTCCTGGAATGAAATCAATAATCTTATTAATTAACCATGCAAATGGAAGTGTCCACCCTGTATGAATGATTGTTGTACAAGTTGTTTCTTCTAATCCATAATATTCTTGCCATTTTGGAGCAATTAAATCTCCAATAAATAATGCAGCCACCGATAATAGAACTGTTACTGCTAGTCCTAGGAAGAAATTATTAAATAAGAAGTATACTAATGCACCTGGAACTAAGAAATGCATGTAATTCCAAATATCTACATTTAATGTTTTTGTTAATTTCATACGTACTAGTGCTAAGTTTAGTACGATACCAATTGGAACTGCAAGTCCTGCAAATGGTGCCATCCAAGATGCTGCTCCTACTGCAGACCATCCAATATCCATAATTGTAAATCCTGATCCCATTTCACCATAATAAGTAATGGCTGGATCTAATGTTGAACTAAGTAATCCTACTACTAGTGATAATCCAATAAATCCAATTCCTACTGTAATTCCTGCTTTGATTGCAGGACCAGGTTTCATTCTAAATACAAGTCCTAAGACAAAGATTACTAATGGTAATACGGCAGATGCCCCCATGTTTGTAATTGTCTGCATTATATTCATTAATGTATCCATATTATATATATTCTCCTTTTTTTACTTTAGTATTTATTTCCCTTTCCCTGCTCCAATTTAACTATTTGCTATTTCTAACAATACTTCTTTTAATTGTTCTACTAATTTTTCTTGTCTGATTCCAGTAATAAAAGCCGAAATACTCATATGACGTACACCTAAGTCTTCTTTAAAATTGTTTGTTGTTAAGACTAGATCTTTTCCTTCCAGTTGACCACGAAGTTCAACCATACTGCTTTTACTGATTTTATAATTTAATCCTAATTCTTCACATATCTTTTTAACTTCATCAGCTGCTAGTGTAGAGGTTGCAACTCCACTACCACATGCTACCAGAATGTTAATTGCTTCTTTTCTCATGTTTTTCTCCTTTACATATATCTGTAATCTTCATCAAATAATTCTAAATCCATGGCTTTTAAAACGATCTGATAAAGAGACATACCAACTTAATTCTTGTCTTCTTTATTACAATATTCTTCAATAACTTCAACAATTGCTGCTGTGCTATTTGTTTTCTCAATAATATCAATTACTTCTTTACACTGAATCATATTAATAAATTCTCTCAATACAACTAAATGTGAATTACTTTCTTTTAATCCCAATAAGAAGAATGTCTTTACATCTACTTCAGTACTTGCATCATCCATTTTTCTCATCTTTACTGGTTTCTTTAATGTTAAGGCAACAATAAAGTCTTTCTTTATTACATCAGGATTTGCATGCGGAATTGCTACTGCATATTCTTCCATATCTAATCCTGTTGGAAATTCATTTTCTCTTTTCGTTAATGCGTGGTAATAATCTTTTTCCACAAATCCTTCTTTATATAGTTTCTCTGCGCAATCGTAGAATAACTGATCACGGTTATGATATTCTCTTTGTAACCAAATAAGGCTCTCATCTAAATAGTCTGTTATCATCTTTCTTCTCCTTTAAATTCTATATAATACATCCAGAACAGCTTCATCAGAATCTGCACTGTATAATTCTTCTAATAATTGTTCATTTCTTGCTAGTTTCATTACCTGATTTAATGCTGTTAAATGATCCAATCCTTCAACAACAGAGATCGTTACAAATACCTGCGGGATGTGTAAATCATCAGGTTTATTTTTTATAAGTAGTAAACTCATTCCCAAATCCAGTGAACCATATCTTGCTTCCAAGTGTGGTATCGCTATTTTTTGATTTAGAATAATATGTGGTGTTGATTCTTTGAACACTTCTACTAACTTGTCTTGGTATGCTTTTGTAATCTTTTCACTTTCAAGTAAGAGATTACTAGATTTTACAACCGCATCCTTCCAATCATCCACATCATCAATTATGCTAATCCCCCCAACTTTTACCAAGTCGGCAAGATTCACTCCATTTTTTTGTGTTACTGGTTTTTCTTTTGGTTGTTTAATATCAACTGTTTTGTTGTTGAGCAGATGATAGAGTTCCTCTTTCAATCTGCTTTCATCAAAGTTATCCTTCATACTATCACGAATCAGTTTCACCGCACTTTCAATGTCAACTGCTGTTATTTCTGTATCATATAATGTACTCATTACTCGTTTCTTCAGATAGTATTTTTCTTCTTCACTCATAATCTCATTCACAATAAACAATGGTTTGTTTGTTGTTAACTGAATTGATGAGAATACAATACTGTATTCTTTATCAAAACTTTCAAATGAGCGTTTCGACATTGCTGGATAGAAAACAAATTCTGGAAATATATTAATCAGGTTTGATTTCATCAGGTTTGACATTGACACTCCACTCTGGCAAACCACAACTGCATATGTTCTCTTATGATTAATTAGTTGATTTCTTTCCTCATCAACTAATGTCCCCCCCATAAATAATGTTATATAAGCTATTTCATTATCTGGGATTGTACACCCTAAATATGTTTCCACTGGTGAAATCGACTGTGATACAAGTGTATTGATTGCTCCAAATCCTTTACTTACCTTATCCAATATATCGTAACTAGTAGTTAGATTATATTTGATACGATAGTATGCTGGTTTGAAATGACTTAGCAGTCGTTCCAATAGAACTTCTTTATTACTGATGTCAATCAACGAATTTCTTTCAAATTCAAGAATAAATTCTTCCAGCGCATCTCTTAACTTTGTCAATTCCTTACTATCCAATACTTCTTTCTTAATTGCATTTGAAGTTAATAAGTGAAGTGTCATATACAACAGTTCGGATTGTGGTATATCTTCAAACTCACTTAATATAATTTTAGATGCTTCATATTCATCGGTATCAGATAACTCACTTGATTCAATAAAGAAGTTTTTCGCTACATACGATTTCTTAGTAATCCTTGTAAGTATTGCCTTTAAGTAATAGATTAATAAGATAAAATGATAATCCGTAAAATGTAGTGAGAGTACATCTTCTACATTTTGAACTGTTGCCTCCAATGCTGCATACTCTTCATTGCTGAGGTTCATAACCTCACTCAACTGACCTTCCCCACTGTTTTCCAACATATATTGAATTGCTTTCATAAACATTGAGCGTTTATCCCATTCATTACCTTTTATGAAATATCCGTCAACCTTTGAATTCACAATACTTAATTTAACATTTGCTTTTTTAAATATTTCATCGCATTTTTTCATATCCGTAAGTACGGTATTTTTACTAACCCCTAATTCATAGGAGAAATAATCGAGTGATAATGGTTCGTTTCGTAACAGTATCTGAATAATAATTGCATATACTCGTTCTACTTGTGAGTATACATAACCATGATCCGCATTTGTTAAACTGGTAAACCATTTAATAATTTCATCATTTATGTAATACTTTCCACTTGTCTTTCTAATTTTACTGACTTTATTTAATGCTAATTCATCATTGATTTGTGAAATACTATATTCGATCTGACGTTTTGATAATCCAAAATCATCAATTATTTTTTCCACTGATGTTGGGCTTTGTTTAATCAAACAATTCAGAATCGATGTATTACGTTCGTTCATGATTATTTCCTCCTTTCATAATTCTATAATAAAGCATGGATGGAAACTTATCTATACTCTTTAATCACAAAAAATGTTTTCATTTACACAAAAATTTGTGTTCATTTGTAAACAAGCACAAAAAAAGCCTTTAAATAAAGGCTTTTCAAATTCTAGTTATTTGTCTTGTGATACTTTTTGTGATATCCATATACACCAATTACAGCCATTGCAAAGCCTAACATTACAAGCAAGTTTACTATGTTTGTAGTATCTCCGGTGCTAGGACTTGCTGGTTTAGTTACCTGTGGTGTAGTTGATGTTGGTGGCGTTGGTTTCGATGGAGTTGGAGGTATAACACTTGGTTTCTTAATTGTCTCCTTTGTCCATTTTGCATACACAATTACATCTTCAGTAAGTGGAGTTGTAAAATCATACTCTACTATAAATAATGTATCTGTATACCAACCTTCAAATTTATATCCATCTTCTCTAGGATCTGCTGGTTTCGTACCTGCTGTATTTTCAAGTACTGTTTGATCAGCTACCTGTTCACCATATCCCTGCATATCAAAACTTAAGGTATAGTATTCTTTTTCTGGTTGAATTACTATTTCCCATTTTGCATATACAGTTGTATTTTTTGTGATGACTTTTGTGAAATCATATTCTGTAGTAAAAGTTGTATCTGTATACCAACCTTTGAATGCATAACCAGCTTCACTAGGGTCTGCTGGTTTGGTTGGAGTTTTATTCTCTGCAACAATCTGTTGAGGAACCTGCGTACCATGACCTTGCATATCAAAATCTAATGTATAAGTTTCTTCAGCACGCCATTTTGCATATAATGTGACATCCTTGGTAACTGTATCAGTATCAAAGTCCCATTCACTTCCTGCATAAGTATCATCTTCATACCAGCCATCAAAAACAAATCCATCTTTTTGAGGTTCTGAAGCAGGAACTGTTCCTAAATTACCATTTACATTTTTCAAAATTATTTGAGTAATAAAATGATCATCACAATTTTCTTTTGGACTTCCTCCCATTAAATCAAAATCTAAGTGGAACTCATCCAATCTCCACTGTGCAACATATGTCTGTTTACGACATGTATAATCTGCATTTACATCTTTTAAATCACTTATTAATTTATCATTCTGCCATCCAACAAATCCATAATCAGTTGGACCAGTTAATGTATTTCTTGTGAATGTTTTATTTACATCATATATAGGATCTCCTGATGATGTAAATGTAGGTGGGTTGTTAATTTTATAAAACTGACCTGGATAAGCCAATGATTCAATTCCACCTTCTGTTTCTACATTGAAACGACTTGACCATGCTCCAGTACCTGGATCAAACTTTGTCCAATAGATTTCTACTGATCCTGCATTTGGATAATATGGATTTTCTGGTGTTAAACTTTCTCTTGGATAACCTCTAACATCTTCCAATACTCCTGTTATCGTACGAGGATCATTGGTACGTAACATTTCATCAATTCTTGGACTTGGGATATATGCACTGTTTACTTGTGTATGACCAGCTGCTCCTGCACTTCCAAAGGTGATAGGTTTAGCATCTCCAACACTTGCATATGATGGCATTGTATCTCCAGCCTTATAGAAATCAACAAAGATATTCTCTAATACTACAAGTGCATTACGAGTATCATCATCTGGAATAAACTTTTGTCCATTATCATAACCAACATTTCCATTGTTTCCAACATTCGCTGTTACTGTAACTTTAGTAGCGACATTCTGTTGAATAGAACTTGCGCCTGTTGATGTATTATCTACAAAAATATTATTTGCTACTTTTGCTGAATTCACTGCATTTGTAGCACCACTAATTCCAATTGCTCCACCACCATATGAAGTCGCATTTTTATTTTGATAGAAAGTATTGTGAGAAATCGTTGATGTTGGTGCTCCATAGGTCTGAATCGCTCCACCAACTGCAGTTGGAGATCCAACTGCATTGGCAACATTCTGCACAAATGTATTGTTATAAACATTTGCTACTGTTACACCATCATTTGTTGCTTCAATTAGCATAGCACCGCCATTATCAGCAGCTATATTTCCTGTAAAGTTACATCCTGCAATTGTAATATTTCCTGTATATGATGCATCATTGTTCTTTATTGCTATTGCTCCTCCATCTGAAAGGTTATTATTTCCATTTGCTTTATTTCCTTCAAATACTGAATCCAATATTTGAACATCTCCACCTCTTAAATGATAAATACCGATAGCACCACCAACATTGTTTGTTGTTGAGTTATTCAAAAAATATGAGTTTTTAACTGTTAAATTAATATTGGCACCATCATGTCTAGTAGCAATTGCTCCACCCATACCTGTAGCTAAATTATTATTTTCAAATGTTGAATTTTCAATAACTGCTACTGCATTTGAAGAAATTTGAACTCCTCCACCAATTCCATATTGACCATTCGTATTACTATTATAGAAATAGGTATTACTAATATTAACAATATGAGATGTAGTGGTTTCATCATATAACATAGGTCCTAACCCACTTAAGAAATTACATGAATCAACCGTTAATGTTCCTGTTGATTTATTTCTTAGTGATGATTCTTTCACTGTATCAAATGTTACATTCTCAAAAGTTACATTTCCTGTCCCACTTATCTCTATAGCTGTCTTAGGTAAATTCTTAATTGTCATATTACGAAACGTAATCGTACCAGAACCGTTATGAGTTAGTTTAAACAACGTAGTACCTAAAGCTGCACTTCCTTCCAGGGTCTGATTTTTTCCATCAATAATAATTGAACGATTATCGTCTGGTTGTGTTGTTAATGTAACTCCCGTAGTTGTCGTAAGTAATTCATTGATAAACGTTTGTGTAAATAATAATTCATCATTATTACTTGCGGCATCAAAAGTATCACTGAAACCACTTATTGAACTAACGTCAACAAGTGCTCTCATACTTAGTTTTTTTGGTTCTGTAGTAGTTTCTGCATCTGTAACATCTTCTACCACATCTTCCAATATTTCTTCTGATTCTACCTCTTCCGTCTCTATAGAATCATCAAGAATAATTTCTTCTGTTTCTTCTAAATCTTCTATTTCTTCAATCTTCTCTTCTTCTTGTAGTTCTTCTACTACTTCGTCTTCGCCTTTTGCTTCTTCTAATTCATTTGCATAGATACTTGTATGTATAACACCAAATAACATTACAAATGCAAAAGCAAGGCATAAAATCTTTTTGCCTTTTTTCATGTGACTCGCCCTCCGCACATTTTATGTTTTCTTTTGCCTATATATAAATTTTGCCCTTTCACCATTTAGACGATATCATTAAAAACATCGTTCATTGCGGATTGATTGTTCGGTAATGTCGAAAAAAGTGGATGTTTTCTTATATTTCCACTTCAATATTGAATACATTTTTTCAATTACTTACAGCATCTTATATTTCTAAATTCATATAATAGTTTAATTTAGCATAATATTTTTTTAATACTGTTAATAATTCGTTAAGTTCATCACTTATATCATCATTTACTAAATCAAAGAAATAACTGTAACTAGAATCTGATATCTTTTTTCCTTTCTCAGTTATTACTATATAGGTTACACGTTTATCTACTTGGGAACTCTTTTTCCTTAATAATTTACTTTTCACCAACTTTGTAATAATTACTGATAAATTTGCAGGTGCTTTATTCAACACCTCTGATAACTTATTAAGCGTTAAATTCTCATGAGAATCACAAACCCTTAGTATTCTTAATTCTGCATAAGATACCTTATTTTTTTCAAAAAAATTGCTCATTAGTTTTAACACCGTATCTTGAATTTTAAAACTTAACAGTTCTACTTCATCCAATGTCTTTGCATCCATACTTTCGCCTCCTGCCCAATTATATAAATATTATAACATGATTATATATAATGTATAATAAATGGAATGACTTATCATTCAGCAATAAAAAAGTAATAGAAGAATTTCCATTACTTTTTCTTATTACTTAGTATTCACAATTAAGAAAGTGATGTGTTTAATGATTTAAAATATACTTCTATTTCTTTTAGATTAGTTATTGTTTCTAGTAAATAAGTTTGATCAGTATCTGTCTGAAAACTGATTTTAATATTTTCTAAACTATAGTCTCTATAATCTACAGCAATCATAACATGACCACACTGACCCATTTTTATGTTTAGATTTAAGTTATCCTCATAATCAGAACGATAATTAGCTTCACCCTTCAGATTATTATATATATTTTGAAGTTCTTCAAGAAATTTTCTTGTGGCTTCTGATGTTGAATGGAAACTATCGTCTTTTAGTTTAAATCCATTACATTCAATATATAAAACTCCTTGAAACCCGAATCCACCGTCCCAAGTATTTGTATCTGTAAATACTTTAGTAATATCAAATTGGATTAATGCATTATATCCTTTTAAAATTAATTTTTTATCTTTTGTCATATATCTTCCTTCTTAATCTATTATTTCTTTCTACCATCATCTAGTATGCTTTGCTAATTGAAATATACTTATATAATAATTATCTTCCTTAAAGTCTCCAAGATATTCAGTATATTTTTCATATATTTCTTTTAGTTTAGGATTACCAGCCCAGCAATCAAGATAACAATTACGATTTTCTTTTATACTCAATTCTTTACTATACTCTATTACTTTGGATAAGAATGATTGACCTTGATACTCTGGAAGAATAGCAATTTTCCCTAAATATAAATCTCCTTGTTTCATCATATAATTATTTGAATCAAGGAGTATAAGTTCAAAACACCCTATAACATCTTCGCCATTATATAATAAATATAAATTGTTAATCATAGACAATATATCATTCTTTGTCCATGGATACTCCCACTGATGAATTTCTTTTCTTAATAGTTCGATTGTTACTTTATTATATACTTCAAGAATCCTTTCAATATTTGTATTATTTGCCTTCTTTATTATCATTCGTTTCATCTTTATCACCTATTACAAGTACATCTCTTTTGATTATACCAAACAAAATAAATACATGATATCAAGAAAAGATTTCTACGAAATCATATTAAATACAAAGATTTAATACCAGGTACCTTTCTTGAAGCCCTGTAGGATATATCCTCTTTTCATCCTTCCTCATATTTCGAGGTGGTGCGATGAAAAAATAGATATATCTTTTTGTATGTACTTTGATGGAATTCCATCTATAATACCGACCAATCATCTTCCACTAGTGATTGCATTAATATTATAGTTCCATCTATTTCTTAGTTATCTATTCTAGTCTGAGAAACTCATTCCTCGTC
>NZ_JAUSUR010000007.1 GCF_030814225.1 Breznakia pachnodae
TTGGTTTGTGATGGTGAAGGGACAAAAGTAAAAGTGGCAAATCCAAATCCTGCAGAATATGAAGTGAACAAAGATGGGGATGATATAGCATATCGCATGGTTCAAAAAGTTGAGGATCAAATTCAATATCATACAATCTATTATAAAAATAAGGGGTTCTATCAAGAGTTTTCACAAATGAGTGGACAGGTAGATACAATTAGTGGGAATAATGATGCACTGATTATGAATACAGTGTTCAAAGAAATTGATACAAACTACTACAAAGTTACCAAGGAAGAGGATGGAGAGAATACAAAATATACATTCACATTGGATAAAGCAAAGAAATATAATGAAAAGTATCCAGATGACCGTGATAATAAAGTTTGTAATATTGTAGGCGATTATGTAAATCAGAAGTTTGAGATTACAGTGAACAAAGATGGATATATTATTGATGAACGTTTAGAAGAAACAATTAAATATACATCAGGTGAGACAGTACAGGAACGTACTAATGTTGTACATTATGAGTTTTATGACTTTAATGTTCCAAATGAAATAAACTTCTATTTTATCTAATAAACAAAGGACTTTCTCACTCTTGGGAAAGTTTTTTTAATGAAACTATTGACAACTGGTTATAACCAGTTGCACATTAAGAATAGAGGAGGGAATACAGTGAAAAATGAAAATGATAAATTACCAATATATTATAAGTTGGCAAAGAAAATAGAAGAAAACATTGAAAAAGGTGTTTGGCGTAAAGGAGAACCGATTCCTTCAGAGCGTGAGCTGATTAAGATTTATAATGTGAGCAGGATTACGGTTCGTAATACAATTGATGAATTGGTAAAACAGGGAAAATTGGAAAAGATTCAAGGGAAAGCTACGTTTGTATTAGGGTTAGTTGCACTTGTTGGATTGGTGTTACAGGGAAAAGGTTCCGCAGCAGTTTTCTCAGGAACACTAAAAACATCGTTAGGGATGCTGGTATTATCAGCAGGATCAAGTTTGATTGTTAATGAGATATTACCGTTTGTATCATTATTTACAGATGTATTTAATTTGACAGGATTTGCGACTTCATCAGAAGCAGTGGTAGGAGCAATACAACAGGCATTGCCAGTTGTAGCAAGTACAAGTTCGATTATCTTGGCAATTGGATTCTTGGTAAATGTGATTTTAGCGAAATTCTCTCCACTAAAATATATTTTCTTAACTGGACATATGATGTGGATTTTATCAGTGGTAGTAGCATTTGCATTATATAAAGCGGATTACAGCGAGACAATGATTATCATAATTGGTAGTGCATTACAAGGTATTATCATGGTTGTATTACCAGCATTGGCACAACCAATGGTACGAAAGATAACTGGTAATGATTCTATTGCGATAGCTCACTTAACAACATTAGGTACAGTACCTTCTGCTTATATTGGTGGATTATTAGGTGATAAAACAAAGAGTGCTGAAGATTTAAAATTACCAAAATCATTAGAAGTATTTAAAGATACATCAATTTCAGTTGCAATCGTTATGGGTGTGTTCTACATGGTTGTCGTAATTATGGCAGGACCAGATAAAGTTGGAGCACTAAGTGATGGTACAAACTACATTCTATTTGGATTAATGAAAGCATTAGGATTTACAGCAGGTATCTTAGTATTACTACAAGGTATTCGTATGTTCTTAGGAGAACTAGTTCCAGCATTTAAAGGAATCTCTGATAAACTTGTACCAGGTGCAATTCCGGCACTTGATGTACCTGCATTATTTGGATTTGCGCCTAATTCACTGATGATTGGATTCGTTACTGCAGTAGCAGGTATGATAGTATCAATGGTCGTATGTTCAATGGTATTTAATACAGTTCCATTAGTATCAATCATTGGTGCATTCTTCACTGGTGGAGTTGCTGGTATTCTTGGAAATGCAACTGGTGGTAGAAGAGGAGCAATCATTTCAGGATTCGTATATGGATTCTTATTAATCTTCTTAAGTGCAATGTTATCAACAATGTTTGACTTCTCTGCATATGGAGTTGCAGGAGTTGGACATGACTGTATTGATGCAATTGTGATTACCATTTTACTAAGTAACCCGATTATTGGAATTGTAGTAATTGGTGTGGTATTCGCACTGCTATGTGTACTAGAAGTAAGAAGAAAAGCAAAGACAGTTCAACAATAATTCCTATTAAGACTATTGATTTTGCAATAGTCTCAAAATTTTTATTTTTCTTTTCGTACATATTATAATCAGGATAGGATAACCTCTTCTTTTTATACATCCATCCGCTTCAACATTATAAAAAACCAGAGACAAACACTTAAGTGGTGCTCATCTCTGGTTTTCCTACATTATTGTCCTTTTCATGTTTATTCATATTTTGAAGCAAACGATAAGTATAGTTATGCACAGGCTGCTTATAAACCTCTTCTAAGGTGCGTTCACATACATCTGTATACTTTGTTGTGAGTATCTCTATTTCCTTCGCATGTGGACTTTGTTCAATCTTCTTATGGATCGTTTCTATTTGCATATCGGTTTGTGAAATAAATAATACTCTTTGTGCAATGATTGGAATCTTCAAATGTCTGGAATATGCATTTTCATCAAACGCAGTTGCGTAACTAGATAACTTACTGTGAATACGATCTTTACTTGCATAGGATCTTTCTACTTCTATAAAGATTGCGATATTACCTTTTAAATCGCGATCCTTTCTTTCAAGCAAAATAATTCCATCCGGTTGATTTGTTCTTTTTGGTAAACACGATTCTTTTTCACTCAATATCCTGGTAATCTTAAATTTGCTATCTGCAGACTGATTGAAGTTTCGTTTCATACATTCACATACTGTCGCAACTTGCACTTGGTGATAAACTCTATAAGGTGCTGCATTGCGAAGCGTATCTCTATAATCTGTCACAGGATAACCCGCTACATGCATCGCCTGTAGTCCAACCTTCCCTAACGTAATTGCTTTGTATCCAGTTCTAGCATCTAGCGTATAATCTTGTGGAATGTATGTTCTCCTGATTTGTAAATAGCCATACTGTGCTAATTGTAGAATCCGTCTTTCTACAGTTTCTTGCTTCTTCCCTACTTTGTAGAATTTATATACAAAACACATATCCACGAATCCATAGATTGCAATCATTCTCATTAATTCCCTATCCTCGCTGTCAACTCTTGGTCTTGTCTTATTCCCCATCTCTCATCTCTCCTTTCAGTGAATTGTGCCAGTCACCGGCACAATTGTCTTTTTATTGTTTTAGTTATGTATATAGATATTGATAATTATAGTAGTTTATATTGAGTAGTATTAGTTGTTGGTTAGAAGTAGTTTTATTAGTTAGTAGTAAGGTAGTTAGAGTATTGTTTTTAGGAATTGTAGAAGGCTTCGTATGGTAGGGTTAGTATAGTTGGTTTCCGTAAGGTTTTTATTTAGTGTATAAGGTACACTAGTCGACTCTTTATTGCATCAAGCAGTGTTGCTATATATCCCCTGTTTATTAGGTTTTAAGCAGTTTTTACTATGCCAAAAACTATGCCCTACTTCGTATAGCAATCGGCATAGTTTTCGGCATAGTAATTCCAGATAAAAAAAGAGGGTTGATTTAGTTCAATCCCCTACTCAATATTGCATCATAATTGGCTATCTTAAAAGAATCAGTTGCGTTGCCTATTGCTCTAGCATCTGAATAAGCAATGGCATAAACGCACCTACTGTAATCACCAGATAGAGTAACACAACTATCCCATTAATCTGATAATACCAACTGTTAAGTGTCTTCCCGTTCTCATCAGTCAATGGACTTAAGTATGCTCTCATCAATAAATATATAAGTGCTATTGTTACAGTGATCACAATCCCACTATGTACCTCACGTAATAAAGTATCTATTCCTGATTGAATCATATTCTTTGCTGTAATCAAAAAAATACTCTGTGATAACTTAATCATAAACAACAAATACAACCATACTCCAAGCAACGATAAAAACAACTGCACTGGTTTTCGTAACCATCGAGGGAGTAGTTTCATTACCAATCCCCTCATCTTATATTTGATTCTATTCCATGTACCTGCATTGAATATTCTTTTTAATTTGTATATATACTTTCTTAATCCTCCCATGCAATTTGATCTCCTTTCTCTACAGACAGTAAGCTATCTCCTTCTGCCAAAAGCTCCTTTTCATATTCACTGGTTTCTTTCCTGTTGAGGTAATTTTTAAATACTATCTTTTCCGCATCCGTTTTACTTATACAATCTCTTGCCATAAGTTCTCTGGCAAATATTCTATTCTTTTCTAAATTTTCTTTTACTGCAGTCTTGTTATTATGGTCCACTAGTTTTCCATCTGTGTATCGATAAGGGTAATCCACCTTAATCATAATACTCTTCTCAACTCCGTGATCACTTGTACTCAAGTATCCACTCATATCACGTAGTGTTTTCAAATCTTCTTCTTTCACTGTTCCACTAGAAATCAAAGGTACTAGACTTTTCGCAGCTTCTCCTTTTTGCTTCATCGATATAATTGTATTCATATTCCCCAAAAGAGCTGTTCGAAAGTCACTAGAGAATTGTTCTAGATATTGCGACATAATTACCAACCCCAAACCTCCCTTTCTTAGCTTAGCAGCTATCTTAGGAAAAATCGGTAACTGAACATCATGGGCTTCATCAACAATTAACAAGTGAAGTAAAGAGAAATCTGGTCTACCTAAAGCAGTCAAATAGTATTGCACACTTAAGTATCCACAAATAACTTTAATATCAAACTTGCTCATCCCTTTTAAATTCATCAAAATGATATAACCTTCATCCATCCACTTACGGATTTCTTTCACACAATCATATTTACTCGTTAATCCAAACATCAATTTCTTTTGTTCCGTATTTTTGAATGAGTTCAAACGATTCAATATTGGGTTCACTATATTCTCACTCATTGATGTCTTTAGTAAAAAATTCACTAAGTCTTGTGCATACATATTCTTTTTCAAACGACTAGCTAACCGTTTACGATACTTATCATCACTCCTGTCAAAAATTTTTGAAATATCTGCAATTGGATGTTCTTTCAGTGGATCACTCAATAAACATTGAATTGCTTCACTCATCATACGATCCACTTGAATTGTCTTGTTATCCCCATAAAGAGAAGTAAAGAAATCCAATAACTCCGTGGTATCTGTATTAGGATTTAATAGTGATATTGGGAAAACATAATCCTTATAACTAAAGTCTACATAGCGTATCTTTTCTAATAAGGGTTCTACATCATATCCATCTGCTTTAAATTTCAATAACATATCAATAACACCCAATGCTGAGCTCTCCAGTGGATCTAAAAATGTAAAACCTGGTACGTCCTTCTCACCATCCAGTTTTCTTTTTAGTAAATCCTGAATAGTTCCTTCAACTACAGATGATTTTCCACTTCCTGTAGTTCCAGTTACTACAATATGTTCTCTCGCCTTCGATTCACTTAGGTACACATCACGATCGTGCTGCACTGGATGATCTAATTTTCCAATATACAATCCTTTCAAAAACTCATGATCTTTTAACGTAACCTGACCTTGATACAAATAACGAATCTTATTGATTTCTTCTCCTTTTCCATCCAATGTTGGTATCTGCAGTAAGTTCATCAACTCTAAACCGGTTGAGACACTTACCTGATAACTTTCTTTGTAATCTACATAATATTTTGTTTCATAAGCTGTAAGAGCAACAATCTTGGAAGATATATCTCTTAAATATGTATTCTCATATTTTGTAGCTCCTTGTACTTTTAATATATATTCTATCTCTACATCACTTGCTTGCTTTTGAACTTTCTTATTTTTATCAAATACACTCCCTTTTTTTATTTTAAAATTGAGCCAAATACGTGTATTCTTTTGCAAAGTATTGATAATTGTCATTTGTATTGAGTCATTAAAAAAAGAAGTCAATTTCTTTGATGACTTCTTTCTCGTATTTGGTACATACAGCGTGCTCGCACGCTGATATTCAGGCAGATTCCCATCAATCGCTAACACAGATGCCTCACTACCTAAAAACGTCTGTAAAGCGCTCATAAACGCTTCTGATTCCTCATCTACTTCGTGATTCAAAAAATAGAAACTAATTCTTTCCTCTTTATCGCAATCAATAACAAAGGAAAATGGAAAATCAGATAGTAAGCGTTTGAAGAATGGTTTCTTCTTACCCATTGGTATAGATAAAGACTTTAACAGATTTAGCATCCGTTCTTTATCAAACACATAACTTTTCTTTGGTATTACTTGATAAATCATAGTACTCCTTTCACAATTTTTCTATATAGAAAAATGTGCCGGTGACCGGCACATTCTAGTTTTGTATCTATTCTATTTTATGGTATACTTCTTTTGAAGATAGTAATCTATCCTACACACCCAACTACTTCCTTGTGACAAAAGAAGCAGGAGGTGATTACTTTGGAAAAATTAATAATCATCCTACTTATTCTTCGTGATTGTAAGGAAATATTAGTAATTATAAAGAAGTAGCCACTTTTACTCCTTATTTTGCCGTAAGGTAAAAGTGGCTTTGTAGTGGATAGCAATTGCTATCTTCACCATTATTATATACCAATTTTATGAAATTTCAACTGCATGTGTAGCATTACCTACAGTTTTTATTTGTGCCGGTCACTGGCACATTCTAGTTTTATATCCAATCGAATTTATGGTATTATTCTTTTGAAGATAGTAATCTGTTCTTATCAAAATACCAACTACTCTCTTATGACTAAATAGTAGGAGGTGTTGCTTATGAGTAATTTAATCTTGATTCTTTTCATTCTTAGAGAAGTAAAAGAAATCTTGATAATTATAAAAAAGATTAGTTAATAAAAGTCAACATCTTTTTGAATGATATCTATCAAAAAATATATCTGCTGAAAAAAACTGTGTGCTACAGTTTTTATTTTGATATGATTATATCCTCTAATTATTGATATAAACAGCCTGTTTTACACATGCCATAAATCACCCGAAGTAATTTGTTTGCACTTGCTATGATGGCCGCTTTACGATTCATTGGATTTTCTTGTGTCATCTTCTTTTGATAAAATTCTCTAATTGTTGTATCTTCAATTGCTTTTCTTACTATGCATTTTACCGCAAGATATAAAAGACACCGCAATCGCTTATTTCCTTTTTTTGAAATTTTATAATGGAGCCCATTATTTTTTCCTGATTGATATATCATAGGTTCTATACCAGCAAAAGCAATTAATTGTTTAGATTCAGTAAATCGATTAATATCTCCTATTTCAGCTATAATTCGTGCTGCAAGATTATCTCCTATTCCTGGTATGCTTGTCAAAAGTACCATGTTCTCTGTTTTCTTCGCTAAATGTATCATTTTATTCAGAATTTCTTCAACTAACAACTCATAATACTCTATCTGATCAATTAAACTTAATAATATTTTCACATTAACGTCATCTTTTCTGCATCCTGATACTGTATTATCTGAGAATTCCTTTATTTCTTTACATTTTTTCATTAACCATTTTTCTTGATGATTTGTATGCTTTTGCAAGTATTTACACATTGTGGTTTCTTTCGTATTAGATATAATCTCTGGATGCTTATACTTCTTCAAAACAATCATAGAAGTTTCTCCATAAAGATTTGAAAATAGTTTTTTGTATCCTGGAAATACAACATCTAATTCTTCATTAAAATTCACTTTACATTTCCTCAAATGAACTAGTAATGATTCATAATTTCGACTATACTGCCGTAACGTATAGTATATATCTTCGGCTCTTCTTTCTTCTATGAGTTCTTCACAAAAATATAATTTAGCTATATTTTTGCAGTCTTGTTTATCAGTTTTCAAATTCCGAAGATTTTGCTTTCTGTATCTAGAAGATAGAATTGGATTTACCATGAAATAAATGAAATTTTCATTCTCTAAATAATTTTGCAATCCTCTATGATATATTCCTGTTGCTTCAAATACTACATGAACATTTTTACTAGTAATTCGTTTCATTTCATTCGCAAGTTCTTTAATTTTTTTGAATCCTTGTAGGTCATGTTTTACTTTGAAAATTGCCTTGAATGGTGTGTTTAAGTCAAGATAACTTCCTACATGACTTTCATTTTTTGATACATCAACCGTAATACAAACATCTTTCATAAAGTTCTCCTTTTCTTTCGCTTTAGAGTTTCCAATCTTCTTAACAATCCCTTATCTCGTGTTTCATACAGGATCTATGTCCTAATTAGTTTAAATCAGAGTATTCATCAAGAAGAAGGAAGGGAACGGACTTTTTTTCGAGTTCTTTGACTCATGACTACCCACGTTCTCTCTTGCCTTCACTTTTTCTTCTATATGCCTATAAAAGAAAAAGCCAAGAGCATCAAACACCCTTAGCATATTTATTACAAGCGGAGAGATTACCCAGAAAAGTAGTCAAGCTACACGGGGCTTTTTACGAGATCAAGTCTCAAGAAATTATTTCTCCATTTATAATATACTATATTTCTATTTTTTAGAAAAGAAAAAGCTAAGAATAATTGAATAACTCTTAACTTTATAATACGAGTGACTACCCCAATCATTATTTAGCGATACTGAGGGGAAGTCCTACTAGATAAGAATAGCAATTGCTATCTTCACCATTATTATATACCAATTTTATAAAATTTCAACTGCATGTATCATTACCTGCAGTTTTTATTTGTGCCGGTCACTGGCACATTTGCATAATCCCCTTATAACAAATATATTATCAAATCACACTTTTAAACTCTTTTGCTAAAGATTGATAAATTGCCATTTCATCAAGTTCCTTAATTTTAATATTTCGCCATGTGAACGTGCGCACATTATCAATTAGTTTCTTTTTAATAATTGGATCATAGTTATCCATTCCTTTGCATTCTGATTTTATAGTGTAGAAGTTCTGCAACACTTCATTTAAATATAGATGATCTTCATGGAATCGCTCGTTGCATTCAAGTAGAAAGCTAGTCGTATTTTTAGTTTTCATACCTTTGCTGAAAACTGACTTTATTTTATTTATTAATCTACTTGCTTCTTTTGCTTGATACATTTTTGAATACAATAAGAAATGATTTCGAATCCACAAAAAATCATTCACAATCTCCTGTAGTTTTCTAAAATCAAGATTCAAACTTACTATTTCTGCTTCTTCATCAATTCTGCTTACATCGCTTAGTATGTCAGAAAGTTCATTTGAATATCTTTCTACAATTTTTCTTGCTTCATGCAGTTCATTAATTAACGTGTTATAAATCGTCCAACGCATCTCAAATCGTACTTCTCTTTTCATAATATAAACACTGACAATCAAACTCAACGCAGCTCCAATTAGTGAACTTATTAATATTATTTCTATATCATTCATGTAATTCCCCAAACCTTTCTTGTATATATAATATTGTACCGAAACAATTACTATATACAAAGGAATTGTATAGTTACTTTTTCGAATCCTTATTTTTTCCATCTTTACCTCTATCTATAGACTTCATTGCAAACAAAAACACATAACCTTTTGATTATGCGTTTATTACCTGTGTTCTACCTGTCACTACATCCTATTCCAGTTTGTGCCACTCACCGGCACAATTTACATTGATATTTTAATATTGACGAAAATAAGAGACTGCTTATTACATTTTGTACGACTTTATTCAAAGTATTAGAACAGAGAAAGTCTCTATATGAAAAGATTATAAATAGTCAAATGTAATTTGAGGGATAGTATTACAGCATTATTGTAAAGTTCACTGATACTATTAGCAGACTCTTATTTTCAACTTCATTTTACTATAATACAAAATAATTACTAGTGTTTTATTATCAATAACCACCTCTATCTCACTTAGCCAATTAGATAAAGGTGGCTATTAATTCAGAACAGCGATTGCCATTCCTATTACTATTATATACATGATTGTTTAAATTTGAAACCATCTTATATTTAATCATCTAGTAAAATTGTGCCGGTCACCGGCACAAATCATTTATTTTAGATATAAGGAAAATTACTTTTCATTATTCTATTTATGTGTATCACTTTATTCCTTCATTCGTTTTTCAATCCATTGTTGAGGTGTTTTGTTTGAAAATCTATCATTTATTGTATATGCTGATTTCTTTTCAAAATCAATTACTTTCCAAAAATCCTCAGCTATTAAAAATACTGTCAATTTTTTATATGATGATAAATACTTATGTAATTCAGTAAATTCTTCTAGATCCTTTATATAAAACAAGAATTCATCAATAATCAAATAATCATACAAATATAAGTCTTCCCGTTTTAATAAAGTTAAAAGATCATTCTCTTTGTTATAAGGACGAGTGTAATGGAATGTATGCGTTCCTTTCAAATTTTCATAATCATTTTTTGCTGAATAAATCAGTGCTTTTAAATTTTCTTGCACATGCAACTTGTTCAAAACTTCTCGCATGAATTTCGTTTTCCCACTACCTCTTTTTCCTCTCATAAATCTGTAACCACGCTCATATTGTTCATCTTCTGCCAGATCATCAACGGCAATATCTTGAAATGTCCATTTCACATCTTCATCTTTTATCACTTTTTTCATCAATTTTCTCGTAGCTTTCGAAAACTCTATTTCCTTATCCATATTAATCCCTTTCATTGTTTCTTATTAAATCTTTAATATCAATCTCTTTTTCTGCATATCGTTCAGGATATCCAATTTCTTCTCGTAGTTGTTTATGACAATGTTTCACTATAAGCATGAGAATACATAGCACCAAAAAAATGCTTGTTTCAACCCTTGCTGCACCCGTATCAAATAATCCATGCCATATAACTACAAATGCAATTGCATAAGCCGATGTAAGAGATAGTAGTTCAATCATATCTATTAGTCTCTTATGCATTAGGATCGAATGAACTATAAATCCCATTAATATATATAGGAATGAAATTATGAATTCTCTTTGTAAATCAATCTTCCCTGCTTTGATCATTAAAAAAACATCTTTAATTCCATACATAATGATGGAGCTAACTACTATACCTATTACAATATGTAACAATCCTCTAAAAGTTCCTAGTATCCAACATAACCATTGCTTCTTTGAAATGCTGGCTAACTTTCTTGTTAACAATTTCTTCATTTCATACACCTCTTATTACTTCACAAAATTGTGCCGTTGACCGGCACAATTTCAATATACGTTATCATGATTACCTTCTGCCAGATAATCCAATTTATAATTTACCTGCAAATACTGTAGTAGCCACAATACAAACATACATGCCATTGTTAACTGCACTTTATCACTCATAGCAATTGTTTCCTTTGGTATCCCTGCCATAAGGCCAAATAACAAAAATGCAAATACTACTTTCAGTAAGATAATACTGATTTTATAAAATAACTGTTTGCGTTCTTTTCGTTTCCTTACCTTCTCATTTGGTGTTTCCTTTATCCTAAAATTTGTATTATTGATACTTTTTAGTTTTTTACTAAAACCTATATAAGTACTAGCGTTCAATAATATAAATACAACTAACCCTATTACCATCATATATAGTAAATTATTGGTTGTTGTTTCTAATGTTGAAATATCAATTAAAAATATCAGTACAAAGAGTACTGTAATCAACTTAAATAAAATTCTTCCTATATTTGAAAATGTTTCTTTTCTTATCTCTTGTTTATTCATATATGTTTCCTTTCGCTCGTTGCACGAGGGCTTTTAAAAACTTGCTGCGTAGAGCACATAACTCTCTACACACCGATGTAGCAGTACTTTATCTATCTTTTAATTATCATTTAAATTCTAAAAATGTTCTTGGTGTTACCCAGTTGATTGTAGAACCTGCATAGACTCCTCCATAGTGGACCTCGGCATGCAGATGACTTCCAGTACTATTTCCTGAATGACCTTGCGTTCCAATCACTTGACCTTTTTTCACCATATCACCTGTTTTTACTGCTACTGTAGCTAAATGTGCATATTGCATATAGTAATCTTGATCTTCATAATAAAACTTCAAAATTACATAATTCCCACCACCACTCGCTACATTATCAAACGGGCACCAGTTTCCTAAATATCCACCACTTGGTTCGCAAGTATTGCTTGCTCGATAAACAACTGCATCTGTAAGGGCAATTATCTTTGCTCCATATCCAGCATCCAAATCCATTCCCATATGCATTCCATCTAAAGCCCGATCTCCTACATCCGAAGTAATTACATAGTTGTCATTTTCATATGGACCTACAAATTCACCAGCTGCTGTAATCACCTCTACATTTGTTTCTTCCGCAATACTATTACTATTCCCCTTACCTCCAATTAATACTAAAAAGGAAAAGAGGATAAAGAATACAGTGAAAAAGAAAAGAGCAGCTATTTTCTTAACTACCCTTTTCATTCATCTTCCTCAAAACCACTTGAATCATCATTTTCTATTTTTCTTATAAATTCATCAAGTTTACTTTTTGTTTCTTTTGACTTCTCTGCTCGTTTTCTTACAATTGGTTCATCTCGTCTATTTTCGGAAGAATTCCTTTTGCTTGTGATATCCGGACTTCCATTATACGTTGATGTTTGGATTATATCTTCATGGTGCTTATCAATATCAACTGGATCATCGTAGTATTCGTTATCATCCAGCAATTCATTTCCAACATCTCCAATACTAGAATCATCTTCTTCTGATAAATCTACAGGATCATGTTGAGCTTGTTTCTTTTGCATCATCTTATCGAACTCTGCATTTAAATCATAGTCATCTAGATCGACTTCCTCTTCACTAGCACTTACCTGATCAACACTACTACTTCCATTTTTATCAACTGCATTTTCATCTGTTTCATTTGATGTTGTCGTTGATGCAGTAGAATCATCATCAGATGCTTCATCACCATCTACTTCTTCATCTTCGCCAGTTTTTGAAATTGCACTTCCTTCTTTTGTTTCTTCATCGTCCGTTGTTTCATCTTGATCTGAATGTTGTTTTGCTGATGAGTCATCTTCTACCTCTTCATCAACCGCATCATCATTACCGTCTTCATATTCCCCTAAATCATCACTACCTACTTTATCTAGACTTGAGGATCCTCCATCGCTGTCACCATCTTCATCTTCGTCCCCATCTTCATCATTTTTGCTACCAAGTCGAGGGAATTGTTCTTTTGCATTCTCCAGCAATTGGCTAGGTGTCATATCTCCACCAGTGAAGCGAGCAATGGTACTGACAACTCCTGCACCATCTCCCCCAAAGGTAGCTAACACTTTTTGTAGTAACATTGGTGCATTCTTTCCTGCCATAATCATCGCAAATAATATAACTGCATCAAATGGTAACACAACTAACAACCCCGCGCTTTGACTACTCAATGTATTGATCAACTGAATCATCATAAATATAATCACAACCAATACCACCTTCGATAAGGCCGCAATAATCATCCATATAAAGCGATTCACAAACCACATGAGCGCATTTCGCTTATCAGGGTCAAATACCACCCGAATGAGTGCATACAGGCTCACTGATAGCAGTATCTCCTTCAAAATAGATACTGCCAATACTGCCATACACGCAATAATGATAACTCCAGCAATTAATATACGGTGTACAAAAAAGAAGAATGATAATAATAAAATCATAAGCGACGATGCCCAGTTATAAATTACCGCAGTACTTCCATAGTACTTTCGTTCATTCTGGGTATTCGACTTACTTGGATCTTCTAATAAAATTCGAAACCTTGCATACTGCAAATCTGCAGAGTTGTTTTCCCACATCTCTTGTGCATTGCTTTGTGCACTATCAATATTACCCATGAGGCTTTCTCCAAAGTCTGCATTGTAATCTTTACTTGGTGCTGCAATATCACTTACCCCGGTTACCCCAAAGTGACGTAATCGAAATCCTTGTAACTGCATAACATCAAACAACATTCGTTTTACTTGAATCTCATATTCATCACTTGCTCCTGTATCACTATAACTTTCATCAAACTTTGTCATTTCTGTGACGGTTTCCGTTAAAAAAGACATTGCTGTAGATTCAATATAATCCATCGTCGGTTTTCCATATCTTGCGACACCATACACTAATACAGCACTCAGTGCACAAGATAGAATAATCTGTAGAATCCCTTTTGCACCATGTATATTTTTGAATGATGCCAAGAGTCGCTTGAAAATTGCAAATACTGTAAAAAAGATAAGCAATTTTAGAAAAATAGAATTTGGATTGCTCCAATCAAAAATTGCATTATCAATGACATCAAATACCCCTCTTACTGCATCACTCCAAAACTCCGCAACTGCTGCATTGAATACAAGAAAGGTCACAACTGTAATCGCAGCACCAATCATTTCAATGAGTGATATTACTACCCGCATAATATGCATAATGATGGTTTCACCATCTAACAAATCGATATCATATGCAATTCCAGTCTGTGCTGAATTCGAAAAGTTTTTTATATAATCTTCGTTCTTTTCTTTTTCACGCACAGTATCATTGAGTGAATAGAGAGCACCTTTTATAAACTGTGGTGTATCTGAACTTGCTTTTCTATCTTCTTTACATTGTTCATAATCAGAACTCCCTTCTCCATAAATCATACAGGAGTCTTTCATAATTTCTGAACCTACTTCTCCATGCGTATCATCACTACTTTCAGTGTCGCTTTTGTCATCGCCACTTTCTTTTTTCTCTTCACGTACTATTGCCTGTTCATTAGCGGTTATTTGTGTGGCTCCAATCGTTGATGAAAATATAGGAATCAATATCAGGAAAACAAAAAATATAGACAATAGTCGTTTTTTAGTTGAAAGAATTTTTGTCGAAGAAATTGATTTCTTATCCATCATAAATACCTTCACTTTCCACAGCATAATTATCAAACATCAGGGTATCTTGTTTGGGTATTATCTTTTTGTCGACTTCTCCAACTTTTACTTTCAGTGTTGAGAATGCATCTGCGAATACATCCAACATTTCATTACGGACCATACTTTTTCGCTTATTGTAATCTTCAAGGATAAATACATACTTTTTATCAGGATCTGCACCTTCTTGTTTCGTACGGTCTTGTAATGCATCCTTGATTGTCTCATTACCTTCCAGACCCATCTCACGCATAATGTATTCAATCTCTTCGCTAGAGCGAATAGATCCTACATATTTATCACCTGTATTATTTAAAATACTTGCGGAAATATCACTGAGTGATTGCGCAATAATGTATAAGTGCACAAACCAGCTACGCACTTGTCGATTTGCATGCTCTACAATTGCTTCTCCACCATCTATTTCCTTGTATACTTTATATTCATCAAATACTAACTGCTTTTCTTCTCCAGCAAAGCGCTTCATGAACCCATTGATTATATTTTGTACTCTTGATAACACAACTGAGAAGACTGCACGTTCCAATCGGTTTGGATCAAACCGATCATTTGCTTCTCTTTTAGGTGGTATCTTATCAAAGGTTACTAGGTTGTACATCTTATTCAAGTTGAATGCTTCATCAAACGTTGTGTGTTCATCACTGAAAAATAAACGTCCCATCGAGTCTTCTCGTAGTGTAAGTAATTCCTTTGCGACCATTGGTTCAATTTCCATTAGCTTATATTCAATCAGATACGTAAAGCTAAGTTTCTTTATTTTTCCTAATTGTAAATCTGTAATCATTGCACGATGTGCTTCTTCTACTTTCTGGAAAATACCTTCATGATGCATGTTGACTGCACGAAGCAAGGAATCCACATCTTTCTTTGCCTGCGAATAAGCTTCATTGATATTTTCATTAATCAAATATGCATCAAACATTCCATTCTGACAATCAGGAGAACCAATAATTAAGTGAGACGCCATATCACCTAACAGTTCTACCTTTTTAAGGCGATCGCCTTTTGGATCCACACAGAGGGTTCGCATACCTCGAAAGACCATATAGGTAAATACTCGATTATCTGCCTGCTGGGTTTTCCCACCTCCAGACTCTCCAGCATAAGCAGTTGTGGAACAGTGGGTACCTGTTGCACCTTCTTCAAATACTTTCGATATATCATAGAGAATTGGTATTCTTCCCGGCTTTGTGAAGGTTTCTACAAAGCCTTCATGCTCTTCACCAATAAATAATCCGCCTAACCAGTTGTATTGGCAAAAGTAAGCTACATCTGTAAGCTGTGTGTATTTTGTAAACACGCTACGATATGGCATCAGGTTGTTTGCCAATTTTAATTGATCACCATATTCGACGGATAAATTCATTTTACCTTCCATCAGGATACGTAGTTGATCACTGTATCGTTCCAGGTTCTTTTCCCTCTTGGAATACAATCTAAAAAAGAGCTGCCAACGAATCTTTGACTTCTCAATTGATTCATCTACATTCTCTCCTACTTTTGCGATTGCAATTGCTTTTACACCTTCTTTATCGATACGATCACTCAAACTTGTATAACGCTCTGTCTTTTTGATAGTATCCTGTTTCTTTCCAGCCATGTTCTTTTTAAATTCTCTGGTATGCTCTAAATCAAACTTTACGATGGTATCAACTGGAAAACTTTCTAGCTGCAAACAGTTAATGACATCATCCGTATAATTCTTACTACTGATTTTTTTCTTGTTGAATTTAGAAGCTACAAACGTTCTGGAATACAATGTTTCTTTTTTATGATCCATTGTTTCATATTCATACACTAATTTTGATGGGTCCACATCTGGCCGAACATAATAATCATAGACTGGTTTCTCAGTTGGAATCGCCAGATAGTTCTGTAGTCCAAGCAACTCTTTTTCATCTACTACACGTTTTACATCTAGACCTTTTTGTTTGATTTTCTTGAAAATCTGTTTTTCATATAACTTGAATCGTTCCATCATACGTTTATCGTATGGCACGTTTTCATCAACTGTAAACATCTTCACTCGCTTGCGATGTTTCAATTCCTCTCTTCCATCACAAAGTACAAAATAAAGGTCATAACGAAATCGCTTGTGTTTCTTTAGAATCTTCTCAAGAGAAAATAGCATTTGACCTGCTAAATCTCTGAAACCATCATGTCCATACTTTTCGAAATTATCCAAATAAAATTGTAAGATTTTCTTGTTATCAATTCCTCTTGGTCGAATTAAGAAATAACCTGGCATATTAATATTAAGAATCAACTTTTTCATCAATTCTACCAGATCACTTTTTTGCGTTTTCTCTGAATAGAGTGAGTTCTTTGGTTTGATTAGATAATTATAAGTCATAACACCATAGTTACTCATTAAATTATCTTCTATATACACCTTACCTACATGCATGCATATACACAACTCCTTTCACTTTCTTTGAAAGATAATGTTCTCTTCCATCACTTCCATAAATACATTTTAATTTTCGAATTCTTGTATAGTAAAATTTCTCTATACTGGTTCTTCCAGTTTCTTCATCACGCTCACTACTAAAATGAGAGAAAATCATCATCCCTACAAAACTGAGTGTAAACGAAAGAAAGAACATGATATTACCGAGTAAGAGTGCAAGTGGAATTCCAAACACAATGGTTCCAGCAATCGTTCCTACTGTACATGCAAGAAATGGTAACCAACCTTCAAACTCAAGAGCAATGATGGGAATTACAATCTTTTGCTTATAATCTTCTACACAAGCATAATTATAAGAATTTTTCATCCCTGTATCTCCTCCTCATCCTTAAATTGGAATTCCAATATAATCTCGAAGAATCGGGTGAATAAATCCCCATATCCATCCTACAATTGCTGTGAATACATTAATAATTGTTGATGGTGGAAGATAAACAATAATTCCAAATATAGCGATATAAACAATCGCTAACACCACCTCATCTAATACTGAAATGATACTTCCTTTTGATTTCTTCCATGATGCACCAGCACTATCAATCAGTCTTCTTATAAGAAAAAAGAAAATCAGTGCTGCAGCACCTTTCCAAATTACCTGAAATAACGCTGTATCTACAAAATTCATATTTAATATACCTCCAATCTTTTTATCTTATTTTTTTCTTTATCGATTTCAACATAGTATTTTCTAGTTGAAGAATATAAAGTTCCATATGTTTCACTAACTTCTGCATACACATAGATTGTTTCCTCATCACTAGTAGCACTACTCACATTTACAAGTTCCAGTTTCATATTTGGATCCAGTTCATCAATGACGCTATTTTTTGTACATAACAGTCTCGCTTGTTTGATATCATCATTGTTGGTTTTCAAAAACAAATTGATTGTTCTTGTAACTTCATCCTTATCACTACCTTCTAGTGTTGTAGATGCGCTCTCACCTTCAAACTGATAGATTTCGACTTTATCTTCATCAACAATTGCATTTACATTTACTTTTGCATTTGCAACTGGTTCTACTACCAAATAACGACTCCCATCCTTTGCGACACTTACTTTGAAATACACTACGGTTGAAACTGCTTTTGGTTGTTTTTCCTCTTTTGTGGTTAAGGTTCCATAACAGTAATAATCATTGATTCCTTTTTCTGTATCACTGGTTGACACTTTATAAATTTCAACGTTATTCAAATTGGCATACTCCACTAATTCTGTATATTTCATATCCCAACTATTCTGTAGTTGAAATTTCTTTAACGATGCAAGTTCATCCTCTGTTTTTGGATAATGGTAATATTCTTTGCTATAGTTTTGAACAAACGTCATCGCTTCAACTTCTGCATAGTTATGTGTTGTAACTGCAGGAGCGAAACTCTTAATTGCACCCAACACACCAAATCCAATACATACATAAATCAAGATTCGTTTACGTAACAGTTTACGATCAAACTTTTTTAAACGACGATCAAGTTCTACTTGCTCTTGTACTTCATCTGTTTTTTCAAACTCCTCTTCTGGAGTATCTTCACTTTCATCAGCCCATTCCTTGTTTAGTTTCTTACCAAGAAACTTACTTAAACTAAACATCGATAACACCACCTTCCTTTCTTAGTTCCAATACACTACGCTCAATTTCCTCTACATCTTCTTTACTTAAATGGCGAATACAAAAATTTGTATGGCCATAGCGTTCATAGACACTATGCAACTTCTCTTGTAACCATGACCGATTCTCTCGCAACAAAGAAAGGATCCAAAACACACTTAGGTTTGGATACTTTTCTTTCACTGCTTCATAATGTGTGATCACCATACACAGCACCTCCTGTTCTTCTATGGTGAACTCTGTTTGTTTCCTTGGAGGTTTCTTCTCTTTTAATTCATTCACTTAATGCCTCCTTTGCCTTTTATTATGTATACTTCTATTAAAAACTCACATATAGGATGCTTTTACTCGCTCAACGCAGTTGTTTTTAATCACTCTCACGCAGTAAGTTTTATCTGCCCTCACGCAGTGAGTTGTGCCGGTCACCGGCACAACTTTGTTTATACGCATTTTCTACATGTGAGCATAATAAAAAGGCACGAACAATCGTACCTTTCATTATTATCTATTCTTTTGCTTCCAACTATATCTTAAATCATTCAACTTAGATTCAGGTAAAAATTTAAACATTGCTTCAAACAGAGATTTAAAGTCCTCAAATTTTGCGATTAGGGTAAAACTCATACTGTTCCACATCCTATTTTTGAGTTCACTCATAAACTCTTCATTTCCTCTATCGTACTTAAGCTCAATTTCATGTTGCTTACAATATTCTTTCAGTTCTTCTTCCTCGCCATTCATGCATTCTATTACCATATAAGATTCTAAAACATATGGATTATTGGAAACATATAGTAATACACTTCCATCATCTCTTATAATTTTATTTATTTCAAAGCAATATTCACACCACTCATCATGCTTTCCATATGGAATTTCAAAATAATAAGATTTTCTCAATGTATCTTCCTTTACAATTATTATTTCACTATTACTATAATTCATTGTGAAATAATATCCAAGATTGTATAATCGAGATTCGCCATTCAACATAATAATATACCACTGCAGACATTCTAAACTTTCAATTTTATCATCAGAAGCATCTGCTAGTTTAATCGAAGATTTCTTATCTCTTTTTAATCTTTGTATGATTTGATACGCTTCTGTTTTATATTTATCATTCTGGTTCATCTTTACCTCTTCTTGCAGATAACCTTGTATCTGATTTTGGAGCATAATTTATAAACTCAATGCAATTGTGCCGGTGACCGGCACAATTGCGATGGACTCGATTACTTTAAGTATAACTACAAATTCCTTGTCAATAGAAAACTGCTTCTTGTCCTAACGGAACGGATCCATTATATAAGTTCTTACATGCTCCAGAATAACCAGGGAAAGAAAATAAATACCCTTGACATGCTTGCTGTGCACTTTGCATATCATAACCATCAGAGAACAAAAACTTCTTATTTGCAGGCTTGTTTCCTGTTGTTTGTGAGGGTTCAGGGCTAACAGGATTAGTAACTTGATTATTTGAGTTGTTTTGTCCCCCACTGCCTTCGTTTGAGCCGTTCTCAGAGCCATTTGTCTCTTTTGTATCCGTTTCCTCCACTTTCGGCTTTTCCTTTACTGTGAGCCTTAAAATAGCACTTACCTTATTACCGTTTTTATCTTGAATTCGATATACAATTTCATGACTTCCTACTTTTTTATAATTCTCAGGTTTCTCTATTTCCACTTCTAGTTTTCCATCAATTGGATCCTCTGCTTTTACTACATAGGATTCCAAATCAATTGCATCACCTTCTGTAATTTCCACAGATGCTACACTCAATTCCAACTCTGGAAGAATGGGATCGCTAAAGTTTAACTCCAAAGCAAATTCTTTCTGATTACCAAAAGAATCATACGCTAAAAAGATATATACATGTTCGCCTATTTGCGTTGTATCAATATTAGGATATGTAATATCTTCCACATTTGAACTTGTGCTTTTAATAAATGAGATTGCATCCAATTCACTCTCTACTTCATAAACACTTTCTACTTCTTTAAATGTGATTTGCATCTGGTCGTATGATTCTTGCTTTTGCATTTCATAAAACAGAAATGCTCCTACACTACAAAGTGCAATTACACTTATTACAATGATAAGAAGGGCTTTCTTATTATTCGATTTCCTCATTTTGTATCACTCACTTTGTTTCTGTTGTTCTCCAATAATTCACGTTTTGGATCTACTGAGATAATTCTTAGACATGGTCCATGTGGTTCTTTTCTCCACTGTTTAATTATCTCTAGCATTGCTGGAGTGTTACATGTCATACCACCATTGTTTTCTTTCATTTCCTTCACCTCGTATTCTAGTATCGCTTGGTGAGAGTCCTACCTGGACTACATCATTTTATTCGCTCTCACGCAGTAAGTTATTCTTTTTTCTCTTCAATGATTTTACGATACAACACTTCACTCTTTTCATTCTCTGTTTCTTTAGTTTTAATCTTTGTGACTTTAGATTCTTTCATCGCTTGTTCATGTCTCTTTGCATAGTTTGCTTGTGAGCGTACAAAAGAATGGAAAACTGATTGATTACTTTGAGCTTGCGCAAAAGAATATGTTCCTTCTCTTCTTTGATAAATAAGAATTCCTAGGATAAAGAAAAAGACTCCTGACAACCCTAGTAATGTGAAATGTAAATCTAGGATTGTAGAATCTCCTGCATGTACTTGAACGACTTCCATCATTTCATTGTAATATTTAATTGTATATACTCGATCTTCATCAAAATCATCCATTGTGACTTTCACAACTTCATCAGATAATACGAATCCTTCTGGCGCTTCTTTTTCTTTAACACGTACTTCATCATACGTTCCTTCACCATAGAATGTGAATGTCGCTATACCTGTTTCAATATCACCGTCGATTACAAACGTATCAACAACCTTACCATCTTTCAATCCTTCAAACTCAAATGAGAAAGGAAGTCCTTTAATTACTTCATCTGTTAGTTTATTTGCCTTGTTCACTTTGATCTCATGTTTGAATTTTTCCATGTGAAATAGCGATAGGTAATCCTTTGAAATTATCTTCGGATTTTCCCCCGCTCCACACCGTGCGTGAGACTTTCACCTCACACGGCGCTCCATCAATTATTTATAAATTTCATTTTACTTAATCTTTTAGTTAGAAATATTCATTTGTTTAATGCATTTTCAATTCAGAATTGTTAATAAGTTTTCTCAATTTGTTGAGTTTTTCCAATTGCTTTTCGTTTAAATTCCATCGGTTTAATATGATGCTAATAAAATTACCGTCTGTCGCATGAATAAGATAATGTATCTCTTTATGGATAATTATCAAGTTATGATAAGAATCATCTTTTGTTTTCGACCATAATTCCTTGTGGTGACAGTGCACATCTTCTAGCACTAGTTCTATCCCACTCACTGCACATCTACCTTTCTGTGCTATGAATAATGATAAACGATTATCATTATATTCTATACTGGCTCTTTCACTTATAATTGGATGCTCTCTCAACCATTGTATTTTCCATTCTTCAACTGATTTTTGTGTTTCATGTATTAGTTTTCTACCTTCTACAGTGTATATGTTTATATTTCTTTTTCGTAGCCAAGATATTTTTGTTTGGACATAGTCTATTGGTAAAATGGGATACCCATTTAGGTACCTTACCATTTTTGATGACATATATTTTCTTATGCCTTTGTCCTTACCATCATATTTCCCACGACTTGTTAAGCCTTCTCTTTTAAAGCGATTGTAGAAGCTTCTCATCATCTGGTACCCAATCACGTTAAAATCCCTATTCACATGTGTTGCTTTATTATAGTAATTATGTATTCCAATTACCATACAATTGTACTTTCTTATTTCTTCCTTTAATGTACTTTCTTTTTCAGCTTTTCGTATGCATTTCATTTGTGCTTTTAATGAACCTTTTATTCGTTTCTGTGCTTTTGCTGAAACATGCGAATGACAGACATGTCGATTGCTTTTTTCAACTAGCCTTAAGCTAAACCCTAGGAATTCGCTACTTTCTTTCTTCAAGTTTGTTACTTTTGATTTCTCTTTTGATATCGGTAATTTCAGTCTTTCTTCCAACCACATTTCAATTGCGTGATATATTTTATTTGCAGTTGAACGATTGCGACAGAATATCTTGAAATCATCACAATATCTCACTATATACATTTCTTTCAAACTTGTTTTGTTTCGTAGTTTCCTGTAACTATTTGCTTTATCTCGAACTCCCTTTTTATTGAACTGTGGTTTCAATTCCTTACAGTCTCTTTCTTCCCACTGATTAGCTATCCACCAGTCAAACTCATTCAGATTAATATTTGCCAATAACGGACTTAATACTCCTCCTTGTGGTGTTCCTTTGGTTGGAATTATCGTTTCTCCTGTGGGCATTACTATTGGAGCTTTTAATATTTTTCTAATTATTACTAATAACTGCTTATCCCGTATTCCTAATGTCCATATTTGTCTCATTAGTTTTGTGTGATTTACTTCATCAAAAAATGATTGTATATCCATGTCTACTACATATGACATTTTTGTATGATTCATTCTATACATACAAACACCTATTGCATTTTCTGCTGAGTTTAGAGGACGAAATCCATAACTATGTTTATAGAATTTGGCTTCACATATTGGTTCTAATACTTGTAATATACACTGTTGGGTTATCCTATCCCATATTGATGGAATCCCTAAGGGCCTCATTTTGCCATTTTCTTTTGGTATCTCTACCCTTTTTACTTTTCTTGGTAGATATCTTTTAAACCTCTTTTGAACTTTCCGTATAAACTCTTCCTGTGGCAGCTTTTCTAAATCTCTTATGGTTATTCCATCAATCCCTTCACTTTTACTTCCTTTATTTCTTTTAATCGTTCGATACGATAAAAGTATATTTGCGTTAGAACTAATGGTATCCATTAATTTATGAAATATCGCTCCTTCACTACTTCGTTTATAGAGTTCGTCAAATATTTCTGTCATTCCATAATATTCACTGTAACTAATACTTTGATTCTTTAATTTTCTATTCTCTTTTCTAACTTTTGTATTCATGGTTTATCACTCCTCTCGTCAGATTCGTGACCTTTTTAGTCCTACTAGAATCCATGAGCTGTGATTAAGTTTCATTTATAAATAATTGACTTGTGGCTGTTCCTCTGGTTCCATTACAGAACCTTCATTGGTCGTGCCACTACTCTCACTAAAGATTCAGAAAAGTTATGATTTCCTTTTCTTCGCTTCTTTGATTGTGCTACCTCCACGTCTTTAGCTTTCAACGTTCCCTTAACTCTATCAATGTTTAAACTTAGGTGCTTGCTTTACCCCACCAACTTATCATATGCCTGTAACATATCAAGGACTTTCATAAAACGCATTTTTACTTATCCTCAAGTCAGTTTCACGTACATTTCTATACGCAAGGCCTTGGAGCGTACATTCGCAAGTTCGTCAGACTTTTTAGTCATTCTCACCATATTTAACTTTTTATGACTCCCGGCATATAGGTTACATATCCTACCTCTAGGACACTTTCGTTAATTTCTTATTACGGTAACTCTCTGCCGTCTTTACCGAGCTTCATACAATAAATATGCACTTATTAATTGCATGTCGGAGTATTAGAGGAAGCGTTTCAAGGCGTTACCCTATCATTCCACTTCTCAAGTTAAGAGTTCTCCACTCTTTGTTTTTTTTCTCCCTTCTTTTATTTGAGTGTGCATAATCTTTTCAATTATGAACGTTTCGCACGAGTCTGACCTGGATCTTCTGGATCGTTATGCGAAATCAGTGGTGTTTCTGTTTCTACCTCAACAATTGTATCCTCAGTTTCCTGAACAAAGAAATCCTCGCTAAAGAAGTATCTGCCTTCTTCAAGTGTATGAGCTTCTGCCAACAACTTGCTAGTAAATAATGCATCGGCTTCTTCAAAAGTAACATTTCTATAGACTTCTTCCAACACTACTTTATGATTTCCGTTTCCACTTTCATCATATAACCAGTATCTTGTATGAATTGTATAAATTAGTTCTGTATCAATATTCTTTACATCACTAATATCTGTCATCTCATTATCAATACTTGGATCTAATACTTTCGCATCATTAATTCCTGTAGCTGTAGTACCAATCGTTGGTTTTGGCTTATTGTAGAAATCAATTGAATAAGTATTTCCTAATCCTTCCGTGTCATCATTGATAACCACATGGATTACTTCTTCACTTAGATACCATCCTTCTGGTGCTGATGTTTCAACTAAGTAACCTTCAAAAGTATATGGAAGGTCGTTTAAAACTGCTTTTCCTGTTTCTGGATCTGTAGTTAGTTGTGCAATCTCTTGCGTTAGTTCTGCATCTGCATATAGCGTCCAACCAAACTCTTCACCTATCACAACTTCATCAGTGTATTGATTCTTTTTAACTACTTCTAAATCGGTACGAATAACTTTGTTTTCTACTTCACGTTCGATTTCGATTACTTTAGTTTTGTTGTCATCTTCATCTTTTGTGAACGTTACACTAAAGTCCTCGGCTTGCACATACCCTTTAGGATAAACAACTTCTTCAAAGTTTAGAGTTGTTCCTTCTCCATACCCAACATAAATATCATCCATGAATAAATCTGCATCTTCATTGGCATAGAACAACCCATCTTCACTATCAGGATTTACGTATTGCTCTCCAGCAGTGTGTAGAACTGTCTCACCATCATAAGTAGCAAGTACATCGTTTTTAAACGTTACTTTCCATCCACTCTGTAATACTTCATCATCGTATAAACCTTCAACTCGTTCAAATACCTTTGTAAGTTTCATGCTTCCTGTAGGAGCTTCATTTGTAACTCTAACAACAAAGATTGGTTTACCATCCACATTTACCTCATGTGAATTTGAAGAAGTAATCGTGAACGGAATTCTTTCATCTTTATCCAAGTAACCTGATGGTGTACCTGTTTCAACTAGTTCATAGTCACCAGCTGGAAGTACTTTGTTTGTAATTAGCAGTCCATCTTCTGTAGACCATTCATCAATTACTTTATTTCCAACAACTTCTGTATACCATTCATCGTTTGTTTTATCCCAAATTTGGAATGTTGCTGGGAACGTAATCAACTCACCACTTGCTTCATCTTGCTTGTATACTTGAAGATAAGAAGTGTGTAAATTGTTTCCTACAATTGAATTAACAATTTGTCCATCATAAGAAATTGTTCTTGTGAACTCTGGAGATAAATCCCAGTTTTCATTTCCTGCTTTTATTTGAGTGAATGTATAAGTACCTGCTGGTTGGTTTTTCACCCATGCAACTCCATCTAATCCAGTTGTGACAGTAATTACTTTTGCATTTTCTTTTCCAACCTTTGCAATTTCGGATGTCAAACGAACTTCCCAAACAGATCCTGGTTCTGGCATCTGTAATCCACTTTCTCCAGTATTAACAAACTTTTGAATACCAAAGTCTCCACGCATTACTTTATTTGCAGAAGTAGTTTCTCCTTTTACAACTGCAGTCGCATTATCCACATATCTTAAATCAACTATATGTTTTTCAGTATCTAATAAATAAAGAGTTGATGCTTTCTTTTCTACAAAATAATATCTTCCCGGCTGTAACCCTGATACTGTCATTGTAAGATCCGATCCAATTGTTTCCGTTTTGATCAATTGGTCTTTCTTTAATGTTTGTAATCCTGTAATTTCATCATAAGTATCTTCATATGCACGGAATTCAAATTCCGCATCATCTAAGCGACCATCACCCAGTGGTTCTGTCCCACCAGTATCTTTATCTACTTTATGTAATATCGCTGTACCAGTTACACGATTATTTGTTTGGCTAAATGTAACAGTTTGATTTGGTAAGATTGTAACTTTGTAAATTGTCTTATCAATTGTAAGAGGTGCTCTTACTGCAGTTTCTTGTACATACACATCACCAATATCAATACCAGTTTGTGTGATCGACCCATCTGCTCCTGTTGTTAGAGTTGCAAATGGACTACTCATATTTGAATTTGTACTTACGTTAAATGTAACTCCAGATACTTTATTTCCTAAGTTATCAACTTTTACAATTTGTAAGTCTCCTTTGCGTAGATTAGTCAAATTAAAAGGTACTACATCAGGATCGGTAATCCCAAAACTTCCAGTTTGCTGTGACCCTGCTTTGTTGTAAACCATTGATAATCGCTTATATTGACCAATTTCTTTTTGAAGTCGAATACCAATCGTATTATCAGTAGTATTATTATTTGTTATTGTTAGTACGCCATTAGAGAATGTTGCATTAACTCCTGTACTGGTACCATTGACAGTCCAACCACTAGTAATACCATTGGTAACATTATATGTCTTTGTTTCTCCAGACTTTATTGTTCCATCTCCGAAATTGAATGTTGGTTTTGTCCAAAAACTTGTAGCTTTTGCTTCAAACTGTGAATAATAATTTGAAAGATTTGGCACATCAGTAGAATCAACTGTAAATCCATGGGAACTACCATACATAATTGTATGTTGATATAGTTGCCATGCACTATATGTTTGATCATCCATAGCTTCAATATTATTAGCAACCGCAGTTCTAGCTAGTTTTGTTTTTATTGCATCCATTACCATCGGATCGCTATTATAACCGCCACCAGGTTGCGTCATCGTTGCTGGGTCAAAGCATGTATTTAACAATCCATCTGCATAAATACGATCTAACTGCGCATAACCACTTGTCATTCCATTAATTGGTGTTGTTGATGACCACGAGTAATTATACCCTGTAGACGATGTTGTCAAGTTCCCTATTGCTGCAGCTTCCACATTTCCCAAAGTACCTGCAAACATTCCAAACGTAACAAGTAAAGTTAATAAAATTTTAGATATTTTCTTTTTCATTTTTCTTGTTTCCTCCATTCATGAAAAAAAGCGACTTATCGTCGCTTAGTTATTTTAATCTTCTTATTATACTAAATATATTTAAGCTGGGTCCACCTCCTCCTGCTCCATTACTTTTAAATCCACTCATTCTAATCCTCCTCTCAAAAGAAAAAGCCGATGATTATCACCGACTTTAATTTATTTATTGTTTATTTATTGAAATGTCCATGTAACTGAATATTTAACATTTACAATTTCTCCTGTACTTGTATAACCATATGCTATTTGTGTTGTAATGTAACTTGTAATGTCTGAATATCCAAATTTTGCAGCATATTTTCTTGCAGCATCCCAATCGTTAAATATAGAATCAGCCCAATCAGCTGCAGCAGTGTCTGTATCGAATATTTGCCCTCCTAATGGTGTAGGAGTTAATTGTACAATTGGCTCTGATGGTGCTGGAGTAGGATTGCTAGGAGTTGTAGTTATTCCTCCTGTACTTGTGCTACCAGTTCCACCAGATGTATTTGTACTATCTCCAGTTGTTCCTGCGCCTGAACTATCTACAGTTCCAGATGTTGTAGATTCTTCATTTGTTTCTGCATTTGTTTCTTCTGCAGTTGCTTTTTCCTTTACAATGATTGTTATATCTTTAACTGTTTCATTGTCATATGCATCTTTCGCAGTTACTGTAGTTTTGTACTCGCCAGCTTTCGCTAAATCTACTTTTGCCATATCTAATGAAACTGTGGCTTCACTTAAATCTTCAATCTTAAATTTAGTTGTTAGATCCTCAGTTGAATTTTGCTCAACTTCTATCTTATCTTGAAAATCAATAAATTCCGGAGCTGTTGTATCTTTTACTATAATTTTAAAATCTAAAGTTTCATCTTCATATTCTGCAGTTCCTCGATACTCACCTACTGGCAATCCATCAATTTGGATTGAATTTTCAATAATTACATACGTTACCATATCAGATAATTCTTCTCTTACCATTTTTTCGTCATCAATATCTGCGGCTAATTGTGTATTTTGTATTAAATTCTCATTTTCTGTTTTTAATACATCTTCTGGGCTCAGTAATATTTCTTCACCAAACTCAAATACAAATTTATCTTTCTTCAATTCAAACTTAGGCTTATTATTTCCACAAGCAACAACACTTGACAACAAAATAATTCCTAACAAAATTTTAATTTTTCTCATGATTTTTCTCCTATTTTCCTTTTTTACTTTGATATTTGTGCCGGTGACCGGCACAATTCTTGTTGTTTTCATTAAATATAGGGTTAAAACAACCTAAATTCATTGTTTTTACCTCTAGATACACTAAACTCATTATACATATTTTAACACATTTTGCTTTGGATAAACTGTTGAATTTTTTTGCGAAAACTTTGTGTTTATTTTGCAAAAACTTTGCATTTATTTTGGGTGCATTTTCATTGATGTTCACACTTCACCTCTAACTGTAATAATATCGCAATTGAGAAGTACGCTTCTCTTAAAAGTTTAAATACTGAATATTCTGAAACTTGCATTGTTTCTATTATTCTATCATTTGACAACATTACAATATATTTCAGGAAAAGTACTTCACCCTCTTTATCATTCAATCTATCCATTGCTGTTAACACTTCTTCAATCTCAGCATAACGTTCATCCTTCTTTTCTATTTGATGAAGTATCTTTTGTGAGTGATTGCTGTAGCCATTACTTTGTACATCACTCCCATACGAAACCCCTGGTATTTGATATCCTGCACACAATAAGCGATAGAGATCACTAAAGTGTTGCATTCTCTTTTTTGCTTTCTTAATCGTCTCTTTTCGGTCCAAACTTTCTATATAACTACTCATAAACCCTCCAGTCCTTTTTTTTTGCTATTATCTTATTTGCGCTGGTGACCGGCACAAATTTTCTTTACTTCATTTTACAAATTACTGATTCTATTTAAAATCTCTACACATGCTGATTCAACACCTGATAAATCTTGTTCCTGTAAGGTTGCTTTATCTGCTTTTTCTACAATATCTATCATCTTTGATAATGACTGCTCCAAACTTTCAATGGTATTTTTTAGATATCTTTCATCATTGATCAAGTTCAAATATAATTCTTCTTGATCTTGCTCAATATCTTTATTCATTACTTCATCTTCATCAGCAACAAGTATGCCATCTTCTTCATCGTAATCCAAAAACTCTATATCTTCTTCTGCAGTAACTGCTTCTTCATATTCTTCTGAATCATCTGCAATCACCTCATCATCAATTGTGCCACTCACTGGCACAATTTCTTTGTCTTGTGCCTGTTTGTGTTCTTTTATAGTTTTTAGTGATAGATCATCATTCTCTTCAATGAACATTAATTGTTCTTCATCATCCAGTGATGAGAGTTCTGCAGCTGCGCTTATTGTTAATTCGCCTTCCTCAATTTTCTTTCTTACTTCCGGAATTGCATTATTAATTACCTTCTCATATACACCAACTTGGGAACTTTTTAGTCCAACTTCTTCTGCAATTAACTCTCTAATTCTTCCTTTTAGTTCAATACCTTGCTTTTTTCTTTCATTGAATACGTGGCGTAATTCTTCAATACAAGATAAGTATTCAGCTGGTGTATATGGATCTGTTTGTAGATTATTTAATATCTTTCTTCTAGCTGCGTCTAAATCATCCATTTCCTCTATCTTACATGGAACATATTTAAACTCTTTATGCCCTTGATCAATCAACATATTTATAGCTGCAAATCTTCTATGACCTGCCACCAGTTCATAATTATAAACATCGTTATCCTTAATTGGTCTAACTAGCAGATTATGCTCGATTCCATCAGCTAGCAGATCTTCTGCCATACCTTCAATATCTCTCAATTCACGGTTTTTATCTGCTTCTTTGATTTCGTGATAATGAATCATCTGTATTCTAGTTTCATTCTTCTTCGTCTCTTTCACAACATCTTTTGCGAAATCCTTCAATATACTTCCCATCTTATAGTACCTCCATTACTTCTTGCGCTAACTTTATATAGTCTTTTGTCACACTCGCTCGTTTATATCGTTTCGAAAGTGGGATCTGTTTTGCTCGTGCTCGCTTAGGAGCATATTTATGATAATGAATCCTTGTTTTAAAATTATAATTCTCAAGTGCATCTTGTAACATATCCAAATCCTCTTCTGTGGATTTTAGTGAATTCACTTTTGTATACAATATTTTAAATATGGTTCCTTCTTTACAAATTGTATTAATCTCTCGAAGTAGTGTCTGCATTCCATCAAGTGAATCCGGTTCCAGTTCACATGGAATAATAACTGCATCACTGGCAACTAAGATTCCAGCAATTAATGCATTGAAGAATGGAGAGGTATCTAAAATGACATAGTCATAATTTCCACTTAACTCATTCATTTTTTTCTGGAAGAGTGATATATCAAACTCTGCAGATGCTAATGTTGGATCACCCGGAATAATATCCATGTACTTGTTGTATTTCAGAATACAATTCTTAAATCGCTTTTGCATGATTACATTCAGAATTGTGCGATCATACGATTTCGTAATGAGTCCTTTTGTACTATTGCACTGTGGATCCATATCTACCAGAACTACTTTTTGTTCTTTTCTTGATAATTCATAAGCTAGATTCTTTGCAGTAGTAGTTTTTCCTACTCCACCTTTTTGATTTGATATCGCTATAATTTTATGTTTCATTTCCTTATTCTCCTTTTAATTAATTTCACTCTGTTGCACATGCCAGTGCAGTATAGAAATAAGTATTTGTTTATTGGAGGGCTCAAATACTTAAGTGAGTTAGGGTATGTATTGACGCCTATACTACACCAGCACCTACAACAGAGTGATTACATGTATATTGTAAACTTATAAATGAACCTTGTCAACATAAAAGTAAATTTATTAATTGTTTAAGTACATTTTCAGATTGACTTTTGTCACTTTATATATCATAATGGTATTGCAAAGGAGCATATTATTATGACATCAACTGATAAAATAAAGTCTCTACTTGCTTTACATGGATTTACATTCACTGATTTAGCAAAGCATCAGAACGTTACCAAGCAAAATATTTCTAACAAAGCTAGTAATGATAGTTGGAGCAAAAAAGATTTATTTGATATTGCAGAGTTAACAGGAACAAAGTTAGCTTTTATTGATGATAAGAACGATTTAACGTTTGTTCTTGCAAAACCTGATAAGGATAAATAGAGTCCTTTATTGAATTGTGCCGGTGACCGGCACAATTTTTTATTTTGCTAGATCATTGTATATAAAATCATCAATGCTAATTTCTAAACATTCACATAACTTAGCAACTGTACGGATGCTGGGATTTGCTCGTTCGCCAGATTCAATTTTACGAATGATACTTTCATTTAATCCAGTTGCTTTACTTAATTGGTAAATACTCATGGTTTTCTTGTTTCTTAATTCTTTTAAATTTACTTTTATTCTCATCATGTGTTTCTCCACTTTGATCTTCATGATATTATCTAAATTTAGTTCATATCTACATAAGGTTTAATGAACAATATTCCAATTTCTAGCTGCAACATATATTAATGAAACTATCAGAAGAAATAACCCAATCCTCACTAATCGTTCTATCCAACCATAAGGGACATTTTCATCACTTACTATAGTCCAATGATTCCCAAATATTTTTGTACTAAATAATATTTGATAAGTACTGTGCCATCCCATCTTCTTTTCTTGCTTATATAAATTTTCTATTAATTTTCGATAATATACTATTAAGATACAATTTGTTTTCACCCTTTCCTCAAATGCAATATTCACTAAAATAATTCTAATTGCATCAAAAACTATAAGGGTTAAAACCAAGGCTATCATTGCTATAATTCCTCTTTCCACAAATACTGGCATCACTGTTGATTCACTCATATTTCCTTCTTTCCAATTGTGCCACTCACCGGCACAATTTTTATTACCCTACTATAAATAAGTTGGTTTCCATTTTTCGTAATCATAACTCTTCCGCTTTCTTGAAGAATTCTATAATCAACAATCCTCTTTTTTCTAATTAACATTGCATTTAGTATTGAAACAATAATCGATACAATTGATATAATTACTGATATTATGTCTATTTTCATTAAACCTCTCTCTTCTTAATTGTGCTGGTGAGTGGCACAATTCTATTTAGTAAAATCCTCATTTACAAACTCGTCAATTGATACTTTAAAATAATCACATATCTTTTTTACTGTTGAAATTTGTGGATCCGCTGTTAGTCCTTTTTCAACTCTTTCTATTACTGTATGTGGAACATCTATAATATTCCCTAGTTTTCTGTAGCTCAATCCCGATTGGATTCGCAAGTATTTTAAATTCTTTGCAATATTCATATTTTTACCTCATTTCGTATTATGCTATAATGTATTTAATTAATTACACATCATTAGGGAGGGATTCTTTTGTATTCTTATTTATTTTTTATTACTCTAGCAGATGTAACTGCTAAATCCCCGGAAACTACTTTATTTAACGCAGATACCATTATGTCTCTTATAGGAACTATTGGGGTTGGAAGTATAATTGCAACCATACTTTCTTATTTTCTCAATCACAAAAGTTCAATAACAGATGTTGATATAAAGAAATTGAATTTCTATAAATATATAGCATTTTCATGTATTTATGATTCTTTTTTTGAAAAACGTGTATGTAAGCAACAAACCTGCTAGAGATTTTTATAATGATCTAAAAAAAGAAATGGCACTGGATGAGGAATACTCTATGCTACTAAGTAAAGTAGCTCATGGACTTTTAATTAAATATTATAAAAATGATTCTACTGATAATTTGGAAAATTAAATAAACGCATTGATAAAGAATTTATAAAAATGTTAAAAAGGCATAAATATCGCTCCTATAGTTTTTGGAATGAATTAGTATTCAATATTGTTTTTTTTGTCCTATTGTTTAGTTCTATTTTCGCAATCCTTTATATTGCGACCATTATTACTACAGCAATCACTGGAATTATTCATCCTGTAGTTATGCAAGACTTACTTAATGCAATTATAGCGTTAGCAATCTGTATCGTTTTTATAGTACCAAGTGCTGCATATGTATACAGACATTCATATATGTTTACATCCTAAAGTAGAAGCTTCTTAAGTAAATACTCTAATGTATATATAAAAGTTGGAAATACAATTATACTCATTACTATTATAAATACTATAGATTTCCAAGTATCCTCTTCTTCTGTATATGTCACCATACATAGAGCTAATACTCCTGGAATACTCCCACAACATATTATTTTCATTTCAGGAGTTAGAATATCATTTATTGTAATCATTCTTATCATCTACCTTTCTTAAATGTGCCACTCACTGGCACATTTTTTAGTTTGTTTCGTACTAACCTACTCATACGATATTCTTTCTTTTGATAATTCAGTAAAGCACTCTTATTTCCTTTGATTTTTTTCATTTCCAATGTGTTCACTTTATTAAGGTCATCAATCGCTTTTCGCACATGCTTTTCATACATGATAAGACTCCTATTGATCAGATTAATTTCTTCTGCAGTTAAATCATTTTCATCAGTCTCAATCACACTTTTTTTAGCACTTTGCTTTTCAATGATATCCTGTAACCTGATAATCTCCTTACTAATTTCTTCTGCAGTTATCAATAACTCTTTCTTTTGTGATTTTGGCATTTTATCTAATGCTCCTGTTGGATCTGGCATTTGAATCATTCCAGTTCTTCTATACATATAAGCCAGATGTAATTGATAAGTTGTATATTTCCTCAGTTTTCTTTTTGCTTCTGAAACATCCATATCTGCTACATCCTTTCTAAGATGTAATACGTATTCTTTGCACTTTTACGTTTTGAGGTATCATCTTGCTTTTCATATATTACAACAGTGAATCCTTGTGTTTCCAATTCATCAATTAAATTTTTCTTTCCTACTCGTTTCACATATTCACCACCAACTGCACAATTTCCATATTGCTCTAAATTTCTTGGTATAAATGGTTTTAGTTTCATTTTCTACTCCTCCTAGGTTTCTTTAAATAATTCATCAATTCGTTCCATTTCAAGTTCAATATAACGTCTCACTAATTCGATGCCTATAAAATTTCTATTATAACGAACTGCAACTTTTGCAGTTGTGCCACTTCCCATAAACGGATCTAATACAACATCTCCTTCATCACTTCCACATAAGATCATCCTCGTTGCAAGTTTCTCTGGGAACGTAGCATAATGTTCTATTCTAAGTGGTTGCTGATTCACTTCCCAAACGCTGCGTACGTTGCGATAGAGCTTGTTCTGTTTGCATTTGTGTCTTCTTCCTGATTGTGGTGTAGAACATCCTTTACTCCCCCTAGGATTGCTTGTATCCTTTGTTTTCATCTTTTCTTTTAATTGATGAAACTTGTAGTATTCATTTTTAGAAAACATATAGATATTTTCATGTTCGACAGTGAAGCGATCCTTCACCGCACTTGGCATCACATTATTCTTTTTCCAAATAATTTCATTTCTACATATCCATCCATGATCAATCATCTTTACCATGAATCGCTGTGGAATCCCAGTTAAACTTTTTCTTCTGATACTTTTATCTTTATAAGTCAGAAATGATTTACCAGAACCTTTATTACTTACCTGTTTATCATTATCTTTTGGTTGATATCCTTTACCATTGTTAGATCCATAGTATGTATCAGCTAAATTAACAAATAGCACTCCATCATCTTTTAATACACGTTTACATTTTTCAAAAAACAGTATCAACTCATCAATATAATCATGCGGTGTTTCTTCCTGTCCTAATTGATTTGGATGATTCTCATAATCCCTCAACCCCCAATAAGGTGGACTAGTAATAATTAGTTGAACGCTGTTATCCTCTAGTTGATCAATAACTTCTCTTGCATCTCCTTCATGTAACCTGTTAATCATTAATATCTACCTCTTTTTATTAGACTTACTTTCTATATGTAAAACTTTATAATTATTTACAATTGGCTCATCTATAGCACATCCAGCTGTTGTTCCCGCAACTTCGAAGCAACCATTTGGACTTGTTAGAACTAAATCTTCCGGATGCTCTATAAAACACAGGGATATAAGGACTAGAGTATCTGGAACTTCTATAATATTTGTAATTTTTATAAACATTGCAATTTTTTTTGAAGGTTCCTTGAAATTTATATCGGATGTTTTTTTGAATTTATAATACATAAATGTATCAATTGTGATACTGAAATAACTACATAAATTTGCGATTGTTTCAATTGTAGGATTTTTTGATTTCCCTGATTCAATATTGCGAATAATACTTTCATCGATTCCAATTTCTTTCGCTAATTTTGTCTTGCTTAAGTTACGACTTTCTCTTAGATTTTTGAGATTTTCTTTTATGTTAGATCCTTTCATAACTTTACTCTTTCCAAATCCCTAATTTATTTTCTTCAGCATAATCCTGCAAACTGTATAACTCATCAGTGTATCGATAATCACCATAAATATAATCTACAGTGGCATACCCTTCACCTACAAGAGAACGTTGTAGTAGATTACCATCTACCCAAACCCACGCCAGTATCCGACTATATTTATCCGTTCTATTTGATTCTTCATATTCTAATTCGATTTCTGTCGCATTACTGAGCATTGAACATGTATATTCACTCGCTTCTTCTCCATAGAATTCCTTCCCCTTAGTTGGATGCTTTGTTTCTGGTGTATTCACCGCAAGAAATCGTACCGTCTTTTCTTCACCATCAATCATCAATTTTGCAGTATCTCCATCTACACATGCAGAGAATGCAATTCCATTTTGTGTGGTTGTACTTGAAGTGTTTTTATCCAAATAATCTTGCATATAGAAGAATATTCCTACAGCAATTACCAATAAATACGATTTTTTACTTAATCGCTTTAATATGCTCTGTTTTGTTTTCTTTTTCATCTTTACTCTCCTTACTTATTTTTGTGATGGTTGCTACAATCCCCTTGGAAGAAATAGTTAATACAAAACAAAATGCTGTAACAATAGCAGCTGCAATAACTGCATAGAATTCCATAAACGAATCTGACCAATCCTCTACATATTTTTCATATACTTTCTCTAGGTTTTCATCCTTCCATTCTTGAAATGGCATATCCTTTTCATCACTTTTAATAACCAGTTGCCAAATATTATAATATTGATATTGTGCATAGGTATCCTTTGTCGCAAACATTGATGAGTCATACTTATCTTGAATATAGTACTCTACAATTTCACCTTTTAAATAGGTATTGTCATCCACCCAGTCAAGAGGTTCATCACTCGAATAGATCAATTCACTTGGTAATCTATTGTTGGTAATTTCGTAGTTATATATGAATGAATCATTCTCATAAATTCTTCCAACATAATCAATTTTGAATTGTTGTTTATCGGAAGCAAACTCATACACTTCTACATCTTTATAAAACGCATCATATGTTAGAGGCACTGGTTTTACTAAGTTATAAAATAGTATGCCAATTGCAATGCATCCTGCAAAAAGAATAAGTTTTAGTAGGTTTCTTTTGCACTTTCTCTTCATATTATTCATACGCTTTCCTTTTTAAGATAAAGCATCTTCGAATCTGTTCATCGCCACAACTAAATATTTCTCCAACTGGTTCTAAATCTACATCTCTTTTTGTTTCAGTAATAATGTAGTTGCATTTACTTTCACATTCGATGGAATCACCTGCTTCAATTAATACATTTGTTGGTGTTATAAAATCACATGCTGCTATATATTCATCGCCAACTTCTATTTCATAGTAACCTCTACGTAGTGAGCTAAGTATTTCTGGATTGATATACATCATTTTTTCAAATATAGATTTACTTGACCCTTTTTCTCCTAAAACTAACTCATAATTCTTATGATTCACACGATAAAGTAATTCAATTTCGTATTCTTCCCACGCTGATGCTTGCATAAACTGGGGATAATAACATTCCACTGCATTTTCTACTATGAGATTCATATCATGCAGCGCAATACATAACCCTACATCATAATGATCTACAACCACACCAATGTAAGTCCCAATTCGAACCATACCGCATCTTGGTACATCAATATTCACCTTTACTATGTCACCAATTAGGAAACCTTCACCATTTCCTTCGACATCTAGTTCCGATACTCTCACATCTCCATTTTCCATAAAATCGGCAATGGCATTCATCACTCTAGAGTTTTTTATTTCAGATACAGCTACGCTGATTGCTTTAAATCCTGCATTCAATTCTTCCCCTGATAAATTCCACTTCTTCATTAGATTATTCTTTTTCATCAATTTTCCCCTTTACCCTTTGATGCATCTGACTCATTAGATTCTGGTATATTTTGAAGGTTCGCAAAATCGATATAGGAATCTCTTTTCAAAAGCATATTGGCACGTACTAATCTCTTACAGTAATCCAAAGCAGCTGCACAATCTTCCTCTTTCTCGAATGTTTGAATTTCAACTTCTGCTGTACTACCATAAATAATTCCAATAAGCACATAGCATTCAATCTCTGCATTTTTACTATACCCTTTTCGCTTTGCATGGTACTTTAATCCACTTACTTCATATAATCCATTTTCATTTTCTATATAAATCATTTTTATCTTTTCCTTTCCACTTGTTTAATTTCGAGACTTTCAATCAATATAATCGAGAAAATCATCAAACTATAAATTCCTGCAAAGTTTCTTATGTTACTCTCTATGATGGATAATAGTGATAATCCTGAATAAAGGAAAACCGCTAATACTAATGCACTTATTAAAGTCTCTTTCCAAGATACTTTGTTGTCGTCGTTCATTTCATCACTCCTTTAATTTTTTTATAAAAATCTATTTAGTTTCAATCATGTTATGATCTGAATCTTTTTTAAATTTAAGTTCACCTAAATTGTTAGATCCTAATTGCCATTCCAGCTGCTGCTCAAGCAACTCATCTCTAAAATTTATATAGTCATCGCCCATTCGGTCTAAGAAACCAAATGGTAAAGTGGTGCATATTAAATTATCAGCTTGATCAGTTATGATGAGATTATTACTCTTGTTATCTCTAATAAACATTGCTATCTTACGAGCTGTTAATTCAAAATACCATTTCTGTCTGTAATATCCATTCGCATCAAGAATGTATCCTATTGCCTTCGCCATCTAATTCTCCTTTTTCTTACTACCATTGCTATACTCTATGAATCTAAGTCAAGCCATTCCAGCATTAATTCAATTGATTCGAAGTTTCCTATAAACATAAACCAATCATCAAATTCTTTTTGCGAGAAAAGTGGCCGAATTGCTCTTACGAGCATTTGTCTGCTTTTTTTTCTTTCTCCAGTAATATCTTCCCAAAAAAATTCTAATGTTATTTTGTTTAGATGCATTAATTTGAGTGTTGAAAGTAAATCTTTAGTTTTAATAGATTTATACCGAGCACCCTTAATATTTCTTGATTCTAGATAGCATTTTATTACAAATCTCAGGTCAGCCTCTGTAAATGAATCATAGTTAATTGGTTCTAAAAGTTTTATCTTTTCCTCCAATTCTAGTCGTTTTAACTCTCTGTGTGTTAGTGAGTACTCTATGTCTGCTTTATCTTTTTTCATCTAATTCACCTCGTTTCTTGAAAATCAATTTGTATGTGTCGATACTTCAATCATCAGGATATTTTAAAACTCAATGATTTGGTACAATGTCCATAACTATGAATCATCTCCTTGAAGCAATTCTGCATGTTGTTGTTTCGATAATTGTAGAATTCTATAAGTTTCACTATATGGAGCAGCTGCATTCGCAATAATCCGGATTGCTGTCATATGAAGATGTTTTGCTTCATCATTGATATCCATCTTTGATATCATATTTATAATTTCTTCTGTGATGCATAAAATATCCTCTTCCGATTTCTTTTCACATAACTCGCTGTAAAATCGTTCTGCATTTATAAAATCCATGGACTGACCATTTTCATTAGAAACATAATTTCCATTATCGTTATAATCATTCCCTTCACTGATCCATGTCTTTAGTTCTATAAGTTCTTCATGAGTTATATCTACTTCAATCAAATAGTCAAGTAGAGCAAGTTCCACATCTATTTTTAATTGAAGAAATTCATCTTGTTTGTAGTATTCATTCATAGGTATCTCCTTCGTATAGTCTGTAGTCATTGTTGATATGGTGGGAAATCAATGCTTTCTTGACGTATATCATAAAAGCTACTAGTTTTTTTGCAACGCCCCTAGGCGCTGTGATTTAATTTAGCATTATCTCGCTTGATTCCAGCCATTCTGTGAACCGTTTTTGTTCATCATATCTAATATATCGAGTAAATATTGTTGTGTTTAAATTGGACAATAACTCATCCATTATTTCTTTCAATTCCTTTTTAAATTGCCATGCATGTGTCCTGATGTACTGTAAGTCTCTTGTAACCATGCTTTTATCGAGACCTAGCTTATCTGCAATATATTTATTGCGTCTACCATCTCGTTTCAATTCAATTACACGTGTACGTCGCTCCAGTATCTCCTTTTGCTTAGGTGTAATATTAAGCAACTGCATCTTTCGCTTTCGTTTTTGATACGATGCATCCTTTAGTTTCTTACTGCGTAATATCCTCAAATGTTTCTGTTCCTCTGGCGTGATACCTCCCCCACCTTGCTTTGACATTTTCTCAATGATCCATTTAATACCAGGACGTCGCTTTTTGCCTGCAGGCTTAGTATTATGTACGAGTTCCTTTTCATCTAAGGGAACAAGAAACATGTCATTATACTTTCTTGCATACTTCATTTCTTCCTCTGGAGAGGCTCCATACCACCTGCAATATCGTCTTACTAAGAAAATCAGTGTTTCACGATACCCGTCGCGTATCTTTGCTTTGTTTCTAAGACTGATCAATCGTTCGAAATCATCAAAGATTGCTAGAGCATGTTTCTTTTGTTTATGATTGAATACTTCCTCATTTTCCATAAAATGAAGTTGTATCTGTTTTTGACGTTTTCGGTTCTTCACAGCTCTTTTCTCCTTATGTACCTTCACTTCTTCTTGGGTATAAGGAAATAAGTGGTAGAATTCTTCTATCTTGTACTGGGTATCATGTAGCTCCAGCACTCTCACCTCTTCTTGCACTTTGGAATTATAAGTTCCCGGAATCCGAATGATTTGCGTTACATTCATTGCACGTGCATCCATTCCATACTCTTCGAATAAAGCACAAAATGTCTTATAGATACTCTTATATGTGCCTGTCATCTTTCTAGAACAATGTTTGATGGTATAGATGATATATAACCCTCTACCTGAATCAACAACTGCTGTAGGTGGAAGAGGCAACTTATCTTTGAGCACTTCATACATCTGCTCTGCAGTGTAATTCTCATATTCTTTAATTTTGTAGTAATCAAAATCTAGTGCAAAAGCATTTAAATGCCAGACATCATCTTCAATCTTTTTCCTTCCTCGAAAGGAGTTAATACTGAAATATGCATCATCTTCTTCTCGACTTAGAATGCCATCCACATGTGCATAAAACTCATCTTCATTAAATACTTGATCATAGAAATAACTCTTATCTGGGAAAATTACAAAATCATTGCTGGGATCCCAGTTCTTGGTAATTGCTATATGACATTTTTCATCAATCCCTTCATGAATCTTTCGAAGAAATTCATAATTTATATTCTCCATCATCAACCTACACCATCTTAAAGGTCTCAACATTTATTAGTTCTCTATAAACCTCTATTATTGTCCCGTCATCCTCTTTCTCTAAAATTGCCTTTTTCACATTGCGATCAACCAATTTGTATTTGTCTCCCTTCTTTAAAGCACCGTTATTCTTAGTTTCTTCGTCATGAAGCCAATAAAACGTATCTGATATTACTTCATATTCGTTTCCTATCGATACAGGAAGTTCCTGAGCCACTTGAATGTTAGCCACAAATCTCATATTCCATTTCATATGACTTTCTTCTCTTGTAGATCCATAACCTCCCTTTCCTTCACACTTCATGCAAGAAACGTAATACAACCATTCTTCTGCATGCGAATATAATTCTTGGTTACAATGATTAGTAGTTAAGTTTACGCTCCCACAAAACGGACAAGGGTTTAAATTCTTATTATCCATATTCCTAACCTCACTTTTATTTTCTTTATTTGATCACTTCATAATCTGTTATTACAAATGACTCATTTTCATATGTATCATTACTAATTGTTGTAATATCAATAACGCTTCCTTCCTGTAGTTCTTTTAATCGGTACAGTTCTATACCTATCGTCGCATCTTCATAAGCCCACAAACCGTCTTTTAAAGGCTGCAACAACAAACGAATATGCGCTTCATGATAAGTTGATGAATCATGGTGGATAGGCACATTCACCCCACTTCCTGTATTAATAAACGTAGTATAAGAATCATCTTCTACTCTTGCAGGTGAATACATAATCATTAGTACCTTGCAGTTATGCGTTGTGTAGGTTCTGAAATCACTCTTTCGCTCTCCATGCACAGCTAGTACAACACCAGCAACTGTGACATACAGCACAACTACGGTAAATATTGTAAATTGGCTATTCTGATAGTAATTGTTGTATTCATAGAGCAACACGGGAAGTGACAATAGTATATTTACCGAAAAGTAACCAATAATTGTCCATACGATTCGCTTTAAGAAATTTTTTATATTCTTATCGCTAGATACATCAATCAATACCACTACAATTACAACCATCAATAAGATGATCGTTCCTAAATTTACAAACCAAGCTAAGAAGGTATATGTATTTCCAGTTAACGCTTCAACAGCCTCTAATAATCCTAATGGCAAGAATAATATCCCACTTATCAATACATCAATAAAATATTGTAGAAATTCCATCTCATTCTCCTCCAGTTTCTTCCCTTACTTTTTGTTGATAATCATCAAATCTATTAGAAAATAATTCATATGATTTACTTCTGATTTCTTCTACGTTCACTTCTTCTTCCAATCCTTGTGAATAGTAGTAATCAATTAGAGGAACTTGAATTTCTATTCTTTGATGTCCTCTTGTATAAGTAACACTGTATGTTGTTGACCCTTCTTCTACTGGTTCTTCTAAATCGAGTATATATGGAATGTAGCAGTTATACACAGATGATTTTGAGTTGCGATATATCTTATCGAGTAAATTCTAGATCCATCACGTTTCCAATCCATAACTGTTACCTCATCTGTAGCTGTTACAATGGTTGCTTTATGGTCTTTAAATTCTTCTTTAATCATTTCTATGATTTCTAAATTATTCATCATCTTTCTCCTTTATATAGAACCGGTCATCACAGTATAGTTGTGCGACAGCATATCCTTTATTTTCATCACTTCGGAACTGAACCATTTTATATTTTTCTTTGATCCATGTTTTATGTACTGTTCGCCATATTCCATAACGTTTATCAAATACTTTTAAACCTTTCTTCAATTCTTCATATTTTAGTGATCTATATGCTCCAGTATTCATTGGTTCGATTGTTTCATCATCTACAATTTGAATACATTGGATTTCACTAAAAAATCTTAAATCTGTTTTCCCATCACCATCTATGATCGTTACTACATGCCTTTCAAAATCAGCTTCTTTAACTTTTACTCTTGTATTAGTAGTTTTGTCTATTGCTAATGATGAGATTCTTCCTTCTTCCAATAGTATTTCTCTTTTCATCTGGTTCTCCCTGTGCCTGGTTTACTTTCCAATATCAATCTATGTTCCAAATTCTTATACCTTCCTTAGTCTTTTGGGAAACTCTCTTTTCATATTTGCTTCACCAACTATAGAAATTAAACTATCTTTCATAAACACTGGAACATTAGCTCTGTTGGCTTGATGAACAATATGATCAATCCATTCTTTTTTCGGAATTACTTTACCTTTTCTGTTTCCAGTTTCAGCACCGATTATGATCCAATGAAATCCAACTTTTAAAGGTAGAAAACTAATTCTATCTAACATAGGTTCGATTGATATAAACCTATTAACCTCATTTATATACATTGTCTTTTGATATAGTACGTCCATTCTTCTTGTCTCATTAGTATTTGTTACAGTTACCCCAAACCATAATTTATGACTTGGATAATTATGATTCAGCATATACAGCATTGCACTTGCATCAACGTTTAACTCTTCTGGTCTTTTGGTTAAAAATAAGTAATTATGCTTAGGATGACATTCGATTTTACTTAATAAACTGATAAATGGTGCTCCTTGCCAATCTGCAATATCACTCATACTATTCATAAAGATGTTCTTTGGTTCTTTACTATCTTTTAATTTCATTAACTGATTAGGAAAGAATTGTGGCGTGCTCCAATCATCAATCCATCCAAATCGATCGTTCATTCTTTTCGCATAACAGTAAGGACACCCATGGGTGCATCCAATAACTGGGTTTATCGTTACATCACACCATTCTATTTTTGTGTTATTCATAATTGTTAATTCCTTTCATGTGTAATGTTGTAAGTTTAGAAGAGAGTTAATTTCTCATCACTCAAGATTCTTTCGCCTTTGTAATTTACAACTCTCTGAGATCCATATATTTCTCTATACTTTGAACACACTGGATCACTTAAGTTGCCTATGATGTTACCTACATAGTCTTTCAACCAAAATCCAAGACTGTGCATTTCTAGACAACCACCAGCAGAAACTACATCATGTACAAATTCAATATCTTCTATATAATTATTTGTTTTATCTGTCATATCCATAATAGATCCTCCTTTTTCCCGAATTAGGAACTTTACGCCTTGATTATTCTGTATAATTTGATATAATGTTCATGTAAACATGACGAAAAGCTCTGGTAAACTACCATAAAATTTTGGTTCATGTTAAATCTGTAATCTAATTCGATGGATGCCAATCTCAGGAATTAGATTTTTTTATTTTACATGTCATTATTCTCAATAAATAATTCACTAACTGGACAGTTAACATAATCTGCCATGATTGCAATCATAGGTAGATTAATAGCTGTTTTCTTTTTTTGTCTAGCTATCTTTAGAAACCAACTAACGTCCTTTCCAGTATCTCTAGCAAAATCTGTTTTTGTTTTATTACACTCTCTTAGTTTTTTTAGAAAATTTTCATAAAACACATTTGTTACTTCATCAATCCTTTGTTCTTGTTTTTTGTTCATTGGTCACCTCCTTATATAGCCTCATATAAACAAAAAAGAGACTCTTTGAAGTTGCATAAGCAATCTTCAAAGAGTCTCTAATTCTCTTCAAATGGTGGTCCCGGTCGGAATCGAACCGAGAGTTTAATTTATCCAATACTTAGATAAATATATCACTTTTTTCTATATTTATATTATAGTTCTTTAAAGTACATCTGTCAATAGTTTTAGGAAATAAAAGTTAGTTTTTCATCAAACTACGGTTGATAATGCTTCTATGAGCAAATCAGTAACAGTATCAAATTCTTTTTCAACATCTGAACAAGGCTTAGATAAAACTACATACTTACCACTCATTCTCGATTGAGCATACCATGATAAATCATAATCTCCAAATATTACATAATCAGTTAAGCCTTCTGGTAATCCATCAATATCATTATTATCATAAATATTATTTTCAATTTCCTTATTTAGGCTGTAAAAAAACAATCCATTGAAATTGAACTTGTCAACTTTCTTTGAAAATTCAATATATACTTCAGGAACAGGTAATTCAGAAAACTTTGCTTCCCACCATTTCCTAAAAACGTCTTCACTTCCACTTTTTAAATCTTTGTAAATAGTTGAACCAAACTTTCTCTCTATTTCATCAATACATTCTATACTTTTGCATAGTTCTTTACTTAACATCATATCATTCATAATTATCTTCCTCCGTTATAATAGTAATTCCCTTTTAACACTGGCCAATCAAGTGTTATTGACATTCCAGGATCTAAACATTGTGTAAGTGAGTTTTGATAAGCTGTAATAGTTTTGTGGTATGGATCATTCTTTATTAATACAAGATTGCTATAATCATTCGTACCACCTAATTTTAATGGAATAATATGGTGTACCTGATACCCTTCTGGAACATAACCATTTTGCATTCTATAAATATCTTTATCTGTAAAACCCATTGAACTTAAATCAGAGCTATAGGTATTTGCAAAATCCTTTATAAATTGATTTCTGATTCCATTATAATCTTTTTGCAACTGAATATAAGTCTTATCATCTGTTTTAGTTAATGTGATTTCCTGTGTTTTCACTCCCTTAAGTTCTACAGCAGTTTTATCTTTTCCTAACTTATATACAAAGTTACCTTGTTCTTTTTTTATCATTCTTTCTTTATATGTCGACCAATATATTCCTATACCAGTATTAACTCCATAACTTAAAAGTGCTGACTTTCTTTGCAGAATTTCAGTATCTGTTAATTTTATTCCTGAATAATAATCAATTCCTTCTCTTGCTTCCCAAGCCATTTGTGAAAGATAATCAATATCTTTTGATTCTCCAAATATTACTTCTTTTCCATATAAGTCTGCCATCTCATTTAACCATAACTCATACTTGTCATTAAACTGTATGTCTTCTTGACTAATGTATGGTGGATTATCTAACCACATCATTTTCTGTTGTCCATAGATATCAACACTTACATATTGCTTTTTCTCAAATCCTTCTTTAAACACTTGACCTTGCAATTCAAGTTCTTGCTCACGCATTGTTGTTCTATATTTTCTTTCATCTGCAATTTTATTAATCTCATTTGCCCAGCTTAAATCTAATCCTTTGATATTAAATGATTGGGTCAATTCATCATACCCTTTACCACTTTCCACCAAAGTTAATCCAACTTCCACTTTATCAATTAGAGAAAGTACGTCATCAAATATTCTTGGTGATTCATGATTAAATGCTCGAAAGCTAGCTAAGCGTTGCGTTAGTGCTCTCAGTAAGCGCTCCATTGCTTCAATGTTTTGCTCCAAGTACCAGTCCATGTATGGAAGCCCTTGTTGAATTGAATCTAACAAATAAATATAATTCTTACATTGTCTAATTTGTTCCTCTAATTTATGCTCTTCTATATTTCCTGTATATACGTCAGATTCATACATTAATGGAAACATGTAATGTGCATTCATTAATGAATTACTCACTAACTTTAGTCCTCGTGATAATGGTGTGTATACACTTAAGAAATACTCCTTATTTGAATCATAAGCTTTTCCACTTAACTCGGAATTATAATACGCCTGTATTACATCATCTATTTTACCTGCATAATTGCGATAAGCAACTGCTAGTTTATTTGCATACTGCGTTTGCGTTTGGACTTCATCTAAATACATATTAATCGACATAAGTATCTTCGTCCTTTACTTCTATATTCTTTAATTGCTCAAACAGATCTTCCTCTTTTAAATCAAGTTTCTTTTTTTCATATTGTAACTCATCTTGAGTTTCTTCTAACTTTTGCATACTTTGATTTTGCATAGTAATAATATCTGAATTTAACATTTCAATGTCTCTATTAAACTCATCACTGTTATCATTTGATAGCAAATCATCTAAAAACCTTCTTTGATCTTGATATAGTTCATTTAGTTCTTCTTTATGTACACCAAGTTTTTTCATCTTGTTTATTACTATATCTGACTCATCTTGAATAAACTGTAATTTTCCTCTGTATTCTTCATTCATAGTTTCGCCTTTCCTAAAAGTTTTTCTTTAATCTATGTTTGAATTCCGTATCCACTGCATCAAAAGCATTTCCTAGCATAGATATCTTCTTACTATCTTTCTTAAATGCTGCAGCAAGACGACTTACACTACTTGTTGTTCTCTGCAAACTATTCTTTGCTTTTTTGTTGCCTTTTACATTCGTTTTAGTTGCAAGCATTGAATCATTTTCAACACCTAAACCTTGATTAGCAACGGTAGCCATATCTTCGCTAATCTTTCTGGCAACTCCTTTATTACTTTTTAATGTTGTCATTTGCCCCTCCCTCCTGATATTGTCTAAATTATAACAATATCATTATTTATTTTCAATCATACATATTGCTATGAGCACATGTGGTCAAATTATAACAAAAGAAGTAAGTACAGACTATTTCAAACTCACTTCTTCCTCAGTTGCTCTAACATTGGAACATTATGTTTCACATTAAAGCTTACATACATACACTTAATTATTTCTTTAATACTAACTTCCTAAATTATTTTTGCAATAATAAATCACACAATACACCATGAAAGCCTTCATCATCTATCAACTTTTTCGTAACTTCTCTAATAATATTTTTATACGATATCTTCTTGCTTTCTAGTGACGATAAACATTTATTTATATCATCTAAATTATAGCCTATTGCTTTCAAAACAGTGACATTTGCTTTTCTCTCAGCTGAGTTCTCTCCTAATGAGCTAATTAAAAATTCTTCATCTATTATATCTACACAAGCATCTGACGTTGACTTAAAGAGATGACTATATGTTTTTAGAATCTCTGCTTCAGTGTTTCCTAATCTTTCCGCTACAGCTTTCGCTGGAGCACCTCTATTAATTAATAATGATGCATGGCTATGTCTTAAACTATGTAGTTTTATCTTGGGCAATTCAGCTAGACTAGTAACCTTATGAAATTTTCTCCTAACCATTCTTATATTGATTGGTGAGTATCCCCCAAATAAGAAAGGGGCACTTTTAGGATATCGTTTTTCAAAGTAATCAAGATATTTACTCATAATCCTTTGCATTACTATGGGCATTTTTATAAGCCTAATTGAATTATCGGTCTTGGTCGTTGTTACTATATATCCAGATGATATTTGCTCTTTCGTGCAAAATGTACATGTCTTATTTATTCTTACATATTCGTTATCGATAATATCAGTTCTGCGTAAAGCCAACGCTTCTCCTACCCTGAATCCCATATAATAAAGCATTGATGTGATTACCAAATACGGATAGTCAACAGGTCTATTTTTTACTAATCTTTCATAGCCACTATATATTACTTTCCATTGTTCTGGTGAATAGTACATAATATCCTGCTTTATTCTGTCTGGATTTTTATATTCCCTAATATTTGTCACTGGATTCTCCTTTACAATCTTTTCTCTAACGGCCCAATTGTATATCTTATTAATATATGCTCTAACTTTATTTGTATAATCTATTGATAAATGCTTATGTATTGGATCTAATATTTCCACTTCAATAAGTTCAGTTGTAATTTCTTCTAACTTTAAATCTAGCCAATTTACAAATACTTTTTTTGTATTGCTGTTTGTAATTTTTGTTGCTGTTTTTATATCTCGATATTTTTTCGTATCATATGCATTGATTAAATCATTTAATGTATTTATATTTTGTTCTTTCATCTTTTTCTCCTTTTTATAGCCCTCTTTTTTTCTTTCTACTTAATGCATAAAATATCTATCACATTTTCTCACCCCTCCCATACGCTACCAATTTACTAAAATCAAACAAACGTGTAAATTAATGGATAGAAATTGAAGATAAATATATGCTTGTAAGTAAATGAGTAATTAGTCATATACTCCCTACTAAAGGTTATTAAAATTGACTTCTTATTACTTTCTAGCTATAATGTGGATAGTGGTAAAGGATATTACCAAAAGAAAAGGACATTGTTGCAAGCAATGTCCTTTTATTGTGCAAGTGGCAAAGGATATTAATTAATTATTATGCTTAATTATAACAATAAGTAAACAAAGTACAAGGATAACCTCGTACATAACAATAACCTCTGACTACCACCTACACAAAGAGTTACTTCTGTCATAGAAGATACCTCCGCTATCAATTTTACTATATTTCTTTTTAAAACCCAATCTTTATTTATCTGGAACATTTAATATGAAATATATCCTATACGATTTTAATATTGTATTTCACTCTTCTCTTATAAGTTACTTGATTCTTTGTCACATCAAACATAATTGCTAATACTGAATCAGGAATATTTAGTTCTACAGCTAGATAAAACAGTTGATCATGATTTATCTCATCCCACTTAATTTTATTATCTTTAATATACCCTTCTGCAATAGACATTTTCAAATTATACCAATCAGCCATCTCAAGCCCTCCATTTTCCTTATACATTATAACTCAGCTGTAATATGAAATATCATTAATTATTAATATTCCATTTATTTCTAAAACGAAAAAGTATTATTGAATGCAAACAACTCACAAGCATCTCCATCCACGAACCAATGAGTTGTTGGTGCGCCCTTTATAAAATCGTTATACAGTTTAAACTCAACTGAAGCAATCTTAACTTTGTATGCAAGTGCTTTATTGTTGTTTGAATAGTAATTAACTTGTAATTTTGTTGAGTGTGATATTTTATGTTTTCTATCTTGGTAGACTATGAATAAAGGTTCTCTTTCATTATTTTGTTCTAATACTACCACATCTACTTTTATCTTTTTCATACTACCCATTATAACACGAAAAAAATACCCTGGTAATAAATACCAGGGTTAAGTGTTTGATGAGATTGTTACATTCTGTTTTGGAATATTCTTTATATTTTTATATTCCTGATCCAACTCACAAGCTAATACAATCTTCTGCCATAAATTCTTTACTCGATCATATTGATATTCAAGAGCTCTTAATAACGGTGCATCTTCTTTTGAATATGTTTTCAGTTTCATCAAATAAACTGGACGAATCAAAAATGAATTATCGGCCACTATTTGAAACGTTGCCTTATTCTTGTATTCTTCAATAAAAGCTTCCTCGTCTTTCATTTCATCATATAAAAGTTCTTTTGTCCAACACGCTTGTTCCTTATCATACATATAGCTATTATTCTTCAAGATTGTCTTGATCATAAAACTATCATAAACATTAATATAGACATATGTTATTTTTAGGTCTTGGTCGACTTTTTCTGTCCAGTTCGAAAAACTAGAAAATTCCTTTTGTATACGATTCCTCATCTTCTGATCAGAATAAGATTTTAAGTCTTCTATTTTAATAATATTCCTACTCAATGACACACTCAATAATTTACGTAAAATCATAAAAAAATCACGATCAGGATGTGTCTCTTTTCGATTGATAATATCAATATGTTCAGTTAATGCAATTAATGCAGATATAAATACATGTCCTGGCTCTCCAGATAAATTATTAATTGTTACTTTCTTTAGCTCAAAATAATATTTTGAATTCTTTTTTACTTCTTTATATGAGCATTCTAAATAAAAATTTTTATATTTATCATAGAAATCAGGGTATGCATGTAATACAACCTCCAGCATCTTTTTTCTTATATAATATAGCATTCATTCACCTCTTTCTAATCTGCTACTTGCTCAAGCAAACTCTGTAGCTCAAAGCGCGATATTTTTGCAGAATATTTCTTCATATATTTCATGAATTCAGGATACCTTCTATCATCTAACAGACTCAAAGCTTCTACATCACGATTTGTAATTTCTGATATCTGATTCATAACTGTTAGAAATGCATCTTCCTTCGATTGATTCTTTAGGTTCAATTCAGGAATAAACGAAACGTTTATAGAAGACTCACTAAATGTTCCATTTTCTTTCCTGATTCGATCTAAGTACTCTTGTATATCCTCAAAAGGCATGTAACTAACATCATAATATTTCACTTCTCTTTGACTTTTATCCCTTGGCTTGGGAGTAAGTCCCCATTCTTCTTTATAGTAAGAAGGGAAGTAAGCTTTGAATGGGTATTTGCTTCTCCTAAACAATAGTCGTATCTCTTTATTTTCCATCCGTAAAATTTCACCTGCAGTCATAAGATAACGATCGGTCATTTGTTCACTTATTGAACTACTTCTACCTGCGTTTGGACCACTATTATAAGTTTTAGATACACTACCTGTTTTTATTGTTTTCGTTCCTATTGATTCTGAAATAGCTTTTGCTCTTTCTTCGTCTGTAGGAGCAAGACCTAAAACGATTTGAGTTGCACAAGAGTTTCGAATAATTTTATCTAAGTCTTCTCCATAATTATATTTAACCTGTGCTTTATCCTGATAAATCAAATCAAACAAGATTCCTTTTTGTCTATCATTTGTCATATCTTTCTCAAATTCCTTAACTGCAGGCGAAACTCCAAACTCATCCCACATAACTTTAACAATTTTAGGAAGAACACCATCATAATGCTTCAAAGCATGATTCGCTAACTGAGTTGTAACCTTTTTTATGATCAACTTTGCAAAAACTAAAAACTCAGGTTTGGTCTCTGGCATATTTATATATAAAATACATTTTTTATCAACTAGATCTCTATATGTAAAACAATTCTTTTTAGTCCCCATTGATATAATTTGTTCAGCCTGTGTATTATTAAATACTTTTAAATCATCTAAAACTGAAGCATAGATATTTGATTCTGTTTCTTCTGTCGCACCCCATGCAGCACCTATGTGTTTCTTTGGCCCAAAGTCTGGTTTCATTCCTTCCAGAAGTCTCTTAATCTTGGCCTCTGGAGAAGATGCTTTTGTAGCTGGTTTACCAGGAAGGTCATTTATATCTTTAATAAGTGATACAACACTTGATAAATGTCGTTCATCAGGTTTACCAAACATACAAACTAATAGTGATACCGAATGAATCAATGCTGAAGAAGCTCCAATAAAAAACTGGTTAACATTGTTACCAGCATCTTTTTTTGTGATAATTTCATCTGCTAATCTCTGTGCAGCGCTCTCAGCTTCTGCTAAATACATTAAGTCTCCAGTTTTTTTATGCATTTCTAACCCTTCGATAATTTCATCAAAGAAATCAATACCAATTGATGAACCAGGATTATCAAAATCAATTACTGGAGTATAATATCCTAATGCTTGAGCATCTGCCATTGTTAGATTCATTACTTCAGGTTTATTCCCTGGTATAATCATGTTTGCTCCAGCCATCATATTATATTGAACATTAGGTATAAAATATGTAGAAGTTTTACCAACTTCTGTAGGTGCTTCAATACTAGCATGTGTGTTACTTGTATCAACAAATACTTCCCGTGTCCTAGGTATATAATGTACTACTCTTCCAGGCTTCCATTCATGCGACATATCTTGAATTTTAGTAGGAAGTTTTACAACTGTATAAAATTCTCTCATTTCCTTTTCTGTCATGAAACGATCTGTACCGTGTTGACCATCTCCAGTTTCTTCAGCTTTAATATTTTTTAGCTTTTTATTGCCACTGGTTGATGCAATACCACCTATAATACAAATCAGGATAATTGCACATCCAATAAGCAAAGGGCCTAGACCTATATTTGCTATTAAATCCATATCAATTCCCTCCTCTTGCTCTCTCTTGCATATGTGTTCTCTTCATTACAAACTCATCTTCTCTTCTTAATGATTGCAAGCGTCTTAGCTCACGATCATTTTGTATGGATCCAGAACCTAAAAAACTCATGAATTGCTGCATTACTTTTGCAGCTGCATGAGCATTGTTAGTTTCACATGTACTTGAGAATTTATTAAAATCTAGATCCTTATCAATTTTTTCATTAAATGATTTATTTAATGCAATAATATCTGATTTTCTTATTGTTGATTTATCTTTCACGTCTAGAAATGTCTCAAGATTCTTTTCTTCATCAGGTCGAATTCGATTTACCTCATCAAGTATCTCATCTACATCCTTATCCTGCAGTAACTGCACTTTTATAACTGCTTTTACCAACCTCTCAGGATCCACATCTCCTTTTATTGAATATCCAGTTTCTAATTTCTTATTTAAAGTTTCTAAATGACTATCTAATAGAAGTTTTTTCATATAATTATTATCCTTAATATCATATGCAGCACGAATAATTGTATTGTGAAAAACTTTACGATCACTCTTTCCTGGATTAATAATTTGATTCAAAAATTTATTAGCATATTCTGCCGTATCCTTTTGATAGAAGCTTGCTATATTCTCTTGAGATTTTACATATTCTGACAATAGTGGTCGCAGCTGATCAGTACTTAGAATCGATGATACTAAATAATTAACCTTTTGCTTTACCTCCGCCGTTTGATATTCATAACTTCTTGATCCAAAATCATTAAGATATGAAGACAATTTCACTATACTGTCTTCCAAGTGATCTTTCAATTCTTCTGATCCAACCTTGCAAGATTCTTTCATCATATCCTCTATTTCTTTTTTATATTCATTTTCTAAATCTTTACGAGTTTCATATTTCAATTCTTTAGCCAACCACATCTCATTAGAAAATATATCATTTGCAAGAGATGATTTAAATTTCTCTATATCCTCACTTGTTTGAAATCCACTTCTTGCTTTTTCGTCCCAACACATTACATGTACATGAGGATGGTAACCTTCATCATGAAATGCAGCACACCATTTAAAATCTTCCTCTGGTATTCCTAAACCTTCTGCTTTTTCATTCATTTTATTTCTTAGTAATGTTTTCCATGATTCCTGATTCTCATAATCAAGTTCTTCAGCGTCTAATCGTGTTAGCGAAATAATATCTCTCCATACATTTCCAGTATGCTCTTGTAGTTGTCTATTATATTCTTCTAAATCTGCATCACCCAACTGATCAAACAATCCATGCGACATTGTTTTGTTAGCTACTACTCCAGGACGCTCAGCGATATAGTTTAAATACCGCTCCTTGCCCATCGCTAATTCTTCCAACATCTGGACTCCTTCATGAATAAACAATGATGCCGTATACATACTTGGATTGTTTTCAAATAGTCCATATTCATCTAATTGTATTAAATCTTTAAATTCTTTTGTCATTTGATCAATTAACTTTAACTGTTTTTCAGTTGGATCATATTGTATAGTTTTCTCATTTAATACTCTTGTTTTTGTCAGCTCATCATAATCTTTATTCAATTCGACTCCATCTCTTGTAGCTATATAGTTTACAGTAAACAGAATTTGCGCTTTATCGCTTGGTTTTAAATAATCAGAAAAAACAATTAGTCTACTCATTATGTTCCTTTAAGAGATCACTGTAACTTTTAGGTTTCACATTATGCTGCAGATCCTCAACTGCTTCTTGTCGATACCGATTTAATAATCTATGAACCTCTTCTTTATCTTCATATTTATTAAAGTAATCTAAAATGATTCTATTCAATATACCAAGATTAATCGCATTCTCCATTGATAACTTCGTCAACCTACCTCCTAGATGATTTTCTGTTCTTTTACAAGCTGCATCAATAATCGATCGAATATGTTCAATCAGATATGGATTATTGAATTCATGAAGATTGTATATATTCGCATAATCCTCTAACACATATGTTAGTACAGCTTTTTTTGTCTTCATCTTTAATCCTTTTGCATCTATTATTTTTTCTAATCTTTCATATAGATCAGCATCTATTTCTCTTAATGCTGCCACTGATATTTTCTTACTCATTTCTTATCCTTTCTTTGCTACTTAAATCATATATTTTTATTGAGTATTCATTTACTTTATAACTGCTTACAAACAAAAAAACTACATGAATATGTAGTTTTCAATGTCTTCTATCTAACTAAGTATATTTCATACGAATCGTATGATGGGTGAGACTGATAATAATAGTCCATTGTTTCGAAAGATAAAGTTGATCCAATAGACAGACTTCCAACGTACGCAGCTACCCCTCCAACAATTTTATTATTATTCTTCATTACAATTATTACCCGTAAAGGAGCAATATCATCAAGAAAAATATTTTCAACTTGTCCTGTAAAATGAGGGTAACCATCGTAATCAAAATAATCATTAGTATTACTTACTTTCAGCGCGCCATCCGTCTCATATAACGTGTAATGAAAATTATCTCTCTTCACAACAGGGGTAAAAGTCACAGTATCCACTATTTTCCCATAGGTGAAGATACTTCCAGTACCTGCTAATTTTTCTCCTGCAGGTGCAAACGAAAAAGAGTCTTTTTGCTCTGCAATAACATGTCCATCTCTATCAAATACAGTTACTTGTATTTGCGGAGTATATGCAATAAATTTATCACTTTCATTCTCAAATATATATGTATAAAGTAACTGTTCATGTTCAATATCTTGATAATATCCTATATCAATAATGTTAAGCTTCTTGTGAGAATTTACAATATTTGTATATTCATCAATTTTCTTATCCCTTATTTCTTTTCTACGTTCTTCATATGATTCACGTTCTTCTTCAACTTGTCTTCTTTCTTCCTCATTATCGGTTCCACTTGAAACTAATAGAGTTAATAACACAACTCCAAGTAATAATACGATTCCTCTTTTCATTTTTTTCCTTCCTTTGTTGCACTTCACTTACGTATAGAATTTAACTTTATATTTATATAAATATTATACAGGATTTGTTTACATTGAAAACGAAACTTTATTTTTTTGGTTTGCGACCTCTCCTGCGTCATCGATAACACGCATTATGAGAATTACAAGCATACGTAAATTTGCACGCAAATTTCCTATCAAGCGACTTCGTCGTGCTTGTAATTTTCATTGACATGCGCGTTATTTTTCAGGTGCAGTCGAGGTCGCAAACCAAAAAACTGCAAACTTGAATGTAATTTAAGAAAGGAGGATTTTTATGCTGACAAAATTTAATATTGCTGGTGTTGTCCAATCATTTCATGTGGACGACAATCAAGAGCATGGTGTACTTCGCATCCAAACGGATGAGAACGAAACCGACATCGTTGACGTTCACGTTTACGACAGTAAAAAAGGCTTACTTGAATTGAAGAACAATTTCAAAAAAGCCACTATCGCAAAATGTGAAGGTTTTATGGAAACTCTTGGTCTTGCCAAAGCAGTACCGCTATCAAAAAATCCATTGCAACAAACGGAACTACTTGTTTACCAACTCGTTGCAAAGTCAATGGAATTTCTTACCGTTGACGAAAATGAAAACGATAGCACAGGCAAATTCAAAGCATAATCACATTGTAGTCATGAGAGTATTCACAATTTCATTTGATAGATTACTTGAACACAATGTAACGATTATTGCCGAAAGCGAACAACACGCAATGGATATATTTTACAAAAATATTGAAGAATATATCTCACGAAAGCCCAACGAAGAATATACAACCATTCACAATATCGTTGTGGAAACAAATTCATTTTAAACGTACAAACGAGGAGGAAATAAAAATGAAGAAATATTATTTTTTAGCAATTGCAGTTAACGAGGAGTATGGTAGTGAACCTAGAATTTACTCATCAACCAAGAAAATCAAAAAGAACGACTATGTCGTAATCCCTAATTATGATGAAGAACCTATCACGGCACAAGTTACTAGCCTTATAAGTGAGATTGACGCAATTACAAAGTATCGTTACATTACTGATGTGATTGATGTTGTAGACATGAAAGCCTATACCGACAAGCGAACTGCTCAATATAAAAAGCAAGTACTTAACGATAAAATGCAAGAACTAATCACTCAACAAAAGAACTTGGATACACTTGAAAAGTACGCAGGTAAGAACCCTGAAATGGCTCGCTTGCTTGAAGAGTTAAAAGCACTGGATGAACCGACTGCAGAACCGCAAGACGAAGACCCAGATACAGAGTAATCCACATATTATGGAGCATGATGTCAGTCACTGACATCTCTCCATTTAAAACTCACTTTGTGAGTATGCAGGATAAATAAAACGCGCAAAAATTGCGCGTTTTAGACCACATCGCTCGGCAGAGCCGAGCGAAATCCCTTTATTCATCAGTGATATTGAAAACTAATGAATGCGCAGATTTATGCGCAAATTGTTATATAACTGCGCATTTTTTGCGCAGTTTCTACCTATAAGTATAATAATCTCCTTTGTTTATCAGCTTTTCCTATGCGCATTTTCATGCACAAATCCTACATCTAGTCAAATGTCAGTCACTGACATATTGTAATTTTATTTATTACTCCTTCTCTATTTTTTCATTTCTTTTATCTATTAACTCTTCATATTATCAATCAATTGCCAGAGATGTCAGTGACTGACACCTCTTAAACCACACTCTCGAAAGTGTAATACCTATATTTTAAAATCATAAACCATGACACCAATATTAGAATTCAATTCGCATATCAAAATTGTAATATTTCTGTCTGTCTCGCATGAAAATCCATTTACTTTTTTCGTTACACGTATTAAAAAAGTAGATATCAATTTACAATATCTACTTAATTTGAATTACTTATTCAATACTTTTTATTTAAATTCCTTTTGAACTACTCTTGTATTTTAGGATAAGAATTCCACCACTTACTATCAACATAGTTATCAAAAGAGATACGTTCGTTCTATCATCCGTACTGGTTGCTTTGACTACCTTATTATCTTTTTTATTATCGTCTACATCAATACCATCAACAACTATTGTTTTCTTTTTTAGATTGCTTATTGCATTTTCAATTGCTGTTGCATATCCATTAACAACTTCTTGCTCAGTAATATTTTTTCCTTTTTCCACTGCTTCTAATGATTTGTTTAATTCATTTACACTAGTATCTGTATAAATGCTCAAATCTGATGGAACTTTTGAAATTGCTTCATTTACTTTTGTATAATCAGCTGACTTATACTTAAGTTGATTTATCGCGGTCTCTATTGCTTTTGCATACCCATCAACAATACTTTGTTCTGTTATATTTTTTCCTTGAACAACTGCATTTATTGCATTATTCAATTCCTTCACACTTTCATCAGTATATATATTCAAATCTAATGGTACTTTTGCAGTTGCAACATTAACTTTCGTGTAATCTGCTGGTTTATATTCCAATTGCTGAATTGCAGTTTCAATCATTGTTGCATAACTATTAACCAAACTCTGTTCACTAGCATCTTTTCCTCGAATTACTCCAACTATCGCATTATTTAATGCATTTGTTGTTTCTACTGTATAAATACTTAAATCAGCGGGTACCTTTCCAAGTGCTTGATCTACAAGAGCGTAATCAGCAGCAAAAGCTTTTAGTTGCCAAGTTAATAATGGATATGGATATTCTGAGTTATTATTTAGAATTCCCCAAGTTGTTCCTCCATTATTCAATGTTGCTAAAAAATCGCTTGATTTAAATGCTTCTAAACTTTTTTCTTCTGTGCTAGTAGTTTGTCCTGTTCCTTGTATAAAGCCGGCATTTGCTTTGTCCCACGTCATTTGCTGAACACCAACAATTCCCAATGCTGAATTCCAATAACAGTTACTTACTGTTCCATCCACTAATGCTATACCTAGAGCAGAAGTTGTATCACCTGTATTTTCAACTATTCCTGATACATAACAATTTATTATTTTATATTCTCCTGATGGATTATCAGGGAAACCATATCCAATAATTGAAACTGCAATTCCTGCAATTCCATTTGTTGCAGCCCCAGGATCCGAAACAGTTAGTTTTCCAGCATAATAGCAATCCGTAATTTCAAAAAGTGAATTATCATATGTTGATACCCAGCCTATGATACCGCCATATTGACCAGCTTGATCTGACGTTATGGAAACAGATGATCCACTCTCTTTTATTGATGCATAGCTCCCATCACTATCATTATATATTTGTCCTACAACTCCTCCAACTGCATCTGCAATTCCATCTGTAAAAACCACCGTTCCCGAAGTATAACATTGGTAAACATTACTATTACCAATCATATCAGCTACAAGCATTCCAACTTCTCCACCATTAGCTATGATATTCCCATCCTTTACAATTATATTGTTTAATTGTACATTTTGAGTCCATCCAAATAATCCATAGAAAAAATTAGTATCTGCTGTTACAGTTAAATTCATAATAGTATGACCATTACCATTGAAGGTAGCACCTGTAAATCTATTACTTCCTCCAATTGGTGTCCATTCGATATTATTTAAATCAATATCTGTGGTCAGATTCAAGATTACTCCATCAAAATCTTCCCCTGCATTCACCAGTTGAGCCAATCCAGCAAATTGTTTTGCATTAAGAATATCGTATGATGTTTTAATATTCGAAGAGTCATACCAAGAAATATCTACTCCTCCATCCCAAACATCTACATTTTGCTCTGTAGCTTGTACTTTGACTTCGCCGCTAACATTCATAAGCATTACTGTAATCATGATAAAGAAAACCGTCAAAATCTTATATACTTTCTTCATAATCTCCTCACTTTCTTCTAAAATAGATATTTTATATATTAATTATACAACACTATTAATATACAGAAAGTACAGTTCATGCCAAAATATTGCAGTTTATGCCTTTTTCATTTTAATCTCATTAACATGTCAACCACTAATATCTCTTAAATTACACCTTTAAATGTCCCGTACATATACTCTAAAATTGGCAACTCTGACAACTCAATTACTTTTATATCCTTTGCTTTAAACTTTGATATTATTCTACTTACACCCTTTTTTATTCCGCCAGGATGCGTGGTTCCACTCTCTCTTAACTTAATGAAAAAACCATGTAAATCATCATGTGCTTTTCGAATATAAAGTCCATCATCATGAAATACAGTATTACACTCTATTAAGTAATTAGTAAATATTGTAATCTTGTTTTCTTTATGAAACATCTTTGAATGCAGTTGTGATAATTTATTTTTAGCTTTCCCTTGATACATCTTTGAGTACATTAAAAAGTGATTTCTTATTTGGAAAAATTCATTTGACAATTCTAGCAAATAAGAGAAATCAGCAACACAATTTACTTTATCTCCTGTATCATCTATCCCTTCATAATATGTCCATATATTTCCTAACTCCTTAATATATTTTCCAGCAATCTTCTTTGCATCATAGATATCTTTAATCAAATCATTATAGATAATCCAACGCATTTCTAACTGCTTATCTCTCTTATTTAAAAACAATGTTATGATAAGTGTCAGAAGCGCTCCTACACCAGCACTAACTAACGCCGTTATTAATTCACTACTCATTCCATTTCCTCCTTTAATGATTAGAAAAATTACTATCATTATCATAACATATATAGGAAAAACATAATTCTTACTTCTGTTTCTACTACTCATAACTTCTTGTAAAAGATGTCAGTCACTGACATCTTGCTCCACCTTACTCTTCTCTTCTGATGCTTCTTGCATTTTATCATATCTACTTCCCTCACTTGAAAATGCAAGATTCTTTTTTCTAACTGTGATTCTCATTATAGTTTGTATTACTAAACACACCATCCACGGAGTTCCAACTATCATTAATTCATTTAAATACTGATTGCTGATCCTAGGTACACTTAAACCATTGATGATTAAAATAACCATAAAAATGGTGATTGGTGATGATGCAATAATTGATAAATAAAAATTCATAAATATTTGTTTTCTTTCTATGAACTTTACGTATGCCATATGTACAAGTGCCAATAAAAACACAAGTGGTAATAGTGTCTGGAAGACATTCAAAAATGCATTATAGTCTTCTTCTATCATAGGTAAGTAGATAAGACCCTTAATCATAATTTTAGCCATCACAAATCCTAAATACATTTTCAAAATCAGACTTATAATATCTATAATCATGTATACTGTATAATACTTTGATTTCCCATAATACAATACTTCTTTACTATATGCTATTATTTCTTTTATTTTCATTTTAAAACCTCGTTTCATTTTCCTTCTTTTAATTTAATAACTCTAAGATATCAGTGACTGACATTTCTTCTATTCCATTGTAGGTGCCTCTGGTACAACTTGTTCTTCTTCCGCTGGGAACGCAATAATATCTCTTGGATTTACTACATCTGCTGAAGATGCTGTATTAATTCCATCTGTGTGTATCTCAAGATGTAAATGAGATCCATATGAATTGCCTGAGTTTCCTTGAAAACCAATTGTTTGACCAGCAACAACCTTATCTCCAGTTTTCACTAATGTTTTTGCCATGTGATCGTATTGTATATAATATGTTTTACCATCTACCTGAGTTTTAATAACGGCATAATTTCCTCCACCTGCCATTATATTTCCATCTTTTGGCGGACACCAAACAGGCCCACCAAACCCATCGCAACTATTACCTGCATCAACCACTTTTCCATTCCCTATTGACATAATTTTTGCATTTTCTGCTTTACTCATATCCAAACCATAATGTTCTCCATATGGTGGTTCTCGTGGTCCCATCTCACTAGTTATTTCGAATGGCCACTCCATAGGTAATAACGAAGTAGACGATACAATATACATATACTCATTTGGATCTACTACTTTTTTATTTGAATTCCATATCTCAAAATAAATCGTATCTTTATTATTTGTTCCTATAGGTTTCCCTTGTTCTACTTTATCACCCACACTTAATGAGACACCTTTTAAATTTGTGAAATAAGAGTACATAATTTTAGTATCATAATCCCCTTGCTTATTAATTCCTTTTTGTACCTCATGCTTAATCAATACAGTTAGTCCTTCAGTTTTATCAACTGCAGACACACTACATCCTTTTTCTTTTTCGCACTCCTTAGTAGCTGAAGTATAAGTACTATCTTTCGTTTCAATCTCAACGACTTCTCCATCAGCTATTGCAAGAACTTCTGTTCCACTTTTACTATCTAGTACAACTCCCTCTAATCCAGTTACATCACCATAAATTGCAATTACATCTGCATCTGATGCAGGCATTTGAAAGTTTTGTCTTCCATTACGTATTTGCTTAATTGTTTCATAAATCTCTTCTTTCAATTCTTCATCCACATTATATTTTGATACTAAAGTTTCATATATATCATCATCTGTCTTTAGTAAACATATTTTACCTTTATACCAATCTTCTCCAGGAATATCTGACTTAGCACTTTCCTTTACTACAAGATAATCCGTCTTTAGCCGATCAGCTAACTTATCAGTATCATCTGGCTCATCCCCATCTGGTCTAGTATAAGAATCAAAGAAACGAATATCTTCCATTACATAGTAATATTCATTATCACAGCCTACTTTATTAAATGCTGTTTCGTAGATATCTACATCACCTCCATTACCTCCAGTAAAGAGAGCTACAATTACTATCACAGGTAGAGCAATTGCAATCGCTATTATAGCGATTGCAGCAGTACCTCCACCACCATTTTTCTTTTTGCCACCTAACACTTCACTTGCAACTTTAGCAGCTGCCTCTGCAGCATACTTTTGCCAAGCCATAGTTAACTCATTGCCTGCGCTTTCTTTACGTCAGGCTTAACTTCTGCAAACCATTCAGGCATCATAACACTTAAGTCATATACAACACTTCCAATTCTCATCAAACATTTTCCTTCACGGTCTTCTTTCAATTTATCAATTTCTATATTCTTTAAATTCAGAAGACTTTTCGTAATTGAATAATCAATGTCTCCTAAATGAAATAAGAACTTAACAGATGGTTGTGAGAATAAGGTTTTTACCTTTGCTCGTAAATCCTCATCATCTGTATTAAATTCTTCAATTGTCTGGCTGGCCTTTATAAAGCTTGAGCGATACTTTCTGAATCGTCTTTCATAATCATCCATAATCTCCACTAGAGCCATATATTGTTTCTTTAGCCATGTATGAATTTCATCCATACTAACAACAATCTTTTTACTACGATCCATATTTCCATTAACGAATTGAGATATGTAAGTAAATACATTTGCAGCTTGTGCAATTCTTCTATCTAATGCCGAGTTCATCATATCTTTAAAGTCAAAGTTTATGATTTCAACGTTTTGAATATCTTCATCACCTAAATATGTGTATCGATTAAATAGTTTTGCATCCGCACCACTTACCATCGCTTTCATACCAAGCAACATCTTTCTAAGCTGCGCTTCTGTACCTAAGCATATTTTTGGATTATAGTTATCTTTATCATGTTGAATCAGACCATAGACATCACTGAATAATGGATATTCATTTGCTTTCTTATTTCTTAGATCACTGTCATTTGTAATTCCTTTTAACTCGTATGTCTTAAACAAATAGTCTTGAAATAAATCTAACAACTCATCATCCCACTTGGATTTGTAAATACTCATCCATTTTGTAACCTCACTTACGTAATCATCAACAATACCTACCTGTATTTCGTCAGGAATACGGATATGGAGAGGGTTTATAACATATTTATTATTACCTGCCATATTCATATTAATCCCGCCTAGACGCTCTATAAACTTCCCACAGATACCTTCAATATCAATGTTCCTTATGAAACTTCCTTTGATTGCTTCATTCATTAACAGCAACCATAAAAGAATCGTCTTACCTTGCCCTGATCTACCTAGAATAAGAATGTTATTATTGGACCCACGATCTTCAAAAGTATCAAATAATACCTTTAAATTCTTGTCTGTGATATCACCAATTGGTAATCCTTCTTTGTCCATCAATGATGAGTCATTGAATGGATAAAGATTAGCTACTGATTCAGAAGGAATATTTTGCTTAATGAACGGCGCTAGTTTATTATCTCCAATAGGGTTTGTAGACATCCAACCAAATTTTTGTTTTGTAATAAGCGGATCTACTGTAATATCGACATCATTACATTTCTCTAAAAACTTCTCTTCCAGTTCATCCATTTCTTCTTGTGTAGGAGCAGATAGTTTAAACACGATTGATATATAGTACATCCGTTGTTTTGTTTCTTTTATTCTTCGATAATTACTTTTCATACTCGCTGTTTCTACATCTCGATCGATTGCATCAATTTCATCTACAGCTGTAGAATTTTTTGATTTTACACTTAGTTTCAAACTTGCTTTATATTTATTCAATTTTAAGTCGTCTACATAGATAGCAGACGCTACTCCTTTTAATGAACAAACCTCTGATAATATATTTGTATCATCTGTAGCACCAATAAAACTGGATACTCCATATGTCTTTACAACATTACTACCAATTTTTGCGGAAGAAGGTTGAAATACTGTAGTCACTGGACAAATCATATCTTTAAATTCATAGATACCAGGTAACTGTTGTTCTTCAAAAGATTTCTTCTTTTTGGTTAGTAATGACGTTTCATATTCATCCTCATACTCCATTTCACTATCAGGAATATTATTAGAGAAAATTCGATTTCCATAGATGGCCAACAATTGCTTCAGCTCAAGCTGACTAGTATCTAATAAATTAAGAGAATCCTTGAACGTTTTCTTCAAAGAGTTTCGTATATCATCGATACCATTTGTCCTTAACTCTTTTTCAGTAATTTCACATCGCAAATATGGTTCTTTTTTATTCGCATCTTTTCTTTGTCCTTGTAACATCAAGGCGATTTCATTTGCTAGACGTTTTAAGAATAGTACATTTCTTTTCTCTTCTGCTTTTCTAACAACACCTATGTTATGCTTGATATCAAAAACCGAGTCTTCGATAAAAAAACTTATTTTAAATTTTGAACGATCCATCGATTTACTTAATTTCTTAAACAGATTATCAAGTTCTGCAAAATTTAAAAAATCCAAGTTATTCCCTTGGATTCTTAGAAATAGAAAGATTCTTCCATCCTCCATTTTTATATAATTATCATGAATTGATCGAAAAGGAAAATAACCTTGCATATACTTTTCTTTTCGCTTTCTTTGCGATTTGTTAACCTTCTTCTTGGGTTCTTTCTTTTTCGAACTTTTTTTCTTTCTTCTTTTTTTATTTCCTACTTCAGATTGATCTGATTCTTCAATAACTTCAAATTCTTCCAATGCCTCCCTCTCTTTCTTTATTACCATTTTACTTGATAGTGCAAAATTCAAAAATGAAACTAATTGGCCTAACAAGTTTTCTCTTCCATTCTGTCGATGACAGACTGCTAAAACTGCAACAAGAATCATTAATCCAAATACTAGACCAAGAGGTCCCATTGCAAAAAAGGGAATTACTAATCCCAAAATACCAAAGAACCATTCATAAAAGTACAGTCCTTTGATCATCAACATGGAAGAAACAAAATCTGGGTAATAACGTATTGTTTTTTCTTCTTTTTTTATTTCCATTACAAATCCTCCAATTACTTAATGAACATTTGCCTTGCATAAAATGCTGTGGACATTCCATTCCTAGCAAGATTTCCTAATTTCCCGCCAGAAGACATTCCCCACTTATCAAGGACTTGATCAACTTTACTTGCAGCTATAACCGCTCCTATTGCTAGACAGAAGTCTGCAATGCTTCCTGTAGCTAAATATAGCGACATTCCTAATACCAGAATAATTGTCTGCATAATTTGAGTTAGTGCAATTGCGGTACACTGTTTAAACCACATAATGAGACCTTCATCATTTCCAGCAATGTATCCTGGTATGTATAGATACAACAGTGTAAGTGATACTAGAAACATCCAAAACCGTTCCAGTAAACTTAAAATTGATTTCATCATATAGAAAATGGCGATGATAAGTAGAATTACTGTAAATAAACCACCTAGGTCGTTTATCTCAGCAAGTGCATTAAACTCCACATCTCCTGTCATTGTGATTGCTTCAATTACATCTTTTCCTGTATCTAATAGCAAAATATAAAAATACTTCATTGCCGTTACACCATATTGATAGATAATAGCTCCAATCGATATTCGCATGATCGTATCACCAAAGGAGACCTCACCACCATCCATAATGGCGATAATCTTTTTGATCAATAAGACAAGAATAGCAATTCCAACAAGTGGTAATCCTATTGTTTTAAATCCTGATAAAATTCCTTTTACTGCAGCATTGCTAAATGCACTTTTCGACATTTCTATTGCAATTGTAAAACAGTCTTCGAAAAGACCTGTCATTTGCTTTGTTACCCAACGCAGTATAAAATTCATGTGTACCTCCTATCCAAGGAAGAATGCTGCAGTAATTAATCCAGCAACAGTTGCAATACCCATTAGCCAGAAAAATTTAGTAGAGTGATTACCCCAGACATCATTTTGTCCATTGTTCCTGGTTACATCTACAATCATCATGATCAGGATAATGATTACTCCTATTCCTGTAATAATGGTTATTAATCCTGATATTGCACCACCTACTGCTTTCAATACACCAACTAGTGAGGTAATACCACTTACAATTGCATTCTTAATCTTATCTGCAGCTGATTCCTCAGCTCCTATATATTCTGTAGATGCCAGTACAGTTACTGACATAATTCCTGTATAAATAAAAAATCTCGTCATGTTTTGACGAGCCTTTAGTACTATTCCTTTTAGTTTTTTCATAATAAGTCCTTTCTTACAAACCAATAGGTGTAGCAATTGTATCTTGTATTGCTATACCTGTATCTAAACTATCTACAATTGTTTTCTGCAAATTATTCACCAAATTTGAAGTTAGATCATAATTGTCAAGATATGTTTCATTCTGATAAAAGTGAACATGAATTTTTGGGTGCTCACTATCACTATGTAGATATGCTATATAATTCAAATTCGAATGAGGAATATTCATCTCATCTGATATTTGACGTGCTGCAGCACTAACAATATTTTGGGCCTTTGCTGCTGCATTTTTTTCATTTGGCAAAGTTATAGTTGTTTCTAATACTTTACCTTTTTGATATGAGTACTGCATCAGTATATCTTTTCTAGTCAAAACCTTACGATCATTAAATGCCATAACCGATCCATTTACATATTTTTTATCATACATATTCATTACTTCATTACGATAATTCAATTTATCTTTTACTCTGAAGTTAATATATACCTTCTTGTTTTCACTCCACTTTGTAGAGCTATTTCTAACTCTTTTCTGTGCAACTACCTTTTTGGGTCCAGAATGCCCTTTAACAACTGATAACTGCTTTTTGAGTGTTTCTTTTTCAAATCCAGTCTTTTCACCTATTTCACTGATATAGTGATCTTCAGCTAATGGATTATCCATTTTAGCTAGATCATTCAGTACTTCAAGTGTAAAGGCTTGCTTTTCATCAAATGTATGTAATGCATCTGATACTTTCAACCTAAAATCAATGATTGTATCATGCTTCCCCAGTATTTGTTTAAACTGATCAACATCTTTCGATATTACTTCATCAGGGTCCATTCCTGTTGGTAAAGAAGCAAAAGATGCATTGATTCCATTTTCTTTAAGCAAATAGTAATTCCTGATATTTGCATCGATGCCAGCTTTATCGCCATCACAACATAAACTGACAGGGACATTCAGTCTTTTTATTGCCAGTACCTGTTGTTTGGTTAATGCCGTTCCCATACTGCAAACTGCATTTTTTATAGAAACACTTTCTGCTTTTTGAACATCCATGTATCCTTCCATTAGTATCACTCTACCTAATCGTTTGATATCTTGAAAAGCATCTTTGTAGTTGTATAAAATTTCGTTCTTTTTAAATACTGCGCTTTCTGGACTATTAATATACTTTGCTCCTTTACCATCAAGTGACCGTGTTGAGAATCCTACATAATTTCCTGAATTGTCTTTTATGGGAAAGATTAATCTTTTCTCCAAAAAGGAGTAGGAACCTTTTTCATTAAAAATATTTGCTCTTTTAATCTCATCATCAAGAAATCCTTTTTGAAGTAAATAAGTTCTTAAATTATCTACAGATGGAATATATCCAATTTTTGCATTCGTAATTGCTCCATTGTCCAATCTTGGAGTAATGTAAGCATATGAAGGGTTACCATTGTTTAATAAGATTTCATAGTTTGCCAGTTCAACGATTGCTTCATTTAATTCATAGATTCTTTTTATCTCTGCTGGTACTTCTTTTACTGTGTACTTTTGATCTGGAAGATTCAATTCAACACCACCAACTTCTGCTAATTTCTTACACGCTTTAGGAAAGGTTATGTTGTCATAATTCATTACAAAACGAATTGCATTGCCTCCTTCACCACATACAAAGCACTTGTATATTTGTTTATCTTGGTTAACTGTTAAGGATGGTTTTGAATCATCATGCCAGGGACACGTACACAAGTAGTTATTTCCATGCTTTGTTAGTGTTAGCCTTTCGCCAATCACATCTACTATATTGACAGACTTTAATATTTCTTGAATTTTCTCTTCAGGTATAAAAGCCATGTGATAATCCTCCTTTCTTTTATTTATCTACTAATCGATAATCTTCTCCTGTTTTCTCTAATTTATACACGCCTCCTCTTTTTAGTTTTTTGATTTTCTGATCATCCATAACGATAGGAATTTCTTGCTTTTCGCTCCAGGTAAGAAACGTTGCTATATTTCCATTTTTTCTAAATAGAATTGCTACAACGGTCATACAATACTAATACTTTCTTCAACCACAATGACATCATCATTTTCTGCTAACGAATCATCCAAGGTTGATAAATCACTATATTTCTTTATATTTTCATCAAATGACTTCAAGTCTTCTAACGTATCATTTTGTAAAATGTCTCTAACCTTATCTTCGGCAATTTTCACAAATAGATTTTGAGTTCCTTCTTTTATTTGTGAAATATGCTTTTGAATATCATTTTGATTAATCATTTCTCTATTCAATATTTCTCGATCGTCCATTTTCATACTTAACTCAATATCAATTGGATTCTCGTTATTTGCAATCCCTACCATTCTTTTTGTTAGTTCATTAATATCATCTTTTATAGTTTCCTGATTAACAGATGAGTATTCAATGGTAATCATCATCTTCCCTGGTTTTGGATTTTCTTCTTCCTCGATAATTGTTTGCACATTTGCTAATTCAATAATTTCAGTAGCTAATCCATCACTTAAATAATGTAATCTATGTCCATTCCATGACATTGTTTTGTCATTGATATCATTTACTATCTTTACTGCAGTTCCACCAGCATCATCCCATTGTGATAAATTTGGGCCATAATCATCTAACAATATGTCTCCTTGCTTTACTCCTCCAGGAATCACATCGACTTTACTCTGATCAGAACCATATTTAATAAACAGCATTTGCTCTTCTGGGAGTTCTGGTATGTGTTTGTTCAAAGACTCAATCTTTTCTGGAATTGCATAAGGTGAGTCAACCGCAGCCGAACAACTATACACTTGTCCTGGATTCTGACGAATAATCTCTCTTAAAGCTTCAATAACTTTTTCTTGAGGTGTCAAATTCGCAAAATATCCTTTTTGGTACAAAAGGTCTATAGAGGTTATCTGATCATCAAATTTAAAAAGAACACCATCCATATCGGCAATAAGACGTGTTCCTTCAGGTAATTTGTAATTTCCTTCTGACTCATGTATGTGATTATTAACAATCTCAGTTTCTACAATGTCTATCGCCCCACTCGAAACTTCAACTTTTTCTCTCTGTTTCTCTTCTACCTCTCTAGGTGGTCTATCCTCTACAACTTCTATAGGTACTTCAGAAACTGGTTCCATTTTTTCAATGGAGATTGTATCAGGATTTAAAACTACATAGACTTTATCTTTTTCAGCTATTTCTTCAACACTATGGTCATACCCAAGAATCGTATTAACTGACTTCAATATTTCTTCATAATCTCCACTTATATTGCACATATCTCCCACTAGATCAACATCCGAGTTATTCTCCATGAGACTTGCAATTGCTCTTTGCATAACAATGGAGTAACCATCACTATCAACATCTCCGTAGTTTGAAAGAAAATCATCTTTAGCATCAATGTGTTTAATCAGCTTTTCAAGTTCTTCTGATTTCATTGTAACTGACTTTGCGGATAAAGGCTTCTCTACAAGAATTTCACATGTGTATAAATACCCACCTTCTGCACATTGAATTGCAATTCCTTTATTTTCAGTAAAGTAGATTCCTTGGCCAAATGCAGTTGCATTTAGTCCCAAGTATTCTAAACTAAAAGCATCAAATTTTGCCTTAGATCCATGATATACAATCATTTTATTATCTCCCATATTCACTCCTTCCTACCCTTTCACTACTTCTCTTTTTTTCAACAAACAAAAAGGACGAATCTTTACGATCGTCCTATCCAATAGAAATACCTCCTTCAATTGGCAATTCATTTGCTTGAATCATAGATTCAGCTAATTCTTTTTCAACTCCAATTGCTGTTGTATATTGTTGGGTATATTTACTTAAATCCTCGCCTGAAGTAATCTTTTCACGAAGTGTTTCTTTTGCAAAATCGATAATCTTCTCAGCATCTGCAGTACAAATCTTATTCTTAATTTCTTCCAAAGAAACATTTTCTGTATTTAGTATTTCATCACCATCAAAAACAATTGTTAAACAACCTTTAATTTCTGATGGATCATCAATTGTAGATATCATCTCATCAAGTTCTTCTACAAATTTCAAATATCCGACTTCATCTGCTAATGAGTAATTCAAAGCCATCGAAAATGCTTGTCCTTTCGGAATACTCTGTATTGAATGTTGCTTTGTTATATTTGTATTGTTTAACTTCTGTTCCATCACCTTAAATTTTGACAATTCACGATCTACAACCTTTTGCTGTGTAAGAATAAGGTTTTCATCACGAGAATATGAGTCTGTATCCATTAACTGCAATAATCTGTCTTTCGCATCACCAAGTACTGCTCTTTGATAAGCCAACTCTTTATAACTTTCAGCATCAATACCGTAGTTATCTTTTAAATATTCCATTTCATAGTTACTAAGAGCTATCTTCTCAAATACATTATTTAAGTTTTCTCCATTTCTTATTGATTTTAGTTCACTTCCTAATGCTTCTTCATAGGAAGCGAAGTTTTTCCCAATTATAGGATCTTCATCAAAAATGGAAATTATTCCGTATACTTCACCAACTGTTGCTTGATATGGATAAGTATCAACAATTTTATTTAATATTTCTTTGCTTGTTTGCTCATCAATTGCATTCAAAATTTCATCATTCGATAACATTTTGTCTAAACGTAGATAATCCACAGGCTCTTTATCAATCCCTGTTCCTTCGATTGCATCTCGCAGATATTGTATTGCAACTTCTTTATTTTTAAATTCTTCTACAAAATATTCACCTGCAGCATTATCTATTGCAATATAACCATCTGTGTCGAAGATTAAATAGTAATCATTTAATAATAAATTCTTTTTCATCAGATCATCCAATGGAAATTTTTCATATTCTAATATTATTTTTCCAGACTCCAAATACTTTTCATTTGTTACTTCCTGGCTATGAATTTCTTGCATCCAATTTATATAATCTTCCTTTGTGAATTTATCTAGTATACTGTTTGCTTGTTCATAATCATGACCTTTTATATCATTATCCGTTTGTAAATCTTCAGGACTATCAAGTTTAAAATCATATTTATCATAAATTTTATTTTTTATATCTTCAATTTTTTGTTCCTGGGTTTTCATCTTTTCTTCAATCTTTGAAAATTTCCGTCTAGTTTCCAGCACTTCCATTTCTACTGATTCACCATGTTCTTCAGAATCTTCAAGATAATCTAACTCTTGAATTAGCTCAAACTTATCATCATCCATTGTTTTTAAAGCCTCAATTTCCTTAAAGTATTGAGTACCTAAATCTCCATCTACTTCTATAGATGGAGGAATAGATGAAAATATTAAAGACGATTGATCTTCAACATCCTCCAATATCCTTTCAAACTCAACTATTTGTCCTTTTTCGAATGTTCTTTTTTGATCCATCGAGAAGGTTCCCCATTCCGGATATTGGTCATTATTAAGTTGATATAACTTTCCTTCTACTTTGCTGTCTTCTGTTATAAGTAAATACATAAAGTTTCACTCCTTTTTCTAAGATGTCAGCCACTGACATCTACATCTTAATATGATTCCCATACTGCTTCACTACCCGTAGGAACTCCGTTTGCATCTGTAAGAGTTCTACAAACACCTTTCCAGCCAGGTGATACATTTTGCAGTATATAATTTAAACATGCGTCATCAGCCGCATTTGAGCCTCCAGACATCGTATACCCGTCTTCTAACAAGAATTTCTTACCATTTGGTTTTACACCACTCTGATTTTGTGTAGAATTATCACTTGAACCCTGATAAGATGAATTATTCGAACTATTACTTTGTTCTGTACTTGTATCACTTTCCACAGGTTTTTCTTTTTCCTTTTCTTTTACATTGATTGTCATTTTTTTATTGGATGCATTTCCAGATTTATCTTTTGCATGAATAGTAATTTCGTATGTTCCTACTTTCTTTGTATCGTAAGAGCCTTTTAATTCATATTGCAATTTCCCATCCACGTTATCGATTACTTCAATGTAATCATCAAGTACAAAGCTATCTCCTACAGTTAACTCAAATGTATCTTTTTCAGTTGTAATAACTGGACCACTCAAATCTTTTACTGAAACGCTTATTGTATCTTCTTCTTTAGTTTGTGATGTATCACTCTCATCTGAATCAGAACATCCACATACAAGTAAAACAATAAGCATTACTTGTAAATACTTTAGTTTCATATAAAGAAAAAGAAGTAGTTAGACTACTCCTTTACCTTTCTTAATTTTCTACCTGTGATTACAATGAATCCAAGTGATAGTATAAACATTCCAATAAACAAGTTTGTTTGTGTAGTATCACCACTTGCTACTGCAGCAGCAGGTTTCAATACATTTACATATTCAAATGAATACATATGATTCTCATCAAAGTCTTCCATATTAATTGTTTTCACTTCATCAGATAGTAAATACCCCTTTGGCGCTTCTACTTCTCTCACTTCAATATAATCATATGTTCCTGCTCCAGTGAATTCAAATGTTGCAATTCCTGTTTTTGGATCTCCATTTACTTTGAATGATTCAACTTTTTTACCATCCTTGTATCCAGTGAATTCAAATACGAATTCTTTAGACTTAATATTATTCTTTGAAACCGAGTCAACCTTGTTTGCTTCGGCTGTGTATTCTGTAGCTTCGAAACGAATTGTTTGTCCAGGATCAGTTGGATCCTCATGTTCAACAACTGGTATATTTGGCTCTTCTTCAGTTGGTTCAGGATTATATGTTTCTTGATTAAAGAAGTATTCTAAGTAAACTAGACCTTCACCATCTTCTAAAGAATTTGCAGGTATTGTGACTTTAACTTCATGTTCTCCATCTTTAGTTTCAAACTTTACATCCTTTTCAATTTCTCTAGCCTTCACTAATTCAGGATTTTCTTTGATAGCTGCTTTTAAAGCCTCTTTCTTTTCTTCGTCAGATAATGATTTATATTCTTTACCTGTAGATTCTTCAATTAAGGCAACCACCTTATCGCTAATCGCAACCGTTTCAACTACATAAGTCAAGTCAATATCAATGTTCTCATGGGCTATAACATCAATTGTCTCGTTGTCTATTGTTGGATCCAAAGTCTTTTCGCCATTAAGGCCCGTCGCTGTCGTTCCAATCGTAGGTTTTGGTTTATTTGCATAAGTAAATGTGTGAACTTTACCAATTCCTTCTAAATCTATATTTACTTCAACTTTAATAACCTGGTCACTTAAATAGTAATCATCGTGTGTAGCTGTCTCTGCAAAATATAGTGTTGTACCATATAATACATCTTTAAATGTAGCGAGTCCTGTTTCAGGGTCTACTAATTGTGTTTCATATACTTGAGTAAGTTCTTCATCTAAATAGGCTGTGATTTCAATACCTTTAACACCTTTAAGAAGTTCCTCAGTATACTCATTAATTTTAGCTAATTCAATATCTGTACGAATAATTTTGTTTTCTAATTCCTTATTCAATTGAATTACTTTCATTGTTTGATCATCATGTGTGAATTCAACTTCGAATGGATCTGCAGGTACATATCCTTCAGGAGTTTCCACTTCTTCAAATCTCAGTTTTGTCCCATTTAAACCAACAGGAATATTATCTACAGTGAATGGTTGTCCTTCTACAGCAGTAAATAGTCCATCTTCACTATCCGGATTCAGATATACATCTCCAGCTTTCAGTTCAATTGTTTTTCCATCATAAGGAACAATTGTATCTTCTACAACTGTAGCTTGGAATCTTGCAACTAGTAATTCTTTTGTTTCTTTTCTTTCATCACTGCGTTCAAACAGTTTATCAACCGTTAATAATCCAGTTGGACGTGTGTTTTCCATTACGGTAACAGTAACTGCTTTACCATCGATATTCGTTTCTTGAACATTGCTTGCAGTGATTTCAAATGGGAATCTTGATTCTTCATCAACATATCCTTCAGGAGTTGAAACTTCAACCCATTCATAGTTACCAGCAGGCATTACTTTATTAGTGATTACTTCACCATTTTCTGCAGTCCATGTATCTACTAATTTAGACCCTACGACTTCACTGTACCATTCTTGTTTGTCAACATTCCAAATCTTAAATTCAGCATTACTATGTGTAATATTAATTTGTGTTCCTTCATCAACTTTTACACCTTTTCCATAAGCTGTGTGTTCTTTGTTTGTAACAACATAACTAATTGTTACTCCATTTTCACTAATATCAACAATCCAATATGGTGCTAGCTCTAAATTTTCATTCATTGCAGCATATTGAGTTACTCGATATTTACCATATGGAAGATCAATTGATTTGGCATATCCTACTAGGTTTGTCGTTAAATCATCACGTACTGTAGCCGCTGATCCAACCTTTTGAACATCTTGTTCAAGTTGTACTCTGAATTTTGCATTAGGTTCTCCAATTTGAATACCTGAGTTTCCTGAGTCGATAACTTTACGAATATCAAAGTTCCCTTTAATTACTTGCTGTTTTGATGTAACTTCTTTTTTAATTATAGCAGTTACATCATTAACATAAGTTAAATCAACTTCATATTTGTTTGGATCAAGTAAATGTCCAGTTGATTTTGTTGTCTCTTGGAAATAATATTTACCAGGAGCCAATCCTGAAACTTCCATTTTTAAATCTGTTCCAATAACTTCAGATCTGATTTCTTGATCTTTAGTATAGATTAACTTGCCAGTAATACCATCATAAATATTAGTTGATGCATATAGAGCATAAACTGCATTATCCAATCGAGCATCACCTTGTGGCACTGTTAATCCTGTTTCTTTATCTACCTTATAAAGAATTGCAGTTCCTGAAGCGCGTTGGTTAGTTTGTGTATAGGTAACAGTTTGATTAGGTAAGATTGTAACTTTATGAATTGTATTATCAATTAATAAAGGAGCAACAACTGTTTTTTCTCTAATATACACATCTCCGAGATCGATATCTTCTTCTTTGATTGATCCATCTGCTCCAGTTGTAATTGTTGCAAATGGATTGCTCATATCTGAATTATAACTTACATCAAATGTTACTCCAGAAACTTTATTACCTAAGTTATCAACTTTTGTAATCTCTAAATCACCTTTTCTGAGGTTTGTTAAATTATTAGTAAAGTAATCAGGGTCTGGAACACCCCATTTTACAAGTTCTTGTGAACCCGCTTTTGTATACACCATTGATAATTGCTTGTAAGCACCAACTGACTTACTTAAATCAATTGAAATTGTATCATCAGTTGTATTATTATTTACTACTGTTAATATTCCATTTGAAAAAGTTGCAGATACTCCTTGTGAAGTATAGTAAATCTCCCAACCACTTGTAATTCCGTTGGTAACATTATAAGTTTTAGTTTCACCAGATTTGATCGTGCCATCACCAAAATTAAATGTTGGTTTTGTCCAGTAGCTTGTTGTTTTTGCTTCAAACTGTGTAAAATACGTTGATAAATTTGGTACATTTGAAGAATCAACCGTAAAGCCTTCTGCTGCATACATAATAGAGTGTTGATATAATTGCCATGCTGCATATGCTTCATCATTCATTGCATATACATTATTAGCCACTGCAGCACGTGCAAGTTTTTTTCTAGTAGCATTAGATACTAATTCAGAAGAATTATATCCACCTCCTGAGATTACGGGTGTCGGTGGTTCTGAACATGTAACTAATTCATTATCTGCATAAATACGATCAATTGCAGCATATCCACTATTCGCTCCACTGATGGTACTAGAACTGCTCCATGAAAATGTGTATCCAGTAGTAACTGTACGAACATTTGTTACAGGGCCTGCGCGCGCTTGTATTTCATTTAAAAGTAATTGAGTCAATGGTGAAATTTCTGTTTCATTCACCTCACTCTTTATCTCATCATGAGCCAATACTGAATGAATAGGTTCTTCTACAGTTATTTTGGTTTGCTTTGTTTCTTTTAAATCATTATGATTTCTAACAAGTTCACTCTTATTAGATCCTTTGAACTCATTTAAAAGAACAGGATTGACATAACTCTCCTTTGCATTTAATTCATTTGCATTAACACTAATATTACCAGTAAGAAAAGTACTTACTAATACTAATAGTGCTAATGATAATTTTGATATCTTTTTAAAATTCATTTCGTTTCCTCCTATTTATATTGAATTATATTCGGTTCTTTGTTTACCAGTCTCATCGCATAAAAAAAGCAGGGAAACCCTGCTATAAATAAAATACCCAATACAAAATATACATCACTTTTTCCTCCTTCCATAAAAAAAACCGATAATTTTCATTATCGGTTAATCTTCTATTTACATTTATTGAAACGTGAATATAATTACATATTTAATATAGACCACTTGGCCAGTACTTGCATATCCATACTGAATGGTTCCTGGATACCAATTAGTAATCATGGTATATCCTAATTTTAAGGATGCAGTATAATTACGATTCGATTCCCCTGTAGCACAAATTGATTCTACCCAACTAACCGCTTCTTCCTGAGTTTCAAATATAGGACTTCCTGTAGGAGTAGGAGTTAATTGAACAACCGCTTCTGTAGGTGTTGGGGTTGGGTTACTGGATGTTGTAGATCCGTCTCCGTTTCCTGATGTCGTTCCTCCTGAAGTATTTGATGCTGATCCGCCACTACTTCCTTGTGTACCACCATTTGATGTATCAGCGGACCCATTTTGAGATTCTTGACTTGATTGTTGATCGTTCTCTTGAGTTGCAGTGGCTTTATCTTTTATAATAACTGTGATTTTCCTCTCAGTTTTATTACCATAAGCATCTTCAGCTATAACTGTTGCAGTATCTTCGCCAACCATATCCCAATCTACATATTCATGATCTACAGTGATTGTTACTTCGCTTAAATCTGTAGCTTTGTAAAATTCAGTGAAGTCATCTAAGTATCCAACTTCAACTTCGATTGTGTCTTTGAAATTGACAAACTCAGGAGCAGTTGTATCTTTTACAACTATTTTGAAATCTAATGTTTCATCCTTATATACTGCAGTTGCTTTATAAGTACCTACTTCTAAGTACTTGATGTCTTTTCCATCAACTTTTCTGTTCTCATATTTAACATCTTTAAAAGAAACTACTGTTTCCTTTAAAACATCTTTGTCAGCTTTTACATAGTCCTTAGCATCTTCTGAAACTGTATCACCATACTCAATTACAAATTCTTTTTTCTTTAATTCAATAGAAGGCTTATTAGAACTTCCACAAGCGACAACCGTCATGGCTAATAGCCCAATAATCAATAATTTTACTTTTCTCATAATTCTTCCCTTCCTTCCCCCTAATCAGGAGTATTGCTTTTTTCAAACTCTACTACATTCAATATCAATTGTTTCGATAACGTTTTACCATTACTCAGTTTTAACTCATATTCTATCTTATATTTCCCTGGCATTTCTGTTGATATCTCTTCAGATGTCACAACTTTATCTTTCAAATTGTAACCTTCCTCATCCTCGGCAATTTTTATAAAATCCTCATATGTGAATTCAGCTCCAACTTCAATGTTCACTTCATCTTGCGTTAATTCTAATACTGCTTTTTGTTTTTTACTTTTCTTCACTTCTGTAGTTTCTACTGCCTGTTCTTCTGATTCTTTTGCATTGTTTTGAAATTCATTTATCAAAACAAATATACCACATACCAGAAGTACTGTTGCGACAGCTCCTAGTATGATTACTTTCGTTTTTGTTTGCATTACATTAACCTTTCTTTCTGGTCCTTATAAGACCTAATCTTCCACACTACCATTTTAGCACACCTCAATATGCACTGTAAATGCACTGATTATGCACTAGATTTGCTACTAAATATGCACTAAATATGCACTGGATTTGCTACTAAATATGCACTAAATATGCACTGGATTTGCTACTAAATATGCACTCAGAATGCACTGATTATGCATCATACCTCTAAAACCCTTTATTTATGGGCTTTTTTGAACTCGGTACATCCAATAATATAAGCTAAAGAAATTTCAGATTCGTTAATAAGATGCTTTGTCCAACGTATTGCAAAGCCAATTTCTTCTGCTATCTCTTCGTCATCCATCTCGTAAAAATACTTCAACAGAATAATTCTCTGATCCGCAGGGGATAGTTTCGCAATTGATTCAAGTATAAAATCTAAATACTCTTCTATGCGCTCATTCTCTTTCTTTGCCGTTTCCATTTTCTTCAATACAAGATTTCCATTTGATGAAGATCCTGTAGATCCTCCTGGTACCTTAATTATGCTACCTTCACTTTTAGATACATCTTCTACTGTAATTCTAAACTTAATTCGCTGAAAGGACTTTAGATACTCATCAAGATTTTCTTTTGTTCTTTTTATATCTAAATCCTTTTCTAATGGTTGCATACTAACCCCTCCATTCTTCTAGTCCTTTAGTTCTTTACGCAATCTTTTATAGCCAGTTAATTGCATCCATCTTAGAGAATCACGCACTTCTTTATAAGTTGGATTTTTTCTTTTCTCAATTAAGTGTGTACTTTGTATTTCAAGTAACATATCTAATATATCCTGAAGACTTTTTACTGAAATATTCCCAGCTGCACAATTTATTAAATTCATCTTCAACAAATTAAACTGGCCTAGGTCAAATTCATCATTACTTGTTTTCTTCAAACTTTTCTTCATGACTCCAGTCAATTGTAAGCCATAATGCACCTTTTGATTATGGTTCATTTACAACGTCCTCTTGGCCCATAATTTCTAGTATTCTATTCAAATCATCATTACTTGTATATTTTATAGTTAATGATTTTTCACTGACTGTCACTTTTGTCGCAAAAGCTGATTGAAGTGCATGCTCAAGTGTTTTTAAATGTATATCTTTTTCTGCTCTATTCTTTTTCTTTGGTCCTGGGTTAAGTATTTTAGTTAATTCATCATCCTGTTTATCACCTAATTTTGCTAACTTACCAGCTTGTGCCAGAGTTATTAAATTGTATTTTAATGCTTCCTTTACATTGTTAGAACCCTTCTTATAAACTCTTAAATAAGTTCCCACTTGTGTATCCTCTATTGGTGAATCATCAGCTATTATCTTCCTAAGGGTACCAGTGATAGGTTTTCCTTGTACTAAATCTCCACGCTCTCGTTTTTTTATAAGAATTTCCTCTTTTTTACCAATTGCGATCATCGTATCATATGGTGACAATTCTTCTCTCTCCAGATTTGAATCAATCATAAGTAAATCATTATCTAGTTCATCCTCATCCTGAATCACACATCGTATATACTCATATTGTTTCAACCCCTCAACTTCAACTACATAAGTTACTGCCTGGTGGCGATGATGCCCTGCTAAAATTGTATAGGTACCATCACCATTGTCTACTACATGCACACTATCAAATAACTGTCCATTTACCTTAATTGAGTTCACAATCCTCATCACTGCATCCTGATTGATCACTCGATTCTCTTTATGTGGTACTAGTTCATTATAATGTATCAACTTAGTTCTTGCTTTTACTTTTAAGTGTTTAGATCCAATACTAACAGTAGCTGCGTCAGTTTGTTGATTAAAGATTTCATCAACTCTGTTTCTTTCATTCATCTCCTGTTCCTCCTTTTAATTTTTCTTTTAATTTATGCAAAGAATTTCTTTAGTGACACTTGTGGCACCAACTAGTTCTTGATGCAATTCTGGAATTTTACTTATCATTTCAATCAGATATATTAATAAAACAATCAATATAATAACAATTGCAATCAAACATAAAATGCAAATAACTGCTAAAACTATGATACCTGCCGAGAACAGTCTTAATATCCAAATCTTATGTTTTATACATCTGTCCTTGCAATCAATTAATAGTATTTTCCATTGCAAATGCTCTAAGATGTTACTTGTTAAAATAATGATACCGATTAATAAGAAAACTATAGTTCCTAGTAACATCAACTTACAACTCATCTCAAATATATATATTCTCATACTCATATATATAGTCGATCTTTTATTTCATTGATTAATTGTTCATATGCAATAGTGACTTTTGCTTTTGGTCGGAAAATCGCTAATGGTTTCCTTGCTTTTTGTGCATCATTTACGCATGTTGAATGATAGATGATTGTATCAAACCGTTTTGACTCAAGATGCTCTTCACAATATGCAGCGTCGTTTATTAAATCTTTTTCTGCATTGGTATTCTTATCAACATTTGTTAAGAAGAACCCTAATATATCTAAATCAGGATTATACATTTTTCTAATTCTTACTAATTCTTCCTTCAGTTGGGCCAATCCTTCAATTGAGAAAGTACCAGGATAAATTGGGATTAGGAGATGATCGGCTGCAGTATAACAATTATGTGTTAACTGCGTAATGAGCGGAGGACAATCAATCAATATCACATCATATTCATGCTCTATATTCATCAGTGCTTCTCTTAGCATCTCTGGAGAACTCAAATCATTCATTGATGTTATATTCTGTAATGTGTTTGCTGATGGAATAAAATCTAAATATTCGCTAATTTTAACTCTCGCTTCCGCATGTTGAGTTACAAACTCATAAGCTGTTGTTGTATCTCTCTGTAACCTGACTTGCAGTGCATTCGTTGATGAATGCTGTGGATCAAAATCGATTAATAATGTCTTTATCTTATTTACTGCTAAATTGTTACTCAATTCTATACTTGTTGTAGTTTTCCCACAACCTCCCTTTTGATTAGATATTGCTACTGTTATGGCCATTGATTTGGTCCTTCCTTTCTTTTAATAGTTTATAGATCTGATCTTCTGCATACTGCATAATCTGATCTGTTAATTCATCATTCTCTTCATCAAGTTCATATGCAGAAGCACGACATCTTTTAAAGACGATGTCCGTTATTTCATCTACTTCTTCATCTGTAAGTTCAATTGATATTGGTTGCAGATACGCTCCTTTTATGAACTGTGTTTTAATTGTATGTTTCAATGTTGTAACCGAATGTTTCTCTTCAGCTATTCTACTCATAAAGAAGATACTTAATATTAGTAAGATAACTCCCAGCAATAGAACACCAAATGAAATTGATGAAACCAAATAACTGGACCAACGATAATATGCTATGCATATTAAACTTCCTGCTAATAGATATCCTGCTTTTCTTTCACTCTCATAAATACTTCGTTTTGATCTAATCATTAGAGCATTTGCTCCTATAACCGCAAACAAGGGTATAAGTGCAATCGCACCATCTAATAATATATTTATCATTCTCTTATCCTCTACCTCCCTATGATGTCAGTCACTGACATTTTTCCTATAATCGATTAAATTATTTAATTTAAGAATTGCTTTCAGTTTGTCTTCTACTTCATTGTTTCCTAGTGAAATTCTAAAAAATATCGTTAGAATTTTTGGATACTTTGTAGAAAGATAATGATTGTAAAAATCGCTTTTGAATTTTTTTGATAGTTGTTTATAGTCGCAAATATAAACATCTTCATTGAATAGTTGAACTGCACCTTGAATGTTAATAATTGAGTATCTTTGTCTTTCCACTTTTATAATTATGTTTTTATATCTGTAGCGATAACTTTTGTAAAATCTGTCCTTCTTAGATTCCAATAACACTAATCCTAATTTTTCTAGTTTGTACTGTTTTAATCGATGTGACTTATATAGCAATTTATCATACATGCTAAGATATTCGCTCAGAAATACAAGTTTTATTACTGCTATCACCAGCAAAGCCAATAGTATGTTATTCACTTTTTTTAATCTCCTGAATCTTGACGTATGTAAACTTTGATGTATTCAGCTTGGTTGTTTCGTTATAGAAGTCTGTCATAAGTTGTCCTGTAATCAAAACTTCATCACTTTTCTCATACTTCTCGCAAATCTCTTCAGCTAATTTTCCAAATGCTTTACAGTTAATATAATTTTTCCAATTACCAAGTGTATTCTTTAATACAAAATGCACTGATAATCGATTGCTTTTATCATTTCGTTTTAGTGATACATCTGTACAGATGGTTCCTTCAACTTGAATTTTATTTTTCATATTATCACCTAGATTGAATCTCCTCTCTCACTTTCATATGCTCATACGATAAGTAGATTACTTGTTTATTAAAATCCCTATAGATTAATTTATTCATATTTGTCTTGCGTTTTATATGCAGATGACTCATAAGAAATTTCTTTTTTGATACTTCATTATTCATAGGATCTACAGTTTCGATAACAATAGAATCGTGTGACTTTATTGTTGTTGGTTTAAAGTTATTTCTTCTGATACTAATCTTTCTCTCGATCCATACATTTAAAATTTGTTCATTATCGATCGTATTGCAAATTCTGTTGTACGTTCTTTTATATGCTTTCTTCTGTAGCTGAGAATAGATTATTGAAATTACAACTACAAAACTAATAATTATTACAAAGAAGATTGTCATTCTTGTTGTCATATTTTCCTCCTATCCAAACATACTTAATTGTTCTGGCTTACGTTCTTTTGCATATGATTCACAGTTTACATATTCTAAATCATCTACTGTTTCTATCCATGCTGGTGTTCTGTTTTTACACAAACAACCACATTTCAATTTCCCACTTGGATCTCCATCTTTATAGAAAATTTTATCTTTCATGAGATAGATGCAATTCTTACACGACTCTCTCATCCTTTTTTCCTCTAGTTCTTTCTTTATAGTAATCATTGAAGAATTTAGCTACCTCATTTTGATTAACTTCTTTCTTCTCAATTAATAAATCTACTAATGCTACTACTAATTCTATGTTTTCTTCTACTATTTGTTTTGCCTGTTCAAAACATACCTTTGAATCTTGTTTCACCTTTTCATCTATTTCTTGAATAAGCAGCTTCTGATGTTCCGTATCAAACACTTCTAGCTTTACTGGTGTAAATGAATGATTCATCAAATATTCATTTCTCCAATAGGTTTTTAAATTCTGTGTAGCGTTTTCGATATCAAAATCAGCCCCAAATTTTATGTTAGTAATCTTCTTAAACACTTGATCAGCTGCTGGACCTCCATAACTCATCATTGCTCGCTTTCTTATATAATCATTAGAGAGAAATAATAAACTAGTGAAATGTTGTGAATCGATGGTAACATAACCACCTAAATCATTCTCTAGATTCTTTATAATTGAAATGTAGTTGACTTTAAACCCACACATTCTTGCAACAATTGCATGTCCTGCTTCATGAAATGCTACTTCTTCAGCAATTAAATCATCCATTGCAGCTATATAATGATCATCTGCATGTTCGTTATCATACTTCTTTCTTAATTTTCCTACTCCTGTTAATTCAGTCGTTTTCTGTTGTTTATAATCTCTACCAGAGGAAAGTGTAACCCCTAGCAGTTTTTCACCTACTTTTGATGCATATACAACCATATATACCATTATCAATAACCCTGTAGACTGCAGAAAACAATTGATAATGCAATTTGTAATATAATCAACCATACCAATATCAAGATCAGATGAAGAATAAGTCATTATAAATATCGTTGTATAGAGAAATTTCTCCATCATATTTTCTTCATTATCCAATAATGAATATCTAAACATTCGTACAACATTCTCCATAACACCAATAAATACGAGAAGTATTTGAACTGTTTGTCGATCTAATTTGAAACCAGCTTGAATTGCAACAAGCAAAATCCCAGATATGATTACAATCCTCTTTACCAAATAATTCCATACTAGTAACATCTTTTCTTTCATGTAACCTCTAAAAGATAAGTTTCCACTCATTAGAATTTACCTTCTACAAAGTTAGCTATGGCGTGATAATTCTTTTCAATTTTTATTAAAATCTTTTTATCATATTCTTCTCGCCTCTCTACTTCACGAAATAATCGTTTGTCTGTAAGTTTCCCTACTTCTTTTCGAATCAGTTCTTCAATAACAGAAGGTTCCAGAGCATCTAACTCCCAACTCTCTGGACCATACTTTTTGATATATCCATCAGCACGAGCATCTGTTGTTTTTGCTGGGTTCGGTGGTGGCCCATATAGTTCAATCTGTTTCATTGTAAGTGCAACACGTTTTACTCTTACATCTGCACCAAACAGATTTAGTCTTTCCTGAATATCTCTGGTCATATCAATTCCTGAAGGGTCATGATCTCCTAAATGAATAATCGTCCTAGACTGCTTTTCAAATTGTCTTATAAATCGTTGTGCTGCATTCCACATTTCACTTTGTGATGTATATCCTCTACAGGAGAAGTATGGAACATCTAATTTAGTTGCTGCTTGGCCAACAATTCCAATTAAAGCATCTTTTTCAACCCAGACTTCAACATAGTTCGGTTGATCACGCCAACGATCTAACATATAACTGTATCTAGCTGATGATATTACATCAGCTGGTGTACTCCAGTGTGCATTACCTCTGAGTGACCTCGTTCTATCAGTAATCGCATCCCAATCTATTAATCCAGCTAATCTTGCATCATTGATTAGTGACCCAATATTCTTGTAGCTGCGCTCAGAGTTCTCAATATACCCTCTTGCGACTAATTGATAGTAAACTTGACGTAAGGTCAAATCATATCCTTGACTCCCATAATCAGCTAATACTTCGTTAATTAAAGCAATTTTCTCCATTGACTTCCTATTAAACTTCTTTTCTACATAGCATTTTTTTGGCATACTATTTATCCCCCTTTTCTTTCTTTTGCTTAACTTCTTTATGATCGCTTAATAATGCTGGTACATCATTAAATAAAAATATGATTTGCATATTTGTGTATTCTTTTATAGTTTGCTCAATTGTTTTTAGTAAGAAAATACTTATGCTTTTCCACCTGCAGTCAATGATCACTGTGTGTGCATTATCCAAGCTCTGTCGATATCGCTGCGGATCATAAAGTAAATCTAATAACATAAATAATGCATCCTCTTCTACATCTGCATATGGAACTTCGCTTGATAAATCATAAATCCTAAAGAACTGCACTCCTTTAATACCTGGAAACTCTTTATAGGTATTCCAATCACTACCAATAATCAATGTTGTTCCTTCAGATTGTTTCGCATATAAGTATTTTCTTAAAACTGAAAACCGACAATGCCCTGGCTCTCCAGATAAGAAACTTATTTGGTCACTATGAATAATATGTGTGCAACAATACTCTTCAAATTCATCAATGTAATAGTAATACTTACTACTTATATCTAATTTCTTTACTATGAAGTTATATCCTCCTACATAGTATTTACCTAAAACGTAATCCATATAAGCTTCAAATTCTTGATCTACTTTTGGATTCCTCTGCATAAGAAACTTATCTAATGAATTACTAGGTGGTTTATCATATGTATATGGATATCCATATACTCTTTTATATCTCCAAATATCTCTCATGATACAAAGCAACCGTTTATGATTAGATGCATATAGCAACTTTGAAGTGTATTTTTTACAATCATCAATTAGTAAATAGTTTTTCTTTGTTTTCCAATACAATTTTGGACTATACTTTTTTTCCTCCACAGTATAACGATACAATTCTCTTGATCGTCTAATTAAAACATATTCTATTAATCCCACTAAACATCACTTCCTTTATCATTTTCAATCTTCATTTTGTCGTAACTAGGCCATTCTTCTTCTGAAATATCATCAAATTTCCTTCCCAATAAAGGTCTATATAAAACTCTTAGTCTGTCTGTACCAGCACCCACATTGATTCCAAGTACATAAGCTAACAAGACTATATTTTTTATGTGTTCTTCAATTAACTCTTCAGTGACAATAGGTTCTTCACCTATTTGTAGACATATAGGATTTATTCTCACATCTGACTCCTCACTTCCTGATTTATTAAATAATATCTTCTTAATCAGATAATACGACTTGATTTACCTCAGTAAAAAACTGTTTTATCAATACACGTATATTCTCTTCCAACTCATCAACCTTTTGATAACAATATCTAATTAATCTCAAATTTCCTTCTGCATCATGAAATTCCTGCTTTTTGAACCTAGACCGATATTTCTCAAATATACCCACTAACTTATGGTAAGCTTCACTATGAATCACCGTTGGATCCTTACCAGGGTTAAAGTGATCAATCGAACGATCATAACTCATTTCATGTTGCAGCAAGAAGTTGATTGTGTACTGAATCGTTTCTTTAGCATAATTAATCATTCCAATTCGTCTTCGAATCACATTTGCATATGTTGGCTTATTCTGTCGTTTATATAATATCTTTCCTGCCTGAACACCTTTTGTATGTACTCTCTTCAATGCATTTAATACTTTGATTTTTAACTTCTCCATGAATTCAGGAAATAAATCTCTGCCAGTACTGGTCTTTCCATAACTGAAGGTTCTCATATTTTTAGAAAACATTGAGTCATTAGGCACTTTCTTTCCTTCCTTATCAAGATAGCAGTCACCTTTCTTCTGTTTTATAAGCATATGTTCTTCAGGACAACCTCTTTTAGGAAATTTTCCTGTTCGTTTGTCGAGAATCACATCTTTTCGATACAACTTATATTTCATATGGCCCAAATAGTATCGCTCGACAATAGTAACTAGTGCATATGTGGCTCTACCATCATGTACTTCTTCAACTGTATATGGCAGCAATATTTTCTTATGCTTTTTGATATATGGATCATTTGAATAATCAGATTCCTTTAATCCTAGTTCATTCACTTCTTTCACAAACTCTTTTATAAAATGCCGTTTTAACTTACTTGTATTTACACTTTTGGGATACAGTACCTTTAATTGGACTGCATATCTGCTCTTTTTATCCTTCTGTTCATAGTTTTGTAGAAACTCATCATACTTTGATACAAATTCATCAATTTCTAATGGTAAATTATCAACTATAAAATCTGACCTAGACCTATTTTTGTAATACCCTATAAACTCATTTTTATGCATTACCTTTTTCCTAATGTAAACATTGGATGCTGATCCATCATACAAAACATCAATTTTCTTAAAGATATCTTGTTGGTGGTATTTCTTTCCATTCAAATACATATTCAAGAACAATTCATAATTCAACCGATACTGCATTGGTAATTAACCCTCCGTATATATACGCACCTTCGTATCCGAGATGCTTCCTTTTTTTGTTTTTTGTCAAAAAAATAATAAATATTCAATTTTTTATCTTTACACTCTGTAGATTACTTCTCTCCTGCAGGAGCCTTTCTACATCGGTTTATCATTGGCTCCAAAGCTTGTGAGCGCTTCATAGTGCCTATTCTGGGGATGAAGAAGTAGATTTGCTGATTCTCTTTCAAATCTGAGTATTTACGTCTATATGCGACGTTTAGCAAGAAATCCTCATACTCCTCTAATAACTTCAGTTTTTCCTCCCGATTCATTCCAATCAGACAACACTCATCCATAAGTACAATTGCTGTCTTCTTCAGCATTTTCTTTTTCTTTCGCTTATTCATGGCATATCCCTCCCTGAACTTCCCTCTTTAATTATCGACCTTGGTCGCTTTTCATTAATCATCTGGATCATGATTCTTCCTTCTTCTTTTCAGTTCCTTCACATCCACTTTCACAACTTTGGTAATATACACGAATGCTTCTATATAATGAAACCCGAATAACAGTTTCTTTAGTACTTTCTTTTGTTTTCTAGGTAATCTCTTCTGTAATCTATATATTTCTTTAGTTAAGCTGTAACAAAGTAAATAAATGTCACCTCTTGATTTTCCATATCCTGAACATCCCAGTATTAGTGACGCCCTTTGTTTTCGATAACTCTCCTCTGTGACTGGAGTAAATAGTTCTGGTTTAACATAAGAAGCTGTCCTTCCTCTTGATGTGGTACCAAATCTAAACCCTATTTCGTTTGAAAACTCTTCATCTTTGATTAGTCCATCTTTACTCATAGTTAGTCTCCATCTCCCTTTGACTCTTTATCTTTGATTTCTATTACTTCATCATAGATTTCAAGAATAAATGATGCGTATGTTAGAATCATTAGCGCCCCAACCAACAATGTTAAAAAGCCATATAATAATGATTTTATATTTAATACTTTCCCTTCTAATCGATTCAAATAAGTGTTATATGCTGAATCAATCCGCTCATTCTTCCACTCCGCATATTCAATATAGTCATTTTCACTTTGCTTATCTAAAATTGGTATTTCATAATATAACCAACTATCTGTTAACTTTCCATCATCGTTGTAAATTCGGCCTACATCATAGGATATTGAATACTTGACTACATTTGCCTCAACTCTTATTGAGTTTCCTTTTACCCATTCAAGTTTTTCGGATTTTCGAATGTTCTTGTACACGTTCAGTTCTTCATTCCAGACTTTGTACTCATATTGAGTTTCACTTTCACTATAAATTTCACCTGCCTCATCAATAAAGAAGTCATAAACTAACTCTTCCTGTGTAACATCCACTTTTTCTTCTATATATTGCTCTTTATTTATAGGCTGTTCTTTAATATTTTCTTTATAGAAGTCAATTGCAAATGGAATATAGAAGTATAAAGATGCCGAAGCAACTATTGTTGCCACCAATATCATAATGACAACTGACCATCTTACCTTATATTTCTTTTTCATTTTATGTATTACCTTTCCTCAATGCTTACATAGCCTTCACAGACGTTTCCGTAGCGTCTACTGAGTGTTTCAACTTCACTTAATGGATAAGTTACATTGAGATTTATTTCCCCACCCTCGTACTCACATGCAACATAACCTTGACTAGAAGTATATCGCTGATCCCCTGGACAAAATATTCCTTCATATTTTCCGTATACAATCACATAGGCACATCCAGTTTCATAAATCAGGATATCTCCCTCATATAGTTCTTGCTCGTAATTATCTTTTCTATCTATTGCGAATTGAATAATGTATCTTTGCTTTTCATTTGGCATAAATTTCACAGTTTGTAATGTTACCTGGTGCATCTGTGTTAATGTGTCATAGGATTTCACCTTCGCAACAAATAAACCACCTTTTTTATTAGTTGTTATTACTTTGCATAGCGATCCATCACTAGCTAATACAAAACCGCTGTAATACATTTTCTTTTTTACTGTGTCATAGACTCTGAATTTACGCATGTATTAATCCTCCTATTGCTTCTTGACCCTGATCAGGAATTCTATTCATCAGGTTTTATTATCATCAGTTCACAAGTTGTTACATGATTTATTGATGAATTAAATAAAAATGTAGTTGTTACTTCTCTTTTATATTGATATTCTTCTCCATATATGACATTGCAGTTCGCTATAGATTGTTTATATAGAGTTTCATTTTCATTGTAATAAATATCTGATTTGTCCAGCTCTGAATAATTCTTTCTTTCAACTAGTTCTTTGATTTCATCTATATTTTCAATTTCATACTCGTATATATCGGTTGCTGTTGAGGTTTGGAAGAAGAAAACATAAACTATTAGTACAACAAGACCTATGCCAACAAACCTTTGAATTGCATCCTCTGCAGTTGCAATAAGTAGTAGGGCAAACAGAAATAAACTGAATATAAGTATTACAAGATATACTATATTCACTCTGAAACTTCTTTCTGTATCATTTCAAAGAATTCCTCAATAAATAAGTATGATCGGATTCTCATTCGATTTCCCTCTCCATTCTCAAATACACTGTATAATTCTGCAAACGAACCTTCTAATCCAACATATTTGAGCAAATCACCCTTTTTAACGTAAACATCAGATCCATCTTCTATTGATTTGAATGTCTGAAACGATACCCATACTTTCAATTTATATAATTTTCCTCTTACTTTCATGAATGGCTCCTGGGTGTAATCACAGGACCATTTTTCTTTCTCTAGTTTTACTTTCACTTGGTGAAATAATTGAACAATACTACTATTTTCATAACTGTCCCAACAAGTATCAGCGACTCCTGCTTCTTCGAGTAAATTTTCATGCTCCAATATTGCGTCTTCTAATAGTTTTTTCATCAGTTTCTCCTTGAGTGTTTATCAATAATCGTTTTTTTAAATTCTTTTATTGTATTCACATTTTCATATATGATTATCAGCTTACTGCAATTCAATTTTGTGTATCTATTTTTTGTGTGTTTAATGATCACGACACTCGCAATACCATCATTCTTTCGTTTTGTATCTGCAGCATGTTCTGCTGTTGATAAATCCTTGTACTCATTAATCTCAATTTCATTCTCAGCTACATCGTAATAACCTACAGTATAAGTATTAGTATTCTTAAATCGTTGCAGATATACTTTTGTAGCTATGCAAAGCATTAAAGAAAATAGAACAAGGAAAGGACATACTACAATCCAGTGAAATACCTCGATGTGATATAACTGTTCAATTACCATCCCCAGAGTACTAAGGGCAAGCATTGTTGATGCGGTAATAATCATCAATATGATAAGACCAAGTAGATGTATAATAAAATTCATGATAACGTACAATAATCGCCTTTTATTTATCTTCATCTCTTCCTCCCCTATTTGTGCGTTGGTAAATATATTTCATACTCATATGTATATCCATCCAGGTTATTAGATATTTCCTCTTCAAATTGAAGTAACCCAAACAGATAATTTGTAGTTTCCATTACCTTATATTTTTTCGTTGTATATGGTAACTCGATTGTATTTTTATCTAATGTTAAACCAATACATTTAATTTTTTTAGATTCCTTTTCATCAAACGCTACCTCAACCTTTCCATACTCATAATTCGTTTTTTCGCTACTCATATAACATAACTGATCATAATTAATTTCATCACTTTGGATTACTTTAAATTTTTGATTTTCATCTAAGTAAACACTCTTATCATCTAAACTGAATCCATTATTCATCGATGAATAGCTGTTGTATATAATAGTTGATTCAAGTGAACCTACTGATGAATCTGGATAATACTGCTTGTAAGCGATAAAGTAATATTTTCCATCATCTCGTTTCTTAAATACCATAACTTCTGAACCTGACTCAATTCCAGACTCTAAAATCTTTGAAGTTGTTGTATAGTAACCAAATACAGCTACAAATAGCATGCAAGAGAATGCAATACTTGCTTTCAGCCTTCGATTTGTTCGCCATATAACTTTCAATGATTCCCTTAATCGATATCTCATACTTCTTTCATCTTCATATTTAAATGCTATTGAGTGATTAATTATTCTCTTTATTAAAACGATTAATAATATCGCAAGTGTGGCCAGAACGATTACCTTTGCAATTAAATGAATGTACTCTTCAAAAAATGCCTGTATATCCTCTATAGGTATTCCTACTATTTTCATAATTGTCTACTCCTTATTTTATTGGTATAATTGCCTTGTATCTGTGTATATCCCTTTCCTGCAGATGCATTGGATGCTCATCCTATTCTGTTTTACACCCGAGCATCCTTTTATTTACCACGAAAGTGGTGCCTGGAATAAAGAAAGGATCAAATTGAATGAGGTCGCATGTGGTAACTTAGTAACTCCAGGCTTGATTACACATTACATATACAAATCCTGATCAGCAAAATCAGATTTATATATCCTGATAATTTAACGGCTATCAGGCATCCATATCTACTTACTACATCTTTCATCATTTGATAAAGATGTTTTTATTTTCTCTTGATTTATCTATTAGCAATCAAAATTTTTATACCATTCTTCTGCATAATCTTGCATAACAAGTATTCCTTCTGCTCGATAACGACTCGTTATGATTGTAGCCAGAAACCTTGCTTCTACTTCACTCAGGTGTTGATCTTCAACAACTACAAAATCAAACCTTGAAAAGTCAATCATCCTTAACACTTCAAAAATACTCATGCTGCCACCACAAACGTAATGTATAATGTCTTTTGTAGCTTCCCTTGTAGCAATCTGTTGATATTCTTGATAGTGATCATTCCCAGTAATAACAATACATTTCATTAGTTTACTGTTTGCTTGTAGTTGTTCACTTGTATAATATGTCTTGCCGCTCCCTGAAGACCCAAGTACAACACTTAATTTTTCTAGTTCTCTTACAATCATTTGGCTATCTCCTTTTTCTTTGATACAATTATTCATATATATCTGATTAGGATTTTCCTCCAATCCAGATGTATATCAGGGTGTCCATTCTACCCAATTCAATCATAGACACTCTTTTTTTAGTAGATGCCTAAGGTAAAGCAACGGGATATGTTGTTGCTTTTAATCAGATAGAAGGGCTTTCTATTTACCTGATTTGTCTTAGGCCAACTCTGATCAGTACTAAACGGGCAGTTTTACATTCCTAATCAGATATATATAAATAATCTTTTATAGTTTGTAGGAAGAGGAAAGTCATCAGAAATTTGGAGGGCTACTGATTACTTTCATCTCCTCGTACAATCACATCTCAGATACCAGTTGTTTTGATATCTTTCTATCTTAATTAATCTGTAGTTATATTGTTACTATCAGAACAATTAATCCGTTCATTTAGTGACCTGCAGTTAGTTATCCCTACTGCAGATACTGTTCCCATAAATACTATAAATACAATTGCATAAATCATATTTTTAAGTCCTTTCCTTTCATACTTGTTACATAAAACTCATGAGCTAAATTTCTTATCTTGTAAGTTATCAATACCGTAACTACTTATCTTTTTAGTTCTTCTATAAACACTTAGCATTGATTCAAGCACTGCACCTTCTCCACCTTCATAGGTGTCTAGCTCTAAATCGATTCTTTCAAAGTTCTCATCAATAATGTTTATAATCATTTCAATCCATTTACCTAATTCTTCAATTGTTTCAACAACATATTCTTGGGACAAATTTCCTTCGATTACTTCATCAATATCTGCATGAAGGTCAATACCTAACGATTCAAATAACTGTTCTAAAGCTTCTCTTCTTTGTTCTTCCGTGACTCCAAAGAATATTCCATCAAAGCTCATAATTCACCTTCACTTTCCGATTTATTCTCAATCTCTATATCTGGACCAGTTATTGTAATGATCCTTGTTACTTTTCCTTTGTTAATAACATAAATCTTTACTGATTCTTTATTTACACATGTTTCCATGCGAAATCTACTTCCTGGTTCTGATCGCTTCAATCCTAAAATCGCTCTATTTGCATTTTCAAGTGAAGTCTTAAATAATTCATAATTAAATTCTTTCATTTTTTTCTCCTTTAATTTCTCTTTTCGTAATTCTCCAAACAAACGTAATGCAGTAATATAATCTGCTGGTGATCCATCTTCTTTGTATATGTAATCACCATTGTTCATAAAATCATTACCTTCATTCACCCATTCATAAACATCTAATCTTTCCTCATCTGTAGCATTCATTCTTTTTAAGTACACTTCCACCTCATCAAGGTAACTGGACCATAATGCAGCATAGCTAAACTCTGTCACATCTTGTAATTTCATAGTTCTTTACTCTAACTCTTTTCTATTATCACGATTCAATTTCCTATTGATATCATTCAATTCCACAAAGATTTGCCACAGGATTATCATTAACGACAATATTCCTGTAGGTTCAAGGTCTTCATTAAAATATAGTTTGTATCCAATCAATACTACATAGACTAATGTTGTAAACGCTGCTACTGCAAATCTAAAGTTTTCTGCTTTCATTATTCATACACCACCTTAGTTATATTCTCCTAGATGAAAATCTGTAAGCAGAATCCTTGCCTTTAGAATTGATATTTCTTTTAGCAATAAACTGATTCCTTCATCTCTTTTCTTAAGTTCTAGATATCCTTCTGCTTCTTCTATTGTGAAAAACATAGCTACTAATCTACCCATGTCTTCCACTGCATTTTCTTCAAATATTCCAAATATAATATCGTTTATCATTTCTAACTCCTTCTATATTCGTTCAATAATATAATTGGTAACTGCAGCGCTTTTCTTCTTGCGACCAGCGTTACTTCGTTTCTTATTATCAATTGGAATTGCATTCACATCTTCTCCTGCATGGTTTTCTTTAACAATCTTGACACTTACACCTTGTCTTTTCAGGTCATTAATAATTCTACGTTCACTATACTGATCAACAATTCGTTTAGGTAATAAACATGTTCTTTCTCTTCTGTGGATTAAAATATTATAGATCCACGGTTCTAGTAATTGTTTTTGTTTCATCATTCATTCACCTCTTCTTTGTAGTATATTGTCTTCGCACATTTCAATAAATTATCATAATCTCCATTATGAGATGCTATTAATAAAATTGTTGATACAATTTGACTATCATCAAGTGATTTATAGTCTTCATTTTCTCTATCATCTCCTGCAAAAATACAAGTTCCTGCAATGACGTCGTTATAAAGATAAATACTTGGTGGAAGATTTTTAATTTTACCTTCCTCATTGCATATCAAATTTACATTACAATCTAATCTCACATTCTCTATATGACCACCTACAAGTTCTTGTAAAACTTCAAGTGTATTTTCAATTTCTCTTGCTTCAGGCATTTTACTTGGTTCGTATACTAGTACCTTAATCTTTCCCATTAAATTTCTCCTTTAAATCCTTAATTGCTGTTACCATTGCATTCACTGAGTGATTAATGAACTTAAATACACCACTTTCTTCTCTCATGTAAACTCCAATGCTTACTCAATGTGTATCAGGATCGCTATCTTTCAATTTGTAGAAAGTGGAAACTTTTATTTCAAACTTGTAAAATATAAGACTACCTATTTCTAAAACTCTTACTCTGAATCCATCAGGATGCTCTGATAATAACTTCCAATTATCTTCATTTCTTATATATTCTTCACGTAGTTTATTATTCTTCAACATTATGCTTTCTCCTTCGTTATTAATCTTTTGATCGTGTATAAGGTTCTTCATCAAGATGAAGTTCCTCATCGTATATGAATTGTGAGCCAATCACGATTTCATTAAATTGAGTTTCATTAACATAATACGTGTCATATATCCATTCATTATCCTCCTCAGAAAATGCTTTTATGTGAATTGCATACCTTTCTGGATAGTAGTATACGTACTGTTGCAGATAAGTTGTACAACTATCACCATTACAAATCGACATTGGAATTAATTGTGTTGTGTATGATTCTGGTTTATATTCTTTTTCATATACTTCACCTTCCGTCAATTTATGATTACTACATGCCACTGCTAGTAATACTAGTATGATCATCATTAGAATTCTTTTAATAACTTTTATCATTTCCTATAACTCCTTTATTCTTCATATGTAAGTCTTCATTTACTGAAGAAGTTGTGGTCGGGCCAAGTGGACTTGAACCCTTTTCCATGCTTTACTTATTCCTTGTTGGATATTGCTTTTTATGAATCCTATTTAATTGATCATAAAGTTGATCTATTTGACTGCTGATTCTTAGAAATTCCTGGGTACCAAAAGCTGCTTCTAATTCGACTGTTTTATCATCTAATTTCTTCATTACTCTTTCATATTGAACTTCCAAAATATAATCATTTATCTGTTTATCTATATCTTTTCTGAAATATCCAAATCCATTACTTAGAAAGAAATCAATGATTTCTTCTTTCGTACAATTCTTCATCAACTTCAGATAACGTTTATCTTCCATAAATAAACCTCCATTTTTATCAAATACTATTGAAATATCTTTTAAATTTGCTATAATATGAGTGTAGACATGACGAAAAGTTCAGTAAACTATTACTTAAATTTTGGATCATGTTCGATTAGTAATCTAATTCATGGTTTGGTCGCCGGGAGAATTAGATTTTTTTTTCGATTTCATGATTACTTCTAGCCGTTAATAACTCTGCTGGTGTACAACCTACATACTCTGCCATCTGAACAATCAGCTGTAATTGGATTGTTGGGTGTCGCTCTCTCACAACCCTAGTAAACCAACTTGAGTTCTTATCATATGTTTCTGCAAATCCCAATCTTGTCTTATTGCATTCATCTAGCTTATTAATAAAGTTTGTATATAACACATCTGTTACTTGCATAATATCATTTGATTTCTGTTTCATATTGCACCTCCTTCCTTGAGCCTATATAAACAAAAAAGAGACTCTCCAAAGATCAAAAAGTGATCTTTGAAGAGCCTCTATTCTTCTTCAAATGGTGGTCCCGGTCGGAATCGAACCAACGACACAAGGATTTTCAGTCCTTTGCTCTACCGACTGAGCTACGGGACCATTTGGTTGCGGGGACAGGATTTGAACCTGCGACCTCCGGGTTATGAGCCCGACGAGCTACCGAACTGCTCTACCCCGCGATAAATGGTTTTTCGGTTATTCAATTTTAAATTTAATGGCGGAGGAACTGGGATTCGAACCCAGGCGCCAGTTTCCCGACCTACCGGTTTTCAAGACCGGACCCTTCAGCCACTTGGGTATTCCTCCGAATATAAATTTGAATATGGTGGACCCTACAGGACTCGAACCTGTGACCCACCGGTTATGAGCCGGATGCTCTGACCAACTGAGCTAAGGGTCCAGCTACAAAAAAGTTAAAATAAATGGTGGCTGAAGTGAGACTCGAACTCACGACCTTCCGGGTATGAACCGGATGCTCTAGCCAACTAAGCTACCCAGCCAAATATTTTTTACTGGTCGGGAAGACAGGATTCGAACCTGCGACCCCCTGGTCCCAAACCAGGTGCACTACCAAGCTGTGCTACTTCCCGTTGTAGTTAAAAGAATGGCGCGCCCAGCAGAAATCGAATCCACAACCTTCTGATCCGTAGTCAGACGCTCTATCCAGTTGAGCTATGGGCGCATTAATAATAATTTTTGCATCTTTACAGCGCTTTATCATAATACCAAACTTCTATTCGCTTTGCAACCCTTTTTTACTAAAATTCTAAGAAAAATTCATTCCATTATTGATTATTTTTGCTGTATCAATTACACTTGAAAGCAGAGGGACTCAATTCATGAAACATGTTTTTATTATAAACCCAACGGCTGGGAAGTCAAATCAGTCGAAAGAACTATCTGAACAGATTAAAATAGCCTTTGATGGGTATGACTATATAATCGAATTAACCAAGGAAGAATATCATGCAACAGAGCTTGTGAAGCAATATGCAAACACTGGAGAGGATATTTGTTTTTATGCATGTGGAGGAGATGGAACATTAAATGAAGTTGTTAATGGTGTCTATGGCTATCCTAATGCGAAATTAGCAATTGTTCCAATTGGAACAGGAAATGATTTTATTAAATATTTCTCTGATTATACAATTGATGATTTTTTAAAGCTTAAGAATTATCACGAAACAATTGATGTACCAAGCGACTTACTTACATGTAATGGAAGAATCTGTTTAAATATTGCATCGGTTGGATTTGATGCGAATGTGGTGCAAAAGGTGGAACGATTTAAACGACTTCCATTTGTTAATGGAAAAGTCGCTTACTTACTATCTGTATTTAATTGTTTCTTATCATCAATGAAGTTTCATCACAGTTTAGTTATTGATGGAGAAACCATACCAGCAAAAGATTATATCTTTATTGTAGCAGCCAATGCAACGTATTATGGTGGTGGTTTCAATCCTACCCCTTCAGCTACTATCGATGATGGGTTAATTGATGTGCTAACAATCAATGCTTTATCTCGTTTAAGAGTTGTTAGTTTAATCAGCAAGTATAAAGCTGGTAAGCATTTAGATTATGATTTTGTTACTCATAAGCAGTGTAAGAAAATACAAATACTAGGTGATAAAGAAATTATTCTAAATATGGATGGAGAAGTAACTCCAGAAATGAATCCGGAAATAACATTATTAAGTAAAGCAATTACATTAGTATTACCAAAAAAGTAGTATCCTTATATATAAGGATACTACTTTCTTATTGTGCCATCGCCAACAACTATATATTTATAAGAAGTCAGTGCACTTAATCCCATTGGACCACGTGCATGGATTTTTTGTGTGGAAATCCCAATTTCCGCTCCGAACCCAAATTCTTCACCATCCGAGAATCGACTAGATGCATTTGCATATACTACTGCACTATCGATTTGGTTTAAGAACTGAGTAACAACATCTTGGTTTTCACTAATAACTACATCTGAATGATGGGTTCCATATTTGTTAATATGCTGAATTGCTTCTGTTACATCATTTACAGTTTTTATTGAAATCTCATAATCTAAATATTCTTTAGCATAATCTTCCTCGTTTGCAGGTATCATATCTGCATCATACTTACAAACAACTTCATCACCATGCATAATTACATTTTGCTCTTTTAATGCTTTTACTAATAACGGTGTAAACTCATCAACTATATCTTTATGAATCAATACACTTTCACATGCATTACAAACACTTACACGCTGACATTTTGCATTCACAATAATATCAATCGCCTTTTGAAAATCAGCATCTTTATCCACAAATACATGACAATTTCCAGTACCAGTTTCGATAATAGGAACACTGGCATTTTCAACCGTTGATTTAATTAGGTTTGCCCCTCCACGAGGAATCAGCAAATCCAAATAGTCAGTCAGTTTCATAAAGGCAGTTGCGCTTTCTCTTGAAGTATCTGTAAGCAACTCCACAAAATGCTCACTATATCCAGCATTTGTAATTCCTTGTTTCATTGCAGATACCAAAGCAATGTTGGAATAGATTGTATCTTTACTTCCACGTAAGAAACATACATTCCCTGATTTCAGGCACAGAGAAGCAGCATCTACACTTACATTTGGTCTTGCTTCATAAATCATCCCAATGACACCAATTGGTACACTTCGCTTTGTGAAATGTAGTCCACTACGATCCCATTCATCCAATACAATATTACATGGATCAGGAAGTGATACTACCTGAAGTACTCCACCAATAATTTGATCTAATCGTTTTTCATCCAAAGCCAAACGATCCACAAACGATTCAGGACGTTCATTCTTTCTCGCCTGTTCAATGTCTTTCTGATTTGCTTCCAAAATACTGTCTTGTGCTTGCTTTAAACTTTCAGCAATCGACTTTAAAATCTTATTCTTCGCATCTGTATCCAAATTCATTAACTCATAAGATGCGTCTTTACATGCTTTTCCTTTTAGAATTAATTCACTCATACCTTATCTCCTTTTGAATAACGTACCTACATGCTTGTTATCTACAACATCATAAATCACATTCAAATCTTTTCCATTACAGATGACCATATCACAACCTGCTTCTGTTGCAATCTTAGCCGCTGCAAGTTTCGTAATCATTCCTCCAGTTCCAACTTTTGTGGAAGTATCTTCTGCCATTGCTTCAATTTCTGAAGTCACTTCTTCTACAATTGGAATCAATTTTGCATCTTCATGTTTACTAGGATTCCTATCATACAATCCATCGATATCACTCAATACAATCAACATCTCTGCTTTAATTAATTGAGCAGTAATAGCACCAAGCGTATCATTATCACCATATACCAACTCTTCTGTCGCTACACTATCATTTTCATTAATAATAGGAATCGTACGGTATGACAGCAATGTCTCTACTGTTCGTGTCGCATTCTCACGTAATGTATCATCTAAAATTACCCGTTTTGTCATTAGCATCTGTGCAACTACTTTTCCAAACTGTGAAAAGAACTTATCATAAATATACATCAGTTCACATTGTCCAATCGAAGCCACTGCCTGTTTATCGCATAAAGTTGAGGGGGTAGATTGTAACTGCATTCTTCCCATACCAGCTGCCACAGCACCACTACTAACAAGAACAATTTCCATTCCCTTGTTACTTAGATCACTGATAATCTTTGCAAGTTCTTCAATTTTTCTCAAATTCAATAACCCACTTTCATGAGTTACTGTACTAGAGCCAACCTTAATTACAATCCTTTTCATTTTATTTACCTCAACTTTTAATTTTTATAATTATACCCCATTCATATTACAATCTCAATGAAAAAGGAGTATAATTACATTATCCTGCAGGGGTGGTGGAATGGCAGACACGCTATCTTCAGGCGGTAGTGAGCATACGCTCGTGAGGGTTCAAATCCCTTTCCCTGCACCATTATTAAATACAGTTACACTCAAAGAGTGTAATTTTTATTTTATTACAACCTTACTAGATTGTGATTTCTACAAACATGATATAATATTTTTGTAAGTAAACACTTTAGGAGAAACAATATGGGACTATTTAATAAAGCTAAGAAAAAGAATGAAGAAATAGAAGAGGAAATCACAGCACCTGGATGGGATGCAATTACCACACGTTTTGAGCAATTGTACCCTGGACAAAGTGATCCAAAGCATTATGCCACACTTATTAAATATCGACTTGGTGGTAATGACCCTCTCGATGGTGTAAGTATCTATGATGCAGGAGACTTCTGGCATTTTGTTACCTATGGGTTTTCTGATTTGTATGAGAAACATCAGGAAGATGATCCAGAGTGGAGTGGTGCTGGTTTTGAACTTACGGTAAAGCTTAAGAAATTACCATGGATTGATGAAGATGAAATCAAAAATGTTGTAGGTATTTTACAGTCACTGGCTCGCTATGCATTTTCTTCACAAAGAGGATTCCAACCTTATGAATACATTTGGACAAAACAGACTGATGGGTTTGATGCAAAGGCAAAAAGTAAACTTACTGGATTTGCAACCGCACCTGATGAAGCAGGTCTGATTGAAACTCCACATGGTAAAGTTGAATTTATATGTGTTGTAGGTTTAAGTGATAAGGAATTACGAAGTATCGTGGATAAAGAATCAACAACAAAAGAGATATTAGAAAAAATCGGAAATTCATTAACCGATTATGAAAGAGATGAAGTAGTATAAAATGATAAAGTGGAGAAACTTAGCAAGTTTCTCCTACTTTAGATGTTAATAATAATTTATATCTGCAACTATATTTCTAAGTGAAAATACGTTATAATAAAAAAGCACGCAGGGATGGTGGAATGGCAGACACGCTACCTTGAGGGGGGAGTGAGCGCATGCTCGTGAGGGTTCAAATCCCTTTCCCTGCACCAATAGAAAAGACAAACGCTCAACATATAGAATTGAGCGTTTTTATATACTTAAATAAATATGCTATAATCCATTTGAATAATGATAGAACATAAAAATTATATTGTGTTCAGATGGGAGAGAAGAATGTTAGAAAATAAAAGACTTAGAATATTGTCAGTAATAATGGTAGTGGTATTCTCAATCACCTTTACCTTTGGAGTATTTGGTAACCCCAACTTCAATATCTATGATTTCTGTATGAACCTTGCTTCAGAAATTATTGGAATGGTAATTGCATTAATTTTAGTAGATGCCTATGTAAAAGAGAAACAAAAGAAAAGTTAAAACTGCGAATGCAGTTTTTTTCATATAAAAACACTAATGATAATATTAGTGTCGAATTACATTTTTAAACTTTTCTCTGGCAAATGCTTTCTGTTCATCATCTCTGGCTATGAATACTGCTTGCATACCTGAAACATCATCATGATTTACTTTTAACTCTTTGAATAAATTCTGTGCTTTTCTAGTCAAAATCATATCTGCAGTTGTATCTGGTTCCTCAATCATAAACACTACATTTTCTTCCGATTCTTTCTTTCCGCAAATTATATATAACTCAACCATTTTCTTTTCCTCCTAAGAAACGCTAATTCGTTTTAACTTTTTATAGTTCACAATACCTAACCATATAAAATAAATACTGGCAATAATGCCAATAAATATTGCTATAATATATTCTTCAAATATAAGTGCCATCAACACTGCAAGTGCTGCAATCCCAATTCCTTTTGACATTGTATCCAAATAAGACAAGAGGTACCAAAGAAACGGGTTCTTTAAGTTTGTATTCAAAACCATCCGATCAATAAATGAAAGATTCATGGAAGTATTCCAGTTACCATGAGCAACTGCATAAGCAAACTTAATATCTGGCATAATATTATCTAAGACAATATCATGCATTACTTTCTTTTTCATCCTTACTCTCGAAGATAAAAGAGTAAGTATCCATACAATCATACACCCAATTATGATAAATAAATACCATTCATTAAAAATGATATCAAAGTTTTCAGGATAATACACACTTACAAGCATAAATATACTTCCTAATGCTTTTCCTGAATTGATAATATAATTATTTAAATATCCATCTGGAATAAGAAAATTATACACCAGAAAGATTGTTGCACAAACCATACTGAATGATGCAATATAAACATAATGATACATTGTGTTATGAAAACTAAACAATACAAAAGCGAGAGTTCCATAAAAACAAGTGATAATTATTTTATCCAATACAATAAAAATGATATTTTTTGGATAAATAAAGAAGTTCAGCCAGCCACTTCGATCATTTTCTAAGAAATGATATATCCCAAACATTATAATGCAATAACCAAGCAAACTATATTTTGCATCAATATTTATAAACCTTAAAATTAATATAACACCTAATAAACCCCATACCCGATAATTTAATATATCTGCTTTAAGTAATTCTTTCATCATGCTTCCTGTAGTTTTGAATTTCTTTTGCATCACTACTATCTAAAGTGACTGTACCATTTTCTAAAATCAAAAGACGGTCTACCACCTTTTCCATAATGGAGAAAGAGTGGGTTGTAATCAAGAAAACTTGATGTTGTTTATAGGTATTAATTAACTGAATAATCGTATCAAGGCTCTGATAATCAACAGCAACAAATGGTTCATCCAAGATAACCAAATCTGCTTCCATAAATAATACACAAGCGAGTGCTATTTTCTTTTGTTCTCCACTGGAACAATTTGCAACTTTACGATCAAAAAAATCAATTTCCAGAAGTGATAACAGATTGCTTACTTTTGGGTCATCTAAAGAAAAATTCTGATTACAGAAATTACGATAATAGTATTTTAAATTATCTAGTACATCTAAATTTTTAAATAAGATTGATTCATAAGGCAAAAATGCAATACTCATATCCTGACGTTTCACTTTCCCTTCAATTGGTTTTAGTAATCCACACAATATATTAAGAAGGGTTGATTTCCCACTTCCATTTCTTCCATGTAGAAAGATACACTTATCTTCTTCTGTGATCTCTAGTTGAATGTTTTTCAAAAATGGTTCATCTGTATAAGAAAAACTCATGTTCTCCAGTTTAATTGATTTCATTTGTCCTCCCCTATAATTCTATTCTATAAATATCTGCTAACTCACCATCGTATTCAAAACTGCGATGATAAACTCCTCCATTTTTTATAATTGTTTTAATTGATGCTTCATTTGATTTGGCTACTGATAATAATAATTCTGGCATATTTGCAGCCCTCGCTACATCCAGTAACTGTCTTAACATTTCACTGGCGTATCCTTTATTTCTTTCACTTGGTCGTACACTATATCCACTGTGACCAAAGTTCTTTAAGAAATCATTTAAGGTATGACGCAAGTCAATCATTCCTACAATACAATCATGTTCTCTATCTACTGCAAAAAAGGTATCTGTAACCACCCAATTAGGATCAACAGTTTCAGCATTACTATTTTTATTTACTTTATCTAGCCACTCATCATAGGAATCAATCTGATCAAACAATTCACTGCCATTAATTACTCGCTCATCATAATCAAAATGTTCCTGACGATAAGCCAATGCTTTCTTTTTTAATTCTAGTGTTGGTCGAACAAGTTCAAGTTTCATAAAACCACCTCATTTATACTATATTTTAGCATCACTTTTTCAAGTTTTCTATAAATTATAAGTAATTAATTTATAATTATAAAAATTTTATGCATTTTTACGTGTATTAGAGATGACATTCTACCTATTTGTGATATTATATAATTACCACTTGATATAATAGGAAAGTGGACAACTTCTATAGTAATGAATATTAATTTGTTCCCTTAATTTTTCTCACAAATAGATTTTATATTAAATATTAATATTCAAGTATTCCCTCAATATAGAAGTTAAAAAAGTCGTTGGTCCCCCTAAGCCAACGGCTTTTTATTTTTCTCGTTTGTCTTAGTAAACATTCTTCTCAACTAGTGCTAAGATAGACTCAAGGAGAAAGGATGGATGGGATATGTTACAGCGCTTTTATACATATGAAGGTGATAATCTTCATGATAAAGTAAAGATTCTTCTAAATAATTTACCAAACGCAGAACGCAAAATGAACTCTCATTTCGCTTCTGATAACATTTTGATTCATGTTGTTGGAGAACACTTTAACCAAAAACTTATGGAAACCTTGATGTACACGATCTCCTTTACGATATCCGACAACTTGATCGATATTAACTTAGCAGTCGGTGGAGCAACCAAGAAGGCTTCATCACCTGTCCATCCATGTGAACATCAATTACTTACAGAGATGGAATCAATATTTATGCAAGAAGGATTTACTTATTTATAATAACTCTTAGGAAACTATTTTGTTTCCTTTTTGTTTGTGATAAAATGACCTCATTGTTAATGGGGGAACTATGTTAAAATCAAAATATTTCGCACACGTATCAGCTGTGTTTACTGTTATTATATGGGGAACTACTTTTGTATCTACAAAAGTACTATTAAATTCATTTACACCAATCGAAATTCTATTCATTCGTTTCTGTATAGGTTTCCTTGCTTTGTTCTTGTTTTATCCAAAACGACTACAACCAAAGAATCGCACAGAGAGATTATACTTTATGGGAGCAGGATTAACTGGTGTTACTTTATATTTTCTATTTGAGAATATTGCATTAAACTATTCACTGGCATCAAACATTGGTGTTATTGTATCAACAGCACCATTCTTTACTGCAATTCTATCTCACTTTCTAATTAAGGACATAAAAATTCATCGCAACTTTATGATTGGGTTTGTATTTGCAATTATCGGTATTGCCTTAATTAGTTTTCAGGGAAGTGATAGTATTGAAGTGAATCCAATTGGAGATTTCTTAGCTGTTCTTTCTGCCATGGTCTGGGCTTGTTACTCCATCCTGATGCGAAAGATATCAACCTTTCACTACCCAACTGTTCAATCAACAAGAATCATTTTCTTCTATGGATTATTATTTATGATTCCTTGTTTATTCTTTATGGATTTCAGTCCAACTCTGGAACAATTTAAGGACCCAGTAAATCTGTTTAATCTTATTTATTTGGGACTAGGTGCTTCTGCCATCTGCTTTGTATCATGGAATTATACAATTAAAGTATTAGGTGCTATCCGCTCCAGTGCTTATATTTATTTAGTTCCAGTTGTAACTGTTTTATTCTCATGGATCATCTTGGATGAGCCAATCAGTTCCAGTATTCTAATCGGTAGTGCCCTTACCTTATTTGGATTATTTATATCAGAAAGAAGAAAAACAAATTAAAAAAAGGCAAACGCCTTTTTTTTAAAATATAACAAGTTTTATTCTGGTTGTCAGACATGTATCTACATTTTTCATGCAATACACCAGATAGGGATATTTTATAGTCTTCCCAACTGACCACAACTTTTATTCTAGTTGCCAGACATGCATTTACATTTTTTATGTAACGCACTGGATAGGGATGTTTTATCGTCTTCCCAATTGACCACAACTTATGATGCCTGTTTTCATACATCTTGATATTGCTATCAATAATAACGAAGAATTATTGTATTATTTCACAACACATAATCTTCATCGTTATATTATCATTTATAAACATGATTTTCAACTGTGATTCATGCCTAAATAATTCTTTATAATATTAAAAATCCAACGACTTTTGTAAGTATTGTTTTCTTAATACCTCGTTGTTCCCATATAGAATAGTGCAACGGTTCCTGGACCAGAGTGTGCTCCAACAACAGGACCAATTTCTGAGATGATGACTTCTTTCACAACTCCCATCTCCATAATCTTATCTCTTAAGAATTCCGCATCACTTAAGCAGTCACCATGAGCAATCATAATCGTTTGATCATTTGATGATATTGTTTCTTTTAACTTGTTAGCAATTGTAGTAAGTGATTTCTTTCTACCATGTGCTTTTCCCACATTAATCAGTTTTCCTTCTTCATTTACATGAATAATTGGTTTAATACTTAGCGCAGAACCAACAAATGCTGTAGCTGCCGAAATTCTTCCACCTCTTTTTAAATGATGCAAGTCATCCACAACAACCCAGTGTGCAAAGTTTTGAATATGTTCTTCAATCCATGATTTGTTTTCTTCAATGCTCATACCATTTTCACGGTTTAAGCATGCATAATAAACCATTAATCCTTCTCCAGCAGATGCTGCTAATGAATCAATAGTAATAATCTTTCTATCCGGAAACTTCTCTTGCAGCGTTTCAAATGCAATCACTGATGAAGAATATGTACTACTTAATCCTGAAGAAAAAGCAACGTACAGGATATCATTTCCTGCTTCTAATAATGGTGTAAGAAATGATTCATATGTATATGGTGTAATCTGAGAAGTAGAAGCCTCTACACCTTCTCTTAACTGATTGTAAAATCCAACTTCATTAAATACTTTGAAATCTGCACTATGAAGGTAATCTTGTTCACCCAAACGAAATTCCATCGGAATTACCTTGATGTCATATTTGTTAATTACATCAATCGATAAATCACAGGTACAATCTGTAACAATAATATAGTTATTCATAAGTTCTCTCCCTCGTTCCATACCTATTATATAGGTTTAGGATAAAACTATCAAGATGTCGATGTTTCATCTCACATACTTTCACAAAAATAGACGATAATTAAAAGACTTGATTTTTATATTATATAGGTGCAAGGAAGAAACCTTGCATGTATGTTATCCCTATTACATACATTTCTATCCCCTTATAAACACACACAAAATGGAAAAGAAGTGTCATAATATACACTTCTTTTCTTTTACTTTATATAATGTTTTAACATATCTTTATAGGCTTTAAATGCTGTTGGTATTGCATAACGTTCATCGACATCAGTGATACTTGCAAGTAGTTCATCATTCACATTTTCTACTTCTATAAGATATCCGTGCATATGCCATTCCACATGAGAGAATATGTGTTTTGATGTTGGCAGTTTCTCTATTGATTTAATAGTATAAGAATCATTAAATAATTCCTTTAATTGTTTCTTTGTATGATAACCTTCCAAATTAATAAATTCATATAAATCTGCAAGAAGACCAGTTTGGGGCCGCTTTCTTAAAACTACCTTACCATCATGAACCATTACCACAATGGTTCTTTTTTCTATTCTTCGTTTTAGTTTCTTTTCTTTGATTGGTAATACATGTTCTTTTCCTGTTTCATACGCCTGGCAATAGGATACAATTGGACAGATATTACAACGTGGTGCAGAATTAGGAACACAGACCATCGCACCAATCTCCATCACTGCCTGATTAAATGCATCTGGTCGATCTTTACTTACATACTCTTGAATAATTGTATGAAATTTCTTCTTAGTAGATTCTTTTCCTATATCATCATAACTGGCCAGTAGTCTTGAAAACACGCGCAGTACATTTCCATCTACAGCAGGAACAACTTCTTTATAAGCAATTGAAGCAATTGCACCAGCAGTATAACTGCCAATACCTGGAAGTTCAATTAGTTCCTCATAGGCTGAAGGTAAGAAACCATTATATTTATCCATACATTCAATGGCACACTTCTTCATATTTCTTACTCGATTATAATAACCAAGACCTTCCCATAGCTTTCTTAACTCATCATCATCAACTTCTGCCAAATCTTTCAGTGTTGGAAGTCGCTTAATAAACCTTGCAAAGTATGGCTTTACTGCTTCCACTCGTGTCTGCTGCAGCATAATCTCACTCACCCATACATAATATGGAAGTGGTTCACTACGCCATGGTAGTACTCGTGCATATTCATCATACCAATTTAGTAAATCGTTTCTAAAGTTTTCTATATTTATTCGCATAGAGAGATTATAACACAGAATTTCACTCCACTAAATTAAGATACCTCTTTTCACGTACACATGATATGATATTTACAGGTGATATTATGAAACTAACAAGAGATATAATTATAAAAGCAAGACTTACAAATAATGGTTTACTAAAACCTTTTTCAAGCATTCATGAATGTGTGGATGAATTGTGCGGTGTCCAGGGACAACTGCATATAGCAACTGAGATTGCTGTGTTTAACCGTGTACATCCATCGATTAGTTTTCATGACTTAGACAAGTTATACAAAGAGCATAAGTTAGTAAAAGGATGGGGACAGCGAGGTACCATTCATATGTATACAATCAATGACTGGATTCATGTGTCTCAGGTTTATTTTTATAAAAATAGATGGATTCCTAAAATGCGTGATAAAAACAGTGAGCAGTTTGATCAAATCGTATCTAATATGCGTAAATTGGGAGAAGAAAAGAAAGTCATATCCAAACGCGAAATTGAAAATGTTGTAACTCAGTACAATGGCGATTATTCAATTGAGGAACCACACTTTCAATACTTTTTATTTCCATTTCATACAATGAGTGGTCATTTCGCAGGAATCCCTGAAAAACCACATACCAAACATTATATTCATCATAGTCAAATAACAGATACAACTTTAAAACATACAAAAGAAAATCGAAATGTTTCTATTCAGTATTTTATGAAAGATTACTTTCGTGGATATGGTCCTGCAACATTAGCTGACTTCTGTCACTGGAGTGGAGTAAAAAAAGGATTAGCAACCACCTTATTTGATGAAATAAAAGATGAGTTTACTGCTTATGAATATATGAATCGTACATACTATAGTGATCCATCATTCGATATAGAAACACTTTCTGATAAGAAGAACCAAGTATTCCTTTTAGGTAAGTTCGATCCTCTATTTGTCTGCTACAGTCACAAGGACTGGATTGTGAATCGTGAAGAAGAATTACAGATTTGGCAATCCTCTGCCAGAGTAGAAGCGATATTGCTTATTGATAATAAAGTATATGGAACCTGGCGATATGCAATGAAGGGAAAAACAATGAACTTTACCTTCTTCCTATTCCACAAATTAAGTGATACAAAGAAAAAGAAGATTGAAGTAAAAGCTAAAAAAATGATGAAGTTTTTTGAAAAAGAAAACTATACAATTGAATATCAATAGAACGGAGGTCTTATGAAATACTTTGAAACTGACAGATTAAGAGTACAGGAATTATCAATGCAGGAACTAGATGGGTTTTATGCAATGCGTTCTGATCCAAATGTAACTAAACATTACTTTGCCTCGCCAATGACACTGGAGCAAAGTAAAGCAAAACTTCAAAGTTTAGTTGATGACATATCTGCAAATCAATCTTATAGCTATGTTTTACTAAGAAAAGAAGATAATCAGTTTATTGGTACAATTTGCTTATGGAATTTACAACCAGATATAAAAACTGGTGAACTGGGATATGAATCACTTCCAGAGTTTTGGCGAAATGGATATATGAAAGAAGTATTACCTGCTTTTATGACTCATATGTATACAGTATATGGATATGAAATTTTCACTGCATGTCCATCAAGCGATAATCAGGCATCCAATCGTTTACTTCTATCTAGCGGGTTTGAATTTAAAAACCAGTTTGATGAAGATAATCACACATTAAATTTTTATATCTATAAGATAAAGTAAATCCCTATTTTAAAAATAGGGATCTTTTTTTATTTGTGAGTAAACACTGTTTCCATACAACTGATTTCAAAGCCAACATCTAATAATGCGTTTAGCATTGGTGTATTTTCTACATCCGTATCAGCAACCAATTCTTTTACATCTTTTTGATAACTTACATCAATTGCCATCTTTAGCAACTCTTTAGCGTAACCATTACCACGATATTGGGGTAATACACCAATGTATCCGATACCAGCAGTATCTACGTCATTTCGAGTTATAATCACAAAACCGACAACCTGCTGCTTCACTATACCATAGAGCCACAAATCGGCTTCAAAGTTTGTTTCTTTTAGACTGTCATACATTTTCTTCGAAGCTTCCTGCACACCAAACATTTCAACATCATACAAAACATCTTTATCTAAATTATCTTTTGTTACCTGCTCAAATAATGAAATAAAATCATTTTTCTTATTTTGCAGCGATGCATACTCAATTTTTATATCTTGTTTTGTTGGTTTAATGATGTGACTCTTTTTGGTTTGAATTACTTTAAAACCATTGTGCTCTAAACTTTTATAAGTTACTTCATAGTTTATCTTATCAGAATATAAATGTACTCTGATATTTTCCATAGTTTTGCTATCTAGTAGATAGTGAATAAAGTTATCAGCGTCTTTTTGTTTTACTTCATCTTCAAATGTCAAAAATGCCAGATGTGAATGTGCCAGAACACCTCTGGCAATAACTCGTTCTTTTTCTTTCATTATAAAACAGTCACTGTTTTGAACAACCTTCTCATTTAAAAAGATTTCCAGTTGTTGATTTTGCGCATCACTGCTTGCACTCATTGAAGTCATTGAAATTTGTTCTTCTTTTGTTTCTAATTGTTTAATTATCATTTACGTTCTTTCCACCCACTCGAAATAAAAAAGCATTCCTGAATAAAATCAGAAATGCCATGTCGTTTGTCTTTTTTGGAAAGTGGGTAACATGTTTTCTAATTTTATCCATTGATAAGTTAGTTTCATAGTAACCACCTCCTTGTTTCTTATATTATTTATATCATATTCACTAAAGGATTACAAATCATCTTCCAGTGCTCCTGATTTCGCATAAGCACTCGATTTTGCTTCAAAGAAATCAGTTTTAATTAGATTCGCATTTGCATACATACTAACCCATTCCATTGAAGCTGGTTCTTCATCGTAACCTTCAAACAGTGAACCTAATCCCAATCCATTACTACGTAAGTTACCTAAGTAACGAATATAGTCTTCTACCATATTCATAGTAAGACCTTCTATATTTTCACCAATTACATATCTTCCCCATTTAATTTCCTGCTCTACACCTTCACGAATCATATCACGATAAATATCTAGATATTCTTCTGTAAATAAATCGGGTTCTTCTTTTTGCAGTTCTAAAATCATTGAACGAAATAACCATAAGTGAGTATTTTCATCACGATTGATGTAACGGATTTCTTGAACAGATCCTGGCATTTTTCCCATTCTTCCAAGATTATAGAAAAACATAAATCCTGAATAAAAGTAAATACCTTCTAAGATATAGTTCGCAACCATTGTCTTCGCTAAATGAAAACGATCTTTATGTTCTTGGAAGTCATTGTATAAGTCTCCAATAAACTTGTTACGAGCTAATAAGTGTTCATCATCCTGCCACTGATACAAGATATCTGTACGCTCTTCTGGCGAACAAATGGTATCCAGCATATAACTGTAGCTCTGAGAGTGAATTGCTTCCTGATACGCCTGTATTGTAAGGCACAGGTTAATTTCATTAGCAGTAATGTATTCACCAACATTTGGTAGGTTGGCAGTTTGAATACTATCTAAGAAAATTAAGAATGATAATGTTTTATCATACGCTGTTCTTTCTGCTTCACTCAAATTACGATAGTCTTTAATGTCCTGGTTCATATTAATTTCTTCTGGTATCCAGAAGTTGTTCATTGCTTGACGATACCAATCCGATACCCAACCATATTTCATATTATTGAAATCATTCAGGTTAGTAGTATTTCCATTGATCATTTTACGATTAATAACATCACGATCCCCATTCTCATTAAATAGTGGTTTCTTCTTTAAATCACTCATGTATTGTTTCCTCCTATGATGCACATGATTCACATTCTTCTACTTCCAAGGCTTTTCCTCGAACATAGTAAAGTGTTTTCACTCCTACTTCCCACGCACGAATATACAGCTTCAACAACTCTGACATCTTAATGTCATTGGTAATGTATAAGTTTACAGACTGTGCCTGGTCAATATGACGCTGACGCACTCCTGCCGACTCAACAACCCAGTTTTGGTCAATCTGGTGAGCATTCTTATACAACCAATAAGTTTTACCATCCAAGTCAGGTGCAACTCTTGCAATCATACTTCCCTTCTTTTCTTCCAAGAAGTACTTGTTCATAATTGGGTCAACTGCTGCTGTTGTTCCTGCGATAATAGAAGTTGAACTAGTTGGTGCAATTGCCATCAGATACGCATTACGCATACCTTTGGTTTTGATTTCTTCATGCAATTTTTGCCAGCGATCACTTTTGTAGTCACGTTTTGTGAAGTAATCTCCATTTTGCCAGTCACTACCTTCAAAGAATGTGTAACTTCCTTTTTCTTTTGCAAGATTCATACTTGCCTGTATTGTGTAGTAATTTATATTTTCATATACTTCATCTACAAACTTCAGATGTTCCTGCGACTCAAACTGAATACCATGTTTCGCTAACATATGATGATAGCCACTGGTACCAAGTCCAATCGAACGATATTTCTGGTTTGTTACTTCTGCATATGGTACAGGATAGTAATTTAAATCAATTACATTATCAAGAGCTCTTACAACAACATCAATTGTATGTTGAAGTTCCTCTTGGTTTTGTACATCCATATTACCTAAAATTAGTGATGCAAGATTACATACAACGAAGTCTCCAGGTTTGGTTCTTTCCACAACCACTTCTTCGCCATCAATCTTAACAATCTCTTTTGGTAACATTTCAATCTGACTCATATTTTGTGCAATCTCTGTGCATAAGTTACTACAATATATAATACCATTATGTTGGTTAGGATTCATGCGATTTACATGATCTCTGTTAAAGGTAAATGGTGTACCTGTTTCAACTGCTGATTTTAAGATTAAACGTACAATATCTTTGATCTTCATTTCACGTTTCGAAATACGTGGATCTTGTACACAATCCCAATATTTTTCTTCCCATTCTTTACCAAAAGAATCTTCTAATGAATATCCTTTTACTTTCAGAACTTCATGAGGATCCATTAGTGACCATGTTGCTTCACGATCTTCCTTCGCCATCTTCCAGAACAAATCAGGATAACATACAGCTGGGAACACATCATGTGCTTTCATACGGTCATCTCCGTTGTTTGTACGCAACGATAGAAACTCAGGTAAATCTTTATGCCATACATCTAAATACACGGCTACAGCCCCCTGACGCATTCCTAACTGGTCAACCGCTGTTGCTGTATCATTTACTAATTTAATCCAGCGTATAACTCCACCTGCTGCACCTTTGAATCCTCGAATATCTGAACCAATGGCACGAACCTTACCAAAGTAAAGTCCCATACCACCACCAAACTTCGATACTTGCGCGAAATTATCTACACTCTTATAAATATTACTTAATGAATCACCTACAGTATCAATGAAACAAGAAGATAGTTGATGATATGGTTTTCTGGCATTTGACATTGTTGGTGTTGCCATCGTTACCTTAAGCGTACTTAAAATATCATAAATCTCTTTTGCCCAGTGAACCTTATTTTCTTTTTCTGGAATCGCAAGATGCATAGCTATTCCCATAAACATCTCTTGAACTTTTTCTAACACAACATGATCATTATCATGAATCACATATCGTTTTACTACTAGTTCTAATCCACTATAGGTAAATAAGTGATTACGCTCCTCATTCAGATACGCTTCCAGTTCATCAATTTCTGCATCTGTATATGCTTCACGAATATACTCACCATAATATCCTTCTTCTTCCAGATATTTAATCTTCTTCGCAAATGAAGTAATATTTAATTTCTTCATAATAGCATCTACCTGGATTGTCTGCTGGTAACTTAAAAATCTAGCCGCAATAAACTCCCACTTTGGAGCTTGCTTACTGATTAATTCAGCACTCGCTTTCATTAGCATCTCAAGATACTCATCACCACTCATATCATCTTTGATAAACGATGAGAACTTCTGATACAATAATTCTAATGAATAAACTTCATCACGAAACTCTTTCTGAATTTCCTTCATAACTGTTATTAACTCTTTATCATGAATAATCTCATAAAAATTATCAAGAACTTTACGTTCTTGCGCATGTTTTTCACGATATAAAATATAAGCTTTTGCTTCTTTGAAGAACTGATGTTCCATCAACTTTTCTTCCACTATATCCTGTATTTCTTCAACACTAATTTCACCGTCACGATTCATTATAATCGTTTCGATTTTTTCCATTATCACAGCCAATTCATCTTCTTTAATTTGTGAATCCTGTGATACAAATGCAGCCTGTATCGCTTTACGTATTTTATCTGCATTATACTCTTGTAATGTTTTATCTCTTTTTAATATTTTCATACTCCTATACTCCAATCTTATATCAGTATACTAAAGTATAAAAGTCTCAGCCACTCACTTGCTTTGCAAACTTCTCTATAATTTACATTTTATTTCATACTTTTTTCATAAACCTAATAGAGCAATTTATTTCACTTCCCATACTTTCACAAAAATCGTCCATAATTAATAGACTTGATTTTTATATTATATAGGTGCAAGGAAGAAACCTTGCATGTATGTTATCCCTATTACATACATTTCTATCCCCTTATAAACACACACAAAGGAAAAGAAGCACTCATAATATTGTGCTTCTTTTTCTTTTTATAATTTATTCATTTACAACTGGATCACATTTAAAATCATGTGTATCTAATTTATCACGTAATGTTTTTGGTGTCTTAAAGTCATCTTCATTAAAATCTACTGCAAATATATTATGTGCATCTTCATCAACATCATATACTTTTGTATCTACATCAATGATAACCATTACTAGATCTTTATCTACAATTAGTTCTGCATCCAACCCATCTACTTTATTGTGTTCATCCACTTCTTTTTCATAATCATCAAGTTTTTGATCTTTAACACTTTGATCAAACATTGAAATATCACTTTCATGAACAATTTTAATCTCATGAATATCATCACCTAGATATGATACTTCATAACTCAATGATCCATTCAGTGGTGTATACTCACACACCATTAATTCATCTTGTTCCAGAAGGAAACAACCACTACTTAAACATACCACTATAAGGGCAATTAACGCTCTTGTTATTCTCATTCTATTCACCACCCATAATATCATCAATTAAATGAATAACTCTACCAAGGGATTTACCATCCTGATATTTAAAGAATTTATTTTTAAATGCTTCTATTTTCTTATAATCAAAACGATTATCTTCTATTATCTTTATAACCTCATCTTCACTCTTACAGATTGGACCAGGCATTTCTTTTTCATAATCCACAAACAATCCAACATCCTTGCGATATTCTTCCAGATCCGGAACATAGAATATCATTGGTTTCATAAAGATTGAAAAATCAAGAATGATTGCTGAGTAATCTGAAATCAGAATATCCGTAACTGAGAACAGTCGTTTGATACTCATTCCATTACAACAGATGACATCTTTATGGTTGGAAATAATCTTATCTTCCAACAATGGATGCATCTTGTACAGTAAGATGTATTCATCACCCAGAGATTGTTGAATCTTATCAAGATTAATATATCCATCATGTAATCCATCCATTAATCGACCTCTGAAGGTTGGTGCATACAACACTACCTTACGTCCTTTAATTTGTGGATACTGCTTATACATTGTTTTCTTATCCTGTTGAATCTTACGTTTCTTAAACAATCGATCCGTTTTAGGAATACCTGTTACCTTTACCTGCTCAGGTCTTACATTGAATGCCTGTGTAAATGGCTCTACGAAGTAATCACAGTTACTGATAACATAATCATAGTTTTCAATTGTATAATCACGATTCACTACATTACCAAACTTTTTAATTGCACCAGTTGCATGCCACAACTGTAGTACTTTCACATTCTTACGTTTAAACTTTGATACAACATAATTATTATAATCCAACAGTACTAACTTAGAAGTATTAATTGCAAAGAATTGTTTGATACAAACAAACAAGTATTTAATATTTCCTAGTAAAGTTTTTTCAAACTTTACCAATACATATTGAAGTTCATACTTCCCATCCTGTTTCAGTTTATTTGAAATTAGGGAAAAGTCTCCACTTAAGGTATCATTTTCCAGCGATATGAACGTAATCTTGTTTGGATTCTGTTTCATAAAGACTAAAAAAAGGCGACAAAAACTTAAAATGAGATAGATTATCATTTTCTTAAGTTTCATTTTGCCACCTTCTTTCTATTTTGGAAATACAATATTCACTACTTTTTCAGTAGAATGACCATCCTGTAAAGAATTAAATTTTTCATTAAACTCCTTCAGACGATCATAATCATATGTATCTTCTTTTATTGTTTTTAATAATTCATTTTCATCTGTAATAATTGGTCCTGGAAGGGTTTCATAAATATCAAAGTAGAACCCTCTCAACTCTTCTGCATACTCATCTAAATCAAACATATAGAAATACATTGGACGATTCAGATTTGCATAATCGAAGAATACACTTGAATAATCGGTTACCAATACATCCGCAATTGCATACAGTTCATTAATATCAGCACTCGCACCAATGTTGTACACAAAGTCTTTCAAGTATGCTGCACGCTTGAATCGATTGATGATCAGATAGTGAGGTTTAAATACCAGCACATACTCATCACCAAGCAACACTTTCCAGCGATAGAAATCTGCCTGTAACTCAAATGTATATCCTTTTGCATTATATGCATTATCTCTCCATGTAGGAGCATATAAGATTACTTTCTTATCTTCAGGTATTTCATACTTTTCACGAAGTTCAGCTATTTCCTGATCCGTAATGTTTGTCAGATAGTCATTTCTGGGATATCCGGTTTCAATCAGTTTCTTACGACTTATACGAAATGCACTTTGAAATACTTCAGTACTAAAATGATTTGGTGAAATCATATAGTTATACTTCTTCACATCATTATCATAAGTATTTGCCATTTGATCAAATGTCATTTCACTACGATAGAATGTTGTTTCTTCTTTTGCCTGAATATCATGTGCTAACCTTTTTAAAGGTGTTCCATGCCATGTCTGCAGATATACCTGATCATCTTTTTTTATAATATGCTTTGGCATCTTACAGTTAATTACCCAGTATTTTGCTTTAGACATATAATAGAAATATTTCAATCCATTATAACGTACAACTTTAGCCCCAGGAATTTCCGTTACTTTAAACTTTTTAACTGCCCAAACCATTTTATAATCTTTAAATCGTTCCTGTGTTAATAAATATTTATGAATGTATTTAGGATTACAGGAATACCCTCTCCCATGATAAGCTACAAAGATAATAGTCTTATCATCTACTTTCACTCGAGGATTAATAAATTTGTATATAATCTTAGAAACAAATGTGACACATCGCCTTATAAATCGCATAATTTTACGTAACATTCTGCGAATTCTCCTCTTTAACTTTCTCAAACTTCTCAACGTATTACTCTCCTTGCTTTTTTAGTTCTTCTTTAATCTGTGTCGTTGAGATCCCCTCAGTACGAGACAAATATACGACTTCACAAAATTCTTTTAAGAAGTCAAATTCACCTTCCCAATCATCACCTATGACAAACACATCTACATCATATTTGACAACGTCTTCTTTTTTCTGCTCCCATGAATCTTCAAAAATAACTTCATCTACATATTTAATCGCTTCAACGATTGCAGCACGATCAACATCTTTCACAAAACATTTCTTGCCTTTTTCTTCCCAGTTAAAACGATCACTTGAAACAGCAACAATCAGATAGTCCCCTAATTCTTTTGCCCGTTTCAACATATTCAGATGACCTACATGAAATAAATCATAAGTTCCATAAGTAATTACTTTTTTCATTTTATAATCCTTTCATCCATATTTTTCTGTTTCACTTGTTTTTTCTCTTCTTTACTAAGAGCTTTAAACTCATCTACATATACTTCATATGCATCAGCTACTTCATTAATTTCACCTTGCATTTGTAGTACTCCGTTTTCAATCCAGATTCCTTCTTCACAAAAATCTCTTACCTGTCCAATGGAATGGGAGATAAAGATAATGGTTTTACCAGAGTCTCTTAACTCTTCCATCTTTTCCATACATTTTGCAGCAAATGCCTTATCACCTACCGATAAAGCTTCATCCACAATAATAATATCCGGGTCAAGCGCGATTGATATCGAGAAACCTAGTCTTGATTTCATTCCACTTGAATACTTTTTAACTGGTTGATACAGAAAGTCTCCCAACTCAGCAAAGCCTACTACATCTTCAATAATTGTATTGATTGTTTTTTTACTTAATCCTAACAGTGCACCCTTCATCTTAATATTTTCAATTCCAGTTAACTGTTCATTTAATCCGGCTTTGATTGCAATTAATGCCTGCTCACCAACAATTGTAACCTCACCACTGGTCTGCATTGATATACCCGCTAGGATATTGGACATGGTACTTTTACCACTACCATTACTTCCTAAAATCCCTACAATGCTACCTTTCGCGATTTCAAAACTTACGTCTTTCAATCCATAAAATCTTCTTTTCTTCGCAAATAACTTCTTCTCTTTATTTTCTAAAGTGAACACCTTGTCAACATGTTCAAACTTTATTACACTTTGATTTCCCATAACTATCTCCTACAGCATGTCAATGAATTTATGTTTAAAGCGGTACATCAGAATACTACCAACAGTAAACAAGAAAATCACGACTCCCCAGAAAAATGCAGTTTGTGCAGGGTGGTTTAAGAAACTGTCATGGAAGAAAATACTACCTCTATATCCCTCAACTATATAGTAAAGAGGGTTTAATTTCATTAATGTTTTATATGGTGCAAAGTCTGCGCCTAAGTTCTTAAACTCCCATAAGATTGGAGTTAAATACATCAACATACGCATACATGCACTAATCAGTTTTTTTACATCACGTGAAAACATATTTAATACACTTGTAATCATTCCCAGTGAAATCGTAAAACAGACTGCACAGAACATGTAGTAGATAATCTGAAACCACATAAGATCTGGTTTGTGTCCACGTAACACCAAAATAACAAGAACTAATGCAACCATAAAGATATGACTGAACAGTTCTTTCATTACAACTGTTGCAGGCAAAATACTTACTGGAAATTTCATCTTTGAAATAATCTTACGTTTTGAAAAGATACTGTTACATCCTTTTACAATACAAGGATTAATGAAAAACCAAACACTGATTCCTACTACCATCCATGGTAAGTAAGAAATCCCATAGCCATTCGGTGACATTCCTACAGCACGGTTTCTATTCAATATAATTCCAAAAACAAACCAATAGGTTGTAATCTGAATAAGTGGATTTAACACATTCCAGACGATTCCCAACTTTGAATCACGCATATCTGCGATTAATTCATATTTCGCTATTGATAATGTTCGATGGAAATTTACGATATTTTCTTTTAAAACAAAAAAAACACTTTTCATATGTTCACCATCCCAATGCCTTATCTAACATATTCTATAACATTTATGCTATATTTACAATCTTTATCACAATATAATCCCCCTTTTATAAAGGAGTTTATATTGCAAATATAATACATCTTTATTGCCCTTTTATCAAGAAAAAGTGAAAGCGTTTATGTCGCCTTCACCTTTATCCATAATTCTGCCAATATTTTCTTTATTTCTTCGTTATATCGGAACACTTCATCTAATGGGTAATCACTTCTTGGAATATAAGCATTGTTGCCTTTGAACTCATTTTCCTTTAGTCGTTCAATTACTGATTCAACACTTGAAGTATACCCTACATAAAGTGAATTATTGTAAGCTACTTCTTCTTCCAGATTGTAATTAATGAATTCCTCTGCAAGCAGTGGACATGCACTGTTCTTTGGAATTACCATCGCATCTGACCAGATGTTTGTACCTGACTCTGGTTCATAGTATACCATTGATGGATTTTCATCATGGATATACGTTGCATCACCACTGTACACAACTGCAATATCTTTTTCACCATTGATCATTCCATCAATAACTTCATCAGTTACAAACACTGGAGCATTTTCACTCTTCAGTTCACGTAGCCACTGATATGCTTCATCAATCTCATTTTGATCAGTTGTATTCATTGAATATCCAAGCGCTTTTAAAGCCATCATAAACGAATCACGTTCACTGTCATATACATAGATTCGACCTTTGTATTTTGGATTCTTCAATACATTGAAGCCTTCATTTTCGACATCTTCTTTACTCACTGTTTCACTGTTATATACGATTCCTACACTTCCCCAGAAGTATGGAATACTATACGTATTCTCTGGATCATATGGAAGTTCAAGTACACTAGCAGATAATTTATCATAATTGGTAATCTTATCTAAATCAATTTCACGAAGTAAATCTTCCTGAATCAGACGTTCAATCATATAATCAGAAGGAACTAACACATCATAGCTTTCTCCTCCCAATAGTTTAGTGTACATTTCTTCATTGGATGCAAATACCGAATAGTTTACACTTACATTGTATTTCTCTTCAAAATCAGAAATCGTATCTTCTCCTACATATTCACCCCAGTTAAATACATTTAATGTATTACAGCCATATTCTGCCATTGGGTCAATATCACTTGAACTCTTCGAACGTAAAGAACTCAAACCAAACAATCCAATTGCCAATACAAGTCCACCTACAATAAACACTTTGCGATAGGAAGTATGTGGGTGTTTTTTCTTACGCATTGAAATAATATTCATTACAATTAATGCAACTGTGATTGTTGCAATGATAATTGTTGATAGCGCATTGATGGTAGGGTTTACCCGCTTTGACATCGTATACACCATAATTGAGATATTATTGACTCCATTCCCAGTTACAAAGTACGAAATTACAAAGTCATCAAATGACATCGTAAAGGCAATTAACGCACCAGCCACAATTCCTGGCATTAATTGAGGAATAATAACTTTACGTAACGCATAGAACGGACTTGCACCTAGGTCTAATGCAGCATCTGCCAAGTTTGGATCCAATCTTCGAATCCTTGGCATTACACTCAGCATGACGTAAGGTATACAGAAGGCAATATGTGCCAACAGCAATGTCATAAATCCTTTTTCAATATGTAATGATGTATAAAATAACATCAGTCCAATTGCAGTTACAATATCCGGATTCATAATTGGCAGGTTATTTACCTGCAATACAAATTCTTTTAATAGTTTACGTGACTTGGATAAACCAATACTCGCTAAAGTACCAACGATTGTTGATACTACAGTCGCAATGATGGCAATTACTAAAGTATAGTAAATTGCTTCAATCATTGTTTTATTCGCAAACATCTGCTCATACCATTTTAATGAGAACCCACCAAACTTCGAAAGTGATTTCGAACTATTGAATGAGAATACAATCATATAAATGATTGGCAGATAGAAGAACAGCATTAGTAATCCTAAGAATACTTTTGATCCTAACTTCTTTCTCATAGCGAATCACCGCCATCCTTGTCGAGTCTATTTGTCAGGAACATTGAAATCATAATGATAATTGCCATAATCAAACTGATGGCACTACCAAAGTTCCAATCTCCTGTCGTAATAAAGTAGTTTTCAATTAAGTTACCAATTAACAGCGTTCCTCCACCCAATAACTTCTGAATAAAGAAACTACTAACTGCTGGTAAAAATACAAGAGTAATACCTGAAATAACACCAGGTAATGATAATGGTAAGGTAATACGTCTGAATGTTTCAAAGCGATTTGCTCCTAAGTCATTACTCGCTTCAATCAGACTCTTATCCATTTTCGCTAACGATGCATGAATCTGCAAAATCATAAATGGGACAAAGTTATATACCATCCCCAAAATTACTGCAAACTCCGTATGAATCATATGCACTTTTCCTAATCCAAAGAATCCAAGTAAATGATTAATCACTCCATTGTCACTTAAGATACCAACCCATGCATAGGTGCGCACCAACATGTTGATCCACATTGGTAATGTAATTAATAATATAAAGAATGCATTATGTTTCACATTCATTTTACTAATTAGATATGCTGCTGGATATCCAATCAAAATACAGATAATCGTTGTTACTAATGCAATTCGAAATGAATCAAATAGAACTCCTAAAAATACTGTATCCTGAAAGAAACGAATAAAGTTATCAAATGTGAAGTGAAAAGTAAGTACATCATTTCCCTGTTCACTGATTGCATATAATACAATCAACACCATAGGTATAATCAGAAAGATACTGATCCATACCACATATGGTTGAACTAACCTCTTATAACTCTTCATCCTAGAACCCCATTTTTTCCATTACATGGATGTCTTCTGGAGCAAAATCAAGACCTACATTTGTATCTACCTCTGCACTTCTTGTTGTATGAATTTTAAACTCTCTACCAATTGTAGAGAACGATACTTTATATTTACCTGGTACTAAGTCTTCAATTTCAAAATCGTAATCAATATTAGGAATTTCTACACTTTCATCTGTATCTAAATCCCAACTTACTGCATCTGCCCAAGTTTTTAAATCGGTTTCAAGTGCCTGACTCTCTTCAATTTCATCCATTGTCTTAAAGAAATCAAAAGCAGCAATCCCAATTCGTTTCTTTTCATCCATAACATATTTTTGTTTAACCACAAATATTTCTACGGTTATACTTGTACCTTTACTTGTAGAGAAAGTCACTGGATATGTACCAGCTTCTTTTTGAATATCATATTCAATCTTTGATAGTGACAAGTAATCTTCATCCGCTTCATCCCATGCCTGTGCATCCGCACGTGCAATGATATCATCATCTGTTAATTCATCAATATCCTGAATATCTACATAGAAACTGTTTGCTGAAATATATTCTCCAGCATCTGCATTAAACACTGGTTTCTTGTCATACACCGTCATTGTAACTTCTACATGATTCCCTCTTGCAGTCTCAACAATAATCTCATTGTGCACACCTTTGAACAGCATTGATTTTACTTTACCATTCACTTTTCCTTGTCCGCGTTTCACAATATTAATATCTTCTGGACGAATTACTATATCAACTTCCTGGTTACGTTTAAACCCAAAATCAATACATTCATAGTCATCATCATCAAATGATACCAAGTAATCATCTTTCATAATTCCATCAATGATATTACTTTCACCAATAAAGTTAGCAACATACTCATTCTCTGGTTCATTATAAATATCAGTAGGACTTCCCACTTGCTGAATCTCCCCATCACGCATAACCACAATCTTATCTGACATTGTCAGTGCTTCTTCCTGATCATGTGTAACATAAATAAAGGTAATTCCAACTTCCTGCTGGATTTTCTTTAACTCTAACTGCATCTCTTTACGAAGCTTTAAATCAAGTGCTCCCAAAGGCTCATCCAAAAGCAACACTTTTGGTTCATTTACAAGCGCTCTGGCAATCGCAATCCGTTGTTGTTGACCACCAGACAACTGATCCACTTTACGGTCCTCATAACCTTCTAAATTAACCAGCTTCAACATTCTGGTAACTTTCTGACGAATAACATCATCACTCATCTTCTTAATTTTCAGACCAAAAGCTACATTGTCATATATGTTCATATGTGGAAACAATGCATACTTTTGAAATACTGTATTTAACTCTCTTTTATATGGAGGTAAGTTTGAAATCTCTTCATTATCAAAAATCACATTACCTTCATCCGGGTCAAGAAACCCTCCTAAGATACGTAACAATGTTGTTTTCCCACATCCACTAGGACCCAACAATGTCACAAACTCATTTTCATATATATCTAAATTGATTCCCTTTAATACTAATGTATCATCAAAACTTTTTACTATATTCTTAAATTGAATTAACTTTTTCATTTCCAAATTCCTTTCTTAAAAATTTGGTGGTGAAATAATCCATAAAATTTCTGCTTTATGATCCCCTGTATTTTTCAAGTAATGGGTATGTCTCCCATTTAAATAAAACGTCTCTCCCTTATGCATAATATCTTTTCGACCACCGTTTGTAAGTTCCACTACACCTTCTAAAACATAACCAAACTCCTCACCATCATGGGGCTCAACAACTTGAGACTCGCTATTGGGGGCTAAGGTTAATAAAATTGGTTCCATATCATTCTTTTGTGCATTCGGCACAATGAACTTCGTGGTGGCTCCATCTTTTTCATTAATATAATAATCTTCCTCTCGAAAGATAAATTTATTATTCTTGTCTTCTTTAAAGAAATCACTCAGATTCGTTCCAAGCACTTCTAATATATCGTCTAACGTTGCAATCGATGGAGAGGTAAGATTACGTTCGAGCTGACTTAAAAAACCCTTTGTAAGCTCACTGCGAATCGCCAGTTCTTCAAGAGTTAAATTATTCTTCATTCGTAATTCCTTTATTTTAAGTCCAATATTCATTTGCTCTCCCCCTGTTTAGTAATACTAAACTTTCTTTGATTGTTTATTAAACCATACATAATTATATATTTTTTATCTGAAAATGCAATAGGTTAGAATGGATTTTTTTCACTAATTCATTTTACTAATGTAAAGGTATTAGAAAACAATACTTCAAAGTATAAAAAATACAGTTATTATCAATATAATCTCAAAGTATCGTTTGGTATAAAAATTTGCTATACTTAGATTAGTCCCAATACAAAATATGGAGGATATCGTATGATTCAATTAAAAGAAATAAACAAAGATAATGTAGTAAAGGCATGCTTCTTAACTACAAACAAAGATGGCAAAGCAACTGCTAACGAAGAGTTTGTAGCTGGTAACGCTTTATCGATTGCTCAATCAAAATATGAACCTAACACATTAGTAAAAGCAATTTATGATGATGAAACAATGGTTGGATTTGCAATGTATGGAATTGACGAACACGATGAGTGTTGGATTATCAGATTTATGATTGATCATAAATTTCAAGGCAAAGGTTATGGAAAGAATGCATTTCAACTAATTGTTGACGACATGATTAATCTTTATCACCCTAAAGAAATCAAAATCAGTATTGAACCAGAAAACGCACTTGCGAAGAAATTATATGAGAAGGCAGGATTTGTAGATACCAAAATTATCGAAGATGATGAATTAGTATTACTTTACACATTATAAGAAAAACAACAGTACTCAGAGTTAGTCTGAATACTGTTGTTTTTTTATGTTAAGCTTCGGCTTCAATCGCCTCTGCTTCTGACTCAGTTTCTAGTTTTACCAAGTTCTTCTCATATGTCTTGAAGAATGGATAGTAGATTACCATGTCAATTATAATTAATGCGATAACCAAGAACAATGCTTTGATATCCATTGTTGATAGGAAAGCTCCAAATACAGAAGGCATATTCCAAGATAACATCGCAAATGTTTTTTCTATTACTCCAGTATCTAACAGTATAAATGATATAATCGCATTTACTGTAGATGTTAATAGGAATGGTATAAAGAATAATGGGTTAAGCATTAGTGGAACTCCAAAGATAATTGGTTCAGAGATTCCAAAGAAACTTGGGATAAGTCCAACACCACCAACTGTTTTCAGTTGTTTTGATTTTGAACGAATCAATAATAATGCTAGTGCTAATACTGATCCACATCCACCAATAATTACAAAGTATACCCAGAATGGTGTTGTGAATACTGCTGGTAATGATTCTCCAGCCATATGTGCTGCTGCATTGATTGATAGGTTTCCATCACGAATTGGCCCAAGAATTCCCGCAAGTGCTGCATCATGAATTCCAAAGAACCAGAATAAGTGTACTGCTAAAGTAATTAGAATTGTGAATGGTAAACTATCGGCTGCACTTAATGTTGGCGCAAGATATGTATAAATAAATTGTGGTAATGTCGTTCCTTGTGAATTGAAGATTGCACATACAATAACCATAACAAACATAATTACTACACTAGGTACAAGTGAAGCAAATGTCTCTGAAAGTGATGCTGGAACACTGTCAGGCAATTTGATTCTTCCCCAGTTACGCTGACGCATAAAGTGATAAGCTTCTACTACAAATACTCCAACCATAATTGCTGGCAGTAATCCTTTTCCATCTAAATAACTAATTTCTACTTGTTTTCCAGCCCATCCTAATTCTAAAGGTGTTACCATTAGTAACATAAACCCAAATACAGCTAATAGAATTGGTTGAAATGGTACGATTTTATAATGTTTACATAAGAAGTAAACAATACCAATACAGATATATAATGACATTGCTCCTAATGTAAGAGCATTGATCCATCCAAATAACATTGAGTTGTTATCGGCAAATGCACGCCATGCTAATAAAAATCCGTTGGTTGTATCTTCTGTCACAGGAGCTGCAGTTAACACAGCTACAATCCCTCCTGCTAAAGTAATTGGTAATATTGATATAAAAGCATCACGAATTGCTTTTAAATGTCTTTGTGTACTTAAACGATTTGCGATTGGTAAAATACTTTTCTCAATCATTGCATTTAACTTGTTAAACATTTTTATCCTCCTAAGACTTTCTTAACATCTTCTAACACACCTTTTCCATCCAGTATTCCATATTTCATTGGATTGATTCCTTCTACTGGAATAGAAACTTCTTTTTGAATATTTGGAATCAGATAACGTATTTGTGGTCCAACCAAAATAAGATCCACACCTTCCAAATTATCAAGATATTCTGCTTCTCCGAATGCTACTACATCATATTCCCCATTGCTTGCATCTCTCATTTTCTTCGCAAGCATATTTGTCGACATACCAGCATTACACACTAACATAATCTTTTTCATAGCTCTCTCCTCTTGATGATTTCTCCTTTGCTTGTAATTACATCTTTAAACCAATAATAAGATGCTTTTGGTTTCCTTACTAATCCATTCTTAAAATCTACTGCTACTAATCCATATCTTTTTTCATGTCCATTTTTCCATGAATATAAATCAAATGATGACCATGCATAATAACCTCTGATATCTGCTCCCATATCTCTTGCATTCATAAGTGCATTGATATGGTCATTCATAAATGAAATTCGATAATCGTCATTCACTTGATCTACACTGACATCCTCACGAACTCCAACTCCATTTTCTGTTACATAGATTGGAACATTATATTTTTTATATGCTTTTAATAAACCATCCTGTAATCCTTTTGGATAAATTTCGGTATCCCACTGTGTAAATTCACTGTTAGGATCTTTGACTTGTTCAAACCAGTTTTTGATTAAGATTTTACTTTCGCCTTTTTTACCAGTATGGTTGAATATCAACTGTGTTTCACCAGTTGTATATGGTTTTACTAGCGCTCTTGCATAGTAGTTTAATCCAATATAATCAACTGTAAACTTTTTAATAATTCTTAATTCTTCTGCTTTTATAAAACTAATATCATAATCTTTTGATAAGCGAGTAATTAAATCAATTGGAAACTCTCCTAATACTGCTGTATCCAACACCCAGTTATTACTGTAGTTATCTGCATTACGCATTGCAATTTGCGTTTCAATTGTATCATCTACTCCATCAATTGGTGTATAACTGTGAACAACTCCAATTTCACCTTTGTATCCACCCTCTCTAAATACTTTTACTCCCAAAGCTGATGCATACATTACATTGTAAGCTGCAATCATTGTCTTCTGTACATCATGAAGACATGGAGGATAGTTACCAATAAAGTAACCATTTACAACAAACCATTTTGGTTCATTGAATGTTGTCCAATACGTTACTTGATCACCAAAGTTATCAAAACAGACTTTAGCGAAATGAGCAAATGCATCACATACACCATGGTCTAACCAACCACCTGTGTCTTCCCAGTATTGAGGTAAGTCCCAGTGGTATAGTGTTACAAATGGTTCAATTCCATATTCATGACAAGTAGCCAATAACTTCTTGTAGAATGCGATTCCTTTTTCGTTTACATCACCTTCACGGTTTCTAATGATACGTGGCCATGACAGAGAGAAACGGTAAGAATTTTGTCCCCCTTCTTTCATCATTCTGATATCTTCTTCAAAACGATGATAATGATCACTTGCTACATCACCATTTTCTAAGTTTTCATCATGTAGATATCGATCCCACATTGATTCTACTTTTCCATCTTCATCCCATGCACCTTCACATTGGTAAGACGCTGTAGCTCCTCCCCATAAGAATTTATCCATTGTTATCACCAAACCTTTCATACATTTCTATCATTTCACCAATCAGGTCTACTGCTATCTGTGAACTAGATACATGATCTTCAGCATGCATCAGTAATAAATCTACAATTACTTCTTCTTCTGTAAACTTCTGCAGCAGTTTCGCATGTTCCTTCTGTGCAATCACAATCTCTGTTCTTGCTTCTTTAATTCCTGCTTTTCCTTTTTCAATATCTCCACCTTTTACATCACGCAAAGCTTCATATGCTGATGACCTTGCATTGCCACTGTGTAAGATAATTTGGAAAGACTCTAACTCAAACTTCGACATTTACATCCTCCTTGCTAATTTCATTATATAAATCAACCTAATAAAAGAAAAATATCTTTTTGCCGTTACTCTAAGGTAAAAAGATATTTACTATTGAAAACTTAAGAATAGCTTTAGGAAATCATCATAAGATTTCGTATGTAACAGCACTCTTACCTTTCCTACATCCTCCAACAAAGATACCAGCACTTCATATAGTTTTGATAGATTTTTCTGGTCATTTGATAATGAGAACATAAAAATCATTTGTACACTTTGTTCTCCCCACGTAACAGGTTCCTTCAAGGTTGCAACTGCAATCCCACTTTTCAGAGCAATCTTTTCAACAGGATGGGGTATTGCAAAATCACCACCAAATGCAGTTGGTGCAATTGACTCGCGTTTCATTACCGAAGCAATATAACGCTCATCCGTATACCCTTCCTTTTGTAATGCAGAACATAAAAACTTAATAATCTCATCTTTATTTTTCATATCTAATTGTGAAAAGAAAAGATTTGGGTTGAACATCTGCTCCAACTCTTTCAGTCCTTCCATCTCACGACGATTTTCTTTATGTAGTATCTGATTAATTTCATCAATCTCACTCTCAGTTATAAAATTAGAACACTGATAAATTGGTATTTTTGCCTCTGCATGCAGTGGAAATGTTGTAAGAATTAAATCCGCTTCTCCATCTTTAATTTCTTCCACACGTAAATAAGAGTGGGTTTCAACTTTAATATTAGGTGAAATTCGATTATGAATTTTCTGCGTAATATAACGCGAAGATGATAATCCATTTGGATTAATTAAAATAATCTTCTCACTCGTTAAACTCATTTTCTCTACTACACACATTAAGTGTAAACTAATATATCCAATCTCATCTTCTGATAAACGAATATTCAAACGTTCCTGAATCTTTAATGACATATAAACACTCATATCATAAATCAGAGGAAAGTGAGCACGAATCTCATCAATTAATGGATTCTTTAGATATTTATTTTGCTCTGCACGATGTGTAAGTGAGATTAAATGAATCAATAGATTTTGTTTAAAGTCATTATCTTCTCTTAGATCAACCTGATAAAACTCCAATATTTCTTCTAGTATTGTATCAATAAAACTACGGAACTTTTGTTGCTCATCATAGTTTTCATCCTGCACTGTGATCTTACTAAAAAAGATAGACTGTAAATAATTGCGTTCACTTTCTGGTAATTCAATATGAATATAATCTTCAATTACATCACAAAACCGTTCGCACTGACTTTGGTCAACTGCCTCCACCTTCGTCTTTACAAACTTATTCAAGAAGTTTCCACTATGAACACGATCAATCATAATTCCCAGATGCAGAATTAGTGATACCATTGCAATATCACTCACCTGAATCTTTTCACTGCGTAAAAACTGTAATACTCTTTGTTTCAAATCAACAATATTACAGTATTTAAAATAAGATACATAATTATTAAAGTTAAAATCATACTCTTCTATTTCATTGATTAAAAAATAGGTAGTGATTTCACGTTTCTTTTTCTCATCACCTTCCAGTGATAATTTATTACTGCGACGTTGAATCTTCAATCCTTCATAACGTTGCATAATTGTTTTGTTTAATTCCTTAATATCTTTTTCCAGAGTAGATTCGCTAATATAGTATTGATCAGCAAGTGCATAAAAATCTGCCATCTTATGTGACAGTATATGCTTCAGTATTAAAATCTGACGTTTTGCTGGTACGCTTTCACTAAACTGTAGTAATTCACTTCCCTTTATACGATCAACGATCTTATACCCTTTTCCTTTATATGACTCAATTAGTGGATATTGCACACTACTTTTAATACTGGCTATTTCATTACGGACTGTTTTCTCGCTCGCTGAGAGTTGTTGTGCAAGATCACTTGCACTCATATAGTCTTTGGCATTCATTAGAATGCGTAAAAGTTTCTCTTGTCGTCTTGTAATTGTGGCCATGAAATCCCTCTTTCAAAATATTATTTATCTATTATTCTTCAAATAATAACTTCACCTGATTCATACTTGTAATCTTTTGAAATGTCATTTGCATTACTGGACCAATTGTAAAGATTGCAACAATCGGACCTAATGATATAGTTCCTCCCATAAGAACACCAAATATAAGCAATAAAAAATCTCCTGCACTTCTAAGTTTCCCAATCGCAATATTCGCTTTCTTGTGTATCAGAAAAATACAGGCGTCATAGGTTGATCTACCCAAATCAGCACTTGCATAAATAGCAACACCAACTGCCAGACCTAATAACCCTACTAACATTAGAATTATTTCTGCTGCAAATGGAAGATCAGCAATAGTGACACTTAACACCAAATCGGTAAAATATCCAACCAACAATGGTGACAGAATCGTTCCTATACCAATCTGTGAACGATCAAAAAACAAAGGAGGTATTAACATCAATAATGCAATTACCATATTTGCTGTTCCTAGAGTAATTGAGAATGTATCTGAAAAACCTTCCCATAAAACCGCCAATGGATCAGCCCCCAGTGTTGATTGAACTGCTACTCCAACTCCTATTCCCATTAATGATGATCCTACTACGACCATCATTAATCGTATAAACATCTTCTTTGAACATATACTTTTTGTATTTAACATTTATTCCATAACTTCTAGCTATAACTAGCTAATTTCCTTTCTGCTTTCCTACTTCTATATTTTATCATGAAAAGTTTCTATTCTCCGTAATCTTTTGCCACTTCTCTAAGGTAATCTATAATAAAAGAAGAATCCAATATCAATCAGATTCTCCTTATTATTGTTATTCAGGTTTTTTCTTACCGCATTCGCCGCAGAACTTTCCTTTATTTTCGTGTCCACATTCACATGTCCACTTGTCATCTCTTGCTTCTCCACACTCACTACAGAATTTCCCTGTATTCATGTGTCCACATTTTTTACATTTCCATTCTTCATTAGGAGCTTGCGCTTTTTCAATAAATGGCTCTGCATCAGATGCAGTCTGTTGTGCATTATTTTCAAAGAATGGGCTGTTTTCTTGAGGATTGGTACCTTCAAACATATTACCAGTATTCATTCCACCAGCTTGTTGTGCAAATCCCATTCCTAGGAATCCTTGCATTGCTCCACCTTCGTTGTCAGCTGCTTTCTCCATTGCACTTGCTTGTGCTTCTGCTAAACGACCCGCTGCTACACGTTGATCTGACATCATGATAGCATCATCGATTTTTTCCATTCTTGCACGTGATTCATCATCTGGTGTTACCTTTTCAATTGCAACAGACGAAACTACGATACCTCTGTTTTCACGCCACTCATCATCCAATGAGTCATTCATGAATTTTGCGATTTCCATTTGTTTCTTTGGTAAATCATTGTATTGGTAATTTTGATCACTACATTTTGCAATTGCTGTATCTAATGCATTCACAAACTCTGCTTGTGATTGTTGCATCAATTCTGCTTTTGTATATGTATTTGTTACATTACCAGCTACATTTGTATAGAAACGAATTGGATCCTCAATCTTAATTGTATATTGTCCAAAATAACGGATATAAATTCCACGGTATGTTGGATCTTTATATGGCATTGGTGTCGCTGTACCAAACTTGTTATCAAAGATTTCCTTTAAGTTAATAAAGTATACTCTTTGGTCTTTTGCAGGTGTACCACCAGCAACAAAACGTTTTCCAAAGATACCAAATGATTCTTTTAATCCTTTAAATCCACCAGTTAATAAACTTGGTTCTGTTGATTCATCCCAAGTAAAACGTCCTGGTTCCATTGTAAATTCTACTACTTTTCCATCTTCAACGATCAACATTCCTTGACCTTCGTTTACGGCAATACCTGATCCATTTGTAATAATGTTTGGACTTCCTTTAGTATTGCTTCCACTTGTTACTACTTTTTGACCCTTTTGCATTAACACATCATTTGATAATGCCTCACAGTAGAAATACTCTGCCCATTGATCTGCTAATGTCGTTCTTGCTGAATCAACAGCTGCTCTAATTAATCCCATGCTTAATTCCTCCTTAACGCTTTGTAAGCACCATATTTATTTAATACCCATCCATATTCACCGCTTGTGATTACGGACTTACAATATTCACATTCCCCGCTTTCACTCACTTCTATTTCAGCACCACAATTTGGACATACTTTTAAATTCAACTCGTGGTCTGTTTTCGTTTTTATACCAGCTTTTCTAATAAACTGCAAATAATAAGAACGCTTATACACTGTTGTCTTATCACCTTGAATAACAGCACCTGTCTGATCATCAATTGTATAATCGATACAAGTGGCATTCAGTCTAATAATCAATACTTCCTGATCTCCATCTACATAGAAATCGGCAAGTTCTACTGAACGTACATCTTGGTCATCCAGTATGTTTGTTTTTCCTTGATCAATATACTCCTGTAATTGTTTACGGTGTGTATTAAACAAACTGTTACTTTCAAATGTACGAATCGATTTCCAGTCCTTTGCTTCCCATGCTTCCTGTAAATTAATATATAATTCAGTAGCATTCTGTTTAAAACTCATCACTGAGAAATCTGGATCCACTGCAATAATCTTATTGATTGTTCCTTGTTCATCAATTGCATTTGTATTGAAGCGCGAACCTGAACCAGAAGTATTTACATTTCTTGTAGTTCTTCTTGTTTTATTTCCTTTTGCATAAATGACCAGTATTATTCCAGGTACATATATACATAACATCAGTATTGCAGTTGATGTTGAGAATGAGCCTCCTCCGCCACTGCTACTGGAATAATCATTGTCATCATAATCCCAACTGGAACCACTATCCCAATCGGAACCACCCCAGTCAGAACCTCCATCATCAAATCCTCCAGAGTTTCCTACTTCGGCACTAATTGGCGCACTAAACCAGAATCCCAGCAATAATAGAATCGCACCAATCTTTAATTTCTTACCACGCACCATACTTATTCAATACCCATCCATATTTACCATTCGTAATAACGGAATGACAGTATTCACACTCTCCACTAGAAGTGACCTGAGTAGGTGCACCACAGTTAGGACAGTTGGTTGGGTTTAATCCTGTATCACTATCTGTCTTTACGCCCACACTACGAATAAATTCAAATCGATAATAACGTTCCTGCAAACGATTTTGATCTCCATCAATTACCTTTCCAGTATTATCATCAGTTGTATAATCAACACAGAAAGCATGTAAACGAACAGTTAATACTTCCTGGTCTCCATCAATATGATAATTTGTTAATTCTACTTTTCTTACATCCTGACGATCCAGATGGTTTGTCCATCCTTTGTCTATATGTTCCTGTAACTGACGATTATGCATATTAAACAATGCATTACTTTCAAATGGTCGTACAGCTTTCCAATCTCTTGCTTCCCAAGCTTCTTGGAGTGTTATATAAAGTTCACCAACGAATCCACGGAATTTTTCCGCTGAAAAGTTTGGGTCTTGTTCTTTTATCTTTTCTATTGTGCTTGTTTCATTAACCGGCGATGATGACTGATATGGGGTACCATTTCCTTGATATCCACGATTATTGTTTCTACCTTTATTCTGTGAATAAAGTTTCACTACAATAATAATGATAATAAAGATAATTAGTCCTGGAGTACCACCTAGGTAAATGAAACTACCAAGGCCACCAAATCCTCCACCACTACTACTTCCTCCGCCGCTGCTTCCACCAAAACCACCAGAGTTCCCTACCTCTGCTGCAATTGGCGAGTTTATAAGCATGAGTGTTACAATAAACACCATACAAAACAATGCCAGCTTTTTATATTTTCTCATAAAACCTCCTGTATTTATTCTACCACATTCCACTATACTTTTTATATTAGTTTTCAGCATAATAAGCAAAAAGAAAAGGTAAGCATTTGCCTACCTCTGTATTTCTTGTATTGCCGTATTGAGCCAAGTCTCATCCATTAGGAAGTAATATAGTTCCTGACCATAATAATCATCATATAAGTATGCATCCTGACCTTCTGCTACTTCCTGTGTAAATTCAAAATCATGAAATGCCATATCACTATAGCCAAAAATTTTCCATAAATCAACATTGGTATCACTAATTGATTCTACATCCTGATAGAAACTATACATTCCCATCACTCCAGAACCTTTCACCTTGGAAATCATCGCTTTGATGACTTCCTGTTGACGTGCTGCACGAAATAAATCGCTGTCACTTTTACGATGACGAGAATAAGCCAAAGCCATTCCACCATCCATCTGAACCGTTACTCCCTCTTCGAAGCAGTAACTACCATCTTCATCACTTTCATTCATTTCACAGAATGTTGCTGTTGGAGTCAGTTCAATACCACCTATTGAATCTACTAACTCAATCATCTTTCCAAAATCCACTTCTATATAATATTCGAAATCTGTTTCAAACAGAAATTCCATTGTTTCTATCGTACCCTCTATACCACCATATGCATATGCATGAGTGATTTTATCTTGTCTTCCCTCACTTGGAATATACACATAAGAATCTCTGGGAACCGAAATAAGATTAACCGTTTTATGATTTTCATCAACATGAGCAACCATCAGTGAATCACTGCGAGATACCTCATCGCCTTCTCTTGCATCGATCCCAATGATAACTACGTTTAGATTACCTGTTTGGGAAACTTTAAATTTATATAGACCATAACCACAAAGGGCTAATACTATTAGAACAATTATAATATTTCTAGTGACTTTAAAAAGGCGCTTCATTCTATAAGCCTTGTTTTATAAAGTCAATTAATTGTGGTTTTGCTTGGAATCCCACTGTTGTTGCAATTGCATCACCATTTTTAAACAACATTAATGTTGGAATTGACATTACATTGAACTTTTGTGCGATTGCTGGATCATTATCCACGTTCAATTTCACAATTGTTACATTGTCCATTTCATTTGAAACTTCTTCTAAAATTGGACTTTGCATCTTACAAGGACCACACCAATCAGCATAGAAATCCACTAATACTAATTCACCTTTTAGTGTTTCTTCAAATTCACTTCCACTTACTATTTTCATAATATTTCCTCCTTCTCTATCAGAAAATTAATTATACCATCTTCATCGCATGTGCCACATTCATATGCACACGCATCTTTTACATTTTGCATTGCATTACCCATCGCTACACTGTTTTTCACAACACCCAGCATCGATAAATCATTTTCTCCATCACCGAAGACAACTACTTCATCTTCATTAAATTCTTCTTGTTCCATGACTTTCTTTAATGCATTACCTTTACTGACACTGGCAGGACCAATTTCTAACCAAGAGGTTAAAGGTCGTCCAAACCATAAATCTTCTTTAAAGGAATGCCTGCTCATATCCTCATATATATCTGAGATAATATCAACATCATCAAACACGCAGATTTTATTAATGGGCTCACTCACTTCATCAATACTTTCTACTTCAAAGAACTGTCGATTTCTTAGTCCTTCCATATTACTGTTCCTAACAACATAACGACTCGTAGTTTCATTTGGAGCCAATATGACAAATACATTTTCTTCTGCCATAACTAGTATTTCTACTTGTTTATCACGAAGATATTCAACGGCTTCTTTCGCCTCAGCTATGTTCATGCGTCGAATGAGCTCATAAGTATTTTTTTCATAATCATAAATCCCAACCCCATTGGCTTCAATTATCTTTCCACCACTCTTGTCAGCATTTATCATCTGCGCATACTCAGCCATTCGTTTATACGTTCGACCACTCGCTAAAATCAATTTCACACCCTTATCTGCAAAAGAGCGTAAACCAGTAACTGTTTTCTCACTGATTGTCTTTTCACTGTTCAGTAGTGTTCCATCTAAATCCATACATATTGCTTTTATCATGTTACCTCCATTACTAACGATTATATCACTTACACATCAATAGTTCTACAAATTTGCCATAAGGCAAGAAAAGCCATTCACATAAATGAATGGCTTATTTCTATTTTAAATTAGCTGCTGCAGCTTCATCTACAAACACTGTAACATCAGCGTGTTTTTGTAGGATTGATGCTGGCATTGATTCAGTAACTGGTCCATTAACCATTGCTGCTACTGCTTCTGCTTTATTTTCTCCAGTTGCAATCAATAAAATTCTTTTTGATTTCATGATTGTTGCAATTCCCATTGAAATTGCTTTCTTAGGAACTAAGTTAGCATCATTGTCAAAGAATCTTGCATTGTCTTCAATTGTCTTTTCATCTAAATCCACAATGTGAGTAAGTGAGTCAAAAGAAGTTCCTGGTTCATTGAAACCAATGTGTCCATTTCTTCCTATACCCAATACTTGTAAGTCAATACTTACATCGCTCATTGCTGCTTCATAAGCATCACAATCTGCTTGTGTATCACCAAATGGAAGATGTGTGTTATCTTCTTGAATATCAATGTGATCAAATAATTCTTTGTGCATAAAACTTGAATAACTTTCAGGGTGATTTTTATCAATCCCTACATATTCATCTAAGTTAAATGAAATTACATTCTTGTAACTTAAGTTTCCTGCTTTATAGTCAGCAATCATTTCACCATATAATCCAATTGGACTAGATCCTGTTGCCAACCCTAATACTGCATTAGGCTTATTTGCTACCACATCTTTTAATAGCTCATATGCTTTTTTTGCAACTTCTTGTTTGTCTTTACATACAATTACGTTCATGTCTAAACTCCTTTTCCTTAATTAATGTATTATTTCTTATCATACAAATCCAAGAAACTAACTTCTTTCTCGTCATCGTAATAAGCGATAACCTTATCTAAATTTACATTACTGACACTATGGAAGATATTGCTATCGATAAAAGGATTAATCTTCTTATAATGAGCGATCAATTCTTTTATTTCCTTACGCTTACTTGTGCTTTCTTTGGCATTGTCATCATTGTCTGCCGTAAAGCGACAAGCGCATTGTAGGAACTCAAGTTCATTATACACTTTCCAGTGCAAAATGTCCTCTTCTTTCATCAAATATAATGGGCGAATTAACTCCATTCCTTCAAAATTCTGAGAATGTAGTTTTGGCATCATTGTACGAATCTCTCCTGCATAGAACATATTCATCACAATGGTCTCAATCACATCATCATAATGATGTCCAAGTGCTATTTTATTACAACCTAATTCTTGGGCAAAACGATACAGATAACCACGTCTCATTCTTGCACACAAGTAACAAGGATTCTTATCAATATTTTCTACTGTTTCAAAAATCTGACTACTGAAGATCTGAATTGGTAGATTTAATTTCTTCGCATTTTCCTGAATCATCTCTAAGTTACTTTCATGATACCCTGGATCCATCACCAGATACTTCACTTCAAAAGGTGTTGTCGTAAATCGTGAAAGGATATCAAAACATTTTGCCATCAGCATACTATCTTTTCCACCAGATATACAAACTGCAATTACATCATTTTCCTGTATCAAATCATAATCACGAATTGCTTTCATAAACTTTGAGAAGATTTGTTTTCGATAGGTTTTTAAAATACTATTTTCTATTGTTTGTTTCATAAATCACCTTTTTGCTATGCCATTATATCATACTTGATATATTAGTGAAACCAAGAGAAAGGATGGAAGTTTCTTCCATCCTCTATCTGATAGTTTGAAACAATGAACTTATCTACTCTAGTACTTGTTTCTCATTACGTCATATCAATCGCTTATATCCATTTGCCAGATATAAGTGGTGAACACAAACTTGGAATTTTGGGTGTTCATCCTGATTTCTAATTGAATGATTTTTGGTATCCTCACCTATTGCTGCCTGTCATTTTCAAACAATAAATGTAGAATGTTCTGTGTAGTTATTGTTGCGGCAATCCCTACAGCTACTTCGTTTTCTTACTGACTAAATAAATAAGAGAAACAAGTACTACAGTAGACAAGTAAAATATAAAAAAGGCAAGATAACAAAAAACACATCTTCGTGTGATTTCGCTAGTCTTGCCTGCATTATCAGTTACAATCCAACCTTATCTATTTACTTGTACTTACATTTTACCACTTATTTCACTTATGTCAATACTAATTCACACAATTTAAACACATTTCATTTCTTACAATACTTCAAATAAAACGGTTTTTTTGGAATCACTTAATGCATCGATTTTAAAGTTCGAAAACGAGTGAAATTGACTGTTTAATACAACTACAGGAACTACGACTGTTTCATCTGAAGCCGCAAGTTTATCAAAGTCAAAACTGATTACCAAATCACCTTTTTTAACTCTTTCTCCTACTTTAATGTGGCTTTCAAATACATCTTCGCTCCCGTTGGTGTTTAAACCGACATGAACTAACAATTCTACATTAGCATCTAACTTCATCCCAATTGCATGTCTTGCTCTTGAAATTGTTGTCACAATTCCATCGGCTGGGGCATAAACCATATTGTCTGTAGTTTCAATTGCTACACCTTCGCCTACCATGCGTCCTGAGAATACTGGATCATTTACCTGATCCAAGCTAATAACCTTTCCATCCATTGGTGAGTATACCTTTGTTTTTCTGTTACGATTAAAAATTGAACCAAACATAGAATACCTCTTCCTCCTAATTTTTATGCTATAGGAATTCTATATGTTTGTCAACTCAATCTATCAAACTACTTTCTTGTAGATGCAATTGACATCCATTTTCATCCTACCTTATAATAAAGGAAATGGCTTATCAATAAGGGGGAGTAGCTATGAAGACATATCAACGGTATGCGCAGAGCTTATTACTGCCTCTGCTATTAATACCTATTATTTTTATGCTTGCAGAGTTTGCAACTTTTCTTGATCAGAACTTTAATAATTCTATTGCCTATTTCCTTATTCAATTAAAGGATTTTTATTTATCATATTTACCACTGTTGTTTGCTGCCAGTGTTTCTTTTTTCTTTTCCAGAAGAATGGATGGAACTAACATTTTAAGTGGTATATTAGCCTATATTATTATTACAAACATTCTATCTGAAAAGACATTAACTTTAGCATTTGAACCAGCTGCCTTCACATTGGATTCATCATTCTTATTAATCCATAATTCTTTTATTGGAATTATGTGTGGGGTTATCTCAGCGATTCTTTATAATCGATTCTCAACGGTTCAGTTACCTCAAGGTCTGGCTTTCTTTAGTGGAAAACGTCTTGTACCAATTGTCACTGGATTTGTAATGATTGGTACAGGAATGCTATTTTATCTGATATGGCCTCCATTTGTACGAATGGTACATTCTTTTGTGAATGCATTACTATCCTTATCAATCATAGGTGATGGGTTGTTTACCGCGTTCTATACTCTGGTTACACCAATTGGTTTATCATCAATTATGGAGATGCCAGATAATCTAAATTCTTTTATTCAATCGATATCAATGTTTATTGTACCAACCACACTAGCTGTCGTTTACTTTCATATCAATGATAAATATCGTAAAGAATATACAATTATTATTTTATTCACATTACTTAGTGCATTAGTCAAAGGACCAACGATTTTATTTGAAGTCGTATTACTTCTAATTCATCCACTTTTTTTATTGATTCATATACTATTACTGAGCTTACTTGTGGTAATATGTAATGGAGCGAATTTCAGTATCTGGATGAGTGGTGGAATCGCTGCACTTTTATATCTTAGTTGTATGATGTTGCTGATTACTAAAAAACCACAATACTTTAGTTTCAATATGAATCGAAGTAACAGCTTAAGCCTTGAAGAAACCAAACAAATATTTGAAGCATTTGGTGGAATTGAGAATATTATTACAATAAAAGATAATGGAAAGAAAGTAGAAATTTATGTTGTCGACAAACTATATGTCGACACATCATTAATTACAACATTGGGATATCAGACACCGAAGATAAAAGAAGCTAATGAGTATGTCTGGGAAGTGATCAATTCAAAAGTAATTGCAGATTCATTAAGGGAATTACATCAAAAAGAACTGCAAGCATTAATTTTGTAGGGGGCACTATGAAAATTATACGAATTTACAATAACAATATTATCGCTGCTCTAGATGGAGATAAGGAAGTAATTTTAACTGGAAATGGAATTGGTTTTAAAAAGAAAGCAAATGATGAAGTTGATCCACAAAAGATTGATAAGACATATACATTTGAAGACCAACAGAAAACCCAGTTTCAACAACTTCTGAATCGTACGCCAATCTTGTATTTTCAGATTGCCGAGTCGATTGCCAGTAGAGCAGTGAAACAATTAAACATTGAACTAAGTAATCAGATTCTTATTTCCCTTACTGATCACCTTTGGTATGCAGTAGAAAGAAAAAAGAAGAATCTTCAGATGCCAAATCTGATGCTGAATGAAATCAAAGTATTATATAAAAATGAATATAAAGTTGGATTATGGGCAATTAAACTGATTCAGGCAAACACCCAAATTGAACTTGGAGAGAATGAAGCAAGTTATATTGCAATGCATATTGTGAATGCAACCTTAGGTTCTGGTAAAGAAACGGCTACTAAAATTTTAAGGTTTGTAAAAGATGTACAAACGGTAATTGAAAATACATTTGATATCTCTTTTGATGAAGATGTCCTTGATTTTTCAAGACTGTTAACTCATCTTAAGTTCCTTGCTCAACATATTTTCTCAAACGAAGAAAAAGAACCAATGAATATGGATCAGATGTATTCCTTGTTAATTAGTAATCACGAGCGAATGGAGCGTTGTATTGATAACATCACGGAAATCGTAAATATGAATTATCGTTACCAACTGACCCAGGATGAAAAGGTATATCTGTTGATTCACATCAATAAGATCATGAATAAAAATGAAACTCCAGAAAATAGGTAGATCACTTTTATTACCAATTGCAATCTTTCCAATTGCAGCAATCCTAACTGGGATTGGTACTTCGCTTGAACAAATTGATATTTCTGCCGTTCATTTTTTAGCTATTATTTTAAAAACAACTGGTAAAGTTGTATTAACCTATATGCCAATGACATTTGCTGTTGGGGTTGCTTATGGATTAAGTAAAGACCAAAGTGGATTCAGTGGTTTATGTGGTTTAGTTACTTTTTTAATTATTACAAATCTACTTTCAGTAGAAACAATTCAATCGTATGGTGTTGGTGAAAGTTTTCCAATTGCATCCTTTGAAGAAATCGATAATCAGTTTATTGGAATATTATCTGGAGTATTATCATCCAGTTTATACAATTATTTCCAGTCGAAGAAATTCACTGTATTCAATCGTTATATAACCGTACTTGGTGGAATATTATTAGTTGCTTGTATCACTTCAGCTGTTTTATTCTTTATCTGGCCATGGATTTATGAACTATTAATTTCCTTTGGTAGTTTCATTAGTGGTCTTGGGCCAATCGGTGCTGGAATCTATGCATTCTTCAATCGGCTTTTAATTCCCATTGGAATGCACCATCCACTAAACTCAGTATTCTGGTTTGATGTTATTGGAATCAATGATATCGGTAACTTCTGGGATAGCCAAGGGATTTATGGAGTAACTGGAATGTATCAGGCTGGATTCTTTCCAATTATGATGTTTGGATTACCTGCAGTTGCTATAGCGATGCTGAAAACAGCATATCCGCAAAATAAAGAGAAAGTAAAATCATTCTTATTATCAGCTGCTTTTGCTTCTTTCTTTACTGGTGTGACGGAACCATTGGAGTTTGCTTTTATGTTTATCGCACCTCCACTCTATGCACTCCATGCGCTACTAACTGGAATCTGTGTATTCTTAGCAGCTCAATTCCAATGGATTGCTGGATTTAGTTTTAGTGCAGGATTTGTTGATTATGTATTAAGTTTTAATATGCCATATTCAAAAACACCAATTATGTTGTTTGTCCTTGGTATCATTGTCTTCTTTGTTTATTATTTTACATTCACCTATGTAATTAAGAAATACAATATGCATACACTGGGACGTGAGTTATCAGAAGATACACAAACCTTATCTTCCTCACTAAGTGAAGAAGAAGCAAGGAATATTGCGGAGGTATTGATTGAAGGGTGTGGTGGTATAGAGAATATAAACTATACTGATTGTTGTATTACTCGACTTCGTTTCCGTTTACACAACACTGATTTATTCACTTTCGATAACATCAAAAAAACTGGTGCAATGGAGTACTTACGACTTGGTGATGAAATTCAAATTGTATATGGTCCACAAGCAAGTTACATTATGGAAATGATCGAACGTATTAAGGAAGAATAATTATGAAAATATATGAAATACAAAATAGAACCGATGTTCTTATAGATCAGCTTTATTGGGTATGGAAACATTCAGTAAAAGCAACACATTTATTTCTGTCTGATCAGGAAATAGAAAACATTGCGGAACTAATCCCAACTTACCTAAATAAAACTACGCATTTAATTGTTGCTGAAAACGAACTAAATGAACCGGTTGCCTTTATGGGAATTGATGATAAGAAATTAGAAATGCTTTTTATTGATCCTAATGAAAGAGGCAAAGGTTTAGGAAAAGAATTAATCAATTATGGAATTGCTCATTACGACATTAACGAGTTAGGTGTCAATGAACAAAATGAACAAGCAACTGCTTTTTATAAACATATGGGATTTCAAACCTATAACCGTAGCGAAACTGATGAACAGGGAAATCCTTATCCAATTCTATATATGAAAAAATCAAAATAAAAATGTCGATATTACGCAAATTGTAATATCGACATTTTCTTAATTATGTATTAACTGTTATTTCATTATTACGATAAACATCCATGTCGATTGTGCCTAATGATCGATCAACAGCAATTGCATTCGCCATAGATCCAGAAACATTTAGTAAAGTTCTACCCATATCAATTAGTGGATCGATCGCAAGAATTGGAGATATTGTTGGGAATAAACTTTCCATTCCCATACCTGATAATGCAACAGACGCCGCCATAGTAGCAGTACCTGGAATACCAGCAATTCCTAAAGAACCTAATGTTACTACAATCACTGCCATTATAATAAAGGTAATATCAATTGTAACTCCTGACATATTCGCAACATACACTAGTAGTAATGCTGGAAATACTCCTGCACATCCTTGCATACCTGCAGTCGTACCAAAACTAGCTACAAAACTTGCAGTACTTTGATTAACTCCCATATCTTTTGTGAGCGAATCAATAGTTACTGGCAATACTCCTACACTTGAGCGAGAAGTAAATGCTAATATAAATACACGAAGACCTTTCTTCAGATAATTAATTGGATTAACCCCAAAGACTGTTAATTGTACTAATTGCAATACAAACATAATAACGATTGCAAGATACAATACTAAAATAAACTTACCTACTTCCACAATACTTGATAATCCTCGTAAGGCAATTGTATTTGCAAGTAATGGAACTACTGCATAAGGCATTAGTTTAATAATAGTCATGGTGATACTAATAATAATTTGATGTAAAGCATTGATACCAGCATAGAATGGTTCTATTACTGCTTTGTATTTTTCTCTACCATGCATTCTTCTTGCACCTACACCTAAGAATGCTGCAAAAATAACAATACCAATTACATTCATATTCACCATTGCTTCTACTGGGTTTGATGGAATTAAGTTTGTCAGTGTTGTTACTACTGATGATACTTCTTTTATCTCAGCAGTTCCTTCAACTACACTTACTCCTTCTCCAACTCCAAATAGAATACCTAACGTCAAACCTACTAATGAAGCTATAGCTACCATTGTCATAGTAATAATCAAAGAATTACGCACCAATTTTCCAATCTTGGCACCTTCCTCCATATTAATAATTACATGGATAATCGAAACTAATACAAGAGGTATTACAAGCATCTTAATAAGACTCATAAAACCATTTCCAAATAAACCATACCAAGTAGTTGCTTCATTAACATATGTTACTTGTGATGGATCATCTGGGAATCCAGATAACATCTGAATAAATAGACCTAACGCTAAACCTAATACCATTGCAACCATAACTCTGGCTGAGAATGATATCTTCTTTTTTGTCATATAGAAAACAACACCAAATGTAACTGCTAATATCGCAATTAACAAGACTGTCTGCCATTGACTGATCATTAAAAACTTTTCAAAAAATGATTGATTCATAATATATTTCCCTTTCCTTTTATTAACACAAATATAGCATACTTCATTTTTATTGACCATGAATATGCAATTAGGGAAATTAATTATTTACTAATTTTATTTGATTATTAATATTCTCAATTCTTTTCTATATCCTTACCAAATATATGCTGGCTCCACATTGTCTGTAAATGCTTGATAAATTATATTTTTATCAAATATTTTTAATCCTTTATAAGTTTCATCTTGAACTTCATAATATGGATCAACTATATAATATGACATTATATTTCCATTTTCATCAAGGGTATATCCTGTCAATAAAACCTGGTGATTTGCATTAGGTAATTCAGGATATAGTGTTTGCAAATTTATTGCAATTAGTACAGGATCATTGGAAGCAATATTTGCTTTAATTCTTTCCTCTAACAAACGAAATGCCTCATCGTTCCAGACTCCTACATCTAACGTACATACTCGATACCCCGCTTCTCCATCGCTTGGATGTTCATTATTAAAACGATATTTATTAAGAACTCTTGCTAAATCTACATATTCTGTTCCCGTTATAGATGAAGTATTCATTTCTTGAGCTAACTGAGTTTGACTCATTTCAATTCCATGTAATTTTAAAATCATCTGAACACATGCTGGTACACAGTAATAACCATTTTCCTGAACACTTTGCTCTAAATTGATGATATATTTATTTTCTTTTTCTGCATCTATTGTTACTTCATTTTCTTTATCATTGTTCAAATCTTTAGTATCTTTGCTATCATTTTCAGAATCTTTTTTCACTTCTTCATTCTTATCATTCTTTATATCACTATTCTCATTAGGCTTATCAAAAATACATCCACTAACTAATACTATCAAAAATAGAAAATATACCTTTCGTTTCATAGCAATTACCTCTTCTTTTTTACATACAAATAATCTATTCTATTATGAATTCCCCCTGAAAGATTTCTGAGCTTAATTATATTTATATAATATAATTAAAAACCCAATAAATCAAACTGCTGAAAATATTTACTCTATATTTTTTGTCTAGAATCATCAAAAATATAAATTCATTTTGAAAATAAGTTATAAAAAGATCTCACAACTATTTGTTATGAGAATCTTTTACTTCACCAATAATCCGAACTTCACACTCTAATTCATATCCGGTTTTCGTTTTAACAACTTCTTTTACAATTTCAATTAATTCAATAAATTCACCAAACGATGCCTGATTATGATTAATCACAAATCCTGCATGCTTATCACTCACCATAGCATTCTTGTGTTGAAATCCTTTCAATCCAGATTGTTCAATTAATGCAGATGCATAATTTCCCTCTGGACGTTTAAAGGTACTTCCTGCACTTGGATATTCAAGTGGCTGTTTGGTTTTCCTTCGATTCAACAAATCATCCATGATTTCTTTGATACTTTCTGGTTTACCAATATCTAAAGCAAACTCAGCTTCTAAAACAATATCTTTATTATCGCTAAAGTAACTGTGACGATATGAAAAATTCAACTCATCCTTATACATTGTATGAATTTCTCCATCTTCACTTAAGTAAGTACACTTTAATAATACATCTTTAATTTCTCCACCATAGGCTCCTGCATTCATATATACTGCACCACCAACGGTAGCTGGTATACCATAAGCAAATTCCAAACCAGTTAAACTCTCCTCATAAGCACGAACACATACATCCTTCAACATAGCACCTGCGCTAGCCTTGATATGAGTACCACTTACTTCTATAGTATTCATATTTGTTTTGGTTACAATAATTAATCCATCAAATCCATGATCTGACACTAAAACATTCGATCCATTACCCAACACAAAAAAAGGAATCTGTAACTCCTTTGCAGTCGTTATTAGTTCTTTTATTTCTTCAATATGATAAGGTTCGCTAAAGAATCGTGCTGGTCCACCAATCTGCAAACTGGTATAATCCTTTAAATCCACATATTCTCTTACGTTATATCCTTTGTCTTTCATTACATCTAAAAACGTTTTTCCCATTTCTTCTTTTACCATAATATACACCTCAATTAAAGTATACTTTGAAACAACAAATTCTTCCATAGAAATGCAAGAATTATTTATTATTTTTTCATATCAAAAGGATCATTGAATTACTTCAATAACCCCTTTAGTTTTAAATTAATTCAATTATTTTATTCCTTCTTTTCTTCTCCTTAACAATACAACAAGTCCACTCATCATTAACATAACAATAAATACATTTGTATTTGTAGTATCACCTACTGATACTGAACTATTCGATTGTTTTGGGTTCGCTTTGCTAGGATTAATAATTGTTACATCCTTGCCATCTTTCGTATAGTAAAGTTTCAGCACTAGAGAACCATCTTCCAAAACTACACCATTTAGTAAAGTCCCGTCAACTTCCTTATTAAAAGTATACCCTGAATAATCTTTTGCAGTTGCTGATACATTTACTCCAATTTTTTCTGGTAGCAATTCCGTATCTTGTAATATATATGTTCCATCTGATTGTTCCAAGTAATGCTCCACTTTATAAGTTGTTTCTGTTGGCATTACACTAGGATTTTCTTCCAAAACATAGTATAGACGAAGTACTAAACTTCCATCATGAGCCACAACACCAGTGCTTACAGTTGATGTATGTGCTGCATCATGTTTATGAGTTGTATATGTTTTCGCACTTGCACTTACACTGCTTCCTGCTCTTGCCACATATGCATCACTTGATTCCAGTTGGAATGAACCATCCGTTTGTTCATGATAATGCTCTACGGTATATCCCACATCATCTAATTTATAGTATAGTTTTAATACTAAGGTTCCATCTCCTGCAACCACACCTGATTTAATTGCATCAACATGTGAACTATCTAATCTATAACCTGTATACGTCTTAGCTGTTGCAGTAACTGTTGTTCCTATTAACTCACTAAGATTTTCTGTATCTTGTATTACATACGTTCCATCTGTTTGCTCTACATAATGCTCTACAGTATACGCTGCTTCATCTATCGTATAATACAACTTCAATACTAACGATTCATCTCCTGCGACAACTCCACTTTCCACTGTTCCTTTCACTGTATTATCAAATGTATAGTTTGTATAGACCTTAGCTTTCGCTGTTACTGTATGACCAGTTGTACCTTTTAAACTGTCTGTCTCCTTTAATACATAACTTCCATCCAACTGTTCCAAGTAATGGTCTACCTTATATCCTGTAGTTGTATTTGCTTGATAATATAATTTTAAAGTTAAACTTCCATCTCCTAATACAGTTCCACTTAATTTAGCATCTGCATGTAGTGGGAAAGGAATATATCCTGGATATGATTTTGCAACTGCGATAACAGATTCTCCTGTTGTTCCTGTCAACTCATCAGTTTCTTTTAATTTATATGTTCCATCTGTTTGTTCTAAATAATGCTCCACTTTATAAGCAGTATCTACATTTGCAGACCACTGTGCTACATAAGTAACATCTTCGGTTACTGTAGCGCTTACTGTTGGCAACCATCCTGTAAAGGTATATCCAGCATTGCCTGCGGGTTTTCCATCACTTCCTAAAGCTCCATTATACGCTGGAGTAGCAGTATTGATTACAACATCATTGTGAGTAATAGTAGTAAATGTACCTTGAGTACCTGGATCATATACCACATCATATTTATATTTCACATTGGTCATATAGACTGTCTTACCTTCAGGATCAGTCGAACTAATAGTAAATGCTTCTGATACTACTTTCCCTAACCCTGTATCATAACCATCTGAATTTTGTAAATCATACTCATTACTATAAGCACCCTGTTGCACAAACCGATAAGTCCCATCTCCAATTGCTGTAGTATCTACATATCCGTCAGTATTAGTTGTACTTCCTGACCATACACTGTATTCTTCCCATGTCGTTCCATCGTATCTTTGAAGTTCCATGAAGACACCATTTAACGCCACATTAGTATTATAGTCAGAAAGGTACACTCTTGCTTTACTCGAATCTACTGTGCTCGCAGATCCACTTACTCCTTCTAATGTTCCTTTTCCAGTTAAATTTGTTAGCACATTACCTTTTGTAACGGTTGCTACATTTGTTTGTTGTGAATCAATAACAACTTTATCGTAGCTTTCTTGAAAAGAAACTCTGTATTTAACTATCTTTCCTTCTATTGCATTACCATCACCATATACTTCTGTATAATACTGTTCCAGCAAGGCACGGTCACTTTCACTATAATATCCATTTTTTATTGCAGAATTAGCACTATTTTTAGCAAAATCCGGATCAATATCTGAATATTTAACACCATCTTTTCCTATACTACCAAAATAAATTACTAGTGTTTGAACATCATTTTCACCTTCATAAATCCCCCACTCTAACGGTTCTAAGCTATTCTTAAAATCTTCATAACTTTGTTTTGACTCAGGATATATCTGATTAAATGTAATACCATAAACCCTTACAGCATCACCTGAAGGAAGTCCATCTATTAAGTCAACAGGAACTTGTAAAGTTGCTGAAACAGTAAAACCACCTGCAAATCGACCATTTAATGTGTCTTCGATATACATATCACCTACATCTGTAAATGTTCTTCCATAAGGTTTTTGTATCAATTCATTCAAACTGCTTCCATTTAAATTAAACACCCAACTTATAACAGAATTAGATGTTGTTCCTGCCTGCTTTACATCTTTTCCACTTATCGGAGATAGTGAACTTTGCTTAAACTTGATTTGTTTAATAATATCCCCAAGTTTTACATCCTGTATCCCCCCCAAAACAGTTCCATTATACAGTGCATTATTCCCTGTTATAAAGTTACCTTTGATACTTTGCTTACCTTCTACATTTTCATTTAATTTAACTTCTATTTTATTACCATGAATACGCCATTGACCTAATACAGTGATATCATCATTATCAGTAAAATTTTCCCATTCGGTATTAACTACTGCCCATTCTCCACTTGTCTGATTTTTTGGCATATTTATACTAAAAGTATCACCTTCAAATAATAATCCACCATTTTTAACATTTAAAATCCAATCTATTCTTAATTGATATCTACTATTGGGTATTGCTTCATTTATGTTATTTAATGGATTTTTGTCATCATCTAGTATGTCCCAATCAATTACTTCCACTTGATTAGTATAATCCGTAGTAGATCTAGTAAGTCCGCTACGATCAACTGTTTTAATATTCTCTACAGTTACCATTTTTGTATATTCATGCTTTGTATTAGAACCATCAAAATATGAAACATAAAAGTTATATGTCCCATTCTCCATTACATTGTATTTAAAATCTGTAAGGTCCATAGTGTTACCATCTGGATCCTTAATTGTCTCTACTGTATATTCTTTATGAATACTTGATAAATCTAATGAGATTACTGCATTTGCATTATTTTCACCATAAGTTACTTTTGATTGAATATCAAATTCTTCTGCTGCTGATATTTCTCCATCAAAAAGTGTGACTGCAGTAAATGCAATCAAGACTGCTAACATCCCTTTTATAATCTTTGTGAGTTTTTTTACCTTCATTTTTTACTCTCCTTTTTCCTAACTATTATTTTTGATGCTGAATGATAATTTCTAATTCATTGCCTGCGTAATCACAAATTAGAAATTGATCCATTGTTTTGTTTTCTCTTTTTATAATTAAAATGTGTTCCTGTGAATTATATTCATAATCATTACTTAAGACTCCATCTCGATAAAATAGAATACTATCTATATTTATGTTGGAAGCATCATCAGAAAGATAATAAGTAAATACTCCATCTGCTTGTGTGTAGGTTGCATTAGGGCTGTATATATCAATATTTGATATATATAATATTTTAGTATCCAACTCTTCATTACCTTTTAAGAGTTTTATAAGATATTCTCCATTTTCACTAATTATTGTTGTATCCACACCATTAACAAGAATTTGGTCATAATTATCATTGGTTGTTGTAATGGATAGTTCGATTGCTTCATTGGTCCAATTTGCATTATAATTTATGTCTAGAAATTTGGCTGTTTCTTCTACTGCCACACTTTCTTTTGGTGCTTGTGGAGTTTGGATATCCTCAGTTACAACAGTTTCTGGTTGTTGATTGAAAACAACCACACCTGTAACAACAGAAGCAATAAGCACTCCACCAATTACTAGTTTTTTCAATAATGCCGTCCCTACAAAAGCACCACTCTTTATTACTGCATTATAAATCCTTACACTGTCTTCTGTATTTAAAGTATATTGTTTACTTAATAACTGATATGCATAAGCGATTACTGTTGGTGAAATAATAACTCCAAAATTCTTTGGTGAAATTCCATTACGCTCTAAATCAACACGAAGTTGCTTTCGAATGCTATCCATTCTTGAATTTACTGTTCCTTTTGGAACCTGTAAGACTTCAGCAATCTCTTTTATTTGAAGTCCTTCATAATAACGAAGAAGTCCAACACTTTTCATTGGTTCTCCCATCATTTCTAACGATTCAAATATAATTTCTCTTATTCGTTCATTCTCTAACACTTCCATTGCAGAAACTTGCTTATTATCTTTGAAATCATCTATATCCATTGATTCTCCCAAATCAACAATTCGTTGTTTCTTTCTGCTCTGATTAACACATAACGAGTAGGTTACTCTTTTTATCCATAATGGAAATGTTTTTGGTTCATTTAATTGTTTTAGTTTTCTATATACTAAGATAAAAGTTTCTTGCACAATATCTTTTGCTACTTCTTCATTTCTAAAATACTGATAAGCCACAAAATACACTCTACTATAATAAGCTTTATATATTTGTGAAAATGCCTCCGTATCACCACCTTGTGCCTTTAGAATAATCTCTTCATCAAGTATATTTATTTTTTTCACTCATCACGCCCCGCCTTTCTACTTTCCTTATCCTTTCCATTTCTTGAAACAGTAATTGCAATAAATCATTTCAAGATGCCCAGTTAGTTTTCTTCCTTTAAAAGTATGACGTATCTCAAAAAAAGAAACTTCGAAAGTTTTTTCAGATATTCATATTTTAAGTAATACTCTACTTCATCGTAGTAACATATGTATATTGGTGGTATATAAAACATAATAAAAATTAAATTTCTATGTTATCTGTGATTCATATAGTATTTTAATTTTGAATTCCCTTTACTCTTATTAGTCGTCAATATATTTCATATCGTTCACTTTTTCTAAAGTATTTAATTTCGAAGGGAATTTAGTTCCTATCTAATATAATTCATTGCATTTGTGCATATTATTCTTATCATATAGAATAGATTTATATAAAGGCAAAAGAGCATTGTATAAGAAGCAAACAAACTTAGATAATGATATTCTTTGAATATAAAGGAGGCAGTTATATGCACGCATGGGAAGCAATACAACAGGCAGTAGATTATATTGAAACACATACCTCAGAAGATATTAGCATTGAACAGTTAGCCGATACAGCAGGCTTATCACCTTATTATTTTCAAAGATTATTTAGGAGACTTATTAAAAGAACAGTATTTGAATATATTAAATTAAGAAGATTGGCTCAGGCTACAGAAGCATTAAAAGATAACAGACGTATTTTAGATGTTGCTATAGAATATGGATTTTCAAGTCATGCCAATTTCACTAGAATGTTCAAAGAAACATATGGCATTACACCTGAAGAGTATCGATCAAATATGATACCACTTAATCAAATGAATAAACCTGATTTGCAATTAACATATACTTTAATTGATGAAAATGTACCTTTAATTACAGATGGAATCGTTATTGAAATTACTAGGAAGAAGTTAGATAAAGTAGAAGTCTATCATGGGTTAACAGCACAAATACCAATATCTGAGCAATTACCTGTTGGTGAAGCAACAGGTGTTGATAATCCTTATTTATTATGGGAGCAATTTCATAAAATAAAAACAAAGATAAATGGATATTCGAGTGATGGAATCGAATTAGGTTCATCTACTTTTGGAAATAGCGATAATGGAACTTTCACCTATTTTGTAGGTATAGCTGTTGATGATACTACTCCTCTATCAGATGGATTAACATCTTGGGAATTACCTGCAAGTGAATATATTGTTTGTTCTATTGAAGCAGAAAATAAAATTGAATTAGTAACTTTCGCTCTTGATAAAGCAATGAATTACCTTTTCAGTACATGGTTACCCAAGCATAATCTAGCAACACAACCATTTTCTGCAGAGAAATATTATAAGGTTACTGAGGAGGGAGCATCTATGGAAATATGGGTGATACCTACAACCATAAAGAACAGTCATTAACATATTTAGTTAGAGTATATAGAACTACTGAAAGCACGCGAATGTCGTTTTGACACTCCCTTTCGATATCAAAAAAAGCTGACATTAATTGTGTCAACTTTCATACAATTTATTCATTTTGTTAATTCTTTTTCTTACCTTTTCCTGTAATGATAAGGGTGATATTACTTTTGCTTTATCTTCTAATCCCATAAGAAAATTAACAACCCATGGCATATCACCAGTAATAAATGAAATTGTTTGGTTTTCTAAATCAAAAACAAATTTTTGCGTTCCCATACGATCAACCAGATAAGCTTCATCTACTTTATTATATTTCAAAATTACTTTCATTACATTTTCTTGCTGATCAAGATTAAAATATTGCTTATCAAATAGCAGACGAATATCTTCTATTTGATAATCTTTCACAATAAACTTATCATTTAAGATTTTATACTTTATAATTCGATTTAACTTAAATAAGCGAAATTCATTTACCTCCTCACAATATGCATACATATACCATGCTGAATATTTAAATAGTAATCGGTAAGGTTCAATCTCTCTTTTACTATATCCATCTTTCACCTGATACGTTACTATTATGATATTATGATTCCGTATTGCAGTGCGTAAATTGGAAATATAATCTCGCAGTGGATGATCATCAAACCAAGAAGATAAATCAATTATTGTATCTCCATTATCTATAACTTCTTCTCTGCTTTTCACCGGTAATTTTGCAATCATAGTATTGAGTTCATTAGTTTTATCTACTTCTCTCAAAGCATTTAATCCAACAAGTATGGATTTTAATTCATCTGTAGATAAAAAACTCTTATCTATTTTGTAATCTTCAGAAATTCCTAATCCCCCATCTTTTCCAGAAAAGTGAACAACTGGAACTCCTGCTTCATTCAGTGCTTCAATATCTCGATAAACGGTGCGCTTAGACACTTTGAGTTTTTCAGCCAATTGAACCGCTGTCATTCGTTCATTATGTATTAGCAAATTCATAATCTCAAACATTCTGCTAGACCTCATATTTCCACCTCCTATTTTTTAGTGGATCTACTTATCCCAACTTTCTAACTCTATTTTCATATATACAGGAATATAACCTATTTCATCACATAGTATAGCACGTCCAATTATTTTGTTATTAAAAGTGTAATCAAAAAGAGTTGATTTTTCACTAAAAACCAATTCCATTTATCATTTAGTTATAACTGTACATTCAATTCCCAAATCATTCCGTATTTGTCTTGAACTTTTGTATATTGTGAATTCCAGAATGTTTCATGCGTTCTTATAATGCTCTTTCCTCCAGTATCTAATAGTTGACGTTCAATTTGCATCAATTCATCTACATCTGAAAGTTCCAACCATATAGAAACCTGATTTCCTTTTTGCCATTGTTCCCTTCCATCATCAACTATATCCCCTGCATAAAATATACTTTCACCTAATTTAAAGGTTGAATTAGCAATGTAATTTAAAGAATCTTTATTATTCGTATAGCCAACTTCTTCAAATGTCATTTTTTCTACTATAGTTGCATGAAATACAGATACATATAAATCTAATGCATTTTGACAATTTCCATCAAACAAAAGAAATGGAGTACTACTCTTAATCATATCATTACCTCCTCTATACTTTTATCTTAGCACAAGAAGACAAATATCATTTATTCTACATTGTGGTTTTTTCGAAGTGATGATACTAAAAGTTTTGCCAAGTTAATTAAGATTGGAGGATCTTCTGGTATTGGTGGACGTAGTCTCACTGTATATTCATTTTTAGTGTCATCAGGAAACGATAATTTTTCTTCTACTCTTCCTCTTAAACAATTCTTAAGATTAAAATAGGACAATAATCCATCTGTAGAATTGATTGCACAAACAAGCAAATAATAATCTCCCTTAGGAATATTCTTAAGTTTATTATTTTTATTCCTTTTGGTAACCAAACCAGATATAGGTTTATGATTAGGAATAGGTGTATGAAATAGACCAATAAAGATAATTCCATTCTTTAGATTATCTGGAACTTCTACATCCACATTGCAATAGGATTCACTAATATCTTGAAAATACTCTACCTTATTGTTCTCACTCTCTTCAAATGTTTTAACTGCATTGTATATATAATCCATTTCGTTTTTATATTGTTGAGGGGAACTTCCAGTATACTTTTTAAATACATTAGAAAACGTTCCTGAACTAGAATATCCTACGCTTGTTTGAATATCAATAACACTACCTTTCTCATTAATTAAATCTATTGCTTTGGCAGAACGTAAACTTGATATATACTCATTCAAAGAGAAACCAGTTATCTTTTTAAACTCACTACTAAAATAGTATTTATCATATCTAAAATGTTCTGCTATATCTTCAACTTTCAAATCTAAAAGAAATATATTTTCTTGAATATATTCTAGAATCTGATTAATAATCAATTTCATATAGATAATTCCTTTCATTATTACTATACGTTAAATGTAGAAATCACGCAAAAAAAGAGTCAACCACTATACAGTTAACTCTAATTGAAACTAATTAATTCTTAGGTGTTTCACCTTTTTCTAATAACTCAATTGCTTCTTTGAATTGCGGCAACCATTCTTTCTCTGCTACTAACAATTCGTCTAATGCTTCTTTTGCGCTGTAATATGAATTCACTAATGGATTTGCCACGAGTGCTTCTAGTGCAGCATGATAACTACCAGTAACTGCAGCTTCAACAGCAAGCTTTTCGTATTCTTTAGCAGCATAGATTTTACTCATCATATGTCCTGGAAGTTTAGGGAAACAGATTGGATGAATACCCGATCCATTTACAATCGATGTAGTTGTACAAACACTGTTTGGATCGAAACCTTGGATACATCCCATGCTTGCAACATCCGGACTGAAGATTTCATTTGTGTTATTCCATAAAGCATTGATTAATGTAATCCCTGCTTTTCCATATCCATGTCCTCCTCGAGTATTAGATGCTAATTGGAAACCACGAGGATCTAACTTTTCATATAATTCAAATGTTCTTTCTTCTATTACTTTTACACATTCTGCACGTGTTGCTTCTGCAGGCATTGTTAAATCATCAAGAACATCTCCAACTCGTTCTTGTACTCTTTTAATCATTGCATCCCAGTGATTACCAGAATATGACTGCAAGTCATTGAATGAATTAGGGAAATCATAATAGAACTCTAAATAAGGTCCCATAGGAATATATCCGATAAACTTCTGAAGTTCTGGTGCTACAAACTCTTTTCTTAAAGCTGGTAAATTAACTGCAGCCCAATCAAGTAATTTCTCAAACGCTTCATCAGTAACATCTTCACCTTTATAGAATACTTTACACCAGATAAGGTGATTCAACCCAATTACTTCAACAAATACATCATCTGGATTTTCTGGATTGTATACATCGTTCATTGCATCACGAATAACTGTTGGCCCATTACATAATCCTGCATATTTAACATTTGAATGAAGATTCAAAGCCTCTGCAAGCATTCCTGATGGATTTGCTAGATTCACTAAGTAACAACCTTTTTTTGCATATTTTTCAATTGCATCTGCAATTTCCAACATTGCTGGAATAGTCTTTAATCCCATTACCATACCACCAGGAGCTGTTGTTTCCTGTCCAATCAACCCATGCTTAAATGGTAATGTTTCATCTAGTGTTCTACCTTCCGACATTCCTGGACGAATGGTAGTAATAACATAATCACAGTTTTTTACTGCTTCCCCTAAGTCTTTTGTTAATGTTACTACTGTATCCATACCAGCATCTTTAAACATTTTTTGAACATACTTTCCAGTGCAGTTCAAACGATATTCATCAATATCCATTAGTCGCCATTCAGCCACTTTCATTGTCTCTCTTCTTTCAATTAACATATTTGCGATATCAGGCAGATAAGACGAACCCGATCCAATGTTAGCTAAAATCATTTTTCTTTCACTCATATAATTACCTCCTTGTTTTTAGCTGATAGTGATAAACCTTTTACTTCATCCAACCCACTATCCAAAGTTGTTATATCTTACAGCACATAACTGTTGATATTGTTCTATGCTTCTTCTTTTCCTTTGTACATGAACATAATAAGTCCAAATGTAACTAAGAATGCGATTGCCGATGCAATACATCCATGTATAAAGTTTGATGAAGAACCTCCAACAAATCCCATAACATTCAAGAAATTTGTTGCACCAAATTGATATAGTCCTACATTCATAATTCCTAAATACAATCCTGATAATGCTCCACCAATCATAACTGGTAGGTATAATTTTTTGTTTGGTAAGAAGATTCCAAATAGTGTAGGTTCTGATACCCCACCTAGGAAACTTGCTGCTAAACAAGTCAATCCAAGCTGTTTGTCTTCTGCGGCTTTTGATTTCAATGTAAACCCTGCTGCTACCCCCATAATTAGCCAGTTATTAATAACCATAGCAATTGGCATATAAGCAAATTCCGAACCAGTTGTTAATAGTGTTGTTAAACTGATAAAGAATACTGGTCTTCCTATACCAAATGCTGACATAAACGGAATGAATGCTGCTACTAACATTGTTTCTAGTGGCCCCGCTACATCTCTTAACCATATAATTCCATCTGCAATTATGTTTCCAACATAAGTTCCCAATGGCCCTAATGCACATAAAGCAATTGGTAACATAACAAGAACTGTTAATAATGGTACTAAAATCACTTTCAATGCATTTGGAATAAACTTATTAATAATTTTCTCTACATATGACTGACAAACAACAATCATCATAATCGGAATTACACTTGCGCTATAAGTGACTGCAGCTGCTGGAATTCCATATACTGTATATTCAATTCCTTCTCCCATCAAAGCAACTAAATTCGGATATAGCAAAATAAATGACAACACAAGTGATATATACATATTTGCTTTGAAATGCTTCGATGCAGTCACTGCTATTAATACAGGTAAGAAATATATAATCGCCTGTCCTGCCCAATAAAAGTTTGTATATAAATTCGATTCCTCTGATACAAGATTCAAGAAGTTAGGTCCGATAATCGCCGCGATTACATTTAGCATTCCTAATAATACAAACACAGGTACTAAAGGATTCATACATGCCGAGAATGCATTGATTACTGAATTAAAGATTCCTTTTGGTGATAAATCTCGTTCTTTATCAGAACCATCCAGATCTTCATCAATTCTATTTGTTCTCTCAAGTCCAGCTACTTTAATAATCTCGTTATAAACATCATCAACTGCTGGACCGATAATTACTTGAATTTCTCCAGAAGCTACATGTGTCCCCATAACTCCTTTGACTTTTCCAATTTCTTCTAAATTAGCAAGTCCGTTATCTTTTAAGTTAAATCTAAGTCTTGTTGCACAATGAAAAATGTTAGTAACATTCTCCTTCCCTCCCACTAATTCAAGAACTTGTACTGCAGTTTCTTGATTCTTACTCATTTTCTGTTCCTCCTCTTTTCTCTTAGAAAAATATGATCAATTATATGAGCTCAATATAATTTAAATCCAAAATAAAAACCCCACAGAAAAATAGTAATTTTTCTATGAGGTCATGCCCTATTGGTAACAGTCCTCTTTTGAACATATTCGATTGATATGAATAATCAGATACATCTTTTCTTCATCACTAATCGTCCAATTCTGGTTTTCTTTAAAATACGCTTCAATTTGTAATACACATTCATATACATCAGGATAAGAAGATTTCATTGACTCAAACAATGCTTTATTATCACTTGAGATTTCCATCTTTTCATGCTGACGACTAATCAGATACTGCACATGTGTCGCAAATCTGAAATAATTAAAATCATCTTCATCTATTACTACATTCATCTTCTTACGTATGATATCTGCTAAATCATCAATAATCTGTGATATTCTTACGCTTTTCTGTTCTTGTTCTTTAAAGTGTTCTGCTTCTAGAATATGCATTGCGATGATTGCTGTTTCCTCTTTAGGAAACGTAACTCCTGTCATTTTCTTTATGAGTTTCACTGCTTCCTTACTAATATGAAATTCCTCAGGATGCAAATAATTCATCTCATATGTAATTCCATAATCAATGCTTAATCCTTCTTTTATTCTTTTGGTCGCAAAGTTAATATGGTCTGCCAATGTAAATACCAAATTAGGATTTAATTTAATACTTAAATTTGCCTGAGCATAATCAACTATTTTTGTTGAGCATTTAATAATTACATCTGGTATTTCACTAATTAAATTTATGAACTTATTATCAATATTGTAATAAGTTCTTTCAATCTTTGTAAGATCTGTAAGCTCATAAGGGAACTTTCCAAACCCCAGTCCAGAACCAGCTACAATTACAATCTGTCCAGAACTATCTCTTGCTACTGCATAGTTGTTGTTAATTTTTTTAATGAGTTCCATAAATTTCACTCTCGCTTTATAATTCTCATTCCTGCTTCCACTTTTTTATTTAAATTTTCGATTTGATAAGAACCATTTACCTCATTACTCATAACTACAATTACTGATAAATCAATATCTTGTGATTGCAAGTAATCCATATCAAGTTCAATCAATGGTGTACCAATTTGTACTTTTGTGTTTGGTTTTATTAACTGCTTAAATCCCTGTCCATTTAGTTTAACAGTATCAATTCCAATATGAATCATCACTTCTAATCCATCTTTCATTTTAATACCAACTGCATGTTTACTAGGAAAGATCATTTGAATTTCACCATCACATGTTGATTTGATAATATTTTCGGTTGGTTGAATTAGGAAACCATCTCCCATCATCTTACTTGAGAATACTCCATCACTGCATTTAGTGATAGCTTCACAGTACCCATCAACAGGCGAATAAATATTCATATCAACTTTTTTTGATTTCTTAAACAATTCAAACATACTAGGACCTCCAAATAAAAACTCTCCCGATATATAACACAATAAAACAACTTTATTGGTCATGCCTCGAAAGAGTAACAGTCCATTAACTACACTCATACATTATCATCATCTGAAAGCGCTGTCAACACTTTCATAAAAAAATATTTATAAAATATTCTAACTCAAATTTTATTCTTGTATCTGAATTATAACTCCATCAGGATCTTCCACATGAATAAATTGAGTGTTAGGATTTGGCGAAATTATTTCACCTGGATCAATGTTTTTATCTTTTAAATCCTGAATTGTATTATCAAGATTATCAGTAGTAAACGCTAGAATTACACTTTCTTTACCTACTTCTTTTTTACCCGAATATATTAATTCTATACATATTTCATTATCCAATTCCATAAACGCTATTTGCATTTCACTTCCCATATTTAATCTATCTTTTACTTTTAATCCTAGAACCTTTTCATAAAATTCTACTGACTTTTCAATATCATTTACATAAATAATATCCCATGCTTTTTTCATACATACCTCCATAATATTTATTATTCATCTATGACTACTATACCCACAATACAAGATTTCGTCAATCAAGATTCTCAATAAAAGTTAAAAGTGATATACCCTTTGATTAGGTATATCACTTAGAATTATTTACTTAATTTACTTGCAGCTTCTTTATCTAAAACAACTACTAAATTAGGATGTAATTTTAATACTGAAGAAGGAACATCCGTTGTTACTGGGCCTTCTAATGCTTTTTGAATTATATCTGCCTTATGTTCACCGTTGGCAAATAATACAACTTGTTTTGCACTAAGAACCGTTCTTGGACCAAAGGTAACAGTTGCACCTTCTGGTTTCTTTCCAATCAATTCATGTAATAACTTGAAATTTTTATCTCCTTCTTCCATCATTACCGTATACGTTTCATTTTCAAACTTTGTATACTCAGGAAGATTTCCACAAAAATGTCCATCTGCACCAATTCCTACAAGAATTAAATCAAGACCACCATCATCAGTAATCTTTTGATCATAGTTTTCATAATTTGTTGGATTTAGTTCATGAATGTTTTCTTTTTTAATTGTACAGGGGTGATAGAATTGCTCATTTAGTGAACGCATAGTTAATCCATATTGTTCACCTTCAATACTGATTTCATCAAAGTTATAGAAGTGTACATTATCAAAGTAAGGACGATCTGCCATAAAGTCTTTCAATATCTCATACATTCTGGCAGGTGTACTTCCTGCAGTTAAAGATAAGTTTACTCGCTTATCACTGTACATTTTTGATAATACTAGTTGTGCACTAATTTGACTCATTTCTTCATAGTCACTTGTAATTATTAATTTCATCTTTTATACCTCCACTGTAAACATTTCATTATTTTTATATAACTGTTTCGCACTGCTAATATTCACTTTTTTATAATCATTTGTGTTGGAGACAACTACAATTGTTTTTGGATAATATCCTGCTTTTTCAATTGCATTATAATCATATTCCAAAAGTAAATCTCCTGCATTTACTTTATCTCCATTCTTTACAAGTGATGAGAAATGTTCTCCATCTAATCTCACTGTATCAATTCCAACATGTACCAGTACTTCTACTCCATCTTCGGATTGCAAACCTATTGCATGTTTTGTTGGGAAGATAGCTGATACTACACCATTAAATGGTGCATAAATCTTTCCATTCTTATCGTCGATCACAATACCTTTTCCTAACTTTTCTTCTGCAAAAGAACTGTCAGGAACACTTTTAATATCCTCAACTTCACCTTCAGCAACACTTGCTACTGAAATTGTACTACCAGTTTTTTTACTTACTACTTTTTTTGTAGTAGCTCCATCACTTACATCTGATTCATTCATCCAGAAGAATGTGATTAAGAATGTAACTACCATACCTGCTGCCAGACATAGAATTCCCATTATAAAGTTGTTTGCATATTCACTACTTACAAATGCGGGTAGTGCTGTTGCACCTCCACCTGCCATTGTAAATACTTTTACCATAAATAATACTGATAAGAAACCTGCTACACCTGATCCGATCATTGCTGCATAGAATGGTTTTTTAAGTGGAAGGTTTACTGTATACATCGATGGCTCTGTAATTCCAAGAATTGCTGTAATCCCTACACCAAATGCATTTGATTTCATCTTACCATCTCTTAGTTTTATTCCTGCTGCAATTGATGCAACCCCTTGATTAAGGTTAGAGTACACCATGATTGGCAGAATCATATAGTCATATCCTAATACTGCTAGGTTTTGGAATACTAATGGGAAGGTTCCATAAGCCATACCTGTCATTACTAGTGGAGCAAAGAATGCACATATTAACAGCCCTGCAAGTGGTCCTGCCACTCCAAATAGCCAAGCAAATGCATCTGCGATATAGATTCCAATATAACTTCCTAAAGGTGCTAGGAATGCTAGTGTGATAACACATGTAATTGCAAATGCAAGTGGTCCTGTAATTACCAGCTCAATTGTTACTGGTAAGATTTTCTTTAAAAATCCATATACATATTTCAATACAATAACACCTAATATTGTTGGAATAATTGTATTTGCATAAGAAGCAAAGGGAATCGAAATTCCAAAGAAACTTAAATCTTCAAGTCCTGCGGCTGCCCCAGTTGCAAGAGTAGGGTACATCAGTACAAGCCCAATTGATGCACCTAAATATTCATTTGTTTTTAGTTTTTTAGCTGCTGAGAATCCAACTAATACTGCTAAGAAGTATAATGGAGCATCTCCAATAATATTCAGAATTGTATATACATCACTTGCTGGATCCAACCACTTAGCTGCTTCAAAGATTGCCAGCATCCCTTTGATAAGCCCTGCTGCGGATACTGCAGCAATTGCAGGAATAATTGTAGCTGCTAGAAAGCCTGTAATCTTATCAATAATATTACCACTTTCTTCTTTCTCTTCTTCTTTATCCGCAAAACTATTTCCTGTAATATCAATTAATGCATTGTAGTATTTTTGAACTTCTGGTCCAAAGATGATTTGTAGTTGTCCACCTTTAAATTGAACTTTAATTACATCATCTTCTGCACTTATCTTTTCTTCATCTATAATATCTGTATTCTTTACTGTAATACGTAATCTAGTCATACAATACCCAATAGAAGTAATATTCTCTATACCTCCAACGTATTGTAGAATCCTTGTCATTAATTCTTTCAATTGTTTATCCTTCTTTCTTTTGTAGTAGTCGATTGATATGCAACATCAGATAAATCATGTCATTTTCAGTTACACTCCAACCGTATTTTTCATTTAACGTTTTTACTATTACTTTTACACATTGTGCAGATTCAGGATTTTTAGTAATTAAGAAATTATACAAACCATCAAATTCACCATCATTTGCTAATTCATTTTTGGAATATTTCAAAATAAAGAAACGAAGATGAATTAGAAGTCGACTCATATCATTTGATTTCATATCAAGTGTTCTTCCTGTTTGTTGGGTTATTACATCAATAATCGTGTTTGATATTTCAGTCACCATCATTGCATCATCTAACATCTCACCACCAACATGGCTATTTACGATATGCATGGCAATCATTGCTTCTTCTTCAACTGGCAAGCGAACACCTAATTCTTGTTCAACAATATCCAGTGCTTTTTTAGCTACCTCAACTTCTTTATCATATAGTCGACGAATTTCATTTTCCAATGGACTCTTCATTGCAATACCTTCATTTAATCGTTCGATTGCAAAATTAATGTGATCAGCAATCATAAGCAGTAAGTTTGCACTGAAAGTTCCTCCAATTGTATCTTTAATTTCCTTAATTATTAAATCAGTAACATATACGATCATTGGGTCCATTGTCTTCATAATTTCAGAAAAGTATGAGAAGTCTTTACGACTTAAAAAGTAACATTCTACAACATCTTCTTCATTTACTTTCTCTCCAGATTTCTTTCCATAAACAATACCCTTACCAAAAATGATGAAATCCTTTTGGTTGTCATCAGTAGCTAGTGCTACATTATTATTTAAATTCCTTACGATTGTATATGCCATTTTAGTTCCTCCTAACACGTTACACACCTATGTATATTATGTTTATAATTTTTCTCCATTTGTCTCGATTACCTGTTTATACCAATCAAAACTTTTCTTTTTTATTCTATTTAATGTTCCTTTCCCCTCGTCATCTTTATCTACATAGATAAATCCATAACGTTTTGCCATTTCACCTGTAGATGCACTTACTAAATCAATACATCCCCAAGTCGTATAACCAATCAAATCTACACCATCTTCAGTAGCATCTTTCATTGCTTGAATATGCTCTCTTAAATAATCAATTCGATAATCATCTTGAATACTTCCATCTTCTTCCATTATATCATTTGCACCAAGACCATTTTCAACTAGCATAATTGGTAACTGATAACGATCATAGATTTCATTTAATGAATAACGTAAACCCTTAGGATCAATCTGCCATCCCCACTCACTTGTTTCTAAGTTAGGGTTCTTTACATTTGTCAGAATATTTCCTTCTACTCTCTCCACATTTGGATCAGCAGTAGCACAACTACTCATATAATATGAGAAGGCAAAGAAATCAACGGTTCCTTCTTTTAGTAGTTCCTTATCATTATCTTCAAATTTAATCTCTACCCCTAAATCTTTGTAAAGACTTTCTGCATATGTTGGATATTCACCACGAATCATTACATCCGGACATAAGTAGTTCATTAAACGATTCATGTGTTGTGTTGCTAACATATCTTCTGGTTTACATGTCATTGGATATGTTGTCGCATAAATTGTCATACTTCCTATTTTATTATTCTCATCAATTTCATGTGCTAATTTAGTAGCTTTTGCCTGAGCAACAAACTGATGATGAAGTGCCTGGAAACGAAGTTGAGGAATGTCTACCTGATTCATAAAATCTTTACTTCCCCCATTTAGAATTCCTTGTGAAAGAAATGCCCCAAACTTAGCAACTGCTGAATTCACTTCATTGAATGGTAACCAATACTTTACTTTTCCTTTGTATCTTCTCACGATTGTCTCAAAGTATTTCAAGTAAAGATCAATCATCTTGCGTGATGCCCAACCATTGTATTTCTCAGTTAAAATATATGGCATTTCATAATGAGAAACAGTTACTAATGGTTCAATATTATATTTTAGACATTCATCAATTAAATTATCATAAAACTGTAATCCAGCTTCATTTGGTTTATCTTCTTCGCCAGTTGGATAAATTCTTGTCCAAGCAATTGAAAAACGGTATACCTTAAACCCCATCTGCGCAAATAATGCAATATCTTCTTTATAACGATGATAATGATCAATCGCCTCATGTGATGGGTACTCATATGCAGGATTTAAATCAGGAATAATCTGTTTGCTTTTGTATCTTGTTCCTGAAGTACATACATCTGATATTGAAATCCCCTTACCATCAACATTCCATGCACCTTCTAGTTGGTTCGCAGCAGTAGCTCCTCCCCATAAAAAATCTTCTTTAAATGTCATATTAACTCCTTTCGTTCACTTTAGTATGTGTGCTTTCGTTAACTGACATTTCCCCCTCTCTACAAAATAAAAACGTGGCACACTAACCTAAAAAAGATTAATATGGCCACGCCTATTACTTATAGTAACGTACCTAAATATTTTATATCATACATAGAAATCAAATGCAAGCGCTTTCTAGGAATATTGTTGCTTATACCTCATTATCAGGCAAGCAAGCCATAATAATTCCACCATCATTTGCATACATTGATGATAACGCTCCCGTTGGGATTACAATAACTTCTTTTAATGTATTACAACACTCCAGAAGTTTTTCTTTAATCTGCATTGCCTGACTTTCACAGTTACAATGTGTCATAATCAAACGCAATGAATCCATCTTTGCATTCTTCGTAAAATCATTCATCATTTCAACCATTTTTGTGAATGCCTTTTTAGTACCTCTTGCAATTTTTAATAATTCTATTTCTCCATCATTTGCTTTCATGATTGGACGAAGATTAAATGTAGAACTAGTAATTTTAGAGAACTTACTGATTCTTCCATTCTTAAATAAATTATCCAAATCAATCAGCGTAAATAAAGTTAATTGTTTTTCCACAAATTCTTCTGCTCGTTTAAATATCTCATCTGGATCTACTCCTTGATGAATTAAATCATTAATAAACAAAGCGATTGCTGTTTCACCACATGACGCACTTTTTGAATCAACTACAAATATTTTATGATTAGAAGCATCTTCACTTATCATTTGAGCTGCTGCACAAGCAGAATTATAAGAGCCACTTAACCTTGATGAAATGGTAATCACAAAACACACATCAAACTGACGCATTGCTTCTTCATATTCGCCAATTGATGGACAAGCTGATTTTGGTGTTTCCTTTGAAATCTTCATTTCATTTATAAATTCTTGAATATTTACTGTACCATCATCAACATAATTATGATTATTTATATCCATCTGAAATGGAATTAATGTAACATGAAGTTTACTTTGTAATTCCTCTGTTACATCACAACTACTGTCTGCAATAATACCTATCTTCATCTCATGATAATTTGTCATTTTGTATCCTTTCTTTAGTTATTGACACTTGTTCATAACTAAACATGTGTTATAATTCTTGTAAGTAAATTATAATATTGGAAGGAAACCTTAACAATATTCAAAGTAGTTACAAGTGTCAACTATTGAACAAATTGATACTAAGTGTCAAAGAAATGAGGTAATTATGGCTGATCGAAGAAATCGAAAAACGAAGAATGCTATTATTGAAGCATTTCTTAATATAGTAGAGAAAAAAGACATATCTAAAATTACAATTCTTGAGTTATGTGATAAAGCAGATATTAGTAGAGGAACTTTCTACTTACATTACCAAGATATTTATGAACTTTATTCTGAAATAGAAAGTGATACTTTAGTAGAAATTGGTGAGTTATTTGATAAATCACTGATGAATCGCAAACCTATATACTACGCTGACTTTTTAGAAAAGACTGCAGAATATTTATTGGATCATAAAAGAATAGCTAAACTTTTCTTAAATGAAAAAACCAGTTTTACATTTTTAAAAAGAGTAAAGTTTTACTTTGTAGATAAAGAAATCAAAGGTAAAGATGATAAAGAAGATACTTATGAAAACACATCTTATCAGGTTGCATACAAAGCAGCTGGTATCGTTGGTGTTCTTCAACAATGGGTAGAAACAGGGATGCAGTTATCACCTAAAGATTTATCAAAACTTATTAGAATATAAAAGGCGGACATATTGTCCACCTTTTTAGTCTAAGTCTTCACCATTACTGGCAATTACTTTTTTATACCAATAGAAAGAATCTTTTTTATAGCGATCAAATGTTCCATTTCCATAGTCATCTGCATCTACATAGATATATCCATAACGTTTACTTCTTTCTGTTGTACCTGCACTGACAATGTCTATTGGTCCCCAAGAAGTATAACCAATAATATCCACACCTTCTTCTATACAAACTCTCATTTCTCTGATATGTTCACGTAAATAGTCAATACGATAATCATCATGAATCGTTTTATCTTCTTCTAAAATATCTGTAGTTCCTAATCCATTTTCAGAAATGATGATTGGTTTCTTATAACGGTCCCAAACTTCATTAATTGCGATTCTAAATCCTATAGGGTCAATCTGAAATCCCCAGTCTGTAACCTTAAGATTTTCATTTTTAGCTTTTTTTGGATGGAATTCATCAAAATCATGTTCTGGTATAAATGATACCAATGATTGCTCATCGTGAATAGAACCTGCACATAATGAATAATAATAACTAAAAGAATTATAGTCTACTGTATTTTCTTTTAATAATTTTAAATCATCTTTTTCAATAACTAATTCTATTCCTTTTTTCTTAAAGTATGCCCATGCATAATTTGGATACTCACCTTTAGATAATATATCTAGGAAATAGTAATTTACACGATTTGCATATTGTGCAGCAAGAACATCATCTGGATGATTCGTTTTAGGATAATAAAGTGACATTCCTAACATCGATCCAATTTGAAAATCAGGATTTATAGATCTTGCAATTTTTGTTACTGATGCACTTGCTACTAATTGATGATGCAATGCCTGAAAAGTTGTTTGTAATTCATTTTCAGATTTTTCAATGAAAATTCCACCACCTGTATAAGCAAGATGCAAAATCATATTAATTTCATTAAATGGCATCCAGTACTTCACTTTATCTTTATATCGCTTAAATACTGTGGTTGCGTAGTTTTCAAAGAACTTTATTAATTTTCTATTTTCCCACCCATTATATTTGATAGATAGGTTTAGTGGTGTTTCATAATGAGATAATGTTACTAATGGTTCTATATTATATTTAGCTAGTTCATCAAATACATCATCATAGAATTTCAGTCCCTCTTCATTTGGTTCCTCGTCATCTCCATTAGGATAAATCCTTCCCCAATTTAGTGACATTCGAAAGACATTAAATCCCATCTCCGCAAATAGCTTAATATCTTCTTTATATCGATGATAAAAATCAACTCCCCAACGTTTTGGATAATATTCATCATCTCTTTTTCCATCTAAAATATTCTGTACTTCTTCCAATGACACAGTTTCCGTATTTGCACCTTTACTTACTGAGCGAGGTACAAATTTTACCATATCTGCTGTTGACAGACCTTTTCCGCCTTCATTATATGCTCCTTCTAATTGGTTGGCAGCAGTTGCACCTCCCCATAAGAAATCTTTTGGAAATTTACTCATTCTCAATTCCTCCTACTACATTCTTTTCTTTGTTTGCCATCTTCACAAATGGTAGATAAATTAATACACATATTACAAATATCACACATACTGATAATGCAGTTTCCCAAGATCCTGATGCTGACAGAAAGGCTTTAAATGGTTGTGGTGTTGTCCAACCAACATCAAGTGTTCCTGGTAATACTAAACCAGTAGATATCATAAGTGCTCCAAGTCCCATCGAAATAATTGGTGCTAAGATAAATGGAACAATCAGAAGTGGATTCAACACGATTGGTAGTCCAAAAATGATTGGTTCATTGATACAGAATAAACCAGGTATCAATGCTAGTTTTGCAATTTTTGTATAATCGTTTCGTTTCCAACTTTTGCTTCTAGATAGAATCAGAATCGCCACAATCAACGCAAGCGTATTTCCAGTTCCACCAATACATCCATAATTCTCAAATAAAACAAACCAGGTATATGGATGAGGAGAACCTGCTGTTGTAGCAGCTTCTGCCGCATATGCAATATTTGCGATATTCATTGATGCATAAATTGACAAGTAGATTGGTGATACTGTTGATGTTCCATGAATCCCAAATGACCATAATACCATTGCAATAAAAATCAGTAATAATGGTGTTAATGGACTTGTTCCAAGTGATTGAATCGGTGCCTGAAGCGCTCCATATACAAGTGCATTGATTCCTTCTGGCTCAATTTGCATAATAATAAAGGAAATAATTGAAGTAACTACTAATATAATTGCAGTTGGTATTGCCACCATAAATGATTTAATTACTTCAGGTGGAACTGTATCTGGCATTTTAATTTTCAGTTTATCAATTGTTGTTAATTTACTAAAGAAGAATCCTACCAGAAGACCCGTAATAATAGCTACAAATATTCCATTTGCACCTAGATATGCATCACTCATCATTCCATCTATTTTTGGCGTATATAATACAAAGAATGCTGCAATTGCTGTAATTCCTGCTTTGGTACCATCAGCATTATATTGTCTTGCCATATTACGAGCAATCAGCAATACAACAAATACTGCCATCATTGAAATCGTTCCATTTAGAACAGGGCTTAAAATAGCCTGATAATCATCTAATGATGGAATGATATTCACTAAATATTGACCAATAAATCCATTTGAACTTAAGAATACTACATTCACCATTACAACTAATGATCCAATTAATGTAAGTGGGAAAATCTGTAAGAACGCATCTCTTACTGCTACTAACCCTTTTACTGTATTTAATTTAGCTGCAACAGGCATAAAATATTTTTCCATTATATCGTTAAATTTATTCATATTTACCCCCTAGGTTTTATTTTCTATCATGTTAATTATTTGATTTATAACTTTTTCCCCATCTAACGTCCCATATGCTTGCATATCTACACACTCTACAGGCTTATCAGGAAACTTTTTCTTTATATCTTCAAGAAAGTATCTTACCTGTGGCCCTAATAAGATAATGTCAGCTTCCGGTCCCTTTTTATCAGCTTCCGATATTGCATAAGAATCTACATCATAATCCAATCCTTTCTCATGTGCTGCTTCCTTCATTCTACTAACTAAGATACTAGTAGACATCCCTGCTGCACAAAATAAAATAATATTCCGCTTCATTACTTTCTCCTTTCATTTTTATTTTGATTGATACAAATCACATATCTCTCTACATAAATCCAGACACACGGTTGCCATGGTTATATGGTCTTGCGCATGTACCATCAACAAGTCAATCGGATATTTATTGTTATCTCCATTTTTTTGGTCACTGAATAATATATCTGTTTGCACTTTATGAGCATTATTAAGCTCTTCTTGTGCTTCATCGAACTTTGCTGATGCTTGTTCAAATTCCTTTTGCTTAGCTAATCTCACTGCTTCCATTGATAACGAGTGTGAATTACCTGCATGTAAGATTAAAGTAAACGGTATTGTAGCTTCATCATTCATAATCGTTCCTCCTTAATTTCATTATAGATAGAATCTAAAGAAGTAACTCATTTGCTTTTTCCTTATCGATAAGGAAATAATGAACGATAAAAGAAAAGTATATGATTATCGTAAACATATACTCTCTCACTATTAATATTTTTCTAGCAGTTTTGAAAATGTATCAAATATTGGTTGCTTTAATAATTGTTGTACTGCATCTTTATCTTTAATCAGATTTGAAATTTTATCAAATAAAATCGAAAGATGGTTTTCTTTATTTTTAGCTCCACATAATAATAAAACGATTCTTACATTTCTTCCCTTCATCCAAGTTACTGGATAATCTAGGATACCAACCGATATACTTGTTTTTTCTGATATCAGATGATCCGGATGCGGAAGTGCTACATAATTTCCAAATGCAGTAAATCCAAACTCTTCTCTGCGAAGTACAGATTCATAAAGGTTATCATCGCAAGGATTGTAATTTTCAGTTTGTTTACACAACTGTTTTAATATTTCTTCTTTTGTTAGTTTCTCCTCAAAATGAATAAATAAATTCTCATTATAAAATTGCTCTACCTTAACTTCATGATCCAATAAAGCATACTTAATTGTGTTGATATCTTTTGTATCCATAAAATAATTTATTTTTATTGTTTTTTCTGGCATTCCATCAACTTTATCATAGGTAGTAAAAATTAAATCATATAAATCTACATCAATTGTGTTTAACTCAATAAAACTAACTATATTAAGTTGGTCAACATAATCACTAAAAATCTTTAAAAAATTATGGCGAATCAATAAAGTTTCTCCTTTTCTTGTTGAAGAAATAATTAAAACATTTTTACTTTGCTTGGATGCATTAATGTCTTCTAAAGCTTTAGAGAAGTGTACAGCTAGAAATCCTAATTCTCCTTCTACAACTTCAACGTTATATTTTTCTGATATTTTCTTTGCAGATATAACAGCTAAATCAAACGCCAGTGGACAGTTTAGTTTGATTTCATCGTTTAGATCATTTTTTATACTATAATGATATTTTGCACGATTAATTAAAGCAATGACATGTAAAGATAATGCTATTCTATTTTCAACTTGATTCATAAAGTTGATATGAACCATTTCATTAATTTCTTTAAATATTTCAGTTGTAACTTCATCAATATCTTCATCAATCGTATCTTCATCATAACTTCGTTTTCCCTTTAGATGAATTGCAAGATTTGTAATTTCATTTTCAGTTGAATGAATATCAAAAGTTATTTCTAATTGTTCCATGATTTTTTGCGCTAATTCATACTCATGTGCATAGTAAAGTTCATTATCTACATCACCTATAGTGTCAAGATAATGGTCTTGTTTCATTCTCTTAATTACATACATGATATGAATTATTAAATTTTGAACAACAACATCAGATACTTTATAATGACTATTCGTCAGAATATCTACTACAATATTTCCAACCTTTTTAATTAGTTCTTCTTCATCATTTAAGAAGATATCTATGTTTACCCTTTCATTGAGTATACATCTTCTTTTATTCTTTTCACTTCCCTCAATATACATTCCATATTTTGGTTTCACAATTATTTTTAAATCATATTTCGCAAGTGTTTCTCTTACAATATTTAAATCCTTTGTCATTCTTGATTCAGAAACAAAGAGTTCATTTAAAAGCATATCCTTTCTAATAAATCCCTTTACATTAAAAAAACGATAAAGAATGTGAGTAACACGTGAAGTAGTATCACTAAAATTTCTACAAATAATAGAATCATTTGCTTCGCTTAGAAAATATTCAAATTTTTTACTATCACCAATTGTTATTTGATAACCATATCCAGTTTTTGAGGTAATAATAGTACTATAGTCGTGTAAAGCCAAATCTAAAACTTTAATATCAGCTTGAATGGTTTTATCACTTACATTCAATCGTTTGGATAATTCTTTTGAAGACAGGTATCTATCTTGATTATCTGTAAGTTCTTTTAATAATCTAATTTGTCTGCTTTTCAACATATCATTTCGTTTATCTATTCCCTACTATAGATACGACTAACCTCCTTATGGCTTTCTCCTACATCCTTCTTTAATTTTATTGTATCAAATATTTATATAATTTAATATATGGCATCGTTATCCACGTGAGATTTATCAAATACTTCAAAAAAAGAAACCATATATTATAGTTTCTATGATTCTAAAATATATTAGTATATTTCCAATGACATATAAAAATGGAATCATCATAATAGTTCAAATGATTCCATTACCTACAATTATTATTAATTAGCAGTTATTAAAGTTAGGATCAATATCTCGCGGACTAAAATAACCTTTTATGCAATTAGGGTTTCTTATACATATTTGAACATGCGTTTTTTCATAAATCCCTGAATTATCATAGACTGGATTTCCTTCTATAAAAATCCCCTTTACAGAATCATACTCATATTTCTTATATCTTTTGTTTAGATTATGTAAATACTCAATAACTCTACAATCTAATTCTCTTAACAATAAATCTGTTCCCTTCTTTCCTATTTTGTTTGTTGGAACTTTCTCACCTAGATTTTCTAAATCATCTACCATATTAGAATATGATTTTTTTAATAATTCCAAATTAATAGTTTCATCTAAACTTAGACAATGTCCTAAATCTATTACTGCTCCTATAACTGCTGGATTTTTATTTTACTATAAGGATTCTTACTCTGATCTACTGCCCAATCATATGCTCTTTTATAGTTCCTCTCCCAAAAATATTGTCCATGTCCTAACCAATCATAATTATTTGTACTATTCTTCAACCTTTTACCATTCTTCATGACTTCGTCAAAAGTACTTTGATCACATCCATGAAATCCAATAATTAAATTAGATATTTTTGAATACATTTATTTTAGATCCTTTATCTTTCCGTCTTTCGTGATTAATCCTGCCCCATATAAATTATCGAATGCCAATTTACGCTTTTCACTTTCTGTCATTTTTTCTCTATCTTTATGCATTTTTTTCATAAATGCTATCATTCTTTTTGCATGTTTGTCATATTCACTTTCTGTATGTAATGGTTTCATATTATCAGTTCCTTTCTCGTTTGAATTTTACTTTCTTCTACTCATATATTAACATGAAACACAATCTCTCCTAAATAGAAACGTTTTTCCCTTTTCTTACAAATATCAACTATAATTTGATTAATATTGACTTTTTAACTATGATTTAGATAAAAGAAAAACTACTATTTCTAGTAGTCTTTGTTACACTATTCTTTATAAGGACACTTTATATCTTAAAGAACTTTATAGATAAGTGGTTCTTTTTCAATTTCATGGTCTTCAATCACAAGACAAGATCTCATATCTTCAATTAGACTGTCTTTAAATGAATCATTTACATAAAGTGTACATAAGACATCACCTTTTTTGATGTAATCATATCTCTTTTTATGAAGTACAATTCCTACACCATGATCAATCTTATCTTCAATTTGCATTCTTCCTGCACCCAGAGCACAAGATAACAATCCAATTTCTTTTACATGCACTGTATTTAGATATCCTTCCACATCTGCAATCACGTCAACGGTTTTATTAGAAATAGATAACAGGTCATAGTTATTGATTACTTCTCCATTACCGTGTTGATGCTCAATCATTTCTTTTAATTTTGCAAGTGCTGATCCATCCTTAATACATGCAACTACTTTTTCTCTTGCTTCTGCTTCATCCTTACAGATGCCAGCCATTGTTAGAATTGTACAAGATGAGTGTACACATAATTCATAGAAATCTTCATCATAATTTCCTTTTAAAGTTTCAATTGCTTCAAGGACTTCTAATGAATTTCCTACACTAGTGCCTAATACATCATTCATACTTGTGATTTCAGCTGCAACTTTACGTCCAACGCTTTCACCAATCTCAATCATGCGTTGAGCCAGTTCAATTGCATCCTCTTTATTATTCATGAATGCTCCATCACCACATTTAACATCCAGTAATATTACTTCACTACCTGCAGCAATTTTCTTTGACATTACACTAGAAGCAATTAATGGAATACTACTAACAGTTCCAGTTACATCGCGTAATGCATATAATTTCTTATCTGCATATACCATATCATTTGTCTGTCCAATAACTGCACATCCAATCTCTTCTACTTGCTTCATAAAATCTGCTTCACTAACTTCAACTTTTAACCCTGGAATTGATTCCAGTTTATCTAAGGTTCCACCAGTAAATGATAACCCTCTACCACTCATTTTAGCGACCTTACAGCCACAAACAGCAAGAATAGGTGCCAATACTAATGTTGTCTTGTCTCCTACTCCACCAGTCGAATGCTTGTCCACAAACACACCATCATAACCTGAGAAATTATAGGTTCTACCACTGGCAATCATTGCTTGAGTAAACACTGCAAGTTCTTCTTTGTTTAATGAATTAAAATAGATTGCCATAAGTAATGCAGATGCCTGATACTCAGCAATACTTCCATCACAATAAGCTTCAATAAAGTATTCAATTTCTTCTTTACTTAAGACAAATCCATCTCTTTTCTTTTCAATTATTTCAATTATGTTCATAAGTATACCTTTCCTGTTATTCATCTAAATCAGAAGAATCAAATGCAAAAGGAATCAATTCCTCTACTGTAGTTTCTCTGATTTCATGCTCGTTCGCAAGAGTAACTTTCGCATTCCTTGGAACCAGTTCCACCATTACCTGACGACATGCTCCACAAGGATAGGTAAGTTGTTTTGCCATAGTAACAATTACCATTTCTTCAATATCTTCCTTGCGCACACCTTGACTATATGCATAAAACAATGCACTGCGTTCTGCACAGTTTGATAAACCATAGGATGCATTTTCAATATTTGCACCAAAGTATTCTTTATCTTTTGTTTTTACACATGCAGCAACTTTAAAATTAGAGTATGGCACATAAGCATTTTTTAAATAAGCTCTTGTTTTTTCAATTAAACTATTCATGTAGTCCTCCTATTTTAAAAATAAAGCCAAATTCAAAATGGAACTTGGCTTCATAATTGAATTATCGTTGTCCAGCGTCGTAAATCTTTCCAGCTGCCTTTGGACCAACCGAACGTTTCGCAAATAGAATCAATGCGATAATCGTTAGTACATAAGGGATACTGTAGAAAAATTCTGTTGGTAATCCTGATAGTCCAGGAATGTTTCCAGAGTATGATGAAATGATTTCTGAGAAACCAAAGAATACTCCAGTAAACAGACAGCCAAGCGGATGCCATTTTCCAAATACCAAACATCCAAGTGCAATAAATCCAACACCATGAATTACACTGGCACTAAATTGAATATTTGTAGTCAGAACCATAATCCCACCAGCTAGACCACCTAAGAAACCAGAAGTTAAAACACCGATATAACGCATTTTAGCCACATTAATTCCCATAGACGCACTTGCTTGTGGAAATTCTCCACATGAGCGCAGACGTAATCCAAAACGTGTCTTATACATTAAGAAGTATGTGATCAACACAAGCGCTACCGCAATAAAGAACGTTGGATACGTATTATTAAAGAACATTGGTCCTAAGATCGGAATGTCCTTTAATATCGGAACTGATATCTTCGCAATATTTGTTGGGAAGTTTGGTGTTCTTTGTCCATCAAATATTAATTGACATAAGTAAATTGCAATCCCTGTAGATAACATATTTAGTGCTACCCCAGAAATTGTCTGGTCTGCTTTCAGGTTAATCGAAACAAATGCATGGATTGCTGAATATGCACACCCAACGATTGCCCCTACAAGAACTCCAATCCATGGAGTGAAATTACCAAATGTATCACTTAGTAAAATCGTTGCCGTTGCCGTTGCAAATGCACCAACCAACATAATACCTTCTAACGCAATGTTAATAACTCCACTACGTTCAGAGAATAAACCACCAAGTGCCGCAATAACAATCGGCGTTGCCATAATTAAAGCCGCGGGAAACATCTGTAGAAATAAATTCATGCTTTTACTCCCCCTTCCACTTTATCATTCTCTATTTTATTACCATCGCCTTCTATTTTATCCGGCTTTTTCTTTTTCTTACCAAACTTACTAAGCAATAGTACAATACCATATTGCATAGCTACAAACAGTACAATACCTGCAGAAATAATTTGGTTAATTTCTTTTGGGACACCTGCTGCTTGCATTAATGGAGCCATTACATTAAGTAGACCAAACAATAGTCCAGCTAACATAATTCCAATCGCATTAAATGCACCAACAAAGGCTACAGCAATTCCATCGAATCCATAGTTTTCAAAGGCTCCGATAACTCTACCCATATTAAATGTTCCAAGTGATATAACCGCACCAGCCAGACCTGCAAGAGCTCCGGCAATCATCATTGAATAGATGACATTACGTTTCGTTTTCATTCCTGCATATTGTGCAGCATCTTCATTGAATCCTGTTGCTCGCAAGCTAAATCCAAATGATGTTTTATTTAAAATAAACCAATATGCGAATATAGCTAATCCAACAATTAAGATTCCCCAATTCAGACGAGAATTGTTTGTAATTGAACTTAAGAAATCACTTGATAATGAAGCTGATTCAGGTATGATTACAGTCTTTGAAATACTAGATCCTGGTAATGACTTCAAAATAAAGTTTGAGAAGTACATTCCAAAGTAATTCAACATAATACATACTACAACCTCATTGATCTTGTAACGGCTTTTTAGAAACCCTGGAATTAATCCCCAGATAGCCCCAGCAAGTGCTCCAGCAACTACACAGGCAATTGCGTGAATAACACCAGGTAATGGAACTAAAATAGCGACACAAATACTTGCACAGGCTCCAACCATTACTTGTCCTTCTGCTCCAATATTAAACATTCCTGTACGATAAGCAAATGCTACCGATAATCCTGTTAATATGATTGGCAGAGAAGATACGATAAACTCACCCGTATTACGTAAGTTGAAATTACCAAAATTATCAAAGGTAAAACCAACCAATCCTCGTAACATAGCGTTAAATAAAACCATTGGACTATAACCAGAAATCACCAAGATGATAAGACCAAGAACAAGTCCCAATCCAACTGATATAAGTGATATTTTTATTGGTGAAAGGGTCTTTTTCATGATTCCTCTCCTTTCTTAGTTCCAGCCATATATAATCCAATATCTCTGAAATCTGTTTCTGAACGATCTAAGAAAGCAGTACATTCACCATCATGCATAACTGCAATTTTATCTGATAAATCTAAAATTTCATCTAAATCAAGTGAAACCAAAAGTACAGCAGTTCCTTTATCTCGTTCTTCAATTATACGTTTTTGAATATATTCAATGGCTCCTACATCCAACCCACGTGTTGGCTGTACAACCAATAATAGTTTAGGTTTACGTTCAATCTCTCTTGCGATGATTGCTTTTTGCTGATTTCCTCCAGACATACTGCGAGTTAAAGAATCTTTTCCTTCACCACTACGTACATCAAAAATCTCAATCAGACGATCTGCATGCTTATCAATCTCGTCTTTCTGTAAAATTCCACGTTTTGAGTATGGAGCATCACTGTAAGATTGCAACACTAAATTTTCTTTTAGTAGGAAATCCAATACTAGTCCATATTTATGACGATCCTCAGGAATATGTCCAACCCCTTTATCAAAGCGTTTCTTAATTGACATATTACTAATATCCTCACCATTCAGATTAATGCTTCCCTTATCGTTCTTCATCAATCCACATAATGCATATATTAATTCACTTTGTCCATTGCCATCAACCCCGGCAACACCCACGATTTCACCAGCACGAACCTGCAAAGAGAAATCTTTTACTTTACGATTTTTATCTTCATCACAGACATCAATATTCTTTACATCCAAAACAACTTCACCAGGATGTGCAGGACCCTTTTCAACATTAAAGTTAACATTACGTCCTACCATCATTTCTGCCATTTCTTCTTTTGTTGTATCTGCAACATTTACGGTTGCAATATACTTCCCACGACGTAGGATACTACATTCATCTGCAACTGCCTTAATCTCTTGAAGTTTATGAGTAATCAAAAGAATACTCTTCCCTTCTTTTACTAACTTCTTCATAATAGCGATCAAATCATCAATTTCCTGCGGTGTCAACACTGCTGTTGGCTCATCAAATATAAGAATCTCCGCATCACGATACAACATTTTTAAGATTTCCACCTTTTGCTGTGTACCTACTGAAATATCTGAAATTTTCGCATCTGGATCAACTTTAAATCCATATTGATCTGATAAATCTAAAATCTTCTTTTTAGCTGTTTTATAATCAATCATGTGGTTTTTCATTGGTTCTTGACCTAACACAATGTTTTCAGTAACCGTAAATGATTCCACAAGCTTAAAATGTTGATGTACCATTCCAATATGCAATTCAGTAGCTAAATTAGGATCCATATCCTCGATCAGTTTCCCTTTGACTTTAATTTCTCCAGAAGTTGGTTTATATAAACCAAATAAAATAGACATTAATGTCGATTTTCCAGCTCCATTCTCACCAAGTAAAGCATGAATAGATCCTTCCTTCAAACGAACGGTAACATCATCATTGGCCTTAATTCCAGGGAACTCTTTTGTAATGTTCAGCATTTCAACTGCATATTCCATTTTATTCTCCTTTTCCTATAAATGGGAGAAATGACTTTCTCCCATTATATATTACTTATTCAATTGTTACGTTCTATTAGTTAGTAGAACCGTTTGAAATTGTTGGAGTTTCTCCAACTTCGATATCTCCAGCTATAATATCTTCAATTGCTTTATCTAAAGCAGCTTTAATATCATCACTTAAGTTAGGATTTTCTTCTGGGTATCCTACACCTTCTTCTTTAAGTGTGTATGTAGTGATTCCAGCTTCAAATTTGTCATCCATAACTGCTTGAGCAGCATCGTAAGTTGCAACATCTACACGTTTTAATGCAGAAGTTAAGATTACTGATTTTTTATTTCCATCTTCATCAGCTTCACCATATTCACCAGTTTCGTATTGGTCTTTATCAACACCTACTACATAAACGATGTCTCCAGCTTCACTTCTAGTTTGAGCTTCTTTGATAACTCCATTACCTGCGTTTCCAGCAGCATGGAAGATAACTTTTACTCCAGCGTCATATTGTTTAGCAGCTAATGTTGTTGCTTTACCAGCATCATCATAACTTCCAACGTAGTCTACATGAATTTTAACATCAGGGTTAGCAGCAAGTGCTCCTTCTTCAAATCCAGCTTGGAAAGCTCCAATAACTTCACCTTCCATACCACCGATAAATCCAACATCATTAGATCCTAATTCTTTCGCTTCTAATGCAGCTGCAACTCCAGCTAAGTAAGAAGATTCGTTAGCAGCAAACAATGCACTTTCTACATTATCAGCTTCAACCACACCATCAATAATCAAGAATTTTGTGTCAGGATATTGTGATGCAACATCTGTCATAGCATCAACAAATAAATAACCAGCTGCGATTACGATATCATTCCCATCATCTGCCAATGTTGAAAGGTTAGTAGTGTAATCAGCTTCTGTTTTTGATTCTAGGAATGTATAACAACTTTTGTCTAATTTGTTGTCTTCAGCAAATTTTTCTACACCTTCCCAAGAACCTTGGTTGAATGAACGGTCATCAATACCACCCATGTCAGTAACAAATCCAATTTTGATCGGACATGTTTCATCTTTTGCGCTGTCATCTCCATCATCTGATGACCCACCACAACCAGTTAGAACTAGCATCAGGCAAGCCGCTACAGCAATAATACTAAATTTTTTCATCTTTACCTCCAGCTTTTCGCTTTTCTTTTGAAAAATTTCAATCTGTATACTTTATTTATACAATAATTATATCACTATGTCCGTTGTCTAAAACAACTTTTTTGAATTTTTCTGCATAATTTTCACTTACGCTTTCATTTCCAAAGTACTCTATACCAACTGAGCGAACTCCATATGGACGGAATCGAAGAAGTTTATATGGAATGCCATCATGTAAATGCTGGCTTACATAAGTAACTGTTGCTTCGTTTTGCGCATCTTGATTAGGAAGTAATACCGTTCTTACTTCCTCGAGTTTGTTTTTACTCTGCAAATAATCCAAATTCTTTTTGACTAATATATTATTGTATTGGCAAATTTCATAGTGAAAGTCTTCATCACTTGCTTTCACATCGAGCATGACTCCATCACTTATATCAAGTAACGCTTCATGCTTTTCAAAATCAACCGCACCATTACTGTCAATCAAACAAGTCAGACCTAACTTCTTTGCTTCTTCAAACAGTTCCAGCAGAAAGTCAGCATATAGCATACACTCTCCGCCACTGACGGTGATCCCCTCGATAAAAGCCAAATGTGGCTTTATATAATCGATAATATCCTGCACTGTCATTTCCTGTACTTTAGGAGACGATAGATGTGGACACACTTTAATACATGTATCACACTCCACACAGGCTTCTTTATTCCATATTACTTTTCCATCTACTTTAGATAAAGCATTTACTGGACACTTATCTACACATACTCCACAATGATTACATAAATGTATCGTTTCTGGGTTGTGACAATATAAGCAGGAAAACGGACACCCCTGAACAAATATCGCTGTTCGATTTCCTGGTCCATCAACATTTGAAAATGGAATAATTTTATTAACGAGTGCCTTTTTCATACACTCTTCTGCTTAGTGCTTTTCCTTTTTCTTCTGCACCTTTACCATATGCTGTTACCTGATTTAATGAGGCTTCGTTGTTGCGTAATCTTTCAATTTCACTACGTTTCACTAAATAACCAGTTACTCGAACAACATCATTATCAGCATTGTATCCAGTAAAGTAACGCATTCCACTTTTGAAAGCACCTTTGATAATATCTAATAATGCCTGTGGATTCTTATTCCATGTCTCATCAAATTTAAAGATATCTCCAATACCAGACACAAAGTGCTTATGCATTTTCGCTTCCAGTAACAAGTGGTCTCTTAAGTCAGGTTCGTTTCCAATTGGAATACGACATCCTGGTGAGTTATCAGTTCCATCGCTATCGATACCTACCTGCGCATGCATAACATAAGTATCGTTGCATCCTTCACAATACACACCATGGTGATCTTCCACCATGTCATGAATTGCATCAAGAATCTTAGAAGCTAACTCCTCTGCCTCCTTGCTGTGTCCATATCCTTTATTCTTATCAGTAATTCCTAATAACTTGTTGGTACACTCTGCCAAACCAACCACACCAAACATTCCAGTGAAGTTTTCTTGTTTCACAAAGCCTTCTTTCGCTAAGAAATTACTTTTAAAGAAACTTGATTCCTCTACAATATACGTAATTCGTTGATCCATATTCTTTAGTAATACTTCGACATAATGTGGAAGTATGTTATTAAGGAAGTCATCCTTATCTTTTGCTTGTAGGGCTGCGTAATATAAACGGATACGTGGCAATGTATATCCACCACCTGCAACTTTCAGTGCGTTATAGCAACTTACGATTGCATAATCTCCATTCATATCCTTTGAATACAATTCATCATTCGCAAAACTTGGTTTACTTGTTTCCAGCATACATTCTACACATTTGCGTGCAAACGCTTCACTTGTCTTTTCTGGATTATAAAGTAGTGTAAGGTTTGGAATAGCTAATTGCATTTCCTGTGTTAGTTCTAATACAATATGACCTACACGATTTTCTTCAGGTCCAATATTTGCATGGACAAATGAATCGGTAAGGGTTTTATCAATATGTTGTAAGAATAATTTCAATGCTTTTCTTGTCATTGCCTCATCTGTATCAAATGGTGCAAAAAGCGTTGAGAAGTTTCCTAAATATACAGGAAACGATGTAATACTTGGAACATGCTTATAGAAGATAAGCAGTGCATTCGTTGCTTCCCAAATATCTGTTGGTGGTTCAATCCCTAAGAATTCACACCCTTTTTTCATTAATAATTCATAGTCAGGAACAATATATCTTGGACGATAAGGCGCTAACCCTTCTCCTAAATCACATAACGCTCCATTTTCCAGTGCTTCCAGAAACTCTGGATCACGTGGCAATGAATCATCTTCACTCTCCGCAAGTCTTGCCAGTGTCAGGACTTGTTGTTGATAGGTTAAAGTTGGATCTTTAATGATCTCACTTACTTTGCTCATAAATAGCCTCCTCAAACTTATTTACGATATTTCACAATATCATCAAGCTTAGATACTCCAATAGTGCCTTCTGGCATTTTCAAATCAAAGTTATCCACAATTGTAGCACCAACATTTGCAAATGTATCAAATATTGGCAATCCTTGTCCTTCTTCCATATCCGTACTGTACGCTAAGAACGGTACCATTTCTTTTGTATGATCACTTCCTTCGTAAGTTGGATCATTCCCATGATCCGCAACTACGATTATCAAATCATCACTTTTTATCTCTTTTAATAACTGAGCCAGTAATACATCGAAACGTTCCAGTTCTTCACCATATCCTACCGGATTACGTCTGTGTCCCCATAGAGCATCAAAGTCTACCAGGTTTACAAAACATAAACCATGCCAATCCTTTTTCGCAATATCGATTGTCTGCTCCATCCCATGTACACTGCTCTTTGATTTATATGCCTCAGTGATTCCTTCACCATCAAAGATATCATTAATTTTTCCAACACTGATAACATCAAGACCTGCATCTTTTAATACATTTAATGCTGTCTTACCATAAGGTTTTAATGCATAGTCATGACGATTCGAAGTACGTACAAACTCACCCTTCTTACTTCCAGTATAAGGACGAGCAATTACTCTTCCTACTTTCCATTCTGGTTTCATTGTAAGTTCACGTGCAATCTCACAGTACTTATATAAATTATCCAAACCCATCGTTTCTTCATTACCACAAATTTGCAGTACTGAATCTGCTGATGTATATACAATCATATTTCCTGTTGCGATTTCCTCTTCACCAAACTCATCAAGAATTTCTGTACCACTCGCTGCCTTGTTTCCAATCACTTTGCGTCCAGTACGTTTTTCTAATTCATCAATTAGTTCTTTAGGGAATCCTGTTTCAGTAAAGGTCTGGAATGGTGTTTCAATATGCAACCCCATCATTTCCCAGTGACCAGTCATTGTATCTTTTCCAACACTAGCTTCTTTCATTCTTGTGTAAACTGCAATTGGTTTTTCTACTGCAGGTACTGATGCTAGTTTTGTCAGATTCGCAATTCCCATTTCTTGTAATGTAGGAATCTTGAAGTTTGGCATATGTTCACTAATATGACCTAAGGTATTTGCTCCTTTATCATATCCTTGTAGATCATCTGCTCCTGCTCCTAGTGAATCCACTACAATTGTAAATACTCGATTATACTTTTTCATATCTTATATGCCTCTATATTTTAATTGCACTTTCTAACGCAATTTCCATCATCTCATTAAACGAATTTTGTCTTTGCTCTGCTGTTGTAACCTCACTTGTTACAAGAGAATCAGAGATTGTTAATAAACAAGCTGCTTTTTTTCCTAAGATATTCGCATTGTGGAATAATGCAAAGCTTTCCATTTCCACACATACACATCCATGTTTACTGTAGAATTCTTCATGTCCATCTACATTTGATTCATGATAGAATACATCACTTGAATGAATACGATTCTCATGAACTGTTTTATTAATACTAGCTGCTGTTTCTTTTATTAATGTATTTAACTCTGCACTAGGTTTCATAACAGCACTTGCTTCACCACTTTGTGCTAATGCAAATGAAGACTCACTCCATGCATCATCAGCCAATACAATATCAAATAGTTTTAAATCTGCTGTATATGCTCCAGCACTACCGATACGAATAATTGCATCGATATCATAAAACTTAAATAACTCATATGAATAAATACCAATGCTTGGCATTCCCATTCCAGAACCCATTACCGAAATTCTTTTTCCTTTATAAGTTCCAGTGAATCCAAACATGTTACGTACATTATTAAACTGTGTAACATCTTCTAAATATGTCTCTGCTATATACTTTGCCCTCAGTGGATCACCAGGCATTAAAACTACTTTTGCAATATCCATTTCTTTTGCTTCAATATGTGGTGTTGCCATTATTAAAAACCTCCATTATTTTCTTTTCTTAAATATAACTTTTATACCCATTTTTATATTATCTTAGTGTATAATTAAAGAAAAGGTCAAGTGTCCTAAAGGAGTTAAAAATGTCATATATTTTAGACTATTGTAAGAAGCACCTACAAGAAGAGGATTATATTTTTATTTCTACCATATTTAAGAACTGCCCAGAGCACACGCAATCGCAGATGGAAATCATTAATTATGAAAAAAATCAGGCAATTATGGAAACCGGAGATGCCAACACTTATGTATATTTTTTACTAAAAGGTAAGGTTGCAATGGTAGATGAAAAAGTACCAAGTATTCCATTTACATTTGGTGAGTATAAAGCCATTGATGTACTAGGTGACTATGAGTTATTTTCAAACGTGTCTGGACGCTTCGTATCTTTACGTGCAAATACCCCATGCACTTGTATTCGCATTCAGTCTGGTGATTATATGAACTGGATCAAAGCAGATGTAAATGCTCTGTTTATTCGCGTTAATATGATTATGAGTGTATTAAGTAGAGAAACACAGTTTATGCGACAATTTATATTCTTAGATATGGAAACTAGAATCATTGTTTATTTCTATGAAGAATATTTAAAACGTGAAGTTCCTCGCTCAATTAGGATAAATGCAACTCGTGAAGAAATTGCAGGTAAAATGGCTTGCAGCATCCGTACTCTTAATAGATCATTACAGAAGATTGAAAAGAATGGTTTTATCACAAGATATCGTGGAAAGATTTATATTAGTATTGATCAATTTAAAAAAATAGAGTCATTCGTCACAAAAAATAATATCTCAATTGATAAACTTTTATGGGATGGCCAAATCTTAGTTAAATAGAAAAACACTTACAATCATTTCTTTGGTGACTGTAAGTGTTTTTCTATAGTTATAGTGTTTTTCTCATAACATATTTTTGATTAGTTTCATCATAAACTTCAAAACCACATTTCTTATATAAACCAAGTGGTCCCATGAAATCTTGAAAGAGTTCATTATATTCTTTATCTGGATATACTTCCACTATAGTAAACCCGTCTTTTTTAGCATCTTCGCAGACTTGATTTAATAATTGTGTTGCAATTCCTTTATTTCTCATATTAGGATCAATAGAAAAACAGAATATAGATTTAACTTTCACATTTGTAGCAGAATCCACAGAAGCTAAACATCCCTGCCAGCCTTCACAATGTAAACATTTAGATTTCTCATTTGCATTACACCAACCAACAACCTGATTATCTATATAAGCCAAATATCCTTGTGTTTTTCCTTTTCAACATTATCGATTGCATATCTTTTTCTATCTTCCGCAGTTGAAAAATCTTTTCCAGTATCATCCCCACTGTTCCATCCAACACAATAGCAACTGTTTTCTGGATTGTCATTTTCATGTGCGACATGCTCAAAGAAGTATAAGTAATCATCTAATAAACTAAATTTTAATTTTTTTATTTCTATTTTCATGTAGTTACTCCCAAACATTATATTGAATTTCGAAATTAATTTTTAGAAATCGCTTGTCTTATATCTAATTGTTACAATTAATACATTCTTTTTTTCCTCTACTACACGGTATACAATAACGTAATTCTTAATAAAAAATTGTCGATAACCTTTACCACCATAATTCCCAATTAACCGTTCCTCATAACGATTAGGCATAAAGTCTAATGTAAATATTGCTTTTTCTATTTCATTAATTAAGTTATCAGCTAAATCTTCTGCACCGATATGTATTGCAATATAGGTATATAGTTCATCTAAATCCCTATAAGCTTTTGGCATTATTTTTAGGGAATATTTATCCAAAGTGTTTCCTTCTTAAAGCAGCTAGAGCATCCTTTGCATCTAATAAATCTGCCTCTGTCGTATATTCCGCTTCTGCTTCAGCAATTGCCATATCCATGTATAGTGTATTCACTAGTTCCTCATATGCTTCAATACTCATAACAACTAAATCACCATATCCATTTTTAGTGATGAATATAGGCTCTTTCTTAGCATGGCAAATATCTGATATTTCATTTGTATTCCTTAAATCTGTAATAGGTCTAATATTAGGCATAATATAACCTCCTTTATTTGTACATAATTATAACATCTTTTTGTACATTTTACATTTTAAAAATAATAGAATATCAATAAAACCTCTTTAAGTAACTATCCTAATATCAAACCTCCTATTTTATGCTTATTAGTTTATTAACTTCTTCATCTTTTTATCCTAATTTTTCAAAAGAAAAAGAGCGTTATCCGCTCCTAACAAAATTTATATTATTCTTAATCATGTAGCATTGAATTCAAAACTTCTAATTCTTTTTCATCAAGATATCGCCAACACCCCTGATCTAAATAATCTACCTTAATATTCATAACTCTTATACGTTTCAACTTATCCACATGATAATTAAGAGCTGTACACATTCTTCTGATTTGACGATTCATCCCTTCCGTTATTATAAGAGAAAACGTATAATCATCTATCTGATTTACAATTGCTGGCTTTGTTTGTTGATAAGCATTGGTAACTGCATTATATATTGTTACACCATTTCTCATATTCTCGATAAAATCATTTGTGATTCTGTGATTAACTCTTACGATATATTCTTTTTCATGTTCATTAGAAGATCGTAGTATCTTATTCACAATATCACCATCATTCGTAAGTAAGATAAGTCCAGTTGTATCTTTATCTAAACGACCAATAGGAAAGATTGGGCTACCATAATTCATATAGGTAACAATATTACTTTTATCTTTTAAATCAGATGTACATGTAATTCCTTTAGGTTTATTTAGCACTATATAAACAAAGTTCTCTTGTTTATTTATAAGTTTTCCATCTACAGTAACTTTTTGTCCATCCTGTACTTTACTCCCCATTACCGCTAGTTCACCATCAATATAAACTAAACCTTGTTCGATTAATTTATCTGCTTCTCTTCTTGAACAATAACCAGAATTACTAATGTACTTATTTAGACGCACTGCATCTTTTGGCTCATGTTTAATTATTTGATTTGTTTCCTGTTTTTTCTTTCCTACTTGTTTTGCATATTTCATATGTAATTCCCTTCTATACGAGTATAATAAGCAATATATTGCGCTTTATCATATGATTTTTACTAAACATATTCTATTAGAATTAACTGTTTGTTACCACAATAAAGCTGGACTACTTTTTATTAGTTTAGTGTCCAGTTTATTTTATCTTATATTTGTCTTTTTTGATATACATAAATCAACTTATTTATTTTTTTATTCCGCATTAATTGTATACTAAGACTGGAAAAAACAATTTTACTATTATTCGTCAATCCGTATATAATAATTATATACTCTTTTGCGAAAGAAAGTAGGTGAGATTTAAAATGAATTTTATTGATATAATGCCCAAAGAAGTAAAACATAAATTACAAGAAAAAAACTATGCTGCTGGGGATACTATATTATATGCTGAAGAAGAAAATAATTACGTTTATTTTTTATCATCTGGTGTTGCTGAAGCTTACATTCAAAGTTCCAATGGAAATTTTGCAACACTTTACTTATATAAATCGGGCAGCTTTTTTGGAGAAATAGAACAATTTTACGATGGGAAAAAGCCTGTAGAAATTACAGCACTTTCAGATTGTATTGTAAAACGACTTTATCGAACTTATTTTCTGGAATGGATTAAAAATGATTTTAATGCAACAACATTCTTAATACAAGGATTAGCCGAAAAACTAATTTCTAATTCTCAATTGATAGAAAACATTTTGGAGCTCACAGTAAAAGAACGCTTGCTTCGAAGTATATCATTGCATTATCATCGAAATACGCTTGATTCACTTAATAAATCTCGACTTGCTAAAGAAGTGAATGCGCCTATTAGGAGCGTTAATCGGGCAATAGACGAATGTAAAAAGCAAGGATTACTAGATTTTTCAGATAACAAGTTTATTATTATAGAACCTAAGGAACTTCTAAAATTTCTTCCATATATAGAATGATGAAAGCAGACATCTTATTTTTCAAGATGTCTGTTTTTATTGGTCAATTGACCTTTATTATTAAGTTGTCTAAATGTAATATACTTATAAGCACAAATTCTTAGGAGGTATATCATGAATGTTGCAATAACCAGAATTTTAAACATCTTAGGTGATGTAAAAATAGTAGATAAGATAGTAAATCTAAATAACTCGGATATAAACTCTTTTCTATTAAGTGTCTTTCAATCAGCTGTAGCAAAAAAGACACCTCAAAACATGTTAGCTGCGTTTTCTACCAATCGTTTCACTAGTCCAAGCCAATTTGACCCAATCGCCTTTCATAATTTAGAGGTGAAGTTGTTATCACTCTCAGAAAAGCTTGGAATTAAAAATCTGTTACTTTCTCCCTCTGCTCCGCTTGGTAGTTGTAGTGTTTTTGGGTGTGTAAATCAAAACAATGTAATTAGTGCATCACGGGGGACCGAAACATTATCAGACCCTTCTAATATGATAGCAATTATTATTGCTGATGGGTTAAAAAAGAAAACATTATGTAACGAAGATGCTATCCATTATGCTACGACTACAAGAGTAGTACGTGCTCAAGCCTTTGAAGGTGAAGGGTTTTATGCTCACTTTGGAATATTTTGCATAGTTTCCTCTGGAAAAGATAAGGGTTCATATTCATGTGAATCTAAATTGCTAATAAAGCATCTAAACTATTACAAAGACCTCTTTACAAATATTGAAAACTCAAAAATAAGTATTTGCTTACGGAAACGTGGAGGTTATCCCGCCCGAGATGGATTCTTTGAAAAAATGACTGCTATAGTAAAGTCTTCTTTACCAGAGACTCAAATTACTATTGATTTGAATAGTGAAGACAATGCTTACTACAAAGGAATAAATTTTAAGATTTATCTGCATCACAATGATGATGTAATTGAAATTGCTGATGGAGGTTTTGTAAACTGGATTAGTGAAATGACAGGAAATAAGAAAAATCGTTGCCTGATAAGTGGGGTAGGTATTGATAGATTATTGACTTTGGAGGAATAAAATCTAAAACAGGAAAATAAATTAATACCTCTACTCTGGACAAAGAGCTGAAAAGTCGTAGAACAGGATATCATTACCTTGGAGAACACCTACACCCTATTAGCAAGCTTCGATAAGGTATATGATAAAATCAGCAATAAAGAGAAAAAATCTCTATTTCTTCGTTAATCAAAGAAATAGAGATTTTTTCATCTAATGAATCAGATTTACCTCTGAAGTCCATTTTATTCAATTATCTGGTGTATAAAGTCGGTGGAGATGTTTACGAATTTTTGTGGGACAAAAGTACGCATGTCTCAATATGCGCAGTCTGTGAGAACATATCAACCGGAATTACTGTTTCTACATTATACTTCTTAGACAACACATTCAAATTCTTTGCAAGTGTAGCCGGATTACAAGATACATACACAATTTGCTTTATGTTACTTTTCATAATACAATCCAGCATTGTTTCATCAAGACCACTTCTTGGAGGATCCACAATCAACGTATCAATCTGTTGTACTTTAGAAAGTTTCACTAACTGTTTCCCAGCATCACCAACTATAAATTCCGCATTCTTTAAATTGTTGCGCTCTGCGTTTCTTCTGGCATTCTTAATTGCATCTTTAATTGATTCAATCCCAATTACTTTATCCGCTTTCTTTGCCATAAATAAAGACATAATACCAACTCCACAATATGCTTCCACAAGAAGATTCTGGTGGTCTGGAATTAATGTATCAACAATATGATAAAGATTTTCTGCCTGCTTTGTATTTAACTGAAAGAACGAACGTGCTGATAATGTTACTTTCAAATCATCAAAACGAAAATTAATCTGTTTCTTTCCTTCTAATACATTCAATTGATCACCAAAAATCTGTATTTGTTTTTTTGATGCATTAATCGATTCACAAACTGAAATTACTTCAGGTATATTCATAACCTTATCAATACAAGTATCATCAAAACTCATACCACCATGTACAAAGGTACACTGACACTTATCATCAATCATTCGTAAGACAAGATAACGTAATCCTTTTTTATCATTATTTGTATAAGCCTTATAGTGATACTGATTTAATATCTTCACAATTTCTATTTTAATTTCATCTAAACGTTGTTCATGGACAATACATTGTTTTACTTCCACAAATCGATTTGAGTTTTGTTCGTACATCCCAATCGTTAATTTGTCATTTTTCATAGCGAAGGGAAGTTTTAAACTATTACGATAAAACAAGGGTTGTTCATTCGCTACTACGGGTTGAATTAATGATTCTTTGACTCTTGCATACTTCCATAATGTTTCTCTTAAGATATCATATTTAAAACTCAGTTGGGCTTTGTAGTTTGCATGCATCATGGTGCATGCACCACACTTTTTATGAATCTTACACTCAGGTAGTACTCGATCTTCGCTACTTTGAATAACTCGATTCAGTTCACCAATCGAGTATGTATCATGCTTTTGCGTAATACTTATATTTGCATATTCCCCAGGTAATACTCCATGAATAAAAATTGGTTTCTTATTTATAAAACCAATTCCTTCTCCATTAATTCCTATTTTCTCTATTTTTGTTTCCATTTGATTAACACCTTAATTTTCTTCTTTAACACTTGAACTTGAGTAATCACCCAATTATATAACTTATCATTTTTATATTCTCTTCTTGGATAGCTTGGACCATATACCAAATTTAAACAGTAGCCAAAATAAATAACTGATGATACTACATATATGGATAACAACGCAATGACAAGTGATGCCATTGGACCATAAACACTTTGATATGATGTCAGATAATTAATAAGCGTAAATAGTAACTGACTCAACAATATAATAACTGCTGTAGAGAATACAGCTCCAACTATTCCATAGTGGGAAGGTCGTTTCTCAAAGGTGACCATCTTATACAATAACAGAAATACAATAAACAATCCTACGGTTAAGGTAACTGCTAGTGGATATTGAAAGAATCCAGCAGCTAATGCAATTGCCGTTACACTTAATACAAGTAGTAAAAATAAAACATATGATTTCATTCTTATTAAGATCTTAGGTATATTATAGTTTTCTTTTCTGGCACTGATTAACATAAATGAGAAAATACTTCTGCTGGCTAAGTTAAAAGCCAGTACAAGGGAAACAATCAACGTTACAATGTTTGGATAATCGCGATTGGTAATATAATCAATAAAATCTGCTATTAATGATTCTGGTATAAATCGATATAAATACTCTAATAATAATTCAATATCTAATACAGAGTTATTGAATAACATTACAACTACAATTAACATTGGAAATAATGCCAATAAAAAACTGTACGATAGTGAATATCGAAACAGACTTCCTTCAAATGATGAAAATTCACTGAACACTAATTTTAGTTTCTTCATAAACATCCCCTTTAATACTTATTATTTTAAATGATATATCTTAGAAAAACAAATATAGCCCTCAAAATTATTCCAAATAAAAAGCAAGTAACGCTAACTATTACTTGCCCATTCTGGTACTTCGTTTCCTCTTCTAAGCAATACAGCTTTCTGTGATTCTGTTTGATTCAAAAATAACAGAATAGAGCGAATTTCTTCCTCACTACATCCCAAAACAATTTTGACCTTACAATCTCTTTTTAAGATATCAGCAGATACGATAATAGCTTGAACTGTTTTATTCTTCATCTCTCCACAAAATACATCAATCGGTGCATTATCATTTCCGATTGTATCTCCCAAAGATCCATAATCAACTGGATAAATCAGGTTTTTAAATTTTGGATGAGAACTGTCTTTAGGACGTTCAATCGTTAACGTACTTGATAAGAAAATTGTATCTAGTTTCTGCCAGAATAATGCATTATTTTCAAATTCTCTCATGTTAGTTCCTCTACTTATTTACAACTATAACTATAACATAAAGAAAACAGATAAGAAACCTAAACCGTATTCTTATCTGCTTAATTTTTTCTATTTTTTATCTAACTGATATTCTACAACTAGATCTTCTAATTCATCTTCAGTCATTTCACCAGAAATAAACTCTGCAACCTCTTTATTTTCAATAATAATTGTTGATGGAGTACCCTTGAAAGTATCACCTAATTCTTCTTTTAAAGCATCAAATACACCTTGAGGATCTTCCTCATTTGTAAGGTTCAACTCATAGATTTTAAACCCATGTTCAGGCATGTATACATCCAGAACATTTTGTTTATAATCAATACAGTGTGAACAGTTTGTTTGCGGATGTAAGAACCATGTATGGTCCATCCTCTTTTTTCATTTCTTCATATTCTTTATAAGTTATTTCAACAATCTCACCAGCGTCGCTACTTCTGTCATATGAGTTATCACAACCACTCAAAACAACCAAGAAACTAGCCAATACTAAGAATAATTTTTTCATCTATAATCCTCCACAAAATAATGTACTGTTTTCATAACGGTATATGCACAGGCATATAATTTATCAGGTGCAAGTTTAAGCGCTTGTTCAAAACTCATCGCTCGATCTGCAACACTGTAAATTCCAATAAAGCCCAAATCATATAACTTATTATATTCTACTCCTAATGCACCACTTATGCAAATACAAGGTTTGTTAAATTTCTTCGCAATATCCAAAACACCAACTGGAACTTTTCCATACAATGTCTGGGCATCACTTTGACCTTCTCCTGTGATAATAAGATCACAAGTTTCAATAGCATTGTCCATATGATTATAAGAACGCAAAAGTTCTAACCCACTCATAAAGTGTGCATCCAGTAATGCAAGGGCGCCACCAATACCACCAGCAGCTCCACTTCCTTCATGACTTGCTATATCATAACCTAAATCTTTGAATTTATCAGCATAATCTTTCATTGCGATATCCAGTTTCTTTATCTGGTTTGGATACAGTCCTTTTTGTTTTCCAAATACATAAGTGGCACCATTTTCACCCAGTAATGTATTCTTCACATCACAAGCTGCAATGATTTCGATATCCTTCAGAAACTTAAACTTTTTAATATCAATACGATGGATTTTCTTTAGCTGTCCAGCATTTGATTTTAAGTAATTCTTTTCTTCATCATAGAATTTAGCACCTAATGCCTGAAGCATCCCCATTCCACCATCATTGGTAGAACTTCCACCAAGTCCTAAAATAATTTTCTTTACGTTTCGTTTACTGGCATCCAACAGCAATTCACCAACACCAAAGCTTGTTGCATGCATAGGTTTGCGTTTTTCACGATCATACATATTTAATCCAATACAGGAAGCAACTTCAATCACTGCTGTCTTTCCATCATCAATTAAACCATAGGTTGCTTCAATTGGACGAAAGTATGCATCCTTTACTTTTATGGTAACCATTTCACCATCACAGGCATCCACAAATGCAGCAGTTGTTCCTTCACCACCATCACCCATAACAAAACTTACCACTCCATATGTATCATCTACATCGTGAATGGCTTGTTCAATGATTTGGTTTACCTTGGAACTGCTCATACAACCTTTGTATGAGTCACAAGCAACTGCAATTTTCATGGCGTTTACCTCGAAATAATTATAATATGATTAAACTATGATTACAAATAAAAAGAGCAACTTAGTTACTCTTAATAATCGGCATTATAATATAAAACTTCTCCTGTTGTTGCATCAACTCCTGCATCGTATTCCTGTCCATCTTTCACCATTTCTATTTCATAGATTGCAGTACCTTCAACTTCAAGTTCACAACTAGTTACAGTCCCGCCACCTGCGTGTTTGATAATGATATCCTGTGCTTCCTGAGAAGTAATGTAAGCATCGTTTGTTGTACCACCTGTACTTACTGCTTCTTGTTCTTTACTTACAATGGTTCCTGCTGTATCAATCTTATATTCATACTTGATACCATCACTAACGATATCAATTTCGTAGTACAGCACACCATCATCATAGTCTTCCTGTTGTTTTGTAACTTCGCCATTTACATCAGCCAATGCAATTTCCTTTGCTTCTTCTAATGTAATTTCTGCTGTACTATCATTTTTGTTAGTATCCGTTGTTTTATTATCATTTACTTTATTTGTATCATCACTTGTTCCTGATGAACATCCGGCCAGCAAGAATAGTACAATTGCACCTGTAATTAAATATTTATTCATGTTCTTTTCCTCCATTAAATTTCAAAATAAATTCTGTATATTTATTTTTTTCACTTTCTATTTCAACACTAAATTTATACCATTCGCTGATTCGTTTTAAAATTGACAAACCTAAACCAAAACTATTCTTCGCATTTTCTCTTGATTCATCTACACGATATAAGCGATCAAATATTTTACCTGTTTCTTCTTTTTCAATACCAATTCCATAATCTTTTACACTCAATACATCTTCTCTATGTGTAATTACAATATGTTTACTATCTTCTCTACTATATTTAATTGCATTATCCAGTAGAATCATCAGGACCTGTTCAAAGTGTTCCTGTTTCATCAGAATATCGTTTCCATCAACTGACTGAAATTCAATCACAAAGTCTGGATGCAGTTTTTTATATTCATGTATAATTCGTTCAATAATATCATCAATTGATAATATACTTATATTACTATCATCAAATTCTTTAGTTAACTGTAGTAGTTCTCCAGTAAGCGTAATCATTCGATTCACTTCTAGTTTTATTACATCTAATGAATCATCCAATACTTTAGGATCTTCTTTCCCCCAACGTTGTAGCATATCCAAATTTCCATTAATGATTGCCAACGGGGTTTTCAGTTCATGTGATGCATCTGACACAAACTGATTTTGTTTCTGGATTGATTCTTCAATATCGTCCATAAGATAATTGAACTCTTTACCTAAATCATCCAGTTCATCGTTATTAACAATTGGTACACGTTTATCTAAACCTTCATTCTTGATTCGCTTAATCTGGTTTGTAAAACTGACTACACTACTTAGAAAACGTTCTGATACAAAGAATCCTCCAAGGATACTTGCAACTAAGGCAAAAATGATTAATAAAACTAATGCGATACCAATAATACTGAAGAATGGTTGTAAGATATCATCATCAATACCATAAACTCGTTCAATAATCTGCGCAAAGTAAGTAAGAAATAAGTAAAACAATCCGGTACATACTACTAGAAAACTTAATATAATTGTGGAAGTAATTAAGGTTAAGCGAGAGCGAATATTTTTCTTTCTCATTGGAATCGATACCCTATTCCACGTACCGTATGAATATATTTATCTTCACCATTTTCTAACTTACCTCGTAGATGACGAATATAAACATCCACTACATTTGTTTCGGAGTCATTTTCATACCCCCATACTTCTTCCACTAATTCATCTCTGCTAAATACTTTATTAGGATTACGCATAAACAATTTTAATAATTGAAATTCCTTTGTTGTCAGTACAATTTCTTCTTTACCTTTCCACACTTGAAAAGAATCATAATTAAGTGATAAATCACGATAGGTAATCATTTGAATCTTATTCGTTTTGCGACGTAAGATAGCATGAATTCTAGCAAACAACTCTTCCATAGCAAATGGTTTTGCCAGATAGTCATCAGCACCTGATTCCAATCCATTCACCTTATCCATAACACTGTCTCGAGCCGTTAGCATAATCACTGGAGTATCTTTTTCTAAGCGAAGTCTTCTGCATACTTCTACACCATTCATCTTTGGTAACATCAGATCTAATAAAATAAGATCATAATCATGTTCAAGTGCCATTGTTAAGGCTACATCACCTGCAGTAGCTGACTCAACTTCATAATTCTCATGTGTCAATTCCAGTTTAAGTAAATCAAGCATATGCTTTTCATCTTCTACAATTAATATCTTTTCCATAACCCATCCTCCTAATCATCATAATCTATTTCTACGATTGTTCCATCACTTGCATCAATTACCACTTCTACCTCATGATGATTATCATCAATCATGGTTAATTCATAATACGTATTAAATATTTCATGTTCCACATCAATTTCAGTGACCTTGCCACCAACCTGATTTTCAGCAATCTCAATAATCTGTTCTCTACTATAGTTTATACGAGTAGCAATTGACTGAAACAATAAAACAGTAACTGCAATTACTAAGATAATTAAGGCAATTAAGCCAACTATTATTTTCTTTTTATGTTTCTGAATAAATTCCATATGCTACCTCCTGTCTATACTATAAGATATTTATTAAGTTCTTGCATGAATTTCACCAGTGAGTTTCATTAAAATTTTTTAATAATTCACTTCCTATTAGTTAATGCAATTATATACATAGAAAGACTTTCTCGCAAATGGCATACAAAAAGAACACACCTTTCGATGTGCTCCTCTAGTACTATTTATTTTTTGCTTTGTAGAATGAACGATTTTCCATCGCAAAGATACGTGGTGTAAATGTTCCTGGTTCTACTCTTTCAAATGCTTTCTCCATTGTGTTCATCTTCGCATCAATGTTATCAATCAAATGTAACATTTCTGCTTCTGGAACCATTGGTAATACTGGCGAACCATATTCATACTCTCCATGATGTGATAATATCATATGACGAAGCAAAGTAAGTTCTTCGTTATCGATATTCATACGGCGAGCAATTTCATATAACTTCGCCTGCATGATCGAGATATGTCCAAGTAGTTTTCCCTCTATTGTATATTCAATAATAACCGGTCCACTTAACTCTACAATCTTTCCAATATCATGTAACAGAATTCCACTAATTAGTAAATCATGATCCAGTAATGGATATTGCTTACATAGGAATTCACCTAGTTCTACCATACCCAATACATGAGTAGCTAAACCACCAACAAAGTTGTGATGATTCTTACTTGCTGCTGGATAAGTATAGAAATCTGTTTCATATTCCAACAATACAGCCTTTACAAGTCTTTGGTAAGTATCATTGCGAATTGAATCAATTGCATGATTAATCTTATACTTCAATTCTTCCTTACCAATTGAACTGCTGCGTACAAAGTCTGCCAGGTCTTCATTGTTACGATCTAACATCTCAATATGTGATACTCTGATTTGCAGTTGATTGTTGTGTGATAATACATCCGCAGTAATCATACAGATCATTCCTGCTTTGTATTTATTGATTTCATCTTCACTAACATTCCAGTACTTTGCATCCATTACTCCAGTTTTATCCTGAAGTTGCAGTGACAAGTAAGGAGCTCCTTTGTTGGTAACACCTTTATTTACTTGGAATATTAATAGCTTCATTTTAATATGATCGCCATTATTTAAATCTTTTATTTGTTTATTCTCCACTTAAATCCCTCATTTCTAATGCATGTATGATATCATCATACATAAATCCTTTGCGTAATACGTATTGTAATACTCTTTCTCTTAACGCTTTTCCTTCATATTTACGAGAATAATTACGATAAGCTTTATCAATTGCCTTTTGCAGTGATACACTTTCTCTTAATATATCATCTTCAAAATTCATTTCATCTACTACTTCACTTGCTTGCGATAGCGAATATCCATTGGTAATCAGTTTATTTTTGATTACTTCTTTTTTCTCTTTCAGTGACTTATTCTTAATTGTATCCTGATACTTTAATGCTAACTTGAACGCTTTAGTATATTCATGACTTTCATCATATTGTCCCATATGTCCCTCAATTGTTTCATAAGGAATTCCCTTACTTACCAACTGACGAATCATCTTCTTTTTACCATATAAAGAATGATCCAGTTTTTCTAACTGTACAATTGTATAGGCATCATCATTGATATAACCTTTTTCCTCTAACATATCAATAATTTCATTGATTGTCTTAATACCCAAAGGTTCTTCCATATTAACCATAAAGTCATACATCTCTTTACGTGTACGGTCTTTAGAACGCAGTTTCTTCAGACAACCACGATATACAACCAGCACTTTTTCTTTTTCTCTTAGCGCTTCATATAAACTATTCTCTAAAATCCCACCTTTTTTGATTTCATACATTAAGTAGTCATCCAGTGAAATTAGCAGTTTTTCTTCTACTCCAGTTTCCTGGTTCGTCAGATACAAACGCATACAGTCATCACTTGTCTTAATTGATTCAATGTAATAGGTTTCTTCATAATCAAGAATAGCCTGTTCATAGGCTTTGTATACTGAATTATAGAAGTGATCAATATCATACTTCTTAACTACATCCATGCAGTCTTGTGAGAAGTGCTCACGCTCTTCCTTGCTTGTTGCAAAGTAAGCATCTACCTTTTCTCCATATTCCTGTGGTGTCGCAAAGTAATATCCAGTTTTATTTTCATAAACAAGTTCTTCCAGAACTTCATCTTTTCTTGCGAATACAGGAAGTCCTGCAGCCAGTGCTTCAATAAACGTCATCCCTTGTGTTTCACTTAAGGATGGAGATACAAAGGCATCAGCAATTGCATAATACGCTGGCATATCCTCTCTAGGCTGTTTATCTGTAAAGATAATACGGTCCTGAAGATTTAACTCATTTGCCTGTTTTCTTAAATCATCCAGAGATGGTCCACCACCAACAATCATCATTTTCACTGCTGGATCCTTTACATATTGAAATCCATCAATAATAATATCCATACTCTTTTCAGGAGCGATTCTACCAATATAAGAAATCAGTTTTGTATCTTCAGTAATATGATACTGTTCTCTGATGCTCTGACATAACTCTTCTTTTACATTCTTTGGTTTAAATGCTTCCAGATCAAGTCCTGTTGGAATAATATGAATTGGACGCTTCACTCCATAGCGAGTCAGTGCCTCCTTTGTCTTCATACTAGGTGCAATAATTCCCGCAACTGACTCACACAAGAATTTCGTAAGTGAATTCATTACTTTTCTTGATACATTATCCAAACCAGGTAAATCAAAACGATTAATGTAATGAGTATAATCCTCATACATTGTATGATACGTATAAATTACTGGTATCTTTAATTGTCTGGCAACAATACGAGCAAATACTCCTACTCCAAACTCAGTCTGTACATGGACAATATCCAAGTTTAACTTTTCTACTTCCGCTTTCACCGTAAAGTGATATGGCGTACTAAGAATATATCCATATAACCATTTCAGTTCTAACCCAGGCATTCGAAATACATTACCTTCTCTAGTTGAATGAAGTAATCCTTTATGTGAAGTAATAATATATACCTCATGACCATGTGCTTCTAAGGCATGTTGTAAGGTTACTACAGAAGACACAACCCCATTAATATCTGGTGTATAGGTATCAGTGAAGATCCCGATTCTCATAAATAATCCTCCTCGCTAATAATCTCATTGCTTAATTTATCATACTTATGTTTCAGATATATGAATGTTAATCCACCAATCAAAATAATTACATGATAAGTAGAGAACCTCCATAAGATCATCATACTGTTGGTTTCTATGCTTGTGAATAATGTTGAGAAAATCAACATAAACGCTGCCTCAGTTCCACCACTGGCTCCAGGGACTGGAAAGAATGCATTGGCAATACTTACAAAGGCACTCATGGTAATAATATCTAATGCCATACTTATATTTACGTCTAATCCCATCAGATATCCTATAAATAAAGGTAAGATATATAAAATCGTAAGTCTGATGATATTCAATATGACACATTTCACTACCATCTTTTTCTGGTGCTTGATGTTCTTAATCTCAGAAGTAAAACTTTCTAACTGAACATTCCACTTCGTAATCGTTGCAACTGGATCCTTTACAATCTTCAATCGATGTAATAGATTCACAACCCAGTAACTGATTTTCTTATAAGCTTTAGGAAATCTTGCCATTGTATATAGAAGCAAAATTACCATACTATTTACTACGTATCCAATCAGTACTAACAAGAAGAAAGCTGAATGTTCCGTATAGTAATAAGTAAAGCGAAGAATCATTAAAATCGTACTATAGGCAACCATTACACTTTGGTAAATAATAAAATCAATCCAAAGAATACTGGCTCCACTACTAATTTTAATTCCCTGTTTCTTCATAATATACGCCTGTGCAAACTGTCCACCAGTTGCACTTGGTGTGATTCCACTAAAAAAAGCACCAACAAACGCAATTTGAGCGCCTTCCTTATATGTATAGTCTTTTTTATGTTGTTTTCCTAAAATTTGGTAAATTTTTCCAATTAAAAAATAATACATTACTCCATAAACTAAGATTAATAGAAATGCATACCATTTTATATTACCCAACAAACCTAATACTTCTTTAAAATTGTCTTTTAATGCCAACCACAAACCAAATGCAGTAAGCCCAATAATCAATAAGAAGTTAATTATATAACTTTTCTTTTTCATATTCCCCCTACTGCGCTAATACTTTTTCATAAATTGCTTTTAATCGTTTTCCTATTTCTTCAATACTTCGTTGTTCAGCTGTTTTTCTTCCTGCTTCCTTTGTCGATGGAAGCGTGTTTTCAACAACACCACGAATCAAATCCACAAACTCTTCATTGCTTGTTCCTTTATAACAATTCACTTTATCTTCTAACCAAGGATCAAACACTGGAATATCTCTAACAATTACATTTTGTCTGGAAGCAAGTGCTTCTAGCACAACGATTCCTTCGGTTTCCTCTTTACTTGGGAAAAAGAATGCATTACTTCCACTGAACGCCCCTTCAATAATCGGACCCTTCACATAACCTGGAAACAATACATTGGTAGGGTGATCTTCATTTACCACATCACGAATGTGTTTCGGTATTGTATATAATGGTGTATATCCAAACCAGATAAACTTATACTCTGGTAATTGTCTTGCCACTTCCACAAAATCCAAGATTCCCTTACGGTCAAAATACAACCCAACGCCAATAACTACTTTATCTTCATCTTTTAGACTGAAATATTTGCGAAACGCTTTGATTTTCTCTACATCATAATCAAAACGACGAATATCAATCCCATTAGAAATATCTTCAATCGGTTGTGTTAATCCATATCCTTCTAACAGTTTTTTAGAATATGGTGTAGGAGTTAAAATATAATCTCCTTCCGAATATACATTCATTATAATTTTCTTAAAAATTGGTGATAACTGATTACTTAAAATGAAAGAATCTCGAAAGTCTTCTTCTGTACTATGTGCATGTACAACAACTTTTTTTCCTTCTTTTTTAGCTTTAGCAATCAATCTTGAACTATTAATCATATATGTATTAACGTGTAAAATATCATAATCTTCACTGTCAGGATCAGTTGTATAATCGATGCCCTGACTCTCCAAAGCTTCCATCTGATGTTTCATTGCACGCCCAATTCCTGAAGTCTTAATTAGTTTTTCATTTTCGAAATATAATAGAATTTTCATAAGGCCTCCATTATCCTATACATTATACCATAGCCCCCATAAAATAAAAAGAAACGGCGGGTACCGTTTCTTTCTTTATATAATCTGTAAAGTAAAGCTGGAAGATAGGAAAGGGATATTTACGCTTTACTTTACAATGTTATTATAGCACACATTTCATTTATCACAACGTAGATGCACGGTGCATATAAAAATGTTACGAAAATGTGTGACATTTACAACATTATAAATTATCCATTTCTTCAAAAGAAAAGCCAGACATTAATTGCCTGACTTTACATAATTATTATTCTCCTGTGTATGCTTTCTTTAGAATTTCTTCCATATCAGCAATCATAGGTAATCTAGGGTTTGCTGGAGAACATTGGTCTTCATAAGCAAGCATTGCGATTTCATGAACTGAATCCATCCATGTTTTTTCGTCAATTCCTTGTGCTTTGAAGTTTGCTTCAATTCCAACTTCCTTGTTTAATTTTTCAACTGCTTGAGCAAGTTTTTCTACACCATCAGCGTCATCTTTTACGTTTAATCCAATTAAACGAGCAGCTTTAGCATATAATTTGTCAGCTCTGTAGTAGTTGTATTTTGGCCATACTGGTAATTTTTCTGGTTTTTGTCCATTGTAACGAATTACATATGGTAACAGAATTGCATTTGTACGTCCATGAGGAGTATGGTGGATACCACCAATTTTATGTGCCATTGAGTGACACATTCCTAGGAATGCATTAGCGAATGCCATACCAGCCATAGCTGATGCATTATGCATTTTTTCACGTGCTTCAGGATCATTTCTACCATCTTTTACAGCTCTTGGTAAGTATTCAAATACCATTTGGATTGCTTGTAGAGCTAATCCATCAGTATAGTCACTTGCAAGTACAGCAACTAGTGCTTCAAGTGAGTGAGTAAGAACATCCATACCAGTATCAGCAGTAACAACAGCTGGTAGGTTAGTAGTAAATGAAGCATCAATAATTGCAACATCTGGAGTTAAAGCATAGTCAGCAAGAGGGTATTTCTTGTTGTTTGCTTTATCAGAGATAACAGCGAATGGTGTTACTTCTGACCCAGTTCCACTTGTAGTTGGAATACTAACCATTTTTGCTTTTTTACCTAATTCAGGGTATTTGAATGCACGTTTACGGATGTCCATAAATTTTTGTTTTAAGTCATCGAAACATACATCTGGTGCTTCATAGAATAACCACATTCCCTTAGCAGCATCCATAGCTGATCCACCACCAAGGGCAATAATTGTGTCAGGTTGGAATGAACGCATAACATCTGCACCCTTATTAATTGTAGTAATATCTGGATCTGGCTCAACGTCACAGAATAATTGAACTTTAACGTTGTTGTGTCTAGCTGCTAATTGTTTTGTAATTTTATCTACAAATCCTAGGTCTACCATTGATTTATCCGTAACGATCATCGCACGTTCAATACCTTGCATTTGTTGTAAGTATTCAATTGAATCTCTTTCAAAATAGATTTTTGATGGAACTTTAAACCATTGCATATTGTTTTTACGTCTCCCTACTTTTTTAATGTTCAATAAGTTAACAGGACCTACGTTATCTCCAACAGAGTTTTTACCATAAGATCCACAACCTAATGTTAATGATGGAATGAATGCGTTATATACATTACCAATACCACCAAATGTTGAAGGAGAGTTCCAGATTACACGGATAGCTTTTACTTTCTTACCAAATTCGATAGATAGTTCTTCACTAGCAGTGTGAATTGCAGCCGAGTGACCAAGTCCATTAAACTCAACCATAGCTTCTGCTTTATTCATACCATCTTCTGTACTGTTTGATTTAATGAAAGCTAATACTGGAGATAATTTTTCTCTTGTAAGAGGTTCTTTCACTCCAACTTCTTTACATTCAACACAAATGATGTTTGTTCTTTCAGGTACTTCAAATCCAGCTTCTTTTGCAATCCAGTATGCAGATTTACCAACTACGTTAGCGTTTAATCTAGCGTTCGCTGCTTCACCAGCATTGTTTACACCAAACATAAATGCTTCAAGCATTGCTTTTTCTTTTGGTGTTGCAAAGTAAGCATGGTAAGATTTGAATTCTTCTTTTACTTCATCATATACTTCTTTATCAACGATAGCTGCTTGTTCAGAAGCACAGATCATACCATTATCAAATGCTTTTGATAATACGATATCTGCTGCTGCTTGTTTAAGGTTAGCTGTCTTTTCAATGTATGCAGGCACGTTACCAGCACCAACTCCTAATGCAGGTTTACCACATGAGTAAGCTGCACGAACCATTGCATTACCACCAGTTGCTAGAATTGTTGAAATTCCATCATGGTTCATAAGAGCGTTTGTTCCTTCCATTGAAGGTACATCAATCCATTGGATACAGTCTTTTGGAGCCCCAGCTGCTACTGCTGCATCATATACAACTTTAGCTGCTTGTTGTGAACATCTATTTGCACTTGGGTGAAATGAGAACACGATTGGGTTTCTTGTTTTCAAACAAATCAATGATTTGAAAATTGCTGTTGATGTTGGATTTGTTGTTGGCACGATACCACAAACAACTCCTACTGGATCAGCGATTTCCACGATTCCTGCTTCTTCATCACGGTTAATAACTCCTACAGTTTTTAAATCACGCATGTAGTTAATAACGTGTTCACAAGCAAATAAGTTTTTTGTTGCTTTATCTTCAAATACTCCTCTACCTGTTTCGTTTACTGCTGCTTCTGCCAGTACACCATGTTGGTCTAATGCTGCTACACTTGCTTTAGCAACGATAAAATCAACTGCTTCTTGGTCTAATTGACGAAACGCTTCAAGGGCTTTCAGTCCTTTTTCAACTAGAGTATTAACCTCTTTTTGAGCTGGACTAACTTCTACTTTTTCTTCTTTTACTGCTTTTGCCATAAGTCCTCCTGTGCACGATTGTGAAATCTTTCACTTGTCATCGTTGCAACTATATTACCATAGAAAAACCAGTTAATCAAGGTTTTTGTTAATCTTTTCACAATTCATACATATGTTCTAATAAACTGCATCAATTATCACTATTTCATGTTATATCTTTATGATATTTACAACGAAAAGCAAGACCTACACCGTAAGTCTTGCTATCTATATATTAAGTAATATCTTTCTTTTCTGATACGAATACTGAACCAAATAAGTATACCGCTAAGAAGATAGCTCCTGAGATGAATGCTGTCATCCATCCACTTGTATCACCTGGGTTCAACATCTGTAAATTCATAACTGGTGAGTATGGAATCAAATCAATTCCTAGGAAGTGATCTAATACTGAGTACCCCAGTTGTGTTGCCATCATGACTACTACAATCAATGTGATGCTAGCAGCACTGCTTCTAAAGAAGCTTGCTGCTAACAATACTAGTGCTAAGAACACTACGCTTAAGAAGAAGTCCATCCCAACGTATTGCACTAATAAACTTGCATCACCGATTACCACAGTGCCGACAAATAGGTTTCCAAGAATATAAGTCAGTAAAATCATGAGAATAAAATATATTATAATTCCAACGGTCGAAACTACGAATTTCGACAAGGCAATTGTGGTCTTGTTTTTTACACTAGAAGCAATATTTTTAATATAACCACTACTGTAATCTGTACATATGAACATCGCTGCACCAATTCCAATAACCATTGGTATCATTCCATTCATAAGTGTTTCATAAAGCAAATCAATCATTTGCATATTGTTTACATCGTATCCATAAACCTCTTGAATCCATGCTGGATCAGAGCTTCCTAATGAATACATCATCATTGCTACAAACGCAGCTAATATAAGTCCTACTATATAGAAACTTTTTGTTCTAAACATTCTATAAAAATCCATCTTTATAAGATTAAACATAGTTTGCTCCTCCCATCATGTCCACAAACAGATCTTCCACACTTTCACTTTGTTCAAATATTGAAGATACAAGTACTCCATTCACTACTAGTGTTGAGTTTAACTTTGCACGATCTACATTTAGATCATAGATTCTGAAGATGTTATCTTCATGATCATAGTTATCAATATTTAATTTCTTTAACACACGAATACTTTCTGCCACATCATCAACTTCTATTTGAATTGCATTCTTTGATAATTCTTCTAGTTGATCTCTTGTAAGTTCTTTAATTAATTGTCCTGAAGCAATAACTCCATAACGGTTCGCAATCTTTCCTAACTCTTCCAAGATATGTGAAGAAATAATAATTGTCATTCCTCGTTTTTGTAATTTTAATAAGATTTCACGAATCTCAATAATCCCCTGAGGGTCCAAACCATTGATTGGTTCATCTAGTAATAACAACTCTGGATCATTTACTAACGTAATTGCCAATCCCAAACGTTGTTTCATTCCTAGTGAGAAGTTCTTTGTATTCTTTTTCGCTACTTTCTCTAAACCTACTAATTCTAATAATTCCTTAATCTTCTTATCACTGTCTTTGATTCCTAACAAGATACATTTCATCTTGATGTTGTCATAGGCACTCATAGCTGGATATAACCCTGGATTTTCAATCAGTACTCCAATTCTTCCTCTTGCTGGAGTTAAATCCGTTGATCCAAATAATTTAATATCCCCATTCGATTTATGTAATAGGTTAGCAATCATTTTCAGGAATGTTGTTTTCCCTGCTCCATTACGTCCAATAAACCCATAAATCTCTCCTGCCTTTACATGCATCTCTACTGCGTCTACTGCTGTTTTCTTTCCAAATTTTTTCGTAAGACTAGTTGTCTCTAAAATATATTCACTCATATATACGCTCCTTCCTTGCGATGTTTAACATCTCTTTACACTCTATATAATTAAGTACTGATGATACTAACAGAATTGCTGATACTACAAATAATACATTTTGAATGATGGAACCATTGTAGTCTATTAGCAAGTATCCAATCAAACCCGATAGTGTTAATGAAACAATAAGATATAATTCCTTCATACATTTCCTCCCTCTTTTGTACCTGTGTACTAATTAACTAATACAACTATACTACCTTTATCAAACTGTGTCAATACAATAATACAATTTTTTTAACTTTTTTTATTTCCCCTTTTTTATATAGTTTATTTTCCTTCAAATAGAGAGTATACTATCCTTATATATATTAGGGGGTGCATATATATGAGTCAGTCCAATACGCAATTAATGACACACGGAAATATTACAAAACAAATTTTATGGTTTTCACTGCCACTATTAATTGGAAACTTATTCCAACAATTCTACAGTACAGTGGATTCAATCGTTATCGGTAACTTCGTAGGTGACAATGCTCTTGCAGCTGTTAACTCTTCTGGGCCGATTGTTTTTTTGTTTATCAGTTTCTTTAATGGTCTGGCAATTGGTGCTGGGGTGGCAATATCAAGACATTATGGTGCAGGTAATCTTAAGGAAGTAAGCAAGAATGTGCATACAGCCATTGCTCTTACATTCGTAGTTAGTGTTCTGCTAACAATCGTAGGTTACTTTATAACCCCTACTATTTTACAGATTATGAATGTAGATGCTGAGGTAATGGCAAATTCTATTACTTACCTACAGATATATTTCTTAGGATCCTTTGGAATCATTACTTATAATATGGGAAGTGGTATCTTACGCGCTGTTGGAGATTCACGTCGCCCTCTTTATATCCTTATTGTTTCATGTGTAATCAATATCGTTTTAGACTTAGTATTTGTAGTCGTTTTTGGTTGGGCTGTAATGGGAGTTGCAGTCGCTACGTTAATTGCTCAAGTTGTCAGTGCTATTTTAGTACTATATCTCCTTATAAAATCAACCGACATTTATCGCTTAGAAATAAAAAAAGTCCGTTTTCACAGGGACAGTTTAGAAGAAATTATTCGTATTGGTTTACCAAGCGCGATTCAAAATATGATTGTATCTTTATCGAATGCAGTGGTTCAATCCAACATTAACAGTTTTGGTAAGTTTGCCATGGCTGGTGCTGGTTCGTATACTAAGATTGATGGATTCGCTATCCTACCAGTTATGAGTTTCTCAAATGCACTTACAACATTTGTCGCTCAGAATATGGGAGCCAGAGAATATGATCGAGTACGAAAAGGAATTCGTATTGGTTTAATCCTGAGTTGTTCCATCACCTTAGGTATCTCATTAATTTTATTCTTATTTGCTCATCAAATTTTAGCTCTGTTCTCAACGAATCCTACAGTTATTGAGTATGGAACATTAATGATGAGAAGCATTGTACCTGGTTATATTATCCTTGCAATCAGTCATAACCTGGCTGGTGCATTACGAGGTTCTGGTCAGACCAAAGTACCAATGATTATTATGATTTTCTCTTGGTGTATCTGTCGTATTGCATGGATTACTATAATGGTAAAACTATTCAACGATATTCAACATGTATTTATGGGTTGGCCAATCACATGGGTGATCAGTACAGTCTTATTAGTAATTTACTTCAAACGAAGCAATTGGTTAAAGGAAGAAAACAATCCAAGTTAGGGTTGTTTTTTTGTTAGACCATCAATTGTAAGGCGAAAAGATTGCTGATTACTCATAAGTGTATAAACATATATATCTACTGGTTGCACATCCATTCCATCTATTGCTTCAAGTTTTGGATTCATATCAATTATTTTCTTAGGTAACACCGTAATCGCTGTTCCTGATTCAATCATTGATACCAATAAGTCCATTGTGTCAACTTCAATAATAGCCATATCTTCTAAGCTATTTTCTTTAAGATACTTTAATACTTCTAATCTATAAGGGCACTCTCTATCTCTGCTTATTATTATCTTATTCTCTATAAATTCTGATTTATTCTGATTACTCTTTACCCAACGAATAGTTTCAGATATTTTTGAAATCTCTTTAATTTCTATATCCTCAATTTTTTTATTTACAACAAGAACATCAATTGCTCCGCTTTTTAACATTCTAATCAGTTCAGAAATTGGTTTAGTGAAAACAGTTATCTCCTCATTTAGTATGGATTGTTGTAAATAACTATAAGATATTGAATTTGTGGCCCCAATAGAAATCTGTTGATTGTCTTCTAAAAACGTTCTTTCCATAATGGAAAAATCAGATAATACTACTTCAACTTTTTTTAAGAATTTTTCTCCATCCTTAGTCAATTTCACTCCATTATTCTTCCTAATAAATAAAGTGCGTTTCATTTCATCTTCTACCTTTAGTATTCTTTTACTGACATTTGATTGAACGTATTCCAGTTTCTCAGCTGCTTTTGAAATTGAACCTAACTTCGCTACTTCATAAAAAATTTTGAGGTCATTAATTTCCATTTGATTCTCCTTTTTCTGATATTACTTTCAGTAATATCTAACATGATTTATAACCATTATACAAAGATATGCCCTATAAGTATAATAAGACTATAAACAAAAAGGAGTACTCTATATGAATGCTATGCAATACAAAATTACATTACCAAACGATTATGATATGAATATCATAAAAGAAAGAATTTACAAAAACGGTTCAAAAACGGATGGCTTTACTGATCTTCTTCTAAAGGCTTACTTGGTAATTGATACTAAGGTAAAAAAACAATATTCACCACTCTATATTTGGCAAGGGAACATTGGTATGAATAAATTCATTTTTGATGGATTCTATGACAACATACTTTCTTCCTTCGGATGGCAAAAAATAAACATTGCGATTCCTTTCATAATAAATATATCTAACTCAATTAAGGATTCTAGATATGTATTAGAAATTGGACACAATATAGCAGAAACAGATAAAATGAAGAAACCTACATTCTCTAAATCTTTTGACAACAGTTTAGGAAGTCTTCTTCTATATAATCCTGATAAATGGAAGTATGTTGAATTCCATTTTTTTGAAAACAAACCAACTAATCAACTTGGTTGTAGTCAAATCTATCAAATATTTCATATTTCAACTCAATAACTACAAGAAAAAAAATCTACCGTCGTAGATTTTTTTTGATTACACACAGGTCTATCTTTCTCCTATGATAGGTATGGCCATATCTGTAATATCATTAATAAAATTTATGCACAGGCCACATCTATGTGTATGGTTTTTCTCTTTGCACAGGAATGCATAACTTTTATTAACTTGAGAATGTGAATTTCATTGTGAGTCATTATATATGAAATTCCTTATCTCTATTACAATAGTTTCCTACTGTACCTATATGATAACAAAACTCTTCTATATAAACTATTATGAAAATTGCATGGTGGTATGCCAAATTATATATAGCACATTCTCTTCTATATTATCTAAATTCTTTTTGCGCGACCTTTTGTTGTTCCTCAGAAATAATCTCAATAAATCGTTTATCCAGTTCATTCATGCGATAGCCTTTTTCATAAATTAAGACATCCTTATATATATGATTCACTTCTTCACAACCACGTTGAACCAACCCATGACGTTCTAATATATTATCTGGAATTGGTGATGCCCACATATAAGAAGACTGCATACTTTCTAATAAATCAAATTGATTATAACGTTCATATACCGATATTTTCTTCTTTATATTTTTGTCTTCACTTTCGTTAGCATCCTTCATAAGATAAGGAACACTATTATCACCATGAACAATTTCTGTATAGTTGGTAAGTTGTTTATATTGAATTGATTCTTCTTTCGCTAATGGATGATTTTTTGACATAATTACTCGAAGTTTAAATTCCCAGATATCTTCACTTGCAAGATTTTTATTCTTTAAGTAATCACGGAAGTAATTTTCGTGCACTACCTGATAGCGAATAATACCCAGATGGAAGTTTCCTTCTGCAACACTACTGATTGTCTGTACAGAGTTTGTTTCCTGAAGACTTAAGTTAATGCCACGCTCCTGATCTAACGTAATAGCAAATTTAGTAAACCCTTGAGCAATATAACTACCTCTTGGAATCGAAACATCAAAGGTCTGTACATTCTTTGCACCTTCATCTCCTATTTCCATAATTTTATCTAGTTGATTTAACACACTTTTCGCGTATACTAAAAACTCTTTCCCCTGCTTGGTTGGAAACATTCCTTTTGATGAACGCTCAAACACATCATATCCCAGCACCTCTTCTAATTCTTTAATTGCTTTACTAAGATTTGGCTGTGCCATATACAAGCCTTCGGCTGCATGGGTAATGGAACCTGTTTTTGCGACTTCCAGTGCATATTTTAATAACAATGTATTCATAGATAAACCTCTCTTTAATAAGTATCAAATATTCTAATGTTCTCACTCATTACAATTATTTGACTTCATGTAACAATTATAACATTTTTATTTCTATTGCGTTCATAATACATTTAGAGGCGAATCCAGTATACCTCTGGCAATGTATGAAGGACGGAAGAAATGACCTTGGAATTATAATTATCCAAGGTCATTTCTTTTCATATTAATTAGTATTATTTCTTGTATACTACTTCTCCATTAATAATTGTATATTCTACTTCAGTTGCAACATCTAAAATATCACCATTCGCGATTACAACATCTGCATCTTTTCCTTCTTTGATGGAACCAACACGGTCAGCTACACCAATGATTTCAGCAGCATTAATTGTAATTGCTTTGATTCCTTCATATGCATCCAATCCTGATTTAACCGCAAGGCTTACACATAGAGGTAAATACTCTTGTGGTACTACAGGTGAATCTGTAGTTATTGCAATATGCATTCCAGCTTGTTGAAGTACTGCAGGTGTAGTAAATGATTTTTCCTTTAACTCAAATTTTGACTTATGAGTCAAACTAGGCCCAACAATTGCATCAAAACCACTATTCTTCACTTCATCCACAATCAAATGTCCTTCTGTACAGTGGTCTAACGTCATATCTAAATCAAACTCTTTTGCTATACGAATCGATGTCAGAATATCATCTGCACGATGTGCATGTGCCTTTAACGGAATTTCTTTCTTGATAACTGGAATCATGGCTTCCAGTTTCATATCAAATGCAGGCATTTTTGTGACATCTCCATTTGCTGCTTCTTTTTTTGCTAAATATTCTTTTGTCTTGAATAACGTCTCTCTTAATAATCCGGCAATATTCATTCTTGTTTTTAATTTACCACTTTGATAGAACATCTTAGGATTTTCTCCAAATGCACATTTCATGGCAACATCATCTTTTACAATCATTTCATCAATACAGTTACCTTGCGTCTTATAAATAACAAAGGTACCACCTAGTACATTTGCACTTCCAGGTCCTGCACATACAGTTGTAATACCAGCATTTCTCGCATTTACTACCGTTTCATCCATTGGATTAATTCCATCTTTCCCACGCATATGTGGCATAACCGGATCACTTGTCTCATTATAATCCTGACCCTCTGTACGAATTGAACTTTCATCCAATCCTAGATGACAATGTGCTTCCACAAATCCTGGATATACATATTTGCCTGTAGCATCAATTACTTCCGCATTATCTGCACTTAAGTCTTTTCCTACTTTTACGATTTTTCCATTATCTATCAGAATATCACCATTGATGATTTTTTCTGCTTCCATCGTATATACTTTACCATTTTTAATTAATATCATTTCTCTCACTCCTTTTCTACAATTATAGCACCAACCAGAAAAAGTTGTTTCATTATTTTGCTGGTGCAAGCCCTTTGATCATCATTTCTGTCCACTGGGTAGTATACGGAACGATTCGATCATAAATTTTAGGGTTAGAGATTCCCTCAATCAACGCCTGAAAATATACCAATAAAAATTCATCCGAATATTTCAGATCCACTTTCCCTTCCTTTTTACCTCGATGAAATAAATCCAACATGATACCAAAGCTTTCCTGCGTATACTGTTTCATTATAATAGAATCACCTTGTTCATCTCTACCAGTAAAATATTCCATCAGATCCAAATAAAATCGGTGATTAATCTCTTGCAGATACTTAATCTTATTATTACTCATTGCAATGAGCGTATCTTCAAAAGACATTCCTTTGTCCATAATTGCTTTTGTTGTATTTCCCATCAAATCAAAAAAATAACGAAAGACTTCTTTTATTAATTCTTCTTTACTTCCAAAATATTTAAAAATTGTTGTCTTTCCTACACCAGCTATTTTCGCTATTTCATCCATTCTCACATTTGCGATTCCCTTATCTGTATTCATCATCTGAAATGTCGCTTCAATAATTTGATGTTTCTTAACCTCTGTCCTTTTTTCAAACCCGTTCATATTCACTCCTGCTTTCTGTACTCATCATATCACAAAAATACAAAATTATGAACTATTAAATATTTTTAGTTCTTAACTTTATGAAATTAACAGAATTTTAACAAATTAAACACCAAAATTATCATTTTAGTATTGTATCAGTATTGACTTTAGCGAAAAAGTATATATCATTAAACTTGTAAATGAACTTTGGTTTGATACAAGGGGATAAAAGGAAAAATAGATGGAAGATAGCTAAATCCTTATATTTATTTCTCTACGATTTGAACGTTGTCTTAGAACTGGAAAGCACGTTACAACTTAACTATAAAAAAGGAGTATCAGTGTTATGGAAATTATTAAAGTAAAAGGTTTACAAAAAAAATTCGGTAAATTTACTGCTCTGCATGATGTATCACTAAGTGTTAATGCAGGTGAAGTTGTTGGTTTCATCGGACCTAATGGGTCTGGTAAATCAACAACCATTCGTGTTTTGCTGGGAATCATTAATCGTAATGGTGGAAGTGCAGAAATCTTTGGAAAAGATGTCTGGAGCGACAGTCTGGAAATTCATAAACGAGTTTCTTATGTTCCTGGAGATGTTGCTCTATGGGGAAATTTAAGTGGTGGAGAAATTATTGATTTGTTCATAAAACTTCACGGTGGTGGAGATAAAGCAAAACGTGATTATCTGATTGAACGTTTTGAACTAGATCCAAAGAAAAAAGCAAAAACTTATTCAAAAGGAAATCGTCAAAAGGTTGGATTAATTGCAGCCCTCAGTGTTGATTCTGATTTATATATATTTGATGAACCAACATCAGGGTTAGACCCCTTAATGGAAGCTGTATTCCAGGAAGAAATTGAAAAAATAAAAGATGCTGGAAAAGCAATTTTGCTTTCTTCACATATTTTAAGTGAAGTAGAACGTCTTGCTGATAAGGTTGCAATTATTCGTCAGGGTAGAGTCGTAGAAACTGGAACACTAGATGAATTACGTCATTTAACTCGTTCAACAGTTACTTTGGTTACTGAAAAAGATGTATCGGCAATTTCATCAGTGGATGGAGTTTATGATTTTGTATTGAATGGTGAACAAGCTACCTTCTCTGCTGATAATCAGCATATGAATACTATTATGAGTGAAGCAGTCAAATTAGGTGTAAAAAAATTTGAATCCGTGCCTCCAACCCTAGAAGATTTATTCATGCGTCATTACACAGGACAATAACTGTGGAGGTATGATGATGAAAGAAAAATTTTCGCTTTGGAATGTATTATTCATTCAGTATCTAAAACGTGATTGGAAGAAAATCATTGTTTGGATTATTGGAATCAGTATATTTGCAGCTGGCTTTGTCCCAGCATTTGAAGAAATTGGAATGGGTCAGGGGTTAGCTGGTATGTATGAGACCATGCAAAACCCAGCAATGATTTCAATGGTTGGTCCTACTCCAATCACAAATGCACTTGATTATACATTAGGTGCAATGTATTCAAATGAAATGCTGTTGTTTTGCGGAATCTTCGCAATGATTATCTCAGCATTACATGTTATTTCTCACACCAGAAAAGAAGAAGACTTGGGTCTTAGCGAACTTATACGTTCCTTTCAAGTAGGACGTCAGGCAAACTCATTAGCTGTTATCATTGAAACCATACTAATTAATATTGTATTAGCAATCGTAATTGGTGGAACCATGGTAAGCTTTGGTGTTGAATCTGTCACAAGTGATGGAACGTTCCTCTTTGGAGCATCCATTGGATTAGCAGGTATCATCGGAGCTGTACTAGGATTGGTTATGGCGCAAATCATGCCTTCAAGTTCTGGAGCTACTGCAACAACCCTCAGTCTGATTGGTTTACTATATGTAATTCGTGCAGGAAGTGATATTTCAAATATTGATTTATCAATGTTGAACCCTATGGGATGGACGTATCTCACATTTCCTTTTACTGAGAACAACTGGATACCACTTATTTATGGAGTTATCTTCTGTGGTATCGTGGTAGTGATTGCTTTTGTGTTAGAAGGCAAACGTGATATGGGAGCTGGTTACCTTCCTGAAAGGGAAGGTCGTGCAACTGCCAAACAATCTTTACTATCCGTTCCTGGTCTACTATTCAAACTAAATAAAGGAACTATTATTGCATGGCTAATTGCCTTTGTTGTTTTAGGTGCTGCTTATGGATCAATTTATGGTGATATGCAGGCTTTCTTGGAAAGTAATGATTTAATGAAACAAATGTTTGCTGCTGGAGGAGTTTCACTTGAATCATCCTTTACGTCAACAATTATGATGATCATGGTTGGTTTAGCAGCAATCTTGCCAGTTGCAGTCATAAATAAATTGTTTACAGAAGAAAACAGACTACATCTAAGCCAAATTTACTCAACCAAAGTAACACGTTCACAAATGTATTGGACAACCGTTGCTATTGCAGTAATTGCAGGACTTATAAGTATCCTATTTGGTGCTGGTGGTCTAGGTGGAGCAGCAATCACAGCATTAAGTGGTGATTCATCATTAAGTATGCTTGATTTCTTAGTGGCAGGAATGAACTTCTTACCAGCTGTTTTATTCTTTACTGGTTTAGCAGCACTTGTACTTGGATGGTTGCCAAGATTTGGAAAAGCAGTTTATGGTTATCTAGGGTATTGTATTGCCATTAATTACTTTGGAGGAATATTAAATCTTCCTGATTGGTTTTCTAAAACTGCAATCATGAGTTGGATTCCTCGAATGCCTATGGATGACTTCGATGCAGTGGTCTTTATTGTTATTACTGCTATTAGCATTGTATTCATGATTGTTGGATACATTGGATATAAAAAACGCGACTTACTAGAAGGCGCTTAATATAATAAAAGCAAAAGATAATCATGTCTTTTGCTTTTTTCATTTCTATTTTGATACATGTTGTGAACCAAATTGGTCCATAATTGCTTTCACTTCTGCTTTCTTGTCATCTTCTAATGCATCAATAATTTTTGGTGTCACTTCATTAAGAAACTCATTATTGAATGTCCCATCATTTTGACGTTGAAAGCATTCTTCTAGTAACTTCTTCACTTCTTCCACTTTATCAGGTTTTGCAAATCCTACAATAAAGTCAAAGAATTGTTGTTGTCCTGGATTCATGTGTGCTCCTCCTATTCTGCTACTATCATTCTACTACTTCGACAGTCAACAAACTACTATTTTACAACCGTCCATTCATCAATTGTTTTACCATCTTTATCAACTAACTCCAACCAGCTATTTGTACCAGCAAAGTATAGAAATAATCCAATTTCATTTACACTTTTTAAAACAATATCCTTAGTTGTCACAAAGTTTTCAAACGCATCTTTATGTTCTTCCCTTAATGTATTTCCCATCTTTGCAGACAAACCCACTGAACCATCTTTATTAAGTGGTGCTTCTTTCATCATTGTTGCTCCAGCCTTTAACAGCATTTCATTTCGTTTCTGCCAAATTACAGTTGCTTTACTTTCTCTTGCATCAACATAAAACTCAATTTGACTTACTTCTTTACTCCAGCGATGTTGAGCTTTTGCTGGTTTGCGTTTTTCCTTCTTTTGCATCACATAGCCAAATGCATCTAATATTGCCAGTATCTCATTTTCAACATCTGATCCTGCCTGATTATTTTCTAATGTATCTTTCATTTCATCTTCACTTATTCCATAGGGCATAACAATCGCAATAGCTTTATCATATTGATTATTATCTTCTAAATCGTTCATGTTATCTACATACTTCACAAAGCGACGATCTTTCATTAAGATATATAACTCATTGTCTTTTATGTTTTTAACACTCTTTAATATTTTCACAATTGCATGTTGTGATGAGATTAATATTTTACTATCATCTATCATTACTTCTAATTTAAGTTCCATAACCATTCCTCTTCCTTGTATATCTCTAATCTATCATAACTATAGATTGATGTCATTTAACTTACTTCAATTTAGTGATGTTTTCTTGTTGTGATATTATTATTTTTTTGTTACAATATACAAACCAAATAAGAGGTAATTTATGCAACAAAGTGCACCAACAAATGAACAAATATCACAATGGAAGAAAGTATGGAGTCAATACAAAGATCGTTTAAAGCCTAATCGTAAAAGTGGACAGGACGTAATTGACTATCTTTTCTCTAGATATCCATTAACTGAAGTAGATGATGAAGCATTAAAAGAAGTTGTTACAAGCAATATTATGTGCAATGAAGTATATAAAGAAAAACTACCAGATGGTCAACAACCTTCTCCACGTGTTTTCTACTTAGATAACATTGGACATGGTAAACATATCTACAAACAACAAGACCCAATGTATAAGGACACTAAAATATTCATTGGAGTAGATACTGTTTCTGGTCATTTCCATATCGAAGGAAGCAGTCTTTTATGGGATGAAGTATGTGCATATCAAGGTGTAGATGAATACGATATTCAAAATTTCTATTATGTTGCAGAATATATCAGTTGTTTAAAACGATTTGATTTACTAAATTCAATATTAAATTCGTAAACTATTAATCCTTCATATCATTTTCAATATATCATTGATATAATGAACGTAATATGGAGGATTTTATTATGTTTAGTATTTCACTTAATTTCAATGGAAACTGTAAAGACGCTATTACCTTTTATGCAAAAGTATTTAAACAGGAAACACCAACCTTCCTGACTTATGGAGAATTGGATACTTCTTTTGATCCTAATGTTCAGATGTCTGAAGAAGGAAAGAATCGTATTGCAAATGTTCAGTTAAATATTGGTGGAACGATTGTTACATTCTGTGATATGCCAGATAACTTTGAGTTTATCAACGGAAACAATCTAACCTTGTGTGTTGGCTTTTCTGACTTTGCAGAGGCTACAAGAGTATTTAACGAATTAACAGAAAATGGTGGTATGGTATTTGTTCCACTAACACAGGAAAATCCAGCTTACAGTCTGTTAGCTGATCAGTTTGGTATCAACTGGAATATATCATGCATTGATATGTAGAAACTTATCTTTGGATAAGTTTTTTTCTGGTTACCTTAGTATCAAATCTCTATCAAAACTCTTATAATAGGAGAAAGGAAAGGAGATTGTTTATGTTAAAAAAGACAGATGAAAAAATCAACAAATTATACGTATCATTAGATAAGTCACAACAAGAAATTATGGATACACTAATCATTCTTCTACAGGAATTACCTTATGAGGTGGAAGGTGAATGGAAATGGAACGCACCTAATTATACCTATCAAAAGAAACTATTTGCTTATATCAATACAGCAAAAAATCATGTAACTTTTGGATTTCATGATGGATATCGTTTAGATGAATATGATGAACATCATATCTTACAAGGAAGCGGAAAGAATCTTCGTTATATAAATATTACAGATGCAAAAATGATTCCTAAAAATGAGTTGTTAGCACTTGCTACAAAAGCAATTGAGATTCGATAAAATGGCTGAAGCAAAAATGAAAATAACATCCTATGATGTTAATGCCTATTTAGAATCAATTGAAAATCCCAAGAAAAAAGAAGATGCAAGAAAGTTATTTGATATCTTCAAAGAAGTATCACAATATACTCCTGCTATCTGGGCAAATAAAGTTGTTGGATTTGGTAATCTTCATTATCGATATAAAACTGGACATGAAGGTGATATGCCATATTCTGCATTCGCCATTCAAAAAGCAAGAATTACTTTATATCTATGGATTGATGAAGATAAAAGAAAACCACTATTTGATAATCTTGGAAAATATAAAGTAGCCAAATCTTGCATTTACATCAATAAATTAGATGATATCAATATTAATACTTTAAAAGAAATAATTAAACTAAATGAAAAAGGATTAAACGATAGTTTTCCAAAGTAAAGGAATCGATTCCACAAAATGTGAGTCGATTTTTTTTGCCCTAACCATACACAAGTATATCCTCCATCAATTGACAGAATTACACCTAATCCTGAAGGCACTACTGTTGCATCTACTATCTTGTTTTTTAATACATTGTTAAAAAACATATATTTTACTATTGACAATAGTGTGTGTAGCACAGTATAATATGGGTGAGGTGATAAACATGCCAGAAAAAGAACAATTAAATAGTTTTCTAGTTGAGCTAAGACGAGGTAGTTTGATCTTAGCAGTACTAGGAAGTTTGAAACAACCACATTATGGTTACTCACTATTACAGACAATGAAGGATCACGATATAGAAATTGAAGCCAATACACTATACCCTCTGCTTCGTCGTTTAGATAAACAAGGTTTACTAAATAGTGAATGGGATACAAATGAAAGCAGACCAAGAAAGTATTACACAATCAGTAAGCAGGGTGAATCACTGCTCAAAGAATTATTAGTAGAATGGGGAAAGATGCAAGACAGCATTGAATCAATTTGTAAGGAGGATATGAACCATGGATAAAATTATTAATAAATACGTTTACGATGTAACACGTAGATTACCTGAGAAAGACCGCTTAGAAGTAGAAGAAGAATTAAAAGCAAATATTTATGATATGCTTAGTGACAATCCTGATGAAGCAGAAGTCAAAGCAGTGCTACAAGAGTTAGGACATCCTTCGAAGCTAGCTGAACAATATCGCCAAAATCCAAGATATTTAATTTCACCAGCAATGTATGATCAATATATTCAAATTTTAAAATGGCTATTGCCACTTGTTGGTGGAATTCTAGCAGCATTAGGATTTATCCTTGGTAGTTTAGATGTTATAAGCGCCGCAAGTGGTACTGTTGATATCAAAGACATTTTAAAAGAATCAATTTCTCAAGGAATTAGCATGGGAATATCAGGAGCATTCCAAGCTTTATTTTGGACAACACTAGGGTTTGTAATCGCAGAACGTTCTGGATATCAGCAAAAAATTGCGAAAGAATGGAAAATCGAAGATATTCCTGAAATCCCTAAAAATGACAAAGATAAAATTTCATTATCTGAAACAATTATAGAAATGGCATTATCAGTAGTATTTACTGTTATTGGAATATTAATCTGTAGTGGAATCATTCCAGTTGCCTTCTCTTTTGCACACAATGGAAGATTTGTTCAAGAAGTGTTCAATACAAGTTTCCTACAAACTTGTGTACCAATATTCATCATTATTCTTGCATTCTCAATGCTTGAATATATTAGTAAATTAGTATATCGCAGATGGCACCCAATGGTGTGTACTGGAGTTATCATTAGTAATATCGTTAGTGCTGGTGGATTCATTTACCTATTAACAAGACCAAATATCTTCAGCAGAGAATTCTTAAACTTTGTAGAAACAAATGATTGGGGAAGTCATGATATCATGCAATTCTTTGGTACTGGTGGAAGTAATCCTGTAATTATTACAATCATAATTATTATAGTAGTAGTAACTGTAGCAACAAGTGCTCATGCACTATACAAAACAATAAGAGCAAACGCCAGATAATATAAAAGCAATAATCGTGTGTGATTATTGCTTTTTCATTAGCAACCCATTCTTAGTGACTAATTTATATACTTGAAGAATTCTTTTATTATTTAAATCCCACAAACTGATTTCATCAATGATTAATTGAGGATGCTTCTTACTAATATCTCTTAGTGCATTCCCTGCTGACTTACGCACATATTCACTTTCATCATCTTTTAATGGTGATAAGTAATTTACTGCTTTTTGTGGATGTTCTTTGAAGTGTGGTCGAGAGGTCCATATTCGCAAACCTTCACTAACTGCTCTTCGCACATTAGCTACAGGTGATTGTAACCATTCTTCAATATAAGGAATGGCTTTTTCATAACCTGTTTTACTACAAAAGTAATCAAATGCCATAGCTAAAATTTCTTGCACTCTCCAATTATCATCTTTACTTACTTCATCCTTCAAAAACAGCAAACATGATAGATTATCAATTGAAAGATAACCAAGAAGAAATACTGCCAGTGAACGTTCCTGATAGGCATTTGAAGAATATAGTTCATATGCAAGTTTTTTACTCTCAACTGCATCCATCGATTTATATAATTCAATCGATACTTCCTTAATTACTTTAAATCCTCCTTCAATGTTTAGTATTGTATCTTTAACTTCCTTATATTCCATCGCCTTACCTCTTTTAACATATCTATCATATCATACTATAATTTACTTTAATAATTAGTAAAATAATTAAAACTGTCTCATTGAATTATAGTTTAAAACCCTCTATGATTGAAGTAGGAGGTACTACTTATGGCTAATGAAGATAAAAAAGACTTTAATGAAATGCTTCAAAGAAGCAATGGGATGCCAAAGATTCAAATTATTGATGATGAGAAAGCAATCAAAAAATATGGTGGAGAGAGAATGTATTTTGCGCCACCAATGGATTATGATAACATCATGAAAACTATTCCTTTTGGAAAAGTAATTACTACTGGTGAGATACGTGAATATTTCGCAAAACATAATAATGCCGATTTCACTGATCCAATTACTTCTGGAGTATTTGTTTCCATAGCTGCCTGGGCAAGCCATCAAAGAGAAGATAATAAAACACCTTTCTGGAGAACTTTGAAAGCCCATGGTGAGTTAAACAAAAAGTATCCTGGCGGTATTGAAGAACAAAAACAATTATTAGAAGATGAAGGTCATACGATTATTAAAAAGGGTAGAACAAATATTCGATATTACGTAAAGGATTATGAAAAGGTACTTGCCACTTTAACGTAATACTTACAAACACCTTTCTTATTTATGCTATAATAGGTACAGAAAAGGGGGATACCTTTATGATAAGAGTTATCGCAACATTCCAGTTACAAGAAGATATGATTGACGTCGCAAAGAAAATTGCTGAAGTCCTGGTAAGTGAAACAAGAAACGAAGATGGATGCATTCAATATGATTTACTTCAAGATAATAAAGATGAAAATCATCTAGTAATGATTGAACACTGGGAAACACAAGAAAAACTGGATGCTCATTCAGCCAGTGAACACTTTGCTAAATATGTTCCAATGCTTGCTGAGTTATGTGTAAAAGCACCAGAAGTTGTAACTTATAAAAATTTATTTTAAGAACACATATGATATCGTCAACAGGCGGTATCTTTTTGTTTCATTTGAGTGGCTATTTATGATTGCGGATTCTATAATGAAGTTAGTAAAAACATTTACTAGGAAAGGAAAAAAATATATGAATAATAAATTTGCAAATTGTTTATGGTTCAATGGAAAAGTAGAAGAAGCAGCAGACTATTATCTAAATCTTTTTCAAGAAACTAAAAGAAATCGTACATTATATTTTGTGGAAGATGCACATGGAACAACTGGTGATATCCTTACTATTTCATTAACCCTTGATAACCAAGAATTTGTTTTATTGAACGGAGGTCCTGACTTCGTCATGACACCTGCAATCTCTTATGTTATTAACTGCACAGATGCTGGACATTTAAAGAGGATATGGGAGGAGTTAAGTAAAGATGGCGAAATACTAATGGATCTTGATAATCTGCCAGGAGTTGGTTTATTTGGCTGGCTAAACGATAAATACGGAGTATCTTGGCAATTAAAAGTAGGGGATGGTAAAGAAACAATTACACCATGTTTTATGTTCGCGAATAATCTTTATGGAAAAGCTAAAGATGCGATGGAAACATGGATAGAATATTTCCATAATGGAACTATATTGTCACAATCAACAGACAAAGATGGTTCCCTCACGATTGGTGAGTTTGAGTTATTTGGACAACACTTTCTAGCAATGGACAGTGCGATGAACCATGACTTTACATTCTCAATGGCTAATTCATTTTATGTGTATTGTGAAGATCAAAATGAAATTGATAATCTATGGGATACTGTAACCAAAGATGGAGTAGAATATCCATGTGGTTGGATGATGGATAAATTTGGTGTTCCTTGGCAAACTGTTGCCAGAGATATGGATGATCTAATTGATATCAAAGAACCTAAAAAAGCATTAGCTGTAACTAAAGAATTATACAAAATGAAAAAAATTGATATCAATCTATTACGTAAAGTTTATGAAGAAAATTAAAAGAAATGGCAGAAAATAAATTCTGCCATTTCTTTTATATTTTTATATCTTCAATACTTTCAGTAATAATCCAATCATCCATATTGCTTTCACGATTATATTTAAACGGTTCTACTGCTTCCAATTTATCTATTTCAAATACTGCCAAGAATTTCTTACCAGCCCATCGTTTGTATTGGTCTTTCGATAGATTTAATTCTTTTTCATATTTATCCACAAATGCAACTGATTCTTCTTTTGTCATTTTTTCAGTTTCAATCACTTTAGAGATAATACCACGATGAGTAATCAACATATCGCCACCAGTTTCCACAAAATACACAATATCGTCCACTTTCGCACGTCCCCCTAAAGGAACTTTCTTCCCTGCAGCACCACGAATAATCATCGTCTTTTCTTTATTTATTAATTTTTCTAATTCTTTGGCTTTATCATTTAAATAAACCAAATGCTCTGCTCTTCCTTCTTTTGCCTTATACCATTCACTAACTGCCATAAGTTCTCCTCCTATTATTAATAAAATTGTATCATAGGAGGTATAGAAAATATACTGTTCGTTTCCTTTGTATAAAAATTAACCCAATAGTACAATTTAACTATCAAAGGAAAGTTAGGAGATATATATGAGAAAATATGATATTGCAATTATCGGCTCAGGTGTTGGTGGATTTGCCAGTGCTTCAGCATTAATTGAAGCAAAGAAAACAGTAGTAATGATCGAAGAAGATGTGTGGGGTGGAACTTGTCCAAACCATGGGTGTGACCCAAAGAAAATACTGCTCTCAGGCGCAGAAACAATCGAACAGAATATCCAATTAAAGGGAAAAGGAATTACTGATGTAGCCTCTATCAACTGGGGCCAGTTGATGGAATTTAAGCGTTCATTCACAAATCCATTTCCAGATAATTTTAAAACGAATGCTGAAGATTTAGGAATTGATACAATAAAAGGTACTGCAACATTTCTAAGTAAGAATCAAATTCAGGTTAATGATGAGATAATTGAGGCAAGTAATTTTATTATTGCTACAGGACAACGTCCAAGCCTTTTAAATATTGAAGGTAAAGAATATATGAATACCAGCACTGATTTTTTAGAGCTGGATGAACTACCAAAAAGCATGGTATTCTTAGGAGCGGGATACATTACATTTGAACTGGCAAGTATTGCTAATCTTGCAGGAAGTGATGTAACAATCATTCATCATAATCATCGTCCTTTAAAAGGATTTGATGAGAATTATGTTTCTGATTTAGTTTCTTCGATGAAGGACAAAGGAATCCATTTTGCATTTGATGTAGATATTAAAAAAGTTAGTAAAGAAGATGATAAGTATGCACTTAGTGGAAATGATTATTCCTTACAAACTGATTATGTTGTCTGCGCAGCTGGAAGAGTTCCTAATATAGAAGATTTAAATTTAGAAAAAGCAGATGTTACATATGATAAACGAGGAGTTCAAGTCAATGATTTTATGCAGACTTCTAACCCTTCTATTTATGCATGTGGAGATGTAGTTATTAAAAAGCAACCAAAGTTGACTCCAGTTGCCTCATTTGAAGGAAGTTACGTGGCGAGTAAAATCTTAGATAATACAGTAAAAGAAATTGATTATCCAGCAATTACAACAATTGTATACAGCAGTCCTAAACTTGCGAAAGTTGGGATTGATATAAGTGAAGCAAAAGAACAACCAGATAAATATTCAATCAATGAAATTGATATGACGAACTGGTTTACTTATCGAAGAATGAATGAACCCATTGCGAAAGCAACAGTAATCTTTGAAAATAAAAAACTTGTTGGTGCCTATACACTAAGCAATCAGGCAGACACATTAATCAATTATCTTACAATCTTAATTGACAAAAAAATTACAAAAGAAGATATTCAACAAATGATTCTTGGTTCACCAACTGTTGCTAGTGATTTATTACACCTATTTTAAAACAAAATGACATAGTCGATATTTTATCCACTATGTCATTTTGTTTATTTTATAAATACAACAATATCACCATCATTAATAAGCTCTAACATCATTAATTCTTTTTCATCAATATAACCCAGGAAATTCCTTTGACCATCATTTTCGATTTGCTCTAATACAATCTGAATTTCTCCACTATAATGCTTATAATTGTCATTCACCACTACAATACTTCCACGTTCAAAATAGTCTTTATTACTATTTCTAGGTTCTATTGTTTTCGTGTTATAAATGAATCTTGGTAAACGAGAACGCCAAATCCACTCAGAACTATCACCCATGTCACAGTGGGGATAAAAATCGAATAAGATTTCCTTTTCAATATCACTAATCTGACTATCCAAATGAACTCTCACTTTCTTTTGACTAGAATTCTTATTCCCTATAAAACCTGAGGATAAAATCATCTTAATAATCGGGTTATCCTGATCAATCGCTACTGGTTTTAGGGTTTGAGCCAACAGTTGAAATTCTTTCTCACTTGCATATGCATTTCCAATAAGCACATCATCCACATGATCTGTTGCCAATAATAATCTTAATTGCAAATCAATTGGTAACCCACGAAGTTTTTCAACTGTACATAATCCATCAGTTGCATCCCATACACCATGAGTATCTTTTTCATTTGAACTTATAAAAGCACCTACTCTTACTCCCAATTCTCTTAACTCTTTGTTGATTCTACGAAACTTATCCCACTTCATCCCAGTATAACGCTGAGGATAAAAATTATGACAGACTAGAATCTTAGAAGGTTCTACTCCTTTATCAATTAATCTCTTAATATGAGCACTATCTATAATAGATGCATTGAACTCAATCAGAATTCCATATGGATTATTGATTAACTGTAAATCACCGTCATCGCCAAAACTTAAATCCATTCGAATAATATCAACATGTAGGTCGTTGAATACAGATAGATTATCTGGTGATGCGCCAACTCTTTCTAGGCATTCTGGATTCACATCTAATGAAACCTGAATTCCAACTTCATGAGCACTATCAATTAATTCCTTAAAGTAATCCAATACCTCTTCTTTACTGCCGTCAACTGAAAACATACTCGAAAATACTCTTGTACATCCATTTTCTGCTGCTAGTTTAAGATATTCTTTAATCTCATTCAATGGTTTTATATCTGGATATACTGACACTCCTAATCGATGCATATACAGTCCTCCTATATATTTTTTATATCTAAAATCATTATATCATGCTTTGATTGACACGCAGTGAAGACAAATGGTATATTGCATACATAAGTAAAATTCCAAAAGGAATGGTGAGGTAGTTATGAAAATTATAAGATTGTTTTGTGCTGGTGGTGCATCTACTGGTATGCTTGTACAAAGGATGAAAAAAGCTGCAGAAGAACAAGGTTTGGAAGTTGAAATCAGTGCTCATGCAGTAAATAAGTATATTGATTTAGGACCAACCTCTGATTGTGTTCTACTAGGTCCACAAGTTGGTTACCGCAGTAAACAAATCATTGAAGAGTTGAATTCAGTACCTGTGGAAGTTATCAATTCTATGGATTATGGAATGATGAATGGCGAAAAAGTGTTGGCTCGTGCTATGGAAATAATGAAATAAAAGTTCTTCATTGAAGAACTTTTATTATCTCATTTTCGTTAATTCAATTGATTCTTTTCCACTCATATGTTCAATTGATATTTCTACAATTGCTGTATGAGCTAATGATTTCTCAATTTCCTTAATCGTTCCTTCTTTATGATTTGGCGAATATTTATCTGCCAATACTTCGAGTGCAATTCTTTTATCTTCTTCACTCTCTAAAACACGTGCTTTTCCAAATACAATAACACTTCTAAAATAGGTTGTGTATTCTTCTGGAACTACATCATCCTTTTCTATAACACAGAATGACACTTTCTCATTACGCATAATTCCATCTAGCTTATGTCCTGTTTTCGCACCATGGAAATAAATCCTATTATCCCTATATACATAACTTAATGGTACAGCATATGGATAATCATCATCCCCACTAACTGCTAACACACCTGCTGTAGCTTTGTTTAAAATATCAATACACAGTTCCTCTGCTAATACCTGTTTACTTCTTCTCATCTCTCTAAACATTTTAGATCTCCTATCTTTTAAATAAAACGTTCTTTTAATTTCTACTATAATTTATTGGAAAGAAAAAGAACGTTTACTAATAATATGTTTATTTTACTTCTATTTATTAGTGGAATCAAGTCTATGCTTCTGAATCGAATATGATTTTACCATGCCCTCCACAGTACTTTGTTGTTTCATCAATAATTTTATTAGCAGTATCCAGTAATTCTTCATGGCTTGTCACTTCATTCCCCTGAACAATATAAAATATATTTTTCGTTTGATCTGTTACTTTGGTCTTCTCTGCCTGCCTTACTTCCAATTTACATATAACATCATCTGCATCGTCAACATATGCATATTCTTCGCTTCTTAAACTTTTAGGTTCCACCTGTCCAATTGGCACAAACTTCTCATTCCCTCTTATGAAATCCAATCGTATATTACCAGTAATCTTATCTATATCATGAGCCCCTAAAGCGATTGCCGTTTCAGTAGATATCAGATTATAAATATCTACTGCTAGGTTAATAGAAAATAAATCGCCATTCTTATGAAGCAATTTGATTAAATTTTCACTCGCAGGAATATTATTTCTTTTTGGAATACTAATCTTCTGATGTAACTGCCAGTATCCATCTAAGATATCATTATGTACGCCTTTTTCAATATCATGTAATACACGTTCTATTCTATCCGTATGTTCCTTGCGATAAGTATCCGAATACTTTGAATTTTCAATATCTGTAATTTCCACACCAATCAATTTAACACCTATCTTCTTTACATCATCATTTATTGTTACCTTCATTTTATACCTCTTTCTTTCATCTATATCACTAATATTTGTTCTCAATTAACAACACATTCGCTGATTACTAATTGAATAACATATCTTCTTATAATTCACCCATCTGTATACATCCATCAACAACTTGTTTCTATTTACCATTGCTACTTCCTCCTTTACAATGCTAATTATCCATACAAACAAAAAAGTCCCTCATCCATAGGACGAAAGACTTCGTGTTACCACCTAACTTCGTTATTATCTCACAATAATAACCTCTTCAAGTACTACCATACTCTATCGCTTTAACGGGCGAACACGTCAATACCTAACATTACTGCTCAGCATGCAACTTCAGAAACCATTTTCACAAATCTACTCTCTCTATCTACTTTCACCATATGTAGACTCTCTATAAGAGATTTCAAAATGTTACTCTTTTCATCATCGTCTTTGTTTATATGCTCTTTATACTACTCCTATCATTTCCCTTTGTCAAATGCATTTTGTCTAGTCTAAATCTTCTCCATTTGATGCAATTACTTTCTTGTACCAGTTGAAGGAATCTTTTTTCAAACGTTTTCGAGTACCACTTCCTTCATCATCTAAATCCACATAGATAAAACCATAACGTTTAGACATCTGACCAGTACCTGCACTAATCAAATCAATACATCCCCATGGTGTGTATCCCATTACTTCCACACCATCTTCAATTGTATCTGCAACTGCTTCGATATGACTAGACAGATATTCTACACGATAATCATCATGAATTTGATTATCCACGATTGTATCTTTTGCACCTAAACCATTTTCAACGACAAATAATGGAAGTTGATAACGATCATAAATTGTATTCATTGTAATTCGCAAACCAAATGGATCAACAATCCATCCCCACTGAGTTCTTTCAAGATAAGGATTCTGCAAACTTGCATAAATATTTCCATCTGTTTTTTCTGATTCAAGTTTCTTTTCTAACTCTTTATCTCCAGTTGCAACTTTCGTTGAATAGTAACTGAACCCAACGTAATCAACGGTGTGTTTCAGTGCTTCATAATCTTCATCTCTTATATCTAGATTTATGTTATGTTCCTTAAATATACGTTTACTATAAGAGGGATACTTTCCTCTTACTTGAATATCAATAAAGAAGAATCCTTCTCGATCTAATTCCTTGGCAGCCCAGATATCCTGAGGGTTGCATGTATTAGGATATGTTTCACCTGCTGCTAGCATACAACCAACCATATTATTTGGATTAACTTCATGAGCTATTTTAGTAGCCAATGCACTAGCCACCAGTTGATGATGGGCAGCCTGGTATTGAAGTTGCAGAGGATTCTCAGCATCATTAATACTCATACTTCCTCCCATGTAAGGCAATACAAGCAAAATATTAATTTCATTAAAGGTAAGCCAGTATTTCACTTTTTCTTTGTATCTTTCAAATACTGCTTTTGCATAATTTTCAAATAACTTTATCAGTTTGCGACTTTCCCATCCATTGTATTTTTCATATAAAGCCATTGGTGTATCAAAATGATTCAGAGTAACTACTGGTTCAATTCCATACTTGTGACATTCATCAAAAAGATCATCATAGAACTTTAATCCTTCCTCATTTGGTTTATCCTCTTCTCCTGTTGGATAAATCCTTGGCCAACTAATCGATAAACGCAGGCACTTAAATCCCATTTCACCAAACATTTTAATATCTTCTTTATAATAATGATAACCATCTACTGCTTCATGACTTGGATAATAACCATAATCTTTTTTTACTGCCTCATCTGGATGGTACATTGCATAAATTCTTCCATTCTCTTTATTTGGTAGATAATCAATTGGTCCTAATCCTTTTCCACCTGCTTTATGAGCACCTTCATATTGATTGGCAGCAATTGCTCCTCCCCATAAAAATTCTTTTGGAAACTTACTCATTTACCACACCTTTATCTTTCGTAAGTACAAATGAAACTCCAAATGCAACAACAAATGCCGCAATTAAACTAATTATCATTAAAATTAAATTATTCCCATCATCTATATATGTTGGTAAACTAAATATTCCTGGCATTGCATATGCATAACTTTTTACACCAAATAACATATAAATAAAACCACCTACTGCACCACCAGCAACAATACCAATTAATGGAGTTCGATACTCAATATCAACTGAATATAATGCTGGTTCTGTAATTCCAAGCAGTCCCAAACCTCCACCAGAAATTGCCGCAGCTTTATTCTTAGGATTTTTAATTTTAAATGATGCACCCAGGGTAGCTCCCGCAACTGCAATATTATTAATAAAGAATCCTGGCATTAGAAAATCACTTCCTAATGATGCATAATTTTGAATCATCAATGGCTGTAATGCCTGATGCATTCCAGTCATTACAATGAATGACATTAATCCAGCAGTTAACGCACCTGCTAATGGACCTGCAGTATCAAATAACCAGACAACTACATTACTGAAACTTTCTCCTAAGTAGAAACCAAGAGGTGCTACTACAAATAATAAAACTGGCATTACAATTAAGAAGGTTAAGAAACCAGAGAATACGATTCTAACTGACCTTGGAATGATTCGATCAATAAGTTTAAAAGCGTATGAAAATATGATTACACTAAGAATCACTGGCATTACTGAACTTGCATAATTATTCGCTGGAATATTGAAGAATAAAAACTCAATTGTTTCCCCTGCAAGTTGATTCATAATCGTTGGATATAACAATACTCCTGCAATCATCAATCCATACATTTCATTTATTTTAAAACGCTTTGCTGTTGTATATCCGACCATAAATGGTAAGAAATAGAATGGAGCATCTCCAATTACATTTAGAATTGTTACAACTCCATTTGTATCTTCAATTAGGTTAAATGTTGTTAAAATAATAACAAAACTCTTTAACATCCCACCTGCGATAAGTACTGGTAAAAGTGGCAGGAAAATACCTGATAATGTCCCTAAGAACCTTGCCCCTAGTGATCCACCTGATGAACTTGCTGATGTGCTTTGATTTTCAGTTTCCACTTCATCTTCCATACTAAAACCACCAATTTCACAAAACTCGTTATACACTTCTTTCACATGAGACCCAATAACCAATTGAAACTGATTTCCCACTTCTTTCACTTGTAGAACACCATCTATTTTTGTAAGAGCTTCTTTATCAACTTCCTCTTTATTTGCAACTACGATTCTAAGTCTTGTTACACAATAGAATACATCCTGAATATTATCTTTCTTTATTATATTTAATACTTCCCTACATAAATTTTCGTATTTCATTTTTTTCTCCTTTATAAGTTCACACCATTACTATCAATAACTTTTTTATACCAGTAGAAACTATCCTTACGATAACGATTTAAAGTTCCATTTCCTTCATCATCTTGATCAACATAGATGAAACCATATCGTTTACTCATTTGTGATGTTCCACAACTAATTAAATCAATACATCCCCATGTTGTGTATCCAATTAATTCTACACCATCTTCAATTGCTTCCGCCATCTCTTGTATATGCTTTTTAATATAATCAATTCGATATTGATCATGAATCGTATTATCTGCTTCAAGTACATCTTTTGCACCTAATCCATTTTCAGCAACAAACAAAGGCACTTGATAACGATCGTATAACTTAATAAGGGATATACGTAATCCGATTGGATCAATTGGCCAATTCCATTGTGACATTTCTAAGTATTCATTTTTAATTGGACTATCAAATGCGGTAGCTAATTCAGCTGCATCTTCACGATCCTCACTTACATGACTCATATAATAACTGATAGCCACAAAATCAACACAACCATTTTTTAATATATCTTTATCTTCTTCATGCATTTCAATAGAAATATTATTATCTCTAAAATATCTATCCATATAACTAGGATATTCTCCTCTTACCTGAATATCTGGGAAAAACATATTTAACTGATTAGATTTTAACGCCTGCAGTTGATCCTGTGGTTTTGTTGTTTTCGCATATGCTTCAATCTGATTGATCATACAACCAATTTTTACATCTTTGATAAGTTCTTTCGCCGCTTTTACCGCCAGTGCACTTGCAACAAACTGGTGATGCGTTGACTGATATGCTGCCTGTAATTTATTGTCAACCAAATCCTCCAATACTCCTGCACCCGTATATAAACTATTTAGACTCATATTCATTTCATTAAAGGTAATCCAATATTTCACCTTATCTTTATAACGTTTTAAAATAGTTACTGCAAACTTTTCAAATAAACCAACTAAATCACGATGTACCCAACCATTGTATTTTTCTGTTAGGGTAATCGGCATTTCATAATGTGACATTGTAACTAGAGGTTCTATCCCATACTTTAAACATTCATCAATTACTTTATCATAAAACAATAATCCTTCTTCATTTGGTTCATTTTCTAATCCTGTTGGAAAAATACGTGCCCATGAAATTGACATACGATACACTTTAAATCCCATCTCTGCAAATAATGCAATATCTTCTTTATAGTGATGGTAGAAATCAATTCCCCAACGCTTTGGAAATAAACAGCAATCTGGTTCTTTTAAGTATTTTTCTAACTCTATACTTGAAACATTGAATGTAAAGTTGTCCACATCTCCTTTTGCATAAGGGTCTTTGTATGCAGCCATATCAGAAGTAGATAGTCCTTTTCCTCCTTCTAAATACGCACCTTCAATCTGGTTGGCTGCTGTTGCTCCACCCCATAAAAAATCTTTTGGAAACTTACTTATATTATCTATTTTATTATTCATTTTCTTTTCCTTTCATGTTTTAAAATAAAAACCGGCCTAAAACTTATACATTATAAAATGCATTAAGTCTAGCCCGGTCTGGTAACTATCTTACTTTTCTCTATTAAATTATTAATATGGATAATTAAATATCCTTTTTCTTCATCATTTACTTTGATTTTGTAATTATAATCCATATATTCACTAACCAGCTCTACACACCTTGTAGCTTCAGGAAATTGAACTTTCATCATTCGATAAACAAAATCATTTTTCTTGCCATACTCTTTTTTATCTTTATCCGAAAAAACTCGAGAACTGAAATACTTTAAATGAGTTAAAAACCGCTCATAATATATTGAATTCTGATCTAAGTTTACTTCAAAATAGCTTTCCACAACTTCAATTACTTTTTGAATTAGTTTTACACTTTGATCATTTGCTCGATCAATTCCAACACCAGATAAGTTCATAATATGAAATGCTATAAATCCTGCTTCATCAATTGGCAAATTAACATTATACAACTGATTCGTTTTCTCAATTGCTTTCATCCCAATTTCAAACTCTCTGGGATAGAAACGTCTTACTTCATTCAACATTTGATTGGTAAGTGGAACTCCGCTTTGTGAACGTTCTACAGCAGAAGCCATATGATCAGCAAGTGTAATATAACTAATTGAAGTTGTTTTTACACCCAATTGTTTTTGTGCATAGTCAAGTATATTTACTGCTAAATCAATATACTCAGATGAGATATTCTCAATTATATCCATGTATCGAGTTTTCTCTCTACCTTTTAAAACAAAAACTTTTTCAATTCGTTCATTATCAACAAAATCACCAACTTTTTTCTTAAAGGAAATTCCTTTCCCCATTAAAACAATTTCTGATTCCAGATCTTTTGATGCAATCACATTATTATTAATTATGCGATCAATAACATACTTTTTTTCATTTGACATATGAAATCACATCCCTAACTGTAATTTTATCATTTTTATTACACATAGTAATATTAAATGTTTTAGAATTAGTAAAAATCATTATAACTGTTGGATCTAAATCATTGTTTAAGATCTTATCTTTATCAAACCTTACCAATTCATCACCTTCTTTTACTTTCTCACCTTGTTTCACTAATGTTGTAAATCCATCCCCTCGAAGATTTACTGTATCAATTCCAACATGGATAAGTATCTCTAAGCCATCTTTACGCTTAATTCCAACTGCATGACCTGTTGGAAACACCATAATAACTTCTCCATCTATTGGACTTGATATAACATTATTGTCCGGATAAATACCACAGCCAATCCCCATTACATCTGTGCTATATGTACTATCATTTATATTTTCTTGCTTTACATATGTTCCATCAACTGGAGAAAAAACTTCAGGTCTATGACTGCGTTTAAACATCATCTTTACAAACCACCTCCTTCTATTTAGATTAGAATGATTTAGTCTTTTCTACCTTAAACTACAAAAAAAGACCAATATCGAAAATCGATGTTGATCTTGCCTACTTAAAGTAACAATTCAAGCTATCTAAGTTCATGATATTTTAAAAGGTGAAGATTGTCAAGGATTTTCAGGAAAAGTTGTTGTCCTAGCACCACATAAAAGGAACACATTATGATGTGTTCCTAGATATTTTATTTCTTTATAACTGGTAACCACAATTCAATATTGTTATCTTTATCATACAACTCAATATCTGGTGCGTTACCAAATTCATATCCACTTGATGGCAACCACTCCATTACCATACGTTTTTGAATATGCTGAATATTCTTTGCATTATCATTCTTACAAGTGAATATCGCCCATGTACATGCAGGCACTTCCAAACTTGCCATTCCTTCTGGAATCGCTTTAGAACTAGACACTGCAATAAAGTAATCAAACTGGCTGTCCGGAAGATCTGGTTTATAATCACTTACTCCCATTAATCCAAATGGTGGTTGATCCATAAGTGCTAATATTTCACCAGGCCCTGATGTTGCCATTAAATTTTGCCACATTACAGGAACTGCTTCATAACAGATTCCATCTTTCATTGTAGTTGTAAGTTTCTTACCAACAATACGAAATGCATCATGACTTTCAATACGGTATTCCATTTCTTCTGCACCAGTTACAGCAAATGTAAACGATAGTGGTGGAAATGCTTTGATTATTGCTCCTGGTTTTCTTGCATCACTAGGTGCAATATTATGCATTGCTTTAAATGCTCGATTAAAAGAGTTTGATGAACTATAGCCATATTTTATTGCCACATCAATTACCTTTTCTCCATTTCCTAAATCTTCTGCTGCTTTTGATAATCTTCTTGAACGAATATAATCTGCCAAAGAAATTCCTGCAACCATCATAAACAGACGTTGACAGTGATAACTTGAATATCCTAGGATATCTGCAATCTTTTCGTAATCAATTTCGCCATCTAAGTTCATTTCAATATAATCTAAAATCTTGTTAAATCCATCAAACCAGTTCATAAAGCACTCCTTTTACTTTTCTTCTACTGCAATCCAAACCTCTGCGTAATCACCCAGTCCATTCACTTCTAAATCTGGTGCATGTCCTTCCATATATCCAGTAACATATCCCTGATTCAAGACTTTGTACTCTGCTGTTGGTTCCCACTTTGCAATTACATTATACTCTGTTTTTCCAATAGTTTTTTGAGTACATGGAAAGATTGCCCAAGTTCTTGCAGGTATTGTATAACTTTCTAAACCTTCTACTTCATCTTGTGTAGTTGCTACTGCAATCATGTAATCAAACTTTTGTGCATCGCTTTCATCTACATTATAAATGTTTACACCAATCATTCCTTTTGGATCACCATCCATTAGTGATAATAATTTGTTTCGTGTAGCTTCATCTTTCACAAATGACTTCCACATTTTTGGTATTTGCTTATACCCTTGTCTCTTTTCGTTAGTAGTTGATAGTTTTAATCCTACCACCTTAATTTCTTCATGCTTTTCAATTCTGTATTCCATTGTGTTTTTCCTCCTTTAATATATCATTAACTATCTCTATAATACAGAACTAATTACAGGTAGACCTCTCTTTTTCTTGCATAGGATGTGAGATTTAAAAAAACTGGAAGTTCAGTTCCAGTTTTATATAATTATTATTTTACGGCTACTTCTGATTCTACAATCCATCGTTTTACTTCTTCATAAGCATCATAAACTCGACTGCCTCTTATAGCTAACCCTTTTTTCACCACTGACTCTGAGCAAGTATCCGCAATATCACTTTCACTTCTACCCATTCCACTTCCTTCATGAGTACAAAACGGTAATACTGTTTTTCCTTTTAAGCCATACATCTCTAAAAAGGTAAATACTGCCATTGGAGCAGTTGACCACCAATTTGGATACCCTACAAAGATAACATCATATTCATTCATATTATTGACTTGACCTGTTATTTCTGGTCTTGCGTGTTCATTCAATTCTTTTTTTGCTTCTAGCGTACACTGCTCATAATCTTTTGAATATTCATGTACAGTATCAATTTCAAATAAATCACCACCAGTGAGTGATTGTATCTTTTGCGCAATCACCTCAGTATTTCCTTGTTTCAAGTCAACAATACTTCCATTGAAATAATTATTTCCTTTTCTAGAATAGTATGCAATTAAAACATTCATATATCCTTCCTCCTACTTATTTAAATTATTATATTCTTCATCACTTACTTTTTCTAACCATTCATTCGATTTATTGTCACCTGGCACTTCAATTGCTAAATGTGCAAACCAACTGTCACTTGCTGCACCATGCCAGTGCTTCACTTCTGCAGGAATATGTACAACATCACCAGTTTTCAGTTTTCTTGGTTGTTTACCCCACTCCTGAAACCATCCAGTTCCACCAGTAACTAACAATATCTGACCTCCACCATGGTGAATATGCCAGTTATTTCTACATCCTGGTGCAAAGGTTACATTACCAATTATTACACCTTCCATCGATAACACATTAAGATAACTGTCACCTACAAAATATTGAGCGTATTCTATATTTTCATTACCTATTGGAAATACTTCTTTTCCTAAATCTTTTATCATTTCTTCTTTATTCATAAATCATTTCTCCTATTCTTCTGTATATACTTCTTTTGCCATATTAAATGCAGCCCAAGCTTTTGGCCACCCTGCATAGAATGCTGCATGCGTTAGAATCTCTGCTATTTCTTCTTTCGTTACTCCATTCTCTTTTGCCTTACCAATATGAAACTTTAAAGAACTATCTAAAATCCCACTTGCCATTAATGCTGTCACTGTAACAATACTTCTTGTCTTAGTGGATAAGGCCTCTTCTCTTGACCAAACTTCACCAAACAGTACATCGTCATTTAATTGTGCAAACTTAGGAGCAAACGTTCCTAATGCATCTCTACCAGCTGTTACTTTTTTCATGTTTCTTTACCTCCTTAACTCATAAATCATGAAATCCAATTGATCAAGATTCTTTTGATCATTATGAATTGTTTCTAATGTTTGTTTTCGATACTTACTCAACAAACATATTAATTGTTCTTTATTGTCTTCTTTAGACTCTAATAAACTTAGATATCGCTTTATATCTTCCATACAAAATCCCAGCTTTTCCAAAGACATAATCAATCCAAGTCTTTGGGTGCAACTACCTTCCAATTCATCTTCTCTCAACACCCCACAATCAATGTAGCGATTGATTTGCTTTTTACTAATGGTACATTGCTTCATTAATTGTTCTTTTTTCATCAATCTACCTCCAAAGAAAAAATGCAGTTGCTTACTTACAACTACATTTTATATCTATATATTTATCATGTCTAATACCTGTTTTTAATGATTTATCATACATTTAACGAATGATAAAAAGTATCTAGGAATTTGGAAACTGCTGGTGATAATGCATAATGTTTTTTCCACACCAATACCATTCCTGTAAATAATTCAGGATATAAAGGAATAAAAATAACATCTTTATTTATATGATTATTATAAGCACCTTCAATCGTAATAATATTACCAACACCGTTGGCAACTAATGCAACAGAATTGGATAATAAATTATGGGTAGCAACAATATTAAGATCTTCATAACGCCCATGATACCAACTGGCGATTTCATTTTGAACAATTTCACGTTTGGTATTTATCAGAGGAATATCTTTCAAATCCATTGCCTCAATCTGTTTCTTTTCTGCCAGTTCACTATTCTTATTTACCAATAATCCCCAACGTTCTTTATGAGGCAAACGAATAAAATCATATTTCTCAATATCTACCGGCTCCAGTAATAGGCCAATATCAACTAAACCTTTATCTAGTTCCTCTTTAATTAAATCTGCATTACCTGTATACAAATCATAAGTCACATTTGGATACTGAAGAGAAAACGAACGAATTACTTCTGGTAACAATGTAGTAGAAGCACCACACTCTGCGCTACCAATATTAATTTGACCTTCGATTGTATCTTCATCACTCTGCAGATCTTTTTCAGCAATCTGAACTAAATTCAAGATTTCCTCTGCCCTTCTACGTAATAACATGCCAGCATCCGTTAATTGAATTTTCCTTTTTCCTCTTACAAGTAATTGCTTTCCTAACTCATCTTCCAACTGTTTCAGTTGTCTGCTTAATGTTGGTTGGGTTAAATGTAATTTTTCAGCCGCTCTAGTGATATTCTCTTCTCTTGCGACAGTTAAAAAATAATAGAGACTTCTTAACTCCATGTTATCACCTCACTTTTCGTTATTTACAAATATCTAATATATCTTTTTCAAGTGCCTGTATCTGTTCTTCCTTAGCTGCCCAGCTAATACAGAAACGAACACAACTATAATTTTCATCAATTCTTTCCCAGAATGTGAAAGAATACTTTTCAGCTAGTTTTTCCATCTGCGATTTATGTAAAATAGGAAATTGCTGATTCGTAGGCGAATCCACCAACATTTGTACATTGCACTTTGCAAATGCTTCTTTAATACGTAACGCATAAGCAACAGCCTGCTTAGAAATATCATAATATAACGAATCCTCAAACAGTGTTTTAAACTGAATTCCTAACAATCTTCCTTTTGCCATTAATCCACCATGTTGCTTCATATGATAACGAAAATCTTTTTGTATTTCCTTATTCGGTATAACGACTGCTTCACCAAACAATGCTCCTACTTTAGTTCCACCAATATAAAATACATCTGTTAACTTTGTAATATCTTTTAGGCTTGCATCATTTTCAGGTGCACCCAATGCATAACCAAGTCTTGCACCATCGATATAGAATATCAATCCGGACTTTCGACAAAACTCACTAATTTCTGTTAACTCTTTCAAACTATACAAGGTACCAATTTCTGTTGGTTGCGAAATAAATACCATGCCTGGCTGCACCACATGTTCACGGTTCGCATCATTTACATGTTCATTCCAAGCAGCTTCAAGTTGTTCAACTTTCACTTTTCCATCATCACTTGCAAGCGTTAATACCTTATGACCACAGGCTTCAATTGCTCCTGTCTCATGTGTATTAATGTGAGCGCTAATTGGACACAAGACTCCCTGGTGTGGTCTTAGACAAGCAGAAATAACTGTCGCATTTGCTTGTGTACCACCAACCATAAATTCTACGCTTATATCTTCACTTCCACATGCTTTTTTTATATATTCTCTTGCTTTTCCACAATATTCATCTGTACTATATCCAGGTGTCTGTTCCATATTTGTTTCCACTAAAGCCTGCATTATTAACGGATGTGCACCTTCTGCATAATCACATTCAAAACGAATCATACTAGTCCTCCTATTTTTCTTTTATTATATCATTTTTCTTATATTCTATCTTCTATCCATTTTTAGTTAAACTATATCCCTTGTGATTCGATTTAATACTATGTTTCAATAGTGCTAACTTTAAATAGATATGTTAGCACCAATGAAACATTGTATACTAAAAAAGTGGGACCAACATTATTTTGGTTTACCACTTTTTTATTTTACTCTATTCCCTAAATGACATAGAGTAATTTCGTGCATAAAGATTGTTGTTTATAGTTGAGGGCGAGTCACTATAAAACGTCTTTAGTTCACCATGTGTTGAAGGGCGGGAACAACTTGTCTTTATGCTCTTTATGCACAATGTATTCTTTTCCTATTCTGCTTTCTTTCTTCTTACTACACCGAAGATTCCTAACGAAGAAACTCCTAGCATCATCATTAATAATCCCATGTTTGTATTATCACCTGTTTTCACATCAGCAGCTGTTGATGGTTTTACATCTGTTCCTGTTGTTTTATCAGGTGCTTTACTTGGGTTCGTTGGATTACCTGGTATAGTTGGGTTTGTAGGATTTGTGGGTGTAGTAATCTCATCTTTTGCTGTTACTACCACTTTTGCAGTTGCAACTTTTGAACCATCTGTCACAGAAGTAGCTTCTACTGTAATAACCGTTCCTACTTTTTCATCTTCACCAACCGTTAATGTTGCACTACCACTAAGTAATTTAGCTTTCGTGTTTGTTTCAATTTTAGTATCTTTTGATGTAGCACCTGTAATACTCCATTCTACTCCACCATTCTTTTTATCATTTCCTACTAATGCTGTGAAATCTTGTGTACTTCCTTGTTTCACTTCTGCATTCATTGGATCAATTGTAATTGTGATTTCTGGTGCTTCTACTACCATCACATCTGCACTAGCACTCTTACTTGGATCTTTTACTGATGTAGCAATTACTTTTAAGTCTGTAGCTGTTTCATCTTCTGAAACCGTTAATTTCCCATCTATTAGTGTTGTTTTATCAGACTTGTTTCCTTCTAACTTCCACGTAACACCATCGTTAGTCAAATCATTTGTAACTGTTGCTTTGAAGTCTTGAGCGCTTCCTTTTTCTACTGTTGCACTCGTTGGATTCACTACCACTGAGATTTCCACTAATGACACTTTTGCAGTTGCTGTTACTTTCTTTTCTTCAGTAGCATTGTTTTCAGCTGTCGCAGTTACTGTCAATTCACTAGCTATTTCGTCTTTATCAATTGTTAATTCTCCTGTATTTACATCAATTATAGTTCCTGCATGTTTTGCACCTGTTAATGAATATTTAATTACTGTCCCTGCTTCAGTAGTTACTGCTTTGGCTGTAAAGTTTACTGTATGACCTTCATTCTTAAATAGCTTTTTAGATGTTGGATTAATCGTTAATGATAATCCTGGTTTTTTTGTCACAGCAACTGTTGCTGTTACTTTCTTGCTTGGATCTTTAACAGAAGCAGCTGTAACAATTAAACTTGTTGCACTCTCACCTTCCGCAATTGTTAGTTTTCCATTTCCATCAATTGTAGAACCTGCAGTACTGTTTACTGACCATGTAATTCCTTTTGCTGGTGTATCATCATTTGTAACCGTAGCCGCAAATGTCCCACTTTGACCCTTCATAATTGAAGTAGGATTTCCTGGATTCATTGCGATACTTACAGGTGGATTATATTTTACTGTTGCATCTGTTACTGAAACTTCTGTTGCCAGACGATCATTTACATCCTTCCCAGAAACTTCATATTGTAATCCTAGTCCTACATCATATTCTTCAAATAAAGCTTCTACTCCAGCCTCTACTTCAGTTGTATTTTTTAATACATCTTTAAAGTTCAAAGTAATTGTAAGGGTTTGTTTTTTTACTGATGGATAATCTAAACGAATATCCATTACTCCTGGCACTACTTCATTTCTAATGATGACAAAATCAGTATTATTAATACTATCTAATGTCATTAATGCCGGATCCCATTTTAATGTTAATTTACATGTACTAAAATAATCCAAAGTTGGATCAAGCTCAAATTTGTAAGTAACTGAAGCATTTCCACCTCTTTGAGTTACTTCTGCATCACTACCCGTTACCACGACTACTTCATCATCTGCACTTATAGTAGTTGAGAAGTTTGCTATTCCTAAAAGCATTCCCAACACTAAGAACAAACTCATTACTCTTCTTATCATTTTCTTCATTTTTCGTTCCTCTTTATCCTTTTCTTAATTACTTGGTGAAGTGATCCCATCACTCATATTAAATATAATTGCCGGATCACCTGTCGTCACTCTTCCATCACCATTCATATCTGCTAATAGCAGAGTGAATTTATCTTCTACACCTAAGTCTTCAATATTTCCACTATCTGTATAGTTGAATATTCTAGCTGCATCTCCCGTTGACAAGCGACCATTTCTATCCATATCTCCAGGAATCACTACATAAATATCCGCCGTAGCTCCTTCATATGTAGCAGTTAATTTTACAACTCCTGATTGCTTTGCTTTCACTATATTACTACCATCATCAATTGAGACTAAGTTTAATGTCGATCTAAAACCTCCATCATTCTCTACATCCCATGTAACTTTTGATAGTTGATCTGATGTTAATTCTGTTCCATCTATTGTTAGCTTTAATTTATATTGACTTGGATATCCTGTTGGATATAAACCAGATGTTTCTCCAGTATCTCCTGTTCTAAGAATCACTACAATTCCATCATCAGTTTTATAGTCATCTACTATTTTCAGTTCTTTTGGACTTGGATCTGTTTCATCTAATACAATTTCTTTTTTATTTGCTTCATTAAGATTTGCAAATAACGTTGGACCTTGGTAGTAGAACTTCATCAACTCGCTTTCACTAAACTCTGTTCCATCTAATTTAGTTGCAAGTAGTCTGCCAATCTTATTTTCAACATCACTCTTTGATTCATCAATTTCTTTAATATCTACTTCCTCCACATTTACATGTGCTTTAGAGCCTAGTGTTTCTTTCACACTTACTTGAAAATACTGATAGGTGTATCCTGGTCCACTTTGGTTAGTAAATGCATAGGTATCCAAGAAAATACCATTATCATTTTTATCTACACCAATTTGTGTATTTCCAGATATGATTAATTGGTTATCAACTGTCCAAGCAGCATTTCCATCATTTGCAATTGCTCCTCCCATAGAGTCTGCTGTGTTCTTAGTAAATGTCACATCTTTCAGCTCGACAATCATGTCATTACCGATTGCTAATCCACCACCAGTACCATAGAATCTTGGGTCATTTAAAGTTTCACTGAATGATGCTTCATTACCTTCAACTAAAACATTTTCCATATAGAGTTTAAAATCTACAATTGGCAAGTCGGTTGTATTTCCACGTGCAAGAATTGCACCACCACTTACAGATGTGTTTTCTTTAAATATAACTGGATTTTCAGATGTCCCAATAATTGTAGTTCCTGCTTGTGCAACTGCTTCAACTGCTCCACCACAGATATCTGAATTATTTCCTATAAACGCTCCTCCTGTGATTGTTAATCCATTTGGACTCATCATATTATTTGACATTATCTGTATAGCTCCACCAGTTCTAGCTGTATTATTTGAATATATACCACCAGTGATTTTTATATCTGTTCCTTGCGAAGGGAAAAATGTACTAGCTGTTGATACTCCCCCTCCGTTTTCTTTGGCACTATTTTGATTTATAATAACAGATCCACCTATTGTTATATCCGTGTAACCATATGCAACACCTCCACCATTTCTAGTTGCTGTATTTGACTCAATCAATCCTCCTGTTATTTCAGCAGTCATTAAGTTATAATTTTCAAACACCCAACTTGGTGAATAATTATTTATTTGGACAATATGAATTCCGCCACCATCATTACCTGATGTATTATTGGTAATGGTACCTCCACTCATTTTAAGTGAAGTATATGTGGTATCTCTCCATCCATAAACAACAATACCTCCACCATTAACTGTTGCAGTATTATTGTCAATTGTTCCTCCTGTTATTACTGTTTCACCTCCAGCAAAGATCCCTCCACCAGAACCAGTTGTTTCATTATATGAAATGACTCCACCATTCACATATAACCCAGCTCCATTAATAGTAGCGATACCTCCACCACTATAACTTCCTACAGGGTTTGCTCCCTGGCTATAAGTTTTTCCATAGTTATTTGTTACTAAACCATCATTTACTGTTACTGATGCATTTATTCCATTCGCAAATATTCCTGCTCCTGATGTATAGTTCATATAGTTTGTTTCCGTATTTAAAACATTTAATGCATTGTTTTTTAATACAGTTCCTGTACCCATTACATATTTTCCTTTGGTAAATACTAAAGAACCCATAATATCAGTTCTAGTATCTCTCTCACCATCTAGAATAATATTCTCCGTTTTTAGTACAGCTGTTTCTTCTACAGCGAATATATGATTCGTATATCCTGCATCTCTAGTTAATGTTGCTGCATCATCAAAAGAAGCACTCACTACGATATCTTTATTTGCAGGTATTATAATCATCTGCGTTACAGCAATTGGTGTATCAATCTGAATATGCTTTTCTACACCATCCTCTGCATTATTTATTTCCTCTATTAGTTTTGCTTCGCTACTTACTGTCACATCTACATTACTTGCATATATTTGTGTATAGCCAGCAGGTATAATTGATACCATAACAGCAAATATACATATAAAACTAAATACTACTTTATTTATTTTCTTCAATCTTTTTCCCTCCTCTTGCTGGTGCAAGAATAAATAATTATCATTCATTTTACGATGAACATTATTTTTATACTTTTCATATAATCCAACACAAAAAGTTAAGATGCCCTCCTTTCTCTTAATCATCATTTCTTCTATATTCTTTTTTAATGAAATTTCTTTAGAATTCCATGTGGGTAATAAATCAGACTTTTTTTCATAGTCATGTTAAAATATGAGCACATGGAAATAACCCTTTAAATAAAGGGTTTCACTTTTTACACCATGTATAAAAACAGGCGGGAAACAAAGTCTACTTTTTTTCCCGTTTTGTCATTTTAGACTTCTTATTATCAGAATTATTCATTCGATAATTTATCCATCAAAATACATAAAAAGAAGCAACTGAACTGTATTGTTCTACTTGCTTCTTTTCTTGCTATTACCCTAATATTTGAAATATTATTTTTTCATATTAGAGTATTTTTATGTGCATAAAGATTGTCGTTTATAGTTGAGGGCGAGTCACTATAAATCTTTCACGTTCACCATGTGTTGAAGGGCGGGAACAACTGTCTTTATGCTCTTTATGCACATTATCTTTTCTTCTTATTACTCTGCTTTCTTTCTTCTTGCTACACTATAGAGTCCTAACACCGACACTCCAAGCATCATTATTAATAATCCAGTATTCGTATTATCTCCTGTTTTCACATCAATAGACGGAGATGTTTTTACGTCCGTTCCTTGTGTTGTACCTCCTGGTGCTACACTTGGATTTGATGGATTTGTAGGTGTAGTAACCTCATCTTTTGCTGTTACTACAACTGTTGCTGTCGCTACTTTTGCTCCATCTGTTACTGATTTTGCTTCTACTGTAATTACTGTTCCTACTTTTTCATCTTCACCAACACTTAGTGTTGCAGTATCGCTTAATACTCTTGCTTTTGTATTGGTTTCTATTTTTGTATCTTTTGATGTAGCACCTGTAATACTCCATTCTACTCCACTATTTTTCTTATCGTTTCCTACTACTGCTGTGAAATCTTGTGTACTTCCTTGTTTCACTTCTGCATTCATCGGATCAATTGTGATTGTAATTTCAGGTGCTTCTACCACCTTAAGATTGACTGTTGCACTTTTGCTAGAATCTTTCACTGATGTAGCTGTTACTATTAAATCAGTTGCTGTTACCTTCTTCTCTTCAGTAGCATTATTTTCTGCTGTTGCAGTTACAGTTAATTCACTAGCTGTTTCATCTTTATCAATAGTTAGTTCTCCAGTATTTACATCAATTGTAGTTCCTGCATGATTTGCACCTGCTAGTGAATATTTAATTACAGTACCTGCTTCAGTTGTTACTGCTTTGGCTGTAAAGTTTACTGTATGTGCTTCATTCTTAAATAACTTTTTAGATGTTGGATTAATTGATAATGATAATCCTGGTTTTTTTGTTACAGCAATAGTTGTTGTTGCTGATTTCTTAGTATCCTTTTGCGAAGTTGCAGTTACTTTCAGACTAGTTGCTGTTTCATTGTCTCCAATTGTTAGTTCACCTGTATCCGGATCAATCGAAGAATCTGTTGCACCAGATAGTGACCATTTTACTCCTGATCCATCATCATTCGTTACTGTTGCTGCAAATGTTCCACTTTGACCTTTCATAATTGAAGTTGGATTACTTGCATTCATTTCTACACTTATTGGAAGATTTAATACTATTTTTGCTTCAATATATTCCACTTCATTTTCTTTCATGGGTCCGGTTTTATCATAAAATTCAACCTCATCATTTCCCATATCAACTAATGTTGCTTTAATTGGAATTTCCGTTACTGAACTGTTGCTTGGAAATGCATTCTTAAAATTAAACGTTACTTCACATAAGGCAAGTGGCATATTTACTTGACCATGATATTCATGTATATCTCCAGTTTTTCCCCAATCTGTCATAACCATATTATTAGCAACAGGGTTTCCATCTAACTCCACTAATGTTGTATCCCATTCAAACACTACTGCTAATCCATTTATTTCATCATCTACATTTGTAAAACTGTAGGTAACTGAAGCATTACTCTCTTTACTTGTAACTGTGGCAACAGTACCTTCAACCTTCCCTCTAATTGATGCAGCAAATACTGTTTTTTGCATAACTCCAGCTACTATTGTTAATAATAATACTAATGATAATATTACTTTTCCTGTTTTCTTTATATTCATTTCATTCTCCTTATTAATTGCTTGGGCTTATTGTTTTTGATACCATTTTTTGAATAATTACTTTATCTGCTGTATTAACACCATTTGCACCGTCTAAGTCTGCTAAAAGCAAAGTAAATTCATCTACTTTTCCTAAATAAGTAATGTCATGATTACGGTCCGCACTATATCGCTGAATATTCATTGCATCAGCTGTGTTTACCCGACCATCACGCGTTACATCACCTGGAATTACAACGTAAATTGATGCAGTATTTCCATTGTAAGTGGCAGTAAGTTTTACAACACCAGATTTTTTGGCAACTACTGTATTTGTACCATCTTCAATGACAGCGTATTCTATCAACTCTGGAAATTCACCAGCCACTTCTACTTCCCATGTTACTTTTGATAATTGTTCATCTGTTATATTATTTCCATCGATTGTTAACTCTAACTCATATTCGCTTGGATATCCTGAAGGATACATTCCTGTATTTTCACCTGTTTCTCCAGTTCTATGGATTACCACAATTCCATCATCATCATGATAATTATCTATAATACTGATTTCACCAATTTCTGACGATCTCCTTCCTAAAATTAATTGTGAAGTGGCATCCTCATTAACATTCACATATAACTCTTCACCTTGATAAAAGAATTTATTAGCTTCTATATCTGTGAAGGTTTCATTTAAATCTAATTTTTCCGCAATTAGTCTTCCTATCAATGAATCAACAGTTGCTGAAACCTCAACATACTCACTACCAATTTCAATTCCAACCATATCCTCTGCACCTTCAATATTAACTCTAGCATTGTCTCCTAAAACACCATCAACTTGAATGTAAGAAATATAATTATCTGTAATAATAGGAGTTCCACTTCTTCTGTCAATTAACAAATGTGTTAACAGATAAATACCATTATCACTTTCATCTACACCTATTTTTGTATCACCTTTGATAATAATTTGATTATGAAGTGGCCATGAATAACCAATTGCCATAACTGCTGCGCCTTCACCAGTAGCTGTATTTTTTGTTATCGTTACATCATCTAGAATCACATCAATAAACCCTTTTAGTGCAATTCCTCCACCATCTCCATATTCATCATAATCTGTATTTGTGCTTGTTACTTTATTATTTCTAACAATTATATCTTTTAAATATGCTTGGCAATAATCAGTTCCAGAATAATTGTCATATGAAGTCTTTCTAAGTGATATCCCACCACCATTGTATTGAGCAGTATTATCTTCAACAATAATTGGATTTTCTTTGGTACCTTCAATTTTTATCTTCATTTCATCACTGGCATAAATACCACCACCACTATAATCTGCAATGTTTCCTTTAAACGTACCACCTGTAATTACTAATCCATTAGGAGCCATCTCTTTATACATTTCAACATAATACAATGCTCCTCCTGAGTTTTTTGCGTAATTATTTGAATACATTCCTCCTGTAATTGCAAAATTCCCATTAGCTCCCCAGAACATGGTACTAATGCTATTATCTTTTACTCCAAGAGCAATACCTCCACCATGAAATGATGCCTTGTTATTATCAACTATTAAAGATCCTCCAAGAGTTGCCGTTGAATAATTAAAATAGAACCCCCCTCCTACATTAGCACTATTATTTTGAACCAGTCCTCCTGTTACTTCTACAGGAAGAATCTGATAATCAGTGTAGTTTTTACTAGTCCAGTGCATATTCGATTCTTTTAGTAAGGCTGTTTGTGATACATATACACCACCACCAAATCCATCGGCTCTTGTTGAATTGTTTGTGACACTTCCTCCACTCATAACAAAGGATGCACTATCTTCTTCAGCCCAACCATAAATTGCGATTCCCCCTCCAGAAGTATCACTATAATTATTATCAATTGTAGTTCCTGAAAGAATGGTTTCTCCACTTGCATGAACTCCACCACCTGCTCCTTCAGATGTATTATAAGAAATTGTTCCACCACTCATCGTCAGTTTTGCACTTTCTCTAGTAGTTATTCCTCCACCACCATAAGTTCCTACATATAAATAAGGATCATCAGTTAATTTATATGATAAACTTTCGTTTTTGGTGATTAGGCCTCCATTTACCTTGATAGAAGCATTTTCTCCTGTAGCATAAACTCCTGCTCCAACTATATAGTTTTGATAGTTCTCATCAGAGTTTATTACAGAAACTTTATTATTTTGTAGTATAGTTCCTTCTTCAACTGTATATTCCCCTTTAACAAACACTAGAGATCCCATTATATCTGTTCGGATATCTTTTTCTCCATCCAATATAATATTATTTGTTTTTAGTTTTGCCCCTTCTTCTACAACTAAAATATGATTTGTATATCCTGCATTTCTTGTTAATGTCGAACTATTATTGTTTTTAGAACTTATTAATATATTTTTATTAATAGGTATTTTTATCATCTTCGTGACTTGTATAGGTGTATCTATTTGAATGTGTTTTTCCACACCATCTACAGCATTATTTATTTCTTCTATTAGTTTTTCTTCTGTACTAACGATTACATCTACATCATTTGCATATACTTGTGTATGACCTGTAGGTATAATTGTTGTTAAAATAGCAAATACACATAAAAAACTAACTGCTAATTTCTTTACTTTATTCAATCTTTTTCCCTCCTCTTATCTTATAAGATTATTTTAATCATTCAGTTTTTTCTACTCTGCACAAAAAATTAAGATGCCCTCCTTTCTCTTAATCATCATTTCTTCTATATTCCTTTTTAATGAAATTTTTTAAAATTCCATGTGGGTAATAAATCAGACTTTTTTTCATAGTCATGTTAAAATATGGGCACATGGAAATAACCCTTTAAATAAAGGGGTTCACTTTTTACACCATGTATAAAAACAGGCGGGATAAAAAGTCTACTTTTTTTCCCAAAGTTAATAACTAATACCCTTTTAATACAGGAGTTTTATATAATTTAAAGTTGATTTAAACAAACAAAAAGAAGCATTTCCATTAGAAATTGCTTCTTTTTGTTTTTTCTAAGCAGTTGCCCACTTTACAAATGTATGATTACTAATATTTAATCTTCGACCTGCTTCTTTACCACTGATCTGTCCATCCTGCCATAATTGTAATACTTCTACAAAAGCATCTGGCTTTTCACACTCAGGCCTTCCAAAACGAACACCTTTCTTTTTAGCTTCCTTGATTCCTTCAGCTTGTCTTTGTTTAATGTTTTCTCTTTCTACCTGAGCTACATAGGACAATACCTGAAGTACTAAATCGGCAATAAACTTACCAGTAATTCCATTGATCTGGTTTCTTGTATCCAGCAGTGGAAAATCAATTACTACAACATCCACATCTTTATCAACAGTTAAGTATTTCCACTGTTGAATAATTTCATCATAATTTCTGCCAAGTCGATCAATTGACTTAATAAATACTACATCACCTGGTCGAAGCTTTCGCATTAAACGCTTATATGCTGGACGGTTAAAATCCTTTCCTGATTTCTTATCTATAAATATATTATTTTTTGGTATCTCAGCTGTTTCCATAGCTGTCATTTGTCTTTCTACATTTTGACCTTTTGTTGATACCCTTACATACCCATAACACTTTTTCATAGTTTGGTTACCTCCTTAAAAAGTATCTGTCATGTAGAATAACACAAGTTTTTTCTTTGGTCACTTATAACACTCTAAGACAAAAACTGCTGAAAAAAATATCGGCAGTTTCCTTATGTATATATTATTTATTATTATTCTATACAAGTAAGCATTGTAGCATTTTCACCACAAAGCTTCTCAAAATCATTCACAAAAACATCCACCGCTGTAGTAATTGTATCACTCTTTATGAATCCTTCAATTACATCAGGTGCAACTGTCGACACTCCTACTCCATACTCACAAAGTTCTAATACCTGATGTGAGTTTTTAAAACTTGCAGCAATTACTTCAGTCTCTAAATTTGCTTTCTTCAACATATCATGAATCTGTTTCGTAACTACTATTCCATTATAACCCAGGTTATCAATTCGATTCACATAAGGTGCTACATACTTTGCACCTGCCTTTCCTGCTAAGTATCCCTGCATCTGATTATAGATTGCAGTTCCTGTTACATTTGCTCCTTCACTTGCCAAATGCTTAATTGCTTTTAACCCTTCTGGAATTACTGGTATTTTAATATATGTATTCTTTCCTAGTATTTCTTGAATCTTATGTCCTTCTTCAATCATACCTTCTGCTTCAGAAGAGATTACCTGAACATGTAATTGTGCTTCTTCACCAATAAATTCTCTTATTTCTTTTAGTAACTTATAAGGATTCTTTCCTTCTTTTAAAAGGATTGTGGGATTACAAGTAACCCCATCAATTGGATAGAACTCATACACTCTTTTTATTTCTTCTATGTTTGCATTATCGATTAATAGTTTCATGGTTTCTCCTAAATTGCTTGTTCGGTTCTTTCAATGATATCATCTTGTGTTGCTTTTGAAAGCACATTGAAGAATGCACTATAACCTGCAACTCTTACAATTAAATCACGATGCTTTTCTGGATTTTTTTGTGCATCTAATAATATTTCTCTAGATACTACATTGTATTGCACATGGAACCCATCAAGACGATTAAAGAATGTACGTAACAACATAATCAATTTCTGTTTGTTTTCATCTTTTGATAATAATGCTGGTGTTACCTTTTGATTTAATAATACTCCACCAGTTATTTCTTTAGTTGGTAGCTTTGATACACTTTTGAATACTGCAGTTGGTCCATTTACATCCATTGCATGTGATGGTGAACAACCTTCCGCAAGCGGTTCACCTGATTTTCTTCCATCCGGAGTTGCTAGTGTTCCTTTTCCTTGTCCAACATTTGCTGATATCGAAGAGGTTCCAGCATAACGCAATCCTCCAATTGGTCCTCTACCATAACGGGTATTTGGGTATTTTACTACTTCATCAATATATACATCATATGCTTTTCTTACTAATTCATCTACATAGTCATCATCGTTTCCATACTTTGGTGCATCATAAATTAGCATATTCTGAATTCGTTTACCTTCATCTCCTTCAAAGTCATCCATGAGTGCTTGCCATAATTCTTTGGTACTGATTTTCTTTTCTTCAAATACTAACTTTTTGATTGCAGCCAATGAGTCTGCAAGATTGGCAATTCCAACTTGTAATCCACTAATGAAGTCATAGATTGCTCCACCTTCTTTGATTGTTTTTCCTCTACCTATACAATCTTCCGTTAATGCAGAACATAATACATCTGGAACATCTTCTTCAAGAACTAAGTCACAAGCATTCTCGATGATGACACTATGCCTAGTGAAATCGCGAATAATAATATCCCAAGCTTTTTCTAAATCTTGATAACTTTTCATATTTCTAAAATGTCCTACTCCTTCACAAACCTTTTTTCCACTTGCTGGATCCACCCCATCATTCATTGCAATTAAAAGTGATTTCGGAAAATTTAGAAAACTCATTCCAGTACAACGATATCCCCACTTACCTGGAACTGCAACCTCTACACATCCAATAGCAGAATAATTATAGGCATCCTTTTCTTTAATCCCTCTGGCAATAAAAGAAGGAATAATAATTTCATCGCTATTAAATGCAGGCATCCCAAAACCTAATTTTACAACTTCCATTGCTTCATTCATAAATCTATCATCTAATCCTTTATGATATCTCACAGTTAAGTTTGGTTGTGGTAGTTTTGTTTGAGCTACTGATTTTAAGATTAAATAAGATAATGGATTAACTGCATCTTTTTTATCACTTGTCTGTCCACCAATTGTGACATTTTGATACAAAGGAGAACCTGCACTAAATTGAGTGTGTGACCAACTTCTGATTTTATTGATTGTAAATGTTTTTAACCATAAATTTGTAAGCAGTTCACAAGCATATTCTTCACTTATCAAGTTATTATCAATATCACTCTTATAATAAGGATACAAATATTGATCCATTCTTCCATATGACAGAGAATGTCCATTTGATTCAATCTGTAGCACTAAATGAACAATCCACATAGATTGAATTGCTTCATAGTAAGATTGTGCTGGCTCATATGGAACCTTATTCATAATTCTAGCTATTTCCAACAATTCTTCTTTTCGTTTTCCTTGTGAAGTTAATGCTAATTCATTAGCCAGATTACTATAACGTTTTGAAAAAAAGCTGATTGCATTAATTACAATTAGGATAGATTGATAAAAATGGTATTTGCTCATATTTTCATAATTTGTAAGATCTAAACGATTCAGTTCTTCAACTGTTCTTCGCTCATATTCCTTTAAACCATACTTCATGATGTCCCCGTATGAAACTGCAATATGAGCATCTCCTGAAGTAATATTTCCTTCTGCTTTTATAATACCTAAATCATAAAATACTCTCGATGCCTCAGGAATATATGCCAGACCTTTATCCTTTACTGTATTATGTTTCCAGTATTCTTCAATACTACGAAGTTCTTCCTTCGTTTCTTCGCGAATTTGAAATATATCACCATCACGTTTATCAAACTTATCTAATTCATCAATTACCCAATCCATAGCATATTCAGGGAAGATTGGTGCAGATCGATTACTGGATGCTTGATTACCTACAATCAAGGTATCCTCTTCGATATAAATGTTCATATTCTCTAAAATATTCTCTAGCATATGCGCTCGTTTCACTACGATTGGTTTGTCAGCATGTTTCTTATAGCTCTCTGTTGTAAGCAATGCACGTTGTGCACACACATAAGGTTGTACTTCTAATAATTCTTCTCGAAAATGATTCATTCTTTGTGTTAATGATCCAAATTTAGTATTCATCATATGCCTCCTTTTTTCCTTTTTCTACATGTTCATTATATCACTCGACTTTCGTATGTCAATATTTTAAGTTTCATTCGTAAGTTTATTTCATTTCATTTGTTGAAATATAATCGAAGGAGTGATACAATACAGTTAGATAAATGAAAGGATGTTTTATGAAATCTTGTATTTTTAATATTCAAAAATTCAGTCTTCATGATGGACCTGGAATTAGAACTGTTGTCTTTTTCAAAGGATGTCCTTTAACTTGCAAGTGGTGTTCCAATCCAGAATCGCAAAAGTTTAGAATACAGGTATTATGTGATCATTCTAAATGTACAAAGTGTCAGACTTGTATCAAAAATAATAAAGCTAATAGCATTGAACTAATCGACAATAAAATTATTATAAAAGCTTATGATCCTAATGAAAACTATGATATGTTGTGCCCTTATAACGCTTTGCAGGTAGAAGGTGAAGAACTTAAAATCGAAACTATCATGAAAGAAATAATGAAAGATAAAGATTTCTATGATGAATCTTCTGGTGGAGTTACTTTGTCAGGAGGAGAAGTTCTATCTCAAGCTCCATTTGCAATTGAGCTAATGAAAGCATTAAAAAAAGAACATATTCATGTTGCTGCAGAAACGACTGGTTATGCAACCCATGAGGTATTTAATGAGTTTATAAAGAATGTGGATTTACTACTTTATGATATGAAACATTATGATACAATAAAACATAAGGAAGCTTGTGGGGTTTCAAATGAAACTATAATTGAAAATATGCGATTTGCAGTTTCTAATCATATAGATGTTATTGCTCGTATTCCAGTGATCCCTAACTATAACGATTCACTAGAAGATGCAGTGCAGTTTAGTCGCTTACTTAAAGATATAGGTATCAAAAAAATAAACTTACTTCCTTTTCATCAGTTTGGATTAAATAAATATGAACTTCTTGGATTGGAATATGCAATGAAAGATGTACCTCAACTATATCCAGAAGATTTAGAAGACTATAAACAAGTAATGATAAATGAAGGTTTGGATTGTTATTTCTAGGAGGATATCATGAATAAACGACAACTAGATATTTTAGAAGTATTAAGTAAAGAAAAGAAAATCGATGTAAATGAACTATCTAAACTCTGTAACGTATCGGCAGTTACAATACGTAAAGACTTAGATGTATTAGAGAGCAGTGGGTTATTAAAACGAGAACATGGATTTGCGATGGTAAACAATGAAGATAATATTAACTATCGTCTGGCATTTGGTTATCAGGAAAAATATCAGATTGCTTTAAAAGCACTGGAATTTGTAGAACCCAATGAAACGGTAATTATTGAATCTGGTTCTTCTTGCACCCTATTAGCTTTAGAGATTGCCAAACGAAATCAAAACAATACGATTATTACAAACTCTACTTTTATTGCTCGTTATCTGAAAGATTATCCTCTAACAAAAATTATTGTATTAGGTGGAGAGTATCAATCCTCTTCAGAAGCAATTGTTGGACCACTGATTAAAGAGTCTATCCGCAATTTTAATGGCAGTAAACTCTTTATTGGAACTGATGGTATTGATGAGAAGTATGGCTTCACTGGATCTGATTATGATCGTTGTGAGGCAGTTAAGATAATGAGAGAACATACAGATCAATTATTTGTATTATCTCAAAGTTATAAAATGCATAAACATGGTAGTTACTCTTTATTTAAATTAGAAGATGCTGATTATCTGATTACTGATGACAAGTTGTCAGAAGAAGATAAAGCATTACTGGATAAACATGATATTATTGTGAAATAGAAAAGCAACAAGTAGAAACTAAATAGTTTCTTGCTTGTTGCTTTTTATTAGTCACTTATTACATATGTATGTAATAACAAATCATGTGGTAAACGTAATTTATCAATACTTTTATTTTTAGTTATATAAAACAAAGTATAAATTACAGATATGAAAACAAGAATAATACTCATTACAAACTTCAATACAAATTCTCTCAGCACTGTTTTTATAACCGGTAGCTTTCCTTCATCACTCGTTACCTTTATTTTAAAGATAATCTTTCCAATTGTTTTCCCTTCGTATTTAGAAGGAATATAACAGAAGAGAATGAACACAGTAATCATAAAGCAAAGCATTTGAAATGATCCTAGAGGGTCTGCTGGATTTACAGTGAAAAACATAGTCGCTGTAAATAAGAAGGTTCCCAATAAAATTATATTAATAATGAAATCTACTCCATATGCTAATAGTCTACTTTTGAGTGAAGCATCCATAATTTTTCGTCTGTTTTTTGTTTTCATAATTACCTCTTCATATTATTCATATGTTTCATTAAGTGCATATATATATACTTGCTTTATTTCTTCTGCTGTTACTGTTCTTAAGTTATTTTTATTACAACTATTATTGGCTGCATCTTCATAGATATCTTCAATTTCTGTTTCATCTTTCATGTAATCACTTAACTTTACAAAATCAATATCGTTAAGTAATGAGCGAACTGCAGAAACCGACTGATCCGCTGCCTCCATATCTGATAAATTGGAAGTATCTATTCCAAATGCATTAGCGATATTAGCAAATCGTTTTGGGTTACATACTTTGTTGTAATCCATAATTGATGGAAGTAACAATCCAACAGATTCTCCATGCGTCATCGTTTTATATTTCTTTTGTAATGCTCCAGCTAAACCATGAGCACATCCTGCATCCAGATCTAATGCAAATCCTGCTAACATAGCTGCCCATTGCATATTAGTTTTTGCTTCCATATCTACATCGCCTGCAAATACGGCTCTTCTTAAATTTGCTGCTACTAACTCAATTGCTTTTAATGCAATTGACTCATGTAATGGAGCATATGTATATACAGTATTTTTCCCTGTATATACTTCTATTGCATGACATAGTGCATCAATCCCAGTATCTTTTACAATTCGCTTTGGAAGTGTCATCAAAAACTCTGGATTTAGAAAGACTGCATCTGGATAGAAAATGGATTCCTGCAGATCAGATTTTCGTTTCTTCTCTGTATTTGTAATAACTGCATGTGGGCTTACTTCAGCACCTGTTCCTATTGTTGTTGGAATTAATACAAGAGGCTCACGTCCATTCACAAAGAATTTACGATTAGGATTACTTCGTCCATAGTCCATAATAAATCCTTCATGACGAACAATTGCACTAATTCCTTTTGATGCATCAAGAGAACTACCCCCTCCAATACCAATAATTCCATCACAATCATTATCCTTGTATATCTGTGCACCTTTCATAACTTCCAGATCTTTTGGGTCTGGAGTTATTTCATTAAAGATGCATGTTTCTTTTAATGGATGAATAATTTCTTTGAACCATGTAGTTTCACTAACATGATTATCTGTTACTATCATTGGCTTCTTTATATTTAATTGATTCAATACCTCAGCTAGTTGTATAGTTGAACCAGCGCCTGAGATAATTGAAGTCTTTCCTAAATGACTTGTTAGAATTTTTTCCATAGAACCTCCACTATTTAATATCTACGTCTATACTTTGACCTCGTTGTACTGTTCCTATTGGTTTAATATTAATTGATTTACCTTGCATATTCGTAATCACAATTGGGACAATCGTGTCTTTTGCATTTTTCTTAATAAAATCAAGATTCATCTTTGCAAGGTTATCTCCTACTTCAACAATGTCCCCTTCTTTTACTAAAACATCAAATCCTTCACCATTTAACTCTACAGTATCTAATCCCATATGAACGATAATTTCTTTACCTAAATCACTGGTGATTCCGATTGCATGTTTTGTAGGAAAAATTGTAATAATTTTACCATTTACTGGTGATACTACTAGCCCTTCATTAGGCTCAATAGCAAATCCTTCACCCATCATTTTTTGCGAGAACACAGAATCGTTTACTTTATCTAAAGTTACTAAGTTTCCTGATAATGGTGCAACAAATGGTTCTTTTTGAAGAAGTAATTGTTCATTCTTTTCAACATCTACCAACTCTATTTCTTCCTCGACTACCATTTCTCCACTCATTACTTTTTTCATATTACCAACAATCTTTTCACTTGCTGGTCCAAAGATAACTTGTACTCCATTTTCTCCAGGTTCTACAACACCTTGTGCACCAAGTGCTTTAAATTTGTCTTTTTGAACAATACTACGGTCCTTAAGTGTGACTCTAACTCTTGTGAAACAATTTTCTAACGTAATAATATTTTCTTTTCCACCAAAATATTCGAGCATTTTTACAGCCATATTTGAACCTGAGATTGCTTTTTGATTAACCTCTTCAATTGCTTCATCTTCACGCCCAGGTGTTTTAATATTAAATTTTCTAATAAAGAAACGGAACAAGAAATATTGTGCTGCGAAGAATGCAGCTCCAACTGGAATTAATAACAAGAAATTATTAGCTTGTGGAATAATTCCATACAATACATAATCGATAATATTACCTGCTAATCCTGTTCCCAAACGGATTTGTAGTAAGTCAGTTACTGCATATCCTAAACCAACCATTACTGAGTTTACAAACCATAGGAATGGTGAAATCAATAAATAAGCAAATTCAATTGGTTCTGAAACTCCTGTAAACGCTACAGTAATAGCAGCCCCAAGCATAATTCCTTTTACATATTTCTTTCTAGCTGGTTTTGCTTCATGGTAGATTGCAAGTGCTACTGCACAACACATGATTGAATTCACATAACTACCTGTCATAAATCCACCAACCGTAATTGGTACTCCATCAGCCATTTGAGCAAAGAAGATACTACTTTCTCCTGTTACAACTGCACCTGCTGCTGTTGTATAAGAACCCATTTGGAAATAAAAGAATGGATAGATTAAATGTTGTAATCCAAACGCTTGTACTAAACGCATTACAAACCCATACATAAATACTGCCAAGAAACGATATGGTGTATTAATTAACCAATCTGTAAAGGCATCAAATACACCTTGAATTGGTGGCCAAATTAAAATCATTAATAGTCCTAAGATAATTGCAACTAATGTTGAAATAATTGGTATAAATCTTTCTCCTTGGAAGAATGAAAGTGCTTGTGGGAATTGTATTTCATGAAACTTCTTATATAATAGATAAACAACAATCCCAACTACTAATCCACCAAATACTCCTGTTTGTAATGTATTAATTCCTAATACGGTTGCATAGGCATTTGATGATGCTAATACTTCAGCATCGATTCCTAATACAATTTCTATTGTTTTATGCATTGTAAGGAAAGCTAGTACTGCAGAAAATGCTGCCATACCCTTCTTTCCAGATAAATTCATTGCAATCCCTACTGCAAAGAATAGTCCTAAGTTTCCTAGGATTAAGTTTCCTATTGAATTGATCAAGACTGCAAAATGTTGTACTACATCATTCCCTAAAAATGGTAATGCTGAAATCATTGCTGTTTGTTGTAGCGCAGACCCAATCCCTAATAAGAATCCTGCAATTGGTAATACAGCAATAACTGGCATAATAGCTGGCCCGACTTTTTGGAAAGCCTTGCTTATTGTATTCATAACCTTCTTCATGTTAATTCTCCTTATCTTGATTTAAACTTGATTAGTCATTTGCTATATCAGATACAGATACCTTAATTGTCAATCAAGCCAACTCAACGATCAATTTATCTGTGGCTTGTATCAAAATATACCAAATGACTAAACTATATTTCAATCAGTTATAAACTGATTAAAATTCTCTATACTATTTCCATGCTCTTTTATATAGTAAACGTGCTGCTTCTAAATCAATAATTCTTGCATTTAATTGACAGCACTTATCATACTGAGCATCTTGTGCTAACATTTCTAAATCTTCTTCTTTTTCTACATAATCCTTCAATATCGGAAAGTTCATTGATGTTAATAATTCTCTAACTGCTATTACAGCTTCAAAAGCAGCCTCTTTCAATGTTAATCCTTCTATATTACATCCCATTGCAACTGCAATATTTCGATATCGCTCTGGGCATGCATCTAAGCTATATTCCATTACATATGGAAGCATTATTCCTACACTGGTTCCATGTGGTACATGGAAATGTGCACCAAGTGGAGTTCCAAGTCCATGTCCTCCACCACTACCAGCTTGGGTAATTAAACCTGCTAGTGTGCTTCCTAACATTACATTCTTTCTTGCTTCAACATTCATTCCACATGTATATGCTTTCTTTAAATCTTTAGCAATATATTCTACTGCTTTAATTGCTAGTGTGTCTGAGAAAACAGTGGAACCTGCTGCAGTGATCACTCGATTTGATGTATATGCTTCAATAGCATGAGCAAGCGCATCAATCCCTGTCGCCGCAGTGATACTTGCTGGTAATCCTATTGTCATTAATGGATCTAAGAACACTACCTTGCTTGTTAATCGCTCATCACCTATCGTTGCTTTACGCTGTTCTTCTTCTGAAGTGATAACAGCATATTGGGTAACTTCACTTCCTGTACCACTTGTTGTTGGAATAGAGAATAATGGTTTTCCATCATTTTGAAATTTCTTACCACCTTTTGCTGAATTATCATAATCCAGAATAGAACCTTCATTGGTAGACATAATGTTAATTGCCTTTGCAGCATCCATTACACTACCCCCACCAACTGCAATTACACTATCGCAGTTTTCATTTACTAATAATTCTGTTCCTTGTTTCACTACCGCTGATGGTGGATCACTTGGAATATCATTATAGATGACATAATCAATATTTGCTTTCTTAATTGATTTCACAATCTCCTCTAATAACCCACATGCCTCAATTCCTTTATCAGTAACCACCAGTGGCTTATGACATTTTTTTACCAATAATTCATTTCCTAATTCACTGCAGGAGTTATTTCCTATTACAATTTTAACTCCTCCTATACTTATCATATTTGTTGTTTTCATCATATTACCTCATCATAATTCGCTTAAAATCAAATTACATCACTTACAATCAAATAATAATCATTTTTAATCATATTGTCAACACTTTTAGAGTTTTTTTGATTAAAACTAATCATTTAATGATTTTTTGTGATTTTTTGCACAAATTATAGTAATAAAAAAGCATCACCCTTTATTATCATGGATAATGCTATCTTCACTAAATCTTAATTATATTTCCTAGATGATTGAACTCTTCTGGACAATCATCAGTAATAATGGTTGCAGCATCTAAATTTCCAAAGGTATAGAATGCCTGTATTCCAAATTTTTTACTGTCTGCCAGAACAAAGTTTTGTTTACTTTGTGTGAGTAACTGTTTCTTAAGTTCACCTTCTGCAGTACCATAAGTAGTAAAACCACTGTCAGCATCAATGCCATAAGTTCCAATAAATATTTTATTAAAATTCATAGCTTTTACTTTTTCAATAGTTTCTTCACCAATGATGGAACCACTTTCAAAATCAATATTTCCATTTATTACATATGTTTCAATCTTCTTCTTTAATAATTTAGGTAACAACATCACAGAGTTTGTAACTACCACTATATTTTTAGCTGTAACATAATCAATTAAGAAAAACGTTGTTGATGAAGTATCTATATAGATATAATCTCCATCATTTATCATTGCAGCTGCGCGTTGACAGATTTTTTGTTTAATATCTTGGCGTTCACTCAATCGCTTATCAATTGAAAAAGCACTAACATACGTTTTCTGAATAGGTTTGGCCCCTCCACGAAAACGAGATAATAATCCTTCTTCCTCCATCGATTTAAGATCACGACGTATAGTTGCAGGTGATGAATTCGTTTTTTCTACCAATTCCTCTACAGTGACATAATCTCTTCCTGCTATTAATTCGCATATTTTATTCCAACGATCAACAATATTCATAAGTTTACTCCTCACGCTATCTTCAAATTAATGATACAACCGTAATTCTTCAAAGTCAATCATTAATAATCATAATTGATTATTATAAACTGAATTTTCACGATTATTAATATCGTATTTTTCTATAGTTTATATCAATGTATAAATAAGCAAGTTTAATCGATTAAAATCATAACAAATCACAAATATGTGACCGAAAATGATTTTTTTATGTAGACATTTCGATTTTACAGTACTATAATGTGATTGAAAATGATTGGAGTTGATAAAATGAAGTATACAAACCTATTTGAACCAATCAACATTGGTCAACTAACGATTAAGAATCGCTTTGTAATGCCTGCTATGGATAGTGGGACTACAACTTCTGAGCACTTATTCTCAGATCAGTCTATTGCATATTTTGCCGCAAGAGCAAAAGGTGGCTTTGGTCTTATTATCACAGAATATATGGCAGTTGTTCCTGAAGGAATAGGAAATCCTAAAGAAGTTGGGCTATGGGATGATTCCTTTATTCCTAACATATCTAAACTATCTGATGCAGTACATAAAAGTAACGGAAAGATTTTTGCTCAACTACATCACTCAGGTATGATGTGTGTTCAAAAGAATACAGGAGTTCAGCCTGCTGGTCCAAGTGCGATTGCTTCCGCAAATTATTTAGAACCCGTTCGTGAATACTCAACAAAAGAAGTATATGAGTTAATTGAAAAGTTTGCTCAAGCAGCACAACGTACCAAAAAAGCAGGATTTGATGGTGTGGAAGTACATGGAGCACATGGATATTTAATTGCGCAGTTTCTATCAACTGCCACTAATAAAAGAGTTGATGAATTTGGTGGCTCTTATGATAATCGCTTTCGCTTTGCTCGGTTAATTATTCAACGGGTTAAAACTTTATGTGGTAATGACTTCCCAGTTCTATTTCGTTTATCCGCAGAGGAGTTCATGGATGGTGGTTGTACCATTGATGATGCAATCATTTATGCTTCACTAGCACAAGATGCAGGAGCTGATGCTATTCATGTTTCTACAGGAACAGGAGTTGGTGGAAATATTGTAACACCTCTTTATTTTGATCCAGGGTTCAATATTGATAATGCAACTAAAATTAAGGCAAATGTTTCTATACCAGTTATAGGAGTTGGAAGAATCAACGATCCAGCATTGGCAAATCAAATTATCACTAGTGGACGTGCTGATATGATTTCACTTGGAAGACAATCAGTTTGTGATCCTGAATTTCCCAATAAGATATTCGAAGAAAGAACGGATGAAATATTCAAATGCACAGGTTGTATGCAGCGATGTTACTATTCCAAAGGTTATGATGAAAGTGATGTAGGAATCTCATGTATGATTAACCCATTTAGTGGAAAAGAATCTGATTGGAAGTTCATCAACACTGCAGTTAAGAAAAAGATAGTTGTTGTTGGTGCTGGTCCTGCTGGACTAGAAGTAGCTTGGATTGCAGCAAAGCGCGGACATGATGTAAGTGTTTATGAGAAGAACAGTACTCCTGGCGGTAACTATCGACTTGCTGCAATTCCACCAAAGAAGCAGGATTTAGCAAAAACAATCCATACTTATACCACTTTGTGTAAAAAACATGGAGTAGAACTACATTATGATTATGAAATGACTTCAAAAAAATTAAATTCACTTAATGGTGACGTAGTAATTCTATCCACTGGATCAACCCCACTTTTACCACCAATCAAAGGACTACAAATCGATGATTGTATTAAAGCAAATGATATTCTAGATGGAACAAAGGTAATTGCCAATCAAAATGTATTAATTATTGGTGGTGGATTAGTAGGATGTGAAACAGCCGAATTCCTAAGTGGATATCACAACAATATATCTATTGTTGATATGGAATCACAGTTTGCCAAAGATGCTGTTAAACGTTCACGTGCAGTGCTTATGGAACGATTACAGCACAATAATGTAAGTATGTATCCAAATACAAAAGTGTTAGAGATATTGAAGGATGGAATCAAAGCAATAAGAGATGATAATGAAGTTACCATGAATGGATTTGACACTGTTATTATTGCTCTTGGTTCAAAGGCATATAACCCATTAGAAGAAAGTATACAAGCAAACGAAGTATATGTAATAGGGGATGCGAAAATTGCACGAGATGCAAAGGCTGCAATCTATGAAGCAGCTAAATTAGGATTATCAATATAGAAAAGGAGACAACATATGAAAAGAAATGACTACATTGAAATCAAAGATACGTTTAATATATTTATTGAAGCATGGAAGACGAATACACCAGAAGCATTAAGTGAATGTTTTGTACCAGAAACCGCTTGTCACTTAAGTGTTGTTAGTAAATATCCTTGTGGATCACAACATGGGATTATTGGAATTAAGGATTTTGTGAAGAAAACAGTAAAACCTGATTTCTTCTATATTAATCCCTGTAACTTTGTAGCAAGAGTAAAGGATAAATACGCAAAACAAAGTGCTACTTTAGTTTGTCGTGCTGGTGTAATTGAAAATGATAATGTTAGAGTTATTGAGTTTAGTTTTCTTACAGTAAACAGTTGGATTAAAACCAAAGATGGATGGAAAATGAATGACTTTAAAATGGATGTTGTAGAATGTAGTGGAGATTACAATGAATTTATTGATGGATGGTATTTCGAAAACAATGATTTAAATTATTACTTTGGAATTCATTTACCAGTAATTTCTGGTGAATTAGATTGTCCTTGGGAGGAAGTAAAAGAGGAAGATGACATTAAGGATGATCAAACTAAAATACTAGAAACTTTCTCAAGATATGCATATGGTATTGATACATTAAATTTCACCCAACTAATTGATTCACTTTCAGATGACTTAGTAGTAAATATGGCTCCTTGGGGAGCAATGGATAAACGTGAATTTATGCAGACATTAAAGTTCAAAAGACAAGCGAGTAATACCTGGAATCATCCTACTCAACTTGATGATATTAAAATTGATAATAATAATGCTACTGTAAGATTACATCGCATGGCAGGACACAAACAAAGTACGATGCCAATCGAGTTCACAAAAGATAACTACAATGCAATTTATGCAGATGCTAGATATGAGTTAAAAATGATAAAAGAAGATGGAAACTGGAAAATTCTAAGAATGGATTATTTCTTAGGTATAATTGATTTAGGAATATTTGAATAAATAAAGACCCAGCGTTAGGTTATGGCTAATACTGGGTCTTTATTTTAAATTTGGGTTTGAAAATTAGTTTTCATTATTATATTTTTTAAGGTTTATATCTATCTGGATCTGGACCAACCCTTTTATCTTGATTTAAACCATCCATTATACTTATGTCATCAATAGTTAATGTAAAATCAAATATTGCTTTATTTTCTAATATTCTATTTTTATGAACTGATTTAGGTAAAATTACAATTCCTTTTTGATAAAGCCAACGGAGAATTATTTGAGCAGTTGATTTAGAATACTTTGTTGCCAAATCTTGAATTTCGGGAATACTCAAACAACTACCTGACCCCAAAGGTGACCATGCTTCCAGTACTATATGATTATCATTGCAGTAATTTAGAATATCATTATCCTGCATCAATGGACTAAATTCCATTTGATTAACTGCAGGTTTCACATTTGCAACTTCCAATAATGCTTTCATATGATGAACCTTAAAGTTTGAAACTCCTATTGAACGAATCAATCCTTCAGATTGCAATTTCTCCATTTCTAAATATGCTTCTTTATAGCCTTCAATTGGCCAATGAATTAAATACAAATCAACATAGTCTAAGCCAAGTTTTTTTAAACTTTCTTCTAATGCTTTTTTTACTTCTCCACTTTGAATATCTTCATTCCATAATTTTGTTGTTACAAAAATTTCTTCTCTTGGTATTCCACTTTCTTTAATTGCTTCACCGACAGCTTCTTCATTTTTATAAACTGATGCAGTGTCGATATGACGATATCCCGCTTCTAATGCAGTCAATACTGCATTTTTTGTATCATCTCCACTTCTCCATACTCCCAAAGCTATAGTAGGTATTTCTTTTCCATCATTCATAATCTTTTTATCTAGTTTATTCATAAATTTTAAATTTACCTTTCTTAAATTTTATTTTAATATTTTTATCGTTGTCCATAATATGCATTTTTACCATGTTTACGTAAGTAATGTTTATCTAGCAATTCTCCTTGCATTTTATCTAAATCAGGATTTAATTGTTTACTAGTAAAAGCTGTCATTGCGCATTCCTCTAGCACAACCGCATTATGCACTGCATCAAAACAATCATCGCCCCATGTGAATGGTCCATGGCTATGAACCAGTACACCAGGTACCATATCTGGATTTATATTCCTCTCTTTGAACGTTTCTATTATCACTTTTCCTGTCTCTAATTCATATGATCCAGCAATCTCACTCTTACTCATTAGTCGTGTACAAGATATAGAGCCATAAAAGTAATCTGCATGTGTTGTTCCTAATGGTTCTAAATCCAAACCAGCCTGTGCCCATGATGTTGCCCATTTTGAATGAGTGTGAACTACACCTCCGATATTAGGAAAATTTCTATAAAATTCAAGATGTGTATCTAAATCACTTGATGGTTTTAATTCTCCTTCGATAATAGTTCCTTCTAAGTCACACAGTACAATATCTTCAACTTTCATTTCATCATACTCAACTCCACTAGGTTTAATTGCTATTACTCCATGTTCACGGTCAATCTCTGAAACATTTCCCCATGTGAAAGTGATTAAATCATATTTTTGTAGGAGGAGATTTGCCTCTAAAACTCTTTTTCTTAATTTATCATACATATATTATCATTCTCTTATTAGCTTTCTTATAGCTACTTTCTCTACATCTAAACAACTCATATACTCTTTCATGTATTGGTTAAAATCATATTGTATATTTTTGTCTGGTTCTATAACTTCAATCACATTATTTTTAAAAACTTTATTACTTAAATAATCATTCAGAGTATCATATTTCTCTCTATTACACATATAACTCGCAAGAATTGCCATCCCCCATGCTCCACCTTCACCAGCCGTCTCATTCACTGCAATTAATGTATCCAATGCACTAGTAAGAATCGTTTGTCCAACACCCTTGGTCTTAAATAAACCGCCATGTCCCAACAATTGATTAAGTTTAATTCCTTCACTTTCTATCAAGATATCCATTCCTATTTTAAGTGTTGCTATAGATGAATATAATAAACTTCTCATAAAATTCCCAAGAGAAAGTTCACTATTTGGCGTTCTAATAAACAAAGGGCGTCCATCATCCACTTCCGTAATTGATTCTCCAGAATAGTAATTATAATGAACTAACCCCTTCGTTGATACCTTTGCATCCATCGCACTATTAAATAGTTTTGAATATAGTTCATCTTCACTTATTTCATTTCCAAACAAACAGTTAACCTCACGGAACAACTTAATCCACTCATTAATATCACTCGTACAATTATTGCAGTGAACCATTGCTACAGGTTTCCCTGTCGGTGTATTGACTACATCGATTTCCGGATACACATTTGATAGTTCCTTTTCTAATACAATCATTGAGAAAACTGATGTCCCTGCACTAATATTCCCTGTATGTATATCAATACTGTTAGTAGCTACCATTCCAGTTCCTGCATCACCTTCTGGTGGGCATAAAGGAATACCTTCTTGTAATTCACCACTTGGATCTAACAAAAGAGCACCATCTTTGCTTAAATAACCAGCACATTCTCCAGCACTTAATATCTTAGGAAGTATTTTATTAAGAGTCCATTTGAAATTATAAGGTTGTATTCCACAATTGAATTGATTCATCATTGTCTTATTATAATTTCCAATTGTGGAATCAATTGGAAACATACCACTTGCATCACCAATACCTAAAACTTTTTTCCCGCTTAATTTATAGTGCACATATCCTGCAAGAGTTGTAAGATAAGAAATGTCATTAACATGTGATTCATTATTTAAAATAGATTGATATAAATGAGCAATACTCCACCTTTGTGGAATATTAAACAAAAATTCATTCGTTAATATATATGCTGCACTTTCTGTAATTGTATTTCTCCATGTTCGAAAAGGAGTGAGCAAATTATCATATTTATCCAATGCTAAATATCCATGCATCATTGCAGAAATTCCAATAGATGAAATACTCGTTAACTTAACATTATGATTATTAAAGTAATTTTCTTTAAGATTATTGTATGTAGTTTGAATACTAATCCATACATCCTCTAAATCATATGTCCAAACTCCATTAATCAAGTTATTTTGCCACTCATGAACTCCAGAAGCAACTACTTCTAAATCATTATTAACAAGGACTGCTTTAACACGTGTCGAACCAAGTTCTATTCCTAAATGTAATTTTTGAAATGTCATTCTTTTCTCCTTTCATAATCTTATTTTTTTATTTCTACGTTAATTGGATAATCTAAACCTAAATAATTACGAACTTGAAAAAGTGTATTCTATAATTTTTTTGAAATGTACTCATCCATTGCAGCTGCAGCTTCTTTTCCTGCACCCATTGCAAGAATTACAGTAGCTGCACCAGTAACTGCATCTCCACCAGCATAAACACCCTCACGAGTTGTTTTACCATGTTCATCAGTTACTAGACATCCCCATTTGTTTGCTTCCAATCCTTCTGTTGTATGACGGATTAGTGGGTTTGGTGATGTCCCAATTGACATAATCATACAGTCTACATCAAGCACAAAGTTACTTCCTTCTTTGACGATTGGTCTTCTTCTACCACTCTCATCAGGTTCACCTAGTTCCATCTCTACACATTCCATACCGCATACATAGCCATTTTCATCTCCCAATACTCTTACTGGGTTGGTTAATGTCTTGAAGATAATTCCTTCTTCTTGCGCATGTTCTACTTCTTCTGCACGTGCAGGAAGTTCATTCATACTTCTACGGTATACAATGTATACTTCTTCCATTCCAACTCTTTTCGCACATCTTGCTGCATCCATAGCTACGTTACCACCACCGATAATTGCTGCTCTTTTTGCTTTGAAGATTGGTGTATCTACACCTTCTTTATATGCTTTCATTAAGTTGAAACGAGTTAAAAATTCATTTGCTGAGAATACTCCATTTAAGTTTTCTCCTGGCATTCCCATAAAGTTAGGAAGTCCTGCTCCACTACCTAC
>NZ_JAUSUR010000008.1 GCF_030814225.1 Breznakia pachnodae
GTAGGTAGTGGAGCAGGACTTCCTAACTTTATGGGAATGCCAGGAGAAAACTTAAATGGAGTATTCTCAGCAAATGAATTTTTAACTCGTTTCAATTTAATGAAAGCATATAAAGAAGGTGTAGATACACCAATCTTCAAAGCAAAAAGAGCAGCAATTATCGGTGGTGGTAATGTTGCGATGGATGCAGCAAGATGTGCAAAAAGAGTTGGAATGGAAGAAGTATACATTGTATACCGTAGAAGTATGAATGAACTTCCTGCACGTGCAGAAGAAGTAGAACATGCAGAGGAAGAAGGAATTATCTTCAAGACATTAACAAACCCAGTAAGAGTATTGGGAGATGAGAATGGCTATGTATGTGGTATGGAATGTGTAGAGATGGAACTAGGTGAACCTGATGAAAGTGGCAGAAGAAGACCAATCGTCAAAGAAGGAAGTAACTTTGTGCTTGACGTAGACTGTATGATTATGTCAATTGGAACATCACCAAACCCACTAATCCGTCACACAACAGAAGGATTGGAAGCAAACAAATGGGGATGTCTAGTAACTGATGAACATGGTAAAACAACTCGTGAGGGTGTTTATGCTGGTGGAGATGCAGTTACTGGCGCTGCTACTGTAATTCTTGCAATGGGTGCAGGAAAAGAAGCTGCAGCTGCAATGGATGAGTACATTCAAAGTAAATAGTTAATTAATTTGTTATTATGTAATAACAATGATTTTTAGTGAAGAAGTCCTATACGGGGCTTCTTTTTTGATGATTTAATCGGTTTCACTTTAAAGTGAAATATCATGTAATGACAGATAGTATGGTAATCATGATAATTAGGGTAGGAGATAATTCGTGATCCATATTGTAGAGAGGAGGAACTATGTTATCAAATAGACAGAGAAGAATTGTTCAAATTTTAATTAAAAATAAGCCATTGTATACATCGGTGAAGGAATTATCGACAGAGTTAGATGTTAGCGTTCGAACAATACAAAAAGAAGTACAGACAATTAATGATTCGCTCAAAGAACAAGCACATATTAATAACGTCAGAAATCATGGATATATTTTAGAAGGTGATGATTCTGTTCTTATGCATATATCAAAAAACGAGAATACTCTTCAAGATATGAACGAGAAAAAGGCAAGACTAAGTAGTATTGCTGATTATCTGTTGAATCAAAGTGACTATATAAGATATGAAGATATCTGCGATGAGTTTCTGGTTTCAAAATCAACTCTATCAAATGATATTAAAGAGATTAAATTGAAATTAGAAGAATATGAATTGTTCATTTCTTCAAAACATCCCTTGGGTATCAAAATTGAGGGAAGTGAATTTGCGAAACGTAAAGTATTGGTAAATTTATCAACGATCTTTCACTCAGATACCGTGAATACCGTACACTTCAAAGATTTAGACTTATTCGAAAAAATCAGTGAAGTATTAATTGATACATTAGTAAAAGAGGAATATAAGATATCAGATGTTGTACTACAGAACATCATTATGCATATTTATATATCAGTTGAAAGAATGCGCAGTGGTAATTACTTAAAGATAAACATAGAAGATTCAAATTTTGATATGAGTAGTAATGAAGTGCATATCGCTAAAAATATTCTGGAGATACTGGCAAATGAGTTTGTGTTTCAGGTTGAAGAAAGTGAAATTGTAAATCTTGCAATCAATATTCAAGCAAAGAAGAATCATTATAATCCGGATTTTATTACGGATGAAATTAACGATGATGTGTTAGAGATATTGAAACGTATCAATTCAACATGGCATATTGATTTAGCAGATGATATTGAGTTACGAGTTTCTCTGGCTCTACATTTAATGCCGCTAAAACTAAGAATGATGCAAAGTATTCAATTAGAAAATGAATTGGAGAAAGAAATCAAACAATCATTCTCACTTGCATATGAGTTTGCGGTAGTAGCTTCTAGTTATATGGAAGAGATTACAGGAAAAAGTATGTCACTTGGGGAGTTATCTTATTTAACTGTTCACTTTAGTTTAGCAGTAGAAAAACGAGACTTTGATATAGAAAAGAAAAGTATCTTATTAATAAGTTCTTCACGAAGAGGAGATTCACTATTATTTACGTATCGACTTCGCAGATGGTTTCCTGAAATGATTTCAGAAATTGATATTCGTAATGTGTATGAACTACCTGCACTTGATATAAGTAAATATGATGTAATTTTCACTACAGTAAATGAATCAGAATTGATTCCTGATGATGCTGTATATATTAATTACTTTTTGAGTGAACAAGATCATCATCAAATTGAAAAGGTATTAACAGGTTTGAGTACACGTCAGAATATTATGAAGTACTTTAGTGAAAATTTATTCTTCAATGATGTTGAATCAAGAGAATATGATGAAGTACTGAAAGAACTTTGTGAACGAGTAACCAATATAAAGAAAGATGTTTTCACATCAGAGTTATATCCAGCAGTATTAAGAAGAGAAAAACTTGGATATACAACATTTGGAAATCTGATTGCAATGCCACATCCGGATGGATTGATTACTACAGAAACATTTGTAAGTGTTTGTATTTTAGAAGAACCAATCGATTGGGCGCAGGAGAAAGTACAATTGATTTTCTTAACTTGTAATGAAGAAACAGATCAAAAAGAATTAAGGGCATTATTTGATTTTCTAAGTAGATTAATTATTGACAAAGAAAGTGTCGACTTAATTATCAAAGATAGAACATATGCTAACTTTATAAAACTATTAAAGAGAAAGGTATAAGAGTATGGAAGAATTTAATGAAAGCGGAATGAGTTTGATTCTACATAGTGGGGATGCAAAGAACTCAGCAATGAAGGCATTACGGTTTGCCAGAAAACATGAGTTTGATGAAGCAGAAAAACATTTGAAAGAAGCTCGTGAACACATAGGAGAAGCTCATCAATCACAAACAGACTTATTGCATAAGGAAGCAAATGGTGATGCAACGACGGTTTCGCTATTGATGGTGCATGCACAAGACCACATGATGAATACATTATCATTTATTGATAGTACAGATGAAATGATTCATTTGTATAAAGAAATATATGAATTAAAGAAGGAGAAATAATTATGCAAATTACACTTATTTGTTCAGCTGGAATGTCTACTAGTATGCTAGTGGCAAGAATGGATGAAGCAGCAAAGAAAAAGGGAATTGATGTTGTGATTTCAGCACATAGCTGGACGAACTTAGAAAAGGTAATCAAACAGACAGATATTTTATTGATTGGACCGCAACTAAGTTATGCGGAAGAAGATTTAAGAGCTCAATATCCAGATATGCCAATGGCGGTTATTGACAGTATTAAGTATGGAACAATGAATGGTGATGCAGTACTTGAGGATGCATTGGCATTACAGAAATAGAGAAAAATAAAGGAGAAAATTATGAATTGGGATTCAATGAAAAAGGGATTACATAAATTTGCAATGACGATTCAAAGAAACAAGTATATTCAGGCAATTTCAGTAGGGATGTCTAGAACAATGCCGTTTATGATTGTTGGAGCGTTATTTACATTAACATTATCAATTGGATGGGAACCATATATTGAGTTTTTAGATAGTACATTCTTAGGGGAACTACTAACATTACCAACACAGTTTACAACAAACATCATTTCGATTTACGTTGTATATTTTATTGGTCATGCAATGTCGGAGTCATTTGGACATGATGGTCCATTAGGAGGACTGTTCTCATTATTTGCTTTCTTAATTGTGACACCATTAGGGGTATTTGAAGTAGGTGAATCAATGGTAGAAGCATTACCAATGGAATGGTTAGGCTCAAAAGGATTATTTGTAGCTATTATTTTTGGTTTAATAATTTCACGTATTTATGCATATATTTTAGATCACAACTGGATTATTAAAATGCCTGAAGGAGTGCCACCAACAGTAGAAAAGAGTTTTAGTGGTTTAATTCCAGTATTCGTTATTGCTTTCTTAGCAATTGCAATTCGCGGATTATTTATGGCTACTGATTTTGGAAATATTCATTCATGCATTTATGGGATTGTTCAGACACCACTAGAATCACTGGGTGGAACATTACCAGCACTTATCATTATGACATTAATGATTTCAATTCTTTGGTTCTTTGGCATCCACGGGATGGCAGTTGTCTATAATGTAATGTTACCAGTATTATTATCATTGGATATGCAAAACTTAGCAGCATTCCAGGCAGGTGAGGTTATGCCAAATATTATTGGTGATGCATTTATATGGAATATCTGTTTAGGTGGTTCTGGACAAACAATTGGATTAGTTATTCTTATGGCGTTTAGATCAAGAAGTAAACAGTTTTCTACATTAGGGAAGTTATCATTAGTACCTGGAGTGTTTAATATTAATGAACCACTAATCTTTGGTATACCTATGGTATTGAATGTTAAGTTTGTGGTGCCGTTTATCCTTGCACCGCTTACAGGTGGATTGTTTGCCTACTTTGTGACTGCAATTGGAATTGTACCACCAATGAATGGAGTGTATCTTCCTTTAGGGGTGCCAATGGTTATTATGGGATTCTTCTATGGTAGCTGGAAGATAGCTGCACTACAGTTGGTTCTAGTTATTATGTCAGTTGTAATTTACTATCCATTCTTCAAAAAAGCAGATGAAGAAAAATATCAGGAAGAACAGGCAGCAATACAAACAGATACAGCTGCAACACTAGCGAATGAATAATTATAAGAAACGTTTCCCAGAAAACTTTTTATGGGGTGGTGCTGTTGCAGCAAATCAATGTGAAGGAGCATTTGATGTTGATGGTAAAGGGTATTCTGTAATTGATATATTATCGTTTGGTGATAACTCCAAGAAATTAAAAACAATGTCTTCACAAGATGTCGAAAATGCTCTACAAGATAAAGAAGGATATTTTCCTAGAAGAGATGGAATTGATTTTTACCATCACTACAAAGAAGATATTGCAATGTTTGCAGATCTTGGGTTTAAAGTATTTCGTTTCTCAATTGCTTGGACTCGTATTTTTCCAAATGGTGATGAACTACAACCAAATGAAAAAGGATTACAGTTTTATGAAGATGTAATTGATGAATGCTTAAAATATGGAATTGTACCATTAATTACTATTTCGCATTTTGAAATGCCATTAAACCTAGTTACAGAATATGGTGGCTGGCTAAATAGAAAGTTAATTACATTTTATACAAGATACTGCAAAGTATTGTTTGAACGGTTTGGTCATAAAGTAAAGTATTGGCTTACATTCAATGAACTGAACTTGATTACATTAAGTGGTTATATGCTTGGTGGCATCTTAAGTGATAAAGTAGACAATATGATAGAAGCACAATATCAGGCAGCACATCATCAATTTGTAGCGAGTTCCTTAGCAACTAAAATTGCAAGAGAAACAAATGATAACATCTTAATTGGGGCAATGTTAGGAAGAGATGAATATTATCCTCTGACATGTAAGCCAGAAGATGTAATGCAGTCTATTCAGGACAGTCGTTTTGAATTGTTCTTCTCAGATGTTCAAGTAAGAGGATATTATCCAAGTTACAGTAAACGTTATTTTGAAGAGCATAATATTCATATTAAAAAAGAATTAGGAGATGATGAAATCATTCGAAGTTACACCGTTGACTTCTTATCATTCAGTTATTATTCAACATCCGTATCGGCTTATGATAGAGAAGGTATGGAAACAACTGATGGCAATGGTGTAATAACTGTAAAGAATCCACATCTGAAAGCTAGTAAATGGGGATGGCAAATCGATCCGATTGGACTTCGAATTGCGCTTAATAATTTATATGATCGTTATCAGATTCCATTGTTTGTTGTAGAAAATGGAATTGGAATGCTGGAAGAGATACCAGATGACAAGTATATTCAAGATGATGGAAGAATCCAATATTTTAGGGAACACATCAAACAAATGGGCGAAGCAGTGAAAGATGGGGTTGAACTGATGGGATATACGCCTTGGGGATGTATTGATTTGGTTTCTTCTGGAACTTCAGAAATGGAAAAACGCTATGGTTTCATCTATGTAGATAAAGATAATTATGGAAATGGAACATTACAGCGTTATCCTAAAAAGAGCTATTACTGGTATAAGAAAGTAATTGCAAGCAATGGAGAAAAATTAGATTAAAATAATGAAACAAGGGACATCAATGATGTCTTTTGTTGCGTAAAGTGGTATATTAATAAATAGGAAGTTTATAGTTCGTGTCGATTAATATAGCAACTTATAAACAAAAAAAGGAGGGTAAGAATATGAAGAGATATACAGTAATTACAGGTGCAAGTTCAGGAATTGGATATGCCAGTGCAATTAAATTTGCTCAACGTGGAGATAATGTTATACTGGTTGCTCGTCGTGAATCCAGATTAGAGGAATTACAGGAAGAGATATTACAAATAAACCCAAATATAGATTGTATATATTTTGCATTGGATTTATCAATAATGGAAAACTGTTATAAGCTATATAATCAATTGGCTGATTATGATATAAAGACTTGGATTAATAATGCTGGTTTTGGTGTATATGGAAAACAAGATGAATTACCACTTGATAAACTGCAGGATATGCTGCATCTGAATATTGAAGCAGTTAGTATTTTATCAACTTTATTTATCCGTGATTATAAAAATAAAGATGATACTCAACTAATTAATGTTTCATCAGCTGGTGGTTATACAATTGTACAAGGAGCGGTTGCTTATTGTGCTACAAAATTCTTTGTTAGTTCCTTTAGTGAAGGATTGGCAATGGAATTAGATAATGAAGGCGCAAAAATGAAAGTAAAAGTTCTGGCACCATTCTTGACCAAAACGGAATTTGCTGAAGTTGCAAACAATGATCAGGACTTTAAATATGAAGATAAGTATGAAAAATTTCATACGAGTGAAGAAGTCGCTCAGTTTCTTATTGATTTATACGAAAGCGATAACTGCTTAGGAATTGTGAGCCGTGAAGATTTTGCGTTTACACTATGCGATTATCAATTTAAACATTCAGGACCATCAAAATAAAACAGCAATTCATATCATGTATTTTAATATAATTATTGATATAGTTAGGAAGGAGTGTAGAGATGTCGATACAGACGAAAGAGAAAATGGTAATGTGGGTAAAACATAATGTTGAGCAGTCACCAAGTTTAGAAGAAATGGCTGACTATGTTGGATATTCTGCATTTCACTGTTCGAGGGAATTCAAAGAATTTACAGGGATGACTTATAAGAAGTATCTTGCAAACTGTAAACTTGAAGCAATCGCAAATGATTTAGTAGCTACTAGTGAGCGTATTATTGATATTGCATATCGTTATGGTTATTCTTCTAGTGAAGTGCTGAGTAGAGCGTTTCGAGTGGTTTATCTTAAATCACCTAGAGAATATCGTGAACACTATCGTAGTGGACAGCTCTAACACAAGATGGGGTAAATTATGAACGATAAACGATTAGAAATTAAAAAGAAGTTAAGAAGATATGAAAATTTAGGATATGAAGTTCCAAAGATGAGTCTAATTAAAACAGATGAACAGATTCAGGGAATTAAAGATAGTGCAAAAATTAATATTGCATTGCTTGATTATATTGGTGAATTTGTAAAAGCAGGTGTCACAACTGAATATCTAGATAATCTTATTTATGAAAAGACACTTGCTCATGGTGCAATTCCTGCGCCACTTGGTTATGAAGGATTTCCAAAGAGTTGCTGTATTTCAATTGATAATGAAGTATGTCATGGCATTCCTAACGATAACCAAGTACTAATGGATGGAGATATTGTTAATATTGATGTTTCTACAATTTATAATGGCTATTATTCAGATTCATCAAGAATGTTCTGTGTAGGCAATATATCAAAAGATAAGAAGCGGCTTGTAGAGATTGCCAGAGAGTGTATGGAAGCTGGTATTGAACAAATCAAGCCATGGACACCAATTGGTAATGTTGGTGCTGCAGTGAATGCTCATGCAGTTAAGAATGGCTATAGTGTAGTTCGTGAAGTAGGTGGTCATGGAGTAGGGCTAGAGTTTCATGAAGATCCATGGGTAAGTTTTGTATCCAAGAAAGATACAGGCATGCTTATGGTGCCAGGTATGATGTTTACCGTTGAACCGATGATTAATGCAGGAGGACCATCAATTTTTCTAGATGAAGAGAATGGATGGACAATTTATACTGTTGATCAAAAACCATCAGCTCAATGGGAGAAAACCATTTTAGTAACGGAAGATGGATATGAGGTAATTGCATACTAATGAAAATGTAAATTTATGAAACTTTCAAGAAAGTATTGTAAAATTTTCATTTATCATTTATAATAACATCTAATACAGCTAGGAACTGAAGTAGTAACTTTGAAAAACACAGTAGAGAGCAAGTGGTTGGTGAAAACTTGTGTGTAATAGAAGCGAACTTGTCAGGGAGCTAATAGATAAGCTATTCGTAGGTCGGCGTTAACGATAAATGAAGTGCATGTACGTTTGTATATGAACTAAGGTGGTACCGCGTAATATACGTCCTTAGAGTAAATCTAAGGACGTTTTTTTATTAATTAGGAAAGTTCTATAAAAATATTAGGATAAAAAGAAATAAATGTTAATAAAAAAGTAAGCACAAAATGGAACTACAATATTAATGCAGTCACTAATGGAAGATGGCTGGTCGGTATTGTAGATGGAATTTCATTGTGTGTAAATGGAGCAGGATTGATTTGAATTCTTTATCGTAACACCTTGCATAAGGAAAGATGAAGAAGAAAATAATCTTACAGGGCCACAAGAAAGGTGCCTGGTATTAAATCTTTGTATTTAATATGATTTCTTAGAAATCATTTTCTTGTTAAATAAAGGAGAGTAAGACGTATGGTGTTTAATCATAAGAAAATTGAAAAGAAATGGCAACAGTATTGGGATGATCATAATACATTCTATACTGATATAAGAGACTTTAGTAAACCAAAGTATTATGCTTTGGATATGTTTCCTTATCCTTCAGGAATAGGATTACATGTTGGACATCCAGAAGGATATACGGCAACGGATATTATTTGCCGTAAAAAAAGAATGGAAGGGTTTAATGTTTTACACCCAATGGGATATGACAGTTTTGGATTACCAGCTGAACAATATGCAATCAGTACTGGTAACAATCCAAAAGACTTCACAAATGAAAACATTAAGACATTTACCAGACAGTTAAAAACATTAGGTATGTCATATGACTGGAGTAAAGAAATTGCTACAAGTGATCCTTCATTCTATAAGTGGACACAATGGATCTTCAAACAATTATTTGATGATGGATTAGCAAAATGTGTTGATATGCCAGTGAACTGGTGTGAAGAATTAGGTACAGTATTAGCAAACGATGAAGTAATTGATGGTAAAAGTGAACGTGGAGGTTATCCAGTTATTCGTAAGAATATGCGTCAATGGGTAATTGATATTGTAGCTTATGCAGAAAAGTTATTGGATGGTTTGGATACAATTGACTGGCCTGAATCAACAAAAGAAATGCAAAGAAACTGGATTGGTAAATCAATTGGAGCGAGTGTAACGTTTAGCGTAGATGGATATGATGCATCATTTGATGTATTTACTACAAGAGCAGATACGTTATTTGGAGCTACATATTGTGTATTAGCGCCAGAACATGAACTTGTTGATAAGATTACAACAACTGATAAAAAAGCGGATGTAGATGCTTACAAATTAGCAGCAGCTAGTAAATCAGAAATTGAAAGAACTGAATTAAATAAAGAAAAGACAGGTGCCTTTACTGGAGCTTATGCAATTAATCCAGTAAATGGTAAGAAAGTTCCAATCTGGATTAGTGATTATGTATTAAGTACTTATGGTACTGGAGCAATCATGGCAGTTCCTGCACATGATGAAAGAGATTATGAATTTGCAACAAAATTTGGTATTGAAATCATTCCAGTATTGGAAGGTGGAGATATCAGTAAAGAAGCCTTTGTTGGTGATGGTGTTCATATTAACTCTGATTTCTTAAATGGTTTAGGAAAACAGGATGCAATTGATACGATGATCAATTGGTTGGAAGAACATAAATGTGGAACGAAAAAGATTAATTATCGTTTACGCGAATGGATTTTCGCAAGACAACGTTATTGGGGAGAACCAATTCCAGTAGTAACATTAGAAAACGGAAACCAAATTAGTTTACGTGATGATGAATTACCACTTATCTTACCTGCATTAAAAGATTACTCTCCTGGAAAAGGTGGTGCATCACCACTTGATCGTGATCAGGATTGGGTAAATGTGGAAGTTGATGGAATTAAAGGAAAAAGAGAAACAAGTACAATGCCAGGTAGTGCAGGGTCTAGTTGGTATTTCCTTAGATATATTGATCCTAATAATGATGAAGTGTTAGCAGATAAAGAATTATTAAAACACTGGTTACCAGTAGATTTATACATTGGTGGACCAGAACATGCAGTAGGACACTTATTATATGCAAGAATGTGGAACAACTACTTATATGATAAAGGAGTAGTTCCAGTAAAAGAACCATTTAAGAAACTGATTCACCAAGGAATGATTTTAGGGGAAAATGGAATCAAGATGGGAAAACGCTTCCCTGAGTTTGTAGTTGATCCTGATGATATCGTTGAACAGTTTGGTGCTGATACATTAAGAGTATATGAAATGTTTATGGGACCATTAGAAGCAAGTAAACCATGGTCACATGCAGGAGTTGAAGGTACTAGAAAATGGTTAGACAGAGTATATCGTTTATTTAGTGAATATCAGGATAAGATGGTAGAAACAAATAACCATAGTTTAGATAGAGTTTATCATGCAACGGTTAAGAAGGTATCTGGTGATATTGAAACCTTAAATTTAAATACAGCAATATCACAAATGATGATTTTCATTAATGAGTGTTATAAAGCAGATGAATTATATATTGAATACTTAAAAGGATTTGTGAAGATGTTTGCATGCTTCGCACCTCATTTAGGTGAAGAATTATGGAGTACAGTCTTCAATGAACAAGAAAGCTTAACTTATGCAGACTGGCCTACCTATGATGAAAAAATGTTAGTTCAAGATGAAGTTGAAATTATTGTTCAGGTAAATGGTAAACTTCGCGCGAAGTTTATGATGGCAAATGGAAGCAGTGATGATGCAATCAAAGAAGAAGCGTTAGCTTTGGATGCGGTTAAAACATACACGGAAGGAAAGGAAATACGTAAAGTTATTGTAATTAAAAATAAATTAGTAAACATTGTAGTTTAAAACTATAAGTGGGAGGAAGAAGTATGAATCATAAAAAATATGAAAGAGGTTATTTCATGCCACCGGAACCTTGTTTCGATTGGGTGAAAAAAGAATATATTGATAAAGCACCAATCTGGTGTAGTGTTGACTTGCGTGATGGAAACCAGTCTTTAATTATTCCAATGGATTTAGAAGAAAAAATTCGTTTCTTCAAATTATTAGTAGATGTTGGATTTAAAGAAATTGAAGTTGGATTTCCGGCAGCCAGTGAAACCGAGTATGAGTTCTTAAGAGCGTTAATTGATCAGAATTTAATTCCTGATGATGTAACGATTCAAGTGCTGACACAAGCACGTGAACATATTATTAAAAAGACATTCGAATCACTAAAAGGTTGTAAGAAGGCAGTCGTACATGTTTATAATTCAACTTCTCTCGCACAACGTGAACAAGTATTTAGAAAAACCAAAGAACAGATATTAAAGATAGCTACAGATGGAGCGAAACTATTAAAAGAATTGGCTGCAGAAGCAGATGGCGATATTCGTTTTCAATATTCACCAGAAAGTTTTACTGGTACGGAAGTTGAGTATGCATTAGAAGTATGTAATGCAGTCATTGATGTTTGGCAACCAACACCTGACAAGAAAGTAATTATTAACTTGCCAGTTACAGTTGAAATGAGTATGTCACATGTATATGCTTCACAGATTGAGTATATGTCTAAGCATATGAGCAATCGTGAGAATGTAGTAATTTCACTACATCCACACAATGATCGTGGTTGTGCAGTTGCGGATACAGAATTAGGTATCTTGGCTGGTGCGGACCGTGTAGAAGGTACATTGTTTGGAAATGGAGAACGTACAGGTAATGTCGATATTGTTACATTGGCTATGAATATGTATACACATGGAGTAGATCCAAAACTAAACTTCTCTAATATGAATGATATTGTGGAAGTATATGAAGATGTTACTAGAATGCGTGTGTATGATCGTACACCATATGCTGGTAAATTAGTGTTTGCTGCATTCTCTGGTAGTCACCAGGATGCAATTGCCAAAGGTCTTAAATATCGTGAGGAAAAAGGTAGTGAGAAATGGACAGTTCCATATCTTCCTATTGATCCTGAGGATGTTGGAAGAAAATATGAAAGTGATGTTATTCGTATTAACTCACAATCTGGTAAAGGTGGAATTGGATACTTACTTGAAGAATACTATGGATTTGATTTACCACCACGTTTTAGAGAAGGGTTTGGATACTATATCAAAGATATATCTGACAAACGTCATTCTGAACTGATGCCAGATGAAATTAAAGATATTTTCCATCGTGATTTTGTGAATCTTCAGACTCCACTTGAGTTGATTGATTATCACTTTACACGTAATGGTGATATATCGGTTGAATTGTCAATACGATTCAAGGGTGAAGAAAAAGTTGTATCAGCAAAAGGAAATGGTCGTCTGGATGCAGTGGCGAATGCGCTTCGTGATAATCTAGATTTATCATTTGACATTATTGATTACAACGAGCACTCGCTAAGTAAAGGATCATCTTCACAAGCGTGTGCCTATGTAGAAATTATTGATTGTATGAAAGAAACACGTTTTGGTGTTGGTATCAATGATGATATTATTGCTGCTTCTATTTTAGGAATGGTCAGTGCAATCAATCGAGCAGTTAATGAAAAAGCAAAGATTGGGGGAGAAAACTAATGGGGATGACAATGTCACAAAAGATTCTTGCAAAACATGCAGGTCTTGATAAGGTCGAAGCCGGTCAACTTATTATGGCAAACTTGGATATGGTATTAGGTAATGATATTACGACACCAGTTGCAATTAATGAGTTTGAAAAAGCAGATTTTAAAGAAGTATTTGATACAGAAAAAATATCTTTGGTAATGGATCATTTTACACCAAACAAAGATATTAAAGCAGCAACTCAGACAAAACAATGTCGCTGCTTTGCAAAAGCATTTGATATTAAGCATTATTATGATGTGGGTAATATGGGGGTTGAGCATGCTTTACTTCCTGAACAGGGGATTGTAACAACTGGTGATTTGATCATCGGTGCCGATTCTCATACATGTACATATGGTGCTTTGGGAGCGTTCTCTACAGGAGTCGGTAGTACCGATATGGCTGCAGGTATGGCAACAGGAAAAGCATGGTTTAAAGTTCCTAGTGCTTTAAAATTTAATATAACTGGAAAGTTAAATAAAAATATTAGTGGTAAAGATGTAATTCTACATATCATTGGTATGATCGGGGTAGATGGTGCACTTTACAAATCAATGGAATTTACAGGTGAAGGACTTAAAAACCTTACAATTGATGATCGCTTATGTATTGCTAATATGGCAATTGAAGCTGGTGCGAAAAATGGAATCTTCGAAGTGGATGACATTACACTAGACTATGTAAATGCTCGCAGTACACGTAAGCCAGTTATTTATAAGGCAGATGAAGATGCTGTATATGATGAAGTATACGATATAGATTTATCAACAATTGAACATACAGTTGCCTTTCCACATCTTCCTGAAAACGCAAAAACGCAAAGTGAGTGGGGAGATGTAGTCATTGATCAAGTAGTGATTGGTTCTTGTACAAACGGACGTTACTCTGATATGAAAGCTGCAGCTGAAATTATGAAAGGCAAGAAAATTGCTGATAATATTCGCTGTATTGTAATTCCTGCTACACAGGAAATCTATAAACAATGTATCAAAGAAGGATTCTTAGATATCTTTATTGATGCAGGTTGTGTAGTATCAACACCAACATGTGGACCATGTCTAGGTGGATATATGGGAATCTTAGCAGAAGATGAACGTTGTGTTGCAACGACAAACAGAAACTTCGTTGGTCGTATGGGACATCCAAGAAGTGAAGTATACTTAGCTTCACCAGAAGTTGCTGCGGCATCGGCTATAGTAGGTCGTATCGCTGCACCAAGTGATATAACGGAGGTAGAATAATGAAAGCACAAGGTTTCGTACATAAGTATGGTGATAACGTTGATACTGATGTTATTATACCGGCAAGACATTTAAATACACAGGATCATAAAGAATTGGCTTCTCACTGTATGGAAGATATTGATATTGATTTCGTGAAAAAGGTAAAAGAAGGTGACATTATGGTCGCTGAGCAAAACTTTGGTTGTGGTTCTTCAAGAGAGCATGCACCAATTGCAATTAAAGCAAGTGGAATCTCTTGTGTAATCGCAAAAAGCTTTGCCAGAATCTTTTATCGTAATGCAATTAATATAGGATTAGCTATCATTGAATGTCCTGAGGCAGTCGATGGAATTAACAATGGCGATGAAGTATCTGTTGACTTTGATGGTGGTGTAATTACAAACCTAACAAGTGGAGATACCTATACATTTGCTCCATTTCCGGAGTTTATTCAAAAGATTATCAGTTCAAATGGTTATTTAAATGCCATTAGAGAGGGGAAATTTAATGAATAAGAAAATAGCAGTTATTAAAGGAGATGGAATTGGTCCTGAAATTATTGAAGAGTCAGTAAAAGTACTAAAGAAAATTGAAGATAAGTTTGGACACAGTTTTGAGTTAATTTATGTAGATGCTGGAGGTGCAGCAATCGATAAATGTGGTAAAGCATTACCACAGGAAACAATTGATGTATGTCTTGCAAGTGATAGTGTACTATTAGGTGCAGTAGGTGGTCCAAAATATGACTCACAGCCTGCAGAAAACCGTCCAGAACGAGCATTACTTGGAATTCGTAGTCTGCTTGGTTTATATGCAAATTTGCGTCCTGCGAAACTATTTGACCAATTACGTGATGCTTCTCCATTAAGAGAAGAAATCGTAGATGCTGGAATTGACTTTATGGTTGTTAGAGAACTAACAGGTGGAGTTTATTTTGGCGATCATGTGACGGAAGAAAAAGATGGTGAAGCAGTTGCCTATGATGTGATGAAATATTCAGAATCAGAAGTGAAGAGAATTGCCAAAGTTGCATTTGATACTGCAAGACTTCGTGGTAAAAAAGTATGTAGTGTTGATAAGGCAAACGTACTTGATTCATCAAAACTATGGAGAAAAGTAGTAGTTGAGGTTGCGAAAGACTATCCTGATGTTGAATTGTCACATATGTATGTTGATAATGCAGCCATGCAGTTATGTAAGAATCCAGCACAGTTTGATGTAATCCTTACCGAAAACATGTTCGGTGACATCTTAAGTGATGAAGCAAGTATGATTACAGGTACAATTGGAACAATTCCATCGGCTTCGTTTGGTGATAGTACCCGTGGAATGTATGAACCAATTCATGGTAGTGCTCCAGATATTGCAGGAATGGATATGGCAAATCCAATTGGTACAATTCTTTCAGTGGCAATGATGATGAAATATTCATTCCATATGGAAAATGAAGCAAAAGTGATTGAAGAGGCTGTTGGTAAAGTACTTGATCAAGGATATCGTACAAAAGATATGGAAAGTGCGAATACAACAGTAATCGGATGTAAAGAAATGGGAGATCGAATCGCAGAATTGATTTATTAAAAAAGTGTGTAAAATATATGAAAAGACTGAGAAATTTAAGTTTCTCAGTCTTTCTTTGATAATCGATACATTAACACTTCAGGAGAACTAAACAAACGCATATCTACATCAGTTGTTCCTAAACCATTAGAAATAGCAATAGTAAGATTTTTAATTTCGTATGTTCCTTTTTCAAACTTGGTAGCTCCTACAATGGAATCAAGAGATCCAATGATTGGCAGTGATATCTGTCCACCATGTGAATGACCCGCAAACGCTAAATCCGTACTGTTGTCTGGTATATCTGCATATACATCTGGTGCATGAGTAAAGGCAACTACAAATGAATTTTCACTTATATTGGTATAAGCACTTTGAATATCAGGAGATCCACCTAAGGACTTAACAACATCTAATCCTACAAGTACAAAACTTTCACTTGTACCATTATGAATCTTGATATTTTTATTTGTTAAATCTTCAAATCCTGCCTGATACAAAATATCTTTCACAAATGCTTTGGATTCCTCACTCTTTATGTCACATTCTCCTAGTACATAAAACTTTCCAAGTGGAGCTTCAATTGATTTTAGTTCATCAATGATCATCTGTTTTGCTTCAGGATTGCTAATAAATGTAGCTGGATCAGTAAATAAGTCACCACCAAATAATACAACATCAGCACTTGCACTATTAATAGTTTTAATCATATCTTTGAATCGGCCTTCATCTACAAACTCACCATAGTGGATATCACTGATGTATGCAATATTTGTATCATGAATCGATTCACTAATTTTATTACTTTCAATTGTTTTATGCGTTATCTTAATATTCTCAGGTGCGATATACATCGCATAAAATAGAGTTGATGCACAAATAAGTGCAATTATTAAAGAAAACAATAATGTTTTTAATATTCTATGTTTCATTCTTTCACCTACACATATGACTATTTTACCATAGTACTTTGATAATTTAAATAATCTTGTATACTCATAGTGAATTTTGTTATAATTACATGGAGGTGGAGTATGAAGCTTAAAAGAACAGTGTTTGTAGTTGGTTTATGTATTCTTTTTTTAGTTTGTTATACACAGATGGCTTCTAAGATAGATCCATTTGCTAGATACAGCTATATAACTGAAGAGAACGAAGAAATCATTCGTAAATATATTACTGATCCTGATGATATTGATTACATTATATCCTTGAAAATTCAACCAGATAAATTTATGGAATTTATTGAACTTCAAGATTTTAAAGTAAAGAATATTTTATACTATCAGGCATGTAAATTATATCGACCAATTGATAATAATGAAATTATTAAATTTGTAAATGAATATCGAGGTAGTTATTCGGTAGCTACTTTTGAATTAGTGATTAAAAATTATACATATGAAACGATTAAGAATTACTTTGATAATGGTTACGCATATTTTGAGGATGCAGATTTAGTAGAAGATCCTTCAAAATTATCTACAATTTTAGATGAAGATGATGTACTTATGGACTATACGCCAAGCGATCTGGTAACAGTAGAACCAACGCTTATTCAAGTTTCGCCATCAATTGAAGGAAATGATAGTATTCAATTGCGTTCAGATGCATATAGTGGGTTAAAGGAAATGATGGAAGCTTATGCACATGATAATTATGATTTATATAAAACACTATCTCTTACAGGTGGTTTTGTAAGTTATGAAGATCAAATTAAAGTGTATGATGCTGCTTCAAAAAAATATGATAATGACTTAGCTGCAGCCAATGCTGCTAACGCTCAGAATGTTGAAGGTGAAATTCAAGATCAATCTGAAAATTCGGAAGGCGAAAATACAGAGAATACTGAAAATAAAGATAACAAAGAAGAAGAGAAGGAAGAACAAACTGAAGAAGAAAAAGAGGCTGTGAAAGCAGAGGCTTTAGATAAGATTGTGGATCTTCCAGGTCGCAGTGAACAACAGTTGGGTTTTACAATTACTTTAAAAATCAATGATTTAAGTGATGTTACTGCAATTGAAAAAAGTGAACAATACAAATGGTTAAGTGAGAATGCTCATAAATATGGTTATATCTTCCGTTATCCTAAAGATAAGGAAAGTGTTACAGGTAAAACTTACCAGGTACTTACATTACGCTATGTAGGCATTGATAATGCTACCGAAGTATATGATTCAAAAAAGGCATTTGATGAAATAAAAGCAAAAGATGAATAAGCTTTTGCTTTTTTACTGTTTAAGTCATAGATTTATGATAAAATATTAACTAATGAGGACGTGATAATATGAGTTGTGATATTTTATTAATTGATGGAAATTCAATGTTGTTTCGTGCGTATTATGCCACATTATACAGTGGTGCACGAATGAGTACAAGTAATGGTATTTCAACAAATGCAGTATATGCATTTGTGAATATGATTAATAAGGCAATAAAGAAAATAAATCCGGAATATGTAATGGTTGCATGGGACAGTGGGAAACCTACTTTTCGTCATGAACAATTCAAGGATTATAAAGGAACAAGAAAAGAGTTGGATCCTGAACTAAAAGTGCAGTTTCCAATTGTTCGTGAATATTTAGATGCTTATGGCATTTATCGTTATGAAGAAGATGGGATTGAGGCGGATGATATTATAGGAACTTTATCAAAGAAGTTCAAAGATCATAAAGTTCATATTCTTTCTAGTGATAATGACTTGTTGCAGTTAATTGATGATACAACATCTGTATTGTTGATGAAAAAGGGAATCAGTGATATGCAGGAGATGGACACTGCTACATTAATGGAAGTAAAAGAAGTTGAACCATGGCAAATTATTGAAATGAAAGGTCTGATGGGAGATGCATCAGATAACATTCCTGGAGTAAAGGGAATTGGTGAAAAGACTGCACTGAAATTATTAAAAGCATATGGAAGTGTAGAAGGTGTATATGAACACATTGATGAATTAAAAGGAAAGCAAAAAGAGAAGTTAGAAGATGGAAAAGAAATGGCATTTCTTTCAAAGGAACTTGCTACCATCAAAACAGATTGTGATTTAGATGTAAAACTGGAAGATTTTGAATTTGATGAAAACATTCCTGAATTAAATCAATTTTTTGCAAAATACGAAATGAACTCAATGATTCGCAGTGTTGAAGCCGCTGAAGATGAAGAAGAACAAATCGAACGTGGAGAATTAGAAAAAGTTGATAAACTGCCAGAATCAATTTTAGATGATGATGTATTAGTCGTATTAGATTACGACAGTGGTTTATTCTTTGATGCAGAATTATATGGAATTGCAGTAAAAGGAAATGATAAAGCTTATTATTTAGATAAAGATGCGATGTTTATTGATGAAACATTACATAAATTATTGAAGAATGAAAAACAACACATGGGTTATGATGTGAAGATGATGTACCATTTATTAGATCGTTATGGATTTGCTTTTGATAAATTCAAAATTGATTTGGAAATAGCTGCATTCCTAATCAATAACAATATTTCAAGTTATGAAAGTTTATTAGATGTATATGGAGTTCCTTATTCAATGAAAAAGGATGAAATATATGGTAAAAGTGGTAAACCAAAGTTTGCAGATGAAGAAACTAGAATTGGATATATCGCACATAAATTATTTATGTTGGAAAATCTAAGTGTAAAAATCTTGGATGAATTAGAAACAAAAGACTTACATTCAGTATTTTACGATATTGAAATGCCATTGTCTTATATATTATATGAAATGGAAAAAGAAGGAGTTACGACTTCAAAAGATGTGCTAGAAGAAATACGTTTAAAGACGTTAGATATCCTAAAAGGTCTGGAAGAAAAGATTCATGGTCTTGCTAGAAAAGAATTCAACGTAAATTCACCAAAGCAACTTTCAGAAGTTCTGTTTGATGATCTTGGTTTAAAGAGCAATAAGAAAAGAAGTACTGCAATTGATGTACTTGAAAAACTAAAACATGCGCATCCAATTATTCCTGAACTAATTGAATATCGTAAATATCAGAAGATTAATTCTACTTATGCAGAAGGACTGCAAAAGCATATACAGGAAGATGGAAAGATTCATACCATCTATCATCAGAGTCTAACACAGACAGGAAGACTTTCATCTTCTGATCCTAACCTACAAAACCTGTCGGTTAGAGATGAAGAGGCAAGGGAGGTTCGTAAAGCGTTTGTGGCCAGTGAAGGATGTATTTTATATGCAGCTGACTACTCTCAGATTGAGTTACGTGTATTAGCGCATATGGCCAATGAGAAACAAATGATTGAAGCATTTAACAGTGGAATTGATATTCATACCAAAACGGCAATGTTGATATTTGATGTGGATAAAGAAGATGTTACATCGACAATGCGTAGAGAAGCAAAAACTGTTAACTTTGGTATGGTTTATGGTCAAACGCAGTTTGGTCTTGCCAGTGAGTTAAATATTGATATGAACTCCGCAAAAGACTTTATGGATAATTACTTTGAATCTTATCCAATGATTAAGAAATTCATGGATGAAACGATTAGTTTCTGTAAGGAACATGGTTATGTTACGACGCTGTTTAACCGTCGTAGAGTAATCAATGAGATTCATGATAAGAACTATATGATTCGTGAGTTTGGTAAACGTGCAGCGATGAATGCACCAATCCAGGGGACTGCAGCAGATCTAATTAAGATGGCTATGATTAAAGTAGTTGATATGATGAAGGAACATAAGTTGAAAAGTAAGTTAATCTTACAAATTCATGATGAACTTGTGTTTGATGTAGTATTAGAAGAAAAAGATAAAATGGAAAACATAGTGAAAGAAGCTATGGAACATGTATATAAATTAGCAGTACCATTAGCAATTGATGGGAAGTTTGCTGATAATTATTACGACAGTAAATAGGAGAAGTTATGCCAGAATTACCAGAAGTTGAAACCGTAGTCAGAACCCTTGAACATCTGATAAAAGATTCAACAATCGAAAAAATTGATATTTTCTATGACAAACTAATTGATAATGTATCAGTAGAAAGTTTTATTAAAATGATGAAATCACAGACATTTCATCATTTTAAGCGTATAGGAAAATACCTGATATTTGAAATGGACGATTATAATTTAGTCGTTCATTTACGAATGGAAGGAAAGTTCTATGTAAATGATATAGGAAGTGACTATGATCAAAAGCATACCCATTCAATTTTTTACTTGAGTAATGGTAAACAACTGGAGTATCATGATACACGTAAGTTTGGTAGAATGTATATCTATCCTAAAAGTGAGGAGATTACTACTGTTTCCGCATTTAAAAATGTTGGATATGATGCCTTTGATGAACGTGTTGATGCAGAGTATCTCTATGAGATGAGCAGAAGTCGTAAAACAACATTGAAACAGTTCTTATTGGATCAAAGTGTAATGGCTGGAGTAGGGAACATCTATGCAGATGAGATTTGCTTTCGTTGTGGTTTTCGTCCTGAGACAAAGGTATATCGACTGACAAAGAAAGATTTTGCAAACATTGTAGATGCAACTCGTATCATCTTGCGTGGTGCCATCAAAGCCGGAGGAACAACAATTCGCTCTTATACATCATCTTTAGGTGTAGATGGACGCTTTCAACTGCAGTTGAAAGTTCATGGTAAAAGCAGGGAAAAGTGTCAGGTGTGTGGAACTGTTATTGAAAAAACAAAGGTAGGTGGACGCGGTACTTATTATTGTAAGAAGTGCCAGCGAAGGAAATGAAAAAGATTGTAATTACTGGGACTATTGGTTCTGGAAAAAGTTATGTAAGTAATATTCTAAAAACGAGTTATAATTTACCTGTGTTAGATGTTGATATGGTTGCCAAAGAAGTACGTAATCATCAGGCAAAGGATACTATTATTCAACATTTTGGTGATGAAATCGTTACAAATGGTGAAATAGACCCAAAGAAACTGGGTGCTATTGTTTTTCAAAACGACCAGAAACTAAAAGAGCTGGAAAGTATGATTCATCCACTTGTGTATGAAGAAATGCTGGAGTTCTTTCACATCCATGAATATTATCCATTAGTAATTGTCGAACATCCTTTGGTCTTTGAATTAGGATGGGAAAAAGAATTTGATGAAGTCTGGCTGGTTACCTGTGATCCGGAGATTGCGATTGAGCGATTGACTAATAATCGAGGATATAACAGAGAAGAGGCAACTCGGATTTTGAGCAAACAAGAAGATAACAAAATAAAAGAGACAAAAGTTGATCGAATCATATATAATAATCATCATGCGCATTTGGTTGATCAATTAAAAAATATTATGAAAGAGGAGAATATATGTTGAAACAAGAGGATAAACTAACAATTGAAATTCATGGTGTGATCAATGAGGAATCACATGCTGTGTTATCTATGCTTTATTATCCTTTGATTAAGGAGAAGGCATTTTTGCTTTATCATTTGTTGGTATCTCTTTGTGAAAACAAAATGACATTTGAAAATCATCGCATTATTCATGCAATCAGTGGTTTTTCAATGGAAGTAATTGAAGAAGAAAGAAAACGCTTAGAAAAGTATCAGTTATTAAAGACATATTATGATTCAAAAAAGAATCAATATCTATATGCAATCATTCCACCAAAAAGTGGAACTGATTTTTTGGAACATGAAGTATTTGGACGTTTGTATTTAAATAATATGGGTGAGCAGGTAGTAAAGTTCCAAAAGTTAAATTTCTTACCACAGATAGTGGATAAAGATCAATACAAGGATATCTCTGAATGTATCAGTGATGTGTTACGTGATGATTGGAATGAATCATTTGAAGAAACTTATCAGCAAGTAAAGAAAGACATTAAAAACAGCAAGCAGGAATTTGCTTCTGTATTTAATTATGATGAATTTTTAAATGGATTAAGTGATATTGTTTGGCCAAAGAAAAGTCGTTCAAAGAAAGCAATGGAAGAAATTGGTAAGATTGCAACTGTATATGGAATTAGTCCGAAACAGATGAAGGTGTTAGTTGCGAAATCTTGTAGTCCAAAGGATAAAATGCTGGATCTTGCACTATTAAGAGAAAAAGCTGCAGCATCCAGAGCAAAATTCGAAACCGATGAAGTGAACATTTATAAATGGCCTCCAGTGCGATTTATGCAGAACAAACAGAATGGTGCACCAGTATCAAAAGCAGATGCTGAAACGATTCGAGTGTTGCTAGAAGACTATAAACTAAACCCTGAAGTATGTAATGTACTGATTGAATATGTACTAAATACGAGTGAACAAAAGTTTGTACGTAACTATGTTGAAAGCATTGCTGGAAGCTGGGTACGTGCGAAAGTAGATACTTATGAAAAAGCCGTCGAGCGTATTCATAGACCAACTTCAAAGACTGGTAGTAAAATAAAGAAAGTAGAAGTCAAGGAAGAAGGTATGAGTGAAGAAGAAAGACAAAAAATACTAGATGAGATTAATGCGATGAAAGGACAAATGGGCAATGGAAAAGTTTAATTACAAAGTGGATATGAGTGATGAACTTAAAAAAGAAAAAGAAAACCTGTGTCGTTATTTGCTGAATGAACCATCAGTACAAGAATTTCTTCAGATATTTGAACTTCCTGAAATGTTCGTCTATGAAAATACATATTTATTAAAAGATTATGTTAAACGCAAAAAGAAATGTGATGTATGTGTAGGACTTGAGTACTGTCAACAAGAAGTAAAAGGTCACTTGCTGTCATTGAAACCAGCAGGAATCGATGTAGAAAAAGTGCTTGTACCTTGTCGTTATAAAACTAGCTTTGAAAATGCAATTGCTCATAAAACTTACTTTACATTAAATGATATGAGTGAACAACAGATGCAATATCGTTTGGAAGATATTGATTTGGATATTGAGAATGATAACTATGTATTGATTTATCAGGCATTGTTTAAAGATATCTTTTCTAAATCACAAGATCCAAAAGATGCCAAAGGATTTTTTCTTTGTGGTGAACCTGGAGTTGGTAAAACATATTTGGCGTGTTGTTATATTAACGAAGTTGCAAGAACAGGAAAGTACTGTGCATTTGTACATGTACCTACACTGATTGCTAACTTAAAATCGATTATGTATGACAATGTTGCATTTCGCAAAACGATTCATTCATTAAAGAATGCAAATGTACTTGTGTTAGATGATATAGGTGGTGAAAGTGCTTCTACTTGGACAAGAGATGATATCTTGTTACCACTACTAAATGATCGAATGGAAAAAAATAAAAAAACTCTTTTTACAAGCAATTGTAATTTTGAAGAAATTGAAGAATTCTATCGTTTAAAAAGTAGAGCCATCAACGATGCAGTTGGTGCAAAAAGACTTGTCGAGAGAATGAAAGCCCTTGCGGACGAGAAGGTTTTAAAAGGGATAAACAGAAGAACAAAAAACAACCCTAATTACTAGTGAAAAACACTAGCATTTAAGGTAGAAAGATGTTATGATGTATACTGAATTTTGAAATGAGGAGGTGCTTCATTGATATGGTAAAGAGAATTGGTGTATTAACTTCAGGAGGAGATGCTCCTGGGATGAATGCTGCGATTCGTGCTGTTACCAGAGTAGCGACAAATATCGGTCTTGAAGTGTATGGGATTTATGATGGATATCGTGGAATGGTTGATGGTAAAATCAAGCAGTTGACTCGCGAAAGCGTATCGGATATTTTGGATCGTGGTGGGACTATTTTAGGTTCTGCACGTTTACCGGAATTTAAAGATATCGAAGTTCGTAAGAAAGCAATTGAACAACTGGATAAATTTGGAATTGAAGCAGTTGTTGTAATTGGAGGTGACGGAAGTTACCGAGGTGCTTTAGCACTTACGGATATGGGAGTAAATTGTATTGGGTTACCAGGAACGATTGACAACGATATCGCAAGTACAGACGAAACAATTGGATTTAGTACAGCACTAAATACTGTTGTTGATGCAATGGATAAACTAAGAGATACTTCTAGTTCCCATCATCGTTGTTCTGTAGTTGAAGTAATGGGAAACCGTTGTGGGGATTTAGCTTTATTTTCAGGGCTATCTTCCGGAGCAGAAATCGTTATTACCTCAGAGACTGGATTTGACGAAAGTGAAGTACTAGACAGGTTGCGTGAATTTGATGTAGTTAAAAAGAAAAATCATGCGCTTGTAATCATTTCAGAAAAGATCACAGATGTTGAAATATTTGCACGTAAAGTATCACAGTTTACTGGATTTTCTGGTAGAGCAACGATTCTTGGACATGTTCAACGTGGAGGTTCTCCAACACCTGGCGATCGTGTTTTGGCTTCTCGTATGGGAGAAAAAGCAGTTGATTTATTGATGCAAGGTGTAGGTGGACAATGTGTGGGGATACAACGTGGAGAAATCGTTGGTGTTCCAATCGAAGAAGCATTGAATATGCCTTCTAAATCAAGAAAAGATTTACAGAATTTATTTGATCGATTAGTTTAGAGAGGAAAACAATGAAAAAAACTAAAATTATTTGTACTATTGGACCAGCAACTGAAAGTCCAGAAATGCTTAAAAAACTTGTAGACACGGGGATGAATATCACAAGATTGAACTTCTCACATGGTGACTATGAGGAACATGGAAATAGAATTGCGTCAATTCACCGTTTAAACGAAGAAACTGATGCTAACATTGCTATTCTATTAGATACGAAAGGACCAGAAATTCGTTTAGGTGACTTTGCGAACGGTTCTGAAACTTATGAAAAAGGTGATGAAGTTACAATCGTCAGAGATGAAATGCTTGGAACACATGAAAAATTCTATATTCAATGTCCTGAAGTATTTGATGATGTTGAAGTTGGTGGAACAATTTTAATTGATGATGGAAAAGTAAGACTTACTGTTATCGATAAAAAAGATGGAGAATTAAGATGTAGAATCGAAAATCCAGGAGTTCTTAAAAGTAGAAAAGGATGTAACGTACCTAATGTTAAATTAAGTATGCCATTCATTTCACCAAAAGATGACAGCGATTTACGTTTTGGATGTCAAATGAAAGTAGATTATATTGCTGCTTCATTTACAAGAAGAAAAGAAGATGTCTTGGCTATTCGTAAAATATTAAAAGAAGAAAACTGTGAAGATATTCAAATTATTGCAAAGATTGAAAACCAAGAAGGATATGACAACTTGGATGAAATCTTAGAAGCTGCAGATGGAATTATGGTTGCTCGTGGTGATTTAGGAGTTGACGTTTCATTTGAAAAAGTACCTATTTACCAAAAACAAATGATCGCAAGAGCGAATGCATTTGGTAAACCAGTTGTAACTGCAACTCATATGTTAGAAAGTATGCAACAAAACCCAAGACCAACTAGAGCAGAAGCAAGTGATGTTGCCAATGCGGTATTGGATGGTACAGATGCAATTATGTTATCTGGTGAAAGTGCTGTTGGTATGTATCCAATTGAAGCTGTTCAAACAATGAACACAATTGCTCAAGGAATGGAAGATATTCTTCCTTACCGTGAAAGATTACAACAATCAATTGACACAAGTAAGAGAACAAAAGAAGATGCAATCGGTATTGCGGTTGCTGATACAGCATTAGCGATGGACGTAGCTGCTATCGTAGTATTTACGACTAGTGGAACTAGTGCAAGAAGAATTGCAAAATTCAGACCAGTATGTCCTGTATATGCAGCAACATTTGATGAAAGAACTAGACATGGTTTAGCAATCAACTGGGGTGTAGATGCAGTAACAATCAAGAGTATTAATGAAAGAGAAACTGAATCTGAATTAGCTAGAAATGTTGCTAAGAGTTTCGGATGTAAGAAAGGTGACACAATTATCGTTGTTGCTGGATATCCACATGGAACTGGTGCAACTAACTCAATGCGTATTATCGAAGTTGAATAATCAAGCGAAAAGTGCAATTTATGCACTTTTTTTGCGTTTATCCGACATTATTGTATAGCGCTATCTATTAGAAAATGTTAGAATAGAACAAGGATGTGATAAATTATGCGCTTTAAGTTAGATGAACAGGGTAAAAACAAAGTTTTAATTGGTGTACTAATCGCAATTTCAGCGATTGTTTTTTATTTTTTAATATTGAATTTTTCGCAAATTCAATCATTTTTTAGTAATATGTTTAGTATTTTATTTCCATTTATTGTTGGATTTGTAATTGCATTTCTATTAAATCCAATTATGATGTTTCTTGAAAACAAAGCATTCGCTAAATTAAGATTTAAACAACAGACAAAGCGAAACATTGCGGCATCTATTGCTGTCATCATTGGGATTGTAAGTGTTGGTGCATTACTATTTCTAATTGTATCGCAGGTAAGACCAAGTATTGAGAGTCTTGTTGCGAATTATGATACATATGTTAAAACATTTGAACAGTTCTTAGAAGATGTCTTATTACGCTTTGATTTAGATATGAATGTAATTACTGATTTAACGCAATCAAGTGAAGATGTGGTTCAGTTTGTAACTGAAACAGCATCTCAGTTTGCACCAAAAATATTGGATGCAGGATATGGAATTGTCATGACACTGCTAAATATCTTAATTGGTATTATAGCAGGGCTTTACTTACTGATGGATAAAGAAAAATTCTTATATCAGTGTGGTAAATTAAATCGTGCTATTTTTCCAGAGAGAGTGGCAAATTATATTGCAAGATTTATGACAATATTACGTAATATTTTCTATGATTTCATTGTTGGTAAAGCGATTGATTCACTAATTATTGGGATCATCTGTTATATTGGTATGAGCTTATTAGGGTTTGAATATGCAGCTTTGATTAGTGTAATTGTAGGTATTACCAATATGATTCCAGTATTTGGTCCATTTATTGGAGCAGTACCAGGAGTGTTTATATTATTGCTAGTTGATCCAATGCAATCACTTTATTTCATGATTTTTGTGTTTGTATTACAACAATTCGATGGAAACTTCTTAGGACCATTAATTTTGGGAGATAAATTAGGAATTCCAACCTTCTGGATTTTATTCTCAGTTACGGTTGGTGGTGCGTTATTTGGTATTGTGGGAATGTTTATTGGAGTTCCTGCATTTGCAGCCATTTACTTCTTATTAAAAGAACTGGTCAATTTCAGATTAGAAGAGAAGGAAGCGCTGAAAAAAGTCGAAGAGACATCCGAATAAATCAAGCATGGAACTTGTAGAACCTACGGTTCTATGATTAAATATAATTAGATTGAAAGGAGAAAATATAATGGAATTAAAAGGATCAAAAACAGAAAAAAATTTACAGACAGCATATGCGGGGGAGTCACAAGCATCTATTAAGTATACATTCTATGCTTCTAGAGCTAAAAAGGATGGATACGTTCAAATTCAAAACGTATTTAATGAGACTGCTCACAATGAACATGAACATGCTAAAATTTGGTTTAAATTATTACATGGAGGTTCAGTAAAAGATACTGCATGGAATTTAAAAGATGCAGCTGCTGGGGAGAACTACGAATGGACAGATATGTATGCAACATTCGCGAAAGATGCAGAAGAAGAAGGATTCAGTGAAATTGCTGAAAAATTCAAACAAGTTGGTAAAATTGAAAAAAGACACGAAGAAAGATATTTAACACTTCTTAAAAATGTTGAAGAAAATACAGTGTTTAATAAAATTGAAGAACAAGTATGGATCTGCTCAAACTGTGGGCATGTCTATGTAGGAAATGAGGCTCCTGAAATGTGTCCAGTATGTGACCACCCAAGAGCACACTTCGAAATCTTTAATGAAAACTTCTAGAGCGTAATAAACGCTCTTTTTTTTCTTGTAAATTACGATAAAAGATGTAGAATATTAATTATGATTACTACAGTGAAAAGGATATTAAAATTAGATGGATTTTCACCATCACAAAAAATAGCAATTAGTTTTTTTGTTGTAATATTACTTGGTGCATGTTTATTGACGTTACCAATCTCAAATGTTGATGGAGAAGTGTTTTCTTTTATTGATGCATTGTTTATGGCGACAAGCGCTACATGTGTCACAGGGCTTGCTGTAGCGGCTCCTGCACTGCAGTTTACAGTGTTTGGACAAATTGTCTTACTGTTATTGATTCAGATTGGTGGACTAGGTTTAATGAGTATGGTTGCAAGTATTGCTTTAAGTATTCGTAAGAAACTATCGGTTCAAAATAAACTCGCGATGAGAGAAATGTTGAATCAGACAAATATGTTGGATTTCAGAAAGTTTCTATTTGGAATTATTCGTTTTACGTTTATATTTGAAATCATCGGTGCAATTATATTGTCATTTGCATTTGTCCCAGAGTATGGATTGAGAGGTATCTATATATCGATATTTACTTCAGTATCTGCTTTCTGTAATGCTGGATTTGATATTATAGGTAGTAGCAGTTTAGTTGAATATGTAAATAATCCAATCGTAAATTTTACAGTCATGGCATTAATTATTGCTGGTGGCTTAGGATTTATTGTATATTTTGATTTAAGAGACAAGTTTAAAGCGTTCTTTAAAAAGAAGATAAGTTTTAAAATGTTGAAGCAACGTTTAATGTTACAGACAAAAATTGTAATTGTAGTTACATCTATTTTGATTTTTGTTCCTGCATTAATAATTTTTATTCTTGAATACAGCAATCCTGAAACTTTGGGTAATTTAGGATTAGATGGAAAAATCTATGGAGCCTTATTCAGTTCAGTCACTTTAAGAACAGCAGGATTTGCTACGATTGATTTTGCAGGGTTTTATCCAGCATCTCAATTCATTATGATTATTTGTATGTTTATTGGTGGCTCACCAGGAGGGACTGCAGGTGGTATTAAAACAACAACTCTGGCAATTATATTAATGAATGTTATTTGTAATATTCGAGGACAAGAGAAAACATCACTATTCCATCGTCATATATCACGAGATCTTATTGTTCGTTCAACTACGATTCTTGTGATTAATTTAGGAATCTTATTCTTAGGAATCTTTGGTTTACTGGTGATTTGTGACTTTGACTTTATGTCAATCGTATTTGAGGCAGTGTCAGCCTTAGCAACGGTAGGATTAACGTTAGGTATTACAACGCTATTGCCAACAGTTGCGAAGATAATAATTATAATATTAATGTATGTGGGTAGAATAGGTATTTTTACTTTCTTGGTTTCCGTTATAAGACAAGAAACTAAGAAATCAGTTGATTATGCAGAAGGCAATATAATGATAGGGTAGGTGGATGATATGATAAAAGAACATAAGCAATATGCAGTATTAGGATTAGGAATCTTTGGTTCTACGATTGCAAAAACATTAAGTGATGCAAACTGTGAAGTTATAGCAATTGACAAAGATATTGAAAGCGTACAGCGTTTAGCAGATACGGTTACCAGCGCAGTAAAAGGTGATATAACGGATATTGATGTTTTACGTAATGCAGGTGTTGGAGAGTGTGACATCGCTGTTGTTGCGGTTGGTTCGCATCTAGAAGAGAGTATTATGGCTGTCTTCAATGTACGTGAATTAGGTGTTCCATTTGTTGTAGCGAAAGCAAAAAATAAAAGGTATATGGAAATTCTAAAAAAGGTTGGAGCTCATAAAGTAGTCCGTCCTGAAAAAGAAATGGGAGTTGTTACTGCTAAGTCATTGTTAAATGATAATATTATTGAACGCATTGCGTTTGATAATGATTATTCGGTTGTTGAAATCAATACACCTGATATCTGGATCAATAAGACGTTGATTGATTTAAATCTTCGTGATCAATATGGAATTAACATCTTAGGGATTCGCCGACCAAATGAAAAAATGAATGTAACACCCTCGCCAGATTATATACTTACAAAAGATGATCATATCGTATTAATTGCAGAGTCAGAAAATTTAGAAAAATTAAATGTTTTATTCAAATAAAAAGTTGGCAGTTGCCAACTTTTCTTATCCAATTATATAGGATGTCATTGAGATAGAACCTAATGTTCTTTCATCATTGAATACTTGTACTGGTTCATCTTTTTCACTTGCTCCCAGTACATAAAGTAATGGATCAAAATGATCACGCCACTGAAAGGCTTTCTTACTTGATTCACCAGCGTTTGAATAGATAATAACATCTTCATGACGTCCATTAAGGATTGCCTGTTTAATATAATTATCAAACTCGTCAGCCCAAGTGAATCCATTTGTTACATTCCAATCTACTAATTGCAGATTATGCACAATGTTTCCACTACCAATAATTAAAACTTCCTCGTCTCTGAATTTAGATAATAGCTGTCCAATTTTGTAATTTTCAATCGGGGAATTATCAGCATTTACGCTTACTTGAAGTGTAGGGATATCAGCATGTGGATACATTGTATGAAGTACACTCCATGTCCCATGATCTAGTCCATAGTTTGAATCAATTTGAATATCATCAGATAATGCTGCTATTTCTTTTGCTAGTGCTGGAGCACCAGGTGCAGGATATTTTATTTCATATAACTCTTCTGGAAAACCATAAAAATCATAGATTGTTTCTGGTTTGTCATTCATTGCTACGGCTTCACCATGAGTGAACCAATGTGCAGATATACATAGGATTGCTTTTGGCCTAGGTAATCTGCTTGCCATTTCTCTCCATCCTTCTCGAAATGTATTATTTTCTATAATATTCATTGGTGAACCATGGCCAACAAATATAACTGGCATCTTTTTCATAACTAACCCTCCATTAATTATATTCATTATAGATGGTAGTAAAGAGTGAATCAATTAAAAGGACTGTGAAAAAAAAGAGGATTAAGTTTATTTCACTCAATCCTCTCTATATACTTATTCTTCTACTACTACAACTTCTTTGATACCATCAATTTCATCTTGAAGCATTGCTTCCAAACCAAATTTAATTGTATCATCAATTGCCAGACAACCTACACAGGCACCTAACATTTTAACATACACAATGCCATCTTCAAATCTGCTGAATTCAACATCTCCACCATCTCTTTGGATGTAAGGGCGAATCTTGCTGATGACATTTATAATCTCTTCAATTTTCTTATCCATGATACACCTCTTAATTACTACTAGACTATTATAACACCATTATTTAAAAAAAATAGAGAAATGCATCTATTTGTTCATTTTTTCACTTTGAATTATGCTATAATAATACTCATGAAGGAGGAATTCTTTTGTATAAAAATGGTGATATAGTAGAAGGTGTAATCACAGGTATCCAACCATATGGTGCATTTGTGAAGATTGACGATACACACAATGGGTTATTACATATTTCTGAGATTTCTGATGATTATATTTATGATATTCATGAATATCTGTCAATGAAAGAGAAAATCAGAATAAAAATATTGGATTTAGGTGAAGATGATCATCATTTCAAATTGTCTTTGAAAGCACTACAGAAAGATAGTGGCAGAAAGAGACGCTCTGGAATACAGAAGTTGCTCCCTAAATCGATTATCGGTTTTCAGACACTTGAAGACCATCTAGATCAGTGGATAGAGGAAGGAAAAATCGGAGGTTATGATGATTAAATTTGAAACAAAAAATGCTTTTTTGAAAGAAGATGTTAAAGACTATCAAGAACAAGTGAATACAATGCATGATGCACTTATGAATAAAACTGGAAAAGGAAATGATTTCCTTGGATGGGTAGACTGGTGTAACAACTACGATAAAGAAGAATTTGCCAGAATGAAAGAAGCAGCATCTTATATTCGTGAAAATGCTGATGTATTCTTAGTGTGTGGAATCGGTGGTTCTTACTTAGGTGCAAGAGCTGCGATTGAAATGATCAATGGATTATATGCTGATAAGAAACCGGAAATTATTTTCTGTGGAAATACATTTTCTTCAACTTATACAAAACAAGTATTGGATTATATAAAAGATAAAGATGTTTGTTTGAATGTTATTTCTAAGTCAGGGACAACAACAGAAACAGCTTTGGCATTCCGTTTGTTTAAACAGGCATTAGAAGAAAAATATGGGAAAGATGAAGCGAAAAAACGTATTACAGCAACAACTGATGGTAATAAAGGTACACTTTATGAACTAGCAAAAAAAGAAGGATATGACATGTATGTGATTCCTGATGATATTGGTGGAAGATTCAGTGTTATTACTCCAGTTGGATTACTTCCAATTGCAGTTGCTGGAATTGATATTGATGAATTAATGAATGGTGTAAGTGCAGCATATAATGACTTTGCTACTCCTGATTTAGATAAGAATCCTGCATATGCTTATGCAGTAACAAGAAGAATTTTAGAAAACCAAGGAAAGTCAGCTGAAATGTTTGTTACTTATGACTTACAAACAACAATGTTGGCAGAATGGTGGAAACAATTATTTGGTGAATCAGAAGGGAAGAATGGTTGTGGTTTATTACCTACAAGTGCTACATTCTCAACTGATTTACACTCACTTGGACAATTTGTTCAAGATGGTAAGAAGGTGTTGTTTGAAACATTAGTATTATTTGAAAATCCAACAGAAGATGTTGTGTTCCCAGAAGATGCTGAAAACTTAGATAACATGAACTATCTTGCTGGCAAAAACTTAGACTGGGTAAACAAGATGGCAATGCAAGGTACACTGGAAGCTCACGTTGAAGAGGGTGGAGTACCAAACCTGGAAATTACAGTAAAAGATATGAGTGCTCATTCATTTGGATATTTAGTATATTTCTTCTTTAGAGCATGTGCAATGACAGTATACTTGATTGATCAAAATCCATTTGACCAACCAGGAGTGGAAGTTTATAAGAAAAATATGTTCAAATTATTAGGGAAGAACTAATTATTGAATCCAAAACTTTTTGAAATTACCTGTCATCAGTGTAATCATCAGTGGTTTGTAAAGATGGATACCGTATTTCATCATGAATTTCAAAAGAATATTGATTATATTTATGATTATTCATTGTTTCATCATAAATGTTCATCTTGTGGTACAATCGTAAAGTTTGTGTATCCACTTGTATACTATTTTCCTAAACGAGCGATTATTATTAGTCTGGGTTGTGAAGCAAATAACTTCCAGCAGGCAAAGAATTATCGTGTGGAAACAATAGAGACGTTTTGCGAGTATATTAAGATTGCAGATGATGGAAAAGATATTGATTCGATAATGGCGCTTAAAAAGCGTTTATCGCAGTATCAGTATGTTGAATATGATGGAAGTGATTATGATACCATATTCTTTATGGCTGATGGAATACCAATTGCAGTATCAATAAACAAGGACGTATAGTAATTATGCGTCTTTTTTGTTGCAATACAGAAAAAAGGTAGTATAATGAACATATGAACAAGTGTTCATATGAGGTGAGTTATGGATCATTTAAATGAAATCGATGAAAAAGAATTAAAAGCATTAGAAGAGAATAAACTTGATATGGTTGATGCTGAAGAATTAGCAGTGTTCTTTAAGATGTATGGAGATCCAACCAGATTAAAGATATTACATCTATTGTTTCAAAAAGAGTTATGTGTTCAGGATATTGCATATTTATTAGATATGAGTCATTCTGCTACATCACATCAACTTGCTGTACTGAAACGTAATCGTATTATCAAGTCAAAGCGAGTGAAGAAAAATGTTTTTTATTCTTTAGACGATTCGCACATTGAAATGATATTTAACTCTGCACTAGAACATATAAAGGAGTGAAATTATGAATCATAAGCATGAATTAGGGCATGAACATAGCCATGATGGATCTTGCTGCAACCACACAAGCCATCTAGACAAAGAAAGCCATGATAGTGGATGCGGATGCCATGGAGAAGATCATACACACGCACACAGCGATGAAATATCGCATGGTGATGAAGAAGACGTAGGAGACGCCAGTCAGTCTGACAGTTGCTGCAGTAGCAATCATGATGATAGTGATGAACATGATCATGAATCATGTAACTGTGAAAGCAGTGAGCAACCAGAAGTGTCAGACGATATTAATGCAAAGTATAAGTTTAGAATCAATGGTTTGGATTGTGCAAACTGTGCAATGAAGGTAGAACAGAAATTACAACAGGATGATACAGTCAAATTAGCTAGAATCAATTTCTCAAATGGATTGTTATATGCAACACCAGAAGGTTCAATTGCAAAAGAAACATTTGTTGATCACATCAGTAATGTTATTGATCAAGTTGAACCAGGAGTTACCTTAAGTGATCCTGATGAAAAAGCAGAGGAAAATAACAAAGGTGAGTTAATTCATTTACTATTAAGTATTGCATTATTTATTGGTGCATTATTCTTAGAAAGTAAAACTGACATCCATCCATTTTTCTTGTTTGTAGTACCATATATCTTTGCTGGATATAAAGTATTATGGAAATCAATACGTAATATATTAAAAGGGGAAATATTTGATGAGAACTTCTTAATGTCAATTGCGACTATTGGAGCGTTTGTCGTTAGTTCTTATGAGGAGGCAGTGGAAGTAATGCTGTTCTATGCTGTAGGTGAATTCTTCCAGTCATTAGCTGTTCAGAAATCACGTCAGTCAATTTCTGAACTGATGGATATAAACAGTGAATATGCAAATCGAATTGATGAAAATGGAAACGAGCAAAAAGTAGATCCTAAAGAGTTGGTGATTAACGATACAATTGTTATTCGTGTTGGTGAAAAAGTTCCTGTAGATGGCGTAATACTTGATGGTAGTTCATCACTTGATGTATCTGCATTAAGTGGAGAAGCAGCATTAAAAGATGTTCACCCTCAAGATGAAGTACTTGCAGGTTCTTTAAATACCAATGGTGTATTTAAAATGACGGTAGAGAAACGCTATGAAGATTCTACAGTTGCGAAGATTTTAGATCTTGTTGAAAAAGCATCAAATAAAAAATCACCAATTGAAAACTTTATTACAAAGTTCGCGAAAATATATACACCAATTGTTGTGTTTATGGCAGTACTATTAGTTGCTATACCAACTGCAATCTATGGAACGGATGAATTTTATACATGGTTATATCGAGGATGTACATTCTTAGTTATCTCTTGTCCATGTGCACTTGTTGTATCAGTACCATTAGGTGTATTTGCTGGAATCGGTAGTGCAAGTAGAGTTGGAGCTCTTGTTAAAGGTGGAAACTACTTAGAATTATTAAGTGATGTAAACTGCATTATCTTTGATAAAACAGGAACAATCACAAAAGGGAACTTTAGTGTTTCTAAAGTAGAAGGTAATAGCAATACATTAGAATTTGCAGCATATGCAGAAAGTTATTCAAATCACCCAATTGCTCAAAGTATTCTAAAGAAGTATGATAAGAAAATTGATTTTAAACGTGTAGAGAATTATAAAGAACTTGCTGGATTTGGTATACAGGTGGATTTAGATGGAAAGCAATTACTTGCTGGAAATCAAAAACTATTAGCAAATGAGAATATTGAACATCCAGAAGTTTATGAAATTGGAACAATTATTTATGTAGCTTATGATCACAATTATATTGGATATATTGTAATCAGTGATGAATTAAAAGAAACTAGTAAACAGGCGATGGATGAATTATCTAATTTAGGTATTACAAATACAGTTATGCTTACTGGAGATAGAAATGAAGTAGCAACGCAAATTGCAAATGATGTACATATTAAGAATGTGCATGCACAACTATTACCACAAGATAAGGTTTCTATATTAGAACAATATCTTGGACAAAGTGGAAATACAGTAGCATTCGTTGGAGATGGAATTAATGATGCTCCTGCACTAATGCGTTCAGATATTGGTATTTCAATGGGTGGTATAGGAAGTGATGTTGCAATTGAAGCAAGTGATATTGTGTTAATGAATGATGATTTAACACTTATCCCTAAAACTATTAAGATTAGTAAGAAAACCAAAGGTATATTAATGCAGAATATAGTATTCTCATTAGGTGTTAAGTTGATTGTATTAATATTAACAGCTGTCGGACTTACCGATATGAAAATGGGAGTGTTTGCTGATGTTGGAGTTACATTGATTGCTATATTGAATTCAATGAGAGTATTAAACTTCTATAAAAAAATATAGAGCATGATGTAAAATAAATGAAAATCGATTATAAAAAAATGAATAAGATTTTTTATAATCACTTAAGTTAGTATGTAAGGTTAAATATACAATCCGCAAATGCAGTGAAGTATCAAAATCTCAATTACTTAATTATCTGTGTTGAAAAATGATATATCAAATAAAGGTATTAGATTAGTGTAAGTTCTATATAAAAAGAACCTATAAATTAATGCAGGGTTTAGTAAAAAAACCTAAGTTTCTTGTAAAATTTAGGTTTTTAAATACGATTATACTATTGAATTTTTTTTGTTTCATATTTTTTAGAAATATCATATATACAATTTTTATTAATTGTATATATACATCTATTTCGAAATCATTCAAAGTTTTATATTCATTTGCGTTTCACTTCCTTAGTTCCATACTATTTTAATGAAATAACAAATATTTCAATACTAACTATTGCTACTTTTGGACTCTTTAACTGATATGTTTAAGTTAGTTTAACGCATAGCTTTAACTTATTAAGGAGCTGAAGACAAGAAATACATCTTCGTAATTTATGATTGTATTTGTTAGGATAGTTATTTTCAATTACGTTGTTGCGCATCATTAGTAACCAACTAAGGTTCTTCAATAAATAATGCTGTTTACTATTCTTATGATAAGATTTCATAATTCTAATACGAGCGTTTTTCAACATTTTATTAACTTGAACGATAACGTGAAACGAGTCAATGCATACTTTAGCGTTCTTTAGATGTAAACGAACAATTGAACGTTAAGTATTATACATGCTTAAAGAAACAAGGCTTACATTATTTCTTTCAGTTTTAGGAATTGTTGCAAAAAAGTTTACCATTTGATATTTCTTTCGACTGGTAAGTATTGTCCATAATTTTATTTTTTTTAAATCAAGTACGGAGCAAATGATCTTAGTTCTTTTTCTAAAGAATGTAGAGAGCATTTCAAACTAAGGACTTTATTAACGTTATCAATGATAACAACTTTAACAACATAAGATGTTTCGCAAGAATTAAGTGTATCGGAACACCAACAAAATAGTTCCTATTTATATGTTTTTCTTGATAAATCAAAAAAAGAGTGATTTCATTGATAGAAATCACTCTTAAGTTAGATTCTATATAAAATACACACATAACCATATACGATGGTTATGTGTGAGGGTGATAACTGAACTAACCAATTACCTTTTTACTCTCTTATCCATAACTGAATCTTTAAATTGTTTGTGATATGTTTTACATACCACTTTATCTGGAAAATTAATATGGCATTAATAATTTGCTGCCATCCACCAAGTTCCATAACCAGGATAAGTGTATTCATACCACCTATGTCCATAATTCCATCCATTATTTCCTGTTCGATATGCCATGTTTTTAGTGAATTTAAAACTTGATTGAGTGCCATTCCACGTTTGACCACTTCCGTTAGTGAAATAAATTACTCCTAATGGAATACCATTATCAGTCCAATTGAAACCAACAGGAGCGAGTACTTTGCATCTTAGTTGCCAAATTCCGTTAATGTTTTTAATTTCGTTTATTTCAAAGGCAACAGCAGTGGGGGCATACACAACAGAAGAAATCGTTGTGATTTCAGTTATTGGCCTTTGATCAAATTCTTCTGTTTTTATAGTTTGTAACTGATTTTTTAAAGAAATTACAATATCATCATTTGCAAAAATTTTCGTTTCATTTTTATAAAAAATAAAACTAGCAGTTAAGAACGATAGTACTAATAATACTTTTGTGATTTTTTTCATATTTATTTTTCTCCTTTAATTTATTGTCTTTTTTGAAGTCATCCACCAAGTTCCATAACCAGGATAGGTATGTTCATACCATATACGCGCAGCTGTTCCAAGTCCACTTTTCCCTGTATACTTTACACCTTTACGAAACTTAAAATATTTTTGTGTGCCATTCCAAGTTTGGTTACCTAATACATTTCCGTTTACATCTGTAAAATCTACTGCAGCTAATGGAATACCATTATCAGTCCAATTGAAACCATCTTGACATAAACTCGAACAGCAAAGTTGCCAAATGCCATTATGAAACTCTACACCATTAATAAAATATACTCCTTGTGCAGCATATGGTTGTATAACCATATTTGAATTTTCTGTACTTTCCTCATCAATTGGAATCGAATCGTACACCTGAATAGGAGAATCTGTATTTTCTGTATCCTCATTATCAATAGCTTCAGATTTATTAGAATGAATATTTTCATCTTGACTTTCCGGTTCCTTTCCTTCATCAAATACCACTTCTTCTGCGTTTATTTTATTACCATTTAAAATCAACAAGTTAGCAAAAATTAACGCAAAAGAAAGAGCAATAATAATTTTAATCTTTTTTTTCATTTTCCTTCTATGTTGTTTGATAAATTTATATCAAACTCCTCCTTTAAAGATATGATATAACAAAAAAAGGGATTTTTATTATTTTTGTGATAATCGGTAGCTTAAAAAGGATAATTGGTATATTTTTAAATTTAAACTACCAAAAAAAATGATTTTCAGTAAATATTATAGATAATTCTAAGTACTACTTATGTCTCTAATGCTAATAAAACCTTACTCTTATAAAGTAAATGTAAATTATATTCCTCTTAAAGATGAGTTGTTTGTTAAAAGTAAACATGAAGCCAAATTAGTTTGATGAAATTATATTAACTTCAAATTGAATTGTGTCATAAAATCTATAGTTAAATACATGTGTTGAGAATTAGAATATATTTTAATGTATTTTTAAGCCAATTATTCGTAGATAAAATGATTTCATAAATGTATTATCATAGTGATTAACTTTTCTATTATATGAAAAGACTCAACCATAATTCTTTATGAGAGCTATAAATGATTTACTTGTATATTGTGAATATTGATTGGTGTGCGCAATAAGTACTTCATCTAGTTTCTTATTACCGGATCCCTGTAGGAACGCATCAATAACTAATCCTTTACTCATTTAACCATAGATTATTCGACAATTTATCTAGAATAAAGATTAATGAATACTACTAAATATAATAATTTTTCCATTGTTAATATATTTTATATCTTCAAACATACCATATTTAGGAGAGTTATATTGAAAGTTTTGTTAAAATGACTAGCTTTTACTATATTATTATTCTTTTTGGAACAATTGATATAACTCTTTCTAGAAGTTTTGACAATCAGTCCTCTTTGTACACGAGTATAGCTACAATACTTACTTTCAATATATTTTAATATCTTGTAATTGTAAAACATTTGTTATTCTTATCCATTCGTAATAACTATAATGTTCTTTAAAATAGAGATTTTCTTATGTAATAAGATATTGTTCTCAAATTGTCTTTTTGGTGATTTACGTTCTAGATAAGTAAAGAGTCCAAAATGTGATATCCTAAGAAGTCTACATGGCATCTTAATATTGATTTACTTTTATGTGCATTAAGGAATGTAAAAGGTAGTATAAAAATTTAGGTTTTTGAAAATAGAATTGTGTATGATTACATGCATTTTATTTTCTCTTTTTTCTTGTTCCTTTTTTTGCTTCATATGATAAGATGCCCTTTGATTGATATCGCATGTGAATGATGTAACAAACGATCCAATAATGTTTTTGTGAGTATAGAACATTTAAAGATTTCACTCCACTTGGTAAATGGTGAATGCTAAGTGATAATAGTACAGTGTTTCTCATATCGTAATACAACTAGTTAGAAGAAGAGATTAGCTTCTTCTTCATCCATATTTAATTATTCAAGTTCATCAATAATTAGCAACAATTCGTTAAGATTATAAATTGGGATAGAGTTTTCTTTATCTCTTGGAGCAAGTAGAACAGTTATTCGATTATGGAAGTGATATACGAAAAGTAATGTATACGACAAATGCAATTGAAGCGATTCATTCTAGTTTTCGCAAAGTCACAAAAAAGGAGCATTCCCAAATGAGAACGCTCTCTTCAAAGTACTCTATTTACGAGTTTGTGAGCTCCAAGATAAGTGGCAAGGTGGTATGATTCATAACTAGTCAATGGTAATGAATCAGTTACTGATCAACGATAAAATCGCTGAACGTATCCGCAAATACTCTGCCTTCTAAAAACTACTTACACACTTTTCTTGACAAACCCGAACTAATCAATTACCTCCTACTCGATTATATGTTATGGAGTTGTAACATCTCCTGATGTCCCTTCAGGTTGTTGAATTCCATCATCTGTTGCACCACTGTTATCATCAGTGCCACTACCACCATCACTATTCTCACTGTTTCCATCAGTTCCATCAGTTCCGTTTGGCGTTGAGTTGTTGTTAACATCTGGTACAGTGACTTCGTCATTATCAGGGATTGTTTGCTCATCCTGAACAGGTGTTGTATCATCCGTATAATTATCATCATAATCATAATCGTCACCTGACGAGTATCCTCCATATGGGGATAAGTCATCACCATTGAATACCATTGTTACATCTGTAGGGTCTTCATAATCATCTAAATCAGCATATAGATTGTCTAAATCAAATGAGAAGTCACTAAATGTAGTCGGATTCATTACTGTTTGATATTTGTAATATAATAGTTCTAAATCACTTCTATCCATTACATAAGTAGAAGCTATCATATTACCCATACTAGCATTCACTAAATCATAGAAATCACCATTATCCAAAGTAGTGGTTCCAAATGTCCATGGAGCCATATTGTCTAATTCGTAATTAATCAATTCAGATATTTGATCATACGATGCATTTGTTTCAACATATTTTGGAATAATATCTAATAGGGCAGGAGCACGTACAGCACCTTCCGCTGTTAACATACGATTTACCATTGCGATAATAACATCTTGCTGAGCCTTTGTACGTCCAACATCACCATCTAGACGGTCATGACGGTTTCTAGAGAAGGCAAGTGCCTCTTCACCATTTAATGTTTGTACACCTGGTTCCAAATGAATTAAATCTTCTTCAGCGAAACTTCGTTCCGAATTCTGTTCAGTAAATTCAACATCAACATCTACTTCAACTCCACCGATTGCATCAACAATTTCAACAACCGAAGTGAAGTTTACTTGAACATAAAAATCAAGTTCAAATCCTACAATTGCTTCTAAAGAATTTAAAGAATTTTCAACACCATTATTACTTAAGTGAGTTAACTTGTCAGAACCTCCACCGAGAGCTAAGTTTGGAACATAACTATCACGAGGGAAGGATACCATTTCTACGTGATTCGTAAGTGGATTCACAATTAGAATCATATTTACATCACTTCGAGTACTGGCTTCACCACTATCACTTGTATCTACACCACTTACAAATACAGTAAATGGTTCTTTTGTTAAATCTTTTTCACTACCTTTTTCAGTATTTGTAGTAATTGTACGTTTATAAGTTTCAATTGTTTTAATTGTATCCTTATAACCATTATGCTCATCTTCAATTGCATTTAAGTAAGATGTTGAGATAAGGTATGCGTCTATATCACCACTATCAAGTTTTTCCTTTAAATCAACATAACTTTCGCTTTCCACATATTCAATATTACTAACTTCTTTATCTAGTTCATCTTGTGCGTATTCAGCATTTTCTGTATCTAAACCAGACTGAATACCAACTTTTTTTCCTTTAAGGTCACTAACTGTTTCAATTTTATTGTTATCAGTTTTTGTTACTAAAAGAATACTGTAAAATTTTTCTTTATTTGTTTCTGTAATTCGTACAACCATATTTGATCCCTTATACGAATACAAAGCTGTATAACCATAGATAATACAGAATATTACCATTGCTACACGGCGTATCCAAATCTTTTTACCTTTAATCTTTTTAAAGCTAAAAGCAAGAAAAATAAGATAGATTAATGTGAATATTGCAATAACTGCAACTCTCCATTTAAATGGGATACTGTCTAGTTTTAATAGAAATATAAGACTAGCAACATATAGTAAAGTTAAAATAATTATCAAAGATAAATCTAGCATCTTTGATTTATTCATATTTTTCATAAAAACACCTCATTGCATTATTATATAATAAATTAAGAAGTGATGCAAAAAACACATAATTTTCCATAATTTATTAATATCTCTTAATACTTACAAATGAAAAGAGAAAGGATTTTCCTCTCTCTAAATTAATCTATATTAATTAAAATTAATGAACTAATTCCACCAGTCCATTATCTTCATAAGTACTATAATCTTCAAACAGATGGTTAAGATCAAATGTCATCTCAGATAATGTTTGATCATTTTCAATAATATTGTAAACACCACTTAATTTTACTAAATCATTTTTTGACAGATAATAGATACTTAACTCCAGACTTCCTGTGGAAGCCGTTGTAGCTAAGTCAGACCTTCCATTACTTAATTGAATTGAATTAATTGTCCACCCTTCCATTTCATCAACTTGCTTTTTTACAAATGAAGAAATCTGAGAATTTGAGAAATTCATAATTGTATAACTAGGTAATAAGTCAAGAACGTTATCAATTTTATTGATTCCATCTACCGTCATAAGACGTTTGATAATTCCTTTCATAACCTCTACTTGAGCTTGGTTTCTTCCTAAATCCTGATCTACATAAGAATCTCTATGCCTTGCATAAGCTAGTGCTTGACGACCATCTAAATGTTGTTCTCCAGCTTGCAAAGTAATCAAATCTTCTGGCTCAAAACTTCGATATTCATCTTGTTCCGTGAATGATATAAGAACATTTACATCAATTCCACCAAGAGTATCAACAATTTCAATTAAGGAAGAGAATGATATCTTCACATAGAAATCAATTTCTATTTGTAGTGCCTGTTCCACTGCTGCGACAGTATTCGTAACTCCATCATTTCCAGTGTGCGTCAGTTTGTCGCTGTAATTATCAAGTGCAGGGTTTGGTATATAAGAATCCCTAGGAATTGATATTGTAGTAATATGATTTGTTGTTGGATCAATGATCATTAACATATTCATATCACTAAGTGAATTAGATGCAGGAGCATCAGGCTCATCACTTGCACTTATATATACAGTAAACTTTTCTTTTGTAACATCGATGTTATTTCCTTCAATGTTTGTTGTATAAGTATAGGTATATGTCTTTAAAACAATACTATCTTCATATAAGGATGCATACTCTTCGGTTAAGTAATTCTTTTGATTTTGATTAATGAAAATCGCATCAACATAACCATTATAGTAATCATGGAAGATTGTTGAATAATCATTATATTCATATCTTGCATAATCATTTCCAATTATTTTTTGTACTTCCTCTTCTGCCTGAGTAATACTTTTGCTTTGATCTCCGCTTTGAAATCCAAGTGTATAATCTTTAAGTTCATCTATACTTTCGATTGGAGTATCACGATCTTTCAAAACTAATACATCAATATTTACAACTGTTTTTTCTTGTGTGTCTGTACTTGATAAATTGCCAATACCATCGCTAATGCCCTTAACTAGTGATGATGCAAATAGCAAGCAACCACAAAGAATAATCATAATAACTTTTCGTATAACTTCAATCTTAATATTATTCTTTATAAAAAAGGTTAAAAGATAACCTGCATAAATAATGAATAATACAACTCCAGCTATCATTGTATATTTATCTGTGAATTTATTAATCATCAATAATAAATATATAGATATAGCAGGATAAACAACCAATAATAAGCAATCAATCACACGTCCCCATAGTATCTTTTGTTTTTTTTGTTTGTTTTGTATCATCACAACCACCTCGAAAAAGATTATATATCATTTTTTAGAAAAAATCTCTATATTTTACGAATATTATAATTGAAATTATAGTATAATAAGAACATTGAGGTGAAAACATTGAATTTACTAGATGGACTAAATGAAAAACAAAAAGAAGCGGTAATCACTACAGACCGTCACTTGCGTGTAGTTGCAGGTGCTGGTAGTGGTAAAACCAGAGTAATAACAACAAGGATTGCATATCTGATTGAGGAGTTAGGTATTGCTCCATATCGGATACTGGCAATCACTTTCACAAATAAAGCAGCCAATGAGATGAAGGTAAGGGTAGAGAACATACTTCAGGTAAACAGAAGTGGAGTTATGATATCTACAATTCACTCTCTTTGTGTTAGGATTTTACGCGAAGAAATTCGTCATTTTAATTATCCTCAGAATTTTGTGATTTTAGATAGCGATGATCAGAAGTCAATTTTAAGAGAAATATACAAGAAATTGAACGTAGAAATCAAGACATTATCTTATGCACAGGCATTAGGATATATTTCCAATAATAAATGTGCATTTATTCCAGCACAAAAAGCTTTGGATATGGTTTCTTATGAATTTGAGAAATTAATGGCGAATGTGTATCTGGAATATGAAAAGAAGTTAAATGATATGCAGGCTCTTGATTTTGATGATCTGTTAATTTTTGTATATCGTTTATTTAAAGAGAATGCTGAAGTAAGAGAAAAGTGGCAGGACCGCTATGATTATATTCATGTAGATGAGTTTCAGGATGTAGATGAAATTCAGTATGGAATTATCAAAAATATTACTAGTCCAACTGCATTTTTATGTGTAGTTGGTGATCCAGACCAAACGATTTATACATGGCGTGGAGCAAAGGTTGATATTATCATGAACTTTGAAAAAGATTTCAAAGGGTGTGAAAGTATTATACTTAATGAAAACTATCGTTCCACAAAGAGTATTCTACAGGGTACTAATACACTAATTAAGCATAATCAGAATCGTGTTGATAAAGATTTATTTACAAATAATGAAGAAGACAGTAAAATTTGCTTCTATGAAAGTCAGGATGAGCGCTATGAGGCCCTTTGGATTGCCAGAAAAATAGTAGATTTAAAAGCAGAAGGAGTTCCTCTGCATGAAATTGCTATTTTGTATCGTTCTAACTATTTATCAAGAAACCTGGAGAAGGTATTATTAGATGCACATATTCCATATCGTATTTATGGTGGGATTAAGTTCTTTGAACGTGCAGAAATTAAAGATGCATTATCTTACTTAAGATTAATGATTACAGATTCACGAAGTATGAGTGAACTGGCAGTAAAAAGAATTTTAAATGTTCCTAAACGTGGTGCAGGACCAAAGACAATGGAAACATTGGATTTGTTGGCACAGGCAAATCAGGAAGATTATTTTGATGTACTTTGCAACCATGCAGTTGCAAAGGGAAAAACGCAGAAGAGTATTGATGAGTTTGTTACATTAATTCAAAAGTATCGTATTGAGCAAAAAGAATATGCAATTTCAATTGTATTGAGAAAACTACTGGAAGATAGTGGCTATTTTAAAATGTTGGAAGTTGCTAATGAAACCGAACGTATGGAGAATATTAATGAGTTGATTCATGATATTGAATCTTACGAAGAAAACAATCCAGAAGGATCTTTAGATGATTACTTACAGATGATTGCTCTTTATACAGATACGCAAGATGAAGAGTTTAATGACAGTCTGCAGTTAATGAGTGTTCATGCTGCAAAAGGATTAGAGTTTGACTGTGTCTTTGTTTACAGCGTTTGTGAAGGCATATTCCCAAATGAACGTAGTGTTAATGAAGGCGGACGTCATGCACTTGAGGAAGAGCGCAGACTTGCTTATGTAGCGTTCACAAGAGCGAAGAAGCGTTTGTTCTTAACGAGTTCGGCTGGTTATTCTTATGTAACACAGCGTATGAAGAGTGCATCACGATTTATTAAGGAATTAGGCGATGATGTTCTTAATAAGGAAGGGGAAGTGTTTACTTCCTATTCAGAAAAACCAAAGTCACAATCTACACAAAGTAGAAACGTTGGTGGTGATGGTAGTACAAAAATGCAGATGCCTACATCTAAGAAAAAGGGATCGATTCGCAAAGGTGATTTGGTTACCCATGAGGCATTTGGTGATGGAGTGGTTATATCATTAAAGGATGGAGTTGCAACAATTGCGTTTGACAAACGTTTTGGAATTAAGAAATTATCAGCAACTCACCGTATGATTTCAAAGAAATAGGAGTCAGTATTTATGAAAGAAAGAATTGAAGAGTTAAGGAAATTATTACATCAGCTTGGTTATGAATATTATGTATTAGATAATCCATCATTAAGTGATCAGGAATATGATCGTTATATGCAGGAATTACAGGAACTGGAAAATGAACATCCTGAATTTTTTGACAAGAATTCACCAACTCAAAGAGTTGGTGGAAGAGTGTTGGAAGGATTTAATAAAGTGGTTCATAAGCGTCAGATGTTTTCACTGGGGAATGCTTACAACCTTGATGATTTAAAAGAGTTTGATCGAAAAGTAAAAACAGAATTCAAGGATGCGCAATATATTGTAGAACTTAAGATTGATGGTTTAGCAATGTCTCTTACCTATAACAATGGTGAGTTTATACAGGCGGTTACCAGAGGAGATGGTGTTACTGGTGAGGATGTCAGTGACAATATCCGGATGATTCGCTCAATTCCGATGCAAATTGATTACAAAGGTGAACTGGAACTTCGTGGTGAAGTGTTTATGCCGAAGAAATCATTCAATGCATTAAATGAACAGCGAGTAAAAGATGGAGAAGAACTGTTTGCGAATCCAAGAAATGCTGCTGCAGGAACAATTCGTCAGTTGAATACAGCGATTGTTGCCAGCCGTAACCTTGATGGTTTCTGGTATCAGTTGGCAGTGGATTTAGATTTTATTAAATCACATGAAGAAGCACTTATCTTTTTCAAGGAAAATGGATTTAAAGTAAATCCTTTGTATAAAAAATGTTCAACAGCTGAAGAGATATGGGATTACATTCAAAAGATGAGTGAAGAACGTCATGAACTTCCTTATGAAATAGATGGAATTGTAATTAAAGTAAACAATTTAGCGCAACAACAGGAATTAGGAACTACTGTAAAAACCCCTAAATGGGCGATTGCTTATAAGTTTCCAGCAGAGGAAGTAATTACCAAATTAACAGATATCGTTTTAACGGTTGGTAGAACAGGGAAAATTACGCCGAATGCAGTGTTGGAACAGGTTCGAGTTGCAGGTACAAAAGTTCAGGCAGCACAATTACACAATGAAGATTTTATTGTGAGCAAAGATATTCGTATCAATGATATGGTTGTTGTTAGAAAAGCAGGAGATATTATTCCTGAGGTTGTTCGCTCAATTCCTGAAAGAAGAGAAGAAGGATCGAAACCTTATGTATTTCCTACAATCTGTCCAGTATGTCATAGTGAACTTGTAAGATTCCCAGATGAATCTGCTCACTACTGCATCAATATTGATTGTCCAGCAAGAGTAATTGAAAGTATGATTCATTTTGCATCAAGAGATGCAATGAATATTGATACCTTGGGTGATAAAAGAGTAGAATTTCTTCATGAAAATGGATTCTTAAATACAATTGAAGATATTTATTTACTGGAGAAGCGAAGAGATGATTTGATTGAACTGGAAGGTTTTAAAGAAGTATCCGTTGATAAATTATTATCAGCGATAGAAATAAGTAAGCAAAATCCACTGGAGGATTTAGTTTATGGAATGGGAATTAAACATATTGGAAAGAAAGCTGCAAAAGTATTGGCTAAACACTTTTCAACTATGGATAAATTAATGCAGGCAGATGTTGAAGAATTAACACAAATCAAAGATATTGGTGAAATCAGTGCAATATCAGTTGTTGATTTCTTTCAGGAAGAAAAGAACATTCATCTGATTGAACAACTTCGTTCATTTGGACTGCGAATGAATAGTGATACGATAGAATCTATTGAAACATTCTTTAGTGGAAAGACAGTAGTGATTACTGGTACGTTATCACAGATGGGAAGAAATGAAGCAAAAGAAATCTTGGAGAGATTTGGAGCAAATGTCAGTGGCAGTGTTTCCAAAAAGACGGATATATTAATTCATGGAGAAGCTGCTGGTTCTAAGTTAGAGAAAGCTCAGAATTTAGGTGTTGCTTTAATGAATGAGGAAGAATTTTTAGAGGAGGTTTCTAAATATGAAGAATAAACTGATATGGTTTTTTTGCCTTGTATTATTAGTGAGTGCTTGTGGAAGTGGCAGTGATACCAGCGATGAAGATAAAGCGATTGTTTCTGATGCAGTATCAGAAGGCGATTATCGAATTATAACTTCACAGTCAAGCAGTAATACACGATTAACACATGCTAATTTTAATCTTGGTGCCAGCAGTTTGGAAGTTGGCAAGGGATTAATGGAATATTCCAAACAACATTATTCCGTAGACTCATATTATTTGACAGAAGGTCAATTGATTTCAAGAAGAGAGTTACAGAGTGTTGATATAAATGATAAAGAAGTACTATTAGGTAGAGAAAGTGAAGAAAACAGTTATGGTCTAAACCCTAAAAAGGATAGTCAGTTTAAAATTTCTGGTTCTTCGGAAATTACCGTTGGTGATAATACGGTTCCAATTGTTGACATTTATGAACTTAATTTTAAGAAATCAGCAGATAGTGATGAAGTTGATGGAATTTCTGTATGTATTGTAATGCAGTCAACAATTACTGATAATGGTGGAACTACTCATACAATCAGTGATGATACCTTATTTCAATATGGTTCAGAACAGGCAATGAAGTTAATCAGTTTCTTAAGAAAGAAACCAGAAGTAGGAAATTCAACTCCTATTTATATTATGTTATATGACAATGATTCAAGTGATTTAACACTTCCTGGTAGATTTATTGGGGAAGGATATGGAAAAGATAATATATCAATTTCTAAGATTAAAGAAGAATGGACAATTTTTCCAAGTGATCGTACTACAGAACTTGACTCTGTAACTGCACAACAATTTAATGCGGTAAAGAAAGAATTACAAATGATTATTCCAAATGACACTGGAATTGTTGGAAAAGGTAAATTTGTAGATGATCGATTGGATAGTTTGGAAATCACAATAACTGCACAGGCAGTAACGTATACTGAAATATCTGCAATCGTACAGCGGATGAATGATCTGATGGGTACATTTGATAGTGATGACTATGAAATAAAAGTAACAATTCTTAATAATGACGAACCGATTGCAATGTTGAAGCGTGAAAAGAACTCAAAAGATGTTACTGTAATTACTTATTAAGGGAGAAGATAATGGAACTATATACAAAAGAATATTTTAAGAAACTGGCAAACCAAATTATGCTGGACTTAAACGATGAAGAAGCAGCTAGTTTGCAAAATGACTTTGAGGTTTTGCTTCAACAGATGGATCTTTTAAACAAAATTGATACAACGGATGTTGAAGAAATGATTTATCCATTTGAAACGCCAACAGCATATTTGCGTGAAGATGAGGTAAGTAATGTATTAAGTCAGGAGGATGCACTTAAAAATGCACCAGAAGTAAAAGAAGGACAAATCATTGTTCCTAAGGTGGTAGGGTAATGAGAATTAAAGATTGTAATAATCGTGATATATCTTTTATCAAAGAAGTAGATGAAAAAATTCATAAATCACAAGATAAATTAAATGCGGTTGTAACATTTTGTAATGTTGATGAGCAACTGAAAGATTATCATGTTGAAGATACAGCATTATTAAAAAATGTTCCTGTTATTTTGAAAGATAACATAAATACAAAAGGGACACGTACAACTGCATCAAGTCGAATCTTGGATAACTATGTGCCAGTTTATGATGCAACAATAGTAAAGAAACTAAGAGATGCTGGAGCAGTTTTTATGGCGAAGGCAAGTATGGATGAACTGGGTATGGGTGGAACAAATTTAAATGCCTATACAGGAAAAGTTAACAACCCATGGGATTTGAAACGAATTACTGGTGGAAGTAGTGGAGGAAGTGCTGCTCTTGTAGCTGCTGGATTGGCTCCATTAGCGATTGGTACAGATACAGGAGATAGTGTACGTAAACCTGCAGCTTATTGTGGTGTGATTGGGTTAAAACCAACTTATGGGCGTATTTCACGTTATGGAATTATTCCATATGCATCAAGCCTTGACCATGTTGGATTATTTACAACGAATGTAGAGGACGCTGCAATTGCTTTGGAAGTTCTTTCAGGAAGAGATGATCATGATATGACATCATCAAATCGCCCAGTAGAGAACTACAAAGAATTATTAAATAGTGATTTGAATGGAAAAACGATTGGGATCATTCAAAATGTACAAAGTGCAATTCAAAATGAAGCAATTACTTCTTCATTTGACGCTTTAGTTAAAAAACTGGAGGAAAAAGGTGCAAAGGTTGTGTCAGTTGAATTTGATCAAGACCTTATGAATACATTATTACCAACATATTATGTAATTTCTAATGCCGAAGCTACTGCAAATCACTCTAATTTAGATGGAATTCGTTTTGGCATGAGAGAAGAAGGTGATGATCTAACATCAATTATGATTAATTCACGTACCAAAGGATTCAGTAGTGAAGTACGTAAACGTTTTGTTATTGGTTCTTATTCTTTGTTTGTTGAGAATCAAGAAAAGATTTTTAGAAAAGCACAACGTGTACGTCGTAAAATTGTAGAACATCTTGATGAAAAACTGGAACAATGTGATATTTTACTTGCTAGTGCAGCAGGTAGTATTGCGCCATATCCAGAAGATTCATTTGGTGATAAATTAAGTGCAACTCATTTGGTTGCTGAAAATCATATGTTATTAGGTAATTTTAGTGGATATCCTTCAATTACAGTTCCTAGCGATATGGTGGAAAATATGCCAATAGCAGTTAATCTGTTAGGAAAGGCATTTGATGAAGTTACGGTTTTATCAGTCGCAAAAGCAATTGAAGAAATCTGTGCTCAGGATGATGTATGTAAGGAGGTTTGTGAGTAATGAATTTTGAAGTAATTATCGGAATCGAAATTCACTGTGAACTAAAAACAAACACAAAAATGTTTTCAGGTGCACCAGTGGGTTTTGCTCAAAAGCCAAATACCTGTACAAATGAAATAGACTTGGGTATGCCAGGAGTTTTACCTTGTGTTAATAAAGAAGCAGTCGCAAGCGCAATCAAGGCTTGTAGTGCTTTAAATTGTGAAATAGATCCACTTGTTAAGTTTGACCGTAAGAACTATTACTATTCAGATTTACCAAAAGGTTATCAAATTACTCAACAGTTTTACCCAATTGGAAAAAACGGAACGATTAAAATTAATGTGGATGGTGTAGAAAAAGATATTCGAATTAACCGTATTCATATGGAAGAAGATACTGCGAAACAATTTCACCATGTGGATGGTTCTTATTTAGATTTTAATCGTGCAGGAACGCCTCTGATTGAAATTGTAACTGAACCAGATATGCGAACTGGAAAAGAAGCAGCTGCATATGTAGAGGAAGTCAGAAATATTTTATATTACTTAGGAGTAAGTGATGTAAAGATGGAAGAAGGTTCTTTACGATGTGATGTGAATATTTCATTACGTCCATATGGCAGCGATATACTAGGTGCAAAGAGTGAAATTAAAAACTTAAACTCAATTAATAATGTTCAAAAAGCAATTGAGTATGAAATTGAGCGTCAAAATAAAATTCTATTATCTGGAGGTGTTGTTGCACAGGCAACGCTTCGCTATGATGAAAGTGCAAGACAGACAATTATGATGAGGAAGAAGGAAGGGAATGTTGATTATAAATATTTTCCAGAGCCTAATATTTTCCCAATTCAATTAGAACAAGCATTTATTGATAATATCACAAGTAATCTTGCGCAATTACCACAACAGCGTAAAGAACTTTATATGAATAAATATGGTCTTAATGATTATGATGCCCAACAGTTAATCAGTAATAAAGAGTTATCTGATTTCTATAATGAAGTAGTTGAACATACAAGTGAGTACAAATTAGCTGCTAACTGGGTTTTGGTTGAATTAAATGGATATTTGAACAAAAATTCATTAAATGTAACAAAATTACAGTTACTTCCTGAAGAGTTAGCGATTATGATTAATATGGTAACTCAAAAAGAAATTTCAGGAAAGCAAGCAAAAGAAGTGTTTGAAGAAATTGTTCTTGGAAAACAGACAAAAACAGTGGTTAAGGAAAAAGGAATGGAACAACTGAGTGATGAAGGTGCAATCATCACATTAATCAATGATGTTCTATCTGCGAATCCACAATCAATTGAAGATTATAAAAATGGAAAAGATAGAGCAGTTGGTTTTTTAGTTGGTCAGGTAATGAAATTATCGAAAGGCCAAGCAAATCCAGCAATGACAAATAAGTTAATAGTTGAGGAATTAAAAAAAAGGTAGTACAATAGACTAGAGTTATTTGACCTTATAAGGAGTAGTGTAATGGCCATAAATATGAAAAAACTTAAACCAAATAGTAAAGGTAAGAAATCGAATGATAATAAACGTCGACCAAATTGGTTACTACGTTTTACGCTTTTAGTAATTATTGTTCCTCTTGCTATCTTAGCTTGGATATTATTGACATCACTTGAAACAAAAGGTGAACCAGTTGTTGGAGATAGATTCAAAGATCAACTTGATCCAGCCATCTCAGAAGAGCAACTAACTAGTTTAGAGAACTCCTTTGTTTCCGCAGATATTGAATCAGTAGAAGTGAATTTGAAAAGTGCCACTTTGCGAGTGAATATTAATGTGTTAGATAGTATGAATATGGAACAGGTTGAAGCTTATGTTAATGATGCATATGCAAAAGTAGAAGCCGTGTTGCCAGTTGCAACTTATTTCACTAATAAAAAAGATGGCGATAAAACAATAAAGATGTATGATTTAGAAATTCATGTATATAATTACATTCCAACTGATGAAAATCGTGAAGGATATAACTACATGATTTTAACGAAGAATGCATCTGCTGAAGATCCTGTAAAGAATAAACCTTCACAGCCAATTGACCAAGAAGTGGTTAATGATGTAACTAATAATCCTTCAGAAGGAGAGAAAGCTGGACAATAGTCCGGCTTTTGTTATTGTGTATGAAAAAGAATGATATATTGACTGGAACATGTGTTGACTATACACATGACGGATTGGGGATTGTAAAGATTGATGGTTTTGCATTCTTTATTCGTGAAGTAATTGTTGGTGAGACTATAAAACTTAAAGTTTTAAAATTAAAGAAAAACTATGGATATGGAAAGTTAATAGAAGTTATCGAGGTGTCAAAAAATCGAACTACACCATTCTGTGAGTATTATGGTAAATGTGGTGGATGTCAACTGCAACATATGGATATGGATGAACAATCAAGATTCAAACAACAAATAGTTGCAAATAATATGAGTCACATAGGAAAATTGAATATTGAAGTAAATCATGTTTTGAACGGTGATCAATTGGCATATCGTAATAAGGCGCAATTTCCACTTACTGATGAACCAGCATTTGCTATGGGATTCTATCGTTTACATTCGAATGATATTATCAGTATTAATAGATGTCCAATCCAAAGTGATAAAATCAATCAATTATATCAGTATTTAAAGTCTGGATTATCTTCACAATCTTTTTCAAAATCACTTCGTCATATTTTAATTAAGCATGCGTTCGCAACAAATCAGTTAATGCTTGTTTTTATAGCAAATAAGGATAATAGAAGTGAGTTAAAGAATTACATTACACAATTGACGAAAGATATGGATATTGAGAGTATTATATTAAATATTAATAGACGAAATGATAATGTTATCTTAGGAAGTGAAGAATATCTGTTACATGGTCATTCAGTAATTCAAGATCGACTAGATGATATGAAGTTTAACATTGCAGCAAAATCATTTTATCAAGTGAATCCAAAACAGACAGAAGTTCTTTATGGAAAAGCATTAGAGTATGCAAAGATAAGTAAGAATGATACTGTAATTGACTTGTATTGTGGAGTAGGTACGATTACATTATTTTTAGCGAAACATGCAAAACAAGTAATTGGAATTGAAATAATAGAAGATGCGATAAAGAATGCAAAAGAAAGTGCAAAGCTTAATAATATTGAGAATGTTGAATTTGTATGTAGCGATGCAGGAACTTATGCGAATACACTTCAAAAAGAAGGAAAACATCCTGAAGTTGTAGTAGTGGACCCACCTCGCAAAGGATGTGATGATGTAACGATTATGAGTATTGTAAGAATGGAACCCGATCGAGTTGTTTATGTTTCATGCAATCCTGCAACACTTGCAAGAGATATTAAGAAATTTGAGCAAAATAATTACAAGTGTTCAATTGTTCAACCTGTTGATATGTTTCCAAATACTTATCATGTTGAAACAGTTGCGTTGCTTAAAAAAGCATTTTAGTCAAAGTAATATTAGAAAACAAAGGAGATACTATTATGATAATGCCATATTTAAGTTTTTATGGAGATTGTGAAGAAGCATTTAAGTTATATCAAAAAGCGTTTAATGGACAACAACCTAATCTTGCTCGTTACAGCGATGCACCTTCAAGCAGTTATCCTGACATGGATAAAGAACAATTAAATAAAATTATGCATGGTTTTGTAATGCTTACTGAGAGTGGTGGCGTTAGCGGTGCAGATGCGATTTGGCCAGTAGATAAAGGTTCAGCAATTAATATTCATGTTTATTGTGATTCAGTAGATACTGCACAATATGCATTTGATATCCTTGCTGAAGAAGGTGAGTCAATCAGTAGATTAGAAAGAAATCCTGCACCTCATGATAGCAGTGTTAGTGGTATGGTGAAAGATAAGTATGGATTTACATGGGTACTTTCAGCACAAATTGCTTAATTTAACGAAATATGTTTACTTTTTCTTACATTCATATTAATATATGTAAGTTATGACATTCAAACAAAGATAAATTGAAAGAGTGGTATGAACGCTCTTTTTTTATGAATAATGAAAATCAGATTGAAAGATATAGGTAAAAAATGAAGTTTAATAAATTAGGAATAGATGAAAAAATACAAAAAGTACTAGAGGAGCAGGGATATCAAGAAGCTACTCAAATACAAGAAATGACAATACCAAGTGCGTTAGCGAATAAGGATATATTAGGGTTAGCTCAAACAGGAAGTGGTAAAACCGCTGCATTTGCTATTCCAACACTACAACAACTTAATAATCAGTTAATAAAAACTGGTGTCATTCGTTCTTTAGTATTAACACCCACAAGAGAGTTAGCAATTCAGGTGCAAGAAAGTTTTGCAATTTATGGGAAATATTTATCATTAAAATCAGCTGTGATTTTTGGCGGTGTAAATCAGTCAAAACAAGTAAAGCAAATTACTGCAGGAGTTGATATTCTTGTAGCCACACCTGGAAGATTAATAGATTTAATTAATCAGGGGTATATTGATATTTCAATGATTGAGATATTTATCCTAGATGAAGCAGATCGTATGCTAGATATGGGATTTATTCATGATATAAATAAAATAATAAAGTTAGTTCCAAAGGAAAAGCAAACACTATTATTTTCAGCAACGATGCCAAAGGAAATTAATACAATTGTTAATAAATTACTACATGATCCAGTTAAAGTTTCGATTACTCCTGTTTCTTCTACTGTTGATACAATTGATCAAAAAGTATGTTATGTAGATAGAAATCATAAAGTTGATTTATTAAAAGATTTTATTCGTGAACACAAACATGAACAAGTTCTGATATTTACACGCACTAAAAGAGGCTCAGATAAACTGATGCGTGATTTGGCAAAACGTAATATAAAAGCCAAAGCAATTCATGGAGACAAATCGCAAAATGCACGACAAATTGCATTAAAGTTATTTAAAATGGGGGAAATAGATGCCCTTATTGCAACTGATATAGCATCACGAGGAATTGATATTAATGATCTGAAGTATGTTATTAATTATGATTTACCTGAACAAGCGGAAAGTTATGTTCATCGTATTGGTAGAACAGGGCGAGCAGGGAATTCGGGAATGGCTATTTCATACTGTAGTTATCAGGAAATTCCTTTATTAAAAGATATTGAGAAGCTAATTAAAATGAAAATTGAAGTCTTAGATAACGATAAATATCCTTTAATTGATAAGAGTGAAAAAGTAAAGAAAGAAAAGAGAGTAAAAAAAGTAATTAAAGCAGATGAAGATAAGCAACCTGTAAAAAAACATAAAGGAAAAAGAAAGAAGAGTTTTGATAAAAAGAATTTCAAACGTAAAAAAACATATAAAAAAGATAAGTTTGACCAAAGCAGTTCACAATCAAAGCCAAATAAGAAAAAGTCTTATAAAAAGAAACAGGCAAGATATTCAAGTATTAAGAAAGGAAACTGATGGGACATAGAGCAAGAAATAGTATTTATGTTGGCTTAGAGGTTGAAGTTATTCAAAAACAGGATCAAAGAAGTAAGAAAAGAACTAGAGGTATTGTGTCTCAAATACTTACAAATTCATCAAGTCACCCTCATGGTATTAAAGTTCGACTTGAAAGTGGAATTGTTGGAAGAGTAATCCAAATTATTGAATAATAAATAATTCAAATAAAGACGTAGAAACAGTTAGTTTTACAATATTAAAATTAGCTGTTTTTTCTTATTGTAAATAATTATTATATGTCACTAATATATAGTAATTGAATTAATAAAAATCTTTATAATTCAATTTTAATATGGTAAGGTTATAATGTATTGATTCATAGAGAGGGGAATAAGTATGAAGAAAAGATTTTTTTTGATTGCTTTAGCAATGATGTTTACTTTATCATCAATTGGTAATTTCAATGCTTATGCAACAGAAGATGATCCACTGGAAAATGGTGAACTTGGGGACGACGCTGAGAACCTAAATAATGTTCAACAAGACGGTGGAGAAGATACAGGGGAAATAAACACTGAAGAAGTTCCAGTAGTTGATGAACCATCACAAGACGAATCAAATGATAACGCTGACAATGATGATTTGGAGACTGGATTAGATGAGAACGATTATGTTGTTGATACTCATGACCATGGAGAAGGGTTTGAAGACTGGTATGTTGGAAATCCTTTGTTAAGAGAATTTTATGGTGGATATCAACGTAATGGTAGTTTTTATATTGTTAGAGCGAGTGATAAAAAAGTGTTTTTAGCTACTTCACTTAAAGTTACATGGAAAAATGGTGGTGGTGTAAATAAATATTATTATGTACCAGCATTGGGGGATTATTTGTTGGTAACAGATGCTTATTATTGTAGAGAATATCTTACTATTTCCGAGAAATTTACATTAACAAGAACTGCCGAAACATACAATCATCCTTTTGTTGCTTCAGCTTTTCAAAGAAGTGATACATTAGCCCCTGGTACTTATACAGTTACTAGGGTTTCCTTGGAGTTGATTGAGGTTGTAAAAGCAGATGGTACTAAAGTTTGGATATCACCTCAATACAAACCAAATGATACATTTTTATCTACTAACTATGGTAGATTTAATGGAACGAAGGCTTCTTTATCAGTTAGTAATATAAGAGGAATACCAATTTATCAAAAAATCATGCCCGTACGTGAAGATAAGCGTACAGGTATTGCGATGAAACCTCAGTATATAACAATTCATAACACTGGAAACTCAGGGTATGGTGCGAATGCTGCAGCACATGCAAACGGACAAATTAATGATAGTCGTACATGGATATCATGGCACTATACCGTGGATAATAAAGAAATATATCAAAGTGTGCCTATGAATGAAGTTGCTTATCATGCAGGGGATGGAACGAATATTGGAAATAGTGCAACTATTGCTATTGAGATTTGTGAAAATTCTGATGGTAACTATGCGACAGCTGAGAAAAATGCTGCATATCTTACAGCAAGATTGTTGTATGAGAATAATCTTCCTGCAACTGCAGTACGTCAACATAAAGATTGGTCAGGAAAGAACTGTCCTAGCAATATGATAGCAGGAACCAAGGGTTCTCTTGGTTGGACTTCGTATATGGCACTTGTAAAAACAGAATATGATAAAATAGTAGCAGAAAATCAAGCAACTAATGAAGAAACTGGAGATACACAAATTTCCGAAGAACTTCAAGCTGTATTAAAGGCTAACGGTTACACATTTGATGGTGGTTATGTCTATGGATTTAAAGATGGAACAACATTACAAAGTACTTTGGATAAATGGAAAACAACAAATTCAGGAATATCAATGACAGTCACAAAGGATTCAACAGCAGTTGCTTTAACAAATTTAGCCACTACTGGTCAAGTTGCAAAAATTACAGTTGGTGGAAAAACAGCTAAAGTTATTTTTGTAGTAAAAGGTGATGTCAATGGTGATGGAAAAGTCACTTCGGCAGATTACCTGTTTGTTAAGGCTCAAATTATGGAGACAAAAGTTTTAACTGCTAGCCAAAAGAAAGCAGCAGATGTTAGTAATGACAGTAAGGTATCTTCTGTTGATTACTTAAAGATTAAAGCCTATATCATGGGTACAATCAGTGGATTTTAGTGGGAGATAATGATGAAAAATATTAAAAGAATAGCAGTAGCAGCAATTGCAGTAGTAGTGTCATTGACACTGATTATACCAACGACAATACAAGCAGCTGGATTTAGCGTATATGCATCTACGGGATCAGTAAACGTAGGCTCTTCTTTCACCGTAAGTGTGGGAGGAAGTGTAACTGGTAGATTTGATTTAGCTGTAAGTAATGGAACATTATCAACTACATCAGTTTGGGTAGAAGATAATACACAAAGTGTAACAGTAACACCATCAGGAGCAGGAACAACAACAGTAACAGTAACTGCAACCGATGTAAGTGATTCAAGCACGTTTGAGCCAGTAACAGGAAGTCAAAGTGTATCTGTATCCGTAGTAGCAAACAACAGTGGAGGATCATCAGGAGGAAGCAGTGGAGGTTCTTCAGGAGGCTCATCAGGAGGAAACAGTGGTGGAGCTACTGACAACAACCAAACAGCAGAAGATCCAACCAAAGAGGAAGAAGAAACAGTAAATGTAGATCTTGCATCTTTGAGTGTATCATCAGGAGAGTTGTCACCAGCGTTTGCAGCAGGAACAACAAACTATACAGTAGAACTAACAAATGATATAAAAGAACTTACAGTGGAAGCGACAGCAGCAGATGCAGCAGCAAGCGTAAGTGGAACTGGAAAGAAAGAATTAAAAGAAGGCGAAAATAAGATTGAAGTAACGGTAACTTCAAAGGAGCAAAGCAAAGTATATACAATCAATGCTTATGTAGAGAAAACACCTGAAGTATATTTGAATTTAGGAAGTAATAAGTTAGGAATACTGACATTGAAATCAGCACCAAAGTTAGAAGGATTCGAAGAATACAAACTAACAATAGATGGAAATGAAGTAACAGCTCAAAAGAAAATAAGTACAGGATTAATCTTGTTGTATATGGTAGATGAAAAAGGTGAAAGAAACTATTACATCTATGATGAGAAGACAAAAGAAGTAACCTCAATTTATATTCCGACAGCATTGTTTGGAAAGAACTATGCAATCATCACAATACCAGAAGAGATGCAGAAGATGGAAGGGTATAAATTTGGAAAGGTAACAGTAGGAGAAACCGAGTTAGAAGGATGGACATTTGAGAATACAAAGTTCAAGAACTATAAGTTAGTGTATCTAATGGATGAAAATGATGTAATGAAGTTATATCAGTATGAGTCAGAATCACAAACCCTACAACCATTTAGTGGAGCAGCACCAATCACTCAGGAAGAGTATGAATCACTAAAGAGTGATGCAGATATGAAGAATATCTTATTGTATTCAACAATAGGATTGGGAGTAGCGACTGCTGGATTATTAGTAGCATTACTATTAATGAAGAAGAAGTCGATTACATCAAGCAGACCTAAAATAAATAAAGAATAACATTTCAAAAAATGAGATATCAAGAAATTTGGTAACTCATTTTTCTTTGGCAAATTTCTTTGCTCATTTCTAAAGAAAGCGGTTTCAAAGATTGCCATAAAGGAGTATAATAAAAAGTAGGTTATATGAATATGATTAGTGGAGGTTTCATGAAGCAAATTTTAAAGGATCGCAATATTAAGTATTTGGTTCATTTTACTCAAGCAGAGAATCTTTACAGTATTTTTCGCTATGGGTTATTACCAAGGACAGTATTAACAGAACAAAACATTGAGAGTTATTTTAATTTTAAAAGTAGAAAGTATCATGATGCAATAGCGTTATCAATTGAATTTCCTGATTATGTACAATTTAATGCCATTCGTTTTCGACAACATAATCTTCCTTGGGTGATTTTATTAATTGATGCATCAATTTTAGATGATGCAAACTGTGCTTATTCACCAATGAAGGGGAGTGATCTTATTTATGGTGAGGATGGATTTCAAAGTCTTTTTAACGAAGTGGAAGATCAACAAAGTAGAGAAAAGATGCATTTGGAGGACAAATATCCTACCACTGTACAAACTAAAGTACTATGTTATGATAAAATCCCTGTTGAATATATTAAGGAGGTACACTTTCAAGATCGTGAGAACTATTTTATCTATAAAGGAACAATACCTTCTAGTATAAAAACAACAGTAAAAATCTGCGACACTTACTTTAACACAAGACATGATTATGAATTTTGGAAAATAAACAACTACAAACGACTGCCTGAATAGTAGTCGTTTTCCATTTTTATACGTAAGTCTGAGCATATCAATTGTAAATGCTTTCACAAATAGGTTACTATTATTCTGATAAGATGTAAGAGGAGAACTATATACAATGAAAAAAATAGTAATTATTGGTGCAAACCATGCAGGAACAGCTGCGATCAACACAATCTTAGACAACTATAAAGATTGTGAAGTAACAGTATTTGATGGAAATTCAAATATTAGTTTTTTAGGATGTGGAATGGCATTATGGATTGGGGATCAGATAAGCGGTTCTGATGGACTATTCTATTCTAGCAAAGAAGCAATGGAAAATAAGGGTGCTGAAGTATATATGGAAACGCCTGTAGGTAATATTGACTTCGATAAAAAGTTAGTTAGTGCAACTACAAAAGAGGGTACTACAGTTACAAAAGAATATGATCGATTAATTTTAGCGACTGGATCATTACCAATTAAACCTTCGATTGATGGAATGGATTTAGATAATGTACAGTTTGTGAAGTTATTTCAAAATGCTCAGGAAGTTATCGACAAACTAAAAGTACATGAAGACATTAAGCATGTAACAATTGTTGGTGCTGGATATATTGGTGTAGAACTTGCTGAAGCATTCAAACGTAAAGGAAAAGAAGTTCGTTTGATTGATGTTGCAAACACTAGTTTATCAGGATACTATGATCCAGAATTTACTGACTTAATGGATGAAAACCTTAGATCTCATGATATTGAATTACGCTATGGTGAAACCGTAACAAAAATTGAAGGTAATGGAAAAGTAGAACGTGTTGTTACAGATAAGGGAAGTTATGAAACTGAAATGGTAGTAATGGCGATTGGATTTAAACCTAATAATTTATTAGGGAAAGATCATTTAAAACTATTTGCGAATGGTGCATACGAAGTTAATAAATCACAAATGACAAGTGATAGTGATGTATACGCAATTGGTGACTGTGCTACTGTATATGATAATGCTATTCAAGATGTAAATTATATTGCATTAGCTACAAATGCAGTTCGATCTGGTATAGTTGCTGCTCATAATGCGTGTGGAACGCCATTAGAGTCTGCAGGAGTACAGGGTTCAAATGGAATTCGTATCTGGAACATGAATATGGTTTCAACTGGTTTATCGCTTACAAAGGCTTTAAAACATGGATTTAATGCTGCTGCAACTGATTTTGAAGATTTACAGAAACCAGCATTTATTGAAGAAGACAATGAAAAAGTAAAAATTCGTATTGTTTATGATTTAGATACTAGAAGAATCCTTGGTGCACAATTAGCAAGTAATTATGATATTTCAATGGGAATTCATATGTTCTCTCTTGCAATCCAAGAAAAACTTACAATTGATAAGTTGAAATTATTGGATATTTTCTTCTTACCACATTTCAATCAGCCATATAATTATATTACAATGGCAGCTCTACAAGCAAAATAAAAAATAGGCTCAATCATTGATGATTGAGCCTTTTGTTAACTTTATACAATGTCAAAATAACTTTTATACCAGTTATGTTTTTTTATTTCTTCAAGACCACCATTCATTTCGATAAGATCAGCAATTGATATATTTGAAAGGTAATCTTTAATATCTGAATCGACTTTATACCATAGTTCACGAAAGGTTACTCTGGCTAATAAATCGGGATATACATGGCGTGGTGCCAATGAATCATAAGTTTCCATAGAAGTGATTACATTGTAGATAGAAATATCTTCAGGTTTCATTGCTAAGCGGTAACCACCATTAATTCCACGGACACTTTCAATGAAATGATTCTTTTTCAATGCTAAGCAAATACTTTCAATATACTTTGTAGATAATTGCAGGTGACGACTTGCAGAGCGAACTGAAATTACTCCATCATCAGCAAAAATTGCTAAACCTAACAACATTCTTACTCCATATCTAGATTTGGTAGTCAATTTCATGTACTAGTGCCTCCTTATATGCTTCCACCAAACTATGTAAACTAACTTTGCTCAACGATTTATATAATTCATTTTGCAAGTTAATCCATAATTGGCGTGTCATACAATAACTTTCCTGAGGGCAACTGCCAGAAATACAGGCAACTGGTTCCAGGTTATCTTCAACTGCAATAACAATATCTTTACAAGTAATATCCTCAGCATCCTTTTTTAGTGAATAACCACCATTTTTCCCCCTTGTACTGATTAGGATATCTGCCTTTTTTAACGCACTAAAAATATGTTCCAAAAACTTGGCAGAACAATTTCTGGCTTTGGCAATTTCCGTTATTGATAATTTTTCATCACGATAAGACAGATAAACAAGTGCCTCAATCGCATATACTCCTTTTTTTGAAATTCTCATACAATGATTTTACCACAAAAGATTGGATAAATACATAAATTCCTACAAAAATAATAGGAATAATCGAATTAATTGACAATGTCGTAAATATAAGATATAATCCTAGTAAATTAGTAGGATATTAAATCGAGTGGAGGAACATAAACATGTCAAAGATTTATAATAATATTACTGAATTGATTGGAAACACACCTTTGGTAAAAATCAATAAATTAAATACTAGTGATGCGGAAGTGTTAGCAAAACTGGAATCATTTAATCCTGGGGGAAGTGTGAAAGATCGTATTGCATATGGAATGGTAAAAGATGCATTAGATAAAGGGACTATTACAAAGGATTCAACTTTAGTTGAACCAACAAGTGGAAATACAGGAATTGGACTTGCAATGGTTGCAGCAGCTTTAGGAATTAAGTTAACAATTGTTATGCCTGAATCAATGAGTATTGAAAGAAGAAAACTGATTCAAGGATATGGAGCCAACCTAATACTAACGAGCGCAGCTGGAGGAATGAAAGAGGCGATTGCTACTGCAGTGAAAATGGTTCAGGAACATCCTGATTACTTTATGCTTCAGCAATTTGAAAACCCTGCAAATCCAAAATCACACTACCAAACAACCGCAGAAGAAATCTACAATGATACAGATGGAAAGATTGATATTTTTGTATCTGCTGTAGGTACTGGTGGAACAATTTCAGGAGTTGGCGAGTACTTAAAGGAAAAGAATCCTTATATTAAATTAATTGCTGTGGAAGCTGCAAAATCACCAGTGTTATCTGGTGGTAAACCAGGACCACATAAGATTCAAGGAATTAGTGCTGGATTTATTCCAGGAGTATATAGTTCTAAAGTTGTAGATGAAATAATTCAGGTACAAGATGAAGATGCAATAGCAACGAGTCAACACGTCTCTACAGACGAAGGGATTGCAGTTGGTATAAGTAGTGGTGCTGCGATGTATGCAGCCTTAGAAGTGGCGAAACGACCTGAGAACAAGGGGAAACGTATTGTTGTTATCCTTGCAGATGGTGGAGAACGTTACTTATCAACTGATTTATATAAATTTGATTAATACATTAGACGTCAATAGGACGTCTTTTTATTTTGATAGTAAAAGCTTTTTGTGTTAAAATTATTGTTAGTTAATAGAGAGGTTTACTATGGCAATCATCTTTGATTTTAATGGAACAATGATTTTCGATGGTTATCTTCATGATGAAGCATGGAAGTCAATTACAAAAGAACTAAGAGGAACACCACTTAGTGATGAAGAATTACAACAACATATGCATGGTGTTGTGAATGAAAAAATTATTGAATACTTAATAAAGGATGTAGATTCTCAACAAAATAAATGTCTATCACAATATAAAGAACATGTATATCGTGATATGGTAGAAGAGCATGAATTAGCGTTGGTTGAAGGACTACCTGAGTTTCTGGATTACTTAAAAGAGAATAATATTCCGATGACAATAGCCAGTGCATCAATTAAAGAAAACATTGACTTTTTTTATGATTTCTTTGAACTAGGACGTTGGTTTAATAGAGAGAATATTGTATACGATGATGGAACACATGAAAATAAGATTACAATGTTTAAAAAAGCAGCCGATATTTTAGATACACCAATTGAAAACTGCATTGTATTTGAAGATTCACAAAGTGGAATTCGTTTTGCGAGGGAAGCAGGTGTAACTGCAATTGTTGGTGTAAGAAATGATATGAACAACAATGATACGATCATGACAATTCAGGATTTTACCAATCCGAATATTTACAAATTAATTCATAAGGGGGAACGGTAATGAATACGATTTTATTTGATTTAGATGGCACACTACTATCGATGGATTTAGAAGAATTTACACAACGTTATTTTGGTTTGATTGATAATTGCTTTAAGGATACCAAGTATGATTCAAAACAACTAGTAAAGGCAATTTATGCAGGAACTTCAGCAATGATGAAAAATGATGGTTCACTGACGAATGCAGATATCTTTTGGTCAACTTTTGAACAGGTATCAGGTATTCCAAAGGAAGAAATTGAAAGTGATTTTGAAAGCTTTTACCAACATGATTTTCAAAAGATTGAAGATACAGTAAATGTAAATCCAGCTATTGTGGAAGCGATTGATATCTTAAAACGGAAAGGGTATCGAATGATTTGTTCAACAAATCCATTATTTCCAAGTATCGCAAGTCACTCGCGTTTAAGATGGAGCGGAGTGGATTCTGATGCATTTGATTATGTAACTACATTTGAAGACTTTCATTACTGTAAACCGAATCCACAATACTTTGAAGAAGTGATAGAAAAGTATAATGTAGACCGTGATAACTGTATTATGGTTGGTAATGATGCCCAGGAAGATGGAGCAATACAGGCCCTTAATGTTCCACTATACTTAATTAATGATCATTTAATTAATAGAAATGATGCACCAATCACTGCAAATTGGTGTGATGACTCTAAGGCATTCCTTGAGTTAGTGAAAACATTTGAAAATGTAAAATAAAAATCCTGAAAAGGATTTTTATTTTATCGATTCTATTAGTATTTTAGAAAATTCTTCTGGCGATTCTATCATTGGCATATGACACGAATTTGCAACAAATCTTATATTCAATTGATTTAATATATTATCATCTAAACATAAGTCCGAGAATCGATTTTTATAATTAGGATTCCCACGGTCTCCATATAATACATATACAGGAATATGCAGTTTATCTAATAAATAAGTATAATCAAAATCATTTTGAATTGATGATTGGAATGCCTCAGTATAATAAGGCATTTCACTACGTAACATTTTTATAATATATTTATATTCACTTGTTGTATCATTCAGTACTAGATTACGATAAAAGGCCTTAGCAGGCTTTAAATTTGACTCTACCAGAACAAGTTTACTTGTTGTGTATGAATAATCATTAAGAAGTTGCAGGGCAATGAGACCTCCAGCGCTATGACCAATAATTACATCATAGCTTTGGTCTTTTACTATATTAAATAACCAGTCTGCAAGATCATTGATTGAATTTGCTTGCTTAGTGACAGTTCTTGGGTAAGTTATAAACGTACAATCATAATCTTTGATATATGATTTAACTGGATTCCAAATCTCTTCAATACATCCGATACCAGACAAAAATAATAATTTCATAATATTCACATCACTTTCTGTATATATAATAAAAGACTTCCACTAAATAGGGAAATCTTATTTAATAAATTCTTTCATTTTTTGAATTACTTCATCAATAATATCACGATCAAATTGGAAGTTGTTGTGTTCCAATCCAGGATATGCTTTTTTAAAGTGATTATAACGTTTTTCCACTTTTATAATCATTGATTGAAGTTTCTTCGTAATTTTTTGTCTTGTTATTTCACCATTCTGTTGAATTTCATCTGATAATTTTTCAATTTCAACAAGAGCTCTATCCACATTGATAGCTCCAAGTGTTGAGAATGCAAAATCACAAACAAATACAAACAAGAAGATTGCACCAAGGGTGATTTGGATATATTCAGGAATTGTCTCAATAACGCCATTTACTACTGGGTGAATACCATATACAACAACAAGTCCCAACACACCAAACATTAGAGAATTCTTTAAACAAACTCTTCCTTTGATGTTGTATTTATAAGTTGAATAATCCCACCAGCGAATGTGGAATATTGCTTCCATTAGCCAACTGGTAAAATACTCTAAAATTGATGTTACAATCATTCCTAATGCAAAGATTATGATTGGATAACCTGTGAAAGGTTCTAATACATACAAAACGAGTAATGCACCAAATCCATAGATAGGGCACAGTGGTCCATACATGAACCCTCGATTTACAAATTTTCTTTTTGCTAAACTAACATAAGTTGTTTCACAACACCAACCCATAAAGGCATACGTTATGAAATATAGGAATATTGTATAAGGTGACATAGGTTATTTCTCCAAGTTCATCTTTGCGTTTGATAACATCAGTTTAATACGATTTTCTTGATTTGTTGTACTAGCTCCTGGGTCATAATCAATCGCAACTATGTTTGATTGAGGGTAATTGTCTTTTATCTTTCTCATCATTCCTTTCGCAACGATGTGATTTGGTAAGCAACCAAATGGTTGTGTACAGATAACATTGTTTACCCCTGAATGAATTAATTCTATCATTTCACAGGTCAAAAGCCAACCTTCTCCCATTTTAACACCTTTGGAAATATAATCATTGGCCATAACTTTAACTTTATTAAAGTTTGCCATCGCTCTAAATTCACCATGTTTTTTTATTGCTTTAATCATTTTATTTTGACTATGAACTAAGTATTTCATCGCAACTCTGGCAAAGTTACGATTCATCTTATTAATATTGTATAAATCATAATCTAGGATCATATTCTCACAACAGTAAGCAATGAAATCCATTAGACCTGACAATACTGGTTCAGCACCTTCTTTTAATAAGAATTCTTCCAATTGATTATTACCAAGTGGGGAATATTTCATATAAATTTCACCGACAATACCTACCCGAACTTTTTCTTCCTTTCGTCTAGGAATTGCTGCATAATCATCTAATATTGCTTTGTATGTTTTCTTCACCCTTAAGAAAGAAGGGGAGTGTAAACTATCTGCGATTTTCTTTGTCCATTTATGGTCAACCTTCTCGGTATCACCAGGATTAATTTCATATGGTTTACATTGATTTGATATCCACATTAGCATATCACCATAGATAATAGCGTAAATTGCTTTGATAATAAATTTATAAGTGAATTGAAATCCACTATTCTTTTCTAATCCATAGAAGTTAACTGAGATAACAGGGACGTGAGCCATTCCATTATTCTTTAGTGCTTTTCTAAGCAAATGAATATAATTACTTGCACGACAACCTCCACCAGTTTGGGTGATAATCAGTGCAACTTTGTCTAAGTCATACTTACCACTCTTTAAGGCATCAATCATTTGACCAACAACTAGAAGAGCAGGGTAACAAGTGTCATTATGTACGTTTTTTACACCTTCATTCACAATATTATGATGCATTGTTTTCAATAATTCTACTTTATATCCTTCTGAAATCAACATTTGTTCTAAGATTTCAAAATGCATATTCAGCATATTTGGAATAAGGATAGTATGAGTTTTTTTCATTTCAGTTGTAAATTCAACACGTTCTACAGTATTACTCACTTACTTCACCTCTATTTCTCATCGCAGCCAATAGGGAACGAATACGTATTTTAACTGCTCCCAAGTTATCAATTTCATCAATCTTAATTTGTGTATATAATTTATCATTTTCTTTTAAGATATCACGAATCTCATCCGTTGTAATAGAATCCAGTCCACATCCAAACGAAACAAGTTGTACAAGTTCACAGTTTTCTAATGTACCAATATATTTTGCAGCTTGATATAATCTTGCATGATATGTCCATTGGTTTAATACTTTCAGTTTCTTAAACTCAGAATTACGAGCTACGCTATCTTCACTAATAACCGCACATCCAAGTGATGTTATCAGACGATCAATCCCGTGATTAATTTCTGGGTCAATATGATATGGGCGACCTGCTAGACAGATAGCCATAATATTTTCACTCTCTGCATACTCTAGAGCCTTAATAGCATACTCATCAACCTCATGCTGATGCTGCTTGTATTTGTCGTATGCTTTGTTGGAAGCAAGTTCAATTTCTTTACGCTTAATTCCAAGATTCTTTTCCTTAAAGTATTTATAAATCTTTTTCACGAAATCTTTGCGATTATTCAAACTAACATAAGGGTATAAGAATTCTGTATCCATATCAATGTTTGCTTCTACTACTTCTGGATAGTAGGCAACAACAGGACAGTTGAAACAGTTTTCACTGATTCCTTCATCAAAGTTATATGTCATTGCAGGGTAGAAAATACGATCTACCTTTTTATCAACTAGATTTAAGATATGACCATGCACAATCTTAGCAGGGTAACATGCTGTATCTGAAGGAATCGTATGTTGTCCTAAGTTATAAAGAGCTTTGTTTGATTTATCTGATAAGACAACATCAAACCCTAACTCTGTAAAGAATGTATGCCAGAAAGGCAAGTTATCATACATATTTAAAACCATTGGCAATCCAAGCGTTCCACGCTCACCACTACCTTTGATATCGTTGTATTCTTCTAATTTTGAATATTTAAAACTATAAACATTTGGAATGTCGAAGTTTGCTTCACCTTTAATTGGACGCTCGCACTTATTACCAGCAATCAAACGTTTTCCATCATTAAATGTGTTAATTGTAAGACCACAGTGGTTTGTACACAGTTTACAGTTCACTACTCTTGATTCATGCGTAAATTCTTCCAACTCTTTCATTGTCATTGTTGTACTTTGCTCAGGTTGTGCTTCTTTGGCAATTAATGCAATTCCAAAAGCTCCCATAAGTCCTGAGATTTGTGGGCGAACAACATTCTTTCCTAATTCAATTTCAAAACTACGTAATACAGTATCATTTAAGAATGTACCACCTTGAACAACAATATTTTTACCAAGATCTTCAGGGTCATTAATACGAATAACTTTATATAATGCATTCTTAACTACTGAAATAGCAAGTCCAGCACTAATATCTTCAATCGTTGCACCATTCTTTTGTGCTTGCTTTACACTTGAGTTCATAAATACGGTACATCTTGAACCAAGGTCAACTGGATTCTTACCAACAAGTCCCATTTGAGAGAATTGAACAATGTCATATCCCAGTGATTTTGCGAATGTTTCAATAAACGAACCACAACCACTACTGCACGCTTCATTTAAGATGATTTCATCAATACGTTCTTCCTTAATCTTAAAGCACTTCATATCCTGACCACCAATATCAATAATAAAATCAACGTTTGGCTCAAAATGTTTTGCTGCACGATAGTGAGAGATTGTTTCAACTTCACCATGATCCAGATGGAATGCCTGACGAATCAATTCTTCACCATATCCAGTCACACCACTTGAGGCAATTTTAATGTCTGGATTAATTGTATAGATTTGCTTCAATTGTGCTTTTACAACATCGATAGGATTTCCTTTATTACTTGTATAATTAGAATATAATATTTGATTTTCTTCATCTAAAAGAACAATCTTTGTAGTTGTGGAACCTGCATCAATACCTAGATATGCTTTTCCTTTATATCCATCCAAAGGTGTTTCGTTCACTTTTGCTAGATTATGACGGTTCTTAAATTCCATATATTCATCATCACTATGAAATAGGGGAGGCAAACCAGCTGTAGTTACTTTAGTATTTGCACTTCTTTTTAGTGCATCATGAACTTGTCTGAAGCTAAATGAATCATTCTCAGCATCAGCATAAACTGCAGCTCCAAGAGCAACAAAATATGGACCCATTTCAGGTATTAATGCCTGATCGTCTTTAAGTTTTAATGTTTCAATAAAACGTTGACGCAATCCTTTATTAAATGATAATGGACCACCTAAAAATAGTATCTTTCCTTCTATTCTACGACCTTGAGCCAATCCTGTGATTGTCTGGTCAACAACAGCTTGAAAAATACTTACCGCAATGTTTTCTTTTTGAGCCCCTTGATTAATCAAAGGTTGAATATCTGTCTTCGCAAAAACTCCACAACGTGAAGCGATTGGATATATTTTTGTATAGTTTTGACTTAGTTCATCTAATGTTTCTAAATCAACGTTTAGTAGTGAAGCCATCTGGTCAATAAAAGCACCAGTCCCTCCAGCGCAAGTTGAGTTCATTCGCTCTTCAACCGCACCTTTTAGAAAGATGATTTTTGCATCTTCACCACCAAGTTCAATTACTACATCACTATCACTATGGAATTTCTTCACCGCTTTGGTTGTAGCAAACACTTCTTGAACAAATGGAAGTTCTCCCATGTTGGCAATTCCAAGTCCTGCTGATCCTGTTATAGCAATCTTGATTTTTTGATCCTTTAACATTGGTTCTAGTTCAACAATCTTTTCCAGCGCCATTTCACGCACTCTTGATTTGTGTCGTTCGTAACTTTTATAGATAATATTGTCTTCCTGATCTAGAACAACTGCTTTAATTGTAGTTGAACCAATATCTAGTCCTACTTTATATGTCATATTTATCTCAACCATTCCTTTTAATTTTTATCGTATCAATTATTTTAACACATCTCAATTTGAATATCCACTTATCTGTTTCGATATTGTGATATAATAGTCTAGAGGTGAGATTTTGAAAATAATTAGTCTATATAATTTTGATGAAACAAAGCAAAATCAAATACGTTCATATGGAACGTACGAATATTATAAAAGCATAAATGAAGCACAGATTGAAGATTGTGATATACTAATTGGTAATACAAAGCCAGAGTTATTGAAATATGGAAAGAATCTGAAGTGGGTACAATTATATTCGGCAGGTAATGATAATTATACTGAAGATGATTTACCACAAGATGCTGTATTAACAAATGCCAGTGGAACATTTGGTAGAACTATCAGTGAACATCTGGTATTATATACGTTGGCTTTGATGCGTAATATGAAACATTATGCATTAACACAAGAGGAACACAAGTGGGAACCGATTCATAAAACACAATTAATATATGGAAGCACATTTGTAATTTTAGGTACGGGTGATTTAGGTGCGCATTATGCATCTGCAATCAAGGCACTTGGTGGTTATACCATTGGGGTACGTAAACGCAGTAGGGACCTTGTTGAAGGGTTTGATGAAATGTTTACGATTGATGAACTAGATACGCTGTTACCTAGAGCCGATGTTGTTGTTATGGCGTTACCCAAACATACATCAACCAATGCAGTAATGGGATTGAAACAATTAGAGCTTATGAAAAAAGGCAGTTATCTACTCAATGTTGGTAGAGGCAATGCAATTGATCAGGATGCTCTTATTCGCGTGTTAGAAAAAAATCATTTTGGTGGTGTACATCTTGATGTATATGAAGAAGAACCCTTGGATGCAAAATCGAAACTATGGGATTTTGATAATGTTGTATTAACTCCACATGTTTCAGGTACCTTTGCGAATAAAGAAACTCGCAGATTATTTGAAGAACTAGTTCTAGATAACTTAGAACGCTTTTCAAGCGGGGAAGAATTACGTAATATTGTTGATTTTAAAATAGGTTATCGCCAATAGCTTACGAATACTACTTTCGCTTATTTTATGATATAATAACGAAAGATAATTTCATAACAAACATTAAATAAAGAAAGAGGTTATAATGGATAAAGTTAGAATATTTGCCCTGGGTGGGCTAGATGAAAATGGAAAGAATATGACGGTGATTGAAGTAAATAATAGAATCTTCATCATAGAAGCCGGAATTATGTTTCCAGACAATGCTTTATTAGGTGTTGAATATGTAATACCTGATTTTAGCTACTTAATAGAGAATAAGGAAAGAATAGGTGGAATTTTTATTACCCATGCACATGATGATGTAATGCGTGCACTGCCATTCTTACTGAAGCAAGTAAATATACCAGTATATACAGGGAAGTTTACTTCATTGTTTATTAAGGATTTATTAGAAAAAGAAGGCATTAAAGATTATATTTTAAATGTAATTGATCGTACATCAAAATTCAAAGTAGATGGTGTGGAAATTAGAACGTTTGCAATGACACATGCATCTCCAGACAATTATGGAATTGCAATTAAATCATCACAAGGATATATTGTATACAGTGGAGAGTTCATCATTGACTACAATACGTTACAAAGAGAATATGTATGTGATTTAAATGAATTAAGTGAAATTGGTAAAGAAGGAGTACTTTGTTTACTGAGTGAATCAGTAAGTGCTGACATTGAAGGGCATACTGCACCAAAGCATAAAGTTACAAGTAAAATCGAACCAATTTTCGAAGCAAATGATGGAAGATTTATCGTTGCTTGTTATCGACAAAGTCTATATCGTATATTAGAGATATTGGACTTAGCGATTAAATTTAAAAAGAAGATTTTCATTCGTGATAATGAGATGCGTAAAACATTAACGTATCTGGAAGAATTAGGATATTATAAATTACCTAAAAATGCACTTATCGAAAAGAAAGATTTTAAAAACGATATGAAAGATGTTGTTGTACTGGTTACAGGACGTGGAAAACGTTTGTTCTTAAAGGTTTCTACAATCGCAACAAACGAAGACAAATATGTTGAGTTAAAGAAAGATGATACCATCATCGTTGCTAGTCCGGTTGTAAGTGGTACGGAACATGAAGCAGTAAATATGGAAAATGAAATCTACAAGGAAGGTGGAAGAATCTATTCGTTTAAGGCGAAAGATGTTGCAAGTATGCATCCATCAAGTGAAGATTTAAAAATGGCATTGTACTTGTTTAAACCAAAATATTACTTACCAATCAAAGGTGAGTACCGTCATTTGATCGCAAATGCGAATCTGGCTACTATGATGGGATTCTCGGATAACAGAATTGTGCTTTTGGATAATGGACAGGTTGCTGAGTTTATTAATAATAAATTAGTAAATACACAAGAAATTATTGAACTTGAAGATACATTAATTGATGGTGATTCAAACTGGGACGTAACTGGAGTTGTCTTAAAGGACAGAGAATGGTTATCAACAGACGGAGTTATGATCATTGGTGTAACATTAGATAACAAATCTAAGAAAATTGTCAGTGGAATTGATGTTCAGACTAGAGGTCTGATTTATGTCAAAGATGCTGATTATCTTGTGAAAGAAGTAATGAAAATCATGGAGGACACTGTAAATAAGGCAGTAAAAGAGCGCCGCTATGAAAATCTGGAATGTCGCCAGGAGGCAAAAGACAAAATTCAGAAATATCTGGCAAAAGAAACGGGAAAACGACCAATGGTCTTGCCAGTAATCTTAGAAATATCAAACAAAGCTTAGGGGTGTAATATGGCAAAAAAGAAGACAACTGCAAAGAAAAAAAATACCAAACAAACAAAAAAGAACCGCGTTCAGACTGAGAACGAGGTTCTTCTCTATGTCTACAGTCTAATTATTATCACAATTGCCTTAATTGGTGGATTGAGTGTTGGACTGGTTGGAGAGTTTCTACATCACTGCATGCGTTATGTAGTAGGTAGTCTGGCAATTTTCGTTTTTGGGTTCATAATCTTGGCTGCTATCTATTATATGATTAAGAAAACATTTAAAGGATTATCACTAAAATACGTTATTAGTGGGATTGTTTTTTTTCTAATTGCATTAACGTTTCTGGCAACAATGATGGAAACAAATGTAACTGGTATGAAAGTAATTGATTACTATACAAAAAATACAGCATTTATCTTCAATGGTACATTTGATGCCGGTGGAGGAATTATAGGTGCGGTTATCTATGGTGGTATCTCAACCTTATTTGATAAGGTTGGTACTTATATCATTCTTGCATTACTATCATTAGTAACTTTGCTTTTGAATTTGAGTCAAGAAGGAAGAAAGAAACTGGGTTCTGCTTTTTTAGTAATCCCTCGATGGTTCAAAGGGATGTCAGAGCGCAGAAAGATAAAAACAATCAATGATGATCAGGAAGCTGATTTCTTTGAATATGATGAACCTGAAACTTATGTGGAAGATTATGCAGATTTACTACATGAAGAGCCGGTAAGTACAAATTCTAACTCATCAATGTTTATGAATGTTGATGATGTAATGGATAATTCAAGTACTCCAAAACGTGATAATAATCCTTTGGATATTAAAGTAGATGATGTGAAACCAAAGAAAAAAACAGTAAGTGAAACGAATGCTCCTTACACAAAGGACTTTTCAAACTATAGCTTACCAAAATTATCGCTGCTTAGTGTACCTAAGAAAACTGGTAGAAGTAGTGCAAATTCATCTGCTGCAAATGAGTCAGGAAAACGTCTGATTCATATCTTAAATCAGTTTGGTGTAAATGCAACATTAGTTGCTACGCATATTGGTCCAAGTGTTACCAAGTTTGAACTTCGTCCAGAAATGGGGGTAAGAGTAAATAAAATTAGTAATCTTCAACAAGATATTAAAATGGGATTAGCAGCTAAGGATATTCGTATTGAAGCTCCAATCCCTGGGAAGAGTACTGTTGGAATTGAAATTCCTAATCAAGAGAAAACAATGGTAAACATTCGTGAACTGATGCGTCAGATACCTGCAGGAAGTGAAAACAAGAAATTATTATTTGCTTTGGGTAAGGATTTGATGGGAAACTGTATTTATGGTGAATTAAATAAAATGCCCCACCTTTTGATTGCTGGTGCTACTGGTAGTGGAAAGAGTGTTTGTGTAAATAGTATTATTACTTCAATTTTAATGAGAGCAACACCTGATGAAGTGAAGCTGTTATTAATTGATCCAAAGAAGGTAGAGTTCACCCAATATATGAACATACCACATTTAATTGGTCCAGTTATTACAGATGGTGAAGAAGCAAGCAGGGCATTAAAAGTAGTTGTGAAGATGATGGAAGATCGCTATGATATCTTCGCAAAAGCCGGAGTGCGTAATATTGCTGGTTATAATTCAATGGCCAATCGTGAACCTGAGCTTAAAAAGATGCCATGGGTTGTTGTAATTATTGATGAGTTAGCTGACCTAATGTTAGTTGCCGCAAAAGATGTGGAAGCAAGCATTCAACGTATTACCCAACTTGCACGTGCTGCAGGAATCCATTTAGTAGTTGCTACACAGCGTCCAAGTGTTGACGTAATTACTGGGGTTATTAAAGCAAACATCCCTAGTAGAATCGCATTTGCTGTTTCTTCAGCAATTGATTCACGTACCATACTTGATCAACAGGGAGCAGAAAAACTATTGGGATTGGGAGATATGCTATACATTCCACAAGGTGAAAACAATCCAATCCGTGTACAAGGATGTTTTGTTTCTGATGAAGAAGTATCAGCGATTGCTGATGCATGTTCTAGGCAGGCAAAACCACACTATGAAGACACGTTTATCCGTTTGGAAGCAGTTGATAATGGTGGTGGAAGAGGAAATGATATTACAGATCCTCTATATGAAGATGTGAAAGCATTTGTTATTGAATCTAGAAAAGCGAGTACATCGTTTATCCAACGTAAATTTTCGATTGGATATTCACGTGCTGCGCGTTTAATTGATATATTGGAAGAACAACGTATTATTGGACCTGCAAACGGTTCAAAACCTAGAGAGGTATACGTGAAGAATGAATCATCTATGGATGAGGAATAGAAGGAGAGATTATGAGCATACAAGTTATTGAGGAAACAAAGTTTAAGAATATTACCATTAGTCTGCGTTTTCGTTCACTATTAAGTGAAGAATCAATGAATACGAAAATGATTGTTAGTGACTTATTAAGCAATGTATGTGCAAAGTATCCAGATAAACAAAGTGTAACTAATAAATTGGATACGCTTTATGGTGCTTCACTTAGCAGTAATTATATTACTTATGGAAAAACACAAGTAGTTGAATTAAGAGCAAAAATAATTCAACCCGATTACATTGATAATACAGAAGATTTAATTGAAGAAATTTTAGAATTGATGAAAGATTTTGTATATCATCCAAAAGTGGATGATAATGGATTCATTGACCAGTCTATTATTAATGAATCGAAACGCATTGTTATGTCTAAGATTGTAAGAACAATCGATGAACCTGGTCAATATGCATCACTTGCAGCATCCATTGCTTGTGGTGAAGGATTTCCATTAGGAATTCAAATTGTAAATCAATTAGATAAAGTAAAAGAAATATCACAAAAAGATATTACTGAGTCTTATCTAGGTTTAAAAGATGAACAAATGGACATTATTGTGATTGGCGATGTAAATGAAACAACAATAAAAGAGAAACTGCTACAAAGTTTCCCAAATATTACAGGTACTGATGACTTAGAATCTTCATATGTATTTGCGCCTGATAAATTAGATCAGACATTAAATGAAAAACGTGATATCTCACAATCTTATATTTCAATGATTTATAAGACAAATCAGATAAACAGTAATGATGATTATTGGAAATTAATGGTCGCAAACAGTATCTTTGGTCAAACTCCATCTTCACTGTTATTTAGAGAGGTAAGAGAAAAACATAGTTTATGTTATTCAATTAGCTCCGGCTTAATGGCATATGATGGTGCTATGGTTGTGAATGTTGGTGTTGATCCAGTTAATACTGAAAAGACAATCTCATTAATCAAGGAACAATTTGAGCGTGTTCGTACTGGTGACTTTAATATTGAAATATTAAATACAGTAAAAGAAATGTTATCAAATATGTTCATTAATCAGCAAGATGATGTATTTGGAATATTAAATTTTAAATATCGTGATATTCTTACTAAATCTTCTCTTGATGTAGATGATGTAATTAAGAAAATCAGAAGTGTTACCTTAGAAGACGTTAAAGCAGCTTTTAACAAGTGTTCTTTAGTAATGACATATCAGTTAGGGAAGGGGGAATAAAACGATGAGAGTAGTTGAAAACAAGCGTTTTAATGAATCCTTTGTAGAAGAAGTGTTAGATAACGGTCTTCATGTAGTGATTTGGAAGAAACCTCAATTTAAAAAATCTAACTTTGTATTTGCAACACCATTTGGTGGTCGTGATTCGAAACAGGTTGATGAAAATGGTGTTGTACATACCTATCCTCATGGGGTTGCTCACTTTCTGGAACACAAGATGTTTGAAAAAGAAGGATTGGATGTGATGGAAGAGTTTTCATCAATGGGAGCGAATGTAAATGCCTTTACTTCTTATAATGAAACAGCATACTATTTCTCTACAACCAATGATCCAGTAAAACCATTACATTTATTATTGGACTTTGTTCAGGAACTTACAATTAGTAAGGAATCTGTTGAAAAAGAGAAGGGAATTATCATTCAGGAATTAGAAATGTATAAGCAAATGAGTGATTCTCGCTTATTTAGTGAATCATTTGAATCTATTTTTGTTGATCATCCTTTAAAAAATGATATTGGTGGAACTGCAGATAGTGTAAATGCAATTACATATGATATCTTACATGAATGTTATCATTTGAATTATCATCCTTCAAAGATGATTTTAGTTGGTGTTACTGCACAGGATCCTGAAATGTTATTAAATGAAATCAAACAGAATCAGGCTGCGAAAACATTTGATAAGGTGCATCAGGCAAATCGAGTGCTTTATAATGAACCGAAAGCAGTAGCTAAAACTAACCAGGCCATTCAAATGGATATCTCTACCAATAAGGTAGCTGATATTTATAAATTTGATGGAATTAAGGATAGTGTAGAAGCTAATAAAGTGGACTGGTGTCTTACAATTTTGTTGGATATGACATTTACTTCATTATCTAAAAATTATCAAACATGGCTGGATAATGAAATCATTAATGATTCGTTTGGATTTGGTGTTGAAATTGGACCAGATTATGGTGCTTTGATATTTACCAATGAAACAGATAAAACAGATGCATTCTTTGATATGATTCACAATCAAATGAAGTCTATGGACTCGTTTGATGATACATTATTGGATCAGTTGAAACGTCGTTATTTTGGTTCAAACATTAATTCACTCAATAGTTTTGAAGCAATTAGTGTAGGATTCATGAGAATGTATTTCAGTAAAATTGATTTCTTTGAAAGTTTAGAAATCATTGAATCAATCACAAAAGAAGATTTAATAAACGCATATCATTTATTAGATATTAATAATCATAGTAGAATTATGATAGAACCAAAGAAGGAGTCTTAAAAAACTTCTTCTTTTTTAGGATTTTTATGATAAATTGATAAATAATAAGTAAGGGATACAAGAAAGAAGGAATATGTTAAATCAATTTGTTATAGTAGGATGCTTAAAAGAAAAACCGGAACTTAAAGAAACAGCGAATAAAATTAAATATGCAAATATCACAATGATTGTGAAACGTAATTTTAAAAATACCATAGGTGAGTATGAGTACGATGAAATTGTATGCACTTTATGGAGAGGGATTGCCGAGAATTGTATTGATATTTGTGAAGAAAATTCATTAATTGCAATCAAAGGGCGAATTCAGACCAGTACATATGTCAGTGAAGAGAATAAGACATATCTTAATTATGAATTTATAGCTGAAAAAGTTTCTTTCTTAAATGAAGCATAAAAAAACATTCGCGATTGTGCGAATGTTTTTAATGATTAACGGTTGTAGAATTCTACTACTAATAATTCGTTAATTTCTGAGTTTAATTCATTTCTTTCTGGAAGACGAATGAATTTACCAGATTTGTTTTTCTTATCTACGTCAACAAATGCAGGAGCCTTAAATACTGCATCTAATGATTCGTTAATAACTGCTAAGTTTTTAGATTTTTCTTTTACTTCGATTACTTGACCAGGTTTCACACTGTAAGAAGCGATATCCACTTTTTTACCATCTACTAAGAAATGTCCGTGGTTAACTAGTTGTCTAGCTCCTCTTCTTGTGTTAGAGAATCCCATACGGTAAACTAGGTTATCAAGTCTTGATTCTAGTAAGAACAAGAAGTTGTGACCTGTTACACCTTTCATTTTACCTGCTTTTTTATATGTATTGTAGAATTGACGTTCTGTCATTTGGTACATATAACGAATTCTTTGTTTTTCTCTTAACTGTAAACCGTAGTTAGTTAATTTAATTCTCTTTGTTGGCCCATGTTGTCCAGGAGCGTATTGACGTTGTTTCCCTTTAGAAAATTCTTTACCACTTTCTAAAATTGAGAAACTTAAACGACGAGACGTCTTGAAAATGGGTTTCGTTACTCTTGCCATCTTATTTCCTCCTTATTGTTTTACAAGATGCAAAACAATAACAGTACAAATTATCATTATAGGGTGTCAGTACTTACGATAGGTTCGTTCATTTAAGGCAGCCGAATTACTTCTATCCCGCATATAGCGTTACTGACGCGCATTATAAGACTTTGCATGCTGCTATTTATGATGCCTATTAAATATAGCAAAAACATAGTGATAAGTCAAACATTTTTCGTTAATTTCATTGATAATTAATGCTTTAAATAAGCGTAAAATATGATACAATATCTAAAGAGGTGTTGGTATGGAAAGTTTTTTAAATTTATTCAAGAAAGAAATGACAATGAATGTTATTCTAATCGGTGGTTTTATTGTAATTGCTTTAATTATTATTACGCTTATTTTGCGTTCAACCAGAATTAGTAAAGCAAAGAAAGAGCTTGCTGCATTGGAATTAAAATATACAGAATTAAAGGGAATCCCTTTATCTTTTAAATTAAACAAGGCAGTAGCATTATCAAAGGTGAATAATTCACTTGATGATGAGATTGCTGGTTTTCAGAAGGACTATGAGGAAACACAGGAGTTATTAAAAGAATATAGTGTGATTCTGGCTGAAGTTGATGACTATGTATTTAGTAAGAAGATAAAAAAAGCAAATTCATCAATTGATTCAATTATGAGTGTGGTAACCAAAAGTGAGAACGCAATTAAAGAATTGGATCAAAAGTTGGAAGCTGTACTTGAACAGGAAAATACCCAACGTGAAAATATCAATACATTAAAAGAGCGTTTCCGTAATGCAAAACGTACACTTATGGAAAACCGTCCAAATTACCATCAGAGTGTTGAGTATTTAGATACTACACTAAAAAGTATTGAGGATATGTTCTCAGTATTTGAAGAATGGATGTTTGCCAGTGAGTTTGATAAGGCAGCCGAAAAACAAAATGAAATTCAAAATGAAATTCTTGTGTTTGAAGATTTATTGAAAAACTTACCAAGTTATTATGAACAAGTAAAAGTTACACTTGTTGGAGCTGTTGATGAACTAGAATATCTATTTACATCTTCAAAACAAAAAGGTGTTTACTTAAGCCATTTAGAGATTGAAAAACATTTGGATGTTGTGAAAGATCTGTTAAGTGATATTTTAGCAAAACTAAGTGACTGTAACTTAAGTACCATTGAACAGGATATTGATGACTGTGAAGTTAGAATTGTTCAGATGAAAGAAGATATTGAAAAAGAAGTATATGCATTCTCTACAATTCATGACAAAGTAAACTCTTTATTTGTAAGAGTGAAAGGTTTGAACCAACAAATTGAAAAGATTAAAGAAACATATGCTAGAGTGAACGAACGTTTTGGTTTTGAAAACTGGACACAACGTTTAGCAAAATTAGATGAAAGTCTTGATTCATTAAATGAACAACGTTTCCGTTTGGAGAAGGTTGTAAGTGAAAATAGTGTTCCTTATTCTACGTTATTACTTTCTTATGAAGAATTAGCAAACGATACTGCACGTATGGAAAGTGAAGCAAAAGAACTTGCAGAACGCTTAGACAACGCATGTAGTGATGAAGAGAGAGCAAAACAACAATTAATTAAACTTCAACTGATTGTGAATGAAATTCGTGCGAAAATCGCTAAAAATCACTTACCATCAGTTAGTGAAAAGTATGATGATGATATTATCAAAGCAAATTGCTATATTACAGATATCAAAGAAGTACTTTCAAGTACACCACTTGATGTAGATTTATTAAATGCCAAGATTCAAGAGGGAATTGATTACATCTATACTTTATATAATAGTGTAAATAACTTAGTTGGTATGGCAATCATGGTAGAAAATGCAATTGTGTTTGGAAACAAATACCGTAGCGAGTATATGGAAGTTGACTCTGAACTTACAAGAGCTGAGTTGTGTTTCAATAATGGCCAATATACAAAATCTTTAAAGATTGCAATGTCAATCATTGAAAAGTTACATCCTGGTGCTTATGAAAACTTGGTGAAAAAAGGAGCTGACTTCGATGAAGCCTTCCAATCATAATTATTATTTTGATTATGCATCAACTACACCAGTAGATAAAACAATTGCTGATACTTATTTCGATATTGTAAAGAAGTATTATGCAAACTCTGAATCAACCTATAAGTTAGGGTTAGAGGTTCATAATTTAGTAGAAACAAGCCGGAGGAAAATCGCCGGCTTGTTGAGGGTTTTGCCTGAAGAAGTAATATTTACTTCTGGTGCTAGTGAAGCAAATAGTTTTGCTTTGAAGGGATATGCATTAAAGAATAAGCATAAAGGAAAGCATATTATTACCAGTAAAATGGAACATTCTTCAATTATAAATGCCTGTAAGCAATTAGAAGAAGAATTTGGATTCCAGATTACTTATTTACCAGTGCCAAAAGATGGAGTAATAACAGTTGATCAGGTAAAAGAACATATGCGTAATGATACCATATTGGTTTGTCTGATGGCATTAAATAATGAAATTGGAAGTATCCAGAACGTTGAAGAAATCGCATTGTATCTGAAACAGAATACTCGTATTTGTTTTTTCTGTGATGGAGTACAGATAGTAGGAAAGCATCCATTTGATTTATCAAATATTGATTTATTTACCTTCACTACCCATAAGTTTTATGGAGTGAAAGGCTGTGGTGTACTAATTAAGAAAAAGAATGTGGAACTCTTACCACTTATCCATGGTGGTCAGCAGGAGCAGGGGATTCGTGGTGGTACCATGAATGCACCAGTGTGTATAGTGGCCGCTAAAACGCTTCGTATGGCCCTAGAGTCACAAGATTCACATCTTGAACATGTATCGAAGTTGTATAATAGACTAAAAGAGAAATTATCCACTTTGAATCAGATTGCTATTAACTCACCAAAGAATGGTTCACCATATATATTGAACTTTTCCTGTTCAACAATGAATAGTGAAATTATGATGAATGCTTTGAATGAAAGAAATATCTTCGTTTCTTCTCAAAGTGCATGTTCTTCAAGAACAAAGCAACCATCGCATACACTATTGGCAATGAATTATGAGGAGAAACGTGCAATTAGTGCAATTCGAATCAGTTTATCACATCATACAACAGATGAGGAAGTAGAGTATCTGTTAACTAGTATAAAGGAGATTATTTATGAGTACAGCACATAATGAATACAATCATATCTTAATTCGTTTTGGAGAATTATCTACCAAAGGAAAGAATAAGAAAGATTTTATTAAGCAATTAATGAGTAATGTGAAAAAATCATTACAAAAATTTGAGAATCTTACGTTTGAACGTGGCCATGATCGTTTATATATTTTGTTAAATGGTGAGGATCATGTAGAAGTAAGTGAACGTCTGAAACATGTATTTGGGATTTCTTCTTTTTCATTAGCAATAAAAATTAAAAGTGATTTAGAAGAAATGAAACGTATTTCACTGATGGCTGCAGAAGAATTTAAAGGAAAAACGTTTAAGATGGATACAAGAAGACATCATAAACCATTCCTATACTCAAGTGATGAAATCAATCGAGCGTGTGCTACTGAAATTCTAAAAAATACTGATTTAAAAGTAGATGTAAGAAATCCAGAGTTACGTATTCAAATCGAAGTACGTGAATTCTATACATATATTATGACTGAGAAAATTAAAGGTGCAGGAGGATATCCGGTAGGAAGTAGTGGAAAGGCACTTGTTATGTTATCTGGAGGGATTGATTCACCTGTGGCTTGTTATGAAACAATGAAACGTGGGGTATCAATTGAATGTATTCACTATGCATCACCTCCATATACTTCACAACAGGCATTAGATAAAGTGAAACAATTAGCTTCAAAGATTGCTTTGTTTCAAGGTCATGTACGTTTACATATTGTACCATTTACGGATTTACAGTTAGCAATCTACAATAATGCTTATGAAAGTTATGCAATTACACTAATGAGACGTATGATGTATCGTATTGCTCAACAGGTGGCTGAAAAGCAACGTTGTCTAGCAATTGTTAATGGAGAAAGCCTTGGACAGGTAGCATCACAGACATTAGAGAGTATGAATGTAATTGGTAAAGTGGTTGACATTCCGGTTTTGAGACCTTTAATCTGTATGGATAAGCTGGAAATCATTGATATTGCCAACAAGATTGATACTTATGATATTTCAATTCAGCCATTTGAAGATTGCTGTACGATTTTTACACCAAAGAAGCCAACTACAAAACCAAATTTGGATAAAGTAGAGCGTTTAGAGGCAAAGTTTGATTATCAAACAGAGATTGATAAAGCAATTGAAAATATGGAATCGATCTCGGTTCATTATGATGAAGAGAAGAGTGAACATGAGGATTTATTCTAATGAATCCACTCATTTGTCCAGTGTGTCAAAAAGAACTAAAGAAATCAGATAAACAGTATGCTTGTGAGAATAAGCATACTTTTGATATTGCAAAGGAAGGTTATACGAATCTATTACTGAAGGCTTCACAATCATCTGGTGATAGTAAAGAAATGGTAAATGCACGCAGGCATTTTCTTGAAAAGGATTATTATAAGCAGTTACGTGATACAATTATTAATGTAGTAAAGGAACTTAATCCATCAATAGTAGTGGATGCAGGTTGTGGGGAAGGTTACTATACAAATGAGATTGCGAATAATTTAGAAAGTAATTTCTATGCATTTGATATGAGTAAGAATGCACTTCGCTATGCAAGTAAAAGAAGTGAAAAAGTAGGTTACTTCTTATCTAGCATCTTTCATTTACCACTTCAAAAACAAAGTATAGATATTATTTTAAATATTTTTGCACCTGCAGCAATTGAAGAATTTAAAAGAGTTCTAAAAGAAAATGGGTATATTATTAAAGTTGACCCTGGTAAAGAACACTTATTAGAGTTAAAAGAATTATTGTATGATTACGTATATTTGAATGAGGAAAAGAAAATTGAAGAGTTCAACTTGATCAGGGAGTGTAACGTAAACTATACGATGGACTTGGATGAAACTGACGTGAAAAATCTACTTCATATGACTCCATATCTGCATCGCACACCACGTGAAAAGATAGAAAAATTACAGATAAATGATACAATGCAGGTAAAAGCATCATTTTTAATAAGAATTTATCAAATAAGTAAGTAATAATAGTATTTTCTTTTAGCATGATTTTTGGTATAATGCTAATGCAGTTTTTATAAAAAGAGAAAGGTGGAAACCAAATGTTTGATTCATTAACAAATCGCTTGAATAAAGCGTTTAAAAATATTGCTGGAAAAGGTAAGTTAAGCGAAAAGAATATGGATGAAATGCTAAAAGAAGTAAGAATGTCACTTCTTGAAGCAGATGTTAATTATCGAGTAGTTAAAGATTTTATTGCAAATATTAAAGAAAAAGCAATGGGTACAGAAGTATTAGATGCACTTGATCCTTCACAGATGGTTGTTAAAGTCGTTCGTGATGAATTAGTTGCGTTACTTGGAGAAAGTGAAACTTCAATTCATTTCAAAGAAGAAGGTATCACAACTGTAATGATGGTTGGTCTTCAGGGGACAGGGAAAACAACCGCTTCTGCTAAAATTGCGAACTTATTAAAGAAGAAAAAAGATCGTAATGTGCTATTAGCTGCATGTGACGTTGTACGTCCAGCTGCAATTGAGCAATTACAGACACTAGGTCAGCAAATTGGTGTTGAAGTATATAGTGAAGGTGTTGAAGTTGATGCTTTAACAACTGCTAAAAATGCTTATCAATATGCAAATGACAATGGATTTGATACCGTTTTATTTGATACTGCTGGTCGTTTACATATTGATGATGAATTAATGCAGGAACTAGAGAACATCAGTAAAGCAATCAAACCGGATGATATCTTATTGACTGTTGATGCAATGACTGGTCAGGACATTATTAATGTAGCTCAATCCTTCCATGAACGTTTAAATGTTAGTGGTTTAGTCTTAACAAAACTTGATGGTGATGCGCGTGGTGGGGGAATCCTATCCGTAAGAGCTGTTACAAATGTTCCAGTTATGTTTGTAGGGTTAGGAGAAAAAATCGAAGATTTAGATATTTTCTATCCTGATCGTATGGCTGAACGTATTCTTGGTATGGGGGATTTAATGACCCTAATCGAGCAAGCGGAAGAAAAGATGGATAAAGAAGCTGCTGAGAAGAGTGCAGAGCGCATGATGAGTGGTAAATTTGATTTAAACGATATGTTGATTCAACTTGAACAAGTATCAAAGATGGGTTCTATTTCTAAAATTATGAAATTGATTCCAGGTATGAATCAAATGGCTTCTAATATGGATGAATTAAAGACAGACAATAAATTAAAATATACGAAAGCAATGATTCAAAGTATGACTCCATACGAAAGAGAAAATCCAGATGTAATTCGTTCAGGAAGAAAAAGACGTATTGCAAGAGGTAGTGGAACTCAAGTTGGTGATGTGAATCGTCTAATTTCTCAATTCGAAAAGACTCGTCAGATGATGAAGCAAATGGGGAAAATGCAACAAAATGGTTCTATGGCCAATATGGACATGGATGCTCTTGCAAATATGCAGCAAGGTGGTGGAGCAACTCTTCCTCAGGGGATGGCACCACGCAAGAAGTTTGTATCTAAATTAAAAAAACGTCGTTAGAAATTGACATTTCCAACAATTCTATTACAATAATAAATGAAAAAAGGAGAATTCTTATGTTACAATCAAACGAATTAAAACCAGGTATTACATTCCAACACGAAGGTAATATTTATGTGGTATTAGATTATTCACACAATAAGACAGCACGTAGTGCAACTACAATTAAAGCGAAAGTAAGAAACTTACGTACTGGTGCTAACGTTGAATTGAGTTTCGGTAGTGGAGATAAAATCCAACCTGCTCATATCGATAAGAAAGAAATGCAATACTTATATGATGCTGGTGAAGCATTAATGTTCATGGATAATGATACTTACGAACAAGTAGAAGTACCAAAACAAAACATTGAGTGGGAAATGAACTTCCTTAAAGAAAATGATAATGTTACACTTACTACATTTGAAGGAGAAATCTTAGGATTAGTACTTCCTGATAAAGTTGCTTTACAAATTGTTGAGAGTGAACCAGCAGTAAAAGGTGACACTGCAACAAATGCACAAAAGAATGCAGTATTAGAAACAGGATTCACTGTTCGTGTACCACTTTTCATTGGTCAAGATGAAGTTATTTTAGTTTCAACAGCTGATGGAAAATACTCTGGAAGAGCATAAACTGTAAACGCTTCAAAAAGTGAAGCGTTTTTTTTGATTTAGTATGATTTTTATATAGATTTTGATATAATAGATTAGATGATTGGATAAGATGGAGGTAGTTAATTATGGGTGAAAATTCCAGAGTTAAAAAATATGAAGAATTAAGAAACTCTTTGCAACAGGAACAAGATGATGAAAAGATTGTTCAACAGGCACTAGAGGGTTTTGATAAAGCACAAAATAAGGTGCAGGAACATGAGACTGAGAGTAAGGAATATCAACCTTCACATGGTAGAAGATCTGATAGTGAACATCTGGTTGAAAAGACTGGTGAGTTCAAAAATGAATACTTGGATAATTTCATTCAAGAAGTACGTGATTATAATATTAAAAAGGGTGTTCGTGAAAACGATGATACTCGTTTGGATATTTTACAACAACTTTCTACAAAGCAAAGAAAGAAGAGAGCTTCTTACATGGAACAGGTAGATGAGCAATTAGATAAAGAGGTAACTCCATCTGTTGATCAATATCAATCAGTTATGCCTGATGCAGAACCTGAAGTTGTTGATGAAGATGCTATGGCAAATACACAAAGTATTGCAAAGCAAGTACAAGAACTATTGGCTGCAGAACGTGAAGATGCTGCAAAGCAAGATACTGAAGTCAAACCAGAACCTGTACCTGAACCAGTTCATGTAGTGGATCCTTTGGAAGATACAATTCAAAGTTTAAAAACTACGGATACATCTGCTCCTATTTATACGGATGAAGATGAGGATGATTTTGATATTACATCATCTTTAGAAGAACAAGAATTGATGAACCAGCAGTTATTGGATGAAACATTAAAATTACGTACACAGTTAAATGAGTATGAAGAAGAATTGACAACATTAAATGATGGTGTTGATAAAAATAACCGTTTACTAAATATGATTATTACTGTACTAATTGTAATGTTATTTGCAGTTATTGCAGTTGTAGGTTATTGGTTAGTTTCAGGAGGAATCCTGTAATGATAAACATTGCAATTGATGGTCCTAGCGCAGCAGGGAAGAGTACAATTGCGAAGTTACTGGCAAAGCAACTCTCTTATATTCATTTGGATACAGGAGCAATGTATCGTTGTTGTGCTTATGCAAGTTTGGTTAACAAAATTGATTTAAATGACATAAAAGCATTGGAAGAGATGATGAATACGATTCAGATTTCTTTTAATGAAAAAGGTGAAGTTGAACTGAATGGTGAGAATGTAGCAGATAAAATTCGTACCAATGAAATCAGTATGCGTACAAGTACAATATCTCAATATCCATTTGTAAGAGAGAAGTTAGTAAAAATACAACAAGATCTTGCAAAGTCTAAAGGGTATATCTTAGATGGAAGAGATATTGGTACAGTTGTATTGGTTGATGCTGAAGTGAAGATTTACATGGTTGCTAGTGTAGAAGCTCGTGCAAAGCGTCGTTACCAGGAATATGTTAATCAAGGTATTGAGGTTGATTACAATAATATATACAAAGATATTGAACAACGTGATTATCAGGATATGAATCGTAAAGTATCTCCTTTAAAAAAGGCGGATGATGCGATTGAAATTGATACATCACAATTGACAATTCAACAAGTAGTAGATAAAGTATCAAGTATTGTATTGAAGAAAATAAAGAAATGAGGTATTTATGATTAGTGGAATTACCGCAATTGTTGGTCGTCCAAACGTCGGCAAGTCGACAATTTTTAATCGAATTATTGGTGAAAGAAAGTCGATTGTAGAAGATACTCCAGGAGTCACTAGAGATCGTATCTATGCCAAAGGAGAATGGTTAACCAAAGAGTTCCGTATCATTGATACTGGAGGAATACAGTTAGATAACCAACCATTTAAAGAAGAAATACAAATGCAGGTAGAAATAGCTATGGAAGAAGCTGATTCTATCATTTTTGTTGTTAATGGAAGAGATGGGGTTACAAAAGATGATGAGTATATAGCAAGTCTTCTTAGAAAAACAAATAAGCCTATTATATTAGCAGTTAATAAAATTGATGATACTCAACTGCAAGGTGATATTTATGAGTTTTATTCATTAGGGATTGGAGATCCAATTGCTGTCAGTGGTGTACATGGAATTGGGATTGGTGATATTCTTGATGAAATCATTAATTCATTTGAAAATGTTAAACATAAAGATTATGAAGAAATGACAAAATTCTGTGTTATTGGTCGCCCTAATGTAGGAAAATCAAGTTTAGTAAATGCTATTCTAAACCAGGATCGAGTAATTGTATCCAATATTGAAGGTACGACTCGTGATGCGATTGATACGCCATTTAAACAAAATGATAAAAACTATGTAGTTATCGATACTGCTGGTATTCGAAAACGTGGAAAAATATATGAAAATATAGAGAAATATTCAATCTTACGTGCAATGAGTGCAATTGAAAGAAGTGATGTAGTGCTTGTGGTTCTTGATGGTGAATCAGGAATTCGTGAACAAGATAAACACGTTGCTGGATTTGCTCATGAGGCAGGTAAGGGAGTTATTATCGTATACAATAAATGGGATGTTGTAGAGAAAGATGAAATGACGATGAATAAGGTTGAAAAACTTATTCGCAGTGAATTTCAATACCTTGCATATGCACCAATTACATTTGTATCAGCATTAAAGAAACAACGTATTCAAACGTTACTTCCTTTGATTGATGAAGTACATGATCATACGTTATTAAGAATACCAACAAATGTAATCAATGAAGTTATCTTAGATGCTCAATTGGTTACACCTCCACCTTCGCATAAAGGTGTGAAATTAAAGATTTATTATGTATCACAGGTAAGTGTAGGTCCACCTACATTTGTCTTGTTTGTAAATGACCCTGAATTATTACACTTCTCATATCGTCGATTCTTAGAGAATCGTTTGCGTGAAGCGTTTGACTTCAGTGGTACTACTATTCATATTATAGCTCGAGCTAGAGAGCGATAGGAGGTCTTTATGAAAGTTACTATTATTGGTAGTGGAAGTTGGGGAACTGGAATTGCTCAGGTATTAGCTGACAATCATGTTGATGTCACAATGTGGGGGATTGAAGAAGATCAGATTAATGATATTCAAAACAATCATAAGAACTCAATGTTCTTTAAAGATGTTGATTTAAACCCAAACATTAAAGCTACAACTGATATTAGTGTTGTAAATGGCAGTGATGTTGTAGTACTTAGTGTGCCTACAATTGCAATTGAATCAGTTTGTAAACAAATTACTCCATATTTAGATAAGAAAACGATTATTGTAAATACATCAAAAGGATTTCACCCAGAAACAAATGAAAGAATGTCTGAGGTAATTCGTCATTCAATTCCTGAAGATAAACTAAGTAGTGTTGTATCACTTATTGGTCCTTCACATGCGGAAGAAGTTGTACAAAGAATTCTTACTACAATTTCTGCAGTTTCATTGAATCCTGAAGATGCTAAAACAATTCAAAAAACATTTTCTAATGAATATTTTAGAATATATACAGGAAATGATGAAATTGGTAGTGAAATGGGAGTTGCATTAAAGAACTCAATTGCTGTTGCAAGTGGTGTTTTATCTGGTTTAGGCTATGGAGACAACACAAGAGCTGCACTAATTACCAGAGGAATCGCAGAAATTATTCGTTTTGGTGAAGCATTTGGTGGGAAAAGAGAGACTTTTATGGGACTTACAGGTATTGGTGACTTAATAGTTACTTGTACAAGTCCTCATTCTCGTAACTTCCAAGCTGGATATGAAATCGGAAAAGCAAATACTGCTCAGATTTTCTGGGATACAAATAAGAAAACTGTAGAAGGTGTTCGTACTGCTAAGGTTGTTCATGAACTTGCTGAAGAGAAGGGGATTGAGATGCCTATCACAAATGAGATTTATAAGGTCTTATATGAAGGTAAAGATCCTGCAACAAGTGCCAAAGATCTTATGCTACGTCAATTAAAACCGGAGTAATACAATAGTGGATGCTTATACAAGGAGTGCAATGCTATTGGGAAGAGAGAGTATTGATACGCTTCAACAGACACATGTCGCAGTATTTGGCGTTGGTGGTGTTGGAGGCCATTGTATTGAAGCTCTTGTGCGTACTGGAGTAGGTGAGATAACAATCATTGATAATGATGTTGTTAGTATCACAAACTTAAATCGCCAAATTGTTGCTTTACATTCCACGATTGGTAAATACAAAGTGGATGTAATGAAAGAGCGATTACTGGATATTAATCCTGAACTGAAGATACATACCTATAAGTTATTTATTCTTCAGGACACAATTGATCAAATTGACTTTAAAAAGTTTGATTATATAGTAGATGCTGTAGATACAGTAAGTGCTAAATTACTATTAATCGAATATGCTAAAAATTATAAAATACCTATTATTAGTTCTATGGGAACAGGTAATAAGTTAGATCCAACAAAACTATTGGTCTGTGATATTAGTAAAACAAGCTATTGTCCGTTAGCCAAAGTTATGAGAAAAGAATTAAAGAATAGAAATATAAGCAACGTTAAGGTACTCTCATCAAGTGAAAACCCGTTAAAGCCGTTGATAGGGGAAAATGATGAGAACACCCATAAAAAGAGTGTTCCTGGGAGTGTGGCGTTTGTTCCAAATGTAGCGGGAATGGTGATTGCAAAAGAAATAATTTTAGATATTACGAAAACAACAAAATAATGTTTATTTATGCTTGTTTACCTTGCTTTTTAAGGTTGTGAGTAATATAATATATTTAGATGTTCGGAGGTATAAGATATGGAAACATTAAACAAAAAAGCTTTAGCTGAAGTTTTAGCTGAAAAAATCGGAGTAACAAAAAAAGATGCAACTACTGCTGTTGAAACAGTTTTTGAAGAAATTACAGATACTGTAGCAAAAGGTGGAAAAGTTGATATTTCAGGATTTGGAAAATTTGAAGTAGTAGAAAGAGCAGCACGTCAAGGTGTTAACCCAGCTACTGGTGAAAAAATTCAAATCGCAGCTTCTAAAGCTCCAAAATTTAAGGCTGCAAAAGCTCTTAAAGACGCAGTTAAGTAGTAGACATTAAAAATATAAATAATAAAAAGGATAGCCCATTCATTGGTAGTTATCTTTTTTATTGCATATTTATAAGTGGGGATATACCTATTCAATTACTTCTTTTTATATACTTTACTTCGCATAATGTATATTATGTAATTTTTATATATAGGAAAATAGCATATATTAAGGTTTCCAGTACTTTGTACCATCATCTGTACGTTTTAAGAAGCCATACTCTATCATATATCTTCTCACTGTTACATATTCATCATAGATACTTTCTATGATTGCATTAACTTCTTTCTCTGTATATTCTTTATCTATATCAAACTGCTCACTGATACGTTTTAATACAACAACTTTCTGTTTTTGCTTTGCTGGTAATCTATTTAGCTTCAACGGCTCTAACGAATCAAATAACTTATCTAATATATCTCGTTCTTCTTTAAGCGTTGTTAGATAACGATCATCAACCATTGTCGCGCTTTGATGTATATCAATGTACGCCTTAAAGTCGTTCACGTCCTCTGAGAGCTCGTATATAGCCAAGAAAACCTTTGCCTGGCGTGCTTTTTCCTTTAATTGGTATCTTTGCTGACGTACTGTAGATAATGTCGTATGTGTGATTTCAGCAATCTCTTTATCTGTCTTTTTAGATGCAAAGTATGAAATCATACGCTTTTGAACATCACTCATAGAAAGACTTTTCTTATCTAATTCTAAAAGTTCACCTAAAACATGATTATGCTCATCAATCATATGTTGTTTAACCGCAGTATGTGCATCATATAGATTTTCACCAATTTTATAAATTTGTCCAACTTTGTACTTTCTTTCACAAAATATACATATTAATTCATCATTAGACTCTATATATCCAGCTTTGATCTGATCTAATGATAATTCATCAAATGATAACATAAAAACACCTCATTTCTATCATTTATATATAAACGATATCATAATATGTTTATAAAATCAAATAATATATAGATATATTGTTTATAAATATGTGATTTATACTAGAAATGATGATTATATTGATATAGTTAGTTGATAAAATTAACCAAACTTCCCTTTTGACAATAAAAACAGTGATAACTACAACTGAATAAATCGATTTACAATTGCTAATTATACACTGTTTTATACTTGATTATTTATTTTTTCTTCTAGGATGAGCCTTTAAATAGGCATCCTTTAATCGTGATGTTTGAACATGTGTATACACCTGAGTAGTTGATATATCACTGTGCCCAAGTAGTTCCTGTACACTTCTTAAATCTGCGCCTCCATTTAATAAATGAGTCGCAAAACTGTGTCTGAAGCTATGAGCAGATATTTTATCATTTAAATCTAATTCGTTTAGTTTGCTTTTAATCATTTTATGAACATATTGACGATTTAATCGATTACCTAAGTGATTAATAAACAAATATGGTAATTTCTTAGTGTTCCAATCGTTACGTATCGTCTGTATATACGTTTCTAAGCAATATTTCGCATGATCATTGATAGGAACCATACGTTCCTTACTTCCCTTTCCTATGCACCTTACAAAGCCTTGAGATAAGTGTAATTGATTCATTGTGATATTACATACTTCGCTAACACGTAAACCACATCCATACATTAACTCAATAATACTATGATGATACATACCAATTGCATCCTGATCATCAAATGAACCAAGAAACTCTTCAATATCACTTTCATTCAAGAATAAAGGTAGTTTACTGCTCTTTTTACTAAGTTTAAGAAACATAGCTGGGTTTGCAACTGATGAAAAATTATAAGATATAAAGTAATGAAAGTTACGGATGGATACAACCATTCGATTGATTGAATTTGTTTTCTTGTTTTGAGATTGTTCAAGCACAAAAGACTCAATAATTGCATAAGTAATATCTTCCATTTCATCAATTCCCTGATCCTTCAGATATGCTTCATATTGAATTAAGTCCTGTTTATAGTTTTCAATAGTAGTTAATGCTTTTTGATCAACTACACTAATATAATGTATGTAATTTTCAATTGCTTCATGTATTTTCATATAACAAATTATATCAAAAAAGAGTCAAACAATCTATTGTCGACTCTTCATATACATATTCTTATTTTTCTTTTTTATTAAGCAGTGAAGATGCATAAACTAACGGAGTTCCTAAAATTTCTTTATTTAGTTCTTCTAATACATCAACCTGGCTTTTCTCTTTATCATATGAGAACAATGAAAGTTGGTCAATCCGCTCTGTATCAGACTGTAAGCTACCTAATCCAATTCCTAAATGACGAATAGGTAAATCTTCAGCATATTCATCAAACAACGAAATTGCTTGTTCATATAGCGTGTCTGTATCGTTCGTATAAGCATCATAATTAATTGAACGAACTACATTTCTAAAGTCAAAATAACGAATCGATAAAGAAATTAGTTTACCAGACATTTGTTTAGATTTTGCTCGATCACTTAGACTTTTTGCTAATTTTCTTAAAATTTGAGTAATCTCTCCATAATCTTCAACATCATGATTAATTGTAGTAGATTGAGAAATAGATTGAACGGTATGTGAGAAATGAATTTCATCACTACTATTTCCTTTCACTTTTTCAATTGTAGGAATCGCCTGTTTACCTAATACTTGTTGTATAATCGTACGATTTTCTTCTTTGGTAAGATCACCAATCGTTTCAATACCATATTTCATTAAGATTGGTGCAGTCTTTTTACCAATACCAACTAAATCTTTTATTGGGAGTGGCCATAGTTTTGTTTGAACTTCCTGTTTTCTTATGACAAAAATACCCATTGGTTTATAACGATCCGACGCCATCTTTGCTAAAAACTTTGTTGGTGCAATACCAATACTACATTTTAGCTTCAATTGATCATATAAGCGTTGTTGAATCTCCCAAGCTAGGTCCAAAGGACGTTTATAATTCTTAATAACTTCACTCATATCAACAAAACATTCATCAATACTAGCTACTTCCACAATTGGAGAATAGGTTTTAATAAAGGCAAAGAACTTCTTAGACAGTTCACTATAATACGCATGATCACCTTCAACCACTACTAAATCAGGACATTTTTTGAACGCCTCATGTAATGGCATTGCTGCATGAACACCATATTTACGAGCCTCATAAGATGCAGTACACACAACACTACGTTTTGAAAGCCCACCAACAACAATTGGTAGTCCTTCAAGCGAACTGTTTCTTACTACTTCAGCACTTGCATAATATGAATTTAAATCGATGTGAAATATAACTTTTGCCATATGTATTCCTTTCTTCAAAAAGTGACATGCTAAGCATTGTCACTTTGGGTTGACTGATATAGCTCTTTGGCAGCATCCAGTGCCTGTGTACTACTTGAATTACTAGATATCGCTGCTAATTCAATGATTCTTTCTTCTTCACTTAATTGACGAATCCGACTTACTGTTCTACCATTCTTTTCTTCTTTTTCAACCAAGTAATGATAATTTCCCCAGGCTGCTACTGGAGCAAGATGAGTAATTGAGAACACTTGTGTATCATTTGCTAACTGTCGCATCTTCTTGCCAATTGCATATGCAACATTACCACTGACACCTGTATCAATTTCATCAAAAATGATTGTCTGAATATTCTGAAGTTTAGAGAAAATTGATTTTAATCCAAGCATCAAACGTGACAGTTCCCCACCAGATATTACTTTTGTTAACGGTTTAGGATCTTCACCTTTATTCATAGAGATGTAAAATTCAACTTTATCGATTCCAGTTTTAGAATCTTCAAGTTCAAAATGCACATGAAATTGAGCATTCTGCAGATGTAAATCGTATAATTCTTTCTGCACTTGTTTTTCTAATTTAATGGAAGCTGATTTACGTTTTTCACTAAGTTTGCTAGCTGCAGTTGTATAGTTCTCATATGCATAATCAATCTGGCGTTGCTTATCTGCAATATATCCATCACGATTTTCCATAGCAGCAATTTTTTCTTCCATTTCTTCTTTTTTCTTTATTACATCTTCGTATGTATGTCCATGCTTGCGCATTAATTTTTGAATATCATATAAACGAGTTTGAACATAATTAAACTTCTCTTCATCATATTCTAAGGTATTTGCATATTCTTTTAATGCAATTAAATTTTCGTCTATCAAATAATAAGCATTTAAAAACTCTTCTTTAATTCCCGTAACTGTAGAACTATCTAAATCTTCCAGTTCTTTTTGTGCTTCATATACTTTTGCATATCCACTTGATTCCAGTATTGAAATAGCAGCATTCAGTTTTGAAGATACCTTTTCAAACGAAGACATTTCTTTTTGAACCAGTTCAAGTTCTTCCACTTCGTTTTCTTTTAAATCAAAAGATACAATTTCTTCTAATTGATACTTATAAAATTCCAAATCATCCAAGCTAAATTCTTCATTCATAAGAACATCTAATTCTTTTTGAAGGTTACGATAGTTTTTATATAAATCAATTACTTGATTTACCAAAGTTTCTTCACCTACAAAACGATCCAATAACATTAAATGGTTCTTACTATCTAAAAGGTATTGTGAATCATGTTGTGAATGAATATCAATTACATCACCCATAACTTCTTTTATTAAGGAAACAGTAGTTGTACGATTATTGATTCTGGCAATACTTTTTCCTTCTATATTAAATTCTCGTGAAATTATAATATAATCATCATCTAATGAGAAACCAGCTTCTTCTAATTTTTTTATACCAGGATGATCCTGTGGTAAATTAACTGTCGCTTCAATAAACGCTTTTTCAGCCCCTTTTTGAATATAACTTGAATTCACCCTTGCTCCACACAAAATTGACAGAGCATCAATGAATAACGACTTACCAGCACCTGTTTCACCAGTAAACGATGAAAATGATGAATGAAAGTCCAAATTCAATTCATCGATTAATACAAAGTTTTTTACATATAGATTTTGGATCATATTATAAACCTCCTTCAGGAAACGATTTTATCAATATCAATTCCTTTAGAACTACCTTCACTTTTTAAATACACTAAATATTCCTGATTTCCTCCACGACCAGTCACTGATGATTTACATAAATCGTTTACATGTAAATCCAAGGACGAAAAGAAATCAATATAATCTTTCAATAATTTCTTATGTACTTTTTTATTCTTTACAATTCCCTGTTTGTTTAAATGAGCTTTTCCCACCTCAAACTGAGGTTTGATTAACAATACACAAACAAAAGGTCTGGTTGCTACACTACATACACTTTCCAGAATTTGCTTGATTGATATAAATGATACATCCATACAGATAAAGTTAATTGGCAAATCAAACATTGAAGATTCCAAGTTTTTAGCATTGATTCCTTCCATGTTAGAAATGCGCTTATCTTCTCTTAAATATTGGGCCAACTGATCATGTCCAACATCCACTGCATATACATGTTTTGCACCTAACTGCAGACATACATCACTAAATCCACCAGTAGAAGCCCCAACATCAAGTACCACTTTATCATGTAAATCAACTGAGAAAGCCTGAATGGCTTCATACAGCTTAATTCCACCTCTTGAAGCAAAAGAGTGCGTACGTTCAAGAACTTCTATTACATCACCATCTTTTACGTCATAACTGGGTTTCTTCATTACTTTCCCATTAATTAATATACACCCTTCTTTGATATAATCCTGAGCAAGCGTACGAGTTTTTATTTGCTTTTGACTTACTAAAGCAACATCTAATCTCATGATATTTCCCTTACAATTAAATCAAATAGACTATTAATATCAATATGTTCATGTTTACGCAACTGTGGAATTGATCCATGGGTTACATAATGATCACCAATACCAATTCTTTTTACCTGTTTTGCATATCCTTCATCATTTTTGAATTCAAGAATTCCACTAGATAATCCACCAGCCAACATATCTGTTTCATATACTATTAATGGATTATCATCATTAAACAATGTATGTAACATCTCTGTATCCATCGGTTTTAAGAACCTGGCGTTTACAACAGCTATATTAATTTCGTTTACTTTTGCTTTTTGAATAATCTTATCTACATCATCACCATATGCAATCACCGTAGCATCTACTTGATCACAAAATTTCCATATTGTCCAAGAACCTAATGCTATTTCTTCAAATGGTTTTGGTTTATATTCAACTGTACCTCTAGGAATCCGTATCATCCATGGGTGATCCTGTTTGAAACCTGAATATAATAGATTTCTAGCTTCATCTGCGTCCTTTGGTTGAGTAATAATCAGATTTGGTGTACTTCTGAATGTTGATATATCAAATACACCATGATGGGTTTCTCCATCCTCACCAACAATACCAGCACGGTCAACTGCAATCACAACTGGCAAGTCCATTCTTGCTACATCATGATTTACCTGATCGTAAGCACGTTGTAGAAATGACGAATAAATACTTATAAATGGTTTCTTTTCAGTTGCAGCAAGGGCTGCGGCAAACGTCATTGCATGTTCTTCAGCAATACCACAATCGAAGAAACGATCAGGATAAGTCTCTGAGAACTTCAACAGCTTTGAACCACTGCACATTGCTGGTGTAAGTGCCACAATCGAAGGGTCATCCTTTGCCAGTTCCATCAAACCCTCAGAAAGAATACTGCTCCAATCCAAGTGATTGAATGGTACTGAACTTAATGATTGACCGGTTTTTATATTAAACTTACCAACACCATGCCATTTCCCGCTATCATCATTTTCTGCATATTCATAACCTTTTCCTTTTGTTGTAATTACATGAACAACAATTGGTCCATCATGATTTTTAACTGCATCAAATACACGAATTAATTCTTTTAAATCATGACCATCTACTGGTCCTATATAATCAAGTCCAAATTCATCAAAGAAAGATGAATCTACAACTGTATTTTTAATATTATTTTTTAAATTACGCATTGAATCCAATACGGCATTACCAACTTTATTATGTGATAAATAGTTTGATAAATCACGTTTGAATCCAGTATATCCTTTACTGGCACGTAATCGTGTAAATACATGAGACATTGCTCCTACATTCTTGGAAATTGACATCTCATTGTCATTAAATACAATTACCATTTTTCGCTTTTCACTACCAATCTGATTCAAAGCTTCAAAACTCATTCCATTGGCCATAGCTCCATCACCAATCACTGGTAATACCTGAAAATCATCATGATTCAAATCTCTGGCAACAGCAAATCCTAATGCCGCACTTAATGAAGTTGAAGAATGTCCTGCTTCCCATGGATCATGTTCACTCTCATAGCGTTTCTGAAACCCTGCCAATCCATCGAATTGACGTAATGTAGGGAAATCTTTTGCTCTTCCTGTAAGGATTTTATGAACATACGATTGATGTCCAACATCATAAATAAACTTATCATTGCTAGAATTATAAACATAATGCATAGCAAGGGTAAGTTCTACAATTCCTAAGTTACTTGATAAATGACCACCAGTCTTAGAAATAGAATCAATTAAAAAAGTCCGGATATCTTCTGCTATGACTTCCAGCTCATTAATATTTAATGTTTTAATATCCTTTGGACTTTGTATATCTGTAATCTTCATAATAAGACTCCTAATACTTACGCTCTAACAGTCTTTCCAACTCCTCAATTAATGGATACTTGTCTATCATTAATGTATCCAACAATCCAATCGTTTCTTCCATCAGTTCACTGATAATTTCATTACAGCGATCACTTCCTAAAAGTGAAGCATAAGTTACCTTGTTGTTTTTAGCATCGCTATTTGGGTTCTTTCCAAGTTCTTCCTTCGTAGCATAGATATCCAACAAATCATCCTGAATTTGGAAAATCACACCTACATTGGTACCAACCTTTTCCCAGACATCTTTATCACCTTGACGATCTGCAACAATACAAGCAGCAATAAAAGGTAATGTAATTAGTTTACCTGTTTTATGTTTGTTGATTTCCCATAACTTTTCAATTGTACTTTCACCATCGTTATTTGCCATATCGAGTTCCTGACCATAAATCATTCCACCTAATCCAGCTGCTTTGATTACTTCTTCCACCATCACATGAGTAGATTGAATATTTTCACATGCATTATTAGCATACCAAAATGCTTCTGTAAGTAATGCATCACCAGCAAGAATCGCAATATCTTCACCATATTTAATATGACAAGTAGGAACACCACGACGTAGTGTATCATCATCCATTGCAGGAAGATCATCATGAATCAAAGAATAAGTATGAATCATTTCCACTGCAATCGCAGAAGATACTCCTTTTTCCTGTGAGATGCGATATGCATCTAATGCAGAAAAAAGTAAACGAGCACGAAATCGCTTTCCACCACTTAATAACGAATATAATGCTGCTTCTTTTACTTTACCATCAGGAAGACGGTCTAAACTATGTTTTAATTTATCTTCAAAATCAATCTTCATCATTCGAATCCACCTCTTTATACGTTTTTAATAATGTTCCTACTTGATCTTCAAAATAGCGAAGTTGAGAATCACAACTTTTTACTAAATGTAATCCTTCTTCAAATAATTGAATAGCATCTTCCAACTCAACATCATTTTTTTCTAATTGAGTAACAATCGTATCCAAACGATCCATCGACTCTCTAAAACTTTTTTTATTTTCCATACGATTACTCCCCTTTTACCTTGGCATCAATAATTCCATCATCAAATCTTATATGAAGCAAGTCATCCTTTTTAACATCATGGATGCTGCGTACAATAGTTCCATCATCTTTGCTTGTAATACTATATCCACGTTTTAGAATATGTAATGGATTATAGGCATCAAGCAGTGACATATTTCTTTCTAAATGCTTTTTGTGTTGTTCCACCTGGATACCAGCTATATGTTTGATATGCTGAGCAATCTCATTCAACTGGTGTCTTTGCTGTTGGAAATACACTTCACTGTGACTAAGACGATTGATATTCATCATCAAACGCATTTTATCATCTTTTAACAGTGCATCACTACTAGTTAGCACAGGTTTTTCTTTAAAATACTCTATTTGCATTCGTTTGTCTTCTAAAATCGTTTTCATTCGTGTTTCTAACATCCGTGCTTGTGTTTCAATACGATTTGTCACATCTACAATATTTGGTGTGACCAGTTCAGCTGCAGCGCTTGGCGTAGCTGCTCTCGCATCACTTACATAATCCACTAATGTTGTATCCGTTTCATGACCAACACCGCTGACAATGCATGTCTGAGCGTTATAAATCACTCTTGCCAGTTCTTCGCTGTTGAAGCACCATAAATCTTCGATACTTCCACCACCACGAACCAGCAATATCAGTTCATGTTTGTTATCAGCTAACTGAACATTACGAATCAAATCCGCTGCCGCCTGTTCACCTTGTACAAGACTAGGATACAGTTTTACCTTAGCAAGTGGCCAACGTCTTTCAATAATCGATAATACATCCTGAATTGCTGCACCAGTTCTCGCACTAATGACTGCAATATCCATTGGATATTTAGGAATTGGCTTCTTGTGTACAGCATCAAACAAACCTTCCGCAAGTAACTTCTTCTTCAGTTGTTCAAACGCCAGAAATAAATCACCCACACCATCACTTTGAATCTTTGTAACATATAATTGAATGTTTCCTTGCGGTTCATAAAGTGAAACACTACAAGTAACAATTACTTTCATTCCTTCTTTTAATGCAAGATTCATCTTTTGTGCACTTGTTTTAAACATTACACAATTCATCTTTGCACTGTTATCTTTTAAACTAAAATACAAATGACCACTACGATGATTGGTAAAGTTACTGATTTCCCCACTTACCATTAATGTACGTAGTCGCATATCTTGTTCAATAGATTTTTTTAAGTATGAGACAAGGCTACTGACGCGAATTACATCACTCATAGTTTGTCCAGTACTCCATTAATAAATTTATAAGTATCATCGTCACAGTACTTTTTAGCCAATACAACTGCTTCATCAATAATCACTTGTCTTTGCGCTGTTTCAAACTCTATTTCACAAAGTGCAATCACTAAAATTGCCCGTTCGATATAACCCAAACGCTCAAATGTCCAATCATCCTTCAGTACACTGTTGATACGTTCAACATATGCATCAAGATTTGATGTTGCATCAATTGTTATTGTATACAAAAAAGGACTAACTTTGTTTCCAATTTTCTCATTTTCAAGCAGTACTCGCTTAATATCTTTTTCTAATAAAAAACTTTGATAGAGACTTGTCATTGCAAGCTCTCTGGTCTCATGACGATTCATATAAAACTCCTTATCCATACATTTAGTATTTTACCATAAAACTACTATTATTTATATTACTATTTACTACTATTTAGCGAAAAAAAAGAATAGTTACCTATTCTTTAAAGTCGAATCCACTTACCTTGATTGCAACCTCTTCCGCTTCAATATCACACATATGTTTTATATTGTTATAGATATTGTGCTGCAGGTTTGCACAGACTTCCTGAACGTTTGAATTATATTTCACTTTCACATTCACTAAGATGTGAAGACGTTCGTTTACGACCTTTGAAGTGATACCACTTTTAAAAGGCATTGTGTCAACTAATTCAACACGTTTATCTTCATCGATACAAATCATCGCGATTGAAGAAAATACATTTGTACTTAATGCGACAATTCCTTTTTCTTTTGTTTGCATTGCAATATATTCTTGTGCCATTTTCATCACCATCCTTACTTATTATAGCATACTTTTTAATGAAATATATCTTTTAATAAAGAATGTAGTTCATCGCGATATCCATCACGATAATGCTCAAAATCTTTATAGTTAATTACTCTTTGTTCTAACTCGTCCAAGAAATCTGAAAACTTCTCATGAACCAGTGAAATCTTTGAATTATGTACAATCTGAATATCATCTACCATACATAACACATCAGCAAATATCTCCATACAGTCTTCTCTGATTGCTTCCGCATCTTTAATTGGAATACCTGAGAAACGTTTCTCATAAGCATCCAAATCAACAAGATAACTCTTTAGAACACTCAAGAACAATTGGAAGTCCTCAGCATTATTACCTGGTTCAATTGCAAAAAGAATCCTAAAGAATACAAACCATTCATAATCTGCATTCATTTTTCCTAATAGATAATTCCCCATTACTTCATTGAATGGATCATCACCCAAGATACAGGCGCCCATCTCAATTGGCTGTTCAAAGTCAATTTCAGCATCTTGCAAATGCGAGAATAAATGTAATAACTGAAATATCTGATTATTATCACTTGCACTTTGAATATTCTTTTTAAATATATAATGTCCTAGTATGTTAGAAGTTTCTCTTATATCCAAGGTAAAACCAATAGAATCTTCAATTTTCTTTGCACATAAATCATTAATTGCTTTTGATATCAGATCCTCAAATGAGATACGGTCCAAGAAACTTGATGACACTTGATTCTCTGTCCCCATTTGATCATAAATGATATGTAACTGTCGATCCACAATAGTAAGATTTGCTTTAATGGAAGCCAATAAATCTTTCATCACTCCACCAGCAGCAATATAATTTGTATTTTTATATACTAAACGATGTTCAATATCACCCCAGAATGAATTAACTAGAGACTTAATCTGCAGTTCAAAGTTTATTTTATGATCACCATTCCCATAATATCCATCAATTCGATAGATTGCAAATCCGTTCTTTTGTGATTGAGGTTGATGTGGTTCTAAATCTAAAGCGATGTGACCAAAATTTTCACATGTATAAAATCCATCTTCTTGCTTTACAACAAATAAATCTTTTAATGCTTTATAAATATGAAATTCATCTTCAATAAAACGACAGTCAATCTTTAATCCAATCAAATCACTTAAGTTTGCTAATATATCTTCTGGCGTATCATATTTTAAGTAATAACGATTACGAATAATTTTCGCTCTTAAACTATCGCCTTCTTTAATTCTAGTAGTTACATCCAATGCCAAATCACGATCCAAAATTGATAATAATGTATATTTTAATTCTTTTCGTATAACTTGATATTCTTCTTTGTTCTGATTCAACAAATCAATGGTGGCATCGATTTTATCAAATAATTCTAGTTTCATGTTACTTACTCCTAACTGTCTCTACATCAATATTTAGTTGCTTAATCAATTCTTCTTTGCTGTTAAACTTTAACTCATCTCGTAAGTATTCACCGAATCCCATAGAAATATGCTGATCATATATATCCTGATCAAAATCTAAAATACAGGCTTCAATTGATACATTTTTTTGATAGTTCAACGTTGGGTTATGACCAACATTAATCATAGCTTTATATGTAACGTCCTTATAAGTTACTGTACCTGCATAAACACCAATTTTTGGAATAATATAGCTTCCATCCATTTTTAGGTTTGCAGTTGGAAATCCTATTAATCGACCTACCTGATTACCTTCGATAACAGTACCTTCAATTTCATAGTTACTTCCTAAACATTTTGATACAAATTCCATATTCCCATCCATGATTGCTTTTTCAATTGTTGATGAAGCTACCTTCTGTCCATCAATCAAAATCATATCACAGATGATTGCAGGAATATATTGTTCAAGATAGTATATATCGCCTTCATTCTTCTTGGCGAATTTAAAGTCATCACCAGTTACTACCATTTGTATATTCAGTGATTTTAGTAATTCAATAAATTCATCCTTTGATAGTCCTGCCATTGCTTTATCAAAATGAAGCAAATAACATCGTTCAATCCCAAATGCTTCGATTTTCTTTAATCGTTTTGCTGGAGGTGTAATGTTCGTTACCTCTCGTTCTGGAAATAACACATGCCATGGATCATCATGGAATGTGACACACGCCGATAGAATTCCTTTCTCTTTTGCGGCTGATTTTGTCTTTTCAATCAGTTCCTGGTGTCCTTTATGAATACCATCAAAAAAACCAATACAGGCAACTGATGGCTCTTTTATCTTTATTTCTTTGTTTGCAAATATTTCAATAATTTCCATTACCATAGTCCTCTTATACTTTTGAATACATCGCCTTGTAAGCGTTCATAGACAGCAATACATTTGCTTTCATTAACCATACATATACGATCTTCCTTTGTTTTTACTTTTACTTTTTTACCATGATAGATATCCTCTATCGGTTCATATGCAATAAATTCCAAATGAGATAACATTGATTCAATTGGATGAAACATCACATTGTCCAATGATAAAGTTTCAAGTTCTTGTGCATCTTCTAGTGTAAAGCGTCCAACTTTACTGCGAACAAGTGATGACATACAACCTAGATTATCACTTTTCTTTGCGATATCTACACATAGGGAACGAATATAGGTTCCACTACTACAGTGTACACGGAATTTATATTCTTTATCATCCAACACTTCTGTTTCAAATATTTCAACTTGACGGGTTGGTATTTCTACTTCTTCACCTTTTCTTGCATATTCATATAATTTTTTACCGTTTACTTTAATACTAGATACTTTCGGTGGAGTTTGTGTGATAACTCCTTGAAAAGAACTTAAAACATCTTTGAAATCATCAATTATTGTTACTTCTTTTTCTTCTAACACATCACCCCAGATATCATCTGTAAAGGTACGTTTACCTAGTTGTAGTGTAGCGATATACTCTTTATCAATATCCTCGATAAACGGAAGAATCTTAGTTGCCTTCCCCACTAGCACTAAAAGAACACCAGTAGCATTTGGATCCAATGTTCCAGTATGACCGATTTTCTTTGTTTTTAAAATCTTTCTTAATTTGAATACTACATCATGACTTGTCATGCCTGCAGGTTTATTAATTACTACTACTCCATCCATTTTATCACCTTTTGTATTATAACACTTTATATTTGCATATGCTATAATAGTAAGCAGGTGAAATTATGCAAAAAATACTAAAATACTTAAGAAAAGCTGATCAGGATTACCATTTGATCGAGGCAAACGATAAAGTAGCAATTGGAGTTTCTGGTGGTAAAGATTCAATGCTGCTATTAAAAGCACTAAGTGAATACCAAAAATTTAAACATAAAGATTTTGAAATTATTGCGATTCATTTGAAAATGGGGTTTCCTAATATGGATTCAACAATCATTGAGGAATATTGTAAGCAAATTGATATACCTTATTATGAAGAAGAAGTACCGATTTATGAAATACTGAAACATTATGAGAAACAAGATGGACGTCTTGACTGCAGTCGCTGTTCTAATTTAAAACGTGGAGCAATTGTAAATGCGGCAAAGGAACATAATTGTACAAAGATTGCATTTGCTCATCATGGCGATGATGCAGTAGAGACGTTCTTGTTAAATGCTATATATGGAGGTAAGTTATCTACTTTTCAACCAAAGATTTACTATGCAGATAATGAGATATCATTTATCAGACCACTTGTATATGTGCATGAAAAAGATATTATCTCTGCAGTAAAAAGACTTGAAATACCAGTTGTGAAAAGCACTTGTCCTCAAGATGGGAACAGCCGACGCCAGGATATGAAAGAACTGTTAGATCAACTGTATAAGCAATATCCTGAATCCAGAAAGAACCTGCTAAGTATGTTATCAAACTCAGCAATTCATCTTTGGGACAAAGAATCTTAATTATAAATTATGGAGGTCAGTATGGATGCACTAATTAATAAAATAAAAAACGAAGGAATTGTAATAAATGAAAATATATTAAAAGTTGATTCTTTCTTAAATCATCAAATTGATGCAAACCTGATGGAAGAAGTTGCAGAAGAATTTTATAACTATTTCAAAAATGATAACATCACTAAGATTCTAACAATTGAATCTAGTGGTATCGCTCCTGCTGTATTGTGTGGATTGAAATTCAATGTTCCAGTAGTGTTTGTAAAGAAGAGTGTTCCATCAACGATTACGAATGCTTACCAGGCAACTGTTCATTCCTATACGAAAAACAAGAGTTATACTGCCAGCGTAGATAAACGATTCTTAAATGATGAGGATAATATTTTGTTTATCGATGATTTCCTGGCTAATGGAGAAGCATTTAGAGGTGTGGAATCAATTGTACAACAATCTAAAGCTAATTTATGTGCTGTTGGAATCTTGATTGAAAAAGCCTACCAGGATGGACATGCTTATATTATTAATCAAGGATATAAGTTTAAAGCATTGGCAAGTATTGAATCAATGAATGAAAATCAAATCAATTTTATAAAATAAAAAACCTGTTTCTTAATTATGAGACAGGTTTTCATTAATTTCTTTTTAACGTCTAGGAGGAGAGTTTTCCCCTGTAAATACAGGTGGGAATTCTGCATGACCTTCTTAGGATCCCCAAGCAATGCAAAGGTCTTCAACACCAAGGCATGACATCCGAACTCCCTTATCTCTAAGTGTCGGAAAAATATTAGCTCCTAGACACTATTATTATAGTTAATGACAAGAAAAAAAGCCAGTCTTGTAATTAATTTTATTTTATGCTTAAATTTTATAATTACAAAAAAAGAGGATGCTACTCCTCTTCTACGATTTTTAAATGTAATTCTTCCAGCTGCGATTCATCAACTTTACTAGGTGCTCCACTCATCATACAACGTGCTGCGGCATTCTTAGGGAATGCGATTACATCACGAATAGAATCTGATTTTGTTAAAATCATTGCTACACGGTCAAGTCCGAATGCGAACCCTCCATGAGGTGGTGTTCCATACTTAAATGCATCAACAAAGAAACCAAAACGTTCTTTTATTTCTTCATCTGAGAATCCAAGAATAGAGAACATTTTCTTTTGAAGTTCATTACTGTAAATACGCAATGATCCCCCACCGACTTCATAACCATTCAATACCATGTCATATGCAGCAGCATGGACATCCTGTGGTCTGCTGTCTAAAAGTTCTACCTCTTCTTCTTTTGGCAGTGTAAATGGATGGTGACGTGCGTAGAAACGTCCATCTTCTTCACTGTATTCAAGTAATGGGAAGTCAGTTACCCATAGGAATGAGAAATCATCTTTACTAGTAAGCTCCATAACATCAGCAAAATGAAGACGTAATGCTCCTAATACTTCACATACGGTTGTCCAATTATCACTACTAATTAATATTAAATCATTATCTTTTAAATTTAATACTTCTGTAAGGTTAGCAATTTCTTCATCACTAAAGAATTTTACAACGCCACCTTCTAATGTTTGATTTAAGTATTTGATTGCAACCAAACCTTTTGCGCCATATTTTTTCGCAAGGTCTGTCAGTTTATCAATTTCTTTTCTAGACATATCGGCTTTTCCAGGAACAACAATTGCTTTAATAGCACCATTACTAGCCACAACATCTTTAAACACCTTAAATTCAGAGTTCTTAAATACATCTTTTACGTCTTGTAACTCTAAACCAAAACGATTATCTGGTTTATCACTTCCATAACGATTCATTGCTTCATCAAATGGAATTCTTAAAAAAGGAATTTGAATATCAAGATTACATACTTCCTTCATAACTTTCTTCATCATATTTTCAAGCATTGTTTGTATTTCTACTTCACTTAAGAAGGATGCTTCAATATCCAACTGAGTAAAATCAGGTTGACGGTCTGCTCTTAAATCTTCATCACGGAAACAACGCGCTACTTGATAGTAACGTTCAAATCCTGAAATCATTAATAGTTGTTTAAACAATTGTGGCGATTGAGGAAGTGCGTAGAACTCTCCTGTATGAATACGGCTAGGAACTAAGTAATCACGTGCACCCTCTGGTGTTGATTTTGTCAGGATTGGTGTTTCCACTTCCACAAATTCCATGTCATCTAGATAATTACGCATGATTTTGGTAATTTTATGACGAGTAATCATTTTTTGTTGCATTAATGGACGACGTAAGTCCAGGTAACGATATGTAAATCTAGTATCTTCTAATGCATCTGTTTCATCTGCAATAATTAGTGGTGTTGTTTCAGCACTATTTACAATTTCAACATTTGATACTTTAATTTCAATATCTCCGGTTGGCAGTTTATCATTTTTATCTTTACGCTCAGCAACCAATCCTTTTACATGTAAGATGTATTCATTTCTTACACTTTGAATTTCTTTTGCTTTTTCTTCATCAAATACTAATTGAGTAATTCCACTGCGGTCTCGTAAATCAATAAAAACAAGTGCTCCAAAGTTTCTGCGTTTCGCAACCCAACCAATTAGTTCCACTTCTTGATTGACATGTTCAATTCTTAATTCTCCATTATTATGTGTTCGATTCATCTTCTATCCTACTTTCCACATGTACACTCGTCACCGCAAGTGCATTCATGTTCTTCATTATCATTTAATTCATCCATTGCATCCACAATATCTTCACTGGCTACTACTTTTTGTTCCTGTGTTGCAATTTCTTTAATAGTTACAGTACCATTCTCTAAATCTTTCTCACCTAGAATAATCGCAAATTTTGCATTCTTACGCTCAACACTCTTAAACTGTGCCTTGAATGAACGATTCAAATAATCACGTTCACAAGTATATCCTGCAGCACGAAGCATCGTTGCTATTTTTAACGCCTCCAGAGACGCTTTTTCACTTAGACAAAGAATGTATGCATCTAAGCTCTCATCCTCGCTTAAATCAATTCCCTCGCCTTCCAGCGCGATAATTAAACGTTCAATTCCCATGGCAAACCCAATTCCTGATAGTTCAGGTCCACCAAAGTACTCAACAAGACCATCATAGCGACCTCCAGCGAATACTGTGGACTGAGATCCCATTTGATCATTCGTTGATACTACTTCAAATACGGTGTCTGTGTAGTAGTCAAGTCCTCTAACCAAACGATCATCAATTTCATATGGAATACCTAGTGCATCCAATCCATTGCATACTGCATCAAAATATTCTTTAGATTCTTTATTTAGATAATCCCCCATCTTTGGAGCTGTTCTCATAATTTCGGTATCGTGATCAACTTTACAATCCAAAAGACGAAGTGGGTTCTGATCAAGACGACGCTTACAATCTCCACACATATCATCAATACCTTTTGAGAAGTGTTCTTTTAATGCTACTTTATAATTATTACGACTTTCATCATCACCCAATGTGTTTAATAATACTTTCAGTTCACTAAGTCCTAATGCAGATACAATTGAATAACCAAGTGCAATCGTTTCAACATCTAACATTGGATTCTTCACTCCAATTACTTCTACCCCAAATTGGTGGAAGATGCGCTGACGTCCTTTTTGGGGTCTTTCATAGCGGAACTGTGGTCCAATATAATACATTTTCGCAGGCAAATCACCTTCTCCAAACATTTTGTGTTGGACAAAGCTTCTTACAACTCCAGCAGTCATTTCTGGTCGCAATGTTAATGAATCTTTTCCATTGATAGTAAATGTATACATTTCTTTATTCACCATATCACTTGAATCATTTTCGCGTTTAAATACACCAGTATCTTCAAAGATTGGTGTTCTTATTTCTTTATAATCATATAGCATACAAAATTGTCTGACGACATCTTCAATACGGTGCCATTTTTCAATATCCTTTGGTAAGATATCATTTGTACCTCTTGGTGTTTGAAATTGTTTCATATTACTTCCTCCTTATATAAAATAAAAACGCCCTTATCGCTAAGGACGTATATAACTACGCGGTACCACCTTAGTTCATATCTACTATAGATATGCACTCAAACCTTGTAACGTAAGGGTGTCGGCTGTGATTAGCAGCATCTCCAAAGCGTCCTTTTTATTGAACTAACAGAAACTCTCACCAGCTGTTTCCTCTCTATGCTTATTTCAATAAAAAGCTCTCTATCATTGACTATATGCTATAGTTTATCATTTACATTTAAAAATAGCAACCATTCTGAGAAAAACAGCATATCAAACCAAACAAAAGAAAAGAACTACCTATATTTCAGATAGTTCTTATGATTATAGTATTACTCTTTCTACTGAGATGACACTGATAATTTTACGCAAGTTTGCCATAAGATTTTTCAGGTGCTCTGCATTATGAACCAATACCGTTAATTTGGTAGTTGCATGTATTCCATCATCATTCACTTTTGAATCTACATGCTGCAGATTTACTTTACACTGTGAAGAGACAGTTACAATGTCACTCAACAAGAAATTACGGTCTGTCGAATGAACAACAAGATTTACTGCATAAGTTTTAGAAGTAGATACTTCATCATCCCACTCTACATCAATCAGACGATCTTTAATATCTTGGACGTTTGGACAGTCCCTTCGATGAACCTTAACCCCTTGTCCTTTGGTAATGTAACCAACAATGTCATCACCAGGAATTGGTGAACAACATGGTGCCAAAGAGATTACGATACTATCAATTCCAGGAACAGTAACTCCATACTTACTTGTTGAACGTTCACGCCCATCACTCTTTTGTTGAGAAGGACGAATATCAATGTCTTTTAATGCAGTTTGCCCAATCTTTTGATTTGTCAGTTTTTCGATAACCGTAGGCATTGATACTGCCTTACAGTAAATAGCATAATACAAATCCGTATTGGTATTCATCTTTAACTGACCAGCTAAAGTATCAATATGCTTATTAGTCATATACTCTTTTGCGTCAAATCCACGACGAGTAAGTTCCGCTTCCAGCATGGATTTCCCTTTTTCTGCATCTGCTTCTTTTTCTTCCTGTTTTACCCTTTGGAAATAAGAACGAATTTTATTTCTAGCATGATTTGATTTTACAATCTTCAACCAGTCTTCACTAGGTGTTGAAGATTTATTTGTTTTAACATTTACTACATCACCAGTTTTTAGTTGGGTATTTAATGGAACCAACACTCCATTAACTGTAGCTCCAATTGTCTGATGTCCTACCTCAGTATGAATTCGATATGCAAAATCCAGCGGTGTTGATCCACTTGGTAAAGCAATTACTTTTCCTTTTGGACTCATTACATATACATTTGCTTCAAATATATCTTTACTGATTAAATTCATAAATGATTTTGCATCTTCATCTACATCTTCACTCATTAAAGCAAAGTCTTTGAACCAGTGTAATTGTTCTTCAATTTCTTTTTGCTGTTGTTCTTTCACATAATTATTTTCTTTATAACGCCAGTGAGCAGCAACCCCACGTTCAGCAATTTCATCCATATGCTCCGTACGAATCTGCACTTCAAAGATAGTTCCTTCCATTCCAACAATTGTTGTATGTAAAGACTGATACATATTCATCTTTGGCATTGCAATATAATCCTTAAATCTGCCAGGAATTGGCGTATACTTTGCATGGATATATCCTAATATCTCATAACAGGCAACCTCTGTATTCGTAATAATACGAATTGCCAATAAATCCAGAATTTCCTCAAATCGTTTATTCTTATTTACCATCTTTTTATAGATACTGTACAAATGCTTGCTTCTACCAAATAAACGATATGGAATCTTATGTTCATCTAAAATTTTAGAAAAATCAGAAATCATCATTTCTACCTGTGAATCTCTTTCGCTTTTACGATCTTCCACAAGTTTTGCAATTTCATAATATTTTTCAGGATTTAAATAATGAAAACTTAAATCTTCCAGTTCATTCTTAATTTCACTAATCCCTAAACGGTGTGCAATTGGAGCATATACATCTAGAGTTTCAGCAGCAATTTTCTTTTGCTTTTCCGGCTTCATAAACTGAAGCGTTCTCATATTGTGCAAACGGTCAGCAAGTTTAATTAATATAACACGCACATCGTTTGCCATCGCAATAAAAATCTTACGATGATTACTAGCAAGATATTCTTCTTCATCGTTAAATTTCAAATGACCAATTTTTGTTACTGCTTCAACCAAAGTGAATACTTCTGTACCAAAACGTTCAATGAAGTCTTCTTCAGTTACATCACAGTCTTCTATCACATCATGCAAAAGACCAGCAGCAATGGTTTTAGGACCAGTTCTTAAATCTGCTAATATCTTTGCTACGTGAAGAACATGAATGACATATGGCTCACCACTTTTGCGAAATTGTGGCTTATGCATTTTCTCAGCGAATTCATAGGCATCAGTAATTAATTTGATATTCTCTTCTTTTTTGATATAGAGTTTGGCTTCAGCTAAAACTTCTTCAAATTCAATTAACTTTTCATCCATGCTCTCACCCCCTTTTTTATTGTTACAATTATATCACATACAGGTAAAATAAAAAGTGTTAACACACTTTTATTGATATATAATTAGTGAATTTACTTCATAGTTATCAAGTAAATCTCTACCTTTTAAATCCGCCAGTTCAATTAGGAAGTTACATCCAACAACTTCACCCCCTAGTTTTTCAACTAAATCAATTGTTCCTTTGACTGTACCACCAGTAGCAAGTAAGTCATCAATGATCAATACCCTTTGACCTTTTTTGATTGCATCCGCATGAATATGTAGTTCATTTGTTCCATATTCTAAATCATATTCGATTGATTCTGTTGCTCTAGGTAATTTACCTGGTTTACGAATTGGAACAAATCCAATCTCTAATTCATATGCAACTGGACAACCAAAGATAAATCCTCTAGATTCTGGTCCTACAATTACATCTGCATTTACTTTTTTCGCGAATTCTACCATTTCATTGCATGCTGCACGAAATGCTTTTCCATTTTGCATGATTGGTGTAATGTCGCGAAACAACACGCCATCAATAGGAAAATCCTGTATTTCTGCTATATAATCTTTATAATCCATAAGTCACCTCTAGTGCTATTCTAACACATCATCAACCATCATGTTAATAGATTTTTTATTTCTGAACATATTAATTCCTAAATCACCAATAAATGATAAAGGACGATTTGCCAACTTATTTAATAAATGGCCATGTTGGAAATATAAATACTCCATTGTTGGTGATACAAACTTTAAATGCAAACCATTACTCATGGTAGAAACTTGCAACTCACTATCATTAATCAAAAATTTTGGTTTTTCAAAGTCAACACCAAATGGTTCTAATTTGCTTAATGATTCAATTTCTCTAAATGATATATCTTGTGGTTCTAATCGAATATAAGACTGATGTTCTTCTTCAAACTCTTCATCACATTTCATCTGACTATAGTCAATTAAATCTTCTAATACAGATTCATGAAGCGATATTCCTGCAGCTTGTCTGTGCCCACCAAAGCTCAATAACTGATCTTTGAACTCATCGAAGAACGTAGAAACATCTATTCCAATACTGCGAATACTACCTTTCAGAATATCTTCACTCTGACTCAACACCATAACTGGTCGTTGGTATTTTTTACTGATTTTTGCAGCTACCACACCATTCAAACCTTCGTGAAATTCAGGACTATGAACAATAATAAATGATTGACTGTCATCTACCTGTTGTAGTGCAATCTTTTCGTTTGTGCTACTAATTTTTTTTCTTGTTTCATTCAAACGATTAATTTGTGTAGCAACTTTCTTTAATGAATCATGATCTCTCATCAGCAAATAACGAACAAGTGTGTTCACATTTGCCTGATCAGCCAATCTTCCTAAACTATTTAATTTTGGTACAATCTGAAATGCAATCTTTGTTGTATCCCAGTGATTACTCGTGTCAGCTAATAATGTAATCGCAGGAAAATCCATTTGCTTCAACAACTGAATTCCCTCTTTGATAATGACACGGTTTGCATCTAATGCTCCTACCATATCTCCGATTGTCGCAATACAAGCTAAAACGGTATGATATGGATCATCACCAATCAAACGTTTACTAATTAAATATGCTAATCCTGCACCACAGAGTCTTCCATAGAAAGGATCCAACACATTTGGATGTAAGAAATAATCATATACTAAATCTTCATCGTCATATGCATGATGATCACTTAATATAACAGTAACGTTATGATCTTTTGCATATTGAAGTTCCTCAGTTGCCTTTACACCATTATCCACTGTAATCAAAATACTATAATCTTTTTCTACAGCTGCTTTTACAGTATCAAGACTTACTCCATACCCTTCTTTAAATCGGTCAGGAATATAATACCCACATTGGCAGCCAAAACGCGTTAAAGCATCATACAGGATTGTTGTTGAACAAACTCCATCACAGTCATAGTCACCACAAATCATAATCTTTTCATTGTTTACTTTCGCAGCTTGTAATCTATCAATGATTGGGTCAAGAAAACTCAAATCAAATTGTGATGTAAGCATATCCTGATGTAAGATTTGATCAATCATCAGATCATCAAGATGCTTGCTTGCAAGTACTTTTGAAGCAATTGTACCTAACTTATATTTCTCTTGTAATTCTTTATAATTATTTATCTCTAACTCTTCATATATCATAGTAAAAAACTCCTGTGATTATCATACCATAAAACGTAAGCCTTGGTTTACTTTTTGCCAAAGAAAAACCAGAAGAGAGATTCTCTTCTGGTAATTAGTTTTTAATAATCATTCACTCCTGGAATAATATGTTCTTCTACTTCATCAATTTTTTTACGTTTCTTTTTCGTTTTATTTTTATGTTTGAATTTAATACGTAAACGATACCACAGTTGTGCTGCAATAAATAATGATGAATTTGCACCAGCGATAAGTCCAACTAGAAGTGCAATATTGAAGTCAAAGATATTACGGCTTCCAAGCGCTAACAAACAAATAACTGGAATAATTGTAGTTACTGTTGTAATGATTGAACGAACAACCGTTTCTTGAAGTGACTTATTAACAATTTCACGATATTGATCATTGGTAATTGCCTTACGACCATATGAAGCAACATTTTCACGCATTCTATCAAAAATAACTATGGAGTCATTAATCGAATACCCAATAATTGTTAGAATTACTGCAATAATATCAGTAGATATTTCCATACGGAAGATTGCGAATACTGCCAAGATAATCAATACGTCATGAATAAGCGCAACAATACCACTAGCTGCATAATCCCATTTGAATCGGAAACTAACATAAATCAGTATCGCAATCCATGAAAGAATTGACATAATAAATGCATTCTTTACTAATTCCTGACCAATAATTGGTGAAACTGTAGAATCTGATGTTTCTGCATTGTATGTTTCACTCATATAAGCGTTCACTGCATCACGTTGTTCTTCAGTGATTGCTTTTTTGATTGATACAGTAGCTACATCATTATCATCACCTGAAATCGTAATTTTACTTGTTTTAATACCAAGATCTTCAAATTCTTTTTCCAGTGTTGAAGACTTCAATGACTGATCTGCATCAATTGTAATTTTTGTACCACTAGAGAAATCAATACCTAAGTTAAATACTCCATTTCCTCCAGCACCATTTACAGCCATTGAACCAATTCCAAACACTAAGATAGCAATTGAAACCATCCAGAAATATTTTGCATTCTTAATAAAGTCAAATTTATCAAAGAATGAATTGTTTTTCTTTGTTTCACCTAAAGTTAAGTTAGGAATATCTGATTCTTTAATTCCAAACCAGCTCTTCTTGTTGTCCAAGTATCCACTCTTAACAACTTGTCCCAGTAAGAAACGAACAATAGAAACATTAAATACAATTGCTAAGATTGTTGAAATCATTAACATCGTAGCAAATCCTTTTACACTTCCAGTTCCAAAAGAATACAGAATTACAGCTGATAATAATGTTGTAATTTGAGAATCCAGAATCGTAGATAACGATTTATGGTTTCCTTCTTTATAAGCTTGTTTTACGCTTCGACCAGACAACAAACAGTCTTTTATACGCTCAAAGGTAATAACACTACTATCAACAGCCATACCTACCCCAAGTACTAAGGCAGCAATACCACTAAGGGTAAATACACCACCCATTGCAGTATATACAACCAGTACGCCAAGTGTATAAGCAGCAACAGCCACTCCTGAAATAATACCTGTAAAACGGTATAATAAAATCATAAATACAATAATTGCAGCAATTCCAATTCCACCAGCAAGGATTGTCGAGTCGAACGCACCTTCTCCCAGGTTTGGACTTACTACATTTGAATAAACTTCAGTCATTTGGAAATTCAATGATCCAGAGTTTAATAAGTCTACTAATTGTTGAGCTTCTGCTTCTGTAAATCCACCAGAGATAACAACTGTATCACTGTTTAAACCTTCACTTACAGTAGCTGTTGAAATATATGCAGGACCTCCATCATCTTCTGATACTTTTGATTCTGCTGCATACGATTGACCTTCTTTGTAGTCCAACCATGTAACCATAAGCTTATCTGAAGTTTGTGATAATGCACTTGTTGCTTCATAGAATTTATCAGTATCTGCAATCTTCAGTTGAACAACTGGTGAACCATCTTGATATGATAAAGAAGCTCCACCTTCTGTTAAAACAGTAGCATCCATTAATAAATTATCACTTGTGTCCCTAAATGATAATGTTGCAGTGCTTGAAATAACATTACGTGCTTCTTCATTATCTGATATACCAGCTAATTGTACACGGATACGATTTCCTTCCACAGTGATTTCTGGTTCACTAACCCCTAATACGTTAATTCTTTTAGAAACGGCACTTGCTACAGCTGACATATCTACGCTGTCTTTACTAGCACCTTCCAGTGGTTTTATTTCATATAGAATTTCAAAACCACCTTTTAAATCTAACCCTAAATTCATGTTGTTGATGGCACTTTGTGCAAAGATACCAACAATGCTGATTAAGGCTAACATTGTACATGCAAATACAATCAGTCTTTTCTTAATCATCCAATTCTCCTCTCAGTATTCCATTAATACTATCTAACTCTAGTTTCGAACCCTGTTCGATGGCATTCAGAGACAAATACGTAACTACTTTTGCTACATCCAAATTCATAATATCATTTACTGCATCATTCATGTTTGTAACATTTTTATTCCTCCAGACAAATTCCGTAAGCGTACGAGATACTTGTCTGTATGTAAGTGAAGCTAGTTTTTCTCTTTTCAGCTGATTTGTTTTTAGCGTAAGGGCCAACTGAACATCCTTACTTGTTAAGATTTTATCACTTACCATATCTTCTCCTCAATACATACTGTAATATTATAAAACATTTTCATCAAAAAACCAAAAAAAATTGTAAGATATTACATTGCTAAGATTTTTTCTTTTAATTTTTCATATTGGTTTGTTTTTATATGTCCTAATTGTGACTCTCTAAAGTCACTTCCAAACGCACCTCTGCTTAGTACAACAATTGGTGGCATTTGAATTCGTTTGAACACTGCATTATGGAATGTTCTAAGCAACCATTCCAAATCATTTATAAATGCTTCAGGTTCATTTAAACCATAATGCATGATCCATTTACCAATTTCAGTCTGGTAAATACTGCCATCTAAATAAGACTCCATAAACATTTCTATATTCCCTGTTGGATATTCCAATAACTTCTGTAATATATAATCATGATAGTACCATTTCATTGGATCTAACTGATTTTCTTTCAACTCAGCACTTGGAGGCATTTCCCATTTAATCTCACCATCAACAATTTCTGGAATTAGTGAATTCGAAATTACTTCCTTTTCAAAATAAGCATTTAAATCTCTGGCAACTTGAAATGCCTGGACTTTGGTTAAATCCCCAATTGGTGAAATTGCACCAATGCTATCACCATACAATGTACAATAGCCAAGAGCAACTTCAATTTTATTTGCATTATTAACAATCACTCCATTTTCAACAGACGCAAACGTTGACAACAAATGTCCTCGAATTCTCGCTTGAATATTCTCTTCAGTTAAGGTGTGATACGGTGGTTTATAACCATACGCTTCCAGCGTATCTAAAGATGCCTTGTTGATATCTTCAATACTGCCTTCACGTATTTCAATATCAAGACGTTCCGCTAATAATCGAGCATTGCCTTTAGTTGTATCTGAATTGTACTTACTAGCAAGGTTATACCCAGTTATTCTATCTTTTCCTAATGCTTTGACAAGCAGAGCAGCATTGATGCAACTATCAATCCCTCCACTTAAACCAATAATCCATTTTGGTTGAAACGGAAACACTTGAGCATCAAATTCATATACTGCATGCGTCAGTGCACTTAATATCTTGTTTTCACAACGTTGTGCAATTGACATATTTTCAAAATCAAAAATTTTATATTCTTCATTAAACTCATCATTCAAAGAGAACACTAAATCTCCTTGTTGATCATAAACACTACTATCACCATCAAACACAACAACATTCTTTCCAGTGTTTTGCATTCCACAGGCGTTTAGATAGAATACCATTGGCATCTTCTCTTTTAGCTGTTGTGCATGCTTCTTTAGTTGTTTGTTTCTGGAAACCTCCTTATTCAACGTATAAGGACTTGTTGAAACATTAACAATAAAATCAACGTTCTGATTAGCATAGATACTTGTAACATCAACACTGTAGTCAAAACTCCAGATATCTTCACAAACTTCTAAACCAATACGATATGTTTTGTCTTGATGCTCAAACAGGAATGGCGAAATTAATCCATCCATTGTTTGGAATAAGTAGTTGGATACTTCAATACCACTTAAGAAGTAACGTGAATCATCAAAGAAACGATAATCAGGATTCAAATGCTTGATGTGAATCCCATCAAGAAGACCATTTTCTTTTTTTACCCACTGTTTGTTGTATGCAAAGAAACTAGCATTGAAACGCGCTTTTCTGCCATCTCTACCACGTTCAACATTTTCAATTGGAGAATAGTAAAGATTACCAAAGATAATACCAATACCATCTGATAACTCTTTAATTCTTTCATTGTAGGAAGCTACATCTTCACAGAATGCATGATCAAGAAACTGATCCTGTAACATATATCCACTGATGCACATTTCAGGAAATACAACGATATCTGCATGGTCATTTTTTGCCTTTTCAACATAATTTTTTAACACTTCAAAATTATGTTCACATTTCCCACTTTTCACATTCATTTGAACTAACGCTATTTGCATACTTCTACCTCTCTTATAAAAACTTCGATTTATCACTATCGTAAGAAAAGATGAAATATTCATCTCATCTTTTGCTGCATCATTCATTTTATACTTTATTTTCTAATATAATGAATTAATGTAAATCCTTCTTTTTTCTCTTTTGCTTCTATTATAAAATCATCTTCATCAAACATTGGAAAGAATGTATCTCCTTCATAGTGCTCATCCACTAATGAAATCCACATCTCATCTACCCAAGGCAATGCATATTCATAGATTTTAGCTCCACCACATACATAAAGAATTTCGTCTTTATGCTTATATTCTTCCAATAACTTATCAAAATCATGAACCACTGTTACATTTTCATGATCAAATGAATAGTCCTCATTTCTGGTAATAATATAAGTATGACGTTTTGGCAGTGGTTTCTTCATTGCATCAAAGGTTGTTCTTCCCATTACGATGTCATGATTTAGTGTGATTGCACGAAATGTCTTTAAATCTTCTGGAAGATTCCAAGGCATCCAGCCATCTTTTCCAATCACATGATTATCGCCAATTGCTACAACTAGTGAAACCATTAGACACTAACCTTCCCTACTAATTTACCATGACTTTGGTAATCTTCAAGCTTAATATCATCAATTGTGAAATCAAAAATTGAAGTCACATCTTTATTTAATACTAGTTTTGATAAAGGTAATGGTTCTCTTTCCATTTGTGTTCTTACTACATCAAAGTGATCTTTGTAGATATGTGCATCACCAAGTGTGTGAACAAATTCTTTTGCTTCATACCCACATACTTGAGCAATCATTGCAGTCATAAGTGCATATGATGCAATATTGAAAGGTACTCCTAAAAATACATCTGCACTTCTTTGGTATAACTGACAAGATAAGTATTTCTTATCTGCACTTACATAGAACTGCAGGAATGCATGACAAGGTGGAAGAGCCATTTTATCAACTTGTGCTGGATTCCACGCTGAAATAATATGTCTTCTTGAGAAAGGATTATTTTTTAACCCATCAATTAATCGTTGAACCTGGTCAATTCCTTCTCCATTAAAGTCTCGCCATTGTTTACCATAAACAGGACCTAATTCGCCATGTTTCGCAGCAAACTCATCACTTTCTTTAATCTTTTCTACAAACTCTTCTAATGTTTCACCTTGGTAATCATCAGACTTTGTATAGTTTTCGTATGGCCATTCATTCCAGATACGAACATTACGGTCAACCAGATACTTAATATTTGTATCTCCTTTTAAGAACCACAATAACTCTTCTGCGATTGGTCTTAAAAACAATTTCTTTGTTGTCATTAGTGGGAATCCATCTAATAAGTTATATCTTGTTTGATATCCAAATACACTTCTTGTACCAGTTCCAGTACGATCATCACGGTCTTCACCGTTTTCTAAAATGTACTCACACATGTCTAAATATTGTTTCATTTTACTTTTCTCCTTTTAATTGCATAATTTCTTCATCACTAAGAAAACGATAATCACCTTCTTCTAGCGATGAATCCAAGAGTAATGTGCCTACTCTTATCCGCTTTAGATATAATACCTCATTTCCTACTGCATGGAACATTCTTTTGACCTGATGAAATTTTCCTTCTGTCAGAATCATATGAACTATCGTATCTTCTTTTTTTATTATTTTTGCTGGCTTTGTATATTCTTCATCAATCAGAACACCAGTTTCTAGTTTGATAATATCATCATCACTTAGTGGTTTCTCAAGTTCTACATAATATTCTTTTTCAACATGATGTTTTGGTGAAAGTAAATTGTGAGAGAACTTTCCATCATTTGTAAGTATCAGCAAACCTACTGTATCAACATCCAAACGACCTACTGGAAACAAATCCAGTGCAAAGTCTTCTTCAATCAGATGAAGTACACTTGGATCAAGTTCATCTACAGTTGAACTGATATAGCCTTCAGGTTTATTCAACATCAAATAGTAGAATTCCTGATAAAAAACAGGCATTTCATCATATACTATCTTATCATTTATTTCGTCAATTTTTGTATCATCATTACGACAGACTTCACCATTAACCGTGATAAAACCCTGACGTATTAATTTCTTTACTTCTTTTCTGGTTCCTAATTTGGCATGAGCCAAATACTTATCTAATCGCATCATTTTCTGAATCTTCCTTTGAACTTTTCACTTATTGTACTTAAGTCAAATCCAAATATCGATTGTGGAATATGACAATATGCTGTGATTCCAAAGTAAGCAAGACAACAAATGATTCCCATAATACCTAAATAAATCAGACTGATAATTCTGTTTCCAGTGTAATCAATCATTCCAAAGAAATTAAATACAAGACTTACTAAGTAGAATCCACCAATACCAATTAACATAAATATAATTTTACGTAAGGTGTAGCGCCATTTCACTTTATAATTTCTTTGAATAATAATGATATTTAATCCAGCAAATATTGCATAAGCAATAAAACTCGAAAGAACCATACCACCTACTCCAACCATTGAAATAAGCCAACGGTTGGTCACGATTTTAATAAGTGCAAAGATCATTGTTGTGAAGATAATTTTCTTTCTTTGACCTACTGACATTACTAGTGATGAGAAGATTGGACAAATCGTTGCTGATAATCCTTCTAAAGCAAACCACTTTAATATCATTGTATAGGTCTCTAAATTCTCTCCAGTTGGTCCGTATAATGTATAAATAATCGGTTTCGCAAATACAAATAATGCAAAACAGATTGGTAATGCAATATATACAACTGATTCAACACAATTGGAAATATACTTTTGAACCAATCCTGGTTGTCTGCGTTCTCTGGCTTCCGTAATATATGGATAAATAGCTGAGCTAAACCCAGGAGCTAGAATCATAGGTATTGCAATTAATTTCATTGCCTTATAATAAACTCCATCTTTATAGAGATTAATAACACTAGCATCGCTAATACCAAAGGCTTTCATACCTGGTACAAAGTCCCACTGGTTAATGATGGTATCACAATACCCAAAAACCGCAGTAATTAAGAACGGAATTGCCAGAAAAATTAATTCTTTGAATAATTCTTTAGAATCTCTACTTTCTCCATCCTGTTGTTTCGCTAAACGTTTAATTGGTAATACTTTTTTTCGATCATAACTTTTGATATATAGAATAGTCAGAAATCCAGCTACTGAAGTTGCAATAACTCCAAAATAAACAGCCCATATTCTATCTGCATTAAATACATAAATTGCAATACAACTTACTCCTAAAAGAAATACAATACGAACAATCTGCTCAACAACCTGAGAAGCTGAATATATTTGCATTTCCTTCATTCCCTGATAAAAGCCTCGAAAACTACTAAGGACAGGAATAATGAAAATTGCCAGTGACAATAAAATCAATGTCATTCTCATTGCTGGGATTGAACTTTCATCTGCAGCTATCTGAGTTGCGATTGGTGTACTGAATATTACCATAAAACACATACAGATAAATCCCAATGCAAGCATTGTATAAAAAGAAATTTTCTTTACCAGCAATGCTGTTTTATAATCTTCACGTGTTAAATAACGAGATACTAATGTAGCAATTGCAAATGGTAAACCTGCAGATGCAATCATTAGAATATAAGAATACACATTATATGCTTCAGAATAAATTGCTCTATTTTCACTTGTCTGCAGAATTGCATCAAAAGGAATTGTATAAAATAAACTTAAAAATTTAGAAATTAATAAACCAGCACTCGAAATCAATCCACCAGTTAATAATGATTGTTTTCTGTTACTCATTGCCAACCTCGCTTACAACTTCCCCATTTACCACATTAAATGTAAAAAATACATTTGTTTCTGTACTTGTCTGTGAATCCTTATAGAAAGAAACAATTACATAAACGCTAAAGTCTCCTGTATCTGACAAACCATTCACTGCCAGTCCTTTAGGATATCCTTTTTCTGCATCCACTTGATTAGGCACCAGCGAATATGTATCATCATCAAGAATTCCTGCATTTGGAATCATATTCGCATCATTATCATAATTAACATTCATTGCCATAAGCTTCACTTGATTCATAATAATCTGTGGCTCATCAACAATAACTGTATAAGAGTACTTACCATTATCAAGTTGTGTAACTTCCATACGATAACTAAATGGAATATTATAGGATAATGTTCCATTATTTGATATTAACTGATTCTTATATTCTTCATAAAGACTATATTTTGCTTCATCATTGCCGTTGTCATCTGATCCACAACCACTTATTAAAAAGAGCACACACAATGATAGAATAATTATTTTTTTCATATCACTACCTCGTTATGATTATAACACAATTCACCAAGAGAAAAATAAGAAAAATAAGTGATAATCGAAACATCAAAGATCAGCTTATAAATTAAAAATGCACAGCAAAGGAATATCCTTTACTTATGCATTTCTATCCTTTTACTTTTTTCGCAATTTTTAAAATTGTATTAAAAACGCTTGTTGTAAGCATAAAGTCACCAATATACTCACAAACATATCCGTTAAATCCTTTTTTGAATTCATACACACCATATTCTGGATCTTTCTTATCAAAACATCCAGTGATACCTCTGAAATTATAACGCTTATAGTCATGTTTAATTCCCCAACGTATCATATACCATTGTATTGCATATTGAGCATAGAAATTCATATACTTGTCATAGCTTCCACTAAACATATATGTAATCTCATCACCATACATAATAAACATGGCTGCAGACAATGGAATCATTTCACCATCTGCTCGTAGCTCTTCTGCTTCTTTTAATCGTTTGGTTAAACTGTTTACCAACACTCCAAGTTCTTTGGTTTTTCCCGAATCTGGATTCTTCTCAAAATTACGTTTATATTTTTCTTCTTCTTTATTTAACTCATTCTGCATTTTTTCAATATATGCTTCAACATTTAAATAAGCGACTAAATACTTAATCTGATCATCTTCAATAAATTGTTTGTAAGCACTTTGATAATATTCAAGTGTTCTATCTTCAAAGTTACGACGTTTTGACGTATCTTCTGTAATCTTTTTAAACTCGCCTAATTCATCATATCCAAGTTCTTTTATTTCAATACAGAACTTCTCAGTCTTTTTAATAATATTACGATGATTCTGTTTCATCTCTTTAAAGATTGTTTGCTCATCTTTACCTTCTAAATCAAGCATAAAAACCCAACGAACATCTTTTGTATAGTCATACTGAGTAATAAACCCATTATGACGATATCCAAGTTCTTTCAAATAATCAACCAATGTTCCGTTATCCTCTCCATCAGGAACAATATCTCCATCAATGTTTCGCTCTTTATGAATTACCAGAGGATTCATATTTAATTCAAATCCTTTTTTTGACTTTACAAACTTCTTTATTTCCGTAGTAAAAAAAGCAACTAGCTCTTTATCATTAAAATCCAATAAAGGTCCACTAGGCGCCGAAAAGTAATATTGATTTGCTTTGTTTTTTAACGCAATCAGACGAGCAGCACCAACTAATGCATTATCTCTTCTGATTCCAACATAATATACATTCTCCCACCCAGTAGCCTTCGATACAGGATCCATCTTTGAACACTGTAAATAATTCTTTAAGGGATGAGTGCTTGCGAATGCATCAAATTCCGCAACTGATATTTCTTCAAATTTCATTTGTCACCTGCTAACTATTCCTAATTTCATTTCCTCACTATTATACACGTTAACTATTGATATCTCAAGACGAAAGAAAGTCATTCTTGCGAATGACTTCCAATTATATAATTATCTGCTATTTACTTTCTACAACGTAGTAGTTACGCTTTCCTCTTTTGATGATGGAATAGTCTTTGTAAATCGATTGATTTTTATCAACGATGTAATCAACATCACTGATTTTTTCACCGTTTACTTGAATACTGTTTCCACTAATCCATTCTCTTGCTTCACGTTTACTAGAAGCAATGTTAGCATCAACTAAACAATCAACTAAGTTAAGTCCATCATTTACTTCCATGATTTCAAATCCTTTAATTGCATCTGCAACTTCGTCTTGCGACAAGTCTTTTAGGTTTCCTTTGAATAAAGCATTGGTAATTTTTACTGCTTTATCATATTCTGCTTCACCATGTAAGAAGGTTACCACTTCGCGTCCTAACACTTTTTGTGCTTCTCTGCGGAATGGTTCAGTTTTTACTTTCTCTTCTAACTCATCAATTACTTCTTTATCTAAGAAGGTAAGTTTCTTTAAGTAATCTACAACTTTTTCATCTTCTGAGTTTACTAAAAACTGATACATTTCATATGAAGATGTCTGTTCTTTATCTAACCAGATTGCATTTCCTTCACTCTTACCAAACTTTGTACCATCAGCTTTTGTGATTAGTGGCATTGTGAAACCATACGCTTCTTTCCCTAACTTCTTACGAATCAGTTCAATACCAGCAGTAATATTCCCCCACTGATCCTGACCACCTACCTGCAATACACAATCTTTATGTTCATAAAGGTGCAGGAAATCCAGTGCCTGAAGGATCATATAAGAGAATTCTGTATACGTAATTCCGATATCCATTCTTGATTTCACCGTTTCTTTTGCCAGCATATAGTTTAAGTTAAAGTATTTACCGTAATCTCTTAAATAATCAATAAAATGAATATCTTTCATCCAGTCATAGTTATTAACCACTTCAAAACCAAATAATTCTTCTACTTGTTTTCTAAGTTTTTTATAGTTGTAATCCAACTGTTCCTTTGTAATCATTGGACGTTCTGTATTTGGCTTTGGATCACCAATTAATCCAGTTCCACCACCAACTAAAAGAATTGGATGATGTCCTGCATCTTTTAAACGTTTGGCAATCAAAAAACTAGAGTAATGTCCAATATGAAGAGTATCTCCAGTTGGATCAGTTCCAATATAGAAGGTAATCCCTCCAGCATTTAGTTTTTCTTCTAAATCCGTACTACTGATATCATTAATCAGTCCACGCCATTTTAATTCATCAAATAATTTCATTTCTTCTCCTCCAATAAAAAAACGCCCTATAAGGACGTATAATACGCGGTACCACCTTAATTCATATAAACATAAGTCTACATGCACTCAACCTCTTTAACGCAGAAGTCACGCCTTTAAGGAGCTCCAAGGTGTATTCCTCAATATTGTATCAATGATTTTCACCAGCCATCATCTCTCTAGCATACAATTCTTTGAGTACTCTGTCTTTTCATCGCTTTATTTAGTTGTTTCACGAGCTGTGTATACATAACTCAACTCTGTTTCTCTATTATAACCGTCTTTTTCGCCTTCTTGCAACATTTTTGTCATAATTCGCATCGATACAGCACCTAAGTCATAATCCGGAATCTTAAATCCAGAAATCTGAGGTCTTGCCATAGCGTTATATTTGCTGTCAAGAACACAAACCAATTCCATATCTTCTGGAATCTTAATACCTAGTTCTTTTGCAGTATTTAATACAGCCATTGCTTGTGAATCACGGTAAGTAACAATTAAATCATGTTTGTTTGTCTTAAAATATTCTTTTAAATATTCATAAGAAGAACGATATTCCTTAGGAATTTTCACAAAATTCTTAAATGTTTCTCCATGATCCTTATATACTCTTTGTAAACCATGTTGTAATTGCTCAATCATTGCCGGATTTTTTCTATCCTCAATTAAAGCAATATCTTTTTTTCCTGCATCATAATAACGAGTTGCATAATCATAGATTAATGTTTCATAATCAACATATACAGAACAGATATTATTATCAGAAATACGATTTCCAATTACTACAATTGGAACATCGTAGTTTGTAAGAGTCGTAATTTCGTCCTTGTCCAATTTATCATTGAAGATAACAACTCCATCAACACGTGATTTAATTATTGTTTCAATAATATCACTTGTTGCTGAGATACCTTCGGTTGTCGTATGTAACACCATGTTATAGTTATAAATTTTAGCTACATCGATAAGTCCATTGATAATCTGACCAGTATAGAAAAAACTCGCTTCTGGAATTACAAAAGCAATCGTTGTTGTCTTTTGTAAAGCTAATCCTTGCGCAATTGCATTTGGTTTATAACCAAGTTTTTCAATTGCTTCCTGCACTTTCATCCTTGTATCTTCACGTACAACCTCCGAGCCATTGATTACTCGCGAGACAGTAGCTAATGATACACTTGCTTCCTTTGCTACATCATATATAGTAATTCTTTTCATACACCACTACTCCTTGTCTTGTTTTGAACCAAATAGGCTCTTTAATCCATCATGTGCCTTATCAGCAAGATCAAGGGTTACTCTTTTTGCTGTTTGAATACCATCCTGCACATTATCACTATGTACAAAATCATCAACTTTCTTCCCTACATTTTGGACTGTTTCATTTTCAGATATGGAAGTAACTATCGAATCAAACGTACGATTAATACTGTCAATCACATCTTGTACTCGATCATCATCTCTAAAATCTTTCAAAGCCTTCTTTGTTCTTTCAAATAATGTATCTGCCTTTTCCTTTGCTGAATCAAATGCTTCTTCCGCTTCTTCACTTGATTTCGCATCATTCACAAATTTCTTTGTGTTAGAAAAAATACGATCTAATTCGTTAGAAAGATTATCAACAATCTGTTTTTTACGATCATGATCCTTCGTTTCATTCTCAAGTTTTATAACTTCAAATTTTGTGGATTCTTCGAAATCATCAAAATCATTCTTTTTCATCTTCCACAACCTCCTCTACAATAATCGTACTACCACTATTGTTTTCTTTCTTTTTTTGCATCTTCTCTACAACTGTATCCAACCCATCTTTTGCGATGTTGATACCTTTTCCAATTGCTCCTTTTGAAGCATTGTGAACTTTATCAATTGTATTCGATAAATCTTCTACTGTTTCAAGAGGCTTATCTAATTTTCTGATTTGTTCATTTGTAGTTTCCAAAGTTTCCTTTAAACTTTTCATAGCATCTATAAGGCCTTTGAAAAAAACAATCAGAAAAATTAACAGGATAAGTCCTGCTACTGGCAACAGTTTATAAGACACTTGGCTTAGTAATTCAATTAATTGATCGCTTCCCATATTTCCACCTCTTTCATTATTTTAACTTAATTTGAAAGCATTTTCAATGATTTTGAAAATCTTTCAAATGATCTTTCAATTTGTAAATATCTTTACTACTCATAAACAAGTAAACAGCTGGTCCTTCGGCTGAAAGATTTTCAATATCTTCCTCTTTCATATTACAGATTTTAGAGCCATCCACACGTTTTATTAAGTCATTGATATCAATATCAATCCCCTCTTCCTTCTTTGCATTTTCAGGGAATGGACATAAATATACTGCATCTGCATCTTTAAATGCATCATTAAACATATCAATAAAATAGTGAATCCTTGAAAACCGATCCGGTTGAAAAATAGCAACTACTTTCTTATTTGGATATTTTTGTTTTGCTGCTTCAATTGTAAGTTTGATTGCAGTAGGATGATGAGCATAATCATCAATATATACATTATCCCCTACCTCTTCCACATTAAAGCGACGATCGACTCCTTCAAATGTAGCCAATCCATCCTGCAGGGTTTCAGGATCCATATCATTCATAATTCCAATTGTTATAACTCCAAGTGCATTATAAAGCAAGTGGATTCCATAAAATGGAAGTTTAAAATCATAGAATTTTTCACCTTTGTACACGCAAGTAAAGGATACACCTTTTTCATCTTCGATAATGTTTGTTGCATATACATCATTATTATCGTTTACTCCATAAAACAAGTGTGGAGTCTCAATTGTAAGTTTTCTTGTATTTTCTTCATCACCGAAAATCGCCAATCCTTTTTTAATGTTTTTTGTAAACTGTGAAAATGCCAACAAATAATCATCCATTGATTTATAATAATCAACATGATCCAGTTCCACATTCAAAATGATAGCATAGTCTGGATGATACGCTAAGAAACGGCGCTGGTACTCACATGCTTCTAAAATGAAAGTTTTAGAGCCTTTTGGCATTACACCTGTACCATCACCAATCAGATAACCAGTTGGTCGTGTTTGGGCAAAGACATGCGCAAGCATACCAGTTGTAGTTGTCTTCCCATGCGTTCCACTGACTGCAATTGAATGATACTTATCTACTAATGTTCCTAAAAACTCTGCATAGGTAAATGTAGATACGCTTGGATTATCTTTTGCAGCCTTCACTTCTTCATTGGTTTCATCAAATGAACTACCAATGATAACAGTCATTCCATCTTTTATATTGTCTTTATTAAAAGCGAAAAAAGGAATCTGATGTTCCTCTAATTTCTTTTGGGTAAAAATATATTTTTCAATATCAGATCCACTTACTTCTTCCCCACAGTCATGTAAAATGAGAGCCAGAGAAGCCATCCCGGATCCTTTGATTCCAATAAAATAATACATATAATTCCTCTTACTTACTAAAATGGTAAGTCATCTTTTTCTTCTTCATCATCAAAAGAGTCTTCTACTGGTTCACTCTCTTTGATTTCTCTTAACGGTGCATTGTCACCAAATAAAGAGAATTGAATCATTTCCTCTTCCTCATCTTCTTGGTTTGAAACAATCTGATCCAAACTGATGTTTTCCATTTCTTCATCTTCTACATCAACTACCTCATGAATTGGTGCAGTTGTTTCTTGTGCTTGTTCCAATTTGTCACCAGCCAGTTCTGTTTGTGCTTTGTTTGCTTGTTCTTCTAATTCATCAACACCATAATATGGCGAAATAACCGTAGAAAATGGATCCTTCACCTTTTTAGGACGTGTCGTCTGAACCTTAGTGCTTTCACTATCTTTTTTCATTTCATCTTCCTTCAATCCACTGATTGGAGAAATTACCTGAGGTATTTCAAAATCTTTACGTTCGATCGGTTGAAGACGTTTTTCAACTTTCTTTTCAGTTACTGGAACATCAACTTTAATATCGATTGTTGATGATTCTGTACGTTTTGGTTGAGTAGGTCTTTCGACTTCTCTTTCCTTTTTTACTTCAGTAACCGGTTGGCGACGTTCTGGTTGCTTTTGTTGTTTTGGTTGTTGCTGTGGAGGATTTTTTTGTAGTTTTGGTTCTTCCTCAACTTCCTCTACATATTCCTCAATTTCTTCTTCTGTAAACAGAAGTTTCTTAATTTTATCAATTATAATCATATTATTTCACCCTTTCGAAAAATGGTTTACCAATTTGGTAGTCATCCTTTAATACTAATATACCCTTTTTCTTTTCTTCAATCAATCCTAATTCATATTCACTGGCTAACATTCCTGAAGATTTCACTCCTCTAAGTTTACCATTTTTTATCAATTGACCATTAGGTAAAACAGCATTTTCAAGACACACAACAACTTTTTGTCCTTGTGCTACATTATGAGCACCACAAACAATTTGTAATATATCATCACCAATATCAACCTGACAAACATGAAGGTGATCAGAATCAGGATGTTCCTTACATTCTTTCACTTCACCAACTACTATATAATCCTTAAAGTCGTGAATCAGTTCTTCTTGAAAGACACGATTCAATTCTTTATTAATTGTACGTAATAAATCAAATGTCATTGGCTGATATCCATCTTTATCAGTTTTGAAATCCTTTAGTTCAATATTGTAACCAACGATTTCATTATCTTTATCCAATAATTTAGTAACATTTTCTTGTTTCTCAATCGATGCAACATCACGTTCATGCAATACTACATATAATACGTCAGGAAATGACTGTCTGTTGTAGAATGCACGTACAATCATGCAATACCTCCCAAGAAATCATCAATTTCCGCTTCCGTTTTTCTTAACTTAGAAACAAATCTAGAAACTTCTTTTCCATCTTTTACTGCAACAAATGATGGAATACCCATAATTTGCATACCAATTGCTAAATCAATAAATTGATCACGATCCACATAAATGAATTTATAATCTTTGTATTTATCAATTAATTTTGGCATAAAAGGTTTGATGTATACACAATCCGGACACCAGTTAGCACTGAATACAAAGATTGTGACTCCATCCTTTTTATACTGTTCTTCAAATTCTTCAACTGAAGTTAGTTGATCCATTAATTCTTTCATGTTACGCTCTCCTTTTCCAGATAGCACGATAAATGGGACCTAGTTCCATAAACTTGCTTTCATATTCTGTAATAACATCTTCATCATGTTGTTCACTGCGAAAATCCAAATCAATCTCAATTAACTCAAATCCATTGTTTTGAAATTCTATAATTGAATACTCAAACAACTTACGATTATCTGTTTTCATTCGGATTTCGCCATCCTCTTTTAAAATATCCAAATACTTCTTAATAAAACGTTCATTCGATAATCGACGTTTAGAAGTTCTTCGTTTCGGCCATGGATCAGAGAAATTAAGATGAATCACATCAATTTCACCATCAGCAAACCATTCATCAATTACTGATGCATCACCATAGATAAACTTTACATTTTCTCTTGTTTCTTCTACTTTGCGAAGTGATAAGGCACAGGCACTTTCATTCTTTTCGACACCAATCCATCCACTCTCTGGATAGAGAGCAGCCATACCAATCCAGTAATCACCTTTCCCACTTCCTATTTCTACATGAATTCGTTCTCGATTTAAGAAAGAACTCCATTTTCCTTTATATTCATTTGGGTTCATGATTACATCTTCACTTTTTTCGATGTATTCCTTTGCCCACTTTAATCTTCTCATCCTCATTAATGAAACCTACTTTGCCAAGTCTTGAGCAGCCTTTGCATAAATTGCAACAGCCTTCATCAAACTTTCAATTTTGACACCTTCATCCTTTTCGTGTGGTCCACCTACAAAGAAACTTGTTTCTTCGTGTTGCGGAAATTCAGGACCAAAGGCTACAAAGTTATCAAACTTACGTGCATAGGTTCCTCCACCAATTGTTTTATTTGGTGTTGTATAATCACCAGAATACTCACGATAGCTTTGTTCAAGTGTTTTTACCAGTTTTGAATCAGGATCCACAAATAATGGAACTGAATCATCAGCTGATACCATTTCAATCTTCACAGTAGAAGCAGCTAGTGCATCCTTCATTTTTGCGATTAGTGCATCACCATCTGTAATGTTTGGATAACGAATATCAATTGTTACTGTTGTTTCACCATTGTTAACTTCTACAATTCCAGTATTCATTGTAAGGAAGCCCATGTATCCACCTTCCATATCAATTCCAAATCCACTACCTTTCCAGTCATCTAAAAGAACTGATAACTGTTGTGCCAACTTATCATCATAGGTTGCACCTACAAAGTTTAAAACATGAACGGCAGCATTAATTCCATTGTATGCCATTGCAGCATGGAAATACTTACCTTCAATTTCAATTGTATCACTATCATCATTATGGTAAATTTCACCTTTCAAATGATTCACTTTTAAATAATATTTAAATAAATCAATATCTTCCTGACTCATCTTAGGTAACTCAGCTGCAGCTTTTCCAATAACAATATTTGGACGTTCTCCTGCCTTCATACTTTTAATTACAGTTGGCTCTTTACTAGAAATCACAACACCTAAATGTCCCTTTTCCCCATAAATAACTGGGAAATCTGCATCTGGTGTAAATCCAGCTGTAGGAATTTCACCATGCTCTTTGTAATAATCCATACAGCGCATTCCCGTTTCTTCATTTGTTCCTAAAATAAGAATAAGTTTTTTATCTAACTTTGTCCCATTATCTTTTAATAACTTCATTGCGTAGAATGCAGCCATTGTTGGACCTTTGTCATCTAATACTCCACGTCCAAAAATATAACCATCATGAATTTGCATATCTGTTGCTTCTTTACTCCATCCTTCACCAAATGGTACAACATCTAAATGTCCTAACATCCCAATACTTTCACTGCCTTCGCCATATACAATGGCACCAGCATATCCATCATAGTCAATTACTTCAAAACCTGCTTCACGTCCTAAGTTCAGCATATAATCCAATGCTTCACGAACATCCACACCAAAAGGCGCACCTTCTGTGGCTGTATCAAAATTTTCTAACGAAGGAATTGCAATTAATCCCTTTAAATCACTAAGAAATTGTTCTTCATATTGTTTTACTTGTTCTAAGAAATTCATAATTTCACCTCGTTCTACATTTTAGCATATTTCCTATCTTTTATAAACCATTATGTTATAGGAGAATGTACGATATATTCTACATTATTTACTAATCTGTCTTTTGTTTCTTCTCTAAGTTTACACTCTCTAAAAGAAAAGAGCCACCAATTTGATGACTCTTCTATCTACAGATTATTTTTCTTCTGTTTTTTCTGCTTTCTTTTCTTCTTCTTTTGCAGGTTTAGTTTCTTCTTTTTTAGGTCTTTCAATTAGTGCTTTCGCAGAAACATTTACTCTTCCACGATCATCAATTTCCATAACCTTAACTTTAACGATATCACCAATTTTTAGAACATCTTCAACTTTTTCAACACGTTCGTGTTTGATTTTTGATACATGTAGTAAACCATCTACTGCACCAAATAAGTTAACAAATGCACCGAATTTTTCAATTCTAACTACTTTAGCATCGTAGATATCTCCAACTTTAGCTTCCTTAACAATATCTGCAATCATCTTAGCAGCTGTGTCAATCGCTTCTTGGTTGTAGTGATAGATAATTACTTGTCCATCATCTTCGATATCAATCTTCACATCATCACTAGCTTCAATGATTTGGTTAATCATCTTTCCACCAGGTCCGATTACGTCTTTGATCTTATCTACATTAATATGCATGATATGTGTTTTAGGAGCATATTGTGATACTTCATCACGAGGTTCACTAATTGCACCCATCATATTTTCAAGAATGTGAGCACGAGCAACACTTGCTTGAGCTAACGCTTCTTCAAAAATTTCTTTTGTAATACCATTTACTTTGATATCCATTTGAAGTGCTGTAATACCTTTTGATGTTCCAGCAACTTTAAAGTCCATATCACCGAAGTGATCTTCCATTCCTTGAATATCAGTTAGTACTGTATAGTTATCATCTTCATCCATGATTAGTCCCATTGCAATACCAGCAACTGGTGCCTTAATCGGAACCCCTGCAGCCATTAGTGACATTGTACCCGCACAGATGGAAGCTTGTGAAGAAGAACCATTTGATTCTAATACTTCAGCAACCACACGAATTGCGTATGGGAATTCTTCAACGCTTGGAAGAACTTGAGCAAGTGCACGTTCACCTAACGCACCATGACCAATTTCACGACGTCCTGGAGCACCCATTCTTCCTGTTTCACCAACTGAATATGGTGGGAAGTTATAATGATGCATGAAACGTTTTCTATCAACGTCTGTTAAGTCATCAATAATTTGTTCATCATTCATTGGGCCAAGTGTTGTTACACTAAGAACTTGTGTTTCACCTCTAGTGAATACTGCACTACCATGAACTCTAGGTAGTAAATCGATTTGTGAGTCCAATGCACGAACTTCATCGATTTTACGTCCATCAGGACGGATTTTATCTTCAATGATTAAGCGTCGAACTTCATCAGCTTCAATGCTGTGACAAATTTGTTTTGCCTGCTTACCAGCACGCTCTTTCTCTTTATCATTTTCGTATTCTTTTTCTTCAATCATTGCTACAGCAGCATCTGTTAGTTCATCAATTTTTCCATAACGTTCCAACTTCTTTTCAATTGATACTGCTTCACGAATAGCAGCTTCATAGTTTTCTCTAACTAATGCATCAATAGATTCTTCAACTGTATACAATGCAATTTCACGTTTTTCTTTCCCAACTTTAGCAACAATTGTTTCTTGGAATTCAACCAATTTCTTGATTGCTTCATGTCCAAACATAATTGCACCAAGCATTTCTTCTTCGCTAACTTCTTTCGCACCTGACTCAACCATGTTCACTGCATACTTTGTACCAGCTACAGCAAGGTCAATAAGCGACTTCTCAGCTTGTTCTGGAGTTGGGTTAATCACATACTCACCATCGATATAACCGACGTTCACACCTGCAATAGGTCCGTTAAACGGAATATCTGATACTGATAACGCTAATGATGCACCCATCATTGCTGTCATTTCTGGAGTACAATCTGTGTCAACTGATAATACAGTGTTCACAACTTGAACTTCATTACGGAATCCATCCGCAAATAATGGTCGAATTGGACGGTCAATCATACGTGCAGTTAATGTAGCACGTTCTGAAGGACGACCTTCACGACGCAGGAATCCACCAGGAATCTTTCCTGCTGAATACAATTTTTCCTCATATAATACAGTTAACGGGAAAAAATCCAAATCTAATTTTGCTTGAGAACTTGCAGTTGCAGTTGATAAAACTACTGTGTCTTCATAACGAACCAATACTGATCCACCTGCTTGTTTTGCTAATTCTCCTGTTTCTACTACGATCCCCCGACCGTAGAAATCTAAACGAAATACCTCTTTCGCCATATTATTTTCACCTCTTTTTTCATTCTTAGTTATAATACCACAATTTACAACCAAACAAAACAAAAAGAAGAAGAACGTTTAAATATTCTTCTCCCTAATATTCCTTATATTTGATTGATTGTAATCCAATACACTTCAACAACATTTCCATCTTCGTGCAAGAACTCTTTTTCAAATTCTCCACCACATGCAAGGATTGTCTTTTTTGATGCAATATTATCCTTGTCACAAGAAAGCATAATCTTACGCTCATTTGTATGTAAACGATAATATTCCAACGCATGTTTCAGCATTTCTTTTGCATAGCCACGACCTCTCCTGCTTGGAGTAACACAATAACCAACATGCCCTCCATATGAACGCAGAAAATCATTCAGATAGTTTCGCATATTGATAATACCTACAATTCCATCTTCATCAAACGCAACCGCAGTAGCTGCATCTACCCAACCTTCCTGAACCGTATCTTTACTTCTACAACTGTGCTCAAATGCAAGCCAGTCTTCTACACTCATCTGATCCAGCATTACTGCACCATTGATAGTAATTTCATTATTTTTTATATGCTCATCTTTTAACTGTTGAATATCTTTCAATATTTCTATTGAAGGTTCAACAAAATATAATTTTCCCATAACTAATCCCCCATACTTATAAAAAAAGTTACGATGAACGTAACTTTTCCGATTATTTTCTTAAACCTAATCTTTGAATCAAACTTTGGTAACGGTTCAAATCTTTATTTCTAAGATATTTTAGAAGATTACGACGTTTCCCTACCATTTGCATCAATCCACGTTGTGAATGATAATCATGTTTGTGTTCTTTCATGTGTTCAGTCAAACGGTTAATTTGTTCAGTTAATACAGCAACTTGTACTTCTGGAGAACCTGTATCTCCTTCTTGTGTTGCATATTCTTTCATGATTGCTTGTTTTTCAGCTTTTAATAACATAAATGTTTCCTCCTATTTATCATGACATTCTATTCCAAGTCATTGGTTGAGGTATCCAAACAACCTAGAGTAAAACCTTTTTGATAATAGCACGTTTATGCTTACAAAGTCAACAACAATCGTTTTATTTCGCATTAGCTATAATTGCTTCAGCAGCCTCTATTGCTGTATTCACTGGAATCGCAAAACCTAATCCTTCAATTTCACTACCACTGCTCTTTGCATTCACAACTCCAATCAATTCTCCATCCATGTTGAATAATCCACCACCAGAGTTTCCTGGGTTGATTGCAGCACTTGTTTGAAGTAAGTCCATCTTCACACCATCGATTGTGATTTCACGTGATGTTGAACTAATAATACCTTCTGTAACCGTACCACCTAATTCGCCTAATGGATTACCAATTGCAATTACATCTTCACCTTCCACTAGTGCATCACTATCACCAATGGTTGCTGCAGTTAAGTTTTTTGCATCAATTCTCAATACTGCAATATCATTTTCTGCATCTCCGCCAATGTAAGTAGCTTCATACTCTGTACCATCTGTTAATGTAACATAAATCGTTGTTGCTCCATCAACTACATGGTAGTTTGTGATAATATATCCATTTTTACTTATAATAACACCACTACCTGCTCCTTCACTAACATAGTTACCATAGAAACGATCGCGAGTCATTGTTTCTGTTTTTATTTCGACTACACTTTCTTTACATTTTGCTGATACCTCTGTTAAGTCAGTTTCAGCCTTTGTTGTCGTGTTTGTTTTAGTTAATTCTAGAGTATCACTGTCTGAAGATCCACCAAGAGAACCATTAGATAATGACATTCCTAAGTATCCCCCTGTAAATGCTACAGCAAATATTGAAAAATAAAGTATAAGCGTTGCTAGTATACCATTTCTTTTTTTCATAAAATTACCTCCTGACACTATTATTGTATTTTTATGTGAAGTCTGTATGAAAAACACTAGAATATTGTGAAAAAAAGCATATAATGATTTTAGAGGTGATATATGATGAAAATAGCTTGGATTGGTACTGGAGTAATGGGAAAAGCAATGATTGCTCATTTAATTGATGCAGGACATGAGTTACATGTTTATAATCGTACGGTTGCAAAGATGGATGATATTCCTACGCCGTATAAATATACATCGATTAAAGATTGTGTAAAGGAATGTGATATTGTATTCACAATGGTGGGATATCCAAAAGATGTAGAAGAAGTTTACTTTAATGATGGAATATTGGATTATGCTAAGAAAGGCGCAATTTTAGTTGATATGACTACATCATCCCCAGACCTGGCAATCAAAATAGCAAAACACAGTAATGATTTCGAAGTATTGGATGCACCTGTTTCTGGTGGTGATACTGGTGCAAAGAATGCCACTTTATCAATTATGGTAGGAGGTAACAAAGATACCTTTGATAAAATGAATGATATCTTTTCACTATTAGGAAACAATGTCAACTATATTGGCTCACACGGTCTAGGACAACACTGTAAGATGTGTAATCAGATAGCTGTTGCTGGGGCAACTGCTGCCATGAGTGAAGCACTGGTATATATGGATGCTTATGATTTAGATGCTGATACTGTATTAAAAGCAATTGGTAGTGGTGCCGCACAAAGTTGGCAGTTAAACAATATGGCTCCACGTGTTTTAAATAACGATCTTGACCCTGGATTCTTTATTAAACATTTCACGAAAGATATGCGAATTGCGAAAAGTGAAATTGAAAAAACTGGAGTTCACTTAAAAATGCTAGATAGTGTCTATAATATGTATGATGAACTTGAACAGAATGGTTTTGGTGATTATGGTACCCAGGCACTAATTAAATACTATAAGAAATAAGCATCCTTTGTGGATGTTTATTTTTTCATTTATCCAACTCTTTTTTCGCCATGAAAATCAATTCTGCCAAAACATGATTGAAATATGCCATTCATATTGCGAACACTATCTTTAAATGCTATGATGTAGATAATTTATTTAAGCTTGGGAGGAAATATAAGTGAATATTATTATCGCTGGTTGTGGTAAAGTAGGTTCTACTTTAGCAGCAACCTTGAATGAAGAAGGTCATGACATCACGTTAATTGATCAGCGTGCTGAGATATTAGAACAAGTATGTAATGACATTGATGTAATGGGTGTGGTTGGTAATGCAGGAAGTTATACAATTCAGGAAGAGGCTGGAGTTGAGAATGCAGATTTGTTTATTGCAGTTACCAATTATGATGAATTGAATCTCTTATGCTGTGTAATGGCTAAGAAAGGTCGTAATCTAAATACAATTGCTCGTGTTCGTAATCCTATTTATAAGAGAGAAGCAGGATTCATTAAGGATGCGATTGGTTTATCAATGATTATTAATCCAGAGTTTACTGCTGCCATGGAGATTGCAAGATTATTACGTTTTCCATCAGCATCAAAAATTGATACGTTTGCGAAAGGAAAAGCAGAACTTCTGCAATATGTAATTAATGCAGATTCACCTTTGATTAATTTACAGATTGCACATCTGACAAAACAAGTAACAACGGAGTTTTTGATTTGTGCCATTGAACGTGGTGAAGAAGTTATTATTCCTGATGGAAATGCAGTTCTACGTGAAAACGATAAGATTTATATTGTTGGTACACCTGAAAATACTACAAAACTTTTCAGAAAAATCGGTGCTCAAAGAAAACCAGTAAAGAGAACAATGATTGCTGGTGGTAGTACAATCGGATATTATTTATCAAAGCAATTATTGGAAATGGGAATTGAAACAACAATTATTGAAAAAAACAAAGAACGTTGTGAAGAACTTAGTTCCCTGTTGCCGAAAGCAAATATTGTATTTGCGGATGCAACTGAGCAGGACTTATTGATTGAGGAAGGTTTGGATGATGCAGATGCATTTGTTTCTTTAACCAATATGGATGAAGAAAACATTATGTTGTCAATGTATGCACAGAATGTAACCAAAGATATTAAGCTGATTACTAAAGTCAAACGTTCAACATTTGACAACATTATTGATTCATTGCCTTTGGGAAGTATAATATCACCAAAGTTAATTACTTCTTATACGATTATTCGTTATGTACGCTCCCTACAGAATTCAATGGGAAGTAATGTGGAAACGTTATATCGAATTGTAAACGATAAAGCAGAAGCCTTAGAATTTAAAGTGTGTGATAATTGTAAGGTAATAAATATACCATTGATTGATTTACCAACAAAAGATAATTTATTAATTTGTTGTATTAATCGAAATGGAAAGATTATCATCCCTCGTGGTAACGATATGTTACACCCTGGTGATACAGTAATTGTAGTTACTAGTAATCGTGGGTTAGACGATATTGAAGATATTTTGAAGTAGAGGGATAACAATATGAATTTTTCAATGATTAAGTATATCCTTGGATGGGTATTACGACTGGAAGCTGTCTGTATGGGGCTTCCTTTAATTACTGCTGTTATTTATCAGGAAGAAAGTGGATTTGCTTTTCTGATTACATTAGCAGTAGCAGGAGTTGTGGGTTTTCTTTGTTCTTACAAAAAGCCAAAGAATCGTACTTTTCGTTTAAGAGATGGGTTTGTAGCGGTTGCCCTTAGTTGGATATTACTAAGTGTAGTTGGTGCTATGCCCTTTGTAATCAGTGGTGAAATCCCCCACTTCTATGATGCATTATTTGAAATTGTATCAGGATTCACAACAACTGGTGCAAGTGTCGTGAAAGATGTTGATGCATTATCGAAATGTATGGTCTTCTGGAGAAGTTTCACGCACTGGATTGGTGGTATGGGAGTACTTGTATTTGTCCTTGCTATCATTCCTATGGAAAACAATAGTTCTGGAACAACCATGCATTTAATGCGTGCGGAGAGTCCTGGTCCTACTGTTGGTAAACTAGTTCCAAGAATCAAGCAAACCGCTAAAATTTTATATGGTATTTATATTGCAATGACAATTATTTTAATTGTTTTACTTATTGTTGGTGGAATGCCAATCTTTGATTCTCTAACAATGGCGTTTGGTACCGCAGGTACTGGGGGATTTGCAATTTCAAATGCAGGTGCTGGAGTCTACGCTCCCCACTTACAAATTATTCTGACAATCTTTATGATTTTATTTGGAGTTAACTTCAACCTGTACTATTTATTATTACTAAAAAAGTTTAAAGACTTTCTTCGTTCAGAAGAACTTCGTGCTTACTTAGCAATTATAACTATAGCGATTATTCTTATTACAATTAATATTATCGGTCAGGTTGGCGATCTTGGAACTGCACTATTACAAAGTTCTTTCCAAGTTGGATCAATTATAACAACTACTGGTTATGCAACTACTGATTTTAACTTATGGCCACAGTTTTCTAAAATGATTTTATTATTCTTAATGTTTGTTGGAGCCTGTGCTGGAAGTACTGGTGGTGGATTTAAAGTTTCAAGACTTACAATTTTAGTAAAGAATACAATCAACGAAATTAAATCATTTGTTCACCCTCGTAGTGTTCGAGTAGTGAAGATGGATGGTAAAAAAGTGGAACGTGAAGTAATTCAGTCCATTAGTTCTTATCTGGTAATCTATTTAATTATTATGGTATTATCGGTTCTGTTTATTTCACTTGATGGGTTTGATGCATTAACCAACTTTAGTGCCGTAAGTGCAACATTCAATAATATTGGTCCAGGTTTAGGTGAAGTTGGTCCAATGAGCAGTTTTGCTGATTATTCTATCATGTCCAAAGGTATCTTAACCTTTGATATGTTGGCAGGAAGACTGGAATTAATCCCAATGCTATTGTTGTTCTCACCTAGTGTTTGGAAAAAATAAAGCCGTGAAAATTTTTCACAGCTTTTTCTTTCGGTTAAATTGTAGGTATTTTAATACAGCAACAATCGTTTTCCCGTCTTTAATTTCATTATTATCAATCATTTCCAAAATGTTATCCATTGGAAGAATAATTGTATCTGCAAACTCTCCAGTATCTAAACACTTTTGTTTGTAAACACATTTTCTTGCAAGAACCATATGAATAACTTCTGTACTATAGGCAACTGTTGGATATAAATATCCTAGATATTCACAATCATCACTTACATATCCGGTTTCTTCTACCAATTCTCTTAATCCACTTTCAATGTAACTTTCCCCTGTCTCCTGTTTACCACCAGCAAGTTCATACAGTATTTCATCAGAGGGATAACGATATTGCTTCACTAAGATTACTTGTTCATTTTCATCTAGTGCCAATACGCATACACCACCATTGTTATGAACAACTTCGCGTTTTGAGGTTGAACCATCACAAAGTTCAACTTCATCTACATCAACTTGTATGATTTTTCCATCATAAACTACGTTGTGTACTAATGTCTTCTCTTTCATCCAACTCCTCCATAAATAAAACTAATATATCGTGTAGTAATAAAATCCCTTGTTCATTTAAGGTTAAATAAGTATCGATTGATTTTACATAGCCTTTGTCTTGAATTGTAGCTATTGTGTTTGGAAATAATTCAGTAAAAGATTTCTGAAACAGTGATTCAAAACGTTTTATATCAAAACCTTTTATCAACCTGAAATTCATCATCAGAAACTCAACTATCTCATCTTTTAATGTTAATTCCTCTGTTTCTTGTGAGTAAGTGTCTAAAATATAGTCATTTACACTACCAGTGATCGCGTATCGCTGATGAAGTTCTTTTCCACTTGCGCCAACACCAATACCATAGAAATCTTCGTAATGCCAATAGACTTGGTTGTGAAGTGATTCTCTATTTTCTTTCGCATAGTTGGCAACTTCATACTGATGAAATCCTCCTGATTCCAGTAATTTTTTTCCTATTTCATACATTTCGGCTTCTATCTGATTCTCAATTGAATCAACACCACGCTGATAGAAAACACTTCCTGGTTCTATTGTTAGTGAATAAATAGATACATGTTGGATGTAAGGGTCTTGAATCACCTGCTGTAATGTTTCTCTCCATACTTCAATCGTTTGTTCTTTAAATCCATAGATTAAATCTACAGAGATGTTTTCAATATACTTATGAACTAACTTAATCTTTTCAGGTATTTCTTCAACTGTATGTTTTCGGTTCATGTACGCAAGTAGCGTATCATCGTAGGATTGCACACCTAATGATATACGATTTATACCGTATCGCTTTAATAGAGCCAGTTTCTCGCTTGTTATAGACTCCAAGTTAGACTCAATTGTATATTCTTCAACAGCTCCTGTATAAGGCTCTAATAACTCTAAGAGTTTCTCTAACTGTTCTAATGATAGAGCTGTCGGTGTCCCTCCACCAATATAAATCGTCTGTAAAGAAAATTTGATATCTTTCTTCAAGATATCCCTCTTAATTGCTTCTAACCATTGATCAACGATTTCCTTTTGATATACACTTCGTTTAAAATCACAGTAGTGACAGATTGTGTTACAGAAAGGTACGTGTAAATATAATGCTTTTGTCATAGTAATAGTATACCTCATTTTATAAATTTGTATACTTATCATTTCTAAGAAAAAGAAGAAGTCTTGACAACTTCTCCTTAACTACATATTTATTATTTTATTTGATCCAAAATCATTGGATCTTTAATTTTCGTATCATTCGCCAACAATACCACTTTACTAACAATTTCCGCAGTTCGTGGATCTTCATCCAAGAACGGTAAGAACAGTTTTCCACGATGTTGCGATTGAACCGCAAGAATATTGATACTTCCTTTTGCCTGCATCTGTACCTGTCCACTACCCAAGTGAATGTTATATTCGCCATAATGACCTTTTACTTTCGCAAACTTCTCACTGAACGTCACATTATCAATCTTCATAAGACGTAATGTTTCTTCAACTAGTACTCTTCTCATTTCAATTGTTGAATGACTCGCTTCTGGATCCACTCCACCAACATGAGCAACCGATACTACCAAGTCAACATCTCTCATTGTTTCCGAAAATAGAATTGGATCAATCGTATCAAAACTTACATGCTCTCTTGTTTTTCGATCAAAGAATTCTACTGTTTCTAATGTAGGTGCTTCTGTATCTGCAGGTGAGAACCAATCTGCCATTGCATACATTCTTGATATTATATTATGTTTGAAATCAACTTTTTGAAGTCCTTCTTCATAATACACATTCCAACCTCTGGTTTTCAATAACGCAACTGTCTTCTGAGGTTGAATCTGATGACCAGCATATCTTCTGGATACTGTATTACTTTCTTTCTCGTCTGCATTTACAGTATACAACTCTCTAAATACTTGTTTAAAAGGTTGAACAATTCCCTCTTCAAAAATATATTTCTGATAATCTGACCACACATTATGTATCATTAAATCATAGGGATGTACTACATACAATAAATCTTTATCATTCAGAATCATATTCTCTTTCTTATCATTAACAAATTCATTACCTCTGATAAAACCAAACTTATCACCACTAATAAATACCAGTTTTTTCATAATAGCATTAATAACTGGATGATGAGTAAAAGCAACTACATCCTCATACACAAATGACGTACGACCTATCATTGCATTTTCAAAACTTTCCCTTGCACGTTTGTATTGGTCTTTTAAAGATTTTCGTACTTCTGTTAATTCTAAAATATATTTATCTTTCTTTAATTTAGGTGGAACACTCTTTAGTTGTTTTCCATCGCTCATAACAAGAATCGAAGCACTACCTTCTTCATCAATTTCTAAAGCAACTTCATATGTACCTATTTGCTTTGTTTCAAAGTATTTACTAATTGTTTCTAACTTCGCACATTCCATTCGCCAAGAGAAGATATTTGTATCATCATAACCTAAGTTCTGTGCAAGATTGATAAGCGCAATATGACTTGCTTTCTTTTCGCTTTCTCTTCGTTGTGCTCCAAATTCTTTACTTTGTTTTAAGAACTTATGAATAAACTCATAACGTTTCAACGCTTCACCTTCCAGATTTCTTCCTAAAGGGATTAATCCATACGACAGTAATTTATCTTTATTACGTTTGTCCATAATCTCTTTTTCAAGACTTCTTGCTTTTAGTTTATTTTGAACAGCCTCCACAAACAATTGGGCACGACGATGCGAACTTCCTCCACTAATGTATTTAGCACTCTTAAAGAATAACTCAAAACGTTTCTTCCCTAGCATCTTATAAGTGTTTGTATACCAGTTAATATCAAACGCTCCATCTTGGAAATCAACTCTAGAGATTGGCGAGAATGTTGCAACTTCACTTTCGTATTCAACTGATACACTATCATTGGAATGTGCATGGAAGTACCAGACAGCACTTTTTATTCCATCCCACCCTAAATAGTTTTCTAAATAATCAGACCATGCTGGTGCATACATAATTGCTTCAATTAATCTTTGATCACTTATTACACCTTTTACTGACTTATTGAAGTATTCCTGTGTGTCCGTTTCAGCGGGATAACAAGACTTTAACAAAGAAGATAATACTTCTTTCTTCGTATTGGTACTACCATAGGTATAACCACGAGTAAAACTTTCTTTACCTAAAGCAACCAACAGATTCACAAAATGATCAATTCCATAATGCACACGTATCGCTTTTGCCATTGCACTTACATCGGTGGCACTATCTCCACGTTTCATTTCAATTTCAATTACACGATTAACTACATTTGCTGTTACTTCTTCTAGGATTGGATATCGCTTAAAATGTTCCTTCGCAAATCTTGATTCCTTATTTGAATAATTTCTCATCTTTTGAACTGGATCCACTTTAAAGAATGTTCGATATAACTCATTTACAGGAAGAACCTTTTCTTCAACCGCTCTTGTAATATCTAGCACATCTAAACCAATATATACATAATCTTGTAAACTAGCTAACTTATAACTTAATGCAACTGACTTTTTAAAATTATCTGCATCTTTATGAGTATTCCCTTTAATATTAATAAAGAAATTAATTTCTGCAGCACTCAACAGTTGTAGTTCAGAGGCAGAATATCTAAATTTACTCATATCTTTGATGTTTTCAATAAAAATATCCTGGTCTCCATAACGAGCTATAAAGTCCGATAATATATTTGAAGATATTGTAAATATTTCATTATCAATTTTTAAGTTTGTATACTTCACAATCATATTTGATGCAAGTTCACGATATGGAATATCTTTATATAATTCATAATACTCATTAAAGTCTTCAGTATTAAAAATTTCATTGAATAACTTTGTATATTTTTCATAATAAGAAGGATTATACATTCCAGTGTTTGTGTTACCAATACGATTTAAATACCTTACTCTCAATAACTCCATTGGTTGAAGATTATGTTCAATAATCAACGCTTCTACTTTATCACTCAATACATAATCTTCAAATGGAGCATCATTATTATTTATCTTTCCTTTATCAAAAGGAATTCGCCATTGGTTTCCACTACCAAAAACAACTTGATCACGACTTCCATTATAGTATTGGATATCGTATTCATAATCTTTATGTTCATCAATAAACTTACTAAAAATTGTTAGGATTTCAATCAAGCGTTTTACTGGAACTTTCACAAACTCGTCAATCGTTTTGGTGTCGTCATAAACGAAATCAAAAGTAGGACGATATTCAGGATCAAACAAGCCATAACCATTTTCTTTGGTATATTCATCTTCTGCATCTTCTTCATTTAATTGGTTAATTAAAATCAACTCTTCTTGAGTCGGCTTTTCAATTAGAGCAATACTATCCTGAATAAAGGATTCATTACATTCATCTTGTTTACTCATCTTCATTAATAAATCAAGTGCAGCTAAACGTTTAGTAACTAATTTATCCTTCACAAGTGTACCAATAATCATTTCTTGACGTTTTGTTTCCTGTTCAGCAATTAATTCTATAATTGTCTGTCTGATTCCACCTGTCTTCAATCGTAATAATTCACTGATTCTTAAAATTTCTTCATCAGTCAATGCAACATCTTTTAATTCGTTAATCGCAGTTTCCCTAACTGGACCACTTTTATCATCAAGGTACGCTAATAGGTCTTGCTTATCCTTCTCATCACTTGCATCTAATATATAACGAATAATATTGATTCTTACATTTGAGTCAGTAGTACTAGCCAACTCAATCATTTTATCAACATTATCATTTGTTTTGTTTAAGATACATAAAAACAACATCGAACGCAATAGTTCTTCACGATGCAAAGAAAACGCTGTCCAAGGAAATGGTTTCCCTAAAATATGGTATCCATCTTTCGCAATAGTAGTTACTTTTTCTGCATATACATCAAACAATTGTTGTCGTTTGTTCTGATCATGGATAATTAGATTATCCTCTACAGATTGCTTTACTTCTTGCTTTTTACGATTATATAAATTCGCATTAGAAACAACAACACATCTGGATAGATATGCAAAGACATCTAAATCTTCTTCATCAATATAATCAATCACTGCTGTTGTCGTCATTGAAGGTGCACGTAACTGATTAAGGAAATATGCAGCAATCAGTTTCTGATGCTTATTTCCTTTTAGATATACATTCACTAATTCCAGTGCATCTACTGCTTCATATACACCAGTAGCCCATAAAGATAAATACAATTCCAATGTGTGGTTTGTATCTAATACTACATTGCGTTTGCTTTCATCATTTAAATATTCATCAATTAATTCAATTACTTTTTTTATTTCACGTTTGTTGTCAGTGTCATATCCAAACCCAATCCATGTATTGATTGCTCTCATGCACGATGTAAAACGTGTTAAATCTAAATCTATGATTGTTTTCACTACCTGTTTAAAGTAATCAATGGTCCCTGAATCTGCAGCTTCTAATACCATCTGACGAACTCCCTCTTGAAGTTTCGCTGCTGCTAATAGATTCATTACATCATTATATAAATCCGTATTTGTACTTTTACTGATTCCCCTTAACATAACATGCGTAAAAGATATTGTGTTTGTTTCACTGTTAATAATATCTTTTAATGTTTGAATAACTTCATTATTATCATTATCAATATGTTGAGCAATCATTGCCTCAATAACAAATTGTGATGGTTTGTAGTAGTCATAACGATTGCTTTCAGAATCATTTAAGAAACTCATGATATTAAAATCATCATAGTTAAAATAGATCGCCATCGCAAAATCTAGTACGCGTTCTTTTAAATAAATAGGATATTTGGTATGTAATGATCTTCTAAACAATCCATTCTGATATGAGTATTCATCCAAACGTAAAAACATTTGTTTGAAAATTGGTTGCATATCTTTATGTAACGCAACTTCATAAACTTGCTGTATGTGTTGTTTATACACTTCATTCAAACTTAAATTATCAATTTGAATGTGTTCAAAAAAAAGACGTTTACTTGTTTCAAAATCCTGACGTTTATTAATCTTTACAATTAACTCAAGTAACTGCTTTGTTTTTTTATCACTTTTTACTGTTAATAACTTCTCACTTAATTCCTGTGTATACTTTATATTCTTCTTTTTCAATTCGCTGCTCACTGGTCCCTCCTTCTACCACATTCTTCCCACTAACATAACCATTTTAATAAACGTTACATTGGCATGTGGTTGCAAACTGTAAACACTGTCATATTCAACTTCTTCTTCATCTACGAAAACTCTTATGATTCCATCCTTAAATGCAAGCAATGCATTTTCAATTGCTTCATCTTTGTCTTGTTGATTTTCATTCTTTCGATCTTGAAATCCAACTTTTCCAGTATGGGCAATATCATCTATTTCTTCTTTACTAAGGTATTGAAATAGTTTTTTATCGGTTTGCATTTCATTATATGCATCTACGTTATCACTTACAATCTGTGATATAAGTTCATTAATATTACTGATTTGATTCACTTCAACTAGTTGTTGATCAATAAACTTTTTACGCTTACTGCTAGATTTAACACTTAATACAATTTCAACTTTACTCAATTTCTTCTCCTTTCATAATGATTTCCTATGAATTTATTATATAGTATTTAGTTTCATTAATCATTAGAATTAGTATCTCAACAATTAAAATAAATTTAGTTACTATTTTATAATTATCAGTTCCACTTCATTCACTCACACTATAAGACAGTTTCCATTCTTGTTTCGTTCTCTTATAATTCAATTTTTTGATAAAAAAAACAACCATTACGGTTGTTCTCTTAAAATTTAAAATGTTTTTCTTAAATAGTAATCATCCATCACAAATCCATTGTCAATATCATTCACAACACTATCAAAGATTTCAAATCCCATCTTTTTATATTTTGCGATTGTAGTTGCATTGTCTTTGTTGCAGGTTAACCATATTGAATGGCAGCCTCGCTCTTTGCATAATAACTGTAAGTATTTTAGCGCAAACGATGCATATCCTTTACCTCGAACACTTTTGTGTAAATATAGTTTACTTAAGAATGTCTCTTCTTCATTGAAGACTACTGCCATATATCCAACCAGTTGTCCTTCTTCAACAATCTTGTAGTAAGTATAACCTTCCTTTAATATCTGATTTGTAATTGCTGTTTCTGATTGGAATTTATCAACCATATAAGCAACTTGATCTTCACCAATAATTGGTGTGAAATGTTCTTCCCATATTTCTTTTGCCAAACTAGCAACTGAAGCAACATCAATATCTTTTACCATTGTAATTTCAATCATTATTCTTCCTCCATTGATAGTACAGCCATAAATGCCTCTTGTGGCACTTCTACTGATCCAACTGATTTCATTCGTTTCTTTCCTTCTTTTTGCTTTTCAAGAAGTTTCTTCTTACGACTGATATCTCCTCCATAACATTTCGCAAGTACATTCTTACGTAATGATTTGATATTTGTACGAGCAATAATCTTTCCACCAATTGCAGCTTGAATCGGAATCTCAAACTGATGTTTTGGAATTAAGGTTTTTAGTTTTTCCGTAATTGCTTTTCCACGTGGGTAAGCAAAGTCACGATGAACAATTACACTTAGTGCATCGACAATTTCTCCATTTAATAGAATATCCATTTTTGAAAGTCTTGATGTTTGATAACCAATAAGTTCGTAATCTAAGGAAGCATATCCTTTACTTAGTGATTTCAGACGATCAAAGAAATCAAATACGATTTCTCCTAAAGGAAGTTCATAAATCATATTCATTCTAGTATCATCAATATAAATCATATCTTTGTATTGACCACGTTTCTTCTGACATAATTCCATAATTGGTCCTACATATTCATTTGGCACCATGATAGATGCTTTCACAAATGGTTCTTCAATATGATCAATCTTTTGTGGATCTGGAAGTAATGAAGGGTTATCTACCAATACTTTGCTTCCATCAGTTAAATAAGCATGATACACAACACTTGGTGCTGTTGCAATCATTGGAATATTGTATTCACGTTCAATACGTTCCTGAATAACATCCATATGTAATAAACCTAAGAAACCACAACGAAATCCAAATCCTAGTGCTTGTGATGTTTCAGGTTCAAACTGTAATGCTGCATCATTTAATTGTAATTTTTCAAGTGCTTCTCTTAAATCATTGTATTTCGCATTATCAATTGGATATAGACCACAATAAACCATTGGATTCATTACACGATACCCTACTAGTGGTTCTTTCGCTGGGTTTGCAACCGTTGTAATCGTATCACCAACGCGAACATCCTTGATTGATTTCATCGCTGCACTAATCCAACCAACTTCCCCACATACAAGTTCATCTTTCTTAACTTCTTTGGGATTACGAATCCCAACTTCTAATACCTCATACTCAGCTCCGGAAGCCATAAAGCGAATAGTATCTCCAACCTTAATTCTTCCTTCTTTTACACTAATATATGCTATAACACCACGATACGCATCATATAATGAATCAAACACAAGTGCTTCTAATGGTTTATTGATATCACCTTTTGGTGCAGGAATATACTTTACAACTGCTTCTAGTACATCTTCTACATTCAAACCACTCTTCGCACTAATCATTGGCGCATAAGATGCATCAAGTCCAATCACTTCTTCAATCTCGTGTTTTACCTCATCTGCTCTTGCACTTGGTAAGTCTATTTTATTAATAACAGGTAGAATTTCCAAGTCATTGTCCAAAGCTAAGTATACATTAGCCAAGGTTTGTGCCTCTATTCCCTGTGCAGCATCTACAACCAGTACTGCACCATCACACGCTGCTAGCGAACGCGATACTTCATAAGTGAAATCGACATGACCTGGTGTGTCAATCAAATGAAAGACGTAGTCTTCTCCATCTTTGCTGTGGTAGTTTAACTGTACAGCATTTAGCTTGATGGTAATTCCCCTTTCCCTTTCTAAATCCATACTGTCAAGCAACTGTGATTTCATTTCACGTTGTTGAACGGTATCGGTTAACTCTAATATTCTGTCAGCCAAAGTTGATTTACCATGATCAATATGGGCAATAATAGAGAAATTACGAATATTTTTTTGTTTCATAGCAAATCTCCTCATCTATTCTTTAAATAATTGTACTTGTTGTTTACTGATACGAAGGAATGGTTGATATGCAATACATGCAAATACAAAACAAGATCCTCCTTGTACTAGATTTCCTTGAACGGCAGGTAATACAGCAATGAAATCACCAATTAAGATGACATCTGTGATGTAATATCCACCAATCATAATCAAAGCTCCAGCCAGAAAAGCAACAATACGTATCTTCTTTGGTAAAGCATGAAATAAATAAGCAGCAATTAAACCCTCTGCTCCTTTAATAATCAACGTAAAAATTGCGTATTGCGAATATCCGAGATATACATCCGCTAGTGCACTACCAACGCCACCAATAAAGGCAGCTGCTGCTGGATTCACAATCGTTGCAAACAACAAAATCATACTGTCACCAAAATTAACATATCCCATTGCAGGGATTGGCAAAACAATAAATACTGTTAATAAGAATGTTAGTGCAGCTCCAAAGCCACAAATTACAATTTTACGTATACTCATACTATTCTCCCCCTATTATCCTCGACTTGTTTCCGTTGATAAACTCACTTGCTGAACATTTCTTCTTACCTTCCAGCTGCACTTCACACAATTGTACAACTCCACCATGGCATGATAAGAATAATTGTTTGTCTTCTACAAACAGTTCACCAATTGGAATATCACGTTTTATTTCACTTAGTTTAACTCCATGTATTTTCAACTTTTTATCATGAAAGTAAATATAGCCTACAGGCCATGGAATCAAACCTCTTATATGATTATAAACATCTTTATACGATTTGTCTAAATCTATTTTTTCTTCTTCTTTTGAAATATTATATGCGAAACTAACATTTGCCTCATCTTGCTTTGTAAAGACTGCTTTTCCTTCTACTAATAAGTCAATCGCTTCAATGATTGCCTGAGCTCCAATGACCATTAATTTATCATACAAAGACCCTGCAGTATCATTCACATCAATTACCACTTCTTTTTGAAGCATATAGTCTCCTGCATCCATCTTATTTACCATTCTCATAATTGATACACCAGTCTTTTCTTCGCCATAAATAATTGACTTATGAATTGGTGCTCCACCACGTAATTTTGGAAGCAAAGAAGCATGCACATTCAAACTGCCATACTCTGGTGCATTTAGTAATGCTTCAGGTATCATTTGTCCATAAGCACAAGTTACAATCAAATCAGGCTTATAAGCTAAAATGCCATCATAATCTTCTCTAATTTTAATTGGTTGAATTACATCAATGTTATGTTCAATTGCCAACTTCTTTGTTGGTGTTTCTTGAATGATTTGTTTTCGTCCAACTTTTTTATCTGGTTGTGATACAACAGCAATTACTTCATGTCTAGAATCGATCAAACTTTGAAGAATTGAACATGCAAATTCCGGTGTACCCATAAATACTATTTTTAAACTTTTCATATAATCACTCCAATGTATTTAATTATACTCATTAATATATGAAAAGTAAAAGATTTAATATTGATTTTTTATGTTGGGTTTGTTATAATTTGTTGGCACATGAAAATTAGGAGGTGTAAGTATGCCTAACATTAAATCACAAAAGAAACGTGTTATCACTAATGATAAAAGACATTTAGCAAATGCTTCTCAAAAAACTAGATTAAAATCTGCAATCAAAGCAGTTAAGACAGCTGTAGAAGCAAACGATAAAGATGCTGCACAAACTGCATATAGTGTTGCTAGCAAACACTTAGATAAAGCAGTTTCTAGTAATATCTACCACAAGAATTACGCAGCAAGACAAAAATCACGTTTAGCAAAAGCTATCAACACAATTGCTTAGTATATAAGTGGGAAAGAAAAAATCTACAGAAGTAGATTTTTATTTTGCTTTGATGACAATCCTTTAGGGATTGTTTTTTTTATGTGCAATACTTAATTAGGAATGTTTCAAATCCAAGATTCTTATCAACCAGTCCCATCTTAATTCTTTGATCTAATGTAGCAAGTTCATTCAGTATCTTTTGAATTTGACCTAAGTCACGTCGGTATACCTGTTCCAGTGTTTTCTCCACTCGATATGGATGTGCACCTAACTCCCTAGCAATTTCTTGTTTCCCCATTCGCATATTTGATAATGTTTTCACCTGTGAAAGAAAACGAAACTGTGTTGCAAGCATCGCAATCAATGTAATGACTTCTACATTTACTTTCTTAAAATCATTAACATAAGTAAAACAACGTTTAACATTCTGTTCTATGATTGCCTGCGATAACAAGAATACATTATCTTCTACTGGTTTCGTAATTAATTGTTCTACTACTTCAATCGTTACTGTATCTTGGTATGTTTCTAACTTTGCCAGTTCCTGCATAATTCGATTCAAATCAAAACCACAACGTTGATAGAAAGCACTTAATGCCTGTCTGTCAATTTGAATATTACGTTTTTTTAATTGTTGAGTCACGAAATTGTTTCTATCAAATTCATTTAGTGCAGAAAACACAAAATCCTTACATAATTTTTTTATTTCCTTTACTACTTTCTTTCGTTCATCTTTCTTACCTTCTAACACTAAAATTAAGGTTGTTGATGCAAGTGGTTCTTTAAGATAAGCAATGAGTGCATCTATATCAAACTCATTTGGAGTTGCACTTAAAAATTTACATTGCTCTACAATCACCAATTTATTATCACTAAAAAATGGTAATGTATTGCAATCTGAAATAATCGTCTGTGCATCATGCTTTGTCGCATTATAGACGATTTTATTCATATCATTAATTCCTAAATCTTTTTCAATTTCTTTGATTTTATGATTTAGTAAATATTGTTCTTCACCTGTTAATAAATAGTTCATAATTTCACCTTTATTATTATACCAAATTCATTGCTCATTGTCCTCATAAAAAGTAGATTGTGAAAGTAATAAATTTGTACACTCCCATTTTGTTGTGTATCCAGTACTGTAGTTTCCTGTTTATGTAGATTATCAACTACCTGATCATCAGGATGTCCATAGGAGTTGTTTCTGCCACTGGAGATAATTCCCACCAATGGATCAATAAAATGCAGAAAATCTTTTGTTGTAGCTGAAATAGAACCATGATGAGAGACTTTCAATATATCCACAGGTAGATGTTGATATTCTTCCATAATCGCTTGTTCAAACGGAATACCAGCATCACCAGTAAACAAATAATGAAATCCATAAATCGTTCCATACAAAACAATACTATTTTCATTCTTATCATCAAATTTAGCTTCCGTATTTAAATTGTATAGTTCTATTGAATCAAGTTCTAACATATCAATTTCAGTATATACTTCATCAATCGTTATTAACTCTTTTAAATCATCTAAACTTCCATTATGGTCATAATCATCATGTGTAACAATAAGCATATCTATCTTCTTAATTCCACGTGCTTTTAATACAGGATATATTACTTCCTCTGCTAACTCATATCGAAAGGAACCAGCTACATCTATCATTATCGTTTTTCCAAACATAGGTTCTCGAATCAGAATACAGTCTCCTTGACCTACATCAATAAAGAGAACCTCTCCAAACAGTTGCAGTGAATCCATGTTTTGTTGGTATAGCAATAATAGAACAAAGCATACAATATACTTCTTTTTTAATTCAACTGTTGTTTTTAATAATACAAGAAACCATAATAGCATCCACACTATATTTGGTTTACCAATAAATGTATATAAATCCTGAAAAACCAAAATTAACCATTCATACATACTTATCAAATATACAAAAATTGATGATAGCGGATGAAAAAGAACTGATACAATTGCACATACCATCAACAGCAGATGTACACGTTGAAGAATTGGATAACATAAAAGCATCATGATATTTATTTCATGAAAATGATACAACTGTAGTGGGAGCATAATTGAGCTTGGTAGCAATAATTTTGATAATCGTTTTACTTTGAATAATTGTATTGTATTAAATATAAAAATAGCCATAAAAGAAAACTCTGTAACCACAAAAGGATTCATAAGCAATAAACATATTATGGTAACTCCAAATCGATTCTTAGTGTTTATATGTTTCATCAAAAAATCAATACTTGATCTAAAGAACAAATAACGTATAAAGAAACGTATTGGAAACAAAAATGTATAACCTAACATAACAACGCTTAAAAGTAATGATTTATTTACCTTAATTAATTTATTCATCACTTTCACAAGAAAGCGCAGATGAAAACCGCTTAGAAATAACAGTTCAATATAATTATCATCCTTAATCTGATAGAAAATTTGCAGTAAATAACTTCTTAGTTCATCTTTGTCAATCGATTGAATATATTCAAATAAGAGATTTTTTATACTTCTGTTCTTTGAAAGTATCGTATAGTCATTTACATACATCTGATAATGTATTCCCTTTTTATGACTATAATCCATAAAGTTATAGAGATAAAAGTTCTGAAGTGAATACACTTCTTCATAATTCCCTTCGATTTCTAACACATCACCATATCCAACATTAAACACATTGTAGAGATATACCTGTTCATTATCTGTATCAGCTATTATGTAATTCTGCTTTATATCTATGACCTTTACCACTTCAGATGTAGGTTTGTTTGTTTCTGGTGATAAAAAATGAAAATTAAATATTATTAGTAAAATTAGAATCATCCACCATTGGTTATGAAAGTAAAAGTAATAATATATAAGGCATACAAAAATGATTATAAAATTACCATAGAAATTGGCATTTATAGACATTATGACCATAAACAATGAAACAAGAAAATAGTAATATTTCATTACAATCGAATATAATCTTTCATTTTAAGGTATGTCTTCTCTTTTATTCCAGCTACCTTCTGAATATCTTCGATTGTCTGAAAAGGGCCAAACTCCTCTCGATAATCAATAATCTTTTGTGCTGTGGAAGGTCCAACGCCTGGGATTGAGCATAACTGATCTAAACTAGCCCCATTAATAGATACTTTATTTTGTTCCTGTTTCTTTTCAATAACTATAACATCCTGATTTCGTAAATTCTTAGATTGATTGATTCCAGAAATATCTGCAGTATCAAGTAACCCACCACTTTGGTCAATTAAATCTTTTACTTTCGCATTGTAATCAAGTTCATAAATACCCGGAGTTGTTACTTCTCCTTTAATTTCAACAGTTACACTAGTCCTTTTGAATTGTTTTAAATCAATATATGTATTTTGATTCAGAAATATAAAAACAAATACAAGGACAACAATAAATGACTTCATAATATCACCTACTATTATCTTGTATTTGTTTATAATTAATCCTAAATTTTATTGATCATTTTCATGTTTTTCGTAAGAATCAATAATTTTTTGAACTAGTGGATTTCTTACAACATCAGCACTCGTAAGTTCAACAAATGCAATTTCATCAATATCTCTTAAGATATCTCTGGCACTTACCAATCCAGAATCTTTCTTTTTTATTAAATCAATTTGGGTAATATCACCTGTTACAACAATTTTCGAATTAAATCCCATTCTTGTTAGAAACATTTTCATTTGTGATCTGGTAGAGTTTTGAGCCTCATCTAGAATAATAAAGGCATCATTTAATGTTCTACCACGCATATATGCTAGAGGAGCAATTTCAATAACTCCCTTTTCCATAAGTTTCTCAACCGACTCCGTACCAAGAGCATCATATAAGGCGTCATATAAAGGCGTTAGGTAAGGATCTACCTTTTCCTTCAAATCACCTGGCAGAAACCCTAAATTCTCTCCTGCTTCAACTGCAGGCCTAGTTAGAATGATTTTCTCCACTTCATTTTTCTTCAACATTGAAACTGCATACATAACTGCCAGATAAGTTTTACCAGTACCAGCAACTCCACATGCAAATACAATATCATTCTCTCGCATACTTTTATATAAATAAGATTGACCCAATGTTTTTGGATATATGGTCTTTCCACTTGCTGTTTTATTTACTACTTCCTTATAAAGTCTAGCTAGTCTACTTAACTTACCTTCATCAGCAAGACGGCAGGCATACATAATTTCTCGTTCCTGTACAGAAATCCCATGTTCGTCTGCTTCCATCATATAGTTGATAACTGCTTTTATTTTATTGGCAACTTCTTCATCACTATCCAGTACTGATAAAGTTGAATTGCGATAGATTAATTCTACATTATAATGATCACGTAATACTTGAAGATACTTTTCACTTGGTCCTAACAGTTTACCAACCAACTCGAAAGGTACTTCTTCTAAAGATATATCAATTTTACTATTCATTCAGTTCCCTCTTTCTACTTAATCATTTTACTAAAAAAAAGAAGAAATAGATAGTCCTAGACTTCTATTTCTTCTTCGATTAAATCCATCACTTCTTTAAGACTGGCATAATTTTCATTTGATTTTGGTAATTTTTTTAAAATCGCTTCATATTTACGGTAATTTGCAAACCACATTTGCATAAACACATTATCTTTTTTCATCCTTCTACCAAACAGAATTTCTTTTTTTGTTAATTTTTCATCTTCACTACAATCAAATACAATGATTTGATAATAATGAAGATCAAAGACACAAACTTCTTCCTGAATGTGATAGCGATGCTCACTGATGTATTTACGAATACTCTCTACATCACGATTTGATTGGATAATAATGCGTTTATAATGTTTGATTTTTTCAGGATGATGATCCAATATCATGCGAATTGTTTCATATCCCATACCTGCAATCACAATTGTATCTACATCTTTTGGCAGCTTATCAAGTCCTGCACAATGAATAACATCAATCTGATCTTCTAGCTTATAATATTCTATCGATTTTCTTGCCTGTTTCAGTGGTTCTTCGTTAATATCGCATGCGTACACTTTTTTTGCCTTACCATTCAGCATAAGTGCACAAGATAGTAATGCATGGTCGCATCCGATATCACCAACCACTGCGCCCTCATCAACAAGGTCGTAAATTGCCTTCAAACGTTTACTTAGTTTCATAATTTTATTGCTTGTCCATGAAATCCTTCAACCGTTTAGAACGTGTTGGATGTTTCAGTTTACGTAACGCCTTCGCTTCGATTTGACGAATACGTTCACGAGTTACATTAAACTCTTTTCCAACCTCCTCCAATGTTCTTGTTCTTCCATCATACAATCCAAAACGTAAACGAAGTACTTTCTCTTCACGTTCTGTTAAACCTTGAAGAACCATATTGATTTCATCCTTTAACAATTGATTATTTGCATATTCATCTGGAGATAAAGCATCTTTATCTTCAATGAAATCACCTAGATGCGAATCATCTTCTTCACCAATTGGTGTTTCAAGTGAAACTGGCTCTAGAGCAATTTTTTGAATATCTCTAACCTTTTCAGGTGTAATACCTTCCATTTTTTCAGCTATTTCTTCTGCTGTAGGATCTCTACCTAAATCTTGCACCAACTGACGTTGGATTCTAGTTAATTTATTGATAGTCTCAACCATATGTACCGGAATACGAATGGTACGTGCCTGGTCAGCAATCGCTCTTGTAATTGCCTGACGAATCCACCAAGTTGCATAAGTAGAAAACTTAAATCCTTTTGTATAGTCAAACTTCTCCACTGCTTTTGCCAGACCCATGTTTCCTTCCTGAATTAAATCAAGGAATAACATTCCACGTCCTACATATTTCTTGGCAATCGAAACAACCAAACGAAGGTTGGCAGCGATTAATTTCTTTTTCGCTTCTTCATCACCTTCTTGGATACGTTTCGCGATTTCTGGTTCTTCTTTTGGATCAAGAAGTTCCACACGACCAATTTCTTTTAAGTACATCTTAACTGGGTCATTCACTTTATTTTGTGAAGAAGATGCAAATGATTGTTCAAGTGTTTCCAAATCGGTTAACTCTTTTTTATCATCATCTTCATCATCATCGATTCCTTCTACGTCATCAACATCATCCACATCTTCAATGTCGATAACATCCTTCCCTGAGGTAACCAAACTTTCATCGATTTCTAAATCATCTTCATCGATATCAATTCCATTTTGATTAAACCATTCAAACAAGTCTTCTGTATCATCCTCAGATAAATCTAAATGTTGAATCGATTTATCAATCAAAGATTGTTGAATATGACCTTCCTTTTTGTATTCTTTTAATAGATCTTCTTTTACCTGATCTAAAGATTTTACTTCTTTACTCAGTTTTTTTGCTTTTGCCATATCAATCTCCCCTTTGTCGTCGTAATTTAACTACCTCATCAGCAATCTTCGCCTTCTGGATTGGATCACTAATTTGGTTTGATTGTTTAAGAAGTGTATTGATTTTCTCCGAAATCATACTATTTTTAATTTTCGAAATTGCTTCCTGCATCACTTCTTCATGATAACGAGTAGGAGCTAATTCCCAGTTGGTTATTTCTAAAAGTACTTTCTTTACGTCTTCTTCTTTAATAAACGTTAATAAATCTGCAATAACTATTTCATCATGATTACGATAATAATCAATAATCTGCAGCGCTAAATCATTATACACATTTGTTGGTAAAAAACCAAGATCATGTCGATACAATTCATTTGCCTGTTTGGAAATAAGTAATAATGACAGTATTTGATACTGTGCATTAATAAGACCATTTTTAGGCCTAAAAAGTTCACTTTTTCGTTCATATTGACTTTGCCTGTCTGGGATTTGGGCATCACTCTGCCCCTGGCTTAAATCGAATCCGCTCACTTGTCTTAATTGGTTATAGTAACTGTCTTTCTCAAACTGGTCACTCAACCTGCTTATCTCTTCACCTATTATTTTCGCATATTCTTTCTTTTCTGAATAGTTATTTAAATTAAATTTTTTCATTAAGAAATCAAATAAGAAATCAATCCATGAAATTGTCTTCTTACTTACTTCTCTCAATTCCTCTTTTCCATGTGCTTCAATAATTTCATCCGGATCTAAATTGTGATCGTTTTTTACGATTTCAACACTTAATCCACGCTCCACTGCTAGTTTACCAACCTTATAAGTTGCATCCTGACCAGCTCGATCACCATCATAGAAAATGCATACAGTCGAATTCAAGGACTTTAATAACTTAATTTGCTCACCTGTACATGCTGTACCTAGTGTAGCAACTACATTATCAATTTCTGCTTTGGCAAATGCTATAACATCCATAGCACCTTCCACCACATAAATTTTACCTTGTTTTTTCGCCGAATCTTTTGCACGATGATAATTGAACAGCAGATTACCCTTAATATAAATTGGTGTTTCTGCAGTATTAATATATTTCGCATCAGATGAATCATCAATAACCCTGGCAGTAAAACCAACAGGATTACCAAATCCATCATGGATTGGAATTGTAATTCGATTGAAGAATACATCCTGCATTCCCTGTTGTGATATTCTCACAACATTGGCAGAAACCATATCTTCGTCTTTGTGCTTTTTAGCTTTTAAAAACTCGTATAATCGGTTCTCTTTTGGATTGAATCCAATTGAGAACTTCTTCATGATGTCTTCATGAATCCCACGCTTTGTAAGATATTCATAGTATGGTTTTCCATCAATTGATAGTAATTCATAAGAACTAAATTCAATTGCATCATTCAACACATCATAGAGAGGCTGATATTCTTTGTTCTTGACTTGACTAAAGCTACTTACATCAAAATCAAACGGAAGATTCGATAAATCGGCTACCCGTTTTACTGACTCTAGAAACCCTATGTTTTCAAATCTTTGAACAAACCCAAATGCATTCCCTCCTGCACCACACACAAAGCAGTGAAATATCTGCTTGTCTGATGATACACTCATAGAAGGATTATGATCGTCATGAAAAGGACATACACCGACAAAGTTCTTTCCCTTTTTTGTAAGTGGTACATATTGAGATACAACCTCAACGATATCTGTTCGATTCCGAATATCATTTATTACATTTTCTGGTATTCTAGCCAAATTGACTCACCTCTTAGAATTTTACTTTTTCTTTGATAAAATCGTTTAATTCTGTAATCTTAACTCTTGTTTGATCCATTGTATCACGATCACGAACCGTAACACATTTATCATCTCTAGAATCAAAGTCATAAGTTATACAGAATGGTGTACCGATTTCATCCTGACGTCTATATCTCTTCCCGATACTTCCTGCCTCATCGTAAGTAATGGTAAAGTCACCTGCAAGTTGTGCGAAGATTTCTTTTGATTCTTCAACAAGTTCCTTGCGTAATGGTAAGACACATGCTTTGTATGGTGCAATATAAGGATGTAAATGAAGCACGGTACGTGTATCATTTTCTAACTCCTCAACTTCATACGCATCACACATAACTGCAAGCATCATTCTTTCCACCCCTACGGCTGGTTCAATACAGTATGGAATGTATTTTTCGTTTGTTTGAGGATCTTGATATTCCAAACTTTTTTTAGAAGCATCTTGATGTGCTTTTAAGTCAAAGTCTGTACGATCAGCAATTCCCCATAACTCTCCCCACTGCGCCTTAGCGAATGAGTATTTATATTCAATATCACATGTTCCTTTTGAGTAATGTGACAATTCTTCTTGATCATGTTCTCTTAGACGAAGGTTATCTCTATTGATCCCAATCGATACTAAGAAATTCATACAAAATTCTTTGTAGTATTCATACCATTTTAAATCTTCTCCAGGTTTCACAAAGAATTCCATTTCCATTTGTTCAAATTCTCGTGTTCTGAAAATAAAGTTACCTGGTGTGATTTCATTTCTGAAACTCTTTCCAATTTGTCCAATTCCAAATGGTAATTTCTTACGCATTGTACGTTGTACATTCTTGAAGTTCACAAACATCCCCTGTGCTGTTTCTGGACGTAAGTAAATAGTATTCTTACTGTCTTCCACAACCCCTTGAAATGTTTTAAACATTAAATTAAACTCACGTATATCAGTAAAATCATGAGCCCCACAGTTAGGACAAGCAATCTTGTTGTCATCAATATATGACTTCATTTGCTCTTTGCTCCAACCACTTGGATTTTCTTCTCCATTTGAAAAATTCTCAATCAACTGATCCGCACGAAATCTGGACTTACATTTTTTGCAGTCCATCAATGGATCAGAAAAGCCGCCCACGTGACCAGAAGCTACCCATACTTCCGGATTCATTAAAATTGCACTTTGTATCCCAACATTGTTAGGATCTTCTTGGATAAATTTTTTCCACCAAGCGTTCTTAATGTTGTTTTTTAGTTCGATACCAATTGGTCCAAAGTCCCAAGTATTTGATAATCCACCATAAATCTCACTTCCCTGAAAAACGAATCCTGAGTTTTTCATGTGAGCAACAACTGTATCAAAATTTTTCTCGCTCATAACATCCTCTTTTTCTTTCTACAAACACATACTAAAAAAATACGTACATGTATGTTTAAATATACCATAATTCGCTACTCTATTCAAGGTAGAAACCTCTTATTTATCTATTTATTTTCAGTTTATTTTAATTGGAGGTTTCCATCTAATTCAATATACTTTTTTACTTTAAATTTGAAATATGTTGCAGAAACTTCAAACTTCGCAAGTTAACTCCACTGTATTCCATAAAAAACGCTAAAATATCTTCAATATCCGAATAATTACATGGAGTAATTTCTTCGATTAATGGAAATTGAGTAATATCTGCTTTGTTGAATAATCGAAAGAATTTTAAAACGGAACGATCTTTTTTTATATGCAGATTCTCATTGAAGCATGAAGAACATATAAAGCCTCCATCATTTAATGAAATAGCTGTTAGATGATCCTCTCTTTGACAACGTACACAACCATCCACATATGGATCAATACCACACATCTCACAAATTCTGGCAATATATAAACCTAACAGTGCCATTGGGTTGTCTGTTGTGTCTAAAAAACGTAAAGAAGTTTCCAATAATTCAAAAGACTCTTCCACAATCTCAATATCTATCTTATCCATCGCCTCTACCATAATAGAAGCAATGCTTTGTTTAGTTAAATCTTCTCTGATTTTGCGATAGCTATACTTTAACTCTGCAGTCCTTAAACTTTGCATACTTCTTTGTTCATGAAGATCAAAATGAAAGATGCTTTGTTGAAACAAAGAACAACTATTAGCATTCTTGCTCTTTGGCTTACGAATCCCCCTAGCTACAAATGTCATCTTTCCATAGTCTTTACTAAGAACATTTAAAAGTGCATCCGCATCACGATAATCACTGTTTTTTAAAATGATTACTTCGGTTTTGTTATTCATTATCGTATTCCTTGTATCCTAGCTCACTTAACTTATTTTCTTTGTTACGCCAGTTTTCTTCAATACGAACATATAACTCAAGTGTAACTTTTTTTCCTAATAACTGTTTTAAATCTCTTTGTGCTGCCAAACGAATGTTTTTGATCATTGTTGCCTGTTTACCAATAAGAATCCCCTTTTGTGATTTGCGTTCCACAATAATTAGTGCCTGGATATCAACCCATGTATCGCTTTCATCTTTGGTTTCCACCACAACCGCAACTCCATGTGGAATTTCTTGTCGTGTATAATATAATACTTTCTCACGGATGATTTCTTTGATTCTGAAATCTTCACTGCGATCACTTAGCATATCGGTTGGATAAAACTGAACTCCTTCTTCTAAATAAGAAATCGTTGTGTTTAGTAACTCATCAATATTATTATCCTGCAATGCTGAAATCGGAATAATTTCTTTGAATTCGAACTGGTTTTGCCATTTAATAAGCGTTTCTAAGAGTTCTTCTTTACTTAATAAATCAACTTTATTAACAACTAAAAAGACATTTGTATCTGTGTTACGAATACGTTCCATTAAAAATTCATCGCCACGACCAAATGGTTTTGTTGCATCAATTACCAGGTAAATAACATCTGCATCTTGCATTGAAGAATACACACCTTTATTCATTGATTTACCAAGAGCTGTTTTTGGTTTATGCACTCCTGGTGTATCCACAAATACAATCTGATAGTCTTCCTGATTTAATATACCCAGAATATTATTTCTTGTTGTTTGTGGTTTATCTGATGTAATCGCTAATTTAGTATGCATTAATGTATTTAAAAGTGTACTTTTCCCTGAATTGGGACGTCCTATAATTGCTACAAATCCTGATTTAAAACTCATTTAAAATCCTCCTCAATAACTTCTGTTTACCTTCTTCATTAAAAAGGGCTGAACATTCTGTTCGCCTTCTTATATTATTTTACTACCAATTATCAATATTCCTATTAATAATGCAAAAAAACTTGCTGCAAGTACTACTCCAGCTCCAAAGTCCTTAATATCTCTAACTCGATCATCACACTCAGGATGAATAAAATTCATCATTCTTTCAATCACAGTATTGAACATCTCTGCAACGATTACCATCCCACAGCACATCAACAATACACACCATTCGATTAATGATAAATCAAAGAATGAAAAAAAGACTAATGCCAAAAGCATAATTACTACTTGCACAATCACACTTTTATCTTTTAATGCTAATCCGACTCCTCTAAATGCATAGGAGAACTTAGCCAGTAACTGTTTCATCCAAAATCTCCTTTTGAAGTGAAATCATTACCTTTTCATCTTCTTCCTTCATATGGTCATATCCCAACAAGTGTAAAACACCATGTACAAACAAAAAACATAATTCTCTTTCAAAAGAATGACCATACTCCTGTGCCTGTCGTTTACAAGTATCAATACTGATAAAAATATCTCCCAACTCAATTGCTTCTTCTTCTGGTACTAAAAACGTATCGTCATCTAACAAGGCAAAACTGATAACATCAGTAGCTCTGTCAATATTACGATAGTCTCTGTTAATTTCATGAATCTTTTTATCATCCACAAAAATACACGAAAGAACGATATTGGTTTCTCTTTTTGTGACTTTTATTGCACGCTTCAGCAAACCTTTGAATTGTTGTTCATATTCAAAGGTAAAGTCATATTCATTTACTATATTTAATTCCATGTTCTTATTATATCACAAGAAGAAAAGAAAAAATAAAGCACATTGTGCTTTATTCTACAAATTCAAACTCGAAGTCACAGATTGCTACTGTGTCACCATCCTGACAACCAGCATCACGCAGTCCCTGATCAACTCCTAAGACTCTCATTTTTCTTGCAAATCGTTGTTCCCCTTCAACACTGTCAAGGTTTGCCATACGATATGCATTTTCAATTTCATCACCATCAATCATCCAGCGACCATTTCCAAGGTTGTGTACATAGAATGCAGGTTTTTCACCTTCATATTTATATAGAACCCCTTCTGTGTCCTCTTCCTCGTCGTATAACGGGAATAATGGCGTCTCATCTAATAAGTCTGCGGCACGATATAAAACCGGCTCTAATCCTTCTGCAATTAGTGTCATTGTTTCAAACACTTCTACATCTGGATATGCTTCTTTGAAACGTTTTAAGTTTTCAGGAGCAGCATCTAAATCCATTTTATTTGCTACTACAACTTGTGGACGTTCTAATAAACGATATTGATAACTTTCTAATTCATTATTAATGATTTGATAATCTTCTACTGGATCACGGCCATCTTGTGCTCCCATATCTACAACATGGATAATAACACGACAACGTTCAATATGACGTAGGAACTGATGTCCTAACCCTTTTCCTTGGGCTGCACCTTCAATTAGTCCAGGTAAATCAGCCATTACAAAACTTCTTCCATCCGATACCTGAACCATTCCCAGATTTGGTTGAATCGTTGTAAAGTGATAATCAGCAATTTCTGGTTTTGCCGCACTTACTACTGATAGTAAGGTACTCTTTCCAACTGATGGAAATCCTACAAGACCAACATCTGCCAACACTTTAAGTTCTACTTCAATTTCACGGCTTTCACCGATTCCACCTTTTTCAGCATAAGTAGGTGCTGTATTTTTAGAAGATTTAAAACGGAAGTTACCTCTTCCTGCTTTTCCCCCTTCACAGATAACTGCACGTTGCTTATTTCTGGTTAGGTCAGCTAATATCTGTCCTGTTTCAATATCTTTAATAATCGTTCCTAAAGGAACCCTTATTACGGCATCTTGTCCCGTAGCACCATGCATTTTCTTTGTTTTTCCATTACCACCATTACTGGCAACAACCTTACGGTTATAACGAAGATCTAAAAGCGTTGATTTACCTTCATCTACTTCGAAGACGATATTTCCACCTTTTCCTCCATCACCACCACTGGGTCCACCATAGGCTACATATTTTTCACGACGAAACGATGACATTCCTTTACCACCATCACCCGCTTGTACTTTCATTTTTACTCTATCAATAAATTGCATAACATCACTCCTTTACATTTTTAAAGGTTGCATAATTTCCTGTATTCATATTTGCTAAATCTAACGTTGTCTTATCATCATCTTCATAATAAAACCCAAAATAAGGGGTATCATATGGATCAAATTCAGTTTCTTCTCCATCAACAATAGCTGATGTATTATGTAAAACAAATACACACAAATTCTCTTTGGATTGATCATCATTACGGTTGAATTGATCTTCTAATTCATCTTCGCTAACACCATAATCCTTTAAATCAGTTGTAATATAGTTTATTGCATCCTCACCATAATATACATCATAAGTACCTTTATATACATTATCATCTTGAACATCTTCATCTAGATACCAAGCAAATGTATCATCTTTTAGTACCATCGCTGAACCATCACTTGCATACCAAGTAACGTTTGAAATAATATCTTTTGTCTCTTTACTAGTATCATTACTGCTGCATGCTCCTAATAAACATACAAAAGCAATCATTACGGTTGCTATCTTTCTCATATTTTCCCTCTCTGGATAAAAAAACCTCACAGCAGTGAGGAATTTGTATTAAGCTTGTGGATATACAGAAACTTTTGTTTTTCTTCTACCCAAACGTTCAAATTTCACAATACCGCTTGTTGTAGCGAATAGTGTGTCATCTCCACCACGTCCAACATTTGTACCTGGATGGATTTTAGTTCCACGTTGGCGATAAATAATTGAACCAGCGTTTGCATATTGACCATCTGCAAGTTTAGCACCTAATCTTTTCGATTTAGAGTCACGACCATTCTTAGTAGATCCAACCCCTTTTTTAGATGCGAATAACTGAATATCTAAACTGAATTTCATAGTTTACACCTCTTCTTTCGTTATCATAATATATTCTTCATAGGATTCACTCATTGTCTTCAACTGAATCCATACTGTATGTAATATTGTTTGCACAATATCATTATTTTCTTTAACCTGGATATTGATATAACCATTGTCCATCTCTAGATGGCATTTGTTATGAGTCAATTCATCCAATGTATTTAGAACACCAACACCGATACTAGAAACACCAGCACAAACCAGATCTTCACCTTTACAAGCGCTGTCTGCATGTCCTTCAATCACTACAGATTGAATCTGATCATTTCTCATACCAATCTTAACGTTAACCATGACTTACCCCTCGATTGAGTTGATTGTAAGTTTTGTATATGGTTGACGGTGTCCTTGTTTACGGTGTGAACTACCTTTTTTAGCTTTGTATTTGTAAATTACGATTTTTTTACTCTTACCTTGCTTATCAACAGTTGCGTTCACTTTCGCACCTTTTACATATGGTGTTCCAACTTTAGTAGTTTTGTCTGAATATAGAACAACTTTATCAAAAGTAACTTTGTCACCTTCATTAACATCTAATTTTTCAACGAAGATTGTTGCACCTTCTTCTACTTTAATTTGTTTTCCACCTGTTTCAATAATTGCGTACATTTATTTGCACCTCCTTCTTTAGTTTTAAGACTCGCCAAATAAGGTGATGTAAAACATACTTTAAACCCTATAATGCGCGGTTGTAATCCTCAAGAGGACATACAACATAGTAATGATACACAAAATACAAGGATTAGTCAATGTTTTTCGCATCTTTCTTCACCTTGTATTTCGTTTGAATATTTATTCTTTTGGTAATTGAATTCCAATTACATCTTCCACTGGTAGTGATAAGAAAACTCCATGAGTTTCACTTGTGATACCGTGTTCTTTTGATAATTTCTTCATAAGGTCGTGACGATTTTCTTTGGTTGTAACAATCATCAGAATTTCTTTTTCTTCCTGTACTGAAATTCCCAAGAATTTTACTGCATCCTCGACCCCAACTTTTCTGGCGTGGATGACAGTTCCTCCACGAACTCCAGTTTCTTTCGCACTACTCATAACTTCTTCGCTATATCCTTGGTTGATTACACCAAGAACGACAGAATAAATTGTTTCTTTCTTTTGTTTTTCTACCATTTGTTCAAGTTCTTGTTTCATAGTTTTTATCGACTCCATACTGATTTCTTTTTCTATTTTATGAATAATTGGATGATTAACTCCTGATATTGGAATCGTGAATCCTACACCATTCCCTTTGACATCTAAATGCAATTCTCGATTGATTGTTTCAAGAAATTCTTCAACTCTAAACTGAGGAATAATACATAATGCAATTGATTTATCGGAAGACCCAAGACCTAACAGTTCCATCATTTCAGAATTGGCTGTACCTTCTCCTGAAACAGTGAAGTGCCAATGTACGCCTAAAGATTTAAATAGTTTAATTGCATTGCATCCTTTGTTTCGATCAACTATTGTAACGACTAATTTAAGTCTCAGTTTGATAATCGAATCCTTCATTATCAAGTTCCTCCTCTATATCAATAATGTCATCAGAATCATCCAACTCGATAGCGATATCGTCATCTTCGTCAATATCCGCTTCACTTCGTTGTGTTTTTAATTTAAATACTAACCCCATTATCTGAATTACGATAAGCGGTGTCATTGCAACCATTGCAACAACTCCAAACGCATCCAGTAAGACATTTCCTCCTACTCCTTCACAAGCACCAATGGCTAACGGAAGAATAAAAGTACTCGTCATCGGACCACTGGCAACTCCACCTGAGTCAAATGCAATCCCCGTAAATATCTTAGGGACATAGAATGTCAACGCCAGTGCAATTGCATATCCAGGAATTAAGAACCAGAAGATTGAAATCCCTGTAAGGATTCGAATCATCGATAACGCCAATGATATCGCAACACCAATCGACAGACATAACTGCATTGCTTTTTGAGGTATTGTTCCTTTTGTAACTTCTTCAACCTGTTTATTAAGTACATGTACTGCTGGCTCTGCTTTTACAACATAATACCCGATTAATACACCAAGTGGCAACAATAACCACGAGGTTGAGGAAGCACCAATTTCGCTTCCTATCAGATATCCTACTGGAATAAATCCAACATTTACACCTACCAAGAATAAGACAAGTCCTACAAATGTATAAAGATATCCTACCACTATTCGTCCGATTTGTCCTCTTTTAAATCGTTTAGTTACAAATTGGAAAATAATAAACATTAAAAACAGTGGAATAACTGCAATTAGCACCTCACTTAAGTAGTCAGGAAGTTCTTGAAAAAACAATTTCGCAACATCTTGGGTAGTAATTACATCATGCGATATATAGTTCGTATAAGTAACTCCGCTCGGATTTAATACAACTCCTAAAATCAGCACTGCCATAATTGGTCCAATACTACTTAACGCAACTAAACCAAAACTGTCATCTTGAGCTCCCTTATCACTTCTAAGTGAGGTTAGCCCAACACCTAGTGCCATAATAAAGGGAACGGTAATCGGACCAGTGGTAACTCCTCCTGAGTCAAATGCAACTGCTAAAAATTCTTTGGGTACAAAAAACGCTAAAATAAATACAATACCATAAAATAAAATCAATATTTTTGATAGTTCCCATTTAAAGAACGTACGAAGTGTAGCTATCAACAAGAACACGCCAACACCAACAGCAACAGTTAATATCAATGTCATATCTGGTATGGATGGTACCTGTTTCACTAAAACCTGTAAATCAGGCTCTGCGATTGTAATAATTACACCAATCAAGAATGCTAGTAATGCGATTATTTTAATCTTTTTTGACTTCGAGAATTCAATACCAATCCCTTCTCCAATTGGCATCATAGAAGTATCTGCACCTAACGTAAATAGTCCCATTCCTAAAACCAATAAAACTGTCCCAACTAAAAACACAATCATTGTACCTGTTTCGATAGGCACAATAAAAATACTTATCAATAACACAATGATTGCGATAGGAAGTACAGAAGAAAGGGATTCACCAATTTTTTCTTTTAAGTGTTTGTTCATTAATCTACCACCTTTCTATGTAATGCTATTTTGTTCTAATCCTTCATTTTCTCAAGAAGATTATTTGCAAGAATTCCAGTAATTCGTACATATTCCTTTGCATCCTCTTCACTTAATGTAGTAAGTAAGTCTACAACATTCTTCTTGATTTTTTCACGTTGTTCACTTGCAACGTCTTTCCCTTTTGAAGTAAGTCTAACCAAAAGTTTGCGATGATCTTTTGCATCAAGTTCCCTACTGATGAAAGATTTCTGTTCCAGATTCTTTAATGCAGCTGCAACTCTTGCAGAACTGATGTTTCCTTCATGACAAAGCTCACTAGGTAGTGCAACACCATCGTTTTTCATAATGTATTGAAGTAGAAATACTTCCCCTTCTAATGAATCAATGATTCCTTTATGCACCCTCGATTTATGAAGAAGCTTCATATTTTGCCAGAAATTAATAGCTAACTCATCATAAACATTCATATTATCAGAACTCATGTTTCCTCCACTTATGGTATATAAAAATACCTAACACTATTAGTATTTTAACACTGTTAGGTATTCATTGTCAAACTTTGATTGCTTAATAGAAGCGCTTTCGTTTGAATAATAATCGATTTAAAATATACAATCCAATGGTAAATGACGACAACACAATAATTGCATATGGCCAATAATAAACACTTAATCCAGATAGATTATATACAGGGTTGCTGAAGTTAAATGGATTAATTACACTCAGTTTACTAGTAAACTTTAATGCCACTATTACATTACCTCCAACAACAATTGCTGCCATAAGAACTGCAGATGCAATTTTATTTTTCGTAATTGTTGTACACAGCATAAATAAATTAGTCAGAAATGCTATGTATAAAATAATCAATCCAAGTGAGTATATATTAAACTTCCATAGTTCTGTAAAATTCAATTCTGTCTTTGGTGATTCTATCGTTGACATAAAGCGTCTAGGTGTATATTCACTAATTCCAATAAACAGACTTTCTCTATCGATTTGTCCATAATCATAATAACTTTGTATCATTCCTTCCGAATCTTCACGAGGAGTTAATTGCATAACCTCACTCTCACGAATTAACACTGGTGCAGATGCCTGTTCAAAGTGATCAGATATCGCCAGAACTCCACTAAGCAGAATCGCTGGTGTCACAACCAGAATAACAGTAGCTACAAAACTGGAAAGAATCTTACCTCTTATCACATATGCAGTATTTCTTGGAAGCGATAGCAACTGCTTTAATGTTCCGTTTTTTTGATCCTTATCTAATACATTAAAGAACATCACAAGGATTAATACAGGTATTAAGAATGGTAGTACATGTATACACATCTGATACCATAATGTTGAACTATTAACAGAGTATTGATTAATTGGCGCAATTCCCTGCTCATGCAAAGTATAAAAATATCGGGTCATAAACTGCGCGGTTGGGAATGAATCATAAAACCAATCAGCAATTTGCCAGTTTTCATCAATGACTTGAAGTATTTCTTCCTTTAAATCACCAAACCCTCTTTCATTAATAATTTTTTGCACTTCATCATCATATTTATGATAATTATAACCTGAAATAGGATTACGAATTTCTATCGTCAGTGCAGAAAGAAATACCCATGAGTCAAGTGCCTTCTCTACATATGTATCCATATCTCCCTTAGCCAATGCTTCCATCATCACATCATAATCAGCATTATAAGTTTCTAATGCTGCCTGAAGTTTTGGAAAACGCTCATCGTAAATTTCAATCCAGTTATCCGGATTGTTTTCATCCTGCATATAATTCACAGGTAATAATGTTGTTGTTATATGATTCAATGAACTGTATTGCGCTGGATAAGAAGAACCCATATTTGTATAGACTGCATCTTTTCCTTTATTAGTTAATTCTATTGCATTAAAGGTAAAAACTGTAAATACCAAAACAAAGGCAATCCAAAACTTTTTGGAGCGAAGATAACGCTTTAATTCACTTTTAAAATAAGCAATCATACTTTCCTCCTCCTTTTGATATTAAAGATTGAAAAATCACCAAAATCTTTGTGATTCATTACATAAACATTTAACCCCACTAATGCAACTAAATGTATCACAGTGATTACACCTAATAATGGAATATTCAGTTTCCCTAAATGTAATGCAAAACTATATGGGAACACATACATATATGGGAAAATATAATAAATATCAGTATAGGTAATACCTAATAAATACATAAATGCCAGAGCAATTAAAATGAAACCAACAAAGATCATTGCATTTTCAAAATTAGAAAAGAACACTGAGAATAATGAGAATAAAGCTGAAAACAAGAACGAAACCAGAATCAGCGTTATAAAGATATAACCAATATACACACCAGTTGATACAACTGATCCTCCACTTATCCACTGCGGATACTCAAGTGAACCTGTTCCTCCTAAAACTGATGCAATAATAAATCCTGCCAGTAGTGTAAAGGCAAAAATTACAACTGATGTCAGTGCATTAAACACTATCTTCTCAATAACCAGTCGCACTTTTGAAACTGGTGAGCTCATTAATAATTTATACGTTCCATTATCATTTTCACTTGTATAAGAAAACATCATTTGAAATGCAAGAATCGCAAATACAATTAAAATATTATAATCTTTAAATAAATTCACAAGAAAATTTAATCCGTTTACTTCATTAGGACTGTTGTAATCTAAAATTTCATGCTCATACATATACTTGTAAAGATCATATTGTCTTTCATAGTCCTGAACTTTTTCAGGACTATAGGATATAATCCCCTTATCAATGTGATCCAACATATACTCTGTTCGTATCATCATTGCTTCTACCCATTTATCAGGATCTTTCACTGGTGGTTCTGTTTCTCTGAAATAAGATGACACCCAAACCATATTAACTACATCATAAGTCGCAAAGTAAGCATCATCATAATATTCCCATTGTGCATAAGCTTGTTGGTAAGCATCAGAAGCAACAACATCCGCTCTGCTTATCCCCTGTGCTTCACCATCTTTAATCAATTGATATGTTTCTCCAATATAACCATCACTTTGACTTGCCTCAATTTCTCCCTGATAAAGCAAATCACCAAGAAGAATATTATCAAATTCAGAATCTTTTTCATAATTGGTATAGATATTGTAAGTTAACAACATAAGGATTGCTACAATCGTAACTAAAATACGTTTGGAAGCAATTAGTTTCAAAAATTCATAACGAAAAATTGCTGGTTTTTTAGTCATAATAAATATCCTTATACACATCTTCTATTGATTGTTCCACTTTACTAATATCCAATACCGTTACCTGATTCTTACTAAACAATTGCAGAAGTTCATTCAAATCTTCTTTTTTCTCTAATCTGATTGTATAAGTTTTCACAACCTCATTGTATTCAAACACAAACTGATCTTTCAATATATCATTAATATCTTCTTCCGTTTTTACTTCATAAACAATGCTTTGATCTTTTACAAACTGACTCTCATCAATTAATTGTCCATCTTTAATAAAAATGATGCGATCTGCAATCTTTTCAACATCAGCTAGTGTATGTGATGAAAAAAGAATTCCAATTTCTTCCTTAGTTGCTAATTCCTTAACCAAAGTCAAAAGATCAATCACACCACTTGGATCCAAACCATTGGTAGGTTCATCCAGCATAATTAATTTTGGATTGCTCATTAAAGAAATCGCTAAACCAACTCTTTGTTTCATTCCCATTGAATACTGTGATACTTTACGATTGATATTCTTTCCCAATTTTGTCATTTCAATCATTTCATCTACTCGCTCTTTAGATACGCCTCTTAACGATGCAAATAATTTAATATTCTCTTTTCCACTCAACTCTGGATATAATGCTGGTCCTTCAATCATTGAAGTCTGATATTTAAGTGCTTCAATACGATCCTTCTTAATATCATGTCCATCAACTTGAATACTTCCCTGATGAAAACCTGTCAATCCAGAAATACACTTCATAGTAGTTGTTTTACCAGCACCATTGGGGCCGATAAAACCAATTACTTCATGAGTGTTCACCTCAAAATTAACATCTTTTAAAATTTCGCTTTTTCCATAGTTTTTCATCAAACCTTTTACTTCTAGTATTTTCATATGTTCTCTCCCATATATTCACAATGCTAAATACAAAAAATATTTATTAAGTATAATTATACACTATTACTCGTTTTGCTCATAGATTAAATAAAATCTTATCTATTATAATCACTTTTTCTTAACTATTATAATTTTAAAGTTACCGAAATCTTTATATTCCATAAAATATAGATTCAATACCATCAATATAAATAGATGAATACAACACGAAAGCATTAGATACAATACATTTATTTTGGATAGATGCAATGCGAAAGTAAACGGAAACACCATCATATATGGAAAAATATAATAAATATTCGTATAGGTCATCTCCAATAAAAACATAAAGGCCAAAGCAATCAGAATAAAACCTATAAAAACGATAGAGTGGTCAAAATATGAAAATATCGTTGAAAGTAATGAATATAGACATGCAAACAGACATAACACAACAACTAGCGAGATAAGAATATATCCTATATATGAAATAGTGGATACAATCTGATCTCCCATCATCCACTGTGGATAATTCGGGTTTCCTATTCCTCCAATAACAGTAGAAATAATAAAGCCAATTGAAAGACTAAATACAAGTATCAATACTGAAGAAAATATATTAAATACAATTCTTTGAACTACTATACTTTTTTTTGAAAGTGGTGTACTCATTAATAGCTTATAGGTACCATTATCGTTTTCGCTTGTATAAGAATAAACCATTTGTAAAGCAAGTATTCCAAAGACAATCAGAATATCATATCCCTTAAATAGGTTGATAATGAAATTCAATCCATTCACTGCATATGGACTACTATAATCCTGAATATTGTGTTCATATAAATATTGGTAAATAACATATTTCTTTTTATACTCATCAACAATTTCTTTGCTGTATGACACACCTCCTTTTTCAATATGAGTTAACATATACTCATAACGAGTCATCATCTTTTTATTCCATGTATCACTTTTATAGTAATCATTATTCGTTTCACACTCCATCGTTTGTGGGGTCCACAAAAACTCAACTACTTCCTCTGTTGCAAAATAAGCTTTATCATAGTATTCCCATTCCTGATAAAGCCGTATATATTCTTCATTCTTCAGATAGGCATTTTCATCTTCTCCATTTAAATATGATAGTTCACTAATCTGATTCATTTCCCATACTAAATTATCACTAATAAACGCTTCCAATTTTCTTTGTGCCAAAACATCCTGTAATAACATGCTTTTATATGCTAGATCATTTTGATAGTTATTATAAATGTTATAAGAAAATAACCCTAGAATTGCAAACAATGTAATCCAAATTTTTTTTGATACAAAAAGTTTTATTGTTTCATAGTGGAAAATTTTGAATTGATTACCATAACTTTTTTTCTTCATAATAGTTCTCATAATGTCCCTCTTCATTCATACATCTATTATAAACAAAGTAATGTTACATGATTGTTAAGAAAAAAAGCCAACATTTCTGTCAGCTTTTACTCTAATTCTAATTTTTCAATTTTATTCACCAGGCAGGAAGGACGATCTTTAATGTTTCCTTCTGCATATATGTAGTTACCTCTTACTAAAATATCCTGATACATGCGATATACATTTGGCATACACACCAAATCAAACTTACTTGTTTCATCACTAACGACTACAAACATCATGATTTCACCATTCTTGGTACGATGTTGTTTGCATTTTTCAATGAATCCTACAAGTCGTGCAAACCCTTTATGATTATGTAACTGAATAAGTCCCAATACATCTTTATTGATGGATTCCCTTAATTTGGTTATTGGATGTGCACTCAGATAAAATCCAAGTACCTGCTTTTCTCTGAAACTTCGCTCATGTGACATTTCTTTTGCCATCACATATGGAGGCTTTGAAACAATATCCAAGTTTAGCTGACTCTCTCCATTGTCATTTACACGAACTAGTGATGCATAACGCATTGCGTCTTCCAAACTTGCACGTAAACTTGCACGATTAATTTTAAATGAATCCATTGCACCAGCATCAATCAGACTTTCAATGCCTTTACTTGTAATCTTCATAAGATTTGCTCTTGCAACAAAATCAAAGAAGTCACTATATAAACCATGTTCTTCTCTCTCTTTTAGTAAAGAAAGACTCATAGCAGTACCAATATTCTTAATTCCAACTAATGGAAAACGAAGACTATTACCATCAATTACATATTCATTCTCCGATAGATTAACATCTGGTGGAAGTACTTTAATATCTCGCTTTTTAGCCTCAAAAATATATTCACTACTTTTGGTTTCTGAACCAATTACACTATTCAGCACTGAGGCAAAGAAAGACAATGGATAATTCGCCTTTAAGTAAGCTAGTTGATATGCAACCAATCCATATGCCACAGAGTGACTTCGGTTAAATCCATATCCAGCAAATTTTAAAATCAAATCATATACTTTTTCAGCCAACTCTTTTGTGTATCCATTCTTTATGGAACCTTCAATAAAGTCTTTTTGTAACTTTTCCAGTTCTCCAGGTATTTTCTTTGAAATAGCTTTTCTTAGAATATCGGCTTTCCCTAAAGAAAAGTTAGCCATTATTTGAGTTACCTGCATAATCTGTTCCTGATAAATCATTACCCCATAAGTTGTTTCTAATAATGGTTTTAAACTAGGATGTAAATAATCAATGTTTGATGGATTGTTTTTGTTTTTTAAATACAATGGAATATTTTCCATTGGACCTGGACGAAACAAAGCAATCGCTGCTACAATACCTTCAAAATCAGTAACCTGCATTTGGCGAAGTAAGTTTTTCATTCCTTCGCTCTCTAATTGGAATACCCCTACTGTATCAACATCCTGTAACATTTTAAAGGTCTTTGAATCATCCAAAGGTATTTTCATAATATCAATTGGTTGTCCATGACGTTTAATATGGGTACAAACTTCATCAATAATTGTAAGATTACGAAGACCAAGGAAATCAATTTTAATTAATCCAAGTTCTTCTAAATAGTCCATTGTATATTGCGTTGAATATAAATCTTCTTCAATTTCAATTAACGGACATACATCATCAATATCTCGATCACTCAATACAATTCCTGCTGCATGAGTAGAAATATGCCTTGGTAATCCTTCAATCTGTCTGGCAATTTTAAATAGACGACGAAACTCTTTTTTTGCTTCAATTGCCTCTGAAAACTTCTTATTTGTTTTATAAACACTATCTAAGTTAATTTTAAGAACGTGTGGGACCATTTTAGAAAGCATATCAACCTCACTTAGGCTTACTCCTAAAACTCTTCCAACATCGCGTAAAACCTGTTTGGCAGCAAGCGTACCAAAAGTAACAATATGAGCAACATGGTCTCTTCCATATAACTGTGCGACATATTCAATTACTTCATCACGTCGGTTATCAGGGAAATCCACATCAATATCTGGCATACTGATACGTTCTGGGTTTAAAAAGCGTTCAAACAGCAAATCATATTGAATTGGATCCACATGGGTAATTCCCAAGCAATATGAAATTAGTGAACCAGCTGCACTTCCCCTACCAGGACCTACATAAATATCTTTGCTTTTTGCGAAACGAATAAAATCATAAACAATAAGAAAATAATCAGCATATCCCATTTTCGCAATTACACTTAACTCATAATTTAATCGCTCTGCATATTCATTCGTTACTTTTCCATCTAGTCGTTTCTTAAGACCCTGTTTACACAAACTAGTCAGATATGTCTGTGAATCCACATCATAGCGATTCTTAAATACAGGTAGATTCACTTTATTAATATTCATCTTTACATTACATGAATCAGCAATTTTTTCACTCATTGCCAAATCTTCTTCATCATATAATTGTTTCATTTCTTCAGGTGAGCGAAAATAGCGATCCGATTCTGCATTCAATGACATATCATTAATTGTTCTTTGCTGATCAATTGCACATAACACCTTGTAAGCTTCCTCATCTTCTTTTCTGCCAAAGTAAATCCGTGACATTGCAAATGTTTTAATTTTTAAAGTAGCAGCTGTAATCTTTAACGAAGCATTCTGTTGCTTTAAAAAATTAGAATCATTCATTGCGATTGCTAAATAAAACTCCTGAAAGTTATTTTTAAGCGATAATAAAATCTCTGATAATTCATTTCTTTTTTCTGGTGTATTTAAAGATCTTAAATAATCATGAGCACCAGCAGTAGTGAAAATCATCTGTTCATCAAAATGTCTAAGCTCTTCTAACGTAATCTTTGAATCATGCGTGTTAATATAAGAAGATAACTTCAATAACATTCGATATCCAATATCATCTTTTGCGTATGCATGTAAATAAACATCCTGTTCCTCAATTGAGCAGACAAATTCCAAACCAAAAATTGGTTTGATACCCGCTTTCTTACAGGCATGATAAAAAGCCATTGCACCATGCATTACATCCTTATCACAGAGTGCGACAGCTTTCATATTATGATTTTTTGCTAGATTAATAATATCGGAAATTCTTAATGTGCTATTTAATAATGTATAAGAACTTCTAACATGTAAATGTGTAGTCAATGATTCTCACCTCTTTTAAAATTATACCATAAAAATATACGATTATTGCCAACAGTACTTCTTTTGTGTTGTATAATCAAACTACAAGGAGATTATTACAAATGAGAAGAAAAGAACGTGAAGTTACACAACCAGATGAGTTATTGACAATTATCAGTGAATGCAAGGTATGTCGTGTTGCAATTCATGATGAACCCTATCCCTATATTGTTCCCTTAAATTTTGGTTATTCCTACAACAATAATCAACTTATCTTTTATTTTCATACAGCAAAAGTTGGAAAAAAGATAGAACTACTTAAATTGAATCCTCATGTATGTATTGAACTAGATACAAACCATGAATTAGTAAGTGGAGATATCGCCTGCAAATATACTTATAAATATCAAAGTATTATTGGTTTTGGAAAAGTAGAGTTTGTGGAAGATAGCGAAGAAAAAATAAATGCGTTAAATCATCTGATGAAACATCAGACAAATAGTGATGAGGCATTTGCGTATTCACCAAAACAGGTAGAAATGATTGGTGTAATCAAAATAGTTATTGATTCATTCCAGGGAAAACAGTCATAAAATACAACAAAGAAGGTCATTGACCTTCTTTTTCGTTATTATAGTAATTCTTTTAAATCACTAATCAAATTTTGAATATCTTCTAATGTCAGTTTCTTCACACCACATGCCTGTGCATGACCACCACCATTATACTTGTTTGCCACTTTATCAATTGCTACATTCTTAGAACGTAAAGAACCATTGTATAATCCCTTTGATTCGTAGGATGTATCCTCAGTAAATAAACAATAGATTTCAAATTCTTTTACATTTGCCAAAGCAAATACTTTTTCTTTTGCTAGATTATAATCAAACCCTAATGGTGCATAATCCTCTACCTGCATAATTGAATAAGCGACATTACCATCCAACTGATAACGATTTCTTACCTTTGTTACATAAATAAAATCATTTAATGAGAATCCACTTCTCTCCTGATTGATTTTATTGACATTCAATCCACAACTTACTAAGAACGCAGCACTCTTTAAAGTGTTTGCAGTAGTTGATGAAGTTGTAAATGAAATTGAATCAGCTAGCAATCCTAAGTATAGGTATTTTGCACATTCTTCATTTACTACTTTTCCTGTTTCTTTAAATAAATCTGAAAGAATCTCACATGTCGCTGCTGCCGTTGTATCTACATAAGCAACATCCGCATATTCATCAACAACAATATGATGATCAATCTTAATAATTTTTTTTGCTGATAACGCACGAGCATCATCAATTCGTTCAGCATTTGCTGTATCTAATATAATGGCACAAGATTGTTTGATAAGTTCATCATCAACATGATCAATTGGTGGAAATAACTCTGCACTACTTCCTACATCGTCTCCTAAGGCGTAAACTTTCACATTAGGACAGTTTGCTTCCAAAAACAGTTTCATCCCAAACTGAGAGCCTAATGCATCTGCATCTGCGCTTTGATGACGAAACAAGGTAATGGCCTGATAATCTTTTATTTCATTTAATAAATCAATCATCATTATCCAACAATTGCAAATGTATCACGTGCAATCATTACCTCTTCATTTGTAGGGATCAGGTAAACACTAACTTTAGAATCTGCTGTAGTAAGAAGTTGTTCTTCTCCCCTTACCTTATTTGCATCTGTATCAACTTCTGTTCCTAAAGTTGCTTCCAATTTTCTCATAACACGTTCACGTGTTTTAAAATCATTTTCTCCAATTCCAGCAGTAAATACAATTGCATCTAATCCACCCATTTGAACATAATATGATCCAACAGTTTGAACTACACGATTCACAAAAATACTCATTGCCAGTTTTGCTCTTTCATTTCCTTCATCACTTGCTTTTTCAATGTCACGCCCATCACTAGAAACGCCTGATACTCCAAGCAACCCTGATTGTTTATTTAAAATTGTATCCATTTCTTTAGGACTAACTCCTAATTGCTCTTCCATAAATGGAACGATTGCAGGATCAATATCACCACAACGAGTTCCCATCATAATTCCACCAAGTGGTGTGAATCCCATAGAAGTGTTAATACTCTTACCACCATCAACAGCAGTAATAGAAGCACCACCACCTAAGTGTAAAGTAATAATTTTTGTATCTTTTAAATCTTTATTTAATAATTCAGCACAACGTTGAGATACATATTGGTGTGATGTTCCATGCATTCCATAACGACGTACTTTGTGTTCTGTATACCATTCATATGGTAATGGATAAATGTATGTGTCTGCTTCCATTGTCTGGTGGAATGCAGTATCAAACGTAAATACATGTTTACTGTTTGGTAAAGATGCCTTAAATGCACGATATCCAACCAATGCTCCTGGGTTGTGTAGTGGAGCTAACTCACATAGTTCATCAACCTTCTTCACTACATCATCATCTACTAATACACTCTTAGAGAAATACTCTCCACCATGTACTACACGGTGTCCTGCAGCCACGATTTCATTTAAATCAGCTACAATATTGTGTTCAACAAGCGCCTCCAACAATAAGTTAACTGCCACTGTATGATCCTTTACTGGCAATGTCTTACTTACTTTTTCACCATCTACCTTGATTGTGAAAACAGCGTCCTCAAACCCGATTCTCTCTACAATTCCACTTGTTAGAACTGTCTCTTTTGGCATTTCATACAATTGAAACTTCAATGATGAACTCCCTGCATTTACTGCAATAATCTTACTCATAATTTTCCATCTCACTTTCTTTCAGTTTTTCACTTAATTTTTTTATTTTCTCATCATCAGATTTTGCTAATTCTTCATAATATGCAAAGCGCCGATGATACTTACTTACCAATTTTAGTTTTTCTTCATAGCTTTCTAAAATTAAGGAAGTACGCTTCACACTGTCTTGTACTGCACTTCTGGATATATTCATATTTTCTGCGATTTCACTAAGTGAATAATCCTCACGAAAATAATAATCCATTACTTCTCGTTGCTTATCTGTTAATAGCACCTCATAAAAATCTAAATATTCATTCATCTTTTCATATGGTTTACTCTTCATCAGATTCTCCGCAAATGCTGTAAATAAAAGAATCAATATCAAATTCTTTTAAATCATCAACACTCTCTCCAAGTCCAACATATTTTACTGGAAGTCCAAGCAGATTACGAATTGAAATTACAATTCCTCCCTTAGCACTACCATCCAGTTTTGTCAGTATAATTCCATTTACATCAGTAGCTGTTGTGAATTCTCTTGCTTGAGAGATACCATTTTGACCAGTTGTAGCATCAATAACAAGCCATACCGCAGCAGGTTGTTCAGGTATTTCACGATCAATTACACGATGCATCTTTTCTAATTCCTTCATCAGGTTAACTTTATTTTGAAGTCTACCTGCTGTATCGGCAATAATCAGGTCATTACCGTTTTCTTTTGCCTGACGACATCCATCAACGATTACACTCGCTGGATCTGCATTGTTTTTACCCATTACACAATCCACGCCAATACGATCTGCCCAACGCTTCAGTTGGTCAACAGCACCTGCACGAAATGTATCAGCAGCAATTAACAATACACTTTTACCTTCATTTTTAAATTTATTAGCAAGTTTCGCAGTAGTTGTTGTTTTACCACTACCATTAACTCCAACCATCAATATAACGGTTGGTCCATCTTCATTGAATTTAAATTCTTCATCTTCAAATGAATTATATAATGTCTGCATTTCTTCAAACAAGATATCATTTACTTCATCCATTGATTTTGCCTTGGTTTCAATTGCTTTGCTTTCTACTCCACGAATAATCTTCTCAGCTGTTTCAATCCCCAAATCCGCTTCTAGCAAAATTATCATTAGTTCTTCAAGAAAATCTTCATCAACACCTTTAAATCCACTTCCCAGTCGCTTTAACTTCGAAGCAAATGATGTTCTCGATTTAGATAACCCACTTAAATAATAATCATTATCCTGTTTACTTGAAAATGTATCTTTTAGTTTCTTTAAAAATCCCATTATGATACCTCTCCTTCTGCCTCTGGTTGTACATAATCCATTGCATCTTTTAAGCGAACCTTCAAGAATTTTGAAACTCCGTCTTTCTGCATTGTAACTCCATATAACGCATCACACTGTGCCATTGTTCCAGGACGGTGTGTAACAATAATAAACTGTGATTCACCTCTGAAGTTCGAAACATAACGAGCAAATCGTTCTACGTTAGATTGATCCAGTGCTGCCTCAACCTCATCAAAGATACATAAAGGAATTGTTCTAGCGCGTAAAATTGCAAACAATACACTCATTGCAAGCATCGCTTTTTCTCCACCAGATAATTTCATCATATTATCGATGTTCTTCCCTGGAGGGAAAACTGCAATCTCAACCCCACTGTTTAATATATCTTCAGGGTCAGTTAAGTATATATTCGCCTTTCCACCACCAAACAAGGCACGGAAAGTTTCTTGTAATTCATCATTAATCTTTTTAAACATATCCATAAACTGAGTTGACATTACTTCATCCATTTCATCAATTGCTTCTAAAATTTTATCTTTTGCAGCATTTAACTCATCTCTTTGGCTAATAAGTAACTCATAACGTTCTGACACTTCTTTATATTCTTCTGGAGCATCCAAGTTAACGTTCCCCAGTTTAGCGATTTCCTGACGTAAACGAAGAACATCTTCTCTTGCCTTATCAACATCACTTTGTTCAAGCTTCAATGTTGTAGCATGTTCAAATGTCATTTCATAAACACTTGACAGACGCTGTAAGACATTTTCAAGATTTGTTTCAATTTTTACCTTTTCTACATCCTGTTCGCGTTCGATGTTATTTAAGATATTTAAGTCACGACGAATATCACGAATTTTTGCTTCTCGTTTCTCTACTTCTTTTCCTAATTTAAATCGACGATCACGTTTATTTTTTAACTCTAATTCAATTTGGTCTTTTCTTGAATGAGCCTGTGATAACTTAACAATCAGTTCATCATCCATCGCCTCTGCATCTTCTACAGCTTCAGGATTGATTTCTTTATACTCATCATTTAGTTTTTCATACTTGCTCTTTTTCACATCAACCAAAGGCTGTAACTTAGCAATTGCTAATTGTAGTTGAACTTTTGATTCATCTAATTCTTTTAACTGAATTCTTATTTTATTTAAATCAGCATTCAGTTCTTCGCTAACTGCTAACTCTTTTTCTAATCGTTCTTCTACCTGAGCCAATTCTTTTTTGATTGTAATAGGTGAATAAGAATCACGAACTTTACCACCAGTAATACTACCACCTTTATGAACAACTTCACCATCAACGGTAATAATTTTATACTGGTATCTTAATAATCTAGCTAGTTCATTTGCATGAATTAGTTGCTCACATACTAGTACGTTACCTAACAATGAAGATGCTAAGATACTAAATTCATCATCATATTCTACAAACTGACTGGCAACACCTAAGAACCCAGATGTATTTTCAGCAACAATCATATCATTTCCTGATGGCTGACGATCTTTTAATACAGTCTTTGGCAAGAACGTTGCACGACCACTCTTATTCTTCTTTAAGAAGGTAATCGCATTTCTTGCACAATCTTCATCTTCACTAACAATATGGTAAAGAGCACCACCAAGTGCACTTGATATTGCTTCTTCATAACCTTCTACAGGACGTAACAGTTGTGATACTACACCACTAATTCCATAAAGGCTATCTTTCGCTTCCATAATCGTTTTAACCCCTTGTTGGTGGTTAAAAGGTGAACGCATAAGATTCGATAATACTTCCTTACGATTTGATAACTTATTAATGTAAGAAGTAGAATTTGCATTCTTCTCAGCTAAACTATGAAATTTACCATCAAGAGTATCATAGTTTTGAGTAGCTAAATCATAATCAACATTTAAATCTTCCAAACGTTTCTCACGATCTTCATATTCATACTTTGCCTCATCCAGCATCTTTTTAAGTTCTTCAACCTTTTCTGCTGCACTGGCAAACTCTAATGTATATTTACGCTTTTCATCAATTTCAGTCTTTCTTGCATCCAATGTAGAGATTTCATTTACTACCGTCATAAATTCATTTTGCAGACGGTGTACATCATTATCAAGCACTGACATTTCTTCACGGTCTTCCTGATTCTTTTGATCTTCTACCTGAATCGTCGTTTCTGCAATAGCTTTTTGCGATTCATTTTCAAATGAAGTATTCTTTAATTCTTCAAGACGAGCATTAAAGGTTTGTACTTCATCAACAATTACACTAATTTCAATTGTTTCCAACTGTTGTTTCTTCTCTAAATATGTTTCCGCCTTCTTTGCCTGACGCTTCAAAGGATTCACACGAACTTCTAATTCCTCAACAATATCTTCCACACGTAAAAGATTCTCTTGGGTACGATTTAACTTACTAAGAGACTCATTTTTACGTTTTTTATATTTTGCTACTCCAGCTGCTTCTTCAAATAAGGCACGACGATCTTCAGGTTTTGATTCAACAAAACTTTGGATATTCCCTTGCGAAATTACCGAAAGTGAATCTCTACCTAACCCACTGTCCATTACCATGTTTACAATATCTTTTAAACGGCATGGTGTGTTATTAATCATATATTCAGCTTCCCCACTGTTACGGAACAGTTTTCTGGTTACTGATACCTCTTCAAATTCAACATCGAAGTGTTTTTTTGTATTATCAAAAACCAAAGTTACTTCAGCCATGTTAACTGCTTTTCTACCTTCAGATCCAGAAAATATAACATCGCTCATACTTCCACCACGAAGTGATTTTGCACTTTGTTCTCCTAATACCCAACGGATGGCGTCATTGACATTACTTTTCCCACATCCATTTGGTCCAACTATTCCAGTTACTTCGTTTTCAAACTCAATTACTGTCTTATCAGCAAATGATTTAAACCCTTGCAACTCAATTCTTTTAAGAAACATAAAAACCTCCGAACTTCACTAAAACATTATAACATAGATTACCCTATTTACATTATAAAAATTTGACCTTTACGGCAAGAAGGAATACAATAGAATAAATCTGTTTTTTTAGAGTTAGGTGGTGGGACAAATGAAGCGAAGTTCAATGAAGGACTTACTTAAATTATCGTTTGGAGAAGAAGTATTTAACTGTGTAACCCATGGTGTAATGGCAGCAATTATGCTAATCCTTATACCAGCTTGTGCAGTTTATTCTTATGAAGTTGGAGGTACCCTGAGAGCATTTGCAGTGAGCGTGTTCACAATCAGTATCTTCCTGATGTTTTTGGTATCAACGTTATACCATTCAATGGACTTTGACAGTCCGCATAAGTTTGTATTTCGAATCCTGGATCATATATTCATTTATGTGGCAATTGCAGGAAGTTATACTCCTGTTGCACTGTGTGTTATCAAAGGAATAGAAGGAATCGTTATTCTGATAATCCAGTGGACAATGGTTCTTGTAGGAATATTATATAAATCATTAGCCAAGAAGAGCTTACCTAAATTATCATTAACTATTTATCTGGTTATGGGATGGACAGCAATCTTCTTTATTCCATCTTTATTAAATAATGCTAATTCATTATTTTTAGGATTTATAGTTGGTGGTGGAGTTTTATATTCGATTGGGGCATACTTCTATTCAAGAAAATGGAAATACGCACATTCGATATGGCATATATTTATAAGTTTAGCAGCAACAATGCATTTCTTTGCAATTGTATTCTTTATGTAAAACAAATGGTATCCAGATTTTCTCTGGATACCATATTTCTTTAATCAAACACGAGTCTTAGTTCATTCCCTGCATAATCATATACATAGAATATATTGCTATATTCTTTTTTTGTTTGTACTTTAATAATCTGATTTGCTGCATCATACTCATATTCATTGCTTTGTACTCCTTCTCTTAAGAAGGTAATTGTATCTGGATTAATCCCTGATATATCATCACTCAAATAAATCGTAAAGTTATTTCCATCATGTTCACTTGTCATCTGTGGACTGTTTCGATCAATATTAGTAATTATTAATTCCCTACTATCAATGATTTCTCCATTTCTCTGGAGTTGAACCTGATAGGTTCCATTGTTGTCGATTTGATTTGTAACTACTCCATCAATCAATATTGCGTCGAATTCTTCATTTGATGTTACTACTTCAATAACAATTGATTCATTGGTCCATTCCTGTGAATAGTTAATTGAATTAATCTGCGCTGAACTTATGGAAGGCTCTTCCACTACAGGTACTTCAGGTTGCTCTATTACTTCTTGCACCACTGGTTTTACAACTGGTTCTTCTTCAGGCAACATCGATATACCTACATAAGCACCAGTTACAACAAGTGCTATACCACCTATCACTTTTGCATTCATTGTAATCATAGCTGTCGCAGTTTCTACTAATGACTTTTTAATGATTACATCACTAATTACTATTCCTTCTGTAGCTTGAGCAAACATTGACTCATACACCTGACTAATTACTTGCGGCAGAAAAAATGTAAAGCCATAAGTTTTTGGTGAAACTCCTTGTTTTCGCAGTTCATCTTTTAAAATTGAACGAACACGATTCAATCTTGATTTTACGGTTCCTTTTGGAATATCTAGAACTTTTTCAATCTCTGATATTTTAAGTCCACTAAAATACTTTAGCATTCCAACACTTTTTAAAGTTTCATCCATTTTTTGCAGCGTTGTTTCTACTATTTTTACAATTCGCTGATTTTCAATAATATCTAGTGTTTCTTTTGATGCGGAATCAATAACTTCTTCTGCGTCATTATTGTTATGAAAAACCACTTCCCTAAACTTTGTTCTATTGAAATTTGAACATGTATTATAAGTCGTACGATATAACCATGCATGAAATGCTTTTGGCTCCTTTAATGTACCAATATTCTTATAAATATTAATAAAGATATCATGTGTTATATCCTTTGCTTCTTCTTCATCTAAAATGAATTGATTTACCATAAAATTCACTCGTTGTGAATAAGTATTATAGATTTCCTCAAATGCCTGTTCATCTCCTTCTTTGGCTCGTATAATAACCGATGAAGAAATTAGATATTGTTTATTTCTATTCATCTTTTTTCCTTTCTCCATATTAAGTTAACTATACCTTTTCTTTCTATTAAAAAATAAAACCAATACTAATGAACTTAACATTAACAATAACGAATATATAGTTACATTACTGTGATCAGATAATACAGGATTACTACTTGGATATCCTGTTAAATTAACCTGTTCCTCTAAATCTGGTTTTATTGATGGTTTAGGACTTACAGGATCAGTAGGTTTTGGCTCAACTGGATCTACTGGTTTCGGTTTCTCAGGATCAACAGGATCTGGATCTGGGTCCGGATCTGGCTTTTCTGGATTAACTACTGTTTTCTTTTTCCACTGTGCATATAAATAGACGTCCTCGTAAATATCAAATACATCATTTGCATGATAACTTATTCCACTTCCATCTCTTTTTGTATTCCATCCGATAAATTCATATTCTTCTCTAGTTAAATCTGATTCATTCAATATCGTAACTGTATAACCTGGGGTATAAGGATTATGTACATCTACAGGAGCAGTTCCGCTTGTTTCACCGTTCCCGTCATAGATAACTTTATACGTAATTTTCTTCTCCTCAACTATATTAAATGTAAAAGGCTGAGGATTGCTCCCTTCATAACTATGAACAGTTGCTGCGTTAAGACCTTCTTCGTCTTCTCCTTGTGCCCATACATATAAGGTATATTCTCCTGTTTCCAGATTTGTATTATCTATTGTCGACTTTATTGTTTGTATCTTTAATACATCAGGTGTATCACCTTTACTGGTTCCATAAGCAACAATTTCACGACTTCCATCTGGAGTGGAACGAACAATTTTATATGCAAGATAATCGCCAATATAATCATCACTTTTTACTGTAATTGATTTTCCTTCTTCTACTTCTAATACAGTAGAAAAATCGATAGGTTCATCACTGACATTGGTAAGTGAATTCAACTGAACCTTATCACTTACCAATGTTAATTTATAGTTATTAATTCCATCATCTCCATCAGCATAATTCCAGAAACTATCATTTGTTTTATCTTCCTGAATTTGATTTGACAGCACTGGCTCATCTGGTGTAACTAAATGCGTCATAATTACGTTTTCTGGCACCAATTTAGTAATTGGTCGTATTCCGTTATAATCCCTAGAATATGAATATAACGTAACCTGTCCGTTTTCGTAAACAATATAAGTGTAACCAGAATCTGATTGTGCATAACTTCCATCTGGATTACGAAGCCAATAAGCAATAGGTTCCTTATACTTAGTCTGACCTTTATAAATATCTTCACCAACTTCACCAATACTGTAATCTAGCGATGTAGAAGTTTTTGGCAATCCATTAGAATTCCAAAATACTTTTCGATGTGACGGAAGTCCTGTATATGTTGATAAACCAAATGGAATATAGGCAATTGCATCGTATTCAGTAACTGGCCACTTACGAAACTCAATTACTCCTGATGCAAAATAACTTGTCCATTCCCCAGTCGTAAGATGATTTTTTACATATTGGTACATATCTCCAGGACTATCTGAATCAATTACAACTTCACTATGGTTCACTCCATCACCCTGCATAATTGCATAAGTATCAACCGTACTACGTCCAATCGAATTTAACTCTGCATCATAACTGATAGATGTATCGCTTTCTGTTATCTTAAAACTATTACCAAATCCAATTCTTGCAGGTAAATCTTCATAACCATATCGACCTGGATTGTTTAGTACAAATTGAAATGGCTGATATTTATAAGTATATTCATTATTCAGCCATCCATTTACAAATGATACGTGATAGTCAGCTTCTCCTGACATGAGTCCCATATGAGACCAACTCATTTTACCCATACCACTAAATTTAGATGCATCAATAACATACTCACTAAACAGAGCTAAGTTCCCATCAGTTGTAGTTCCATCTAAACTTCCATCCTCACCCATTACCCGCCAAAGGATTGGTGTTGGATTGCTTTCATAACTTGAGGCCTCTTTACCATAGAAATGGTACTTTGTACCATTCATCTGATTCATCGCTCCAAAATATACGCGATTTCCGATTAATTCATCGAAATTCACCCCATCATACGGTTGCCCAATTGCTGTATTATCTTGTACTGGCATATCTGCGTATATGCTGCCCCCAATACAATATGTAAGCAACAACGCAAAAAACAGGGCAGCTAATACTACTCTTTTCATTTTAAACATTGTTTTCACCCTTCGAAAATTCTTATGAATTTTCCTCTTTCTTTCTTGATATAATCACTTTTACATAAATTGAACTTGTGCCATATCGTTATAAAGACACACAGTTCTAAAAAAGGTTCTCAACTTTTTATTTTCTTATCCCTCCTCAATACGTTCACTTCCATAACGTCATTCATTTATTAGTCGTAGTAACTTAATATATCGTTCATTACTTATTTCTTTTTTTAAAAATCAAAAAAAAGAACATCACTAATAAAGTGATGTTCTCAAATTGTTTAACTGTAAATCTTTGCAGCATCTTTCCTGCTTCTATAATATTTTATTTACAACATAATCATAAGATCTTGGTGCATTTGCTTTTAAAGTTGCAGGATCATAGTAGTAGTAAACTACAATATTTGCTACCCATTCATAAGTATCATCTCTCATGTTACCACTAAATTTAGCTGGTATATTATTCTTTTCTGCATTAAAGATTGATACTAATTCTGGATCATTTGCAAATCCCATTGTGTAGTCATATGCATGAGTTGCTTCATGTAAAACAGTTGTTGAATAGTAACCTTGACCTTGTAACCAAAGTCTACCATCAGAATATGCCATTCCAAGATATGGATAAGGCAATGACAAGTCAATTGTTACAGTACTGAAGTGAGATGTATTGTACATTGCTGGTAAGTTAGCTAATTCATTCATATAAGCTTGAATTGTTGCGTCACTTACTCTGCTGTCTGTAGCAATAATTTTCCATCCACGTACGTATAAATTGTTTCTGTCTAGTGCTTGTGTAGTTGCAGCTGCTGATTGATCTCCACTGTAAGTGTAGTCTGAAGTATAACCTGAAGTTCCACTTCCACCACCTTGTACAACTTGATCTTGTGTAGCTGAATCTTGCACTGTTACTGTGAATGATTTTTGTGTTTTCAAATCATTCCAGTCTGTTGCGTTAACTACTACTTTATATTCTCCAGCAGTAGCTGTATCAACATTGTTTTCGCTAACTTCATAATCCAAATCACCATCTACACTATCGTATGCATGAATTTCTAATGCATCAACATTAAATTCACCACCAGTTGCGATTGTAACATCTTTACCTTCGATTACTGGAGGAGTTGTGTCATTAAGTTTTACATCAACTACATAAATGTTTTCGGCAATTTGCACTTGTTGATTTGTCATTTCACTGTCTCTGTTTACTGTTTCAACTCTGAATTGACGATTAAGATTGTTTTGTGAATCATTATTTGCATCAAGTTGTGCTAAAGAAATAACATTTTGTGAATCCTTTTTAAAATATTCATTAATGTTTGTTTCTATCGTATCTTCTGTTGCATATTCCATTTCCAGCGTAATACGATTTTCAGTGTCGCTACCGGCTCTTACACTATTGCTTAACCCAAAGTAATCATAACTGAATACAATCCCATAAAATACTCCTACCACTAATAATACAATTAAAAATCTTCTTAGTCCTACCTTCTTTTTCATGATTTAAAACCCCTTTCCCAAAGAATTTAGTAAATATCTTGGTAATTATCTCCCAAATAATTACCACATATGAAAGGGAAAATTTTACCTTTCCCTTTCCACCTATAATATAACAAAAATATGTTGAACACCCCAGCGAGATGCTCAACATATTTGTAAATTCGATATAAATTATAACAATTGTTAAAACTATTTTAACACAGTATTAATTTTCTGTTAAATTTTGCTTAAAAACACCTTATATGCCTGATAAGCTTCGTATACATCGACCTTAGAAACAATCTCCCAAGGAGCATGCATATTTAATACAGGAATACCACAATCAATAACATCCATATTAAGATTTCCTAAAATATAAGCGATGGTTCCTCCACCACCTTGGTCTACCTTTCCAAGTTCTGCAGTTTGGAAATGAATATTACCTTCATCCATTACATTACGTAGCTCAGCAATAAATTCAGGATTAGCATCATTACATCCACCTTTTCCACGAGATCCTGTGTATTTATTAAATACAACCCCTTTTCCAAGATATGCACTGTTCTTAGGTTCATTTACTTCTGCATATAGTGGATCAAAACCGGCACTAACATCACTTGATAACATTTTTGAATTTGTAAGTGCACGGCGTGTAGCAAGGTTTGTATCAAGATCATTAAGAGCGCACATTTCAGCAATCATATTTTCAAAGAAACGTGATTCCATTCCTGTAGCACCAATACTACCTACTTCTTCTTTATCTACTAATACACAACAGTTTGTGTATTCACATTCTTCAACATCTAAAATTGCACGAAGTGAAGTATATGCACATACTCTGTCATCATGTCCATAACCCATTACCATTGAACGATCTAGTCCATAGTCACGAGCATCTCCTGCAGGAACAATTTCAAGTTCTGCACTTAAGAAGTCTTCCTCTTCAATATTATATTTATCTTTTAACAATTTTAATAAATTTGCTTTTACCGCATCCTTTTCTGTATCCTTTAAAGGAATACTTGCAACTGTAACATCCAGTTTCTCACCTTCTACTACAACACTTGCAGTCTTTTGCAGTTGATCAGCAGATAAGTGAACTAACAAATCAGAAATACCAACTACTGGATCACCATCATTATCACCAATCGCAATCACTTGTTCACTTCCATCTTTACGATATACAACTCCATGAATTGCCATTGGTAATGTAACCCATTGATATTTTTTTATACCACCATAATAGTGCGTATCCAATAATCCAAAGTCGTTACTTTCATATACTGGATTTTGTTTTACATCCAAACGTGGTGAATCAATATGAGCACCAAGAATTCTCATTCCTTCATCTAATGGTTTCTTTCCCATTACAAATAAAACAATGTTTTTACCGCGATTAACTACAAAAACCTTATCATTTGGTTTTAGTTCTCTTTTTTCTTTAATGTAATCTTCTAAATCAGTAAATCCATGTTCTTTCGCTAAACGAACACCTTCACTTACACATAAACGTTCTGTTTTATTTTCAGAAATGAATTTACGATATTCTTCATTAAATTCAAATACATCCTTATAACTGTTTACTTCGTATTTACTCCATGCATTTTTTGCGTACATAATTACCTCCTATATCGCTCTAGTATATTTTTTTAGCCAAGCATTTTCTTCATCTGTTAGATAAGGGCTAATCTTTTTATATACTTCTTCATGGTAAGTGTTTAACCACACTTTCGTTTCTTCATCTAAATACTCTTTGTTAATCATATCCAAATCAATTGGTGCAAATGTAATTGTTTCAAAACTCATAAATTGTCCATATTCATTTTGAACATCCTTTTTTACAATCAATTCATTCTCGATACGAATACCATGACTTCCTTCTTCATATACTCCAGGTTCGTCTGTTACCACCATTCCTTCATACAATGGTGTATCTTCCTTACGAAACATCTTACGCCAACGGATTCCATGAGGTCCCTCATGTACCCCTAATGTAAACCCTACACCATGTCCGGTACCACTGCGATAGTCAATACCCATATTCCATAGTGGTTGACGAGCAAGAATATCTAAGTTGATTCCTGTACATCCAAATAAGAATTTCGCTCTTGATAATGCAGACATCCCTCTTAATACCAATGTAAAGTCACGTTTCCAAACTGGATTTACTTCACCAAGGGCAAAGGTTCTGGTAATATCTGTTGTCCCATTCATATACTGTCCACCAGAGTCCACTAGAAGCAGACCCTCTGGCTTTAATACATCCTTATTATCTTCGGTTGCATGATAGTGCATCATCGCTGCATTTGCATTATATGCGCTGATTGTATCAAAGCTTGGTTCAATAAATTCACTTTGATCTTCACGAAATGCTGTTAATGTACGATCAGCTAATACTTCATCGATTTCCATCTTCCCGATGTTATTCTTTAGCCAGTACATAAACTTCGTCACTGCTACACCATCTTTGATATGAGCAATTCTCAAGTTTTCAATCTCAACACTATTCTTGATTGCTTTCATCATGATCGTTGGATTTTCTTTTTCATACACATTCATTTCTTTGCTTACTTTTTCATATAATGTATAATTCACGATTTCAGGATCCAACCAAATAGTTCCACTTAGATCATCAACATCTGTATATACATCATCATATCCTTTGATACTAATACCATTTTCTTTAAGATAAGTCATTATATCATCTGATAATTTACGCTCATCACAATAGAATACACAACTATCTTTACCAATTACTAAATAAGATAAAATAACTGGTGTTGATAAAATATCTCTACCTCTGATATTAAGCAAGTATGCAATATCATCTAAACTTGTAAGAATATGATAGTTAGCATTTGCTTCCTGCATTTTAAATCTTACTTTTGCTAATTTACTTTCTACTGATTCACCAACATATTTAACATCTAGTAAAAATGCTGGTTTTACTTCTAAAGCAGGACGATCATTCCAAATGTCACCTACAAAATCAACATCAGCCAAAAGCTTACCACCCCTGAGGTCTGTTAATTGCTTTAACAATTTTCCCATATTGGTTGTGACGGTTCTACCATCAAAAGCAATTACACCTTTATCGGGAAGCTGATTACGCATTAACTCAAATGGCGTTTCTACTCCTTCTTCTCCTTGTTTCATAAAGATAATTTCACTACCTTTAATCTGATCCTGGGCTTGAATATAGTAACGACCATCACTCCATAAGTATGCATGATCAGTTGTTACAATCATAACTCCAGCAGACCCAGTAAATCCACTCATGAATTTTCTTGTCTGAAAATAATCACCAACATATTCACTGTTGTGATAATCACTTGTTGGGATATAGTAAATATCCACTTGATGTTGCTTCATCAATTCTCTTAATTTAAGAATTCTATCATTAATCATTTCTACATCACCTTTCTTTTTATATATTATTCACTAAAAAAAGAATACATGAAAGTATCCTTAAAATAGTTTTAAAACATCGTTAAAGGTGGCGAATACCATTAAAAATACCAGTGCTAATACTCCACCCCACATTAGAATACCCATTACCTTTTCATTTAATTTTCGACCCATTATCTTTTCAATAATTGTAATCAACACTCTACCACCATCTAAGATTGGTAGTGGAAGTGCATTCATAACACCAATATTAATTGAAAGAATAGCCAATAAACGAAGATAAGTTGTGAATCCACTTTCTGCAGCTTGCGAACTAATTTTAAATATTCCTACAGGACCACTTAATTGATCTAAATTTTTCCCTTGGAAAATTCTTCCCAGAGAATCAAATAATGCTGTAGAATTCGTTACTAAATCATCTGTACCATATTGTACCGCTTCTAATATTGAAATATCTTCATATTCTGTAGCAGGAGCATATACTCCAATTCGATACACTTCAGCTTGTTCATCATATAATGGAGTTAAGGTTAAATCAACTGATTCTCCATCACGATTCACTGTAAATGTTGCTTCTCCTGGGTTATAGTTAATAGCAGTTACAATATCATTGAATGTTTCAGGTTTTGAAACTTCTCCCGTTTCAAATGTAATCTTTTCTATTATATCGCCATCTTGAAAACCAGCTTCTTCAGCAATTGATCCTTCTTGCACCTGTGCAAACTCAGGACCTACAGGAAGTGCTCTTTCACCACTTGCGATGTTTAATCCAATGAAAACAACCCAAGCCAAAAGAATATTCATAATAATCCCTGCAGACATTACAATAACTTTTTTATATGTTTTGATTCCATTGATTGTACGTTCAAATGGAATATTCTCGTCCTTTTTTGTATCATCTTCTTCACCAGCCATCGATACAAATCCACCGATTGGTAATAAACGAAGAGAGTATTGCGTTTCTCCTACTTGTTTTTTGAATAAAACAGGACCCATTCCAATTGAAAACTCACCACAATAAACACCAAAACGTTTTGCAGTTAAGAAATGTCCCAATTCATGTATTAATACGATAATTCCAAGCAGGAATATAAAATATATAATTTGTAATAAAAAATTCATTAATTAATCCTCCAACGAACGTATCAAATACTCTCTTGTCATCTGGTCCGTTCTTTTTATATCATCAAACGTTGGTGATGATATGAATTCTATTTCTTTATATGCTTTAAAGATCAAATCTTCAATCTCTAAAAAGCTGATTTTCTTATTAATAAAAAAATCGACAGCTACTTCATCCGCAGCATTCAAAATTGCACCACTGTTTCCTCCACGCTTACCAGCTTCAAATGCCAGTTTTAATAAAGGATAGCGTTCATAGTTCATTTCCATAAAGTTGAGTGAACCAATCTTACATAAATCAAGAGATGGTGTCTGTTCTAGTGAGAGACGTTTAGGATATGTTAGCGCATATTGAATTGGAATTCGCATATCTGCTGTTCCTAATTGTGCAATTACACTTTTATCTTTATATTCAACCATTGAATGAATAATACTCTCTTTATTGATAATAACATCTATATGATCAAAATCAATATCAAACAAATAAAAAGCTTCAATCACTTCAAATCCCTTGTTCATCATTGTAGCACTATCAATCGTAATACGCTTCCCCATTGACCAGTTTGGATGATTTAAAGCATCCTCTACACTTACTGAAACAAGTTCCTCTCTGCTTTTATCACGGAAACTTCCACCACTGGCACTAATAATTAATTTATGTACCTGACTCTTTTCATTTCCCTGCAGACATTGAAAAATTGCAGAGTGTTCTGAATCAATTGGATACATCGTACCACCGTGTTCTTTCAACGCTTTCTTCACCAGTTCACCACCAGTTACTAAACTTTCTTTGTTTGCTAAGGCTAACACCATATGACGCTTAATTGTCTTTAGCGATGGCTCTAAACCAATAAAACCGACTAAAGCATTTACAACGACATCACCATCTAAATCTAATAATTTAGATACTCCATCCATTCCATAGAAGAATGTTTTATCAGAGTACTTTTTAGATAATAGAGTAGCATCATCTTCACTTTTTACACTAAAGTAATTACATGAAGGATACATAGTCATAATTTCTTCTAATTTATTTATATTACTTCCACATGCCATTGCAATAATTTCAAATTCAGTAGAATGTTCATTCACTACATCAATACACTGAGTTCCAATCGAACCAGTAGCACCTAACAAAATCAGGCGTTTCATAAAATTATTACCATTACTGCATAGAATGCAATCAAGTTAAACACAAGTGAATCAATTCGATCCATAAATCCCCCATGTCCTGGGAAGATGTTTGAAAAATCTTTAATATTGAAATGACGTTTGATTGCTGAAAATGATAAGTCACCAATCTGTGAAATAATTGGAAGCCATAAGCATCCAAGAATCATTAGTAGCATATTCATATCTTTAATTACAAACATTGCAAATAAGAATGATAATCCTGCACCAACTGCCCATCCACCAACTGCACCTTCTACAGTTTTCTTAGGTGATATCGTTGGCAACAATTTGGTTTTCCCAAATAGTGAACCGACAAAGTATGCACCTGTATCACAACCATAGGTCGCAAGCAGGATATACCAGATATACAGATGATTGTAATCATAAATATATGTAAATGACATACCAATCATATACAATATACATATAATCGCAATCACAAAGAATGCATCTTCGCTTGTAAATTGTTTTGTAAATATTGGAAATGCTAAGCTTGTTAAAACTAATAATGCAAATCCTGCAAAACTATATTTATCAGGAACAATGATTAGTGCTGCTGTTATTAAGAAACTTACAAATAGCATTGGTGTTGACAGAAACTTACGAGATGGTAATAGATTTACCAACTCAAATCCACCAACAATAATAACAATCGAGATTAATGCATCTAAAAAGTAACCACCTAACCACAGAGGTGGAATAACACAAGCAATGATGACAAGTGCTGTTATAATTCGTTTTATCATCTTACACTCCTCCAAATCTGCGGTCACGGTTTTCAAACTCATTTATTATCTCACGAAATCTTGCTTCATTCAATTCAGGCCATGCATAATCTACAAACACAAATTCACTATAAGCCAGTTGCCACAGTAAATAGTTCGATAAACGTTTCTCACCACTTGTACGAATTAATAAATCAATCTCTGGTAAACCATCCGTCATCAAGTACTTAGAAAACCCTTCTTCATCAATTTCAACATTTGCTGTACCATTTACTACATCTTGTGCATAGTGTCTTGCAGCTAAGGTAATTTCTCTTCTAGACCCATAGTTAATAGCAATTACCAGTTTTAAACCAGTATTACTTTCGGTTTGTCTAGCAGCTTCTTTAATTACGGAAACTGTTTCACTAGGAAAACGTTCCAATTCTCCTATATACATAACCTTTATATTATTTTCATTCAATTCTTTAATATATCGATTAAAAAACATTTTAGGTAATTTACACAAATATTCAATTTCCTTTGGTGGACGTTTCCAGTTTTCAGTACTAAAAGCATACAGAGTTAATGCTTCAATTCCCATCCGATTTGCCTCTAGTGCAATCGTACGAATTGTTTCAGCTCCCTGCTTATGTCCTTTTGTACGTTCCCAACCATGAGCCTTTGCCCATCGTCCGTTACCATCCATTATAATTGCTATGTGTTTAACCATAAATCTTCCTCCTAAATGAAAACCCACAAATTGTGGGTTAGGATTAAATTGACATTATTTCTTCAACTTTATCTTTTACTGTATCGTCAATTTTCTTTACATATTCATCAGTAAGTTTTTGAATACGTTCCTGTGCATCCTTTTTTAAATCTTCGTTAAGTTCATCGCTCTTTTTCGCAGCATCATTCGCATCACGACGAATGTTACGAATTGCAATCTTGCTTTCTTCTCCGATTTTTGACGCATCCTTACTAAGTGATTTTCTAGTTTCCTCAGTTAAAGGAGGGATATTGATTCTAAGTGTATCCCCATCATTGGTAACTGGATACCCAAGGTCTGCTGCATTAATTGCAGATTCCATATCTTTTACTAAACTTTTATCATAAGGTTTAATTGCCAATTGACGTCCCTCAACCACTTGGATTGAAGCCATTTGGTTAACTGGAGTTGGTGAACCATAGTAGTTCACTTCCACTCGATCCAAAATTGCTGGGTTCGCACGTCCTGTACGAATATCAACTAAATTGTGACGAAGTGTTTCAATTGCTTTTTCCATTCTTTCTTTTGTGTTATTTAAAATTTCTTGCATAACTATTCTCCTTTCTTAGATATAACTGTTCCATTTCCTTTTCCTTGAACAGCTTTTAAAATGTTTCTTCTTTCATTCATATTGAATACAATTAAATCAATGTCATTGTCCATACACATACTAGTTGCAGTAGAGTCCATAACTTGCAGACCTTGATTCAATAAATCCATGTATGTTAACTTTTCGTATTTCTTCGCATCCGGATTCTTTTTCGGATCTGAATCATATACACCATCAACACCATTCTTTGCCATTAAGATTACATCAGCTTTGATTTCAGAAGCTCTAAGAGCTGCTGTAGTATCCGTTGAGAAGTATGGTGAACCAGTACCAGCTCCAAAGATTACTACTCTTCCTTTTTCAAGGTGACGTACTGCTCTTCTGACAATAAAAGGTTCAGCAACTTTTTGCATTTCAATCGCTGTCTGAACACGAGTAGGTACTCCGATTTGTTCAAGTGAATTTTGTACTGCAATTGCATTAATTACAGTTCCTAGCATTCCCATGTAGTCTGCCTGAACACGATCAATTCCCATCTGTTCAACAATTTTACCACGAATGAAGTTTCCTCCACCAACCACAATTGCAAGATCAACACCTGAATCATGAACTTCTTTTAGTTCTTCAGCAAGTTTTGACAATACCTTAGGATCGAATGCATTTTCAGATGAAGATAGAGCTTCACCACTCAATTTTAATAGAACACGATTATACATTTTTAAACCTTCCTTACTTGATTATCTAATCCATATTAAATTATACATGATTTACGTATCTATTTCTACGCTAAAAACATGATTATTGTCTATTCCTAAAAAAAAGTCGCTTTATTAAGCGACTATTTTCCTGAAATTTGACTCATTACTTCTTCAGCAAAGTTTTCTTCACGTTTTTCAATTCCTTCACCAACTACGTAGCGAACAAATGTTACAACTTCAGCATTTGCTTCTTTCAAGAATTGAGCAACTTTTTGATCTGGATTCTTAAAGAATACTTGATCAATTAAACTTACATCTTGTAATGATTTTGAAAGTCTACCTTCAACAATACCTTTTAGTACGTTTTCTGGTTTCGAGTTCAAAGATTCGTCGTTTTTAAGAATTTCTAACTGAATTGATTTTTCATGATCAATAAAGTCTTGTGGCATGTGGTCACGAGAAATATATTGAGGAGCCATTGAAGCTACCTGCATAGCAATATCTTTCGCTACTTCAGCATTTCCACCTTTTAATACAACAAGTGCAGAAATTTTTCCACCCATGTGCATGTATGAACCAAATGTTTCATCATCTGATTTTTCAATAACCGCTACTCTTCTGAAAGAAATTCTTTCTCCGATTGTAGCAGTAGCGTTAGCTATTACTGTTTCTAATGTATCACCATTTACATCCAATGCTAATGCAGCAGCTTCGTCAGCTGGCTTAGCAGCAAGTAATACAGTTTGAATTGTATCTAACAATTCAATGAATTGATCATTCTTAGCAACAAAGTCAGTTTCTGAGTTTACTTCGAATACAACACCTGTGTTACCTTCAACAGCAACTCTAGTTAATCCTTCAGCAGCAATTCTACCTGATTTCTTTGCAGCTTTTGCAATTCCTTTTTCACGCAACCAATCGATTGCTTTTTCCATATCTCCGTCACATTCTTGAAGGGCTTTTTTACAGTCCATCATTCCTGCACCAGTTTTTTCTCTTAATTCTTTTACCATGCTAGCAGTAATATTCATATCTGTCAGCTCCTTTCTCTTTTTTTAATTCTTATTCTTCAACAGTTGTTTCAGTCTTTGGTGCTTCTTCTTTTACTTCAGCTGGTTTCGCTTCAGTTTTCACCTCTGCTGGTTTAGAATCAGTTCTTGTTTCTGATCTGTTATCTGTTGATCTGTTGTCATCTCTTTTTACGTAAGGTCTGTTGTTACCTCTTCTGTTGTCGTTGTTGTTACGTTTGTTGAAACGAGCACGTCTTTCTTCGTATTTTTGACGTCTTCTTCTTTCGTTTTCAGCAATTTGTTCTTCAACATTAACAATAACATCAGCCATTGTAACATCTGGTTCAGTATCATTAGCACAACTGTGAGCAACTGATAATAATCCACCTTTTGCTTCAACAATTGCATCCGCCATTAATGTAACCATTAATTTGATTGAACGCATAGCATCATCATTTGATGCGATTGGGAAATCTACTTCTTCTGGATCACAGTTTGTATCGATCATTGCAAATACAGGGATACCTAATTTCTTAGCTTCAGCAACTGCATTGTGTTCTTCTCTTGGGTCAATTACAAATAATGCATCTGGAAGTTTTTTCATTTCCTTAATTCCACCTAAGAAGTTTTCTAAACGAGCTTTTTGTTTACGGTATTGTGCTTGTTCTTTCTTAGTGTATACTTCGATTAATCCGCTTGATTCCATCTCTTCGATTTCTACCAAACGTTTAACTCTTTTTTGAATTGTACGGTAGTTAGTTAATAATCCACCTAACCATCTTTGGTTAACATAGAAACTTCCTGAACGTAAAGCTTCCTCTACGATAGTTCCTTGTGCTTGTTTCTTAGTTCCAACAAATAAAACTTTACCACCTTTTTCAGCGATTTCTTTTAATGCAGCATAAGCAACATCGATTTGTTTCATTGTGTCTTCTAAGTTAATAATGTAAACACCATTTCTTGATCCATAAATATATGGTTTCATTTTTGGGTTCCATTTTCTTGTGTGGTGTCCGAAATGTACACCTGCTTCTAATAATTGTCTCATTGAAACGATTGACATAAAATAATTCCTCACTCTCCGTTAGTCCGCCATCACTTCAAAAGCTGATAACTCATTTTCGCTAGGTTCTTTCCCGCTAGAGCACGGATCAGCAAATCCATGATGTGTGTATTTGCGCGATTACGCGCTTGTATATACTATCATAAACACTATCAAAATACAAGAAAACATTGAAAAAACCTGCATATCCCTTACATTTTTGAGCGTGGATGTGCTTCATTGTATGTTTTCTTTAGTTTTTCTTGTGTTACATGAACGTAAATTTGGGTTGTTGACAATGAACTGTGACCTAATAATTCCTGTACAATACGAAGGTCTGCCCCATTATCCAGCAGATGAGTTGCAAAGCTGTGTCGTAACATATGAGGATGAATATTCATCGTCAATAGACTTTTCTTTGCTTCTTTATCTAATAGATATTGTATACCTCGTGAAGTAAGTTGTTTACCTCGCTGATTCACAAAGACATTTTTCATCTTTGGATCCCCTACCCATTTCAATCGAACTTTTTTTAAGTAGTCCTGTAGTAATTCTCCAACTTCTTCATAGAAAGGTACAACTCGCTGTTTATCACCTTTCCCTGTTACAAATACTAGCATCTCATCGAAATCGATATTCTCTAACTGCAAATCCACTGCTTCACTCACACGCAAGCCACATGCATACATTAATTCAAATAATGCACGATTACGAATTCCTTCATCACTACTGCAGTCAATCCCAGATAATAACTGGTCAACTTCATCATAAAATAGAAACTCTGGAATCTTTTTAGTAGCTTTAGGTGCTTTTATGTAATGAAATGGATTATTAGTTATTCCAACATATTCATTAAGATAAGCAAAAAAGGAACGTAGTGATGATAGTTTTCTTGAAATACTGCTGTTCTTTAGTGCGCCCTGTCTGGTTGAACGATTACGTAATGCAACGATATAGTTGCTGACAACAATACGGTCAACCTCATTAAAGTCACTAATACCTTCACTATTCAAAAACTCGATAAACTCTTCAATGTCACGACGATACGCATCATTAGTATGAGCTGAACCTGAGTTTCGTTGATTTACATAGTTTAAAAATCGTTCAAGCAGCTCATTCATAGCGAATACTCTTCCTTAATCTTATTCATTGTTTCAATTGCTTGTTTCGCAAATGCTTCTTTACGTTCTTTTTTCTTAACCTTACCTTCCAGCTGCATAATTCCAAAATTAGCATTCATTGGCTGGAAATATTTTGGATTGGTATGTGTAATATAATAAGCCTGCGCACCAATTGCAGTTGTTGGTGGCAGTTCAATTAGTTCTTCATTCTTTAGTAGTCTAGCCATGTTGATACCAGCCAAGCATCCACTTGCACATGATTCAACATATCCTTCAACCCCACACATCTGTCCTGCAAAGAACAGATTATCTCGTTTATTAGATTGATACGTTGGCTTTAAACATCTTGGTGCACATAAATACGTATTACGGTGCATAACCCCATAACGTACAATGTTTACATTTTCCAAACCTGGAATCATTGATAAGATACGTTTTTGTTCTCCCCATTTTAAATGGGTTTGAAATCCTACAATATTATAGAGAGTAGCCGCTGCATCATCCTGACGCAGTTGTACAACTGCATATGGACGATGATCTTCATCCTTTTCTAATCCAACTGGTTTCATTGGTCCAAACAAAAGAGTCTTCTCACCTCTTCTTGCCATTTCTTCAAATGGCATACATCCTTCAAAGTATTGTTCTTCAAATTCTTTTGGTTTTACAACCTCCGCATGAATTAATGCATCATAGAATTTTTCAAACTCTTCTTTACTCATTGGACAGTTGATATAATCAGCATCACCTTTATCATAACGCGATTTAAAATACGCTTTACTAAAGTTAATGCTGTCTTTCTCAACAATTGGTGCTGCTGCATCATAAAAGTACAATTGTTCTTCATCAAACAACTTCTGAATATCTTTACTCAGTTCATCACTGGTAAGTGGTCCGGTTGCCACAATTACATTCCCATCAGGAATTGATGTTAATTCATCTTCAATCACTTCCACAAGTGGATGATTGCGAAGTTCATCTGTAATGTACTTTGAAAATCCCTGACGATCTACTGCTAAAGCACTTCCTGCAGGAACCTGATGTTTATCAGCCGATTTCATAACTAAAGAGTTGAGAATTCTCAACTCTTCTTTCATGATTCCAACGGCATTGTTTAATGAATTAGAACGTAGTGAATTTGAACACACTAATTCTGCAAAACCATCACTTTGATGTGCAGGTGTCATTTTCTTTGGTCGCATTTCATAAAGTTTTACTTTAATCCCACGGTTCACTAACTGCCAGCAAGCTTCGCTTCCTGCGAGTCCCGCTCCAATTACAATTACTTCTTCCATTATTTTTCCTCTTTTTTCTCAGTCTCTTCACCTTCAGGCTTTTCTTCCTTCTTAATGTAACGACATTTTGGGTATCCACTACATCCAATAAAGAATTTTCCATAACGTGATTTTCTCTTTACAAGTTCTTTGCCACACTCTGGACACATTTCACCTGTTTTTTCTGGTGGAGTCTTATCTGATTTAATATACTTACATTCTGGATAATTTGCACAAGCATAGAATTCTCCAAAACGTCCACGTTTTTTTACTAATGGTCCACCACAGTTTGGACATGTTTCATCAATCTTTTCACTTTCATCCTGTTTGATGTGTTTACACTCAGGATAATTGCTACAAGCTTCAAACTTACCATAGCGTCCATTACGGATTACCATATCACTACCACATTCAGGACACTTCTCTCCTGTTTTTTCTGGTTCGATTTTTTCCATTTCATCATATGCTTTTTCCAATAAAGGTTGGAAACGGTTATAAAAGTCTCTTAACTCTTTCACCATATCTTTTTCACCAACAGCAATTGCATCTAAGTCTTCTTCCATTGCTGCAGTATATTTAACATTAATTAAACTTTCAAAGAACTCTTGAAGTTTAGTATCCGTAAGTTCTCCTTGTTCCGTTGGAAAGAATACTCTAGTCTTTCCTGTTTCTGTTTGCTTTTTAAGTTCTGCATACCCTCTTGCTTGAAGTGTATCAATAATCATTGCATAAGTTGAAGGACGACCAATTCCTTGTTCTTCCATCTCTTTGATTAATCTAGCTTCACTATAACGCTTTGGAGGCTCTGTAAAGTGTTGTTTACCTTCTAATGTTACATTGTCCAGAATTTCTCCTACTTCCATTGTAGGTAGTAATTCATCTTTTGTAGATTCATAAGGTCCATACACTTTTAAGTATCCATCAAATGTTAATACATTACCGTTTGCACTGAATTCACATTCATTATTAATAATTGTTACATTTACACTATCACTCTTAGCAGGTGCCATTAATGATGCAAGTGTACGTGCATAAATCAATTTATATAAACGATATTGATCATTTGTAAGGTATTGTTTAATTGCTTCTGGTGTACGAGTGATATCAGTAGGACGACATGCTTCATGGGCGTCTTGTGATCCTTCCACTTTTTTCTGACGTGCAGTTCCAACATACTCTTTCCCATATTCATTTTTAATATAGTTAAAAGTAGCATCAATAAACATATCACTTAAACGAGTTGAGTCAGTTCTCATATATGAGATTAACCCTTCAACTCCAGTCTCAATTTCTACCCCTTCATACAACTTTTGTGCAACTTGCATTGTTTTCTTCGCACTGAAGTTTAACTTTGTAGATGCTTCCTGTTGAAGTGTAGAAGTAATAAAAGGCATCTTTGATTGCTTTTTCTTTACTTTCTTTTCAATATCAGTGACTTTGTATTCACCATCACATGCTGCAATAATTGCATCACTTTCATCTTTATTTGAAATTTTTGCTTTTTTACCTTTATATTTCTTTAGTTCAGCAATAAATTCATTTTGTTTCTTTTTAACCAATGCTTCAATTGTCCAATACTCTTCACTTTTAAAAGCACGAATTTCTTTTTCTCTTTCAACAATCAGACGTAAAGCAACAGATTGCACACGCCCTGCAGATTTTGACTTAATCTTATTTTGAAGAAGTTTCGATAGTTTAAACCCAATGATACGGTCAACCATTCTTCTTGCTTCTTGTGAATGTACCAATCCCTGATCAATTACTCTTGGATGTTCAAATGCTTCCAAGATTGCAGGTTTTGTTATTTCATTAAATACAATACGATTCTTATCGTCCATATCTAATCCTAATTCACTTGCTAAATGCCAAGAAATTGCTTCTCCCTCACGGTCAGGGTCACTTGCAAGATATACTTCATCGCTCTTCTTAGCTAATTCTTTTAATTGTTTAACTACATCTTTTTTATCTTTACTTATTTTATATGTAGGTGTAAAGTCATTCTCAACATCAATCCCCAATCCATCTTTCCCAGATGTGGCTAAATCCCTGATATGACCTTTACTTGATACCACGTTAAAATCTTTTCCCAAATATTTTTCAATCGTTTTTGATTTTGAAGGTGATTCCACAATAACTAGTTTTTTCATAAAATCCTCCGGTTCTAGAACATATTATCTTCACATTTCTTATTTGTCAACCTTTATAACTCTTTCATGGTTGAGATGTCAACTATTACGCTTGCTCCCGATTCAATCAGCAAATTGCATCCACTTACCTCATTTTCAATAAATGGATATGGAAAACAAAAGACTTCTCTATCAAGTTCTAAGGCTTCGTTTACAGTTAATAACGTACCACTTCGCTTCTTTGCTTCAATAACTACTAAACACTTGCCAAGTGCTGCAATTATACGATTACGCATTGGAAAATGCCATGCATAAGGTTTTACACCTTTGGGGTACTCACTAATTAATAATTGATCCTTTTTCATTCTTTTATATAACTCATTGTTTTCTGATGGATAAGCAATATCAAGTCCACAACCAATTACACCAATTGTTCTATGACTTGTAAGTGCTAGGTTATGAGTAAAACCATCGACTCCTTTTGCCATTCCACTAATAATTACATATTCTTTATTTATATACTTCATTAATAATTCAATATAGGATTTTCCTAATCGAGTAATATCTCTACTTCCTACTACGCTAACTGCATCCTTATATAGTAAAGATAAATCTCCTTCATAAAATAACACATATGGAGGATTTTTCAACTCTTTTAGAATATTTGGATAATCTTTGTCACAAATACAAATATAATTCCCATCATAAACTGTCTTTGTGTACTTTTCGTTACAATCAATTGCTTTTCGTATCTTATTATAGTCACCACTATATCTTATTGCATAATAAAGTAATCGCTCTCTCACTATATCACCTCAATAATATATAGTTAATAAATTATAATTTACCTAAAAAAGATTCGTGTTTCCACAAATCTTTATTGATTATCACTTGATACAACTCCAATTTTATCAAATGGATATAGTACAAGAACATATTTACTTACAATATCTTCTTTCTTAAATGGACCTACTTCACGAGAATCATAAGATACAATTCGATTATCACCAACTAGAAAATATTCGTCATCTCCAAGTTGATAAGGTCCATAATCTCTGGAAAATATAATTTGTCCATTATTTGTTTTTTCATTCACATAGGCTTCATCAAAGAAATCTTCTTCAACAAATTCATCATTAATATAAAGTTTATTATTTTTATATTCTACCTTTTCACCAGGTAAACCAACTACACGTTTTACCCAACGATCATCATTTGGTTCATAATTTACAACTACAACTTCAAATCGTTTTATATCACTTACATAAGTAGAGAATACATTTGAGAATCCACGTTCCTGATCAATCAAGGTTGGATACATACTATTTCCTTCTACTGTTACTGGACGAAATACAAACTTAATGCATAGAAAAGAAAATACAAAACATATTAAAATTAGACGGATAAAATCCAGTATCTCAATTTTAATATTCTCTTTTTTTGTCTCTTTCTTCATCTTTGCTTCCATATCATGTAATACCCCTTTATATTTATTATAATATCTTGACTATTCATCAAAGTCAAAACTTAATTGTCTCATCTGTGCAACTGGTCCAAAACTTTTACGATGGATTTCCAATACACCATATTGTTTCAATGCTTCTAGATGTTGTTTGGTTGGATATCCTTTGTGTTTCGCAAATCCATACTCTGGATATTGTTTATCAAATTCACACATGATACGATCTCTTGTAACTTTCGCTAAAATACTTGCAGCAGCAATATTTACACTTTTCTGATCACCTTTTACTAAAGGCTCAACTATTTTACCTTCAATCTCAAAAGGCATTGCATCGCTTAGTACAACATCTGCCATTTCACAATCATTTGCGATATCCATCATTGCTTTTTTTGTTGCCTGATAAATATTCAGTTTATCAATAACTTCTTCATCAATAATAAGAATTTTATGATAAATAGATTCTTCAAGGATAACATCATAAAGTAACTCACGTTTCTTTTCGGATATCTTCTTTGAGTCATATATCTCTTCATGCGTATACCCTTTAGGAAAGCATACACCCGCAACTACTAATGGTCCAGCCAAAGGCCCTCTACCTGCTTCATCAATACCTAAAATGACATTGTAGCCCATGTCAAAGTATTTTTTTTCAAACTCATTCGCACATTTCATGATATATCTCCCATGTAATAGGTCCGAATCGATTGTCACGAATATCCTTTAAAAAGGTTTCAATTGTACGATTATAATCAACTTCGTTTCCTTTAATCAGAAAACCTTTTTTTCTTCCAATCTCTAAAAACTGCTTATAATTATTATCAACTAATTCAATACCATATACTTCTATAAGTTGTCGAGGGAAATGCTCTTTCATAAACTTTAAGGCAAAGTAAGCAATTTCTTCAAGTGGTAACACCTGATCACGAATTGCACCTGTCACAGCTAATAAAACACCAATTTCTTCATCATCAAATTTAGGCCATAGTACTCCAGGAGTATCCAATAGCTCAATTTCTTTATTTACCTTTACCCAACGAGTATTCTTTGTGACTCCTGGACGATTTCCAGTCTCCAATACTTTCTTGGAAGCAATACGGTTAATCAATGTACTTTTCCCTACATTAGGAATCCCACATACCATACAACGTACTGCTCTTGGATTCATTCCTTTACGAATCTGACGATCACGTTTTTCCTTCATTAACTCCATTACTGCCTGAGTAATGATTTTAGAACAGTTATCCTTTAGTACATTAAGTCCAATAACTTTGGTTGTCTCATTTTCCAGTGCCTTCATCCATTGTTTTGTCATATCACTTTGTGCTTTATCAATCTTGGTTAAAACAATCAACCTGGGCTTCTGTTGGATGATTTCATCAATTAGAGGATTCTTGCTTGCGTTAGGAATACGAGCATCTCTTAACTCTATGACCATATCAACAAGCGAGAGCTTGCTTTGCATCTCTCGCTTTGCTTTTGTCATATGTCCTGGGAACCACTGAATGTTTAATTTACTTTGTGCCATCGGATATAATTCCTATCTTATCAAATGGATAAAGCACTAATACATACTTACTTACAATATCTTCTTTGGTGAAAGGACCAACAACTCTGGAATCTTTTGATACCTGACGATTATCACCCATCAGGAAGTATTCGTCCTCACCTAAATAATAAGGCCCAAAATCACCTGTGAAAATACTTTCGCCATTGTTTGTCACACTATTTACATATTCTTCATCAAAGAATGTTTCTTCTACATATTCATCGTTGATATAAAGCTTATCATCTTTGTATTCTACTTTTTCACCAGGTAATCCAATTACTCGTTTTACCCACAGTTTATCTGTTGGTTCATAATATGCAACTACAACCTCAAAACGTTCGGGATCACTAACAAATGTTGAAAACACATTTGAGAACCCAAACTCTTTATCAACCAAAGTAGGATACATACTACTACCATCCACTGTTACTGGACGAAAAACAAATTTAACGCATAAAAAAACAAATACAAAACATATTAGTATCATTCTTACAAAATCTAGTATTTCTATTTTTAACGATTCTTTTTTCGTTTCTTTTTTCAACTTTTCTTCCACTATTATCACCTATATCAACATTATACTCTCATACTACTTCATTTGCTAGAAAAAAAAACAACAAGATTGTTGCTTTTTTAACGAATTTCTTTAATACGTGCAGCTTTACCACTACGTCCTTTTAAGTAACGTAATTTATTTCTTCTAACTTTACCACGACGAGTTACTTCAATCTTATCGATGATTGGTGAATGAACTGGGAAAGTTCTTTCTACTCCGATTTGGTTAGAGATTTTACGAACTGTGAAAGTTTCTGCAATTCCTCCACCTTTTTTAGCGACAACAACACCTTCAAAAATCTGGATTCTTGATTTGTCACCCTCTTTAATTCTAACGTGGACTTTTACTGTACATCCACTTCTGAACTCAGGAATATCACTTTTCAACTGAGACTTTGTAACTTCATTAACTAAATTTAAATTCATTTTCGTTCTCCTTTTCTTCGTTATACACCTGGCTCATAATCAATGTTAGCGGAACCGTGTAGCCAACAGGCTTATATATAATAACAAAATTCAAACCTGTTGTAAATGGTAAATTTGAAAATATCCTTTATTTTAGCCTGTTTTGTATTAAATAACAAAAAAATAAGATTGATACTATATCAATAGCAATCAATCTTATTTCTTTTAATCTTTTGATAACAGCAATGTATCGTTATCCATTTCTTCTCCTACAGCATTTTCAAACATCTGTAGTAGATCAGAAACTTTTAGCTTACTTTTCTCTTCTCCACGAATATCAAAAATAATTTCTCCTTCATGAAACATAATCAAGCGATTACCATATGTAATGGCGTCTTTCATATTATGTGTAACCATTAATGTAGTAAGCTGATCCGCTTCAACAATCTCTTTTGTAATCTGAAGCACCTTTTTTGCAGTCTTTGGATCTAGAGCAGCTGTATGTTCATCAAGCAATAATAGTTTTGGTTTCTGCAATGTTGCCATAAGAAGGGTTAATGCCTGACGTTGACCACCAGACAGAAGTCCTACTTTTGAAGACATCCGATCTTCCAGTCCAAGTTCTAATTTCCTTAACTTTTCTTTGAACATCTCTTTTTCGTTGCCTTTGATTCCCCATTTTAAACCTCGCCCAAATCCACGACGATTTGCCATTGCAAGGTTCTCCTGAATTTCCATATCGGCTGCAGTTCCCATCATTGGATCTTGAAATACTCGTCCAATTAATTTACTGCGTTTGTATTCCGGATACAATGAAATATTTTCATCTTCAATATAAATATATCCACAATCAATTGGATATACTCCAGCAATCATATTTAGAATGGTACTTTTACCTGCACCATTTCCACCAATTACGGTTACAAAGTCTCCTTCTTCTAACTGTAAATCAATTTTATTTAGTGCTTTCTTTTCGTTGACTGTCCCCATATTGAAAGTCTTACTTACTCCTTTTATCTTAAGCATGTTCAGACTCCTTTCCTGTCAACTTTTTATACATACGTACTTGTTTCTGTTTATTTAGTAATACTGGTATTGTGAGGGCAACTCCTACTAGAATTGCTGTTAATAATTTCAAATCATCAGTGTTCAAGCCAAGTTCTAATACGATTGCGATAATAATTCGATAGATTGCTGAACCTACAGCAATTGAAATTAGACGTACAGCAAAACTCTGTTTGCGCCCAAATAAAACCTCACCAATTACAATCGAAGCTAAACCAATAACAATTGCACCGGTTCCCATCTTCACATCTGCGTATCCTTGAGATTGGGTAACCAAAGCTCCAGATAACGCAATAAGTCCATTACTGATCATCAAACCAATAATCTTTGTAGTATTAATATTCACTCCTAGTGCAGATACCATTTTTTCATTATTACCAGTTGCACGAATAGCAGAACCAATTTCAGTTCCAAAGAACCAGTACAAAACACCAACAATAAAAATTACAATAATAATTCCTATTGCGAGTGTTGTATGTGCCGTACTTAGTCCTGTCATACTACTCAATGATTTAATAATTGTATCACTTTGAAGCAGTGGAAGATTTGAACGTTCTCCCATAATCCGCATATTAATGGAATACAATCCAATCTGGGTCAGTATTCCTGCCAGAATTGCAGGTATCTCAAATTTGGTAATTAATACTCCAGTAATTAATCCTGCAGCAAACCCAGTAAGTATTGCACCAATAATTGCTAGTACTGGTGATACACCATTCGTAATTAAAATAGCACAGGTTGCACCTCCAGTAGCAAAACTACCATCTACAGTCAAATCTGCAATATCTAAGATTCGAAATGTAACATATACACCAAGTGCCATAATTCCCCAAAGAATTCCTTGGCTGATTGCATCTTGAATCGATAAAAATAAACCTGTCATATATACTCCTATTCTTCAATAATAGTTGCTTTATCTAATAATTCCTTTGGAATTGTAATTCCTAATTCATCAGCAACCTTTTTGTTGATTGTAAGTTCACAATCTTCTGCAGCCAGATACTCAATTGGCATATCAGCAGGTTTTGCATCACCATTTAATATTTTAGCAGCTTGAACTCCTGATAAATATCCCAGGTTGTAGTAATCAATACCATAAGTAGCTAAACCACCATTGGTAACCATACCACTTTCACCAACAATACATGGCAAGTCATTTTCGCTTGCTACCATTGAAATTGTACTCATACCTTCTGCCATCATATTATCTGTTGGAATATAGATTGCATCCACTTTACCAACTAAAGATTGAGTAACTTGTTGAATCTGACTTAAATCAGATACTTTTGCTTCTGTATATTCTAATCCAGCAGCCTCAATTGCTTTCTTTGCTAAATCGGCTTGGAATCTAGAGTTATCCTCAGCATTTGTATACATAACTGCTACTGTTTTTGCATCTGGAAGCAATTGTGTCAACAAATCAATTTGTTCTTCTACAGGTGTTAAATCGCTTGTCCCCGTTACATTTCCTCCAGGTTTATCATTAGAAGTAACCAATCCAGAGTTTTCAGGATCTGTAACTGCCGAAATAACAATTGGAATATCTGAAGTCTTTTGAGCAACTGCCTGTGCTGCAGGTGTTGCGATTGCGTAAATTAAATCATTTCCATCGTTTACTAATTTATTAGCAATTGTTTCCGGAGTAGATGCATCTCCTTGAGCATTCTTAAAATCAATACTGATGTTCTCACCATCAACATATCCTTCATCCTTCAAACCATCAATAAAACCTTCATATGCCTGGTCTAACGCAGGATGCTCAGCATATTGAATAACTCCAACCTTTAGTGTTTTCTCTCCATCTGCTGTGTCATCACCATCGCTACATCCAACAATTACTGTACACATACTTAATGCTAATAATAGCTTATATACTTTCTTCATACACTTCTCCTCTCATAATATTTTTTTCTTCCGTAAAACAAAAAAAGTCCTCCAATAGAGGACGACTAAGCCGCGGTACCACCTCTGTTTGATATAGTTAGCTATATCATCTCACAAGTACAAACTTACAGGGTAATGGTTGTTAACCAAGATAGCCTACTAACAATTGTATTCGGTATCTAACTCCATGATGTATTCAGTTTTTATCTTGTGCTATTTTCACCAACCATAGCATCTCTGCATGCCAATAAAAACTTACTATTTCACTTCTTCGTTTTTGTTTTATTTATGTTTATACTATGATATTCTGAAAACTTTGTCAATGAATAATGAAAATAATGAAAGAAAAATTCATCACTTTCATTATTTTTCAATAACAAGTGATGAATTACATTTATAATTACTTCATCTTCTCTTCTTCAATTACTTCTGATAAGAGCTTACTTTCTTCTTTATTTAACTCTTTCTTGTCTAATAAATCTGGTCGACGCAAATAGGTTTTACGAATAGATTCTTTCAAACGCCATTTACGAATATTTTCATGATGGCCACTCAATAAGATATCAGGAACTTTCTGTCCTTCAAACTCAATTGGACGTGTGTATTGAGGGTATTCCAATAATCCATTTTCATATGAATCATCCTCATGACTTGTTGTAGTAATAACACCATCGTGCAAACGAATCATCGCATCACAAAGTACCACAGCAGCTGTTTCACCACCAGTTAACACATAATCTCCAATTGATATCTCTTCATCCACATAACTGCGAATACGTTCATCAAAACCTTCATAATGACCACACAAGACTATAACATCATCACTTTGCGCTAATTCATGTACTTTCTGTTGGTTTAATGGCGCTCCCTGTGGCGTCATCATAATAACTTTTGTGTCTTTTTGACGGTTTGCTTTAATTGCATCAACAATTGGCTGACAAGTTAATAACATCCCTGCTCCACCACCACAAACAGTATCATCTACATTATTGTGTTTATCTAAGGTATAGTCACGAAAGTTAACACTACTGAAATCAACATGCTTATTATCAATTGCTCTTTTAATAATAGATGTATTTGTAAAAGAATCAAAGAACTCCGGAAATAATGTCAGTACCGTTATTTTCATAACAGTCCCTCAATCACTTCAATATCAATTCGTTTATTTTCTATATCCACATTCTTAATAAATTGATCAACATATGGAACCAGAATCGTCTTGTTGATCCGTAATATTGGATTTGCAGCTGTATCAATAACATCTTCTACTTCACCTAGCAGATTATCATCCTGATCATAAACCGAACACCCCTTTAATTCAAAGAAATAATAACCTTCATCTAATTCCTCAATATTATTACGATCAATATACAACTCGCTTCCCTTCCAAATCTCTACTTTATTAATATCTTCAAAACCATCAAAAGTAACCAATACCATATCTTTATGTTCACGATATGTCTTAACTTTTAAAATTATTTCTTTATTTTGAAACAACAAAATTAACTCATTTCCTTTTTTAAATCGTTCATCATTAAAATCACTTAAAGATTTAATTTTCAATTCCCCTTTAAGTCCATGTGTATTCACTATAATTCCAACTTTAATTTTATCCATATTATACTCCTAAAAAAAGGATGCTAAGCATCCTAGTATGATTCAAATTTAATTGTAATCATTTTGTTTTCTTTACGTGATGCTATCGACATCATCTGACGAATACTACTCGCCATCATTCCACGACGACCAATTAAACGAGCAACATCATCTGAATTCGCATATACATGTAGCAAAACCTCATTTTCATTTAATGTTGACATTACTTTAACTGACAGACTATCTTTATCATCAACGATTGGTGTAATGAGATCTAAAATTGTTTTTTCGTAATTCATAAATTATTTAGAAAATTTTTCGTCGTGAATTTTCTTCATAATTCCGTTTTTTGACAACATACTTCTTACAGTATCTGATGGTTGTGCACCATTTCTTAACCATTTCAAAGCTAATTCTTCATCAATTGTAATTTCTGCAGGGTTATTGTTAGGATTATATGTTCCAATCGCTTCAATAATTCTTCCATCACGAGGACTTCTTGAATCAGCAGCAACGATTCTGTAGTAAGCATATCCTTTTTTACCCATTCTTTTTAATCTTAATTTAACAGCCATTTTATTAATTCTCCTTTTATTCCTCACTTAGTATAACACAATAAGAATAGGTGTCAAGCATTTTTGCTGTACACCTATAAATAATCATAACTAATAATTTTATGATTACTTGAATCATATCTAAGTTGTGAATAAATCTTTAGTTGACCGCCATCATATATTTGAATAGTATATGATTCTATTTCAGGTGTAATTAAGATTTTAAAACTATCATAATACAATTCTTTGGCTTCAACTACTATTTCCTCTTCATCTTCAAACTCATCAAAACTTTCTTCTTCCTCAAATATCTCCTCTGTATCTTCTTCATATGATCTCATAGATAACTTTATCTGATGAATTGCATACAACTCTGCATATGCAAGATTTTCATTTTCAACTCTAATTGACTTTGCTTTCACATACAACATTGAAGTAAACCCCATACATATGGATAATAACATAATTCCATAAATACTTATAAATCCTTTTTTATTCACATCCAATCACTCGCTTTTCTTCTGTTTGATTTTTATGATGATACTGTAGATAGAGACAATTATCATAACGAGAAAAAATAACCGATTTTAAATCTTTCATAAACACCTGGTATCCTGGGGTAAGAATTAACTTATCATCTTTTTGATACAAACATAATTCATTATTCATATAGTCGAAGCAAACTCGTTGATCATCAATCGTTATTGACGATGATAATACATAAATTAAACGCAATTGACGAATACTTACCTCATCTTCACCATAATGAAAGTCATAATCAATTTTACTAACAAGCTGTAAATAACCACTAATTAGCAATACTGATATAGATACCACAAGTAACCCTAATATTGTCTCTATTAGGGTAAAACCCTTATTATTCGATTTCTTTGTAGAATACTTCACGTATGCATTCCTCATCATTAGAATAATCAATCTCTGTTGTTTTTATATGTGTAATTCCTTTTATAGAAGCACTGATAACCATAATTAAAATAACTGTAATCTGAAACAATAAAATTGACTCCATCATAATAAACCCTTTTCTATTTAACATAAATATTCCCACTTCCAAGATTAATTACAACTTCTTTTTGACTATCTGCACTTTTACATAGAATTGTTTGAGCCATATTCACATTCCCTCTTTCATTAAAACTGATTTCATGAGTAGTACACATAGTACTGTTGGATAAGCTTATTGTACGTTCATTAATCATAATACTGCTTCCTTCAATGTTAACGACTACCTGTTCCTTATTTTCAATTGCTTCAATCTGTGCCTGTAGCAAATAATCTTTCAGTTTCTCACATTCAAATCTTAATAATACTTTGCTGTTTACTTGTGATGGAATCAGAACTGCAATACTGCCAATAATAACAAATACAAACAGCGTCTGAATCAAAGTAAATCCTTCCCTATTTACTCGCACTTGCTTCTCCACCTTGGATAGTTATTGTCTCTCCATCTGGACAACGTCTCTGACTATCTTTTAAATATCCCTTGTTGATAAGCTGATCAATACTTGATGGTGTCTCTAATGTTTCTACTTCATACAACAATATCTGCGAGTTTACAACTTCCACCAATGCTTCACACCCTTTGTTATCAATTACTTCTTTTTTCTGCTGTATTTGTGGTAATGTAAGCAAAAATATTAATGCAATAATTGTTAATACAATAATCATTTCTAAAATCGTAAATCCCTTCTTCAAGTTCCTCACATCCTTTCTAACATTTGTAATGGAACCAGCATTATCTGATATACACATATAACTAATATACCTACAAAACTATACGAGATGAGTTGAACCAAAACACTAACTTTTCTAATCTGATTCATCCATTGCTTTTCTTGTAAATCTCTATATGTAATTAAGGAATCACGAAATGTATTTGTTGAAGAACCAAGGGTAAAGTGTAACTTAAAGTTCTTTGAAATCATTGGATTATTTTGAATCGATTCCATCATCTCAACCCCATTCTGCAGATCATAATAGATTTTCTTAACTACAATAAACAATAATGGTTGATCATTCACATTCTGAAGAAACTGAAATGCATGCTTTGTACTCATTCCATGTTTATCTAATTCAATTAAATAATTGCTGAGATAATAAGACATCCACTCTCTAATAATCCCAACATAACGAACAAAGATTAAACCAACCGAATACATTAGTTTCTTTGACAATTTACACAGTACAACTAAAACAATTAAAAGTAGTAGTACTCCAAGCAAAATTAGTGATAAATAATTGATTAATGAAACTATTTCAAATATAACACTTCCATCAACTTCGAAATTTTGAATCAACTGAGGAATAATTACATTGGAAAACATAATTACTGAGAAGAAAGAAACAACAAGAATAAACAATGGATAAGCAGTTTGTTTGATTAGTTTCTTTCGAATGTCTTGTTCAAACTGATACATTGCTATTGCACATTGTAGTGCGTTAGCAATACTTGTAGTATTTAAGAAGAATGTAACAAATACTTTTAAACGCCCCTTACAACTGTCTTCAATAATCTTCTCAATTGATTCTCCTTGTTCGATTGCAATAAGAATATGTTCATCATCCTTATTCAACAACTGCAATGCATGGTGTAAGGAGTACCCTTTTGAAATCAACTGTGCAAAATACATCCATTGCGTTATATTAAGTGATAATGTCACTTTGTGCGGATTCTTTATCAATCCAGCCTTTGCTAACTGCATTTTTAATCTTTGTTTTAATATCAGCATATCCCTTTGGAAGTGTATTACTCTCTAACACTTCCTTTAAATCCTCCTTTTCTAATATTTCATAGATGCAGACTCTACTTTCACTATCTTTTGATTTAAAGATTCTCTGATTTGTTACACCAGTTACCGTTTCTTTTAAATCAAGTTTTGAAATACCAAACTCCTCTAACCGTAATAATGCTTCTTTACAACTTTTCGCATGAATGGTTGTAAAGATCATATGCCCACTCAATGCACTTCTTATCAACATCTTTGCAGTTTCTTCATCTCTGATCTCACCAATCATAATTACGTCAGGATCATGTCTTAGCAGTTGTTTAATACCTTCACGATAATCAAAATTTAATCGTTCATTAATCTGAAGTTGCAGATAGTTATCACTTTTAATTTCTACTGGATCTTCCAGACTAATTACATTCAATTGTTCTCTTTCTGCTATCATCTCTAATACAGCATGTAATGTTGTACTCTTACCACTACCGGTTGGCCCACTTACCAGAATTAAACCACTGCGAAAATTTGTCCATGAGTGAAATATATCATTTTGTTTCTTCTCTTTACTCAGTTGATCAATTTCTATTTTAGGATGATTATTCAATACTCTTAGCACTCCGGACTGTGATTGTAATGTACGCAAGTAAGAAAATCGAAAATGTAATTCTTTATTTTTATAAATATAAGAGAAGTTTCCACTTTGAGGTAATAGAGAATTCCCTAAATCAAGATTAGCTGTAAACTTCAAATAATGAAATAAAGTATCATTCAATTTCTTATCCTGAATTGCTATAAAACCCTGCAACCCCCGTACCTTTATCTTTAGTTTTCCTTTTTCCAGTAGAAAATGAACATCACTGGCATTGTGTTTCACTACATACTTTAATAACGTGTTTAATTTCTTACGCATAACTCACCTCACTTATTACTACATATTTCGTCAAAAAAAACCTAAAAAAAATAACCAGTTTTTTTTCTGGTTATCATTTTATAAAAATGGATTATTAATTAATTCTTCCTGGATGGTTGTCGAATCTCCATGTCCGGGATAAACAATATAGTCCGGATTAAGTGCCTTTACTTTTTCAAGTGACTGATTCATCTTTGTATTAGAACCAGTTGGCAAATCACAGCGACCAATACTTTGTTTAAATAATACATCTCCACTGCAGATAAAATCATCAAAAATAAGTAGTACACAGCCATTTGTATGACCTGGTGCATCTTCTACATCAAAGTGAAACGGCCCAATCGTCATCGACATATCATATGTTTCAACTGGCCAATTAAACACTTTTTCCTCAACAAACGAAGAGCAGTTTAATTTGGAATCACGTAATAGTTTTTCATCGTCTGCACTAATATAAACAGGGCATGAAAAATTTTTTCTAAAAAACTCAACTCCTGCAACATGATCATAATGACCATGAGTTAACAAAATAGCATCTACGATTCCTTCTTGTTCTTTGATATGCTCTACAACTTTCTTGGAACTTCCTCCAGGGTCAACAATCATTACATGTTGATTGTCCCAGATTAAGTAACAATTCGCTTGTAGGCTACCTAACACATAACGCTCTACTTTCATATATATAATAAAATAAAAAAGCCTAAACTACGGCTTTTATTATTTTTTCTCCTTATGCTCAGTTTGTGCATTACATTTTGGACAATATTTTTTTACCTGCATACGTTCTGTTTGCGTTTTCTTGTTTCTTGTATTTATATAGTTCTCTGAACCACATTCTGAACATTTTAAAGTGATACGATCTCTCATGTTGAATCCTCCTTAAGCGTTTCTTATTGTATCATACATAATTCTAAATTGCTACTTATTCTTTTCAGTAAAGTAGTAATTTGATATATCCCCTACGATTTCCCCACAAAGGTTGTCCCCAGGATCGTTAGTAACAACGTTTGCATTTGGTGCAACACAAGCGAATACAATCTCTGGTTCTTTTCCATCCTCGTATGGTCCATATGCTACTACCGAAGATGTAGCAGTGTCTATAACTGCTTTGGTTTCTTCATCAGTAACTGTATTTTCAGAAGTACCAGTTTTTGCAGCCAACTTAGTTCCCGTATTTGTATCATCCAGTGTACTAGGACAAATTCCTCTCTCTCCAACTACACAATCTCTCATTCCATCTTGTACAACCTTTAAATTCTCTGCGACATTATCTCCAGCGAGTGTTGATAAAATTTTCGTTGGAACTTCATATAAAACCGTTTTTCTATCTGAATTAACTTCTGATACTGATTTTAGTACATGAGGTTCAATACGATTACCGCCATTTGCAACTGTTGCCACATATTGCGCTAACTGCATTGCTGTATAAGTGTCATATTGTCCGATTGAAAAAGGAATGATTTTCCCAGCCTCTTCAATTGGACCAACATAACCTGTTTGCTCGTCAGGTAAATCAATACCAGTCTTCACACCTAATCCAAACATATTGTAATATGTTCTCATTAATTCAAATGTTCCATCATCTACACGCAATTCCTGATTTGCAGTTGTATAAGCTCCACCAGCAAGACGAATAGCAATGTGTGCCATATATACATTACTTGAATAAGCAATTGCCTGTTGAGCAGTAATGTTACCATTATTACTTCTTGAAGATGCAAAAGCTTCTGAACCCTTAATCTGAATTGGTGTATCAGGAATTCTTTCTACAGCACTAACAACACCTTGGTCTAGTCCCATGTACACAGTTGCCATCTTCACAACACTACCTGCACGCTCAGAAAGAAGATATGTAAGCGTAGGATCGGTTGTTGCTTTTCCTTCATCATCTTTTTGAACTGCTACCATTGCAAGTACTTCACCAGTATTTGGATCCATTGCCACAAAATAAATACTATCAAAATAAGTACGAGCAGCTTTTCCATTTTCTCTTTCTAGAACTTCAGTAAGTTTATCATTTACTCTATTTTGCAAGTCCATATCAATAGTAAGCGTTAAGTCATAACCGTTCTTACCATCTTGCACTTGTGTCAACTGCCCAATTCCATTTTCATCATATGATATACTATATACTTTATCAGTTCCTGATAATAAATCTTCATATTGTTTTTCTACACCAGAAATACCTACTCTTTGATTAATTGAGTAGCCTAACCCCATATAATGAGATGATAAATCTGCTGGCAAACCTTGTGTAGAACTAGAAACACTTCCTAATAATGATTTTATAACATCATCATTATTTTTATAATAGTCGCGTTTCCAACCAACGATTGATTGGAACCCACCAAATTCTGTTTGTCGTTCTGTAAGAATTGCAGTTTGTTCCTCTGTTGCATCCTCAATAATTACTTTAAATTCACTTTCAGGACTTTGGTCCATCAGCATTTTAGTTAAATATACTTTTTTAGTATGATCATCAAGCTTAGTAACATCAACAATGTCATCCATACGATCAATCTTCAATGCATATGCTTCATCATCATCCATTTTTCCACTCTTCCAATCAGCTAATTCTTCATCTGTTAATAAAGAGTTGAAACTATCTTTTTCTTCGCCCATTTGTGTTTCATATAAGTAGTGCATATCTTTCAGCTGACGATCAGTAATCGCAGCCTGCTCTGCACCATTATTATTTTTTTTAGTTAAACTAATGTCAATTACATCAACAAACTTCTCTGCCAATGCCCATTCTTCTTTGTTTGAAATATTTTCAGGAGGATAATAATAAATCATCAGTGCTTTTTCACTCCATGCTAGTCGTGTGCCATTACGATCATAAATACCACCTCTTGATGCAGTAAAAGACTGATTTTGCGCTGTAAAAGCTTCTAATTTCTCTGTATATTCTTCTTGGCTAAGCAACTGTATCTGAACCAAACGAACTCCAATAACCGCAAATAAAACACAGATTACAACTGTAATAATCTGTAAACGTTTATTAATGACTTTCGCTGTATCTTCTTTCGCACTAAATATATTACTGGAACGTCTTCTTCTATCAAGATCACGTTTTCGAAGTGGGTTAAAAAACATTGCCTTCCTCCTATTATTGTTCATTTGTCATTATATCATAATTCGCAATAGTGAGTATATAAAGTTTTTGTGAACAGTATGTGAATATAGGATAAGAATGGCACATGGTTTTGAAGAATAAAATACTTAGTGCTATAATGAGAGACAGGAGATATTTTATGAAAAAAAGAGAAACAACAAGACAAATAAAAGTCAGAGATATAGCAATTGGTGGACAGAATCGTATTGTTATTCAATCGATGTGCAGTTATAAAACAAGCAATACAAAGAAAATTATCCAACAGATTCTCGATTTAGAAAAAGCTGGTTGTGAGACTGTTCGTTTATCAGTGATGGATAATGATGATGCAGTAGCGATTAAAACAATTAAAGAAAATACAAACATTCCTTTAGTTGCTGATATTCACTTCAACTATAAACTGGCAATTGCTGCAATTGAAAATGGAATTGATAAGATTCGTTTGAATCCTGGTAACATCGGTTCTAAAGAAAATGTTGAAAAAGTAGTGACACTATGTAAAGAAAAAAAGATTCCAATTCGAATTGGAATCAATAGTGGTTCTTTAGAAAAAGATATTCATGAGAAATATGGAAAACCAACTGCTGAAGGAATGATTGAAAGTGCTCAGCGTCATGTGAAAATCTTAGAAGATATGGATTTCTATGATATCTGTTTATCATTTAAGAGTAGTGATGTGCAGTTATGTATTGATGTATATACAAAAGCTAGTGAGGTCTTTGATTACCCCCTACATCTAGGTGTGACGGAAGCAGGAAGTTTTAATACTTCTTCCATAAAATCAAGTGTTGCTTTAGGAACATTAATAGAAAGAGGTATTGGAGATACAATGCGAGTATCCGTAAATGGGGACCCAGTAAGTGAAATGATTATTGCAAAGCAAATATTAAAATGTTTCAATTTAATTAAAAATGTACCAAATCTAATTGCCTGTCCTACATGTGGTAGAACGCAATTTGATATCAAACCAATTGTTGATGAAATTGAAGTATTCCTGCAAACGGTAAATAAAGACGTTACTGTTGCTATTATGGGATGTGCAGTAAATGGACCAGGAGAAGCAAAACATGCGGATATCGCAATTGCTGGAGGTCGTAATGAAGGTTTATTGATTCGAAAAGGTGAAATCATTGAACGTATTCCTCAAGATCAAATGATTGAGCGCTTAAAGAAAGAAATTATGGACTTCTAATATGGAATTTAAAGTAAATCAGGACTATAATCCATCGTTTCGAAATTTGAAATCAGCATTAAAAGATAAAGATATTGAACTAATTAAAAAACATGCTCATGAAGTTCATGAAATGGCACACCATTTCCCCGATAAACCAAATCATAAGAACATGATGTCTCCATTAATGGAAAAATACAACCCAAGTATTTGGAATCAACAATATACGAAGAAATATGAACCAAAAAGAAGTATTGCATTTATGATTTATCACACTACAAGGATTGAGGATATTAATATGAATACATTAATCGCAAAGCGTGAACAAGTATTCTTTGAAAATAATATTCAAGAAAAACTTAATATTCCATATAGTGATACTGGTAATGCCTGGAATGATGAAGATATGGAAAAATTCAATTCTTCTATTAATATTAATGAATTATTAAAGTATCGTCTTCTAGTTGCAAACAGAAGTAAACAAATCATTGATACACTAACATTAGATGAAATAAAAAGAAAACCTGATGATGAAGATATCAACAGGTTGAAAGGTACTAGTGTTAGTGAAGATGAAGGCGCTATATGGCTTCTTGATTACTGGAAGAATAAAACTATAGGACAACTGCTATTAATGCCTCTAACAAGGCATCAGGCATTTCACTTAAATGAATGTATACAATAAAAGAGCTTGCGCTCTTTTTATTTTACGATATCAACAAATTTCTTGCTTCTAAGCATTTCAATTTCTTCTTTGTAAGGAGGTTTCCCTTCAATGTATGGTGTTTCTAATATTTTAACAATATGTTCCACTCGCTTGTTGTTAGCAATTGAACATAAAGTTTCAAACCCTATTTCTCCATGCCCTAAGTTAGCATGGCGATCTTTTTTAGCTCCACGAATATTCTTTGAATCATTTAGATGAATACAAACCAGACGGTCCAATCCTACGACTTGATCAAACTCATCCAATAAAGCATCAAAGTTACTTACATCATAACCTGCATCATTCATATGACAAGTATCCATACACACTCTTAAATAATCACTTTTTTCAGTATTATCAATAATATATTTTAACTGTTCAAATGTATAGCCAAGTTCACTTCCCTTACCTGCCATTGTTTCAAGAGCAATATTAACATCACCCATATCTTTCATTGCCAGATTCAAACCTTTTACGATTTGTTGCAAACCAACATCTTCACCTTCTTTAACATGACTTCCTGGATGTAATACCAAGTATTTCGCTCCAATTGCATTTACTCTAGAGATTTCTTTTGCAAGAAACTCCACTGCAATCTCAAAGGTTTCAGGTTTTACTGTATTTGCTAAATTAATAATGTAAGGAGCATGTACAATCATACGATCCATAGGAATGTTATTCTCTGCCATCAATGCTTGTGCTTCTTCTATTTTTAATTTTGCTATTTCCTGACGTCTTGTATTTTGTGGTGCACCACTATAAATCATCATTGCTGTAGACTTATAAGACAATGCTTCCTGTACACTTCCATAAACAAAGTTTGGAGCACTCATTGAAACATGAGAACCTATAATCATTCTTCACCTCGTTTAGCACGTTGACGTGCTTTGGCTTTTTCTTTTGCCTGCTTCTTAATTTCGGTTTGAACCATACTTCGCTTAGCTTTTTTCTTTAATTTTTCTACCTGAATTTTACGCTTTTTCTTGTATCCAGGCTTTACTTTTAATTTCTTGTTATTTACAATCTTACTAACTTCTTTTTCTAAAAGATCATCATTACGTTTACGTTTATAGAAAATAGGTTTCATATCAACCAATTGGCGACCAACTATTTTCATATGTTCAAAGTGAATCCCTTTTATCTGCAGTTGCTTGATACTTGGTTCATCACTATCTTTATATAGTGCAAAACAGATTCCTTCTTTACCAGCTCTACCAGTACGTCCAGAACGGTGTACATAAAAATCTAATTCTTTAGGAAATCCTAATGAAATAACATGACTAACACCATCAATATCAATACCACGCGCTGCAATATCACTAGCAACAATGTATTTTTCTTTTAGATTCACTAAATCTTTCATCGCGCTGCGACGTTCTCTACTACTTAAATCACCATGTAGCTCAATCACTCCATATCCAGCTTCACGTAAACGATTTGCTGCTGATGCACATTCCGTTCTTGTGTTCGCAAAAATCAAGCACAGATATGGATTAAACGTTGGTAGCAAGTCCAACAGTTTATCTTCATATGAGTAATGTCTACATGGAATCAGAATATGTTCAATTCTTGGTTTGAATTTTTTATCATCCAAAATTTCAACTGTTTCTGGGCGAACCATATATTTCTTTAAGAATAATTTTAACTGTTCTGGTATGGTTGCTGAAAATGACATCATTTGCACTTTCTTCATTCTTGAACAAATCTGATCAATATCTTCAAGAAACCCATATTCTAATGTCATATCTGCTTCATCAATAACTAAAACATCTGCATTCTGCAACATCAAACTTTGATCATCCAAGAATAAATCACGCATTCTTCCTGGCGTACCAATAACAATATGTGGTTGTTTCCTCAACTGTGAACTCATCTTTGTCTTATCCGTTCCACCAGTAATCAGTTTGATGCGAATGGTACGATCAACTTTCTGCATATCTAATGCTTTGTTGTAAATCTGTAATGCCAGTTCTCTGGTAGGTGCAGTAATAATTGCCTGCACCTGATCTTTTTCAGTATCAATCTCGTTAAAAATAGGAATTAGAAAAGCATGTGTCTTTCCAGTTCCCGTTTGAGACTTACCAATAATATCTTTACCTTTTAGTGCCAACGGGATAACTTTTTCCTGAATCTTTGTTGGTTCACTAAAATGGTTTAATTCTATAAACTTGCACGTTCTATCATGTAAATTATAATTGTTAAAATCCATAAACTTAACCTCTTTCTTCATGTATTATAACTTAGTTTGAGCCCATTTACAAAAATAATCGTCGATTCCTTTTTAATAACATAACATCTTTATTTCCTATTGTTGCTTTCTTTTTGCATTTCTTAGCATTCCTTACTATAATAAAACAAAGAGGTAAGCAAATGAATGTCATAAAAGTAAACCCTAGAGGATATTGTAAAGGTGTTGTCAGAGCGGTTCAGATTGCTAAACAGACTGCAAAAGAATATCCTGATAAAAACATATATATACTTGGTATGCTTGTCCATAACAGTTATGTTATTAAAGCATTGAATCAATATGGAATCATCACTTTAGATGATAAAAACAAATCACGTGAAGAATTACTCGATCAGATAGATGATGGTGTTGTAATCTTTACAGCACATGGGATTAGTGAAAGAATCAAAAAAATAGCTAAAGAAAAAGGATTAATTACTGTTGATGCTACCTGTCCTGATGTATTAAAAACTCAAATACTAGTTCATCAATATATAGCAGATGGTTATCATATTCTGTATATTGGTAAACGTAACCATCCAGAGGCAAGTGCAATTTGTGATGGAAATGAACAAATAACCCTAATTGAAAAAGTTGATGATATTAATTCACTTCCCCATTATGATAAAGTATTTGTAACCAATCAGACAACAATGTCGATTTATGATATTGATATTTTATTTAAAGAAATCAAACGTATCTACCCTGACGCTGTCTTCTCAGAAGAAATTTGTAACGCTACTAGAGTTCGTCAAGAAGCAATTGCTAACTTAAAAAATGTTGATACCTTAGTTATAGTTGGTGATAAAGCAAGTAATAACTCTAATCGTTTAGCTCAAATTGGAAAAGAAAATGGAATAAATGATGTACATTTAATCGATGATGTAAATGATTTAATTAATATAAAACTACAGGATGGTGCTACTATAGCAGTTAGTTCAGGAGCTTCTACTCCTACCTATCTGACAAATCAAGTAATACAAGCACTGGAAAACAATAACTTCACAATTCAACAAATTGAAGTTGAAGAGATACTATAGCAAAAGCCACTTAAATGTGGCTTTTTTACATTAAAAAAGGAAACCGAAGTTTCCTCTATAATATTTATTTTCCTCTGCGTGCTTTACGTGCAGCTTCAGATTTCAATTTGCGGCGAACTCCTGGTTTTACATAAAATTCGCGTTTACGTGCTTCAGCAAGGGTTCCATTTCTTGATACCTGACGTTTGAAACGGCGTAAAGCATCATCAAGAACTTCATTTTCTTTTACAACTACTTTTGGCATGGGCTTCTACCCTCCCTTCTGAATTACTATGGTTATTATATAAAAATTTATTTCAAAATGCAAATATAATTGCATAAAATAAGCCTTTTTCTTAATTAATCGTCGATTCCGATACCTAAATAGTATTTACGTATTGTATCAGCAGCAGCATTGTGGTCACCAATCCATGGTGCACGTCCACCTTCCCGATACATAAACGGTTCATCACCTTTCCCTAAAATAAGGACAGTATCATCTGCATTTGCCTGCTCAACGGCCTGACGAATCGCCGCATAACGATCTTCAATAAAGACACAACGTACATTATTCGTAATCCCAGTTTTTATTTCATCTGCAATTTCTTTTGCACTTTCATCACGTGGATCATCTTCAGTCAGAATAATCATATCACTGTATTTACTGGCAATTTCACCAAATGTTTTTCGTTTCGCGCTATCTCTTCTACCTGCACTGCCAAACACACTAATTACACTTGAATCCTCTGGTGTAATTGACTGCGCAAACTCGTAGATTTTTTCTAATCCATCTGGTGTATGAGCAAAATCAACAATCACATTGAATGGTTGGCCTTCATCAATAATCTCAAGACGACCTTCTACCTGACTTACATTATTCACATATTTTAGGACTTCTTCCATTGGAATACCTGATTCCACGATGCTAGCAATTGCAGCCAACAGATTGTAGATGTTATACTCTGCAATTAGATTTGTTTCTACTGGATATACTTTATCTGCATATACTAAACTGAATTTTGTACCATTCATTGATAATTTTAGATTCTTTGCCTGATAATCACATTCCTGATTGATTCCATAGGTTACCACTCGACCAGAAACAGCAGTTCTTAATTCTTGTGACTTTTCATCATCAATATTAAGAATAGCAATTCCTTCACTTTTTAAGTTCTGAAACAGTTTCTTTTTTGCATTAAAATAGTTTTCGATTGTTCCATGAAAATCTAAATGATCGTATGTAAAGTTAGTAAATACCGCGATATCAAAATCAATTGCATCTACTCTTCCCTGTTCAAGACCATGAGAACTAACTTCAAGCGCTACTGCTTTTACATCATCTTTCACCATATCTCTCAGTATCTCATTAAGATAAATTGGATCTGGTGTTGTAAGGTCAGGTGCTCTTCTAACATCTTTGTATTCAATTGAAATTGTTCCAATATATCCACATGGAGCAAAATGATCATAAATATCTTTTATAATATTGGTAACTGTACTTTTACCATTAGTACCCGTAACACCAAATACAAGCATGTTTTCACTTGGATAATTGTAGAATTTCGCAATCACCTGATTCATAGTAGCGGTCATATCCTCTACTTTAATGTATGCAATATCATCTACAAATTTCTTTAGTTTCTCTGTATGAACAATACAAGTCGCTCCATTCTCAATCGCCTGATTGATATATTTATGCCCATTGGTAATAATTCCATCAAGACAAAAAAACATTCCATGTTTTTTAACCTTTCTAGAATCTGTATACAGACCCTTTATTTCAATGTTTGGTGCCCCTTCGAATATACTTGATAATCTCATGAAATTCCTCCTAAACTCCCTACTAAACTACCCTCTTCTACCTTATCTATTATTACACTATATACTTGATTTGTGATATCTTTATCACTTTTTACTTTGGTCAATACATATTCACTTGTATGGCCATAGTAATATCCATCTTTTTCGTATTCAAATAATACCTCAACCGTTTGCCCAATAAACGTGTGAATATAGTTATTATAATGTTTTTTAGATAAAAAGGAAACTGCTGAACAACGTTCCTTTTTAATTTGATTTGATAAATGCCCTGATAATTTCTCTGCTCTAGTTCCATCACGTTTAGAAAATGGGAACACATGAAGAAACGAAAATTGTACTTTTTCTACTGTATCCATTGTTTCTTTAAACTGCTCCTCACTTTCCTGAGGGAACCCCATAATGATATCACTACTAATGGAAATGTTCGGTATTTTTGAACGAATTTCTTTTACTTTCTCTTCAAACAATGCAATTGAATATGGACGATTCATTGCCTTCAATATCTCATCACTCCCTGACTGAATGGGAATATGTAAGTGTCTTGCAATTTTCTTATTATCAGCAATAAATTCAATTAATTCATCGCTTAATTCAGTAACCTCAATTGATGAAATACGAATTCGCTGTAATTGTTCAATTCTGACTAATTCTTTTAACAGATCAATTAGTTCAATACCTAAATCATGACCATAACGACCCGTATGGATACCCGTTAATACAATTTCACGGTGTCCATGTTCAACTAGTTTCTTAGCATTCTCTACCACTTCTATTAATGGCATAGAACGCTCTCTACCTCGTGCAAATGGAATAATACAGTAACTGCAGTATTGATTACATCCATCTTGTATTTTTAGAAATGCACGGGTTTTGTGTTGAAACTGATCAACAGTTAGGGTTTCAAAATGTGTAAAGTGCTGAATATCTTCTACTAAAGAATTCACTTCTTTTCCATCCAGTACCTCTTTAATTATTTCAGGTAGTTTTGCCTTTTGAGAACTACCAATTAAAATATCTGCACCTAGCTCTTCTGGTTTATGACTTGTCTGCACAAAACAACCTACCACACAGATAACTGCATTTGGGTTATTTCGTTTCGCCTGATTGATTTTCTGTCTTGATTTAGAAGCAGCTGTATTAGTTACTGCACATGTATTAATAATATATACATCTGCACATCCCTTAAAATCAACCTCATGAAAATCCAAAGCAGTTAAGCCTTGGACATAGCTTTCCGATTCATATGTGTTAACTTTACATCCTAAAGTTGCAATAGCAAAAGTATTCATTATTTTCCTTTCTTAAGAAGTTTACGTACTTTCTTTACGTCTTTTTCGCGAATTAACGCTAAACCAATCAGTAATTCAATAAACTCCTCAGTAGGTCCGTTATAAAAAGCAAAACTTAAGTTTTTCAACACCGAAACATCTACTTTATTTATTAATGTCAAATGATTGACTAATTTTAAATCAACTACAAAATATAGACAATTCATTGCTCGATCATATAGTGTCATTGTATTTTCATGTTCATAGATTAATGATACACTACAAAATGAATCATTATAAAACACATTTCCATATTCATGAAAATCAATCATAATCTGTTTGAAATTATCTTTATAATAATTATATTTTTTTATATCAAATAATACCATTTCATTATCATAAATCTGATTCATTCTACGATCAAGAAATGGAATATAAATTGTTTGTTCTTCACTTACAATACTAGGGACTTCTGGTTTAACTTTTTCTATTTCATAATTCATAAGTCGACGTTTTTCATTATAATCAAGAGTTTCATAAAAATCATGCATCAGAATTCCACCTTCAAAGTGCGCATCTTCTAATCTGCGTTTATTTAAGATACCCTGATAAATGATTTCATTATTAAAGAAGTCAAGTTCATTATCTTCACTGTAATCTATTCGATAAATTTTAAACATCTTTTCCATGTCTTCGCGTTTATTTTTGACTCTTGTTGATTTTGAAAAATTGCTATCATAACGCTTATGTAATAACTTATAAATCTTTTCCATAATATTCCCCTATTCGTAATAAAACATTAATGATTGTAACATTGCCCACGCTGCACTTTCTGCTCGAAAAATGCGGTGTCCTAACGATACACAATAATACCCTTTATCAATCGCAAATGCAACCTCTTCTTGAGAAAAACCACCCTCACTTCCAATTAATATGGTAACACTTTTCACCTCTGGATAGTTACTTAGCAGCCTCTTTAGAGATTCACCTTTTGTATCAGCATCTTCATATGCGATTACATTTAATTCACTTTTATAATTTTCAATATTTTGAAATTTAGTTGGTGTAACTACTTCAACTAAATGATCTCGTCTGGATTGTTCACATGCTTCTAACGCTATTTTATTATATCGTTCTAGTTTCTTATCAATCTTATCATTTAGTTTCACCACTGTTCGTGAACTAACGACTGGAACAATACTATCAACACCAAATTCACAAGCTTTTTGAATTAGCATATCCCAGCGTTCACCCTTAATCATTCCTTGTAGTAAAGTAACCTTGATGGGTTCTTCATTCTTTTGAAGTCTTTCTACCACTTCTCCAGTTACTTCCTCATCAACCGTAAGTTTTACCAGATAAGGAGTGCTTGTTGAATCAATTACTTTTACTACATCGCTATTACGCATTCGCAACACTCTCTTGATATGATGCTGTTGCTCTTTAGAAAATAGAACAGGTTTCATTTCTTCTATCTGTTGATCAATAAAATATTGTTGCATAACATCACCCTTATATTATTTCTTTCTTGCATGAATAATTAGCATCATTGGTCGTCGCAATTCATCCTTCATTCCCTCAATGGTTTCTACTGCTTCATCTGCAGGCTTCGGTTCTTCAAGATGAAGAATTTCAAATCCTTGTTTTAATAACTCCATTACATAAGTAGTTATGGTACGATGATACTTCTTTACTTTCTCACCTAAGAATACCGTCTCAATTTGTCGTTCAATAAAATAAGAATCAACTGGCCAATATTCCATAGCATCACTGCTCCACTGTTCACTACCTTCAGCAGTAAACACCGGATGTTCTACTGAGAACACAAAAGAACCACCACTTCTCAGTGTAGTATGTACCTTCTTACAAATATCACTCCATGAAGGCAGATAATGAAATGCCAAAGAACTCAATACAATATCATATTGTGCTTTTGGATATTCATATTCATCAATTGATTGATGAATATAGGTAATCCCCATACCAACTGACATTTCTTCTGCTTTATCTAACATATTTTTGGATAAATCAATACCAACAACATGATTTGCACCTTCCTGTTTCGCATAACGACAGTGCCAACCAAAACCACAGCCTAAGTCTAAGACATCTTTACCATGAAACGATGGTAGAATATCTTTTAACACATGCCACTCACCAGCACCTTCTAATCCTTTTTTAGAGCGGTCCATATCTTTATATTTATCATAAAATTGTTTATTGTCATATACATTACTTTTCATCTTACTCACCTCTATACATAGTACTCTCTTTCCTTTTAATAATGTTTTAATTCTTACCTTATATATATTACCATATATTTACATCACTCAAAAGTGCAGATAAAAGAAAAGTACACCCGAAGATGTACTTTTTCAAACAACTAAATTTTATTTATCACTTTCATCTTTTTTATATAATGAACTTAAGTTATTCTTTATTTTTGTCTGTAAACGAATGTACTGATCAATTTCATCATCACTAAATCCATCATACTTCTTTGTAATATATTCATCCATTACCATATCTGACTGCACAAGTAACTTCACACCTTTTTTGGTAATCTGAAGCATTGTTGCTCTTGCATCTTCCTTGTTTGGAACTACTTCAATAAATCCCTGTTTTTCCATTCGTTTCACTGAAACACCAATGGAAGCTCTGGAAATACCTAGATACTTGGCAATTTCATATTGCTTACAGTCTTTATGCATATAAATATACGCCAATATTTCAGGCTGTCCTTTATGCATTTCAATTTTATTCAGACGTTTATATTTCAATTTTTCTTCTAACCAATCAAGCTGTTGTTCCAATTGATATATTTCTTTATTTCTCAGCATAAATACCACCTCTACCTAAAGTATACAACTTTGTAAACTGTATTACAATTACTTGTTTTGACCTTCTTGAGCCAATAAACGCAGTTGTTTTACTTCGTAAGGTTTCAGTATACGATATTCACCTTGTTTCAGTTCATCTACTTTTAAAAATCCAAGTTGCTTACGATGTAAACGCGTTACATTATAACCAAAATATTCCATCATTCGTTTAATCTGACGATTTCTACCCTCATAAATTGTAAGATCCAAAGACATCTGATTTTTCTTAATATCCTTCTCTGTTACTTTATACTTTGCAGGTAGTGTTTTCTTACCATCATCCAATACAATTCCACTTTTTAATTCCATTAGTTGTGGAGGTGTTAAGATTCCATTGATGGTAAGATTATAAGTTTTGGGCAAATGATATCTTGGATGAATCAACATATTTGCAAATTCTCCATCATTCGTTAAAATCAATACTCCACTTGTATCATAATCCAAACGGCCAACACTGAATAAACGTTCTCGTGAATTCACCAAAGAAATAACAGTCTTACGATCAAACTCATCATCACTAGTACACATTGTTTTCTTTGGTTTATTCATTACATAATATACTTTGTTTTCTTTTTCAATCGTTCTACCATCAACTTCAATGATATCTCCTCTTTTTACTTTATATCCTTGTTCCTTAAGAACTTTACCATTCACCTTCACTCGACCTTCATCAATCATTGCTTCGGCTTTTCGTCTTGATGCAACTCCACTGGCTGCTATTACCTTTTGTATCCGTTCCATACTTCTCCTATCGGTTGTCAAACAACTCGTCTTGAACCGTTACACTGTAATCTTCTAACTCTGGTAACTCTTTCAGACTCTCTAATTTAAATGAATCCATGAATTCATCAGTTACTTCATACAAAAAAGGTTTCCCAGGAGCATCACTACGTCCACATTCCTTAATTAAGGAACGAGCAAGCAGCTTACGTATCATCATATCTGCACCGACACCACGAATTTCTTCAATCTCCGCTCTTGTTACTGGCTGTTTGTATGCAACAATTGCCAATGTTTCAAGGGCAGCACTAGATAATGTTGCCATTCTGTTTGATGAGAATAAACGTTCTGCATATTCATACACAACTTCTTTGGTAACAAACTTATATTTCCCACCAAAGTGCACCAATTCTATTCCATGTTTATCATCAATGTATTCATCCATTAATTTATTGATTTCTTCTTCTAATTCTTTTTCATCTATTTCCAATGTCTCTAATAATTGTTCTTTACTGATTCCTTCATCACCACTAAGGAACAACAATCCTTCTATAATATGTTTCATTATGCCACTCCTGTAATCAGCCAAATCTGATCATCCTTATCCACACTGAAGCGAACTTCCTGTGTTTTGATTAAATCTAAAATTGACAGAAACGATACAATTACCATATGTAAACTGTCACAGTCATCACAAAGCTGTTCAAAAGATATTTTTCCTTTTACCTTTTTTAAGCGTTCACGTAATTGTTTTTCTCTTTCTTCTGTACTCATCTCCTGAATCGTAATCTGTGTTTCCAAAGGCTTATTTAACTCAAATCTGCGAATCACTCGATTCATTGCTTTAATCAGATCATAAGGATTTCCCTCATATTCTTCAATCGTCACCTGACGCATCCATTCTTCGGTCTTTTTACTGATTGGACGTTCCATCATTCTTTGACGTTCTTCATAACTTTTAGAAAACTGACCACTTGCTTCTTTGAATTTCTGATATTCAATCAATCGTTTTACCAACTTATCGCGTTGATCTTCTTCATACTCTTCCACAATCTCAATTTTCTCACGTGGTAATAAACGTTTACTTTTATACTCTATCAATCCTGCAAGTTCACTTAAAAATTCACTGGCAACTTCTAAATGCATCGATTCCACTGAATTGATGTATGCCAGATATTGATCACATAAGATTGTCATATCTAAATCAAATAGATCCAATTTATTTTCTTTCACCAAATGGAGCATTAAGTCCAGTGGTCCTTCAAACTGATCAATTGAAATTTCAAAAGCCATTTCATCACCTCACGTTCTCTATTATACCAAAACCACGAAAGCATGGAAACTAAAATATTAACTAAAAAAGGCACATTGTGCCTTTAATCATCAAATAATCCTTCATTAAATGTAATTTTCAAGTGACGGTATGCCTTCGCACTTACTACACGTCCTCTTGGCGTACGATTAATGAATCCAATTTGAAGCAGATATGGTTCATATACATCTTCTAACGTAAGGGCTTCTTCCCCAATACTTGATGCAATTGCTTCCAGCCCTACAGGTCCACCATTGAAACGTTCAATGATTCCACGTAAGTACTTATGATCCACATCATCCAATCCTAAGTGGTCAACCTTCAGACGATCCAACGCCATCTTTGCGATATCCTCTGAAATTACACCATTGTTCATTACCTGAGCAAAATCACGGACTCTACGAAACAGACGATTGGCAATACGTGGTGTTCCTCTGGAACGAAGCGCAATCTCATGTACAGCTTCAGGAACAATTTCGGTTTCCATTACCTTTGATGTACGCCATACGATTTTCTCTAAATCACTTTGTTCATAGTATTCCAGTTGTGATACGATTCCAAAACGATCTCGCAGTGGTGCACTTAAGTCACCTGCTCTGGTTGTTGCTCCCACCAATGTAAACGGTGGTAAATCAAGACGAATACTACGTACTCCTGATTCCTTACCAATTACAATATCCAAGCAGTAATCTTCCATTGCTGGATACAAGATTTCTTCTACCGCTTTTGATAAACGATGGATTTCATCAATAAACAAGATATCACCAGGTTCCAGTTGTGATAATATCGCAGCTAAATCTCCACCTTTTTCTATGGTTGGTCCACTTGCGGTTTTAATGTTTGTTCCCATCTCATGTGCCAGAATATAGGATAACGTTGTTTTCCCTAATCCTGGAGGACCATAAAGCAACACATGGTCCAACGCTTCATTACGCTGTTTCGCAGCAGTAATAAAGATTTTAAAATTCTCTTTTAGATCAGTTTGTCCAATATATTCTTCCAACCGTTGAGGTCGTAAGTTAATATCTTCATCCTGTTCTAAGTTTTCACTGGATAAAATTCTTTCCTCCATCTACTACACTCCTTTTTGCTTCGCTAGTAACTGCAAAGCCATCTTAATGTATTCATCCACACTTTTTCCTTCTTCTTTGCGTAAGTGCTTCACTAATGGATTCACTTCATTTGCCTTATATCCTAAACTTTTTAGTGCTTCTATTGCATCACTTAAGTTACTATCTATTTTTCCTGTGTCTTTTGTATCCACTAATTTACCTTTTAAATCCAGTACAATCTGTGATGCAGCCTTTGGACCAATTCCAGGTAAACTCTTTAAATAAGCCGCATTATTGGTTTCGATTGCTTCCACAATCTGTTTCCATCCACCAACACTCAAAGCATTGATTGCAATCTTAGGTCCTATTCCTTTTACTGAAATTAAACGTAAAAACAAATCATGTTCATCCATGCTTGTAAATCCAAATAAGATTTGCGCATCTTCACGAATATGCTGGTAAGTATAAATAAGTGTCTGTTCATTTAACGTTAATACAGTTGGGTTTGGCATAAAAATACGATAACCGATTCCACCTGTTTCTACTATTACGTTGTCACTTGTATAACTGACAACCGTTCCTCTTATAAATGCAATCATAGTTCCTCCTTATTATATTACTTTTAATTCATGAAAATCATAAATGAAGAGATCACAGATCTTCGCTATATCCTCACTCTCATGCGAAGATAAAACATCATGGATTCCACAAGTACGAAACCCTTCTTTCTTGGCAATTTCTAATGCCATCAGTAAGTCTTCAAATATCATTGTATTTTCAACTTTCGCATCCATCTCGTCACTACATCTCAAAAAGATATCAGGATGTTCCTTGTTCTTTCCTACTTCTTTACATGTTCTTACAAACGTAAAGTAAGGTAATATTTCCAAACGCTCCAGTGCCATCAAAGCATGTGTCTTATTGCAAGCAGTTGCAATACACATTTTGATATCACGACTCGCCAGATAACTTAAGAATTCTTTTACCCCTGGTTTCAACTGCACATTATCGCGATACTCCACTTCCACCAGCTGATTCCAATCTTCCATGATTTCTTCTTCAGTTCTTGGAATCTTAAATTTTTCAATAAAATACTTTGCACTTTCATTAAAGGTAAGTCGTTTAATTTCTTCACTAAACGTTTCATCAAACTCGATTCCATATGATGCAAGATATTTGCGATCAACTTCCTGCCATATGTCCATAGAATCTAGTAGAGTTCCATCCAAATCAAAAATACATGCTTCAAGATTGTCGAAACAACTGAAGTTGTTCATGTTAGTTTGCCTCAAGTTCTAATGTTACTGGGCAGTGATCACTACCTAATACATCACTTAAGATTTCCGCTTTTTTACATTTATCTTTTAAACTATCACTCACTAAGAAATAGTCAATACGCCACCCTGCGTTTCTTGAGCGAGCGTTAAAACGATAACTCCACCAAGAGTATGCTTCTGCTTTATCAGGATAGAACATACGGTATGTATCAATAAACCCAGCCTCTAGCAGTCTTGTGAACGCAGCACGTTCTTCATCTGAGAAACCAGCATTCTTTCTGTTTTGCGTAGGGTTCTTTAAGTCAATCTCTTTGTGAGCGACATTCAGGTCTCCGCAGACAACGACTGGTTTACGTTCTTCCAATCCTTTTAAATAGTCCTTAAATACATTTTCCCACTCCATACGGTAGTCTAAACGCTTTAAGCCTTCCTGTGAATTTGGTGTATACACATTAATTAAAAAGAAATCTTCAAATTCAGTCGTAATTACTCTACCTTCATTATCATGTTCTTCAATTCCAATTCCATAACTTACAGATAATGGTTTCTTCTTGGTAAACGTAATCGTACCAGAATATCCTTTTTTTACTGCACTATTAAAGTATTGATAGTATCCATCACTAATTATCTCTATTTGACCTTCCTGCATCTTTGATTCTTGAATACAAAGTACATCAGGTGATTCCTTTTCCAAAAACTCATAAAACCCTTTGTTGATACATGCTCGTATCCCATTTACATTCCATGATATTAATCTCATAACAACCCTCTTTCTTCTCTAATCATTCAATATTTCCATTATATATGAAAAGCGCAAAGATATCCACTTTCAATATTCTCAATAAAAATAAAATTAATAGTAGGAATTTTTCAATTTAATGGTAAAATAGTACTAGTGTTATATTTAGGAGGATCAATATGCTACATATAGCGACGTCTATTCCCTCGATTCAATGGGATTATATCCTGGGTGGATTTGCATTGTTTTTATTCGGTATCGAATATATGGGTGCTGGATTAAAAAGCATTGCTGGTGATAAACTAAGAGATTATATTGATAAGTATACATCAAAACCTTGGATGGGAATTATTATTGGAGCTTTGATCACTACGTTTATTCAATCAAGTAGTGCTACAACAGCGATTGCCATTGGATTTGTTCGTGCTGGAATTATGAAGTTAGAACAAGCTGTAGGAATTATCATGGGAGCAAATATTGGTACAACGATTACTGCCTTCTTAATTGGGTTAAAGGTTGAGAAGATGTCATTAATTTTTGTATTTATAGGAGTAATTATTACCGTTTTCTCAAAACGTAAAAAACAAGGATACGCAGGTCAAATTATTCTTGGATTTGGACTTTTATTCTTTGGTTTACGTTTAATGGGAGACGAACTTAGCTTATTAGGAGAATTACCTCAGTTTGATACAATTGCTACTGAGATGGCTCAACAGCCAATTCTGGGAATGCTTGCAGGTACCTTTATTACCGCAATTGTTCAGTCCAGTAGTGCGGTTATTGGGATTGTCCAGAAATTGTACGACTCCAATTCAATACAATTGATAGCCGCCTTACCCTTGATCTTTGGATCAAACATTGGGACAACCATTACAGCAGTATTAGCTGCTCTTGGTGGTAGTGTGGCCGCAAAAAGAACCGCAGGTATTCATGTTATGTTTAATGTGTTTGGAACCATTTTATTTATGATATTCCTTACCCCAGTTTCGGAATTAATTGCGACGATATCTAGTGGACTGAATCTATCACCAATGATGGAGATTGCTGTTGCACATATTATATTTAATGTGACTGTCACCATCCTAGCATATCCATTTATTAAACAGATGGTTATGATTGTGAAAAAGATTGTACGTGGAAAAGATGAACGTCAGATTGAAGTTGATACAGCTGGATTAGATCCAATGCTTGCAGAGACATTACCTGCAGCTGCAATTAACTCAGCGAAGAACACAACAATTAAAATGGCTGAACTGGTAATTCTGCAACTGGAAGAAACTAAACTGTTCTTAAATACAAAAGCAGGAAAACACAAAGAAGGTGCTGGTCAATATGAAGACGCAGTAAATACTTTGGATTCTAAGATTACAGAATACTTAATTCATATTTCTCATGAAGGGTTATCACAAGATGATGCAGATGCATTGATTGCAAACCTTCAAGTTATTAAGAATATTGAAAGAATCGGAGATATATCAATGAACTTAGTTAACTTCTATGACATGGTATATGATGAAAGGGCTGAATTCTCAGAAAGTGCTTTAGCGGATTTAAATGAAATGAGTGATGTTGTAATCAGTATGTTGGACTTTGCAATGGCGTACTATTATGAACAAGATGAATCATTAGCAGAAGTTGTCGCAGATAAAGAGAACTATCTTGACTTAATTGAAGAAAAAGCAAGAAAACGTCATTTCAAACGTATGGCAAATGATGAATGTAAAGAACATGTTGCTGCTTCAATTTATGTTGATATCCTATCAAACTTAGAACGTATGGGTGATCATGCAGACAACATTATAAAAGTATTAAAAGACCCTGCTCCATTACATGAACCAGTAGCAGGACTAGAACAAAATTAAGTTAGAGGATATGCTTGCCATATCCTTTTTTTGGAGAATGATATGATAAAAACAAAACGATTAATATTGCGTCAGTTTAAAGAAGAAGATGCAAATGATTTCTATGAATATATGAAACTTGACTTTACAGCAAAACATGAGAACTTTGAACCTAAGACATTAGAAGAATGTAAAAAAATTATTGAGCGGCAAAAAGAGAACAAATATTTCTTTGCAGTTGAATTAACGAGTGAACATAAAGTTATTGGTAATATTGAGATTGATCCACAATCTTCTGAAACCTATGAAATTGCTTTTGACTTCAATGTAAACTACAGTAAAAAGGGATATGCTACTGAAGCAGCTTATGCAGTTATGGAATATGCCTTTGATACGCTTGATGCAAGACGCATTATTGCCGAATGTAACGATGATAATGAAAATTCATATAAATTGCTAGAACGGCTTAATTTTCGCCGAGAAGCGCATTTCATTGAAGATGTTAGTTTCAAACAGGATGAGTATGGAAATCCTATCTATGTAAGCAGTTATGCCTATGCTATCTTGAAAAGAGAATTTATTAACCAAAATAAAAAGTAGAATAAATATCTACTTTTTTTCATATCATATATATTGTTAGTTTATTCAACAAAATGCTACATCTGCGCTGCCAACTTCAATAACATTATAGTTTGTTCCATCTACTTTTAACCCTACACCATGTTGTCGATCTAAATCAGTATTGAATTGAAGTCCAAATATTGGTTTCTCATTTTGCTCAAACAATACAAATATATTCACTAAAACAAAGTCAGTTACTTTTGAATCCATATTATAAACCTTTATAAATCTTTCACGAATTGATTTTGATACATTATCTTTCCATTCACTTCTATTATTAATAAAACTAGCAATTTCTTGTTTGTATGTAGTTGATAATACTTCATCATAAGCATATAAGCCATCAGATATAATAAGACAAACGCTTTCGCCTGTCACTTCAAATGTAAAATATAATTCCATGTTGTCATCAAATATAAGTTCTTCTGAATTTATCATATAATTCCTCCAATAATTAATTTATTACACATTAGTATTTAACTCTTTTAACCTCTCTTTTAGTAATGGAATACCTCTCTCTAACCAGAATCTACCACTTATAAAACCCGTAGACATCCCGACATGCTTTGTTGCAAATTGTTTAACATGATAATGCTTATCACTTTTCGGATTTTCATTGGTCAATACTTTTATTTCCTCTATTATATCTTGTTCCAGTTTTTCAGGTGAATATGGTATTACAGTATTCAAATACTTATCTTTCAAATATCTCCACAAGAAAGGATCACCTCTAAGTCCCCATTGCTTTGGTTCTTCTTCAAATATTTGCGAAACATACCTTATCATCTGTTTATCTCCACTCTTTTCTAATTAATTATACCATTACTAATTCTATAATTAACAGAAAAAAAGATATCGCTTTGGATATCTATCCTTTCAGTTATTATAAATTTTCTTATTTAGATTATTCACATTCTGCTCCAGCAGTTTCTAAATCTTTAATAAAATCATCAAAACTGATTTCTTTTAAATCATCTGCAGTCCCTGTTGTTGATTGAAATATTGATGGCATCTCTTTAATGTTTTGAACATCAAATGTAAGAACTACTTTAATCGTATTGTCACCATATTCAATTTTTAGTGTTACCCCACTCTCTCCATCAATACCCATAGCACTCGCCATATAAGCATCTAAAGCAGATTTATCATCATCTGATAATTCTGATGCACCCTCATAATCTTGTTCCAATGTAGCAATAATGGTTTTTACTTTATTTCCATCAGGTATAATTTCAAAAGTACCTGTTTGTTCATTTGTTTCTACTGTACATACTTTTGGTTCTTTAGATTCATTTGATGAACAACCTCCAACTAAGACAGCACTAAGTACTAAACTTGATAATAAAAGTTTCATATAATCCTCCCGTCTACATAATAATATAATATATATAAATAATAATCAACCACCAAAATAAAACTCCATTTCTGGAGTTTATTTTAAACTTAAGATTTTTACTTTATAAGGTTTTTCAACATTTGTTACTGTTACCGTAGCACCTACTTTACTTTCCAATAATGCTACTGCTAATGGAGTAACATTAGAAAGTTTTCCATTAAATGGATCCGCTTCTACAGAACCAACAATTGTATAAGTTTCTTCTTCATTTGAATCTAAGTCCAAAATTGTTACTGTAGACCCTAATGAAACTGTCTTTTTAGTAGTTGTTTTCTTATCATCAATAATTTCAACGTTTGTAAGCATTGCTTCTAGTTCAGCGATTCTTGCTTCGACACGAGCTTGATGGTCACGAGCAGCATCATAATCCGCGTTTTCACTTAAATCTCCCTGAGCGCGAGCTTCTTGTAATTCCTGAATTACAATATTACGTTCTTCGTGGACTAATTTTTTCAGTTCGCCTTTTAATTCTTCATAACCAGCTTGGGTTACTAATACTTTTTCTTGATTTTCCACTTAAATCACTCCTTATTTTATTGCTTTCGTATTATAACATGTTTCTAATAATTATACTATCTTTTTTAATAATCCAAGTACTTCTCAACATTCTTTAAATGTTCTTCATAAGTTTTTGCATAATATACTGTATTATCACCTTGTACATCTGCAATAAAGTAGTAATAATCATGTTCAGCTGGATGTAATGTTGCTTCAATTGCCTGCTTGCCAGGATTTAATATTGGACCGATTGGTAAACCTTCATACATATATGTATTGTAAGGTGAATCAATATCTGATGATTTCTCACATTCTAACCAATCCTCAAACTCATATAGCGAATAACATACCGTAACACTTGATTCAAGTTTTTGTCCTTTTTCCAGACGGTTATAGAACACTCCGGCAACCATTTCCATATCTTCTTTAGAAGAACTTTCATATTGAACAACACTCGCTAATGTAATAATTTCATGTAATGACATATCACTTGCTTCTACATCATCTCGAATTTCTTCATATTCAATAGCAAAATGATTCAAGAATGTATAGGTTACTTCTTCAGGTGTTGTATCCTTCATAAAGTAATATGTTTCAGGATATAAGTATCCTTCCAGTTTAATACGATATTCACTATTTAAAATTGATTCATCTAAGAAATCATACGTATCAATGCATTGTCTTAAGAACTCTTCGTCATTCCATAGAGCAATCAGTTCATCAGCTGTTACATTTGTATTCTCTTCAATTTTCTTTGCAATGTCTTTTGCCCAGATTCCTTCCTGGAAGGTAATCAGAACTTCATCATTTTTAATATTATCAGGATTAGAAATATACTTTAAAATCTTAGGTGTACTCCAATTCTTATTCACTACATAAGTTCCTACACTAAATTCATCAATTCCATCAAAACGTGCAGATAACTTCGCCATTGAAGCATCTTTGATAATCCCCTGTTCGGCTAAATTTTCAACGATTGTAGAGACACCATCACCTTCTTTAATTTCAAAATAAATTGGTTCATCTTCACTGCTGATCGCAGATAATGAGTTATTGTAATAAGTTACAGCAACCACAGCAAAGATAACCACTACTACTGCAACCAAGGCAATTACCTTTTTTGCAGTCCATTTAAAATCCTTAAATATTGATTTCTTCATTGTCTTCCTCCGTAAATGCTAGTAAAACCTCCTCTACCATTTGCCACTCTTCTTCAGTTTCAATAGGTAAGAGTTCCCCCTCGTCATTATAGGCAGAAGCAAAAACCTCTCCGTCTACATCTGAAACACTGCGAAAGACTACATACTTTGTACTTTCATGATCAAATGTGAAAAGAATTTCCATTTCTTGCTCATTTCCAAACTCATCTTTCACAAACATACTTTTAGATTCCATGTTATACCTCCAATAAAATAGGGCAATCGCCCTATCTTACACTATCTAAATAATCTTGAAGAATGGTAACTGCTGCCATCTTGTCAATTACTTTTTTACGTTTCTTTCTTGAAACATCCGCACCAATCAGCATCCGTTGAGCACTTACTGTTGTTAAACGCTCATCCCAAAGAATTACCTTGATTCCTTGTGCTTCCAGTTTTTCTTTAAATTCAATTGATACGTCGCCTCTAATTCCAACATCACCGTTCATATGTTTTGGCAGTCCCAAAACAACTGTACGACTATTGTTTTCTTTTAACACTTTTACCACTTCTTGTAAACAGGTATCATAATCATCAGGTTCAAAGCGAATGGTTGTTACACCAGTTGCAATGATACCCATCAGATCACTGACACTCACGCCACAAGTTACGCTTCCTAAATCCAGACCAACAATTTTTTCCATTATTGCTCTTCTTTGATTGCGCTTAAGTAAAAGCGAACTAATTCTTCAATAATCTCATATCTATCAGCACCTTGAATGATAGTACGCGCATTTTTATGACTAGAAATATAAGCTGGATCATTAGAGATTAAATATCCTGAAATTTGATTAACAGAATTGTATCCTCTTTCTTCCAGAGCCTCATTTACCAGTCGTAAAACATGTTTGATATTATCTCTTTTAAATTCTTCAGATGCAAATGGCATAGTCTCTGTAATATCTTTCATATCAAGACCCCCTTTTTTGAGTTAGTTTCATTGTACAATATTTTTAACATGTTTTAAAGAGTAAACCCTAGGTTTGTACTAATTTCTTTTATTGCTTCATCTAGTTTGCTAGCATCTTTTCCACCAGCCTGTGCCATATCCGGACGGCCACCACCGTTACCACCACAAATTTGAGCAGCTTCTTTTACTAAATTACCACAATTGATTCCCTTCGCAACAGCATCCTTACTTGCACTAGCAACAAAGACAACTTTACCATTATCTTCACTAGCAACAAAGACAACTGCGCTACCAAGTTTATCTTTGATTGATGAAGCCATATCTTTTAATGCTCCACCGTTTACTCCTACAAACTTCTTAACCAGCACCTTTATACCGTCTACTTCTTTTGCATCCGATAAAAGGTTATCTGCTTCTTTTTTCATTGCTTCTTCTTTTAATGACTGAACTTCTTTTTGAAGTTGTTTGATTTCATCACTAAGACTGGTAACTTTATCTTCCATTCCATTGATTGTTTTCATTTTTAGAATAGAAGCAACATTTAATAATATTTCTTCTTCTTTCTTAAATTCTTCAAATGCTGAATATCCACACTTCGCTACAATACGGCGAATTCCTGAACCGATTGATTCTTCACTTACAATTTTGAAGACACCAATATTACCAGTTCTTTGGACATGACATCCACCACAGAATTCTTTGGATACATCACCCATCGAAACAATACGAACCACATCACCATACTTTTCATCAAACATTGCTGTAGCTCCTGTTTTCTTAGCATCCTCAATGTTCATATATTCAACCTTCACTACTTCATCTTGTTCGATAAATCGGTTGACAAGTTGTTCAACTTCATTCAATTGCTCTGAATTCACCTTCTCAAAGTGAGTGAAATCAAAACGTAAGTATTCGTCGCTTACATATGATCCTGCTTGGGCAATATGATCACCTACAATACGCTTTAATGCGCTTTGCAGTAAATGGGTAGCCGAGTGATGACGTGTTGTAAGAGCACGTTTCTTAGCACTAAGCGCCAAATGTGCCTTATCACCTGTATGAATTGTTCCATCACTGATTTCAACACTATGCAAGAATTGACCATGTGGTGCTTTTTTTACATCGATTACGTTATAAGAGACTCCATCAACGGTAACTTCACCTTGATCTGCTACTTGTCCTCCACTTTCTGCATAGAAGCAAGTCTGATCAAAGACCAACTGACCATCTTCTGATAGTTCATTAACTTTTACACCATCTTTAAACATACCAATTACTACTGCATTGCATGTCAGATTGTCATATCCAATAAATTCACTTATATCTGTGAATTCCATTAAATCTACAGATTGTGAAGTCATCGAACCAGAATCAGCACGAGCATTTCTAGCGCGTTCTTTTTGTTTTCCCATTTCTTTATCAAAACCATCACGGTCAATTGTATAACCATCATCATTTAAGATTTCTTCAGTTAATTCATAGGGGAATCCATATGTATCATATAATTTAAATGCTACCTTTCCTGAAAAAACAGTGCCATCCATTTTTGATATCTCATCATTTAATAGTTTCTCACCATTTGATAATGTTTTATGGAACGTTTCCTCTTCCGTTTTAATTAAATTTTGATTATATTCCACTTTATCCATTAAATATGGATAGAAATCTTTCATATTTTCACTTACAATTGGTACCAATTGATACATAAAGGATTCATTTAATCCTAATTTAATTCCATAACGCACTGCTCTACGTAACACTCTACGCAACACATATCCACGGCCATTATTAGAGAACATAGCTCCATCACTTAGCGCAAACACAACTGTTCTTATATGGTCTGCAATAACGCGATATGCCATTTTATACTCACCTTCATATTTATTTGGTGTAAGTTTTTCAACTTCACGAATTACTGGAAGGAATAAATCTGTATCATAGTTAGTTTCTCCACCTTGCACGATTGATACTAAACGTTCTAATCCCATTCCTGTATCAATGTTTTTCTGTGGCAATTCTTTGTATTCACTTCTTGGTTTTCCAGGCTGTGCATCGTATTGAGAGAATACAACATTCCATACTTCAATATAACGATCATTTTCTAATTCTTCAAAGAATAATCTTTCACCAATTCCTTCAGGATCATATTTTTCTCCTCGATCATAGAAAATTTCACTGTCTGGTCCACTAGGTCCAGCTCCAATTTCCCAGAAGTTTCCATCTGTCTTTAGAATATGACTTGGATCAATACCAATTTCATCTACCCATACATTGTAAGCAACATCATCATCTGTATAAACTGAGATGTACATCTTTTCTTTTTCCATTCCAATATATTCTGGGCTTGTCAGAAACTCCCAAGCAAAATGAATTGCTTCTTTCTTGAAGTAATCACCAATTGAAAAGTTTCCTAACATTTCAAAGAATGTATGATGTCTTGCTGTTTTACCAACGTTTTCAATATCATTAGTACGAATTGATTTTTGTGCATTTGCAATACGATTGCTCTTTGGTTGTTCACTACCATCAAAGTATTTCTTTAATGCTGCAACTCCTGCATTGATCCATAAAAGAGTTGGATCATTATTTGGAATTAGCGATGCTCCTGGTTCAATCATATGACCATTACTAGCAAAGTAATCTAAGAATAACTGTCGTATTTCATTTCCTGTTCTTTGTTTCATAACTATACCTCCTCATATAAAAATAAAAAACGTTCCATGTCAGGAACGTTTTAAACGCGGTACCATCCTGATTCATAAGATAATACATATCTTATGCACCTTAATTCATCTTTAACGCAGACTATACGATAAAACTCCTAAGTAGCTTCCTCAAGTTCAACTATAAAGCTTTCACCAACTGCTTTTTCTCTGGAATAGGTTCTGCATGAGTACTCATCTTATTCATCATTTTATTAATGAATTATATCACACTTTCACAGGTCTATCAAGATTACGAATTGATTTCACCATCAGACAGAAACCAACACATAAGATAGCAGCAACACCACAAATAACAAACCAGTTATGTACACCTATTTGCTCGGCAAATGCCCCTGAAAACATAAGTCCAACTGGTGCTGCAAATGACATAATAGATGATGCCACACTAACAACTCTACCTAAATACTCAGGATGAATCTTTTCTTGAATAATCGTCATAAACAGTGATGAAATGAACGGCACTGCAAATCCAGTAATAGCAGCCAATACCACAAATAACATAAATTGACTTTGAGGTATTAACCCTTGTAGTAATGTTGCAACTCCAAGTAAGACTACTCCACCCATAATACTATGCATCTTATTCTTTGTACCGCCCCAGATTCCTAGGATGATTCCTCCTGCCAACATTCCAACAGCAAACATTGTTTCTACAAACCCTGCATCAGCAATCGAGCGATCAAAATAGGTTACACTCATTAACGGATACAGTGTACTTAATGGGATATAAACAATATAGAATACAAACACTACTAATACAAAGTAATATAATCCTTTTTCCTTTTGTAGTACTTTTAATCCTTCTTTTGTATCTTCCCAAACATGTAATTCTTTTTCTTCTTGATTTTTTAATCTAGGAATATATGATATTGCAATTGTTAGTACTCCTACGATTGCTCCAATAATATCAGTAGATAGTATTACCCATAAAGGTAATACTGCAAACATTGCAGCAGCAAGAGCTGGACTTAAGACAAAAGATAAAGATTGAAGAGTGCTGGTATATCCACCACATTTTGCCAACTCTTCCTGTGGCACGATTAATGGTGTCACAGCCTGCAAACAAGGTTGATGGAATGCACTTCCTAATGCACGAATAAATAACACTACATAAATCAACCAAATTGGTACTTCCATATTAAAACTGATCAGAATCAGTACAAGTGTTGATAATGCGATACATGAATCGGAAATCATCATAATTCTCTTTCGATTATGTTTATCAACATAACTTCCAATAAATGGTCCTAAGACAGCTGCTGGTAAAAATCCTACCAGTCCTGCAATTGATAGTACAAGTGCCGATTCTGTTTGAGCAGTTAAACTCCAAATCAATGCATATTGTACGATGGCACTGGTCAATAATGATATTGCCTGACCACTCCAGATTGTAAAAAATGTTCTCTTCCATTTCGTTGTTTTCATATTGTTCTCCTCTTATAGTCCAAATTATACATAGATATTTTTTCAATAAAAGGTGTTTCATTTAAGTGGTCATAAATCTCTAGTAAGATGTAAATAATGTAAGGTAAAAGAAAAAGAATCAACAACTGTCAACTCCATTTATTAGTTAGATTTAAAACGATAAACTGTCTTTTAATTACAATGTTCTTTCTAGAATTAAGATAGAGCATAACCTGCATACTATAACTAATTTTTTATCTTCAGCATAAAGAAAATGATTAATCTATTGATTTATGATAAATTACTTCTTTTCCATTCTTTGTTGCATATTCAATTTCATTTCTTGTACTATCTCCAATATATCCATCAATATTAACAACATAAATAGCATCACTGATATCAATTTTCTTTTTATGAATCTTAGCTAACATTTGAATATCCAAGTCTTTATACTTATATCCATTAACACTATAAGCACATTGAAGAACAACATATCCATTTTTTAATTCTAGGTCTTCTGATATCTTCATCATCTCTTCAGAATATCGTATGCTTCCACAAATTGTAACTATTTTCATAATCGTTTCTCCCTTAAACAAACAAAGGTCAGTTCAACTGACCTTATCAAAATGGTATACCTTCACTATATTCCTTGATTCGTTTCAATAAACCTGTTTTACGTTCATGATACTCGGTTCTTTGAATTCCTTTTTCAAGCATTTCTTCACTACCCAATAAAACAAGTGATTTCTTTGCTCTTGTAATCCCTGTATAGATCAATCTTCGCTGAAGCATATAAATGTAATCCTTCAGGATTGGCATTACAACAATCGGATATTCACTACCTTGAGACTTATGAATTGATATGCAATAAGCATGTGTTATATTTTGTAATAGATCTCCTGTGTATTCCACAAATACACCATCATAATCTACAACCACTCTTGCCATATTATTAAAATCATTCTTCGCATCAACAATTTCCACAATCTTTCCAATATCTCCATTATACACACCATCATCTGGTTGATTTTTTAATTGAAGAATTTTATCTTGTTCACGAAATAATCGATAACCTAATTTTAATTCATTCTTTTCATTACTTGGCGGATTGCATAATTCCTGCATTGCTTTATTTAATGCATCAATCCCAGCAACTCCATTGTACATAGGTGCTAAAACCTGTACATCCAGATCACTATATCCTTTTTCAAAGGCGTTGGATACAATCTTTAATATTTGATCTTTTACCTGGAAATTCTGACAAGGAAACATCTTCACATCATTTCCCTGATGCAAACCATCCAGTCTTCCTTCTTTCATTGCATGGGCCAAAGAAATTACATCACTACCTTCACTCTGACGATAGATTTTCTCTAACCTGGTTAACGCATATTGTTCTGATTCAATTAAATCTTTCAATACAAATCCAGGTCCTACGGATGGCAACTGATTTTCATCACCAATAATTAAAATTCTGGATACATTATGAGCTGCTTTTAATAGATTATAAAACAACCAAGAATCTACCATTGAAAACTCATCAATGATAATCAGATTTGCTTCAATTGGTGTATTCTCATCAACTGCAAATGTATTTGTTTCTAAATCCCATTTTAAAAGCGAATGTATCGTCGTAGCACTAATTCCTCCTAATTCTCCCAAACGTTTCGCAGCACGCCCTGTTGGCGCACACAAAGCGATTGTAGAGTAAGGATATAGTTCTTTGTATAACTGAATGATGGCACGCACAATTGTTGTCTTCCCAGTACCTGGTCCACCTGTCAGTATAGAAAATGGCTGATCAAAGAATGTTTTCATTGCTTCTACTTGTTTCTTATCATATTCAATATTGAACTCACTAGCTACTTCATCAATGATACGATCCAAATCACCTAACTCATTAGTATTCACATCAATATAAGGGAATCCATATAAAAAGTCTGCAATCCCCTTTTCTGCATCATACTGGGTAATATGATAAAGTGCATCACCATCCAAATATACTAATCGTTCCATCTCTAATTGAGACAGATATGTTTCATATAGTTCTTCATCATAAAATGAAAATTCTTTTACTAGATGACGAAACACTTCTTCCTTTGAAGTAAATGTATTTCCTGTCTGCATCGATACATTTAATACAACAGAAACAATTGCAGCTTTTATACGATTTGGATTCATTTCATCAAATCCAAGACTCATCGCAAGTTTATCTGCTGTCTTAAATCCAATTCCATCAATGTCTATGACTAACTGATATGGGTTTTCCTTAATAACTGAAACTGCCTCATCTTCATACGTTGCTTCTATCTTTAGTATATTCTTAGTACTAATTCCATGTTGTGTTAAGAATACAACCGAATCTTCAATATCATTATCAATTCCTGATTTTAAACTTTCTTTTTGCTTCTCACTTAATCCAACAAGCTGATATACAATCTCCGGATCTTCTTTTAAAATACTAATTGCATCTTTTCCCAACTGTGCTACAATTTTGCTTGCTGCTTTTTTCCCAATTCCATCAAAGAAGGCACTAGAAAAATAACGAATAAGTGAACTGTCATCATTTGGCATCACTTGTTCATATGATTCTACTGAAAACTGCATACCATATCGTGCATGTTCGGTATAATCCCCATATAAACGATAAGGAAAATCTTCATACACTTCTCCAATATACCCAGTTACAGTAAGATACTTTTCTGCTTTTTCATCAGTTTTGAATTTTGCTACAGTATAATTATTATTTCGATAAATAATTGTACTGAAGTAACCTTCTATACACATTTTATCCTGCAAAACCATCACTCCTTATTATTAAGACAAAATAAGAGTTAATGTAGGAATTGCGTTATAACAAGCATGAAGAATAATTGGTCCATAGATTGAACCTGTTTCTTCATACATCTTAGAGAACACTAATCCCATTACTCCGTACAATACTATATACACTAGGTCTACGAAATTCCCTGACAACAAAGAATCAAACACATGTATAAATCCAAACAATGCTCCAGATACAACAGCAGACAGTACAAACCCTTGTGTTTCACGTAACCATCTGAAAATAACACCACGAAAAACAATTTCTTCTAAAATTGGTGCAAGAATAACAAGTGTTATGAATGCCAAGTAAGGTACAAATGGAATAAGAAAGCTAACATTCTCTCCATAATTTGATATATCAAGCATATTGTAAATTCCTTGTTGGTTTTCACTTGTTGTTAGCGAAAATAATATTTCAATTAGTTGCCCAATTACAATATTTGCTAAAAACAATAAACATATTCCAATAATCAAATATCGAAATACATCTCCCCAAGAAAATTTACGTTCACTTTGAAAGAGTGGTCGTGCTATTAAAACTGCTACCACTACAGAAGTTAAATAAACAAAAACCATAAACAATAAGTCATTCACTAAATCTAATTTTATTAAGATTAGTGAAAAAACAATTGGTAAAAACACAATAAAACCAAAGAAATAAAATGCAAGTAGTGCAATACGTCTAACAACATCTAATGAGTAAGTACCAAACTTATTTTGCATTACGTTTCTCCTTAATTAGCTTTTCAATATCTTCCTTATTACGATAAGCGTGTTCAATCACACCTCCACCTAAACAAATGTCACCATCATAGAACACGGCTTCCTGTCCTGGTGTAACTGATGATATTAGTTTATCAAAATATACCATTACATCGTTATTATCTAAAATTTCAATTGTTACATCATTATCTTTTTGACGATAGCGAAATTTAGCACTACAATCAAAACGATTTGGTTTTTCTTTGCTTGAGAACCAGTTCACACCACTCACATAACAAGAGTCAGCAAACAACCAAGGATTATCTTCTTTGCTGCAAACATATAGTTCATTCTTTTCTACATCTTTACCAATGACAAACCATGGACCACCATCGCCTCCGATACCAAGTCCTTTACGTTGTCCAATTGTATAGTATAAAACACCTACGTGTTCGCCAATTACTTTATTTGTATCTATATCAATAATATTTCCATTTTTTGCTGGTAAATAGTTTTTTAAGAATTCTCTAAAGTTACGTTCACCAATAAAACAAATACCAGTTGAATCTTTCTTTTCTGCTATATCAAGTTCTAATTCCTTTGCAATTCTACGAACTTCTGGTTTTTCAATATCACCAATTGGAAATAATGCTTTTTGTAGTGACTCCTGAGAAATCTGACACAAGAAATATGTCTGATCCTTATTTTGATCAGTTCCTCTTAATAGAATACTTTCATCGTCACCATGTTGCACTTGTGCATAATGTCCAGTCGCAACATAATCAAACCCTAGTTCCTCTGCATATTTTAAGAAGAAATCAAACTTAATATACTTATTACATAAGATGTCTGGATTTGGAGTTCTTCCCTTTTTATATTCTTCTAAGAAATATGTAAATACATAATCCCAGTATTCACTTACAAAATCAACACGTAATAACTCTAAACCTAGTTTATCTGCTACTCGCTTTGCGTCCATATAATCCTCTTCCTGAGGACATACATCATTATCAATTGTTGGATTACCATTGATATCATTATTCGCAAATGAATCCCAATTACGCATAAAAGCACAGGTTACATTATAACCTGCTTCCTTCAACAAATAAGCTGCTACAGCACTATCCACGCCACCAGATAAGCCCACTAAAATTTTCTTATTTTTCATAACCTATATTATAACATAACCACACTGAAATAAAACATACCAGTTCATTAAATTGCTGTAATGTCAACTACTCCTTTACTTATAAAATCAATTAGTGATTATATCACTTTACTCTTTCAAACAAAAAAAGAGAGAAATAAATCTCTCTAATGTTTAACTGGCAATTTGCTATCTTCACTAGAGCGTGCCTAGCTATTGTCGCCGTAAAAGTGCTTAACTTCTGTGTTCGAAATGGG
>NZ_JAUSUR010000009.1 GCF_030814225.1 Breznakia pachnodae
AAGTAGATGGTTTCTTTGATTCCTCGATACATCATGGTATTACTATCTAGTTCATATTTGAACAAGTTATTTCCATACTTTCCTTGTCTTCTTCCTTGGATAATCATTTGCTTATTTCTTTGGTGATGATAGTCTTCTTTCCATTTTTGATGATTATTAATATACTCTTCTTTTGTATATTGGGCTTTGAATAGTCTACAACTTCCAAAACAGATTTGCTTAGGATGTTTCTTGTAGTTAGCTATTTCTTGTTTCTTACGATTCATCTTCCACAGCAACATCTTCAATCGATGGTTCAAGCGTTTCATCATTACTTTGATATATAACTCTTCAAATAAATACAGGTTCATTTCTTTTTCATCTACAATACAAGTATTATGTTTGGTATATGAAAAACCACATCCTTTAAAGATATGCAATTTATCGCTATTTCCTTGTGATATAGATATTAGACTATTGTGCACTTTCTTGAACTGCCGATATTGCTTTTCGACTTTCTTATACTTATTTTGGATATTCCCATGTTCTCTAGTTACTCGCTTCTCATGAAACTTTTGGATTTGAATACTTGTCTTTATTTTTGCTTTGACATCACTTATCACACTAAGTGGCATATAGTCACTAGTTCCATATCTTGCCTTCAATTTCTTTTGAAATCCTTTTCCTATTTTCACATTATAAAAAGTATCATCATAGCATCTGCGATAGGAATAATGATACATTTGATTATATACTTTTAAATCATGATGGATACAGTTTACTTGAGATTCACTTAAATGTTTGAGATATAATCGTTGACTTTGAGAGATGGTTTTTGGCATAAGTATTACTCCTTTTTATTGGTTTATAATATTATGTCAACGATTCAATTGCAGTTCTTTATTGTTTATAGTTTACCATGATAATTTTACTATTAAAAGTCTTGTATTTTTATAATTATTCATTACTAAAGATTTGATTTTATCACTACTAAAAATAGCACTTACGTCTTGTATTGATTCTCGTTCGAGAAAACTTTCCTATATGATAAAAAAGTTCGTACACATACTACATTGTATACGAACTTATCAATACTCTCACCCACTAATACTTGACACTAACTTCTATGATTGTAAACTATAAAACTTAGATGTATCCATTTACTCTATACACATTAAATAATCTCCACATAACACTTCCTCTTGATTCACAACATCTGTTATTAATGAGTTATTCGTATTCGATATGATAATCATTGTATCTATACAATAGCCCTTTTCTTTAATTCTTCCCATATCAAATTTTATTAGCAAGTCACCTTGCTTAACCTCATCACCTTGTTTTATAAAAGATTCAAAGTAATTACCTTTTAAATTAACAGTGTCTATCCCTATATGAATAAGAATTTCTTTACCGTTTGTAGATTGTAAACCTATTGCATGCTTAGATGGAAAAATCATTTCTACTTTTGCATCAAAAGGAGCAATCAATTTCCCTTCATATGGAACAATCGCAATCCCATCTCCCAGCATTTTCTGTGAAAATGCAATGTCATTAACTTCAGATAAATCTTTTAGTTTCCCTTTTATTGGACTATATATTTTCATTGTTGAACTCCTTTCATATGCTAAAGCTTAGATTAAAATACATATAGTGATATCAGACTTTAGTAAATCTCAATTATCCAATAATATCAAATCCTAATTTCTCTAGGTTATAATCATATGCATCCATATTTTCCACAAACGTATAATATAAGCGATGTTTATAAGGTTTATTTCCCTCATACCATGTTCCCAACACATGAGACTGTCCATGTTTTTCAACACGTGGTTTTGCAGTAAAACCTTTTGATCCCCATTTCCCTTCAAAGTGAATCTCTTTATCACAGAAACGGAAAATTGCATCTTTGAACACACAAGTCCCATCATCTACATAAGGCAAACGAGTCCAGTCAGCTTCCATTGAAACCTGATCAGTCACAATCGGCTGCTCACCTTCTAATATATAATATGCAAGTGTTTTCCCTACACCATTGATTGAAATTGATATAAAAGTAGTTTCTTTACGACCATCTTCTCTGATTCCAATCCCCATAAATGCAATGTATCCTAAAGGAATATCACCAAAACCTTCTACTGCTTCCTTGATAAACATTCGATCAAATTCCCCTAAACCAAGAATTGGTTTACCTTTAAATGAGCCTATCCAGGATGTTGGTTGAAATATCATTGAAGCATTATTATAAACTGATTGATGATCATAAATTGTATGTGACCATGGCTCACCTTTTATATTAAAGAAGTCGCCTTCTTTCATCGTTACATAATCTTTATGAAAACGACATTCAACAAGCTTCTCTTCAGATCCAAATCCATAGACTAATGGATTCTCTGTTATTTTTTGATATTCAATAATTGGTGTTTCCGGAGTTGCAATCTCATCCACATGATATGCTCCTTTTTGAGGAGAGAGAAAATCATCTCCCAGCTCCACTAAATTCGCAAATCGATATTCATTTTTTGATACATCCGTGTGTCTGAGATAAACAAATGGCTTTTTGGTACCATCACCATCTGGAAAAAACATACCATATACATCAATAAGAGCCAACTTTGCATGACCATCAAAATCATTATCATATATTTCTGGTGTTCTTTCTAATAAGTTATTTGGTTTTCCAACCTCAACATATAATGTCTGTCCAGATGTATTTTTAAAATCTACAACTTTTGCCATGATTATTCCTCCTCACTATTTTTAATTTCTTCTTCATCAAAATTAGCAAACATAATAACTCCAATTGCTCCAATTGCAATAGCAAGCACTGTACAGCCCAAACCTTTAATCAGATTTAATGTTGATCCACTAAATACTGCAAATGGCCCTATAACATTAGTAGCTGCAACATTGTAATACACAGGTTGTACAATTCCTAATACAACTCCTAAGATTGCTCCTCCGATCAGCATTACTTTAATTGCTGATTTAGATTTGATTGCTACACTATAGATTGCAGGTTCTACAATTCCACCTACAAATCCTGCAACTACCGCAGAGGCAGCTGCTGCTTTGTTCTCTTTTTTCTTATATTTAAATACTGCTCCCAATGCCATTCCATACAATAACCATACTGCTGAAACTGCACAAACAAGAGTAAATGGATCATTTCCATTTTGGAATAAGAAAGCAAATGCTGTTAGTGAAATCGGCATATGCATTCCACCCAATGTAATCACAGGCCAGATAGCAGTTAATAGCGCATATCCAATGATTCGAATTGGCAAAATTGAATTATACATCCACATAAATACATCATTGATCACTTCTCCAACATAGGTTCCAAGTGGTGCAAATACAGCAAGCATAAGTATGATCATTACAAAGAAAATAATGAATGGTGCAACCGTCCCAAATAAAATTGAAGGTGTAATCTTCTTAATAAACTTATATAAATAAGTAAATATCCAAACCCCTAATAATACCGGTAAGATTGTTGATCCATAATCATTTATTGGAACAGAAACTAACCCAAATAATGAGAAACTTTCTGCTGTTCCTACCATTGCCGCAAAACTAGGAATAATCGTTAATCCTCCAATTAACATACCCCAAACTGGATTCGATACATTCAATGCTTTTGCAGCACTATATCCAATATAAATTGGCAAGAAATAGAATAATGCATCATAGATAAGACCACATGTTAAATATAGTTCACTGTCAACTGCAATCACATCAAGTACATCTGGACCTAATAGAGTTGCAACTGTATTCCATAATGCAGCCCCTAATAATGGATAGATAATCGGTGTCATTGATGCAACCATATATGTGAAAATGTTATTTACTATCTTCTTAGGTGAAAATTTCTTTTCTTCCTCTGATTCTTCATCCAGGTTTTCATCAATTAAATCCAATTTTTTAAAGTTTCCTAAATCACATAAATAATCGTATACAAATTCTACATTTTGACCAATGATGAGTTGATACATACCTCCAGAGTTCATTACTCCTAAAACACCATCTATCTTTTTAACAGCATCTTCATCTACTTTTTTCATATCTTTTATTTGAAAGCGTAAACGAGTTGCACAATGAAATACATTTTTTACATTTCCTTTGCCACCAACGTGTTCTAACACATCTTCAGCAATTTTTAGATTTTTATCCATACTACTACAATTCCTCCTTTTAATTTTTATATTAATTAACAAGTGTCGACAAATTGTTTATTAACAGAACATCAAAATATACTGTATACTAGACAAAATTCTACTATTTCACATTCACATTTCTAAAATGTAAAGATAAATAATTTAACTCCTGGCGAGATAAATTCTCTCCATATAATTCTTCTATATAATTTCCATATTTTCTAGCAAAGGCTAATTCACCAGGTAAACATGTTTCTATTGTTTGATTCAATAATGAATCTTCCTCTTCATTGCGTAATGCTTCTTCAGGTATTACTTCATCATTTTTAAAATATCTCTTAGCTATATACTTTAAATGAACAACGAGACGATCAAAATTAATAGTATTTTCAACTAAGTTTTCATTTTCATTATGACTCTTAATATACTCAATTGAATCATTTACAAACTTAACTTCACGCTCTACCTCTTTGGTTTTTTGACCACTTGATGTTTCAATAATATGTAATACAATAAATCCTAATTCATCCTCTGAAATTTCAAATCCGATTCTATCTAAAATGATTTTCTTCGCTTGCCTAGCTACAGCAAACTCGGTTGGATAATATCGTTTCATCTCTGAGAAAAATGAGTTTTTAAGAATAATCCCTTCTTTTTCATGAATAATTGCATGATAAATATGATCTGTTAGAATCAGATATACTGAATTAGAAAACTTCAGACCTAATTCTTCTCCATATTCTACAATCATCTCTGTAATCTCTAAATATACAGCAGGAATCTCCTCTACTAAATCAATTAGTTTAGCGTTAAATTCCTTCATCATAAAAGTCTTTTGAATTTTCGACTCATCTACTTTATCTCCCACTCTGGCTTTATATCCCAATCCAGTACCCATCACAATTATTTCTCTTTTTTTATCTCTTGCGATTATTACATTGTTATTAAGTAATTGAACAATAATCATAACTAGTTCCTCTTTCTTTCTAATTAAGCAACTTACGTGAATTTGGTGAATATTAGTTGTTCTCTAAGATACAATCAGTCTAATAAAGAACAAAAAAAGGCTAAACTTAATTAAAACAATTAATTAAGGTTTAGCCTGCATTACCAGTGACAATCCTCAGATTCTATTTATTTCACCTAAATTATAGCATGGTTTTTTGCTTTGTCAATATGACTGTCAATATATTACTAAACAAACAGTAGCAATGAGTGATACTTATCACACTAGCAATAAAATAAGGTCATTATTTATTCTTTACGAGTTTGTATGTATTATAGTTCTTTATATTCTTTGATGATATATTTATTCTATCTATTCCAATTATCAATGCAAAATATACAACTGTAAGTACTGTAAATACATATTCACCCATCATTACATTTGCATAGATTAAGAAGAAATACATAATCAACAATCCAAATATTTTTACTAAATCTTTATTTGTTTCAAGATTTGAATACATCTTATATAATCTTTGAAATAATACAATTGATATCAAAGATTGAAGGCCAATTGCTATAAATGAGAACCCTTGTGTAATCGCATAATTACTCACCATTGCAGAACTTATATCTTTAGAATATCCTAAGACATCAATTAGATAAGAGATATCTCCTACTCGTATATGATCTCCAATTACTAGATTTTCAAAACATGTAAGACCAATACTAATAATAAAACCGTATGCTAATCCCATCCAGACCATTTTCTTACGTTCTTCATCAGTTTCATGAGATATGATACGTTTGTTTGCAAAGTAAAGTAGTATAACTACGAAGAATGATAGAGCACTTACAAATAGTACCATTGAAAACATACCTGACAACTGTGATGATGCTGAGAATATCCCTGTCGATACAAGTGGATAAATTACATTATTATACATTACATATAATAGTAATCCTTTTAGAAATGCTGCTAATTTTAATCTTTTTGTATATCCCAATACAATTAACCATATGATTGGTAATACAATTGCGATAACTGCTGAAATCACTAATAATATAAATCCTAAATTACTCATAATCATCATTCTCCTTTTCTTACTTTGATAACTTTTTTATTTTCGTATTCTTTCTAATTTCACTTCTCTTTTTGCATATAATATATTAAAATGTAATCATTAGGAATAGTAGGTTACGCAAACACCGAATAAATCTTTGATTTATCTATTCCTAATTCCTAATGACACAAGACGCTAATAAGCGTTTTTTTATGCTGTTTCTTCTATTGCTGCTTCCCTTTCTGCTTCTTTCTTTAATTCTGCATTTTCAAATGCTCTAAAGAATGGGAAGTAGATTACTAACCCAATAAAAAATACAACAATCACTAAGATAATTGTTTTCCAATCTCCAGTTCCTAAAGGTCCTAGAATAAATGGTGGGGTAGCCCATGGAAGGGTTGCATAGAATCGAGCAATCAATCCAAACTGGAATGCTGCATACCCTACAATTGCTGCAATCGTACCAATCAAAATAAATGGAATTATTAAGAATGGATTTAATGCTAATGGTAAACCAAAGATTACTGGTTCCACAATCGTAAAGATTGCTGATGGGAAACATGCCCAACCTAATGATCTTAAATATTTAACTCTAGATGTAATCATCAACAAGATTAATGGCCATACCGTTGCTGTCCAGTTTGTAAGTCTATCAACACCAGAGTTTGTCATAACATGAGGCAAATTCACTCCTGACACACCCTGAGCCAATGCCTCTGCATTTTCTGCAGTCCACATTGTTGTAAGCGGAGTAAATACTGATGCAACCATATTATCTCCATGAAGACCAACTGACCATAAGATATTTTGTGTAGTCATTCTGAATGTGTACATCCAAATGTTATCTGCTGCTGAGAATAATGGTTGCAGTAATTCTGTAAACCAAACTACTAAATCAATATCCAATACTGTTCTTACTAACCATGCAATCGTAAAGATACACGCAAATGGGATCAATGAGGTAAATGCATTACCTACATTTGGTGGTACTGATGCTGGCATACGAATTGTAATATTCTTATCTATAAATAACTTATAAATTCGAACGGCAATAATACTTGTAATCATCGTTACAAACAGTCCTGATGCGCTGAATGCATTTACTGAAATCATTCCATCTGTTACTCCATTCAAATTAATCATAAAGAATGTTCCAGCACCTAATAGTGCTGCTGTCATTAAATCTAAATTTAATCGTTTTCCATATGACATTGAAATTGTTAATGATGTATAGAACGCTAAGAAATTCATTGTTAATGAGTTAACAACTACAAACTTAGGTGCTAAATCTTCTAGGAATGGCAATAACGCTTTTCCTGAATCCCCTATACTTGGTGAACCTAATACATATAAAATTAGGAAGATACTTCCGATGATAATTACAGGCATTGTTGCAACCAATCCATCCTGGATTGATGCAATAACTGGTTTTTCCGCAAACTTACCAATCGGACCTGCAAGCTTCATTGTAAAATCACTAATTTTGTCCATAAATGATTTTTTACTTTGTGTCATTTCTATTCTCTCCTTTTTTATTTTAGTAATTCTTGTGCTTGTTTATAAACAACTGTTCCATTCATTTGACCATAAGCTGCCATATCAATTAACCCACACGCTTTATTATGCTTCTTGCATACTGACTCTATATCAGGATACTTGTATCGAATCTGTGGACCAACTAGAACAACATCAAACTCTTCAATTAAATCTTTTAATTTTGATTCTGGAAAAGCTTCTATTCTATCCTTATCTGCAGCAACTGCTTTCATATTGTTTACCAACAAACTTGTAGACATTCCTGCAGCACAAACTAGTAGTACATTCATAATCTTCCTCCTTTCTGTTTACTATATATTATCTATTTGTGCTCTCTCATCTCCTGGTACATATTGACCATCTCCTTACACAAGTCGAAACATACCATTGCCATTGCAAAATGATCCTGTGCATGTACCATTAATATATCCGGTTTGGTTTCTGCTCCCTGTGCATTCGCAAACAACATACTTGTCTGTACTTCGTGAGCCAAATGGAATTCTTTATCTGCATCTTCAAACTTTTCCTGTGCTTCCTCATATTGCCCTTTTCTGGCCAACATCAGTGCCTCCATTGAAGATGATCTTGAGTTTCCTGCATGTAGGATTAACTCAAATGCTTTTTCACTCATTTTCTCATCCATATAGATCTCCTTTCTCTAATTAAAGTATAGCAATCATTACAATTCCTTACCTTATTGCAAATTTCCACTACCTTATGGAAATACATAATTTATTTAATTGATTTTTTCATCTCTTCAATAAACACTTCATAAGTCGAGTATTTAGAAATTCTTTGAATCGCTTTTTCATTCAACATCATCATTGAGATATACTCAAATAATGTCTTTAAATCTTTTTCTTTTTGCTTTGCTACACAAACCAAGATGATGATACGAACATTACTTTCATCCCAGGCTAATGGTTTATCAAGTAACATCACTGCCACTGATGTCTGTTTCGCAATTAGATGATCTGGGTGCGGTACTGCTATATGATTGCCAAAAGCAGTAAACCCCATTTCTTCTCTACGTAATACTGAATCATATAAATTATCATCATATTCATATTTCGAATCCAACGCACTACATAGTGTCTTTAGTACTTCTTTTTTTGAGTTCATAAATGTCTCGTGAAAGAACATATCTTTATGAAAATACTCCATGACCGTTTCTTGTGAACTTTCTCCAATCATTGCTCGGTTAATTCTTTCAAAATCATCATTGGTTAAAAAGAAGTTTATTTTAATTGCACTTTTAGGTACTCCCTCTTCAATTAATGAAGTTGAAAAGATAAGATCATAATCATCCAAATTCAGATACTTTAGTTCAATAAAATTGGCTACTTTAAGTTCCGAAATTTGCTCTTTGAACCAACTTAAGAATTTATGACGCATTAATAATGTTTCTCCACGTCTGCTGGAACATAGAATTAATACTTTTCGTTGCACATTCAATGAGTAATATTCTTGAATTGGAACACTAAAATGTATTGCAAGATACCCCAACTCATTCTCATCTAATTTCACATTATAGTAATTAGCAATCTGATCTGCAGCAATTACAGCTGCATCAAACGCTAGAGGTAATGTCTGTCTTATTTCACTAACCATGTGATTAGATAGCATATGATTATACTTTACCCTAGTAACTAGTGGCATAATATGCAATGCCAAAGAAATACGAAGTTCCATATTTCCACTCAAATCAATATGCATTTTTTCATTAATAGAATCTAGAATATCTAGTACCAGTACATTGGTTTCTTCACTAATAATATTATTTTCATCGTAATTACGTTTTCCCTTTAGATTAATTGCCAGGAAAATTACTTCACTGTCATTTGCTTTGATATGAAATCGTTCATCTATTTTTCTCATTATTTCCTGGGCAATTTTTAACTCATGATGAAAGGTGATACCATCTTCCAAACACATATCTCCTTCGATATAATCATCTTGTTGCATTCGCTTTAATGATACAAAGATATGCAATACAAGGTTTTGTATTACAACATCTGATATTCGATATTGTCCATCCACTAATGTTTCAACTACAATGTTACCAATCTCTTTTAACAGATCACCCTCTTCTTTTGACTCTATATTTACAAGTCCATAAACTGATATTTTTTCCTTCACAATACACAATCGTTTGTTCACTTCACTACCACTAAGCATGATTCCATACTTTTGTCTGCTGACAATCTCAAGACCATACTTTGCAAATACTTTCTTTGCTTGTGCAAGATCTGAAGCAATCCTTGACTTTGAAATATACATTTCATCAGCAAGATCCTCTGTAGAGATATAGGTATTACTCATAATAAGTCGTTTAATAATGTATTCAATACGCATTCCTTGTTCAGAAAAGTTTATGTTGTTGTGTGAGTAATCAGATATTGCATTCAAATATTTTTCGTATTTTGCATCATCTGTTAATTCAAAGGCAGAACCTTTTCCAGTTATCGAACAGATGGTTGCCCCATGATGTTCAATTTCTTCGCGTATTGCTTTTAAATCTGTACGAACAGTTTTACTGCTCACACCAAATTCAACAGCTAATGAATTTGCTTCAAAAAACTTATCTTCGGATTGTAATTTTTTCAACAAACTAAGTTGTCTAGTATTTAACATTTTTTACCCTCCTTGTTTCGCTTTTTCTACAATTCCATATGCTTGCTGTAAAATCATTTTCCCATCCATTTTTCCATAACTTCTCATATCAATAAGTTCAACTGGAACATTATAAGTTTCTCCTATCTTATTAATGGTATCCATTTTATAACGCAACTGTGGTGCAACTAAAATAACATCACATACATCAATTCGATTTGCTAATTCATTTGCTGGTATTGCAATAATCTGATCCTCTTCTCTGGTATTTAATTCCATTTGTACAACAATCAGACTTGTTGACATTCCAGCTGCACATACTAAGACTATTTTCATGATAAAACCTCCGTTTTATTTAATCATAGCATTATTCTATCTATGTATTGATGTAATTTTAGTAATCCCTCTTATATTCATCCATTTCTACTTATCAGCTTTAAAGACGATATTCGCACTTGCCTTTAAATCATCGATTACTTTCATTACTTTATAAGAATGCTCTAATAGTTCATGTGATCTGTCATAATCTTTATTAAGAAAAACTTTAGCAAATTCATCAACTTCATAGAACCACCAGTTTTCTTTGTCTTGTAAATTAACTGTTTCACTCTCTTTACCAACACAAATTTCATAACTGTTAACGCCATTGATTCCGTTTGGAATATTAATATAACCTTGATTACCTTGAATTTGGAAATAGTTCATACTTCTTGAATCCTTAGCTCCAATACATACACAAGGTAAGTTATTATAATGAAGATATGCAATACCTGACAAATCAATTCCATTTTCATGTTTTCTAGCTTTGTACTCTACCTTTTCAGGAACATCAAACAAGCTAATAATTCCATGAATATTATAAATATTAATATCCATTAACGCTCCACCTGAGAAATCAGGATTGAATACGTTTGGTAATTCTCCATTTTTTAGTGCAGGATATTTACTAGAGTATTGAGAATAATTTGCTTGAATAATACTTAAATCTCCAACCTCAGACATTCTCTTTCTTAGATCCTTAAAGTTTGGCATATGAATAATTGAAATTGCTTCAAAAAGAAATAAATCATTCTTCTTAGCATAATCAATTAAGTCTTTTGCTTCTTTACTATTTGAAGTAAATGGTTTTTCACAGATTACATTCTTCCCTGCTTCTAATGCAGCTTTTGCGATTGGATAGTGAAGACTATTTGGCGTTGCAATATAGACTACATCAACATTCGAATCTCCATATAAACTTTCTAATGTTGTATGTGTTTTATCCACATTGATTTTCTTTTCAAACCCTCCATTTACCTCATCACCTCTTAAGTAAACTGCAGTAATTTCAGCGTGTTCACATAGCTTTACTGCTGCAGCAAATGCTTCAACAATCACTCCAGTACCAATTGTTCCTATTCTCATCTTATTACTCATTATTTACATGCCTCCATTGCTTCTTCCACAATCTTCATATCAGTCAATACTTCTTCATCTGATACTAATTTTGGTGCGTCATTAATGATTGTTTCATATAATCCATCATAGATTACACCATAGTCTGTTGGACGACTAGGAATCTTCTCAATTCTTGTTTCTCCGTTATCATCTACGTACTCAAGTACTCCCCAATCCTTTTCACTCTCAACTTCTAATTCTACTTGAATTGGTTCTGTATATACGACATCTGAGTTATGTTTTCCACCATACTTAATAAAACTTCCTTTGTCTCCATGAACAATAAATCTAGGGTATTTCGTTTTTACTAATAGACTAGTTTTCATAATCGCTTTCATGTCATCGTAGAAGAAATCAATATCATAATAATCATCTGCACCACTCTCAAAGAACAAACTTCTTACATCATAGTTCATTGCTTTGGGTGTTCCAAACATTGAAATAATTTGATCAATGGTGTGAATTCCAAGTCCTAACAACATACCCATTGCCGGTTCTTTCATAAATGGTTTTCTAAAGTAATCATAGTGAGATTCCAACTCTACTATTTTTCCCAACTTACCACTGCTAATTGCATCTTTTACCGCTAAACAATCCGTATCATAACGACGATTATGATTTGGCATTAAGGTTAATCCTTTTGCCTTTGCATATTCTAATAATTCTTTTGTTTCTTCATAATCCATAGCAATTGGTTTTTCAACAAGCACATTCTTTCCAGCATCTAATGCTGCTTTTGCATACATGACATGACTTGAATTTGGAGAATTGATTACCACTAAATTCACTTCTGCATCTTCTAATATATCTTCCAAGCGACTTGTGAAGATATATCCCTCATACAAGTCTTCTCTTTCTTTTTCACCTTCTAAATTACGGTCCTCTTCTCTACGATAAATATACTTTACCTTTACTTTATCTTTTCTCATATTTACATATGGTAAATGATATCTAACTACACTATTTCCAAATCCAATATACGCTGCTACTAACATATTCTTTCTCCTTCCATTACTTAAAGTCTATCTAGATAGTCACAAAAATAGTTATATTCCTGTGTCACCTTGAGTATACTATGAGTAATTTGCGAATAGATTACTGCAAATTTCCCTAGACTTATGGAAGTTTTTTAATTCTCTAAATTTTTCGATTTAGTAATGACACTGATAAGCAATCTCTTTATAATATAAGTATGACTATTTGGAGGTGAACTATGATTACAGTAAATGATTCAGGTTTGAAGAAAGACATGAGGCATCTTATGGATAAAGTAACTGATGATTATGAAGTCATAAAGGTTACTCGAAGAAATGATAGAAATGTTATTATCATGTCAGAAAAAGAATACAATAATATCTTAGAGAATGTATATATTAGAGCTAATAAAGCGAACTATGATTGGCTTATGGAATCGTTAGCTCAATTAGAGAAAATATAGCTTTATTAAGCTATCACATGTTAAGACTATTATTTCCAAGAGACTAAAAAATGGAGTTTCATAACTTGAATCTCCATTTTTTGATAAGATAAAATGTTATATAGAATTAGAAACTATCATTTTAGTGGATTATGTCAAACAACTAATCTATAGCTACCAACTTTCCCCACTTTTTTTGAACAAAAGTTAATATTATTCCATTTCTTATATAAATATTTTTTATATTCTGTTTCATACTAATGTTGGATTAAGTAATTAACTATTCTAATCCAACTTATTCCCATTTGATTCTATCACTTTTTTATACCAATTAAATGATTTTTTCTTTATTCTTTTTAATGTTCCAGCTCCCTCATCATCTCTATCAACATATATAAAACCATAACGTTTTGACATCTGCCCTGTACTCATGGATACAATATCAATACATCCCCATGCTGTATATCCTATTAAGTTAACACCATTTTCAACTGCTTTTTTCATTTCTATAATATGATCTCTTAAATATTCTATACGATAATCATCATTAATTGTATTATCAGAATCCAGTGAATCTTTTGCTCCTAAACCATTTTCAGTAATCATAACAGGCTTTTGGTATCGATCATTTATTACCTCTAAATAATACCTTAATCCCTTTGGATCATATGCCCAGCCCCAATCTGAATACTTGAGATAAGGATTTCTCGCACCTGCAGCAAAGTTACCTGAAACAACATCAGTTACTTCGTGCGTTGTTACTACATTTGTCATGTAATAGGAGAAAGTGTATAAATCAACTATCCCCTCTTTCAAATCAATTAAATCCTGAGAAGTGATATCTAAAACTACATTATGCTCTTTCCATAATCTTTTAGAGAAAACTGGATACTCACCTTTACACAATACATCCCCTGAATAAAATATTGCTTTTTCCCAAGTATATCTACATAATAAGATATCATCAGGATCATTACTTCCAGGATAATGTGGAATTCCACAAATCATTCCCCCTATAATATTTTTTTCATCTATCTCATGTCCTATTTTTACTGCATGCGCACTTGCAACGAACTCGTAATGTAATTTCTGATAAGCAGTTTGATAAGTCTCATCGTTCGCAGTATTACCAAACATCTCTAACATCCCAACTTCATTATTAATTTCATTAAATGTAATCCAATACTTTACTAATCCTTTAAACTCTTCAAAAACGGTTCTAACATAGCGATCAAAATGCTTGATAGTTTCTCTATTTGACCACCCACCTAATTCTTCCAAATGTAGTGGCATTTCTGAATGCACTAATGTCACCAGTGGCTCAATATTATATTTTTTTAGTTCATTAAATACATCTTTATAATAGTTAATACCTTCCTGATTAGGTTTATCTTCAACACCTGTTGGGTAAATTCTTGCCCAGCATATTGATAGCCTAAAAATTTTAAATCCCATTTCGGCAAATAATTTAATATCATCTTTGTATCGATGATAAAAATCAATTCCTTCATGACTAGGATAGTAAATATTCTCAAGAATAGAATATTGGGCACCATCAGGAAGTCTTGTACCTCTTGTTATAGGTATTTTCCCAGGATTACCTTCCTTATCAATAATTGTTAGCATTCTAGGATTTTTTTTTGAACCTCCAGTTCTAAAATCCAAAAGTATTGGTCCTTTTCCATCTAAATTCCAGGCTCCTTCGCTTTGGTTAGCTGCAATTGCGCCTCCCCACAAAAAATTATCTTTAAACATTTTAAATCTCCTATTTCTTATTCCATAGTTTTACAATATATTTAGTAATATTGAGTTCGCTATTGATAGTCATTAAAGTATCCTGTGCATGAATGAAGAGTAAATCTGGAATAAAACTCTCATCTGTAACTGTTCCCTGAATTACCTTCGTCTGCATTTTATGTGCTTTAACAATGTAATCATTTGCTTCCTTTAGTTTTTTATTTATTATTTCTTTATCACAATCATTTTCTAAATCTTCTATTACTTCATTTAAAATTGTTCTTGCATTTCCTGCATTAAGAATCACTTGCATGGCAATTTGATTTAATTCTTCTCGATTCATATTATCACCCTTCCTTATTTTATTTACTTTCTTCACTAATTAATAATTGTTTATCATATGCTTTAAAAAACGGAAAATATATAATCCAAGATACAATAAATAACACAATTACTAACACTAGTCCATGCAAACCGAATTTCATAAAAGATGTTACAAATGTTGTTAATTGTCCTGGAAATCTCATAGATATAGTTGGTATTGCAATTAATCCAGTTTTAAATACAATCCATAGAATTGTTGGACTTATAATTGAATTTATCCATAAAGGAATAATTAAAATAGGATTAAAACAAACAGGAGCACCATACATTAAAGGTTCATTTATTCCAAAGAAACTAGGTATAAATGTTGTTTTTCCAATTGCTTTCAACCTTTTAGATTTTGACAAAAAGGCCATCATGATTGCAAGTGATAATGTTGCCCCATTTCCACCAATTGTTAGCAAGGTAAATGTCTCATGTAAGTTAATGTTTGTTGCTGCTAATCCAGCTTCTGCTAACTCAGCATTTTGAGCAATTCCTGTTGTCCACAAAAGTGAAAGTATTGGATAAACTACCCAAGATGAGATACCAAACGAGTATAGACCAATCACCCCAAATAAATATATAATCATGAAGCCAATATAGGATTGGCCAAAATTCAATACAGGTGAAAATGCATCATTTATAACTAGAAATAGATTAACTTCAAAACCATAGGTAGCTACTACACCTACAATAATACAAATTAACCATGGTATAATATTGTCAAACCATGAAACTATAAAATCAGGCATAGATGTTTCTTCGCTAAAGAATGAATGTTTTGCTGTAATATTAAATATTGCTCCAGTAAATAAGCCAGCAACAAGTGCTGCACACATACCTCCTGCTCCCAAATAATTAAAATTTATTACTATATTACTTGATTCATCAAAAGTAGGGAAACAAGTTAGTAAAAATAGAGAGATTCCTGCTAAACCTGCTATCTTTGCTACTTTTCGATGCTTTTTTTTCTCCATTAAAGATGCAGGAATTAAGTAAGCTAAAAATAGAGAAAACAAACCAAATGAAAAATTTGATATATTAGATAAATCAGGAATTTGTGGAAAAAAATTCCTGAATCCATTAATTAAATTTGCAAATGATCCTATTAAAATTGCTGGCATTGTAGTTAATATAGCATCTTGTACTGATGCTACCCAGGGATTATTTGTAATTTTATTTAATTTAGGTGTTAGTACATCTGTCACCCAATTGCTAAACTGCTCCATTTTATTCATTATCATTACCTCCTATTAAATTAAGTATAGTATTAAGAACGGCATTCCCGTCTAAACTTCCATATGCTTCTTGATCAATTACTCCCACTTTTATATGATATGGATCTGCGATTTCTTTTACATCATTATAAATGTGCTTAAAATGTGGACCTATTAGCAATAAATCAGTTTCATCCAAATACTCTTCAATATCTTTCTCACTCCTTGCTTTAACCTTAATATTTAAATTACGTGACTTTACTGCTTGCCTTATGTTTGAAGCCATAAATCCAGAACTTGCTCCTGAACCACAAACTAATAAAACTTTTACTTCCTTCACTTCATTATCCTCCTTCTCTTATAATTAATTTATAATGTAGCAGTCTTATTAATTCACTTTAAACTAGTGTATAATCACTACTACACTCCAAATGATAAAGATTATTCACAGTTCCTTCAAATAATTTTTCTTCCTATACTAGGAAGCAAGTTAATGTAGAATAATTATTCTCTACGATATAATATTGAAATGAATAAGAGTACTGATTTAGAAAAAAGGTGAGGTCAATTATGAAAAAAGAAAAAAAATCAGATATACTATTAACTTATTTACTTCAAAATAGTGTTAAAAGATGGATCAATAGTAATGAACTTTCAAATGTATTAGATGTTTCTACACGTCAAATACGAAATTATATTTCATCAATTAATACTGAATATAGTGAACCAGTAATCATTTCCAGTAAGCTTGGTTATAAAGTTAATATACACTCATATAATAATCAAACTAAACATGAAAAGTCTGAGATAGATAGACAGTTTTTCATTATACAAAAGCTTATATCAAATAAAAAAGGTTATAGCATTTTAGATTTTGAACGAGATTTATACGTTAGTGATGCTACAATTGATGCAGATATTCAAATTATAAAGAAGAAATTGAGAAACTATAACATAAATATTACCAAAAAAAAAGATATTTATTACATTAAAGGGCAAGAAATTGATTTTAGAAATTTAATGAATATGCTCATGAGGGAGGAAGCATATAACGGTTCAATTATAAATTCTGAATTATTAAACTCGAATCACTATAATCAAAATATTAAACAAGAAATTAAATTAATTCTTGAGAATAATGATTTATATGCAAATGATTATTATATTGATAACATTTCTATTCATTTAATTATAATGATTGAACGATTGTTACATGGATTTACCTTAGTTAACGATAATTCTTCCTTTATAGATAAAAAAGAAAATAACGAATTTTTAGTTGCCAAACAAATTTCTAATTTCATAGAAAAGTCTTATAACGTTATAATTAATGATAGTGAATTACAACAAATATTTCTATTAATTTCAACTCATTCTACAAACTTAAATCACAAAAAAATTAATATCAATAATATTTCAGAATATATAGACATAAAATACTTAAAAATAACTAAATCTATTCTTAATGAAGTGAAAGAACATTACTATATAAGTTCGTTTAATGATTCATTTATTTCAAACTTAACAATACATATTTGGAATGTATTCGAAAGAGTTAATAATAACTATTATGCAAAAAATCCCTTAACAGATAAAATAAAAAACAATTATCCTTTGGTGTATGATATTGCAGTCTTTATTGCAACCAAATTATTTGATGATTACAAGATTCAAATAAATGAAGATGAAATTGCATTTATTTCATTTCATATTGGAGCATATTTTGAAAGCAGGACAAAAAACAGCGCCCTTTTAAAAGCCATTTATATTTATGCTGACTACTATTCATATCAAGAAAAAATAATTGATACAATTCAAACAAGATTTGGAAATGTTATGAATATAGAAAATATACTTTCATATAAAGAATTTCAAGAAACTGATAATTATGATGCTGATTTAATCATTACCCCACTTTCAATTAAAACTAGTATTGAAGTAGTCCAAATCAATCCTTTTCTAAAGGATAACGATTATCAATATTTAAATAATACCTTGTATGACTTGAAAGAAAAGAAAAGAAGGAGAGAAATAAAGAGCATGTTATTCAATTTCTTTCACCCTAGTCTTTTTTATAAAAATCCAAATTTTAAAGATAAATTTGATTCTTTAAAAATAATGGGAAATAATATTATTAAAAAAAAATTTGCTTCCGAATCATTTTATAATGATGTTTTTCTAAGAGAAAATCTTTCATCAACAGCTTTTAATAATGTGGCAGTTCCACATGCTGTTACAGAATCAGCCAATCGAAGTTTTATATCTATAGCTTTATTACCTCACTCTATAGATTGGGGTAATATGAATATAAACATGATTGCATATATTGGAATAAGCAAAAAAGATCGAAAACTATTTGTTGAATTTTTTGAGGAGATTATTGAAATTCTAAATAATTCATACAATATCAATATTTTATTAGAATCTCTTGATTATAATGATTTTATATCAAAATTGTATTCATTATTAAATGATGTCTAGAATTTATATTACACTAAATACGCTACTAACCTATAATAAATTTATCATAAACCAACTTTTATTATCCTTATAAATTCTAAAATGATTTTATAATGAATAGTAGAGACAAAAAGAGAAAGTACTTGTCTCACAAACAAGTACTTTCTCTTTATCATTCAATTATGAATTCTGATTCTTCCATTTTTCTATCTGCTCTTTGTACCAATAGTAAGAATCTTTTAGATAACGATTCCCACTTCCTTGCCCTAAATTATCAAGATCAACATAGATAAACCCATATCGTTTACTCATTTCACTTGAAGAACAACTAACAATATCAATTGGTCCCCAAGGGAAGTATCCAATCATTTCTACACCATCTTTGATTGCTTCTTCAATCTGCTTTAGATGATCTTTAAAATAATCAATTCGATAATCATCATGCACTTTATGATCTGCAGTTAATTCATCAATACTACCAGATCCATTCTCTGCAATAATAATAGGAAGTTGATAACGATCATAATACATATTTAGTGATAAACGTAATCCAACTGGATCACTTGCCCACCCCCAAGGGTTTTTAGACAAATACTCATTTGGATATTCTTTTTCTGAATCTTTGTCTATTACACTTGTATAGTAATAGGAGAAGGATACAAAATCAACTGTATTTCTTTTCAACACATCCAAGTCTTCTTGTTTCATTTCAACCTTTATATCATGTTCATTGAAGTATCGAAGAATATATCCTGGGTAGTTCCCTCTAGCCAGAATATCTGAGAATACTAATTCATGTTGGTTGTATTGATAAGACCGTAACACTGTTTCTGGTTCTGTCGTTGCAGGGTATGTATAGTCATGATAGTTCATTACTCCAATTTGAAAGTCTGGATTGATAACCTTTGCCTTTTCATAAATTATTGCACAAGCAACTAGTTCGTGATGCATTGCCTGCCATTTCGCATTATCAGCGTTATCTACTACATCACTTGGATATCCTAAATGTGCATAGGTTTCTTTTTTAATCAAATTAATTTGATTAACAGGAATCCAATACTTTACTTTATCCTTATAGCGTTCCATTACTAACAAAGAGAAACGAACAAATGCATCTATCGTGTCGTAATTTAACCAGCCATGTTTTTCTAATGTGTATAGTACAGGCATTTCATAATGAGATAATGTAATTAATGGTTCCATTCCACAACTAATAATTTCATCAATCAGGTTATCATAGAAGATTAAGGCTTTTTCATTTGGTTCTTTGTCATCACCATTTGGAAATACTCGGCTCCATGAAATGGAAGTACGAAATGCATTCATTCCCATTTCCTTTAGTAATCTTAAATCTTCTTTATAGGTATGATAAAAATCAATACCATAACGTTTTGGATAATAGTTTTCCTTGTCTTCTAAGGCATATTTAATTTGATCAGTTGTCATTCCTTTGTTTGATTTCTTATGTAATGCAACCTTATCTGTATACATATTCAAGTCTGATACATTTACTGATTTACCATCTTCCAAATACGCACCTTCTGCCTGATTAGCAGCAATTGCTCCTCCCCATAAGAAGTCTTTAGGAAATTTATAAGAATCACTCATTTCCTAATCCTCCACTTACTGCAAAGATTTCATGACCAATTCCAACTTTAGAAGGAAGGGCTTTTTGTATATCTTCATACTCATTTGTATTTGTGATAGAACAAATAACAACAGGGTTATATTCTTCTTTCTTAATTGCATCCAAATCAAACTCAATTAATAAGTCACCTGTCTTAAAAAATTGGTTTTGTCTTACATGTTCCTTAAAGTATTTTCCTTCTAAATTCACGGTATCAATTCCAATATGAACTAGTAATTCAATTCCATCGCTTGAGCGTAAACCAATCGCATGTTTCGTCTTATATAGCATACTTACTTCACCATCGAATGGGGCATAAATCTTTCCATCACTTGGCATAATCGCAACACTCTTACCAATTAATTCTTGAGCAAATACACTGTCATCAATAGTATCGATAGCTATTACTTTTCCCTCAACTGGACTTTGTACAGATACATTGTTTAATTCACTTTTTTCAATGCTTTTTCTACCAAAGATAATTGTAATTGCTAATGTTGTAACTACAGTAACAACAAGCCCAATAATTGCTCCAGTAAAGCCATCTCCAGCCATTACTGGAATTGATAGAACACTAGCCATTACTGGTGCATATGATCTACCACCAAGCAATACAGCGACTGAGGCACCAAGTCCTCCACCAATGATTGCTGCAGCAAATGAAACTTTATATTTTACTAAGATTCCATACAGTGCTGGTTCTGTAATCCCTAAATATCCTGATGTTGTAGCTGATAAAGCAATTTGTTTTTCACGTTTGTTCTTTAAGATTAAATACATACCAAGAGCTGCAGTTGCTTGTGCCATTGTACTCATGATTTCCATCATTCCTAAGCGAGTGAAACCATTTGTTGCAAACTCTTGTAGCTTTAATGGACGCAGTGTATGGTGTACTCCTGTTAATACAAATAATGGACGTAAACCAGCAATTACAAATGCTGCAGGTACTGGTGCTACTTCAACAATCGCTTGTACTCCTTGACCTATATATTCCCCAATATAATAGCCAATTGGTGCAATCAATACCAGTGATACTGGAACCATTATTAATAATGTCAGAATTGGTGTAAATGTCATATTGATTACTTCTGGTAGTTTTTGTTGGAAGAATCCATAGATATACTTCAACAACCATACAATCATAATGATTGGTAACACTGATGAAGAATAACTAACTACCTGAATTGGAAATATATCAAATAACATCAACTGACTAATTTCACCAGCTGTAGCTAAGTTCAGTAAACTTGGATACATCAATACTCCAGCTAATGTCAGTGCCATAAATTTGTTTGTTTTAAACTTTTCTGCCGCACTTACTGCAAGTAAGAACGGGAAGAAGTAGAACATTGCGTCCCCTGCAATATTTAATACAAAATAAGTTGTACTTTCTGCATCAATCCATCCATAATTCGCACAAGCAAACAGAATCGCTTTAATCAATCCACCGCCAATAATTGCTGGTAGTGGTGGTGTCAGAATTTCTGACAATGAGCGAATAATTCGATTAAATAAATTCTCTTTTTTTCCTGTTGGTTTTGCTTTTGCTTTTTCAATCTTATCAAAGCCAATATCTTTAATTACCTGGTTAAATACCATTTCTACTTTTGCACCAATGACTACCTGAACTTGCCCACCCTTCAATTGAGCTTTCATAACTTCATCTAGTGCTTCTAGTTTATTGTATTCAACTAATGAGTCATCCTTTACTACAAATCGTAAACGTGTAACACAATGCGTTAAATCAATAATATTGTCTTTTCCCCCAACGAGTTCTACAATCTCTTTTGCCAATGTTTCAATTTTCATTTTTTTCTCCTTCTTGCGCTTTACTTACCACACGAATAATATGGATCGTAAGAAATATCTTTTCTTCTTCACCAATCTCCCAACCGTAATTAGTAAGCAAATACTTCGCAATTACCTGTGAACAATTAAACTCTTTTGGATAGCGATCCCGAATTAACGTATCAATTGTATCAATCTCAGTATCTACTGTTTCATTGTGCAATTGTCTGTTTATGAAATAACGGATGTGCGTTAATAGACGTGTATAATGAAATGATTCTTCATTTAATTCCACTTTCATTGTTATCTGAATGATTGAAATGATATCAGCAAGAATCTTAGTTACCTTTAAGGTTTCTGACATTTCCTGTCCTTCATTGGAACGTGCATTTACAAAATGCATCGCAATAAAACTTACTTCATCATCTGATAAACGAATATTCATTTCATCATTAACAATGTCTAACGCTACTTTTGCCATCTCAATTTCCTCTGGATATAATAAGTTAATATCCCATTTCAGAGGATTACGTAATTCAATATATTCCTTATGTCTTGAAATTGCATAATCAATATGATCAGCTAAAGTAATAATGATGTTAGGACTCAATTTACAATTAAATTTTTCTTTTACTGTTTCAACAATCTTTTCAGACAAGCTAAATACTTCAATTGGAATACTGTTCAAAGACTGTGTCCATCGATCGATGTCATCCCTCTTATCAAACACATATCTTCGTTCAATCAATTCTTCGTTTACTTCATCATTTGGATAAACCCCAAAACCTAATCCTCTACCTGATAAAATAATTTCTTGTCCTTTGTCATCTGCAATGACAACGTTGTTGTTTAATCTTTTAACCACTTTCATAAGTATCAACTCTTTCTATCACAATATTATCTCACCTCATTCCAACAAAAAAAACCTAATCCATGAAATGTTTGTTTACAAAAAATTATAAACAATTCTTTCATGAGTTAGGTTATGCCAGTAAAATCTGTAACGATTCCTACATCTCATTATTATATTTTCAATATACCCCCAAAAATGATAGGTGTCAACCATTTTTCAATGAACTTATTCAAATATAGGAACTTGATTTGTTACTATTTGATCACAATCTACTTTTTTATAATTGTACTTTGCAGGGTTTTCTGTGATTATAACTATAACATCAGAATCATATCCTTCATCATTAATAGATTCAAAATCTACTGATAGTATTTTGTCACCTTTTAATACTTTTTCACCTTGTTTTTTAAGTGATGTAAAAAACCTACCACCTAGATTTACAGTATTAACTCCTATATGAATTAGTAACTCAATATTATTATCATTCCTAATCCCTATTGCATGTTTGGTCTCAAAGAGCATACAAATTTCTCCATCAAATGGCGCATAAATCTCATTGTTGGAAGGAGTAATTAAAACCGATTCACCAAGCATTTGTTGAGCAAACATTGCATCAGAACAATTTTGTATTGGCTTTATCGTGCCATTAACTGGTGAATGAATTATATTCTTATTAATTACCATTTTCTTCTCTTTTCCTTTCCAATAACTGTATTTAATATTAAGGCGTAACATTTATACCACTTGAATATCCACCATACACTGCATCAATGATATTTCCTTGCGCATTAATATCACCTACCATTACTGTATCTTCAATAATTCCATAATATTGCAATGCTCTTTCACTTTGTGAAGATACACCAATGGAAACTATAATATTATCTACTTTAATTTTTTCTGTTTTATTTTTATACTCAATTAATAATTCACGATTATCAACTTTACTACATTGAGAATTCAAATATGTAGTAATATTTGGTGCTTCCTCAATCTTATTAAGTAATGAAGGTCTATATATTAGGTTAGCAGATTTGGCTAATTGATCTGAACTTTCAACAATTATTATATTGCGATTACTTTCCTGTGCTAAACCGAGCGCTAATTCCACACCGACAACTCCTCCACCAATAATTGCTGTTGTTCCTTTTAGTGTATCTTGCTTACAGATTGCTTCCTTGATTGAATAAGAATTTATACTAGTTATTCCTTCAATTTTTAAAGTATTTTCTTTACCACCAATTGCAATAATTAACTTATCTGGATTCAAAGAAACTATTTTTTCTTTCTTTGCTTCTGTATTCAATAAAACTCGAACATCACTATTATTCAACTGTCTTTTCAGATAGTTTAAATATCTTTTAACTTCTGATTTAAAATGTTCCTTTGCGATATAATTTAACCAACCTCCAACTTCTGTATTCTTTTCTATTAGCGTTACATTATGGCCACAAGAATCAGCAGCCAGTGCAGCATTAATACCAGCAGGTCCACCACCTAAAATAACAATATTCTTTTTTACTTCTGCATCATATTTTTCTTTTAAAAATGGGTTTCCCACTTGTGTATAATATGGATTTACACTACAACCTACATGCTTACATTCTGATGATACATGAAAGCAATTGTTGCAACGAATACAGGGCCTAATATCAGCTGAATGATTGTTCATAGCTTTATTTACCCATTCATGATCTGCTATCAAAGGTCTGCACAAGCCAATCATATCAGCCATATTATTTTCTAACATATACTCTGCTTCCTCTGGTGTCATAATACCACCAATAGAAGCAACTGGTATTTGTAGTACTTCTTTTAACTTTTTAGTATAAGATGCAGTCATCATAAATGACTCAAGATTCGTTGATACTAGTTTTGTCATTTGTAGTCTAGTTTGATCATTTCCACATACTACAATAACACAGTCAATATAAGACTCTAAAATTTTTGTCATTTCTAAAATGTCATCGAAGGGTGTACCATCATCAAAATATTCATTTGCACATATCTGGCATAGTATTGGATAGTTTTTTCCTACAGCATCTCTAATTCTTTGAAGAACCATTAATGGAAACCTACAACGATTAGAAACTGTACCTCCATACTCATCTTCACGTTTATTATAATGAGTTGATAAGAATTGAGACATTAACCAACCAGAAGAACAATCAAATAATATTCCATCAAATCCTAGTGAAATAGCATCCAGTGCAGTCTGCGCAAATGAATCCGCAATTTTGTTCATTTCTTTTGTGTCTAATCCTTTTACATTAATTCCTTTTTCATTGATTTTATCAATCGTTCCCCAAGAAAAATCTGATTTTCCAGAACGATGATACTCACCAACATGATCAATTTCTAATATATATTTTGCTCCACCTTGATGAATTCTTTTCACATAACTTCTAATCAAATCTCTGTTTAATTTATTAAGAGCATATTCTTTTGTTGGTTCAAATCTACTTTTCTTATCATTCAAATCACACATACATGTGAAAATCATTGATGCTCCACCTAATGAAATGGCTTCTGGTGCAACAATACCTCCTAATTCATTTACCGTATCAGCACTAACTCCGCTTGCACCAAATATTCTATTTTTTAAAATCATCTGATTGATCATTAATGGTTCAAATATTTTCTTATATTTGCTTTTCATTATTTACTTCACCTATTACTTTCTATTTGTTACTTTCTGTAATTTTAACAATATGTATTAATAAATAAAACTGTTCATCTATTGATACATAATAGCCATTGTATTTCTTTATCAATTCTACAATTGTCTTAACTACAGCATATTGTTTATCAAATTCAAGTTGAAATTTTTCATAAATATTTACTATATTTGATGAATCCTCACCTCTATTTTCAGTAATTACTCTTTCTGAAAAATAACGTAAATGAATCAAAAAACGTTCATAATCAGCTGATGATTGGTTAATATTTAAAAACTGCTCATTTACTTTTTCACTAATCATTTTAATCATTGATGTAATCTCATCGATATTATTAATTTTAATATTCATTTCTAAATCAATAATATGAATTGTGATAAATGAAACTTCAGATAAAGGAAATTCTTTCTTAAAGAATTCACCCATCATTTCAACTACTTTTTTAGCAATTTCATATTCTTTTTTATAATATTTACTCAACTCATTATTCATCAGATTAGGAACATTTTTTTGTTCATCTACTCTTCTGTTCGCTACATTTATATGGTCATACAAAGATAAAAATGCAGATGAACTAAATTTTGTTGATAATTCTTCTTCGATATATGCAACAATACTTTCAATAAACTTTAAATTGTTTATATCAAGTTCTTTAAATAAATCTTGTATATATGTTGGACTGAATGTATTGGTTAATTCGAAAATCTTTTCAGCCTTTTCCTCAGGAACATCATCCCCTGATTTATAACCAAAAGCCAGACCTTTACCAATTGCAATAATCTCTTTTTCATCTATATAAGCATGTATAACATTATTATTATAAATTCTTATAATTTTCATCTTCAATCACCTCTTTTTAATTATACTTCTTTTACCACTTTATCTTCTGATTTATACAATACAAATGTTAATACAAATGCAATTATTGATGTTATTGAAACTGCTATTAACACATTAGAAAGTGGTGAGCCTTCGCCTACATAGTATGGTACCATCAATAGACTTCCACCTACTGGCATAAAACACTTTACGCTTAGTATTCCAGCAATCAAACCACCAATAGCTCCAGACAACATTGATATTCCCATCGCCTTTTTATTGTTTATTAAAACTGTGAAAATGGCAGGTTCAGAAACTCCTCCTAAAAATAAAGTTAATGCCGTTGATATGCTTTGAGATTTCGTTTTGCTATCTTTTGCTTTCAATCCTACCACAAGCGAAACTGCAACTATCGCAAAGAATGAACAGAATCCTCCAGGCATCAGAAATGGATCATAACCTACTTGTGAAAACAAATTTAATGATACTACTGTAAAGAACAATCCATGAACTCCAAACATAACCAATACAGGCATTAGTAATCCAAATAAAGTAGTTAGTACCCATGGATAATTTATAAATGCAGTGAAAGGTTCTGCTAATAGATAAGCAAGCCATGTAACTGATGGACCAAGGATACAATAATTTAAAGGGATCATAATTAAGATAAGTAATGTTGGTCTAAAAATATCCTTAACTGAATCTGGTAAGTAGGTATTAAGCAATATATCTAATTTATTCATTACCCACACCGACATAATAATTGGTAAAAACTGATTTGCATAAGAAACACTATAAACAGGTATTCCAAAGATATTCATATCTGTTCCTTCAGCCACTCTTGCTATAAACCCAGGTGCGAAGAACATTAATGCCATGAATACTGCCATTGGAATATCAGCATTTAATTTTCTTGCTGCTCCAATAGCTGCAATTACTCCCATAAAATAGAAGAAAGAATCAGCTACTGCAAGTAATAATTGATATGTATCACTCGCTTCACTCAAAATACCAATCTGTAAACACAGTATCAGACCTGCTTTAATCAATCCTGTTCCAACCATTAATGGGATAATCGCTCCAATTGATGCTTGGATGTATGCTGTAAACGAAAAGAATAAAGTCTTTATAGAGTTCTTCTTTTTAACACTAACGATTTTTTCTAATTTCTTATCATTATCTATGAATGCATTATATATATATTTTACATCATTTCCGATAATAATTTGAAACTCATCTCCAATTTTAATGGTATTTACAACACCTTCAATATTTTTTATTTCTTCTTCATTAAACTGATCACTATCCTTTAGGACTAATCTTAGTCTTGTAGCACAGTGTGTAACATTCAAGATATTCTCTGATCCACCAACACTTGATTTAATAGTGTTTGCTATTTCTAAATAATTCATTCAAATGCCTCCTTTTTAATTAAACTATATATAATGGGCTAGCACCTATATACCAAAATTGAACACAAAAAAACCAAAACAAACAACGTTTGCTTTGGTTTCGCCTTTAACTAAATAAAGTAACAATCCTCATACAACTCTTTACATACATAATATATCATCACAAAAATGGAATGTCAATCTTAGCTTTAAATAATCTATTTCATATTGGTTCTTTTGCAACTTAAATAATCATACTCATTGAATCACCAAGATTACCCAATGTCCCATTATAACAAAGTTCAAGTTCAGAGATATCCATGAAGTCATTTGGCAGATAAAGCGATGGGTCTTTTTCTACTATAATTGCGCCAGATTTCTTAAGTAATTCAGCTACAAACTGTGAGCAGAAATAACTATTATTACGATTCCAAGGCATCTTAAAGAAACTGAGAATTAATCCAAGAAGATTGTATTTATAAGCTGTAGAGTTCACTTCAAAATCATGTATGATGTTACAAATATTGTCGTGAATAGATTCATCTACTTCTACACTATATAAGCGACATTTTCTTAAACGTTTGTGCTCTGTATATATTTTTGTTGGTCGCTCCACATAGAATCCATCTTCCTGGTTAAAGGTAAAGAATCTCTCTAAATCTACTTCTGTCGCAATCGATGCATGTGTATATTCTGCACCAGTTATAAAGCGTAGAAACTTTGCAAAATTATCATTATGCTGGGTTAATAATACCAATATCTTTCTCTTGTTTTCCATTCTTCTGTTCCTCATTCTTTGGTCTTCTCATTATCTCTTCAATCTTAATCATCAATGCCATATATGAATATAATGTAATATCTGTAGTTTGTTTATTTTCCTTTTCCATAATTTCTCCTATTTATATTTTCCTGATTGAGCCCAAATCCCGGAAATTGTCATGATTGATAAAACAATCGCTAATACTATCTCCATATATATCCCTCCATTTATTTATACCTCAATTATGCAATTTAGTTATTAAGTAATTGTCTATAAAATACTTAAGAATTTATAAAGTTATCTTTAATTTTTATTCATCTTATAACTTAATAGCATGTTTCTTCTATAAATAGTCTTAATTACTTTGTATTTTTATTGTATTCCTCACTAACTACAGCAGTGCATTTGCCTGATCACACAGGTCATAAATGCACTCATATTGTTCATCAATTTTTGGATTGATTTTATTAATTTCATCTCTTCTGATTTTCTTAAAAAGAAAATATGGTAATCCCCATCCAAGAAACGCAGGTATCGCTAGTCCAATACAGGCAATGATGTAACCATCAATAAAGGTAAAGATTGCTCCTGCCATAAAAACGGTTCCAAGAATACCCAAGCCTAAAGCATACATAATGGCTTTTGTATTCTTAGAAGTTTCTAAATGATGAATGGTTTCAAGTGCTGTTTCACACTTTCGTTGAATCTCATTCAACTGTATTCGATTGTTTATTCTACGGTCACGTTTTAACTTCAATGTTATTTCGCTACCTAATATATCAGAGGATCCGAAACCATCAATTACCCATCCAAAATTCTGATAACAATCTGCATATACTGATTTCATATCATTACCCACAGATATTGATAAATACTCATATCCTACATAATTCTTCTTTTGTTCCATCTTGTCCTCCTTATAATTCTATATACAATTTATTTCTTATTTTTAAAGAAAATAAATGCTACGATTACTACTACTACAACTGCAACTCCGATAACGATTGGATTCATATGTTACCTCCTTTCTTTTATTTTATTAACTATTTTCTTTTCTTATAAATGATTGTTCCAACTGCTCCTACTACTGCAATTGCTGCTACCACTACTACTGGGTTCATTTCAACACCTCCTTTAATTTTCTCGTTATATAACATGACTACTTATTTTCTTTTCATAAATGCAAAGATTCCAATTGCTACTACAACCACTACCACTACTACTGCAATTACCACAGGGTTTAATGACATAACACTTCCTCCTCTTCCTCTAAAGAAGTAATAATTTACTCAACTTCTTTTGACATGGTTATTATCCAACTAAGTTATTAATAAGTTGTCAAAAAGATGTTAAAAAAATATTAAATTAAACTGATATGTTATTGAGTAATAAAAACACATAGACTTAACTATGTGCTATTTACTACTATTCATCTTTTTCTAGGAAAGTATCTATAAATTTCTTTTCTATTTTCTTGTAACCATCAACTGCGCCTTTCTCAATCTTCTTATAAGTTCCTACTACACCCTCTTCAATTTTTGTATACCCTTTTACCACTGTTTCTTCTACACCTTTTGGTGTCTTTAATTTATAGTTCATATTAATTCTCCTTTCTAAACAAACAATAAGTTGATTGGTGGAAAACCACCATTTATGAAATAAATAACTCCTGCAACCACTGCTGCAATTGTGATTGCTACTCCTCCAAAAATAAATCGTTTATTTTGTAGCAAGTCTCCTTTGATAAACCACTTTGGCATTAATACTAATGTAACTCCCAGTGATAAGCTAAGTGCTGCAACAAATAACATCATTGATGCTAATCCATTTGTGAAATTGGCTAGCACCAATATAATTGATCCTACAATTCCTAACACTCCTAATCCCCATGCTCCATATCTTGTACCTACGAATAAACCATCAATTGTTTTTAATAACATCATTTTATACCTCTTTTCTTTCTAATGACTTTATCTTGTCTTTATTTACAAACATAGTATGCTCCTTAGATATTTAAAAGTTGTCAAAAAGATGTTAAAAAAAATATTAAATTGAAAAAGACACCTTTCAATAGTGTCTTATCATTATATTATTTAATTTATTTTATATAGGTTATGAATTTTCCATTCCTATTATTTGGAATACTTTTACAAATTTCCCCATCTCTTCCATATTTGGAGAATGTGCAGAATTGTTAAATGAGAAATATTCTTTCTTAGGTGCAGTAATTGTATTCAAATATTGTTCAGCAAGCACTTGAGATACTTGGTAATCATAATCACCTTGAACAATATAAAACGGTATTTCAAACTTCATTGATGATTCAAAAAGATTATTACTTAATACAACTGGGAAGAGATGAACCATTGAGAAATCAGCACCACGAAACCATTTGATTTTTTCGCTTATCGTATATCCCTTAAATACAAACAATGCTTTAAGCATATCTGTAGTCTTAAGTCCTTGATGTAAATGTCCAATCTTATATCTGTTTAGGATTCCTGTTCTAACTTTCACAAGATAATTTAAATTTGGAAATGATTCTTCATTTATATCAATTGGTTCTAACTTATTAATTATCTCTTTATCATTTATATCCTTCGCATGATTCAACATATAATCATATGCTAATCGTTCTGACTTTGTTTGATCTGTAACTTGTCCAATTCCAACATATGCGAAATAATCTTCAGGATATCGTTCTGCTACTTTAACTCCTAGATAAGATCCCCAAGAATGTCCAATAAGATATATTTTTTCTTGTCCAAATCGCTCTTTAAGATATTCTGTAACTACCTTTGTATCTTCCACCATCTGATCTACTGTCATTGTTGATGGATCAGTTGTTTTCGAATATGTCATTCCTGAGCCTCGTTGGTCCCAGTAGCATACCGTAAAGTCTTTTTCCAGACGTTCATCATTTTCTAAATAAGTAACAAATTGTAACATTGGAGTACCTGGACCACCATGTAGATAAAGAACTATAGGGTTATCTTTATTTTCCCCACGTATAAACATTCCTTGTTTAATTCCATTTACTTCAATCCATACTTTTTCTGAAATAGAATCTTTAATAACTTTTCCTTGTGTATCTTTCAGTTGTGGTAATTTACCTGTGCTGTTTATGAAAACCACTACTATAAATAAAATAATACTAACTAAAATAACTCCTAAAATTATAACTAACATATATTCCTCCTCCTTTTATAGAATTTCGTTTTTATTCAACTAAGAAATTGATTGTAGCTTCTGCTAATGTCTCAAACATCTCAGATATATTAATATCCAAAGCTTTATCTTGATTATTAGTTCCAACTTTGCTCATAGCTCCAACTTGTGAGATTCCATCAACTGATGTACAAATATATTTAATGAGCCTTTCAACTGGAATTGATGATTGTAAGTTTCCTGCACTTATGCTATTCATAAAATACTCAACAAGTTTTGTTTGTGCATACTCTAAACTCTGTTTAAGTTTTAACTTAGGAAATACAGTGCTTCTTTTTTCATAATCATATCCATAATGAACAATAAGTTCGTAAAATGTTTTACCACCAACAGAATCAAGTAATCCATCAATATACTCACCAATCGCAATGATTGATTCAAAAAGGATTTCTTTTTCAGTTTTCTTTGAACTAATCAATTCATCAACCTTCTCATCCAGCGAATTATCATTTGTATTTAGATTAATTAAATCAATGTAGATTTCATCAATACTTGCATAATAACGATAGATAGCTCCCTGACTGAATCCTGCTTTTTTTATAATATCTCTCATAGTGATTTGATATAATGGTTTCTCTTTTAAGATTTCATTTGTACATTCAACTATAAAATTTTTCTTTTCATTTAAATATTCTTCTGTAACTTTTGGCATATTATTTCTCCATTCCTTTTTAAAATGACTGGTTGTCATTTATATCTTAATACAAGTTTTATGTGTTGTCAACATTAAAATGACATATTGTCATTTTAATCGAAGTTTACTTCTTATTAATATCTAAGTTTTCTTATTTTTTATTATTAGAACGTGATTCATTTTTTGTGTTTTTGAATCACGTTGCCAATACATGACTCAATTTCATCATTTTTGAATCATGTTATGGATTTGTGACTCATATATATTGCTTAATGATTATTTATCTAACTCTATTGAACTTCAATCGACTGAAATGATATGATAATGAAAAGGAGTTTGTAGTATGAAAACATATATTGGAGTTGACTTAGGTGGAACAAATGTTCGTGTTGCATTGGTTGATGAGCATGGAACTGTTCTGCAAGATAAGAAAGAAGCAAGCGAAGTAGATAAAGGAGTACCTTATGTTATTCAAAAGATCATTCGTTTAATTGAAAGTTTGGATAATTATGAAAATGCTGAAGGTATTGGAATGGGTGTTCCTGGTCCAGTGGATACAGTAGCTGGTAAAATTGTTGTGACAAATAACTTACCAGGATTTGCTGGTGAACCTTTAGCACAGATGATTCAAGATCATTTTAAGAAACCAACATTCATGGATAATGATGTAAATGTTGCTGGTCTTGGAGAAGCTACGTTAGGTGCTGGAAAAGGTAAATCAATTGTTTACTATATTACAGTTTCAACTGGAATTGGTGGAGCTTTAATGATTGATGGAAAAGTAATTGCTGGTAAGCATGGACATGCTGGAGAGTTATGTAATATCGTAGTTGATCGTAATCGTGAAGCACGTAATGGTTTAGCAGCTGGTGCGCTTGAGAATGAAGCAAGCGGTACAGCAATTACTAGAAAAGGAAAAGAGTTGTTTGGTGATTCTATCGAACATGCTGGTGATGTTTTTCAACTTGCAGCAGATGGTAATGAGCAAGCATTAGAACTAGTTGATAGTGTTGCTTATGATTTAGCACAAGGATTTGCAGCTACTGCACTTGTTATTGATCCTGATATTTTTGTTCTTGGTGGAGGTGTAATGAAATCAAAAGAAATATTCTTCAACCGATTCCACAACTACTTTAAGGAACTAGTTTTCCCAGGTATGCGTGATATTGAATTCGCGTATGCGCAGCTTGATGAACCAGGTATCGTAGGTGCAGCAATGTTACCTCTTGCTTATATAAAAAATAAATAAGTACTTTTACAAGAAAAGTCATTAATCGCATGCATCTTATTTCCATGTAATTAATGACTTTTTTACTTATATTATAAATTGTTAAAACTATTGTAAATTTATTGAAAGTTTTTGATATAAATCAATAAACTCTTGAGCAATGATTTTAAATCCTTCAGCACTCATTAATTGGTCTTCCGCATGAACAAGTAAAAGTGTAATATTATTGAGTTCTTGATTCGCTTCTTGTTGAATTAATCGTGCATGAGCATGATGTCCATGAATAAAGTTTTCTTCGCCTTCTTCCATTCTTTGAGAAGCTTGTTCGAAATTGTTATTCTTTGCACATTGAATTGCCTCAATGAAACAACTACGTGCTGTTCCTACACTTGCAATAATTTCAAAACTGATTTGTTCAATTCCATTCATCTCTAGCCTACCAGTGAATGAACAAGTTCGACAACTTTGGAACCATTCATTTGTCCATAATCAGTCATTGGTATCACCTCAACCTGACATTCCACTTGTTTCTTTACACTGTCTAATTGAAAGCGAACTTGTGGTCCTAATAAAATAATGTCAGCACTATCTTTTACATTATTAAGTTCTGTTAGTGAATGTGCTTCAATCTGATAATCATAATTTTTATTAAGCGCTGCTTCTTTCATATTTTCAACAAGCATACTTGTCGACATACCTGCTGAGCAAAGTAAGATTACTTTTTTCATCTTAGTCCTCCAATTGTTCAGCTAATTCTTCTTCACATGCTTGTTTATCTAGCATTTTAAAGAATGGGAAATAAATAAGTGCAGATAGTAAAGTAGCAAATAATTCATAAATACCAAACGATAAACTTCCCTGCGCCAATCCATGAATAAATGGAGGTAATGAACCTGCACCTAACACACCAATAGTTGGTGTAATAATACCTAAACTTATTAAACCATATCCAAGTGATACAATCACAATTGGCGTTAATAGAAATGGAATCAATAACATTACATTTAACATAATTGGCATCCCAAAAATTAATGGTTCATTTACCCCAAATAATCCACAAGGTAAAACTACCTTTGAGAATACTTTATATCGCTTGCTTTTCGAAAAGAAAAACATAATTAGCACCAACCCTATTGTTGCACCTGCTCCCCCTAAACAAGCAAGGTCATATAATCCAAAGTTTATTGCATTTGGAATAGCTGTACCTGCTGCTACAGCTGCTGTATTTTCTTGTAAATATCCTAAGAATATTGGGAACAGAATTGGTAATACAGTAAATGATCCATGAACCCCAAAGAACCAAAGTAGGTTTGCTACAAAGATTAATACTAAGAATGCTGGTAAACTTCCAGTCAATGTTTGTAACGGTATTTGAAGGGTTGCATAAATAAAACCTTGTAATGTTCCATAACTTGTTTGAAGCATCCCCATCTTTATTAAGCCAAAGAAAGTAACTGCAACAATCGCTGGAATTAATGCAATAAATGAATTTATTACCATTGGTGGTACACCTTTTGGCATTCGAATCGTAATATTTCTTTTTACAAAAAAACGAATGATTTGAGTTGTAATTAAACTAACAAAAATAGCAACAATTACTCCTTTTGCTCCTAAATAATCAAAATCTAAAAACGAAGAACCTTCAACAGCTACTGTATTTATTTGTGTTAATAATACATAACAAACGAGTGATACAATTCCACAACTTGTAGCACTATCGCTTATATCAAATTGATTTGCTGCACAATAAGCAATTGAAAATGCCATATAAAGTGCTAATAAATCAATTGTTACAGCAGGCACAAACCCTAGAAATGTTCCAATCCCTGTTGATGTCAAAAAACTTTGATATGGTTCCCAACTGATTCCGCTAATAACCGTAAAAATAGATCCTATCATAATGACACTTAATAACATCATTGATCCATTACTTACACTTTTTAAATAGCGATTTGATGATATTTTATTTGATACAGGAACAACTTTTTGTTCCATGAAATTTATAAATGTATTCATATTATATGTTCTCCTCTATTATCCCATTATTTTTTATTATTTTTTGATACCAGTAATAACTATCTTTTGGTATTCTTTTACACTCTTTCACATCCTGATCTGTTCGGTCTATATAAATTAAACCATATCGCTTAGAAAATCCCTGATGTGAACTTACAAGATCAAATAATGACCATGGACAGTATCCTTCAAGTGGATATCCTTCTTCTACAAGTTTTTCGCAGATTCGAATGTGTTCATCTAGATATGAAATTCTTTGTATATCATGAATTTTTCCATTATCCAACTTCTCACTCATGGCATATCCATTTTCAGTTATAATCATTGGTAATCTATATTTCTCATATAGTTTACGTACTCCTAGATACAGTCCCATTGGATCAATTCCATATTCCATCCATTTTGTTTTCTTAAGTTCTTTATTTTCACCTAAAGTAAAAAATGAGTTTCGATAAAATGGTGGCAATTTACTATCATCAAATTCATCTGGCTTAGCCTTAATACACGTACTAGTGTAATAATTAAGTCCTATAAAATCTGATGTATTAGATTCAAGTAATTCTTTATCCTTTTCTAAGGGATAAAACAATCCTAAATCTTTCAAATAATTTTGTACACTTTTTGGATAAGTACCATAGACACTCATATCCAAAAACATATACATTAAGAAGTCTTCTGCATTTGCCGCAGCAATCATATCTTCAGGCTTTGAAGTTTGTGGATAGGCTATCTGCATTGTACAGACTGGTCCAATTCTCCCTTGTGGTATAAGTTCTCTAAATAACTTAATAACTTTCTTCTCAGCAACTGACATATGATAACTCATTGTATACATATCGATAATTTTTTGTTGTGAGTTATTTTCTTTATTCCCATTTAAGTCAGATGCTGCACTAACAATTAATTGTTCATTAATTGTTCCCCAACGTTTCACTCGATCACCAAAATTTAAAAAACATGCTTTTGCATAATCCGTAAAGGCATCTATACATTTTCTTGATTTCCACCCACCAAATCTATCAACTAAATTTTGTGGCATTTCAAAATGATAAAGTGTTGGAAACGGTTCAATTCCCAATTCTATACAACTATCAATAATTGTATTATAAAATTCAATTCCTTTTTCATTAACACTACCATCGTCTTTTATAACTCTAGCCCAGTTAAATGAAAAGCGATAAATCTTAATCCCTAAATTCGCCATTAGCTCAATATCTTCTTTTACATGATGATAATGGTCAGATGCAACTTTAGAATCTGCAATTCCTTCTGGAGTATTTCTCACATCGGTCGTTGAAGTACTTTTACCACCCTCATTATATCCTCCTTCAAACTGAAAAGCACTGGTAGAACCTCCCCATAAAAATTCTTTTGTCATACATTGTCTCCTTTCATCTTTACCCTAACATTGTTATTGAAGATTTTTGTCGACAAAAAAACTGAAGTAGTTTCAATTTACTTCAGTTAGTTTCAGATTCTGAAACTACATTAGCTAATCGCTGCCTTGTAGTTTACATAATAGTACATAATAATTAACTCTATAATATATAGTAAGGCTATTCTTCCCTCCGTATTTGAATTATTCTTGCTACACAACAATACTTCATCTACTTCTTTCATTGGTTTAAGTTCATGGTTCATAGTAAGTGTAATAACCTTACATTTCTTTTGCTTAATTATTTGAATAATATCATCATTACGATAGAAATATCCTCCTTCTAGTGATGCAATAAATACAACACTATTATTGTTTAGAGAATTTACAATTTCTAAATGATCATTGTAAGTATTTCCTATTTTAATAAGCTTATTTAATTCTGCCATTTTTATCTGGAAGTGTTGTCCAATAAGTGAAGCATATTCCAGACCTAAAAAACAAACATCCTGACTCTGATATATTAATTCACAGATACGCTCTAATTGTTGGTAATCTAAATTTTCTAAAGTAAAATCTAAATTACCAATAATATTATTTGTATATGACTCAAAAATAGGTTTCATTTCTTTTTTTCCTGCGAAGGCTACTTCTTTTGAGTAATCAACATTTATAGCGATAGAATCTTTACACTGCTTTTTAAAGTCTACATAATTTTCATAACCTAACATCTTAACAAACCTTGATATCGAAGCAGAAGACACATAACAAAAATCTGCCATTTCATGAATTGTCACATTTGGAATATCATCAAAATGCATAAGCATTTCCTTTGCTATTGAATAGTTCGTATCTCTTTTCTTAGTATTATTTATATATCTTAGCAAAGAAGATAAAACGGATGAATGCATTGCCATGAAATTACCTCCAATCAATCTATGTTCATTTTATCATGGAGATAACTACATAACAATATTTTCGTCTTTCTACTTTATTAGGTCTTTATTCACTGGCATTTGATTAATATACTTACGAATAATAGTTTGATTTATTCCATTATTACTAATAATATCACGATAAAAGTATCCACTATTACGAATCTTTCGTTCATATGTTTCAAAATCAACCTCCACAATTCCGAATGTTGGATGAAATGTTCCCCACTCCCAGTTATCTAGCAAACTGAAATATAAGTATCCAATCAAATTTACTCCCATTTCCATTGCCTGATGCATTGCAGTTAACATTGATGCAATATATACAATACGAATATCATCATCCGTTACTGCTGTTCCATTTTCTGTAATCATAATTGGTTTATCATTGAATCGCATCAACATTTGAAACATAATTTCTGGTGTAATCTCTTCTGTGAAAAAGGGTTTATCTAATGCTTTGAAATGTGTTGCATTATAATTATCGAATCTAAAGATTTTTTTACGTGAATTGATAAGCTGCCTTATGTATGTATTTAATGCCCAAAAATCACACGTTCCCTTAAGTTCAGGAATTATTACAGCATCATGAAATGGAACTACAATTTCTCCAGTACGAATTGCATGAGCAAAAAATTCGTTTTCTATATAATCAATATAATCTGCCATGATTTTATCAGGATAATCAAATTGTCCTCTCATTGGTTGCTTGATAGAATAAGATAATGCTGAAGACACAGGTTTATCACAATACTCCTTAATAATATGATAACCTCTTGCATGATATTGCATTAGATTAATTCTTTCTTCTATTTCGTATTCAAATGGCATATTTGGTTCATTAATTACAATCCAGAAATCAACATATGGCTCCACTACTGGTACAATCGTATGTAAGAAATATTCCCATGATTTCATATTTGAGATATCCTTAAACGCTCCTTTTTCTTCAAACCAAACAGGATGTGAAAAATGATGCAATGTTAGACATACTTGGATACCTTCTTCTTGAAGTCGAGTTAGAACTTTAATATAATGTTCAACTTCCTTTTTGTTCACTACTCCTTCTTCTGGAATAATTCTTGACCACTCAATAGACATCCGATACATCTTTTGATTTAACTCTTTTAATAAGTGAATATCTTCCTCATATAGTTCATAACTATTACTCGCTTTGTTTGCCATAATATAAGGGATACCTCCAAGTGCATGTGTTGGTGCGAATCGTGGATCATCCTTGTTTGATGAATTTCCTCCTTCTACTTGCATTGCTGCTGTAGCACTTCCCCAAATAAAATCATCTGGAAATTGTATTGCTTTATATTGAAAAATATCAATCATATAATTACCTCCTCGTATAATACTCTTAAAGTATAGCAATTAAAAATCATTAATAAGTTTCAAAAACACGTACATAATTACAAAGAGCAATTTACTCCTTAGAATTAAATTGCTCTTTGTTTTTTTCTATGCTGCTTCAGGAGCAACTACTACTTCTACTTCATTCTTATTTGCAAGAATTACTTTTGCAATAACACCTAATATGAAGGTAAATACTGCTGCCCCTATTGCTGGAATATAAACTTCCATGCTGAATGTTTCAAACAATGAACCATAAACCAATTGTCCAATTGGTGCTGCACATTGTGAAATTGTAAGAATGATTGCCATTACTTTTCCTAATAAATGATTTGGTGTTTCTTGTTGAACAACTGTTATTACATAAATCGAAACAATTGTCATAAGCATTAGAATTGGAACTGATCCAAGCATAAACAATGTAAATGAAGGCCAGTAACCTGTTACCAAGACATTTGGCATAACCGCCACTACAATCGGAACAAATAGAATTGCTGCAATAATAAGTAATATATATAAATTACTTATTTTTAGTTTTTTAGCTACAACACCAATCATGATAGCACCAATAATTGAACTTAATTGTATTGCTGCTAATCCTATTCCATACATCATATCTGTACTTTCCATAGTAATACGTAAGATATAAGGAGCTCCTACAATAAAGAATGGTGATAAGAATAAATTTAATCCTGCTGCTAAACCAACAGCTTTTAGAATATATTTATTTTCTTTGATTGCATATTGGAACCCTTTTTTCATATCATCTTTTGCTACACTTAAGAAACTACCTGATTGTTCTGGTTTTACAAATGGAATATGAATAAATATTTCCATAATAGCCGAGAATAAGAATGCAACTGCACTAATTACAACAATTGATTGTAATCCGATTATTCCATATAATACACCACCAAGTGCTGGTGCCATAAAATTCGATAATGCATTAATTCCATTTACTAATCCATTTGCCTGAGCCAGTTGATCCTCTTTTACTAATGAAGGAATACTAGCTTGTACTGACGGTTGATACATTGCACTAATAATAAATAGTACAACCATTAGAAATCCAATTGTAACGATTGTAGCATCTGTAAATAATAGTGTAAGTAAAAATGCAAATACAATTCCACTATTTATAAAATCAAAAATAACCATTAAATTTCTACGATTAAATCGATCTGCAATAACTCCTCCAATTGGTGTAAGAATAATTCCAGGTATTGTTGATACTGCTAATAATGCTGCAAATAAGTCTGCACGTCCTGTTGTATCTAAAATATATGTAGACAGTGCAAATCTAAGAATTGCTGATCCAAAAATTGATATGATTTGTCCAATTATCATTAAGTTAAAATTACGATTATAGTTTTTCATGTTAGTCCTCTTTCCTTGTTTTTAATTATCTATTAAATACTGAGTCATAAAGCTCATATATGAAATAAAAGCTTCCTGATTTAGCACTAAATACTTTATCCATTGTTTTTGTAAATACTAATGCTTTCTGTAATATCTCTTCTACTGACCAGTCAAATATCCCATCATCTAATAGAAACTGTGACCCTGTAAACATAAACTCAATTGTTTCTCTAGGATTCTCAACATCATATACATTTTCAGCAATTCCCTGTTCAACAATTTGAGTTAGAATTGGTGTTAATCCCTTTACTGCTTCAACAATACTTTTCACATGCATTTCTTTATTATTTACCTCATGCAAGTTTTCTGTCAAATTATCTTTACGCTCTGTTGAACCACCTAACGTAAGAAATAACTTTTTCATCTTTTCATTAGCAGGTAAATCTTCGTTTAAGATTTTATTTGCAATTGCTAATTGGATATCCACATATCTCATTATGATTGCATCCATTATCTCTTCTTTTGATTTGAAATAATAATAGAATGTACCTTTTGCTACGCCAATTTCTTTTATAATATCTTGTACTGAAGTCTTATTATATCCCTTAACAGAAAACAATTTTTCTGATATATCAAGGAACTCTTCTCTTCTTTCATCATATTCTTTTACAACTCTTGCCATATTACACCTCTTACTGACCAACCGTCAGTCGATATATATAATATATGATAAATATAAAAAATTGTCAACAAAAAAAGAGAAAAATTTATTATTCCTCTCTTTTAATTTGTATTTTCTAAATATTTATATGTTTAATTCTCTTTATTTATTTTCTTTTTCTATCATAAACCGCTTTAGCTTCTTTAATCCGCATTTCAATGCTCTTATTCGATGTCGGAATAACAAAATCTTTTGCTAAATCAAAGTAATCTTGTTGTTCTGCCTTAAATAGTTGAAGCAGTGGTTCTGAATTGCAGTTGGTTTGCATTTCCTGAAGTGCATAATAATATTCTTGTTTTTGATCTTCAGTAATAATAATAGGAACATATCTATTTTTTAAACATTCTCTAAATAAAATCATTCTACCTGTACGTCCATTTCCGTCTTGAAATGGATGAATTTGTTCATAGTTCGAATGAAATACCGCAATATCTGATAACGAAGGTTTATCCAACTTACGATAGACTTCTAGCAATTCTGTCATTCTACCATCTACTTCTTCTGGTAATGTTGTTTCAATAATACCTACAATATTTTTTCTATTTTTATATTCTCCTATAGGATATCCATTCGACATATCCTCAAATACTCCACTTTTCAATTTATAGTGAAATTCCTTAATTAATTTTTGTGATAATTCTTCATCTAATGTTTCTAACATATGATTGAACATTGCAAAATGACCAGTTGCTTCTTCGATATCCTTCGCTACAATTATTTCACCATCTGACATAATACTGCCTGTATTGAACAATGAGGCAATCTGGCTTTCACCTAAGCCACTCCCTTCAATCTTATTCGAGTTATATGTTAAATATTGCTGTGTAAAACCATAAATTCCGCTTTTATCTCTCTTTTGATACTCAACTTTGAATTGCTTAGTTAAAAGTTGAGTAAAATCTATTTCATATTGCATATGGTTCTCCTTTGTATACAAACATCACAACATTTATTAATTAGTATATGAATTCAACTTTATGATTACTTATATAAGTTTTTTCTATAATAGCTGCTATTATTAAAATCTTTAACTAAATACCAATTATGCTTCTCTTGTCGCAGTCTATATATTTCAATAATAACCACCTTTTAATTTGTGTCACCAGTGGTGTCACAAATTAAAATTTCAGTTTATTACTAATAATATAACTTCTTAATTCTTAAGCCCTTATAAGTTTTCGATCATAACCTTATGATACTATATGTGCAATATTTTCTATTCTTAAATTTATGCTTCTTTGCTTCAAACTCTTTTGTTGTCATCATAATTACATTTTTACTTAGTAAAGAAGTTTTAGCCACAAAAACATAGTCACCATTATGTAAACTCAAAATATCGCTCCATATTTCTTCTTTTAAAGGATGCCAATGGGTTCCAGTCCCACTCAACTCCTTACCATTATGTACATATGAAACACCAATATAACCTTCATCAGGTGCACTTTGTGGATAAATTCGTACTAAAACTAAATCCGATAAATACCAAAGAACGTTTGAATCATCATAATCAATACGTCCTTTTACATTGAGTTTTTTTAATTTTGAAAACAATTCACTTACTTCTTTCTCCAAAATTTACCCCCTAATTTTACTAATAGTCTTACTCTAACACCTCTAAAATATTGTCACTTTTTAAAATCAAATCCATTAGATTATGATTTGGCCCAATATCCGTAACTTCAAAATGATTAATGCAATGTCTTAACCAAGGTAGTTTTCTACTTATTTCTAGAATCAAGTCAAAAATAATTAGATCAGTTGTTTTGAATTTAGAGTGATACCCTGAATATTGCTCATGTGAAAAATCATTTTCAATAAAGAAGGATTTAATTTTTTTATATGCTCCATTAGGATTTGTTTTGGAATAATGTATTTTTAAATCTTTTGTTCGTATATCAAAATATAAAGCTTTATAGTCTTTTGATTCACCACTATTCACTAACTAACACTTTCCTTTTTCGTATAGTGATATAAAACATCATTAACAGCAAAATCCTCTTCATTTCTACCACTATCACTGTTATACCAAATCCACTTTACAAGATACTCCATAAACCATTCTCTGTCCTTTAAAGAAGTTATTAATCTCCCAAATCCACCAAAATCTCTTGGTTTACCATTTCCATAATAGCAAATTGTGCCATCTTCATATATTTCTTTACGAAATTGATATGTTGAAAAAGCTTTATCAATAGCACCATAAACTTTTTCACAGCTATACTTAGCATCTGTAATTATTTTTTTCTCATCTAATTTTATTTCTAATTTTAACATATTCTTCACCCCCCTCTAATAATTAAGAAAATTTATATTAATATTATAAACTGGGGATAAACGTATCGCAATATTTCAAATGATTATTTTGCTCTCTATCTTCATTTACTTCCCTTACTACATTATTAACATTTATTTCAGGAAATCCTTAATTTTTTATACATAATCATTTTCTACTTTCTACAAGTTTTACTGATATTGCAGTTTCACAAAAACAGTGAAACCATATAATTGTTAATTCAAAAAACGATATCTAATGATTGCCATAGATATCGTTTTAATAATATATATTTATTTATCTACACAAGTAAGCATTGTAGCATTCTCGCCACAAAGTTTTTCAAAATCATTCACAAAAGCATCTACTGCTGTAGTAATTGTATCACTCTTAATCAGTCCTTCAATTACATCAGGTGCTATTGTTGATGCTCCTATTCCATACTCACATAACTCTAAGACCTGATGCGAGTTTTTAAAACTTGCTGCAATTACTTCAGTCTCTAAGCTGGCTCTCTTCAACATATCATGAATCTGTTTCGCTACTGCAATCCCATTATAACCCAGGTTATCAATTCGATTCACATAAGGTGCTACATACTTTGCTCCTGCTTTTCCTGCTAGATATCCTTGAATCTGATTATAGATTGCAGTTCCTGTAACATTTGCACCTTCACTTGCTAAGTATTTAATCGCTTTTAATCCTTCTGGAATTACTGGTATTTTAATATATGTATTCTTTCCTAGTATTTCTTGAATCTTATGTCCTTCTTCAATCATGTCTTCTGCTTTAGAAGAGATTACCTGAACATGTAGTTGTGATTCTTCACCAATAAATTCTCTTATTTCTTTTAATAACTCATAAGGATTCTTTCCTTCTTTTAAAAGGATTGTTGGATTACAGGTAACTCCATCAATTGGATAGAACTCATACACTCTCTTTATATCTTCTATGTTTGCATTATCAATTAGTAATTTCATCTTTTCTCTCCTCTTAGTCAATAACTAAATTATGTATTCCATATTCTCTAACTAAATCATAAAATTCATTCATCTTCTCTTGTGAGTACTGTTTAGGATTATCCTTGTAACAATATTCCTCATCTATATAATTGTATTTTGCTTGTGCAAGTGGATTATAGTTTAATAGCTCATATTTTACATCTGGATAAATACTAACAAGAAACTCTACAATTCTCTCTATATTTTTATGACTTGTAGTAATGTTAGGAATTAGTGGTGTTCGTATAATAACCTTATCTCTATGCTCAGATGATAGTAAGAATTTAATATTATCTAATATTCGTTTATTTGTAGCACCTACATATTTTTTGTGTTGTTCATCATCCATAATTTTAATATCTACATAAATCTGATCCAAATAAGGTAATACTGATTCTAACTGTTTTGTAGATGTTGCAAGTGTTGTTTCAATCGCAGTATGAATGTTACCTTCTTTGCATCGTTTCAGTATTTCATAAAGAAACTCATACTGATAAAATGGTTCTCCTCCTGATAAAGTAACTCCGCCAGTATCTCGATAAAAGACTTGGTCTTTTTTGATTTCATTCATTACTTCATCAAGTGTATATTCTTTGCTGTCAAACTGTAATGCATTAGTTGGACAAAGATATAGTAGCTCTTCCCAATTTTCATTAGCATCACGATGAAGAATAATTTCATTATCATTCATCTCGACACCACTATGTTTTGCATTCTTTACACACGTTCCACACTTGATACATTTATTACGAAAGTATAAAACTTGTTGCTCTAGTTTTATTCCTTCAGGATTCTGGCACCATACACATTTCAGTGGACATCCCTTTAAGAAAACGGTTGTTCTTATTCCATGTCCATCGTGTGTTGCAAACCTTTTAATATCAAAAATATTTCCTGATATATTAGATGTCTTCATAACTTGTCCTTGCAATAATTTCATTTTGCAGTTCTCCAGCTAATTCAGTGAAATATGCTGTATATCCTGCGACTCGTACGGTTAATGAACTATATAACTCAGGAGTTTTCTGTGCTGCCAACAAATCTTCTTTTCGAATAACATTAAACTGTACATGTGGTATTTCTAAATCAACGAAGGAACGCATAAATGTAGCAAATTTGTTGATACCAGTTTCATTTTGAAAAAATTCAGGTAAGAACTTCAAGTTAAGTAGTCCACCATTAGTAGTCAAATCATTATCTAACCTTGACACTGATTTTAACACTGCTGTAGGACCTTTAATATCTCTTCCATAAACTGCAGACATTCCTCCATCTGCAAGCGGTGTTTGTGACATTCTTCCATCCGGTCCAGCACCAACATTTTCTCCCATTGGTACATGTGCAGATACAGTATACATTCCTGTGTGATATGGTCCTCCGCGATAATTCGTATATGATCTTAGTTTATGTCTAAACTTCCTAGCCCATTTCACTCCAAGTTCATCTACCCACTTAACATCATTTCCATATTTTTCTACTTTATTTAGTAATACTTGTCTTAATATTACTTCGTTTTCAAAGTTACTTCTTAAAGCTCTCATCATTTCATCTTTTGTAACTCGATGTTCTTCAAAAACTAATTTTTTTATTGTAGCAAAAGAATCTGCAAGATTGGCGACCTGAATCATTTGGATACCATTTAGATTATATTTTGCTCCTCCTCTTGTAACATCCATTCCTTTTTCCATACAGTTATCAATTACTGATGATAAGAAAGGTGAAGGTAAAATATCAATATGAGCTTTTTCTACTAACTCACAACATTCAATCATTTTCGTAATATAATAATCAATCATCTTTTCAAATGACGTTTCTAATTCTTCAAATGTAGCATAATCCTCTAAGCCACCAAAATCAGGACTCATTTGCTTTCCACTTATTAAACAAATTCCATGATTAAGAGTTAACTCCAGCGCCTTATTTAAATTAAACATTGCAGAATCACTCCACCCTAGATTATTCCCTTGTGTTGTAAGTTCAACACATCCAACAATGGCATAGTCTAAAGCATCTCTTTTCTCAATTCCTAAATCAATCATTCCAGGAACAATACATTCATCATTAAAGAACTGAGGCATCCCACTTCCTTTTGCGACTACACGAATGGATTGCTTCAACAATTGATCACTTGTCTTTTTATTTAGTCTAACTGATAAATTTGGTTGTGGTAATCCTAGATGCGATTGTGCTTCTAAAAATAAATAAGATAACTCATTTTCATAAGCCTCTCCATGTTCATCTAATCCCCCAATTGCGATATTAAACCCAATAGGAAATCCAGCGAAGTATTTTGCTCCGTTCTTATTTCTAAGATATACTATTTGGTTAAACTTTAACCAGATAGACTCTATAACCTCTAATGCATCTTGCTTTGTGATAATTCCTTTATCTATATCATTTTGATAATATGGATATAAAAATTTATCCATTCTCCCTGGTGAGAAGGAAGATGCATTGGATTCCATCTGCAATATTACAAATAAAAACCAAGTTGCCTGTACTGCTTCATGAAAGGATTCAGCAGGTCGTTTACTTAAATTATCACAAACTTCAGCAACCTTCTCTAAACTTCCTCTATAAGCTTTGTTTTCTTCTTTCCCTGCTTCCTGTAATGCTAAATCACGATATCGTTTAATGAATGAAATAGCTCCATCCATTGTAATAATTGCACTTTTATAAAAATCTTGTTGATTAGCAGCAGCTGTTTTCAATTTTTCTTCTGCTTCCAGTTTAATAACAGATGGTCCTTTTTTTAACCACTCATCGCAGTTTGGACAGATATGTCCTTGTGCATGATCCGTTTGGTTTATTTTAGCTACCTTCGAGATTTCTTTTATCTTTTCTCCACCACGTCTAGCAATTACATCTTCTAATGTTTTACCTTTCCAATAAGGAAGAATTACTTCACGAAATGTCTGTATATCTTCTGCTCTAACATTGAATTTATCTTGCGGTCTTGTTGGTAGTGTTTCTAACTCTTCATCTACCCAAGAGCAGCCACCTTCTGGAAACACAACTCCTGCCCTTACTCCTTTAGTACGATTACCAACAATTAATTCTTCAGGCTCAATTCCGATTTCAATTTTTTCTAATGCAGCTTGTAATGATAAAGCACGTTTTAAAATGACAGGAGTTTCTTCATTCTGTTTATAAATATCAGTAATGATGTTTGCCTGTTCGATACTAACATATCGTTTTTCATTAAGCATTTTTTCTTTTAATATTTTGATTCTTTCACTTTGAAATAGTTCCATGATATTTCTCCTGTTTTATAAATAAATTGACAATCTCTTACACTTTCATTATATATTTATTTTTATTATTGTCAACGTATTTGTTATTTATTTTTATTACTTTAAATTAAAAGAAAACATAAGATTTTCATCTTATGCTTCAGGATATATTAATTTTAATTTATAGTTATTAATACTTTTTACTATTTCCTTTGATGGTTTCTTATCCGTAATCACACCAGTAAAATCTGATAATGCAGCATACCTATAATTACCACCTTGAATAAATTTATCACTCTCACATAACATATAGGTTGCTTTCGCACCAGCAAGAATTGTTTTCTTAGTAATACCATCATTATCCATATAAGTGAATACATTATCCTCAAACACATCCACTCCTACAACCCCTATAAAGGCGATATCAAAGCGATACTTTTGAATCGATTCAATGGCTACACTTCCCACAAAACCGTCTCTACCAAAGTCTAACTCACCCCCAATAAAGATTACCTTTATTGTCTGCGATTTCGTTAGAGTTAACATTACATCAATCATGTTTGTAACTACTGTAATTTGTTTTGAAGACTGTTGAAGTAATCTTGCTACTTCAATACTGTTGGTAGATATATCAAGGAATACAACATCACCATCATTAATTAACGATAATGCTAAACGAGCAATCTTTGCTTTTTCCTTTGTATTTAATTCTTTTCTTTGTGAAGCTATTTTACGATGTATATTTACACGTTCTAAAACAGCACCACCATAGGCTTTTTTTAGCAGTCCTTTTTCTTCCATTGTAGTAAGATCCTTACGAATCAAATCTGGAGTCACCCCAAACTTCTCACTTAGATCTTTTACTCGAACTCTTCCATTTTCACGTAATAATTCAAGAATGATTTCCTGTCTTTCTTCAACAAACATAGCATTACCTCAACTAATTAGTATTATATCATAAAACTACTAAATGATAATCTATCATTATTTCCTGTAGGAAAAAGGATTATTGATTTACTTCAATAATCCTTAATAATTAGTTTACTATTTTACTGCTTTTCTTCTTTTACTAATAACTACAATTCCTAAGATTGATACTGCCAACATTCCATATAGCATCATCATATCTGTAGTATCCCCTGTATTTACATTACTTCCATTTGTTGAAGAAGAAATACTTGGATCTACACTAGGTTTTGATACTGTTGGTACATCTACTGAAGGATTCGTTGGTTTCGTAGGCGTTGTAGGATCTGTTGGTTCTACTGGTTTTGTTGGATCAGTAGGGTCTACTGGATTAACAGGATCAATTGGATCTGTTATTGTTTTCACATCTATTGTTAATGGCACACTTACTTTTGCGCCACTTACAAACTCCACATCTACATTATATGTTCCATTTGCTAATGTTTTTAAATAGTTTTCATTTAATGTGATAACTGTGCTTCCACTAGTTACTACATAGTTACTTGAAGGTAATAATTTACCATCTACATATACCTTAAAGAATTTCTCTACTGGTGCATCAATTGTTGTATTTACTGTTCCTGTACCAGTAAATGTTTTAAACCCTTCTAGTACTACAAAATCTCTTTGATCAAGTTGCTTTTGAGCATCATCTAGTTTGTCTTGCAGTTCTTGTTTCTTATCTACATCTTTAACTTTATCAACTAAGTCTTGAGCATTTTCGATATCTTCTTGCGTTACTGTATCTTTGATTATGACATCAGGATTAAATAAATCATTGACTGCGTTTTCTGCATCTCTTTGATTCAATAGCTCTTGAGCTTGGTCAATTTTTGTTTGCCAATCGTTCTTTGTTGGTTCTTGCCACCAATTTGCACTATCCTGTGCTTTATTGATATCTTCTTGCGTTATACCATCAGAAAGCGTACCATCAACATTCAAAAGTCCACTTGCAAGATCATCATATATAAATTTATCATCACTCAGTAATGGCGCCTCTGGTTTTGCTTGAACCATATCAGTACCTTGCACTCTCAATGTTTCCAATGTCGGATGATTTTTAAATCCTTCTGCTGCATTCCCACTCAATCCTGAGTTATCAGAAACATTTACATATGTAATTGAAGGCAGATTATATAATGATTCAGGAATATCACCTGATAAATTATTCTCAGCAACTGAAAATTCACTTAAACTAAGAAGGTTTCCAAATTCCTCTGGAATTGGCCCCTCTAAGTTATTTCTCGCTAAATTTAAATGAGTTAAATTTGTATTATCTGCTAATGCAGCAGGGATAGTTCCAGTAAACCCATTGTCTTGTATATATAATTTAGTTATATTCAATTCTCCTAATTCAGAAGGTATTGTTCCGTTAAATTGATTAACGCTCAAATATAGTGTATTCAGAGTAGTTAGATTTTTTATATCAGTTGGTATCCCTCCAGTAAGTTGATTGCCATTTAATCGAATATCTGTGACTTGTGTAAAATACTGAATTCCATCAATTGTTCCTGCAATTGACATATTACTTAGCATAATTGTACCCACATAAGCTGCTGCTTCACTTTTAGTAATATATTTGTCATTATTTGTATCAATTGCAGTTCCATACCTTGTGATTAGAGCATCATTCAAAGGCTTTGAATCATCTGTAAATGCCCAATCCGTTGGAATAGTTAATACTGATACTTCTGTTTCGTTTGCCTTAACAGCATTTGAAAATACTAAGCTACATAACATCCCAACTGTTAATAAACTCATTAATATTTTTTTATTTAATTTCATTTGTTTCTCCTTTATTTTATCCTCAACTCTATTCTATATATAATACGTATCCAACATGTGATCCATTTTCGTGGAATACAATAATTTTTATATTCCCTTTAAAATCACCTATAACTTTGGAATTATTATCTATCTTATATTGCTCATTATGATATTCAATATATGATTTTTCATAATCTATTTTCTTATACTCATCATCAAAATCTAACTTCAAGTAATTTCCATAATTCGTAGCATTAATTAATACTGGTGCATATTCATCAATATTCGTTATTTCAAAAGAAACCTGTTTCTTATTAATTTGGATTGTATATTCCCCATTTTTATTAACTTGCAAATATAATTCATTCTCTACTTTTTCAAAAGATATTTCTTCTTGATTGTATAGAATCTGAATGTCATCATTTTCTACATTATTTTTTAGTCCAATTACGATATCTATTGAGTCTCTTGTAGGAAATGTAAGATAACTAATACTATCAATATAGGGATTACTATTTGCCTTATTAAACATCTCTACATCATCTATAAATAAGTTGTTTAATCCTTTTGCAGGTAATGAAATGACGTCTTCTTGATTGAATTGATTTAATCCGATTACACCAGCAACTACAATAGCAACTGTAATAGCAGCAATTAACACCTTAGCAGATACTATACTTGCAAGGTTTCCCAGCATTGTTGGATTAGGATTTGTATAGATACTGTTATCAAAATGCAAGTTTTGCTTATCACAAAGCTCTTTTCGATACTCACTTAGAATTAATCCAAGTATTGGCAAGATCGCTGTTGTATATAGTTTTACATTGTTTTGTTCCTGGTATTTCTCAATCTGTACTCCCAAATTCTTTCTTCCAGCATGAAGTCTCGATTTTACCGATCCAACATTGTAATCTAAAATTTTTGCTATTTCTTCAACTTTGTATTCTTCTAAATAATATAGGGTAATTACTTCTTTTTGTTTTCTAGGAAGAGCATCCACTAATTTAGTTATCAACTCTTTTGTTTCTTGCATGTCATATGCTTTATTAGGTATATTCTCAGTTCTTTCATCATGAATATAGACTTCTATACTTTCGTCATAATTATCATTATGCAGAAATTCAAACTCACCTTTTTTGTGCGCCCTTAGGTAAGTAATACAAGAGTTTCTCACTAATCGATACATCCATGAATTAAACGTTTCTGCATTTCTTAATGTGTGCATTTTCTTATGTATACGAATCATTGCTTCCTGTGTGGCATCTTTTGCATCTGCCTCATTTCCAACAACTGTATAGCACCAGAAATATACTTTATTAATGATTTGTGAATATAACAAATCAAACTTACCAATATCCTCTTGTACTGCTTTTACTATCTGGGTAAGTTTTTCCTTTTCATCCATAATATTCTCGCCCTCCTTTATCAACAAAATTATGCTTACCCTACTACTTATACGAGTAGAAAAAATTTATGGTTCGCTTTTAATTTTTATTTTTTTCTATGGTCCACTAATTTGTCGTGAAAACTGGCAATATCGTTCATTATTATTATGAAAATATCAGACAAAAGAAAAAACCTCCATAGAGGTCATTAAATTCAATAATATCTTTGCCTATAAAAGTTTACTTACCACAAAGCCGATGCAATCATTAACATCATTGGCATTGTCAGTAAGCATAGAATATTTGATAAACTTACTATTCTTGTACCTTATGCAACATCTTTAGAATATAGTTGCGAGAACATAGCCAATAAAGCACCTACTGGTGTAGAGGATGCAATCAATATTACATACTTTATATCAGTGTAGGATTGTGGCAAGAATGATAAAAGAAGCATAATAACTGCTGGCACAACCAAAAGTCGAAATACACTTACCATATAATTAATCTTTCCTTTTAATAGTGAAACTAAGTCTACTTTCGCTAAGAAAGTTCCAATTAAAATCATCGCCATTGGTGTATTTGCATTACTTAATAAGTCTAAAGTTTTGTAAATTGGCTCAGGAATTGGTAACTGAATTATGAACAGAAACATACCAACCAAGAAACTTATAACTGCTGGATTGGCTAATTGCTTTAATGGCGAGAAATTACGATTACTGGAATCAATAAGTTTTATTCCATATGTCCAAGCATATAAGTTTTGAACTACCATGTAAATTGATAAGTAAAATACCTGATAACTACCTAGAATACCTTGTACTAAAGGAATGCCCATAAAACCAGCATTACTAAACACAATACCAAATCTTTCTAGGTTTTTTTCTTTACGAAAAGCTAGTGTTGCTATTACGATGGATACACCAATCGCAACAGCACTCAAAATAAAACACAATGCTATTTCCATTAATCGTGTTTGCGAAAATGGAATCAGAAATGCTTTTATAATAATTGCTGGAGTAAAGACAAATAAAATAATTGATGTCATCTGATTTGCACCACTATCCGTTATGATTTCTTTCTTCGCCAAAATATAACCAATAATTATTAAGATTACCATTATTAACATTTGTGAGTATATTGTATCTATTGCCATTGTTTTCCCCTTATATAGAAACTAATAGTTTCATTTTATCACTTCTGTCTTTTATCACAATCTTTTTAGTAAAATCCCCATCTTTATGTAATCGAATTTCACGATTTGATGATATCCATGTAATCGAATAACGAAGTAACCCTCACCCATAGAATTCATTTTTCGCTATTGCTATGATGAAACTGACAAGAGGAGGAACTACTATGTTAACTGTTGCTTATATCGGTTTTGGTAATAGTGTATGTCGTTATCATTTACCATATGTGAAAAAGAGAGAAGAGTTTATAAATGTAAAGTATGTATATCGAAGAGAAGAAGATCGTGTTGGTGATACAGAAAGAGAAACTTGGTATCCAGAAATTATCTTCACATCAGATATTGATGTTGTTATGAAAGATCCTGAGGTAAATTTGGTTGTAGTGAATACACCAAATGAATTCCATGTAGATTATTCCATGATGGCACTTGAACATGGTAAGAATGTTCTATGTGAAAAACCATTTGCAATGACTGCAGATGAAGCAAGAAAAGTCTTCGATTATGCAAAAGAAAAAGGATTAATCGCAATGGCAAATCAGAACCGTCGTTATGATTCAGACATGCGTACAGTGCGTAAAGTCATTGAATCAGGAGTGCTTGGAGGATTAGTGGAATTAGAATCACACTATGATTACTACCGTCCACAAATTGCGGATAGTCCTCGCATGGCTTATCTTTATGGACTTGCAGTTCACCCATTAGATCAAATCATTGGTGAGTTTGGAAAACCAAATAAAGTTGTATATGATTGTCGCAGTGTTTCTAACTTAGGTGAAGCAGATGATTATTATGACTTTGATTTATTCTATGACAATCCATTTAAGGCGATTGTAAAGACTAGTTATTATGTAAAAATCGATTATCCTAGATTTACAGTGCATGGAAAAAAAGGAAGCTTTATTATGCCCACATTAGGTCACAATTCAAATGCAAAACAAAAACCAGGACCGATTGAAGTATCGTTTGATTTACTTCCAGAAGAAACTTGGGGTACATTGTCTTATATTGATGAAAATGGAAAAGATGTCACTATGAAAGTACCGACAGAAGCTACTGATTATGGAATCATTTATGACAACATTAACGATATGTTAGAGAATAATGCAGAGAAACTAGTAAAAGACGAAGAAGTAATTGCAGTATTAGAAATCATTGAAAAAGGTACACAACTAGCGAAGGAGGCAAAATAGTTATGAATGTAGGAATTATTGGAGCAGGTGCAATTATTAGCAACTTCTTTCAATTTGCATCAGAAGTTAAAGGAATGTCATTAAAGGCAATTTGTGCCACACCAACAGAAGAAGCAAAGATACTAGAAATGTGTAAAGAAAATAATATCCCATCTGCTTATACTGATGTAGATGTTATGTTGAAAGACGAGACAATTGATACTGTATATGTAGCAGTGCCAAATCACTTACACTATTTATTTTGTAAGAAAGCATTAGAGTCAGGTAAACATGTTATCTGTGAGAAACCATTTACTTCTAATTATAAAGAAGCGTTAGAACTAGTAGAACTAACAAAAGCTAAAAATCTATTTTTGTTTGAAGCAGTATCAACTAGATATATTCCTAATGCACTTAAAATTAAAGAAATGCTTCCTCAATTAGGAAACATTAAAATATTATCAATGAGTTATTCTCAATACTCATCAAGATATGATGCATTCAAAGCAGGTGAAGTATTACCAGCATTTAACCCCGATATGTCAGGTGGTGCATTGATGGATTTAAATATCTACAACATTAACTTTGCAGTTACTTTATTCGGTGCTCCTAAACATATTAATTACGAAGCAAACATTGAACGAGGAATTGATACATCAGGTGTTCTTACTCTTGATTATGGTTCTTTCAAATGTGTCAGTGTTGCTGCTAAAGATTGTAAAGCACCAATATCTACATCAATCCAAGGTGATGAAGGATGCATTGTTATTCCTTCTAGTCTTAATGTAATCTCAAACTATAAAGTATTGATGAATAAAACTGATGCAAAACAAATGAGTGCAGATGGTGGAGAAGAGGTTGACTACAATGAAGGAAAACACAGAATGTATCCTGAGTTTGTTGAGTTTGTAAGAATGATCAAAGAAAATGATATCAAAAAAATGCATGAAATGTTAGAGATAAGTTTAATCACAATGCAAATACAAACAGAAGCTAGAAAAAGCGCTGGTGTTGTATTTGCAGCTGATAAATAACTAGGAAATCTATATACTAAAACAATATAAAACATAAAGTATTTGCATACATTATAAGATAACACATGCAAATACTTTACTCTTTAATTATGGTATTATTAGATTAATAGTAGAGGTACTTTTATGATTCTAGAAAAAATTAAAAATCAAAAGAATCTAACAACTCAGGAACGTGAAATTGTTAGTTATATAGTTGCACATCCTGAAAGTGTTTTTGAAATGAATGCAAAACAATTGGCAGAAGCATTATATGTAAGTTCTCCTACAATTATTCGTTTTTGTAAGAAGATTGGATTTAAAGGATATCCTGATTTCCAACTAAGTTTTATTAAGGAAAATGTAGCTAGAAAGCACTATGAAGAGAATGCAGAAAACAAAGAAGTTGATGCTAGTAATGCACCTGAAATAATGGAAGAATTGTACCAATATGTTGTAAAGGAAACCAAACAACTAATTAATCAACAATCATTTTCAAGAATTGTTACTTCTATGGTTAAAGCAAAGAGAATTGATTTTTATGCAAGTGATATCAATTATCCAAAGATTCAACAGATGTGTCTAAATCTAAATACACTTGATATTCAGGCACAGGCATTCAATACATTAAACCAATATTATTTAAGTCGAATGGATCCAAAAGATTGTGTCAGTGTGGTTGTAAGTCATAGTGGTAATAATCCAACTATGATTAAAACTGCATATGCTCTTCGTAAGCATAGTGTAACTACAATCGCTATCACTAGCAGCAGTGAAAGAGCATTAGAATTGGTATGTAATGAAAGCTTATATTTATTCTATACAGGTGATAAATTCTTATCACTTCAATATGGATTGTCTCTTGGTTACCTATTAGATATTTTGTATGCCTGTATTTTTGAAAAGAAACATAAGTTATAAAAATTACTGGATTAATAAAGAAAATGAAACCATGAAATCTTCATATCTTTTGAAAATTTCATGGTTTTTTCTATTACTTTATTGTATTTATGCTTCTGCTAACACAAACATCTCCTGTATATTAGGGCTCTTATAGAAGGAATACATTAACTGAATACCCATTGCACACCAGATTAGTGGTTCACAAAGAATAACACCCATATAACCCATTTCTGGTATTAGAATAACCACAAAAATGATTTTTCCAATAAACTCAATAATACTAGAAACAAGTGGTAATGTCTTACTTCCTAATCCCTGTAATGCATTTCTTACATTCAACACTATTCCCAATACCCCAAAGAATGGTGCATTGATCATCAGATATTTTGCTCCATTATCAATTACTATTGCCTCACTGGAACCAGATAGAATCTGAATTAATGGTCTAGCTAAAATCAACATCAATACTGAAATAATAATACCCCACCCTATTGATAACATGTTTGCATAGAATACTGATTTACGAACTCGATCCATCTGATTTGCACCTTTGTTTTGCGATACAAATGTCGAGATAGACATTGCAAGACTAGATACTGGAATCATAAAAAACATCGTCAATTTGCGTGCTCCTGTATGTGCTGCAATCGTCAAATATCCCAGTTCATTAATTGCGTATTGAAGAATCAATGTTCCACTTGATACAATTGCCATCATAAATCCCATCGATAATCCTTGTGACCAAAGATCTTTATACATTTCACTTCCTACATTAAAATGTACTCTATGTGGAACTAAAATTTTTGCTTTTCTTAAAATATAGAAAATACATAAGACTCCAGATACTCCCTGCGCAATTACTGTCGCAACTGCTGCACCTTGAATTCCCATATCAAACTGTGTAATTAATAATAAATCCAATACTACATTTAATAATGCAGATAGTATTAAGAATACTAAAGGCATCACACTATTTCCGATTGCTCTTAATAATCCAGCACATAAGTTATAAAGAAAGGTAACACCAATTGCAATAGTAATCACAAAGATATAACTATATGCTTCATCAATAATCGCTTCTGGTGTGTTTAATAATTCTAATAATGGATATAAAAGAAAGCTACATAATGCCATAACAACAACTGTAACAACTGCACCAATTACAATTGATCCAGCTACTGACTTCTTTATCTTATCTTCATCCATTGCACCATAACTTCGTGCAGTTACAATACTTAATCCATTACCAATTCCTAATGCAAATCCAATTAATAAATCATATACTGGTGTACTTGCACCAATTGCTGCTAATGATACATCCCCCAAATAGTTACCAACAATCATGGTATCAATTGTGTTGTATAGTTGTTGGAAAAAATTAGATATCAGCAGTGGTAATGCAAACAGCAAAACTGATTTTAATATATTTCCATTTAATAAATCTACTTTTAATTTAAACATATGTTCCCCCTAATCTATTATCTATTCTACAGTGTATAGTAACTTCCAAGTCAATAGTTTTTTCTAAGAAAATGAAATTTTGTAGTTTAATTTTGAAATTCAATAAGTTACAAAAATGAAAACGAACGCTTTCGTCCGTTTCTTTATTTATTACCTTTAGATTTTACTTTATCTGATTTCCATCTTTAAATGCATTACCAACTTTAGCACCTAACCCAATATAAGAATTATTTGATGCATCAAACGTAATTGGTTTTAACTTTAATGGATTGATCTGTCCATTATCGTCTAGAATCTCTTCATCAACACTTACATTTATAATTGTACCTACTAGAAGTTCACTCTCTTCATCATAACTTTCCAAACGACATTCTAAAGTCATTGGTAATTCAGCGAAAGTAGGAGCATCTGCATGTTCGCTTTTCTCAATAGTCCAGTTTGTTTTATCTAATTTATTCAGATTTTTATTTCCTGATACAATACCTACATAATCGCAGACAATCACTTCATCTTCTGTTGCCATACTAACCGTAAATTCTTTTTTGTTTAGAATATTTTTAACCGTTTTATGAGTAGCTGATAAATATAAAGCTACTTTCTTAAAATCAGCAATACTTCCCCAAGCTGCATTCATTGCATTCGCAACTCCATTTTGATCATATGTTCCTATAATTAATACTGGCTGTGGATACATAAATGGCTTAGCACCTAAATTTTTTCTCATTTCTTCCTCCATTCGTTTTAACATTTATCAAATTATTTATAACTATACTATAACACTTAGAGTTCACTACAACACAAGTATTATTTTCTTTATATAGATATAGTTAGATAACTGCTTTCCTAAAGTCTATATAGCTTAAAAACACAACTTACTGTTGTGTCTTGGTTTCAGTATAAATTTGTCTTCCATTTATGCAACTAGGTTAAATTATTATTACCTAGGAAATACCGTCATAACTGCCCACATAATTGTAGCAGCTACAAAAAAGATTGTTACATATAAAGTCATCCTTTTACCATCCTCTTTATAGTCAAAATAGCTACTTGCTGCAATTAACCCACATATTATTATCCATACAAAGTTTGTATACGCCATAGGAATTATAAAAAAGTTTAAAAGAATAAGTACTCCTGTTACTACTTTAATCGTATCCTTCATACAACCACCTCTTTAGTTATATTATATAACTAAATCTTAAATTTATCTATTCAAGAATAAATTTAATTAATTTGGATACTTAATGCCTTATGAATTTTAGGATGAATCGAAGATGTAAATAAATCAATGAGTGGTCCAAATAACACCACTCCAATAATTGTTCCTACACCTAATGTTAATTCATTACCTAAAGCAAATGTAATAATTAAGACGATTGCCATACTTATCACATCAGCCAGCTGACGGATTCTTCCAAATCCAAGTTTACTATTTTTTGATAAAACCTTGCATAAACTTTCTAATGGGAATCCTACAAAGTCTAATGACATTACAAAACTAACAGCAAATGCGGCAATGATGGTTCCCATCACTACCGCGATTGTTCTCACGACAAGATTTGTTACTTCTATTTGTCCTAATACTTGGTAAAGGAAGAAGTTAAGTACGGATCCAAATATTACTGCAATTGCAATTTGCAATATATATGTAATTAATGATTTTGGTCGTACAATAATCAGTTGTGCAACTACACATGATATATTAATAATCATAGATACTGTACCAATCTTAAGACTGGTTACACCACTGATGCTTTGACTAAGTGCATCCCATGCACTAGCACCAATTGCTCCTTTGATGACAAAGGAAGTTCCCATCGCACAAACGACAACTCCAACAAATAAAAGTAAACTTTTCTTATACATAACTTATATATTCTCCTTATTGGCAAATGTAATTGGCTGATCAATTTCCAGATATGTATCCAGTTTCACCAATTTATCATTTTCTATTTTCATTACTTCAATACGATTGCTATAAGAACATGTGATAAACATATACTCTTGTTCACTGGTTAAGTCTCTTGGCATTTCCCCACAGGCTTGCGAATCAAGATATATCAGTAATCCATTCTTATCAATCTTAAATAATGCAATTTCATTCTTCACACGAATCGTTGCACATACATAAGTACCTGACTTATCAACAAATATTCCTCCACAGAAATCAACATCAATCGTTGCTCCAGGAATATCAATACGTTGTAGTTCATCAAAGTCCTCTGTATCAAATACCACTATCTGATTCGTTCTCTGCATTAATAAATATGCTCGTTTTCCATTTGGATGTAACGGCATCAGTCTTGGTGATTCATTTCCAAAACTAATTTTCTTTTCAATTTCTAATTCTTTATTGTTGTCCTGATATACATATAGCATATCATTTCCATTATCCAGTGCATAAATTCTTCCATCATTAAGTAAATTGATGTAATGAGATTTTCCACCTTCGTACTCTATTGTATCAATTTCGCTGTCTTTATGAAAGTCTATAATTGCATCTACTCCAGATGAAAAACTTGAAAAATATCCATAGTCTTTATTTTTCATTACACCATAACTATAAAAGTATTCTGTATTTAGAAAACGACTCTCATTTAATTTATCATTTTCTAACGAAAAAACTTTTATTCCGGTTTGATTACCATCTGCTACTGGTACTAATACCTGCTCCTTATTCCATAGAATAAAGTTAATTTTTCCACCTACACGAGCATCATCAATTATTTCAAATGTCTGAAGTTCAGGCTGATACCTGCAATACATAATTCCACTTTTGCTATATCCTTCTTTACCATAGTAACATATCATCATTTCAATTGATTTATCTTGATTCATACAGTTTCTCCAATCCTAATTCTATTACTTTTTTCTTCACTATATATAATAGTTTAATTCTTTAAAACAACTAGATACTTCTATTATTCTTCAAATACAGTATTAATAAATGTTCGAATTGGTGTATTGTATTTCTCGCAGGCATAGAAATCTATTCCATGAGTTCCATCTTCTACAATATCCAATGTACAAGGTACACCCTTTTCTTTTAATGCATCTGCAAATCGATAAGAATATTCAATTGGAACTGATGTATCCTTTTTACCATGCAGTAAATAAAATGGTGGTTGTGCACCATCAATCAAAGATAATACATCATATGTCTTTAATAGATTTAATAATTCATCACCTTGTTTTCCAAATGATTTCTCATCTAGAATTACATCATTTATCTTCATTACCTGATTTGTATCAATTTGATACTTATGATATGCATATAGATCAATAGGTGCATAGAAACTAATTACTCCAGCTAATTTATATACTTCAGTTGTATGATATTGAATTCCAATGCTGCTAGCGATAAAGCCACCATGCGTTTCTCCCCACAATAGAATCTTATCTTTGTCTAAATGATACTCGTCCTGACTAGCCAGAAAACTAATTGCATCTACACAATCATATACAATGCTTGGATAGACTACCTCATCATTCAAACGATAATTAATACTAGCTACCGCATATCCATCCTGCAGACAATTCAATATCCCTGTAAGATGTCGACCTTTATCACTACCTACAAATCCACCACCATGGATAAATACAACAACTGGATATTTCTCTTTCTTAATACTTGGAAGATATAAATCTAATGTATTCTTTGATGAATCAGTTTTATATGCAATGTCGTAGATACAAGTACCATCACCCAATAAATCATACTTTCCATCAACTAATTGATAATCTTTAAATTCCATAAGTTGCTCCTTACAGTTTTCCATCTAATGAAGAAATCATTTCTTCGTATAATGCAATTGTTTTATCACACCACTCATCAAATTCTGGTTCTTCTTTCTTTTGCTCAGGATGTGCATCCATAAATTCTAAATACAGTTCTAGCCCTTTTTTATAACTGATTTTACATTCAAACTCAGGATTTTTCGCTTGTACTTTTGAAATATCAAAAATGTTTGACCAACGTTTATCACCTTGTATTGAACCCATAAAATTATATGTTTTAGATAGTTTTAAAATATCAGTACCAATATAGACAGGCTTGTATTCTACATTCAACAACTCTGCAAGTGCCTGATAAATCATATCCCATGTATGAGGTTCTGGATTCATAATTTGATAGATTTCACCAATTGTTGTATCATTCGCTACCAGTTTATAAAAACCTTCGGCAAAATCATCAGCATGTGTACTAGCCCAGACTGACTGACCATCACCATGAATTATTACTTTTTTACCACGAAGCATTCTACTTACCACTGGCCAGCAACCTCCACCTTTTACACTTAGTGGAATACGATGATCCGAATATGTCTGGGTTGGTCTTACAATAGTAGCAGGAAATCCAGTCGCTTCTTTTGCATCCAAGAATACTTTTTCTGCTGCTGCCTTTGATTGACCATAGTCAGAATATTCATTACCAATTGCACAAGTCTCATCAATGTTGCAAGTAACTTCATGATTCAATACACATACTGTACTGATATAAATAAACTGTTTCGTTTTTCCTTGGAAAATCTCTACATTGTTTTTCGCATCTGCAGGACTCCATACAATAAAGTTAATTACACTATCAAAAGAATAATCTTTCATAATCTCTTTCATTGTTTCAACTTCCTGAATGTTTCCTTTGATGTGATTTACTCCCTGTGGAAGTTTACCGTTGTTTGTACCACGATTTAAAACATAAAGTTCTACATCTTTGTCATCTGCTAACTTCTTTGTGATCGGAGAAGAAATTGTCCCAGTACCACCAATGATTAATACCTTTTTCATATTTACCTACTTTCTGTCTGCTGCAAATTCAAGATTTGCACTCTTTCTACCATCATCTAAAACTTTCATTGCAATTAATGTATCGTTCAGATATGTTTCCATCCGTGCATAATCTTTTTCTTTAATGATTTCAAATAATGAACGGAATTCACTTTCCATTGCATCATCAATTTCATCCAAATCAATTCCATATTGTTTATCACCAAGTACAACATTTACATTTGCTACTTGTGCTGGCATTGATCTTACCTCAATATAACCTTTTGTCCCTTGCATTGTGACATATGCTGGACTCGCTGAATCTTTCGCTGCACAACATACTGCTTTGAATGTCCCATAATCAAGAATTAGAATTCCTGATGTATCGATTCCATTATATCCTTTATTTGGATAATACTGTACTGTTTCTGGTTTTCCAAATAAACTCACTACAAAATGAACATTATATACATTAATGTCATATAAACATCCTCCAGATAATTCAGGGTCAAATGCTGGTAATACTACATGTTCTAAATATTTATCATATCTTCTGGAGTATTGTGAGTAATTACACTGCATCATTTTTATATCACCTAATGAAGGAATGGTATTTTTTATTTCTTCAAAGTTCTTCAGCGTACGTAATCTCACTGCTCCAAACAACATACGATTTTGTTGTTTCGCTAATTCTGCTAATTCTTTTGCTTCTGCATATGTAGAAGTAAATGGTTTCTCACAAATAACATGTTTGTTTGCCAACAATGCTTTTTTCGCAAACTCGTAATGTGTACTATTAATAACTCCAATATAAATTGTGCCATAACTACTGTCTTCTAAAAACTGATCTATATTGTCATATAAGTTATCAATCTTATATTTATTCACTACCTCTTGTGCTGACTCTTTATCTACACTTCGACAATACATTGCTGTACACTTTACATCATCAATTCGCTCATAGATATCAAGTGCTACCTGAACAATTAGTCCAGATCCTATAATTCCTATATTCATGTATTTCCTCCTTAAAATCCCATATTAAAAAGAGCAGATCAGTGTTCATACTATTTATTTGTAAGAAACTGATCTGCTAATAATTCTCTAGTTGTGATTATTTACAGTTTTCTTCTACTGCTTCAATAATCTTATTTGCTGATTTAATCATTGCTGTTGAACTAACATTGAACACTTTCAATGATTCAAAACGGTCACGTTCTCTAATTGGAATATCCGTTGTCATAATTATTGCATCTGCTTCTTTGATATCATCTGCAGTAATTCTGTTTTCAATTCCAAGAGCACCTTGTGTTTCCACTTTGATTTCATGTCCTCTAGCTTTTGCTGCATTCTCAATTGACTCTGCTGCCATAAATGTATGTGCTACACCTGCAGCACAAGCCGTTACTGATAATAATTTCATTACACTAGTCCTCCTGTTGCCTCTTGTATTAATGATAGCACTTCATCTTCACTTTGAACATTAAACAACTTCTGTTTAAATTCTTCATAGATTAGCTTTCTGGCTAATTTCGATAATATTTTTAAATGTAAGTCTCCTCCAGTCTCAGGAACAGCAATTTGAAACACAATTTGTACTTCTCCATTATCATCCCATTTGATTGGATCTTTCAATCTTACAAAGGCTAGACCTGGTTCCTTTACAGTATTGGTACGTGCATGAGGAATCCCAATATGGTCTCCCATGTTTGTCGAGACTTCTGCCTCTCTATCCTTAACTGCCTGAATATATCCAGATAAATCATTCAGTTTTGCTTCATTATCAAACAGCTTAGCCACATTCTCAATTACTTCTTCTTTTGTTTTATACTCTACATCTAATTGAATTAGTTCTTTATTAATCAGCATATAATAATCCTTTCTAGAAATCCAAGTTAAATTCTTCACCTTGTTGTGTAACTTTTGCATCTTTTTCTTCCACTTCTTTTCCTTCTGTTTCAGAAGATGGTTTCTTAAAGATAATAATGAAGGCTGCTCCAACAACAATACCAATTGCCCATGCAATTAATGCCAATGGAATATTTGTCATACCTGGAAGGTTTGGTAATCCACCCCAGTTAACGATGGTTCCAGCTCCTGTAAATGAAGCAGCTACACAACCAACGATGGTTCCAATGATACATCCTGCATATGTAATCTTATCTGATAATGCCAATGGAATCGCACCTTCCGTAATTCCAAATACTCCTAAGAAACCAGCAGCTTTTCCTGCTTCTCGTTCTTCTTCACTAAATTTCTTTGGTCGAACAATTGTAGCCAAAGAACATACAAGTGGTGGAATTGCACATGTTGTAACACAAATCAGCATTAATTGCTGTGCAATCATTACTGGCATTCCTGTTGCTGGATCAATTGTACTTAACATTGCTAATGGAACTGCCCCTAATGCTTTATTTCCAAATAACCCTAAATCGATAGATCCAAAGAATCCAATTACGATAGCTAATAACGCTAAGTTTCCTGTTCCCATATTCGTAGCAAACTCTGTTAACCAATCTGTAAATGCAACAATTAAATTACCAATACCATATTGCATAAAGAATGCTCCAATACCTACAGTAATTACTGGTATTACAATAATTGACCACATTGCTTTTAAATTCTTAGGTACATTAACTTTCTTCATATATAATACAACAATACCTGCAAAGAGACCTCCAATGATCCCTCCTAGAAATCCTGCTCCACAATCTTGAGCAACTTGCCCAAGTAATAACCCTGGTGCGATTGCTGGTTTATCAGCAATCGAATTCGCAATATATGCCCCAATTACTGCTGGCATTAAATTTATCCCTACTTTTCCTAGTAAGAAAAAGAAGTAACCTGGTGTATCAGGTGTTTCCCAAGGAGCTGTTCCCCCAAACGCAACACCAATACCACAGAATATTCCCCCAACCACTACTACTGGAATTAAATACGAAACCCCAGCAAGGATATGCTTCTTAAGATTCTTGAAAACATCTATTAAATCTTTCATTTCTATTTTCTCCTTTTTTACTTAATGCATTTATTCAACCGGTTGCTTCTTGCACTTTCATTTAAGCATGGAAAAAATCTTTTGTAAACGGTTTCAGAAATGTTGTAAAATTATTCCAGAAATATATATAAAAGTCCTTTTCATCTTGGAATATTATTACAATTTTATGAAATATCACACATTGAAAATAGGAATTAATTTAACTGAATTATTGGAAATTATCAAATATATGGTTTATGAAATATATGAAAGTTGGATAGTAATAGTACTTAAAACAATACTAGCTATTATTTTATATTTAAATATTTCATTCTTTTTTAATTTAATATTTTTTTAACAGTTCACTAACATTTTTTTAATAACTTAATTGTAGTATAATCACAGTATAGAGAACTTATAGGAGAAATATAGTGGAAAAGAAATTAACTGAAATTGTTATTTTAACCGAATCGGGCGGAGATATACCAAAGGATATAGAAAAAGAATATGGCATTGTGGTATTACCAATGCATGTTATTATGAATGGAAAAGACTATGAAGATGGTTCGTTTCCAATTGAACAAATTGGAGAATATTATAAACAAACTGGAAATATACCAACAACTAGTGCAACTAACATTGGACAATATATGGAAGCCTACGATGATATACACAACAAATACCCTAATAAAATAATTCTACATTTATGTTATTCAGCAATAACAACAGCAACCTATCAAAATTCAATTGCTGCGAGTGAAAATCGTGATTATGTAATGCATATAGATACAAAAGCTGTATCAGGTGGACAAGCGTTTATTGTCTACAGAGTAGCACAGTATATTAGAGAAAATCCTGATGATTCCATAGCTAATTTGGAAAAATACATATCGGAATTAATAACTAAGGTACACATGAGTTTTATTCCAGGTAATTTAGACTTTTTAAAAGCAGGTGGACGAGTATCAAATGTAGCATATTTAGGTGCAAATATATTAGGACTAAAACCTGTCATTGATATCGTTGATGGCAAGCTTATTGGAACAAGAAAATTTCGAGGTAGAGACTTTGAAAGATTATGTAAGAAATTAGTCAAAGAGAATACTGAAAAATTCTCTCCTGATTACTCAGAACTATTTCTTATATCCAATTATGGGCTTAGCGAAGAAACATTAGATAATATTAGTACCTATAGCGAATCATTAGGTTTCAAAAATATAAGGTGGTTAAAAGCAGGAGGAGTAATTACTACTCATAGCGGTCCTGGTTGCTTTGGTGTAGTATTTTCTGAATAATCAATACACATATGAAGAGATGTAAGAAAGATCTTACATCTTTTTTATTTTGTTTGTAAATCGAGTTATTATTTTAATATTAATATCAATTATTTTTTCACTAACAAATTCCTAACATAAATGAAACAAGTAATGTATATTGTATTTGATAAAGAAAAGTAGTATTTACATTTCACTCAATCTAGTTCACAATATTATTAGAGGTGACTAACTATGAGTATCATAAAAAAATTAGAGGAACAAACAAACTTCAATTCATCAGAAATAGAACTAGCAAACTACATTTTAAAGAACAAGGAAAAGATATTAGAAATGTCTGTACAGGAGTTAGCTCAAAACACCTATACATCAACTTCTACAATTGTAAGATTATGTCGTAAGATAGGTTTAAAAGGATACAAACATTTCAAAATTAAGCTCTCTGCAGACTTACAAAAAGTATATGAAAACATTTCTGATATCGATGCAAATTTTCCATTTACAGATGATGATTCCTATATGGAAATATCTAAGAAAATCTATGAATTAACTAATGAATCCTTATATCAAACCTATCAGTTATTTTCCAGTGAACTCATTGAAGAGTCTATCCAAATGATGCAAAACGCAAACCGAATTGGTATCTTCGCTGATGGAGATACGCATATAAGAGCATTAGGGTTTCAAAACAGAATGATGAAGATTAATGCGAATATTTTACTTTCCCCTATTCCAAATGAAAGTACGCAACTTGCCTTAACTTTTGGCGAAGAGGATTGCGCGATTGTTATATCCTATAGTGGGGAGAATAAAAATACATTAAGAATGGTAGAAATCTTAAAGAATAATAATTGTAAAATGATTACCATTAGTGCTCATCCAGATTCACATATTGGAAAAATTAGTGATATTGTATTACCTCTTCCTAGAAAAGAAAGTCAGTCAATTAAGTTCTCAACCTTTGCTTCACAAGTAGCAATTGAATATGTATTAAACGTATTATATTCTTGTTGGTTTGTGGCTGATTATGATAAGAATCAAAAGACTAGAATCAAAGCGGAAACTACATTATTGGATACAAGATATTAATCAATAAATTTATTTAATTGCTAATAAGTAGAATTCTATACCAACCTATTGTTTTAACTAATAAAAATAAAATATCAAACTACAATCATTGTTTAAAACAGATGTAGTTTGATATTTTTATTTAATCATGTCTAAGATTATCAATTACTAATAACTTAAATTATTGTTTCTGATTCTTCATTCTTCTCATTATTATATATAGTCCAAAAGCAGATGATATAAATAATAATGAATATTGTATACTATTGCTTTGATCTCCCAAAGGCAAACTACTATTTGGTTTTGTACTCAAATTAACCTGTTTTTCCACTTCTGGTAGTTTTGATGGATTAGTATCAGGTACTACAGGTGTTGATGGCTCTTCAGGCGTTGGTTCTGGTTCAGGAATTGGATCTGGCTTTGGTGTTGGTTTTGGTTCTGGATCTGGTTTTGGTTCGGGTTTCGGTTCAGGATCTGGTTTTGGCTCCGGTTCAGGTTCAACAATCGGTTCCTTTTCTTTATCTGTTTTCACAGTTATTGAAAATCCAAAATCAATATAACGAAATCCATGCCATGCATTTGGTAAATCCATTCCAACATCAAGAGTATCAATTGTAATACTTTCTCCATCTTCAATCCATGTATCTTTCATAAAAGCTTGTTCAATTGCTGCATTTGAAGTGTCAGTTTTATCGATATATTTTTTCATACCAATTGCTGATGATTCATAACTTTCTGCACCAGACACACTCATTGGGTATTGAACATTATCAAATGTGATTCTCATGCAGCGATCATATAAATATTCATATCCCATTTCCAATACCTCGGGATCACTTTCTAATATAAAATATGTTGGTGCGTAAGGATAGTCTACAGATGCAAAATCACTATTTCCTTTAAATACTGTTGCCATTCCCCATGTCTGAAAATACTCTAATGATCCATCAGTTAATGCACTTGCTGGAATATAATTATCGTCAGATGATGCATTATTTCCTTTATAATTCGAAATTCTACTTTGTCCTGCAGCACCACCTACACTACCACTTTTTCCATATCCTAGAATATTTGTTTTTTCAGTTGCAGATAACTCATCAAAAGAACTCACTCCATAATAAGATTTTAAAAATTGTGCATAAGTTCTAGATGAATCAGCTTCCAAAGTGATTGTCTCACCTTTGCTATTTTTAAACATATTTTGTTCTTTAATTTTTTCCTCTAAGTTATTCATTTCAATAAGTGTAATTGTTGAAGCACTTGATTTACCATACAATGAAATAACTGCAGGATTAATACAACGTACTGGTGCAACCATACTGCGAATAGGTAAACCATCGAATCCTATTGCACCTAACGTCTTATCGTATATTTTATTATCTACTAATGCTTGAAATGGATCATCCCATGCTTGTCCCCATCCATAACCACTGCTATTTTCTAAAGTAGCACTACGCATATCAGGAATGAATGGTGTGCTTGCTTCAATTCGATTAACTGTATCAAATTCATAATCCTTATAGGTAATCTTGTATCCAGTATTATTCACAATCTTTACAGGAACATGAATTGTATAATTCATTCTAGCACTCATCATATCTGCCATATAATCAGCTAAAAGATTTCCATCGATAATTATCTCTCCATTTTCATCGATATCTTCTTCACTTAATGTATATACGAAATATCCATCCTCATCTGTTGTAATTAAATTGTCTTCATCAAGTAACCAACCGCCCGTTGTATTAGCTGATGTATTTGTTGCAAAACTAAAAAAACCTAAGCATAGTAGTAATACCATACTTAATAATATCTTTCTTTTTAACCTCATAATAACCCCTTCATTTTTAATATATCCTAATTGCCCATTCTCTAATAACTAATAAATTAGTCCAATACTATGCTATTCTTTTTTACGACTGACCTATAACAAAAGATTCCTATTTTACACTCACTCCTCTCTAATTACAGTTATGAAAATCTCTTCTATATAAATTGGTCGTAAAAACCGCTTATACAGTTCATTATTATAACATATATTTCAAATACCTTATTAGACTCTTCAACTAATAAGGTATTTGATACTAATTTCTTTGTAATGATATATGTCCCGAACCGTTTACATAATAAACTACATTTTAATGAACGATACTTCTTTTTTTTACGACTAATAATAGGACGAAGAAATAAGAAACTATTTTTCATAAAAACCGAACCCTTTATAATCTCAAGTAGTTATTAGTAGTAAGGGTAAGTAAAACTTTAGAAATAAAGGAGGGCGCAGATAAAATGGTTAAGAAAGAGGAACTTACCCAAATTGTCAAAACAGTACAAAAAGATAAAGGGCAATTTGAGTTATTATACTCACAAATTATAAACAAAGTATATTTCTGGTGTTATACCATTCTTGGTAATGATGCCGATGCAAGTGATGCTACACAAGAAGCAATGATTCGTATATATAAAAAGCTTGATAGTCTTGAAGATCCAGAAATGTTTCTCTCATGGATGTATCGATTAGTAAGGAATAACAGCCTTACTTATATACGTCTACATAAAAAAAATGACCTAGAATTTTTATATGATGACAGCTATAAAGAATCATTTGAAAATGTAGTAAAAGATAATCGAAAAGGTAATCTACCTAGTGAGGCATACAATTCCAAAGAAGTGAAACAAGTGATTGTGAATTTGATTGATCAATTACCAAGAAAACAAAAAGAAGTAATCACTCTTTATTATCTTGAAGAATATAAGATTAATGAGATTGCAGAAATTCTAGATTATAATTCGGGATCAGTAAAGTCAAGATTACATGCAGGTAGAAAAAGTCTTGAATCTCATATTAAAGAATATGAAGAACAGAATAATGTGAAACTATATAGTGCTACTGGTTTAGTAGCACTTCTTGGAATTCTTATAAATGATTATTATCAAGCAGTCATTAGTAATCAGAATTTAGCATATGATAAAGAACTATATGATGCTAAGAATATATCTAATACAGGAAGTACAAGTGGGAGTACAGCAGCAACTATAACTGGTAGCATAATTACTACTAAAACTTTAATCATTGCAATTGTAGTTATTGCATGTATAAGTATTGCAGCAATCGTGTTAAGTAATTCGTTTCAAAACACAGCAAAAACTGAGATTACTGAAATCCCATCTAATCATGCACTTCTAAACAATATTGAAATGTATGAAAAGTTAAAAGGACATCCTTATATCGAAGATATCACTTATCTTAGTTTTCCAACAAGAACATCTACTGATGTATCAATTATCTTAAAAGATAATATTGATGAAGAACAAATTCAAATTATATTCAATGATAATGAATTAATATTTGATAAAAAGGAAAAGGATATTCTCGTTCTAGTTCAAGAAAATGGAATTTACACTATTGTGATTAATGGACTTGAAACGACATTTGAAATAGAACATATTGATCAATATGCACCAGAATTAGCAATGGTAAAAAACTATGGAAATTATACTCAACTGATTGTAAAGGATGTAAATCATCAATTCGATTACGACGAATCATTCGTTGAGTGTCAAGGAAAAAGATATGAGATATCAGATGGCTTAAAGGTTTATGGTGTTTTAAAAGGACAAATTGAAATCACTTTGTTTAACAAAGAAGGTGATTTTATTATCTATGTTTATGATTTTAATTAACTGTGAGTATAAATATATAAAATTATGGAGGACAAAATGAAATTTAATAAGAAAATATTAACAAGTTTATTGGCAGTAGGAGTGTTATTTAGCATCGCATTGCCAAATGCAATAAAAGCAAATGAAGAAGGTATTACGACTTACGCATTAACAGACCCAGCTTTTCCTGATTCATCAAGACCACTAGAAGAAGCTATAATTGCAAAATATAATGGTACAGGAGGCACGATTAAAGTTGATACAAATGATGATGGTTTTATTTCGCAAGGTGAAGCAAATGCATGGGGAGGAGATAGGATTATTATTACTAATCAGTCGTTTGCAATTGGTACAACACTAAATGGAATAGAATACTTTACCAACCCAGCATTAACTTCTATAAATTTAGAAAATAATGGTTTAACTGGAAATATACCATCATCGATTGATAATATATCAGGTTTAGAAATTCTTAATCTAAGAAATAATAGTCTAACTGGAGATATTCCAACTTCCATTGGCAATTTGGAATATCTTTCGATGCTTGTATTGACTTCTAATGGATTTACTGGAAACATTCCTAATGAAATTGGAAATCTAAATAATCTAGAGACATTACGTTTAAACGGTAATCAATTAAGTGGTGAAATCCCTGCATCTATTGGAAATTTAACAAATCTTACAGAATTGGTATTAAACAATAACCAATTGAGTGGTGAAATTCCTAACACTATTGGAAAACTTATTAATCTTCAACAACTTGCTTTACAAACGAACAACTTCAATGGAGAAATTCCAGAAGAAATATATACTATTGCAAGTTTAGAGGTTGTGAAATTTCACGAAAACCAAAATTTAACAGGTAATCCAGCAGAAGGATTTACAAATCATCCAAATTTAACTGAGTTAAGTGTTCATGGAACTGGATTAACTCAAGCACCACCAAATGTCTTATATGGTGGTAACTGTAGATATGATAATTTGGCCGAAGGCTTGTTGAATGTAGATGGTTCTTTAAAAGAAGGATTAACCCAAGAAGATATTGATAGAGCGCAGGATAGTGCAAATTACTGGGATGATTCTACAAAAAGCGAATGGCAAACAAAGATTGATATAGCTCAAGAACTATTAAATCAAAGAGATGCTGAAAACGCAGTTAATGATTTATTTAATCCTGATGAGACAATCAAAGATTCAGTATCACAAAAAGATATTGATAATGCTCAAGATTTAATAGATAAAGTGACAGATGTAGATAAAAAACAAGAATTACAAGATAATCTTGATGATGCACAAAAACAATTAGATGAAAAAACATTTACTGTTTTAGAAGGATTTCAAACATTTACTGGTACAGGAACCGTAAGCACAACAATTGATGCACCAGTAGAGAAATTCTCTAAAGTGTATGTAGATGGTAAGTTATTACCTTCAAGCAACTATGTAGTAACAAGTGGAAGTACAGTAATTACATTAAATGAATCCTATTTAAAGATTTTAGAAAACGGAACTTATGATGTTGAAGTAGAATTTGCAAGTGGAGCGAAAGTGAGTGTACCATTGACAGTAGATGTGAAAACAATAACTGATCCTATTAACCCTGTTGATCCAGTAGACCCTATTGATCCTACTGATCCAGTAAAGCCAACCGATCCTACAACACCTACTAACCCTATCGTAACAAAACCTTCTGTTGATGGTAAACCATCAGTAGCTGGTGGAACTACTGTAAGTGGAAACAACTCAGTTAATACAGGTGACGAAACAAATACAATGATGTTATATGCTATGTTAGCTACGTCATTACTTGGATTAATTGTAGTCATTAAAAGAAGAAAAGAAATAGCATAACTACATAATATTTAAATAATTACAAAAAGAAGTAGTAACGATTAAAACACGTCACTACTTCTTTTTTTGATTAATCTACTAAACCATAGAAAGTTATTAATTCAACATCGTTATCTTCCACCCATTTTTTAATATCTGGTGACATGTAGAACTCAGCATCTCGCATTCGTTCAATTGATAATGTTGTATTATCCACCAACTGAGCATCCACATAACCTGGATGACAGATAATATGTACATACTCTTCACTGAGCATTTCTTTACTATGTTTAAACACTTCTGGAATCATGTTTTTCTCTAATTGCCATTTCACATCGAACTCTTTCTTTTCACTATAACTGATACCAACAAAGTCATACAACTCTTTTATTTTATACTTTTTAACTATTTGCTCATATCTTGGAATATTAGTTTCTTGATGAATTTCTTCAATCGCTTGATCATAGGTTTCAGGTATAATAGAATGCATATTCAGATAACCTGGTTCTTTTCCAACTAGTTTAAGAAACTTGTTGTACTGTGCTCTTATTTCTATACGCACTTCATCATAAGGAAACAACTCTTTTCTTCCTTCTTCTGTATTGTACTGTTCTTGATTTACATAGTAAGTAGATTTATGAAAATCCCCATTCTCATCAACTAGATGTGGAATATCTTTTGGATTTGACACTGGTTTTCCAGCTACAAGATTAAAATCAATTCCTAAACAAACGTGTGGTCGTTCCTTAATTAAATCAATTGCCATTTCAGCCCATTCACTATTAATAAAGATACCAGTGTTTCTTAATATACCATAATCAATCGCATCAATAATCCCAAACGTCACTGCTCTTGTGAAAGCAAAGTCATCTCCTATACATAATAATTTCATAGTTATCTTTCCTTCCTATGCTTCAACTGCATTTGTACTAATCATATCTGAGTCTTCTTCAATCACTGTTTCTTCTTCATGATCTAATCCTAGTACTAATCCAAGAATAAATGAAATTCCAAATGAGATTGCGCAAGCAATAATACCATGAATAAAGTTCATATTACTTCCACCACCATATGCAAAGATTGCTGGGAAACCTGCTGCTGCAAATGTATACATATGAACATCCATTAATCCAATATAGAATCCACCAATAAACCCACTAATCAAAGTAATTGCAATTGTTTTCTTGCTTTTTAATACAATTCCATAAATGGTTGGTTCACTTATTCCACCGATACCTTCTGTGATAATACAGTTTACTGCATATGCCTTATTTTCTGCTCTTCTTGATTTAATCAAGGATGCAAAACATAATCCTAATAACTGGTAATCCATAATATAAGATGCAGCCCAGATACAGTTATCAAATCCTTTAGCAGCAAAATCAACAAACGCAACTGAGTTTAATGCATGGTGCATTCCTGTAACAATTAAGAATGGGAATAAAGCTCCAACTAAACCTGTAGCAAATGGTCCAAAGATATCTTTCAACCAGATAATTATATTACTGATACCATTACCTAGGATTGTTCCTACTGGCCCTAATACACAGAATGCTAATGGTAACATAATTAGTAATGTACCAAGTGGTAATAGGATTGATCTTACACTTTTTGGAATAAAACGTTTTAGATACATTTCAACATATGACATAATCCAAGTAATTAAAATAATTGGTAAGAACGATGATGCATAATCCGTTAGAATCATTGGGATTCCATATACACTAAATGCTTCACCTTCCGCTACAATACTCACAAAATCAGGATATAACATGATTCCTGCAAATAGCATTGCAACAACAGTATTTGTCTTAAATCTTTTTGAACTTGCATATGCTGCATACATTGGTAAAAAATAGAAACATGAATTTCCTACGATTGCCATCATTCTCATGAAATCAGAATCATCAGGTAAAATCCCTAACATACTTGAACCTAATAAAGCAACTAATAGTTTTGTTAGACCACCTAATGTGAATACTGGAAAGATTGGAATTGCACAATCCGTTACTGTCTTAATTAGCAGATTCACTGTTCCTTTTACACTGAATTTTCCTTTTTCTTTTGGTCCATCTAAATCCTCATCTATTGCTTCATGGATTTCAATACCTGCTTGTTTACATACTTCAAAATAAACATCTTCTACATCATTTCCTATAATAAGTTGTAACTGATCACCTGTTATTTTAGTTGATATGACTCCACTAATTTTATTAATTACAGCAGTATCTGCTTTACTTAAATCTTTTAAATGAAAACGTAATCTAGTTGCACAATGATAACACAATTGGATATTGTCTTTTCCACCAACTGCCTCAATAATTTGTCGTGACATTTCTTCATAATTTTTCTTAGACATTTTCTAGTCCTCCTTATTGTGAATACTATATTTTAAACAGTAACTGCGCGCTTTCATCACTGATCAAAACAAAATAAAACCTCAAAAGAATATCATAAAACATGATTTACTCTTTTGAGGTGATGCCCATCTGGTAACATTCCTCACGGTTTGTTAATCTGCTAATATGAATCATTAGATATAATAATTCATTGTGGTTTAAACTAAAATTCTTTTTATCTTTAAAGTACTCTGCAATCTTTAAACTACATGCAGTTACTTCAGGATTCTGCTTAGAGATACTCTCATACATTTTAAAGTCATCTTCACTGTCTTCAGATCCTTCTTCTACTCGTTTAATTAAATATTGAATATGACTTACATAACGAGCATATGAAGTTGTCTTTTTATCAATACTAATATTTAATTCCTTTTCTATAATATTTAGAATATCTTCTTGGATTCGATCAAAATCTTTAAATGGTTTATTTGAATCTAAATCCATTTCAGAGTTAAGAATATTCATTGCTATACCAACCACTTCATCTTCTGATAAATATACATTATACTTTTTAGATATTAATTGAATTGCCTTTTGAGCAATCTTAAATTCTTTTGGATGCATATTTTCAAAATCATTATAAAGTGGCATTTTCACATTCATATTCTTTTTATTTCTTTCGATACAGAAATCAATATGATCAGCTAATGTAAAGATTAGATTAGGATTGATTTGTCCCTGCAAATTAATCCTACACCAATCCATAATTGTCATTGCTAGTTCAAGTGATTGTTCACTCAACTCATTGATCATACTTAAATATCGTTTTTCTATTCCATAATAACTCTTTTCTATTTTACTTAAATCAGTTAATTCATAAGGTATGTCATGAAATCCTAGACCTTTACCAAATGCTACTATTTCTTTTTGATTGTCATCTACACAGAGTACTACATTATTGTTAAATCTTCTTATTACTTTCACTACGTACTCTTCTTTAATTCCATAATCTTAGACTGTAAGTTTACTTCATCCACAGTATCCACAAAATCAATGGTATATTCATTTCCATTTGTGATTACCATGGGTGTTGTTAAATCAATGTTGTTCTCTATCATAAACTGTTTATCAAAAGAAATTAGTTTGTCACCTTTTTTTACCCTATCTCCCTTTTTCACATATGAAGTGAACCCTTTACCATTTAAATCTACTGTATTTAATCCAATATGAATTAATACTTCCACTCCTTCTCTGGACTGTAATCCAATTGCATGTTTCGTTGGTGTTGTCATTATGATGACACCATCACATGGTGCATAGATTCCATTGTCTTCATTAATAAAACCAACACCATCACCCATCAGTTTTTGAGCAAAAACTTCATCTGGAACATTTTCAATACTTATTAGTTTTCCTTTTTTCACTGGAGAATAAATTTCATCTGAACTATCTTTTTTAAAAAATTTAAACATATTTTCACTCCTTCAATATATAAAAACTCTCCGATAAACATACGAAACACATCGAAAGATGTATTGGGTGATGCCTCAGAGAGTAACATTCCTATTAACTAATTTCATTATTACACAATGTACTTTTGAAAGTCAAGAGATTTCAAAAATTGTTGATAGTTACAAAAGAATATCTATATGTAAAAGATATTCTTTTACATATTATTACAATTTATTTTCAGCTATATCCTTTACTGCTATTGAAATACGTTTTAATCCCTCAGAAAGTATTTCTCTTGATGTTGCTAAACACAGTCTTACATAACCTTCAGACTCTGTTCCAAAAAACTTAGAAGATCCAGGTATTAAAGAAACATGATATTTTTCTTCTAGTAAGTTTACAAACTCACTACTATTCATTCCAGTTTCTTTAATATCTATATATAGCAAATAAGTTGCTTCAGGAATGTTGGATTTTACTAATGGTAATTGATTAATCACTGAAACTGCATAATCTCTATTTTCTTTCATTTTTTCAACAAACTTCCGTTTCCAATAGTCTGCTTTTTCTAGACAAGCAATCCCAGCTACTTGAGATAAAGAACTAATACCACCCGCAGTAGAATCTACATCTGATGCCTTTACTACTTTATCAAAAAGTTCTTGATTATCACAATACATATAGGCAATTCTTAAACCTGCAAGTCCATAAGCTTTTGAAAAACCATAGATATTTATTACTTTACTTAAATCGTAACCTTTCATATTCATAATACTTACAAAATCATTTTCATATACTATATCAGACCAGATTTCATCATTCATAACCCAAAGATTATATTTATTAGCAATCTTCAGAATCTCCTCTAATTCCTCTTTATGATACAGTTTCCCTAGTGGATTATGCGGATTACACAAACAAATCATTTTTGTTTTCTCACTAATATAATCCTCAAGTTTACTTACGTCAATTCTCTCATCAATTATTTTAGCTGGATAAGAAACTGCAGTTGCTCCTGCTGCCAGAACTGATTCCTTAAACAAGAAATCTACTGGATTAAATACAATTGCCTCGTCTTCTTTACATAGAACTGCTGCTGATGCAATATACATGGCCCTTGCTGCACTGTCAATTGGTAGAATATAATCATTGTTGATTTCAATACCCTTTTTTCTTAAATTATTTGCAATTGACTCTTTAAACTCTGGTAATCCTCGCTTTGGAGTATAGCTGAAATATCCTTCCTCAATATACTCCATAAGCGCAGACTTAATCTCTTCTGCAACTGGAAAGTCGATATCTGCTGCAGTAAGTGGAATTATTCCTTCTTCTACTTCTGCCCATCGATAGTTAAATGCTTTCTTTTTTAATATAGATAAGTCAACACTATCATCACTAAACAATGCAGATCGCTTCTTTGTAACTGCTTTTATAGCAACCTCACATACTCTTTCTTTTGGTAATGATTTAACTACGACTAGTTTTCTTAATGAATTTGTATTCATATACTTTTGATATAGTAGATTGAAAGTATCCATATCACTTTCTTTCGTTAAATAACATTCAGTATAATAAATACAATTAAGATCCAAACTATTTAATTTTAATATTTCAATAATTTGGTGGAAAATATCATTTGCTTCTTCCTCAATGCTACCAGCTTTTTCAGAAATGATACCAGATGTAATTAACTCATCATTCTTTATCATATACTTAGAATATAGTGGTCCTTTATCTGAAAATTGAAACATTAGTTTTGCTCCTTAATAAAATCTTTAAACCAATAGAAAGAATCCTTTCTAATTCGTTTTAAACTACCATTTCCATCATCATCTTTATCAACGTATATAAATCCATAACGTTTTCTCATTTCACCTGTTGATGCACTAATAATATCCATTGCAGACCAAGGTAAGAATCCCATTACTTCCACGCCATCAATTTCCATGGCTTTTTGCATTTCCTCAATATGATTTTTTAGGTAGTTAATTCGATAATCATCGTGAATTTTTCCATCTTCACTTACTTCATCAATTGCTCCTAGCCCACATTCTACAATAAATAATGGCTTCTGATATCGCTCATAAAGTTTATTTAAAACAATACGTAATCCTACAGGATCAACAGTCCAACCCCATTGAGAACTTTCTAAATAAGGATTATTTACTCCTTTTAAGATTTTCGCTGCATCTTTCTTCTTTTCCACATCCTTACTTGCACTTAATGTTTCACTCATATAATAACTAAATCCTAAATAATCAACTACTCCATCTTTTAAAATTTGCATCTCTTCTTCTGTAGTATTTAATTGAATATTTTTACGTTCCCAATACTTTTGAATATACGTTGGATAATATCCTCTTGCTTGTACATCTGTACAAAAGAATAGATTTCTATAACTTGGAAATGTCTCAATTGTATCTAAAGGATTACATGAATTAGGATAAACTAATATAAACCCTGTCATACTACCTATTTGAAAATTCTTATTAATTCGATGTCCAGTAATCACTGCTTGTGCACTAGCCACAAACTGATTATGCATCGTTTGATATATTTCACCTTCATCTGCATCTTCCTCATCAAGGATTAATCCCCCTGATAAGTATGGTAGTAATTGATACTCATACTTTAGCATATTATTAATTTCATTAAATGTTAACCAATAGGTTACTTTATTTTTATATCGCTCATATACTGTTTCACAATAATGTGAAAAGAAATCAATTACTTTCTTGTTTTTCCACCCTCCATACGCAGTAGCAAGGTGAAGTGGCATATCATTATGTAGTAAAGTTACAACTGGTTCAATATCATACTTTTTTAACTCATCAATTAAATCATCATAGAACTGAAGTCCTTTTTCATTTGGTTGTTCTTCATCTCCCTTTGGAAAAATTCTTGTCCATGCAAGTGAGATTCTCAAACTATTCATTCCCATCTCTGCAAATAACTTAATATCCTCTTTGTATGTATGGTAGAAATCCACCGCTTCATGGCTTGGATAATACACATCACTCTGCATATCTAAATGGATTTCTCTATTTTGGTTATGTTTTGATGAAGTAAGAATATCTGATACACTTACTCCTTTTCCATCTACATCCCACGCTCCTTCACACTGATGTGCTGCCAATGCAGCTCCCCACATAAATTTCATCTACTTCTCCTCCTTTAGTATAATTTTTGTTAATCTAAGCGAAATATCATATAACATTTTTATTGTCATTAAAGTATCCATTGCATGTACAAATAGTACATTTAATTCTACTTCTTCTTCAAAGTCTAAACTCATCATCTTTGTTTGCGAACGATGAGCTTCCACTAATTTCTCATCAGCTTTTAGAAAACTATTTTTTGAACTTTCTATATTACCATTTTCAGCAAAATCCAGTCCCTCATTAATGAGTTGCCTAGCATCTCCAGCATTTAAAATAATACTCATTGCTATATTATTCAGATCTTCTTTCATATAACTACCTTCCTTTCTATTCTAACTATACTTTTGTTCTATTTCTGCTTGTTTTTCTTTTAACACCTCTTCTTTTTCATATGATTTAAAGAATGGAAGCCAAATCATAAAACTAACTGCAGTTAAGAATAAACATAAAATTACACCAGCAACACTTCCTGTCGCAAAATACGATTGTATATAGATTGGCAAATACCAAAGTTGAAATGGCTGATGTGGAATTGGAACTAATCCAATCATAAATACGAAGTAAGTAATCAAAGGCAATACAATTGAATTTAACCAAAGTGGAATCATTAATAATGGATTCCAAACTACTGGTGCTCCAAATACCACAGGTTCATTAATATTAAAAATTGAGGGAACTATTGTAACCTTACCAATTGCACTTAATCTCTTACTTTTTGAAAATATCATTAATATTACTAAAGTTAAAGTTGCACCTTGCCCACCAATATACATAATTCCATGGAATGACTCCATCAATGTAATATTGGTTGCCGCTTCACCAATAGCAACTGCAGCTGCGTTTGCTGCAATTCCATCCATCCAGATTGCCCAGACAATTGGAAACAAAATCCAAGTAAATCCAAATGAATATAAGAAACATGTAAGGAAACTAATCAATACAAATCCTGGCAATGTTTGTCCTATTGATGCGATTGGTTCAAATGCTGAACGAATTATTGCATAAATATCAAATTGATAGTTGTAGCATAATATTCCAAGTGTTAAACAAACTATTGCAGGAAGCATTGCATCAACCCAAGTAACTACAATATCAGGCATTGATGTTTCTTCTTTAAACAATGAGTGTTTTGATGCAAAACTAAATATAAATGATACAAATATTCCAACAAATACACTAACAATCATCCCACCTGTTCCTATCTTATCTTGAACAAATGATATCGTACCATCATTAAATTCAGGCATTACAATTAAGAAGAATACTGCCACACTGGTAACAGATGCAGATAATTTTAGCTTCTGATACGATTTTTTCTCCAATACTTTCAATGGAATTAGAAATGCAATAAAAATTGCAATAAGACCAAATGAGAATGTATTTAATAATGAAACATCAGGTACCCAATCCCAGAAATTTCTCATTACTCCAACAATTGATGAAATTGATCCTACCATAATCATTGGTAATACACTCATAATAGATTCTTGTATTGACGCTATGTAATGATTCTTACAAATATTATTCAATTTAGGAGCCAAACTATTGTTGACCCAGTTAAAGAATCCTTTTTTATTGTCTTGCTTTTCTTCGATAACTTTTTTATTATCCTTTGCATTAGTAGTAACCTTCTTCTTATCAGTACTACCATATTCATCCATTTTCTGAAGTGCACTTTCTAGTGCTGCCTCTCCATCCAAAGATCCATATATTTCTTTATCAATAAACATCACAGGTATTCCAAATCTTGAAATATCCCTTTCTATACCTTCTTTGTTATATGCAAGATGTGGACCAACCAAAAGAATGGAAGCATCACTAATATTTTCTAGCATTTCTGCGTCACTTCTTGCAATAATTTCAACTTCTAATCCTCTTTTTTTAGCAGCTTTACGCATACTTTGAGCCATAAAACCACTTGATGCCCCAGCACCACAAACTAATAAGATTTTCATTTTTCTCACCTCTTTTGTTGACACGCTTGCAAGTCTTGTCAACTCTAATATAAAAAAAGATTGGTCTATTTTCAAACCAACCTGTTTCCCCATGTAGTGAAATTATAGTGATAATCGCACATTATATAATAAATCTATTAACTCTGAATAGCTTTCACAATCAATTGCTTCATTCACGGTTTTCTCATCCAAGACTTCAATTAGTTCTTGAAACATCATTCTAAACAATGAAATTTCCTGTTTATTCACACAAAATAGAATAACAATATTAACTGACTTTCCAAACCAATCTATTTCTTTTTTATTAACCAAGATAACCATAGCGGTTCTTTTAGCAGACATTTCTAATGCATGAGGAATAGCAATTTTATCATATGCTGTACTTGATAACTTCTCTCTTTTTAGTACTTCATCAACAAAATTATATTCAACGCAGTTTTCTTCTACTAAGAACTGAGTTAAATAAAAAATAATATCAGTTGCATTTTGAAAATTCATATTACGTTTAATTAATTTTGAACTTGTTAATTCTTTAAACGTTTCTATAAAATTATCAGCTTGTTTTTTTCTTTGAACTTTCTCCACCATTGTCTTTACTTCTCTAATTTCATCTTTTGGTAATAATGGTGATAAAATCATACTTTCAACTTTCTTTCGAAGTTGAATTGGTAATTCAATGGTAGAAATAATCATTTCTATATTGGCTTCAGGTACTTGATCCACTTCAAAAATACCTACAATATTCATCTCACTAGAAAAATTCTCATCTATTTTTCTTATAAATAAATCACTGAAATCATAATATTTTGGGATAACCACTGCTACTTTTATTTTATTATGTTTTTGATTTTCCTCATCTAGGATTCCACCAAGATGTAGTGCAATATATGCTATTTCATCATCTGTAATTTTTATTTTCTTTATCTTATATAATTCATTTGCAATATGGACACCTAGTTCAAACATCATAGATGATTTTATTTTAATGTTATCAGTAAGTGGGTTCTTTTTAATATAACCTGTATCTACACGAATAAGTAGATTATGAATGTGCATTGTGAATTTAATATAAAAATCATGACTTCTCACATTTGCTGATAAAATAGGTTCAATACTATAAATCAGTTTCTTTGAAAGATTTATACAATCTCTACCTACAAATTCTTCTAAATCGTCTGACTCTACTGAACTGAAATTAATCTTTAAAATATAGCTCATTAGCATGGCTGTTAACTCTAAGAGTTCTGCTTCTGTATAAATGATATCAAACTCTTTTTCAAATTGTTTCGCAATGTATTTTGCTATTGAATATTCTTTTGATTCTTTTTGAGTAATTTCCTTAGACTTCTTCGTGTAACTGCTACTCTTTATTCTTCTTATACTTATAACAATGTCTAATATTAAGTTATACATTGAATATCCATTTACATAATAGTGGAATTTTTTACAACTTAAATCAATAATTTGTTTTATTGTATCAATTTGATATTCAGGAAATAGTAATTGTAAGTTATCTAAACTCTTTTCTTGATTTGTAATTTCTTTGGAATATAAGAAACTGATTACCCTCCTTATATCTTGTTCATCGCCTTCAATCGATAATTTATCGCCTTTCGTTTTAACTAGAACTTTGTAAATAGAAATAATATCATTGATCTTTTTTATATCTCTTTTTAGTGTTGTAAGACTAATATAATACTTCTCACATAGTTCATAAACGTCATATAGCGAAGTAGTTACATCTTCAACTAACAGTAAATCAGCCGCAATTTTCATGTGTCTATACTGCGTTTCTTCTAATGAATTTAAAAATGCATCTATATCACTTTCTTTATAGTTTTCATTTAATTTATATCCCTGTTTCAAAGAAATAATAAGATTTCGATCCAATAAATTAATCTCTGAAATATCATTTTTAATTGTGCGACTGCTAACATTAAATCTAGTTGCTAAGTCATTGGAAGATATTATCTGACCATCTTTTAAACTCATAACAATTGAATATTTACGATCCATATGATTACCTCAAGTCCTTTCCTTAATAATATAATATTTTTTTTAATAATCAACTGTCCATTTCTAAAAACTGAGAGAATAGTATCATAATAACAAAAGATAAGACTTCTGCTATTGAGAACTCTTATCTTTCATATAATTATTATTATTTTTCTTTTTTTAATTTTCTTCCAACAATCACAAGTAATGAGATAAATGCCAATCCAATATACATATTCAGATTTGTTGTATCTCCTGTGTTTGTTCCACTACCTGCAACTGAAGGATTTGAAGTTGTAGGTGTTGTTGGAGCCGTTGAAGGCTTCTTCTCATCAAGAGGTAATACAGTTACTTTAATTGTTGTTTCAAGTGTATATGCCTCCTCTGCTCTTGTAAGCGGAGTATACGTAGCGAAGAATGTTAAGTCATAAACTCCACCATTTGCTGGTGCATTTTGAATTTCCTTCAACATTGCTTCATCTACTGAAACATCTACTTGTGTACCTTTCTTTAATAACCAGGCTTCTGCTTCTGATAATGCAATCGCAGTTGATTTATCAACTCCTGCTGCATCTGCATTTTCAACTGTAAAGTCTTTGGCTGTAATCGCTAGGTTATCACCATCTGGTAATTCCACAACTGGAGGAGTACTTGTTCCTTCCACCGTAACTTTTACTGTCTTCTCTACAGTTACCTCAACCTCTTTACCATCAATCATTACCGTATCTGTCACATAGAATGTAAGGTCATAGATTCCACCTTCTGCTGGTGCATTATTAATTGCTTCCAGTTCTTTTGCATCCACTGTAATTTTAGAGGTAATATCTGAATATCCAATCAAGTTTCCATTTGCATCATATACATATTTATAAGCTGATACATTTCCAAATCCTGAAAGAATCGCGGTTTCTGCATCTAGTGATGCAGCATCTTCATTCTTTAAAGAGAATCCTTCAGCACCTAATACAATGTTACTTTTTTCTTTCATATACTTTGGATTTACTAATACAGGAACTTCAATCGATACACTATTTGTACCATTTGTTACACTAAATGTAAGATCGAAGATACCACCAGCAGTTAATGCATTTTGAATATTTGACAACTGTGTTGCATCAATTGTAATCTTGCTTGTAATATCTTGAATATCAGTTATAATTCCATCTTCATCATACGTAATACCATATGCAATTGTATATGCTTTGCTATTTGCTTCTGCATCATTTAATGCTATAGCTTCTTCATGTTCAAGAGTAAATCCTTTTGCATAAATAACAACGCTTTCGCTACTGTCACTTACACTGTCTAATGGTTTTACCAACACTTGTACTGTTTTGCTTTGAGTATTTTTTCCATCTTTAATTGTATAAGTTAAATCAAAAATTCCTCCTGCTGCACCAGCATTCTTAATTGCATCTAATTCTTTTTCATCAACAGTTATCTTGTCTGAGATATTAATATAATCACTAATTACATTGTTGATGTATTCTGTGCGATATGCGATTGAATTTCCTCTTGTATTTGCATCACCTTGATCTAATAGTGATGCTTCACTATTTTCTAGAATAAATCCAAATGCTGAGATTGATAAGTCTTCATCATTTATCGGATTCTTAGGTCTTACAAGTACACGTACTGTAGTTGAAACCACTTCGCTACCATCACTTACATAATATTCTAAATCGTATATTCCTCCAGTAAATGGTGCTCCTTGAATATCACTTATGTGAGTCGCATTTACTTCGATTGGTGTAAACTCAGCAATTGACGTAATGTCCCCATCACTATCTACTGTTATTTTATATGCGACAGGAAGTGCTAATGTACTTGCTTGTGTATCATCAAACCCTTTTGCATCTTCATAATTAATTGCGAATCCATTAGCACTGATGATCAATCTTCCATCTGGACTTTCATCACTATTAAGAGGTTTCACAAGTACTTCAACCGTTTTTGTCTTTGTATTGTTTCCATCCTTAATTGTATAAGTTAAATCAAAGATACCACCTTTTTCTCCTGCTTTATTAATCTTAGCTAAATCATCACTATTTACTGTTATCTTATCTGAGATATTAGTATAGCTACTTACTTCTCCATCTGTATAGACTGTTTTATATGCAATTGAGTTTCCTCTTGTATTTGCATCATCTTGATCTAATAAAGATGCTTCGCTATTTTCTAAAATAAATCCAAATGCAGTAATTGATAAATCCTCATCTTCTACTGAATCCTTTGGTCTTACAAGCACTTCCACTGTAATAGAAGCAACTTCACTTCCATCACTCACTGAGTACTCTAAATCATAAGTACCTCCAGTTTTTGGTGCTCCTTGGATATCACTAATATGTGTTGCATTTACACTAATTGGTGTTACTGTTTCGATATCTGTAATCTTACCTTGTGCATCTTTTGTGATTTTGTATGCAACAGGTAGTCCTAATGTAGTTGCCTGCGCATCATCAAATGCACTTGCATCTTCATAATTAATCGCAAAACCATTGGCAGTAATAATTAAACTTTCATCATCACTTTCTTCATAGTTTACTGGTTTTACAAATACTTTTACTGTAATTTCTGCATTTTTGCTATCTTTGGCAACCGAGTAAGTAAGATTGAATATTCCACCTTTTACTCCAACTGCATTTATTGCTTTTAATTGTGTATTGTCTACACTAATATCATCACGATTAATTGTTGCATAACCAATCTGCACAGTTGATTCATCAAATGTTTTAGTAAATGCTGTTGTATTTCCATTTACATCTGACTTTGCAGTTGTTGCTGTCAGATTTTTCGCAGCAGCATTTTCCAATACAAAGTAATCTGCATCGATTCCAATTATACCTGTTGGATCAGGTGTATAGGTATCGCTCTTAATAAGTACATCTACTGTTTTACTTCCGGTTTTACCATTTACATCTGTGGCAATATAAGTAACTGTATGAATACCAGTAACTGAGAAGTCACTACTTGGTCCACTGATTTCCGCTTTGATTGTATTCACTGCGTCCGTTGTAATTGCTGGTCCATTAATCGTTTGTATTGTTGCATCACCAACTGTCGGCTGTGCTTCTTTCCATGTTGCACTTGGGTTTCCCAATACATTTGTCATAATTGATGCATCACCTAATGTATATTCCTGTGGTGTTGCACTTACTGTTGGTGCTTCATGAACTTTTACCAAACGTTTTGCAGTTGTATAAGAACCTGTTGTTAGGTCTTTTACTTTATAAGTTACTTCATAGGTACCAGCCGTTTTATATTCATTATTATCAGTTACTGGAATACTTTGTGTCACTTCTGTATTTCCTAACAATCCTGTAACTAATGTAATTGTTTCACTACTTTCAGTAGCAGCTGTTATTCCATCTAGTAAGTTAACATTATCCCCTACATATTTTGTAAGATCTGATGTTGTTACTGTTGGTCCATAACTTACCACTGCTTTTACTAGTAAACTAGAACCGCTATCTACTGTAGGTACTGCTGTATCTTTAAGATCAGCAGGTAAAATCACATTGCCTATTTTCTTTTTAAGAGTACTACTGTCTACACTATATAGTTGCCATCCTAGATGAACCATTCCATCTGGTAAGTTTACAGTCGATGTAGTTGAGAATGTTTCTTGTGGGAATGTATTATTTACTAATGTTCCATCATATTCTATTTGAGAACCTGATATTGTTAGTTTTGCTTTTCCACTTAACGAAGTATCACCCATTACTCGATCTTCAAATTCATAATTAGTATCTAGTTTCGATATTAATCCAATACCAACATTTTCATAAGTTTCTGTATCGCCAGCCTTAATCACCATTCCTGTATACTTACCTTCAGAATGTGCTGCATTTGCAGTAACATTACTTCCTACAACTGTATCTGTACTAACTGTTGTTTTTGAGAAGTGATAATCTGTTGTATTTGTATTAATAACACTAATTGAGTATTCTCCTTCTTTCAATCGTTCTATTGAATAAGTCGAATCGCTACCAATTGCAAGTGTAGTTGTAGATATTTTTCCATCTTTTTCACTTAGATTGATTGTTAACTCACTGCCATTATATAGCGTATCACCTGTGTCATATTTACCATTTGCATTGTTGTCATAGAACACTAATCCACTTATTTCTCCTACTGATAAACTTCCTGCCAATACCGAACCTACTACCCAGGATTGTTTCATAGTTCCTAGAGGCTGTGCACTAGAATATGTCCGCCAATAGTTAACTTCATCTACTGGTGAATCAGTTGCTGCTTTTAATTCAAAACTAAAAGAACCACCATCTCCTGAATCAATCTGATTATTTGATACAAACTTTAGGAAAATAACACTATCCAATTTATCTGATACTTGAGTATATGTTTTCCATCCAGTTTCTGGTTCAAATGCTTCCCAACTTAATGAACCATCATTAGTACTTGTATTGATTGCGCCATCAGTTGCATAGAGCGTAGTAAATCCAGGTACTGTAATTTCTCCAGTTAAATTTACACTCCATGTAAAAGGAGAGGGTTCAGGCTTATTTATTGGATCTGATATTGCTTTGTTATTAAAGTAAGATCCATAATCTTTCCCAACTTTAGGAATTGGGAAATATATACTAGCTCTTTCAAAAGCACTTTGTGCATTATTATAGTAAGAAACCTCTACTTCTGCACTTTTCGTTCTTGAAAGACCTGCTATCGAGCTATCATTTCCATTATAAATATAATAGTCATCCCCTGAATCTTTTACTCGAATTCCTGAAGATACTTGAAGTTCTGACAATTTAATTACTGAAATTGTAACTGAATCATCAGGAACTAATAAATTATTGCCAGATGATGTTAATTCAAAATCATCATTGCGTATATAACGACTTGTGCCGTCATACCCAACAAAATCACCTTTACCTTCTATCATAACAAAATCTTGAAGTGGTAAGTTTGCTGTACCACGGTTAGTAGGAGATACAATTAAATCAAATGAAACATTAAAAGGGTTTACTGTACTGTAACTTCCAGTCCCACCTTTCCATAGTCTACCAATTACTGCAGAATATTCTTTATTAAATTCATATTTATAAATTAGAGAACCATCATCTGCTGTTATTTTTCCAGTCATAGTAATTAAATCGTTTACATCCCCTAGATAATCAAAGCTTACACTATTTTCATCTAATGAAAATCCTGTTGGAACACGAATATAAATTGTAGGATCCTGAAGAAAGTCATCAGTTACAATTTTTGATCGATTATAAGAATCACTTGACATTGTATAAGTAAGAGATACAGGGATTTTATCTCCTGGATAATATGCAGTTTCAAATGCATTTGTTTTTACACCCCCAACACTAGAATATCTTTCACTAGTGGTTTCTGTTATTGCAGCTGATGTAACACCATCTACTGTTAGTTTATTAATTCCTCCACTACCGTTTAAAATAACTCCATAAGCTGCACAACCATACATCTTAGTTGCCCATTCTGTTCCTCTGCCTGTGTTTGCTGCAATCTTATCAATTTCTCCTGTTACTTTTATAATATAATCGTTTTCTTCTAGCCCCAATATATCAGCATCTATAATCGCACCCTCTCCTGCACTTCCCGTAACCTTCATATCTGCAATAGATATACCTGTTGGATGATTCGTTGTATAAACTGTTACATCTGTTATTGCTGTATCTTTAATCATGCCAAATCTTACAATTTTAACGCCTAAACCATCTGTGAATTCCCATTCAAATTCAGCATTTTCATTATCAACAAAAGCTGGATTCTCAATAGAATGATTACCTAAATATTGATATCCATCATAACCATTTGCATAGTAATCATATGTTTTTTGATTATACCCCGTTAGTTTTAGTGGTTGATTCTTATTTACTAGGGTTACTACTTGGCTACGATTTTTATCTACAATATAATTATCAGTTCCGATAAACTTAAATGCAGTTGTTGCATTAAAAACTACTGACTTTTTCTTTCCATCACTCAATCCATAAAAATCTCCATCTAACTTAAACGTGGGTTGATAAATCGTACCTGCACCACCACCTGTCTGGAATTTTTTATAGGTTACTATAATTACTCTATTTGTTTCATCATGTACAAAAGTTGCACCAGTAGCTTCTATAAAAGCTGATGTAGGAGAAGACATGCCTGTAAATATTGCTCCTTCAGGATATGTATATGTCATAACTACTTCATCAAAGACCATATTTACTCTATGTACACCATAATTATATATTTGAAGACTATTTGAGAATGCAGGAATTACTGTAGAATAATTATCATCATCAATATATGTTGTCGTTGTTCCACTACCTGCTGCATTTAAAGTTGTTACTGTCTGCTTCACATTTGCTTTTACGCTTTCTTCTAGTGTCTCACTTCCAGATACCATCTCTACTTTCAAATCATTTAACAGTTGCCCAGTAGATATACCAACACTTGTAGTTCCTAATACATCTGAATACAATGTTCTAGTATCTTCAAAAGTACTCAACTTCGTATCTATACCCAACCGTATCGTTAATACAACTACATCAGCTTCGGAATTAAATTCATATTTAATTTTCCCACTTTTCTTAGAGTCAGTAAACGCTGTATTATTATTACTCATATACCCAGTTAATTGTTCACTGCCAAACACTCCACCATTTTGTGAGGTAAGAGTGCTACTTTTCATTACTTGTTGTACTTCATCAGTAGTTGTTAATATAACTTCTCCATTTTGTGAAGTAGTTCCAGTTTTTGCTGAATAACCAACAATCCTATAACCATCCGGTATATCTACATATATTTCTCTTGTTTTTGTAATCCCTTTTTCTGAAAAAACAGAAGTTATTTCTATTTTTTCCTCATCATAATAATTCCAATCAAGTTGAGCAGTATCGCTCCAATCTATGTTGCTTCCACTATCCCTCATAAACTCAACAGTTAAATTATCACCACTTGAATTCGAAACTGCTCGTGTTTGTTTTTCTTCTTTTTTAGTTTCAAACTGAGTTACTGTTACTTCTTTTTCATATACTAGTACTTCCTCTTCCTCAGAACTATTATCAACATAGTTGATTTTAAATGTATATGTTCCATTCTTATCAACTACATATGATGGATTCACTGCTATATCCATCATTGCACCTTCTGGATTTTCGATACTTTGAATTGAATAATTTTCATTAATATTATCTATATCTAAAGTAATTGTCGCCTGTGTCTTTTCATCATTTAATGTTACTGTTTCACTAACATCAAATTCTTCACTTGCCAATAAATCGACTGAGTTTACTAACGTACCAATACTTGTTAAAGATATTAGTAGTGCTAAACTCACTTTCCACAATTTGCTCATTTTAAAATTTTTCATTTTGCCCTCCTTCAAATTGCTTATTAAACCTTTCTACTTTTCTTTCTTATTTGATACATACAAATAATAAGAATGATTCCTCCCATGATAATTAAGAAGTAATATAAGTAAGATGATGATGTCTGCTCTGGTAAATCCATTTCTAAATCGGTATAAATCAGATTTCCATTTTCATCAATCATCACATACTGCTCTCCATCTTCACTTCGAAGGAAATTATCTACACTATCTTCACTATTCGCTTTCACCTCTTTACTAGATACTGCTATTTCTAGTAATTGTTGTACCTGCACTTCACTTAGTGGTATTACAACTACTTCATTTTCCTCTGTGTTTGCATAATAATTGTTTTGTTTATCTTTATAGATTGCATAAAGATGAACATTACTTTTAATATTTGTAAGTTTTCCATACCACATCACAAACTCCAAACCTTCTTTTGTTGGCGGAGTAATGTAAGTCGCATCATTTCCATATGCGACTTCTTTTGTATCATATAGTTGTTCATCAACATAATAATGAATCTTATATGCTTTTGGTTCATAGATTGCATAATAGATTTCATTTTCACTTATTTCATGGGTTTTAAAGAACTCTCCAGAGCCATCTTTCTTCGTATTATATCCAGTAATTTCATAGCCAATTGGATAATATACAAGAGATGGAATTTCTTCATTTTCTTTCAATAAATACTTTTGAATAAGTGTTTCATTAATCCCATAAAAAGATGCAGTATAGTAATTTGTGTTTTCTTTTTCATAACTACTTTTATAGTCATAATAGAAGTCATGTGAGGCTTCTTCGTCAACTGCATCTATAAGTACTGCTACTGTTATTCTGGATGATGTAGGATCGATGATAACTTCATATTCCAATGTTATAGAATCCTTAATAAATATCTCTTCGGTTTTACTTTCAATTGAAATCCCATTCATTTTTGGGATTGTAACTTTAATATTTTTTGGTGAATCTTCATTTATAAGAGTGACCACTAGTTTTGCTTTTTGTTTTTCTTTCATTGAAGAAAAGTCATATCCTTTATGAATTTCTTTATAAACTCCATCTTCATCGAGATGAAGTTGAACTTCACATTTGATACCTAATTGTTCCTGTGCAGTTGTGGTATCTGCGAATACTGTTATACCAAGTATTATGCTAAGTAATAAAAGTACTTTCTTCATAGTGCACTTTCTTTCCACAGTTTACTGATATCTAATTGGTAAGTACTCTCATTACCAAATTCATCATATAAAACGATCTTCACTTCGCCCTCAAAGTCGTATGTTATACTCATTGATTTATCAAGACTTAACTTTTCATCTTGATATTCAATGTAACTTTTCTCATAATCAATATCATTATGGTGATCATTTACATTTAAGGTTAGAATGTTACCATCATAATCTGCATTCATTAATTCTGGTCCTTCTTTATCAATTGTGTCTATTGAGAATGTTTTTTCACTATCACTAGTTTGAACCTTATAACTTCCATTATTATTGGCATAGAATGTAAGAGTAGTTCCATCAACTTCAAAATAGACTGGTTCATCTTCATAATAAACATCAAGTGAATCATTACTTGGACTTCTGCTCATTTCAACACTTACAGCAACTGGCTGATTGGTAGGTTCTTCACTATATGTTAATTGTTCAATTGTTAATGAACTTGGTGTTGATTGAGAGATGCCTACCGCTCCAACCGCAATCATACCTACTGCACCTACTGCAACTAACTTTAAAATCTTGCTTGATTTAGGATTTTTAGGTACTGTATCTTCAACAACACTTTGTGCAAGAAGTTCTTTATTGAAATCTGCTTGCATCGTATTTTGTGAGTACAAATATTCCAGACCTTTCGCAATAATTGGAATACTTCCAAACGAAAAATATTTTTCTGGAGTAATCCCATGTTTTTGAAGTTCTGGTATCATATAATCTTTCACTTTTCTCAATCTTCGTTTGATAATCGTATCTGAGACCTCTAAGATGTCTGCAATTTCTCTGATTTTAAGTTCTTCAAAGTATCGCAATTTCGCAACCGCAAATAAATCAGGTGGTAGTTGAGTGAATCGCTCACCTATGATTTCCACTAATTCTTTCTTGTCGTAATCTTCACTCGCACCTTCCAATTGCTTATCATCTTCACCCATGGCTACAGTATCTTCGTAGCTTACTAATGTATATGATTTTCTTCGATTCATATTAAGTGCTGTATTATAAGTAATAGAAAAAATCCATGAATGGAATTTACTTAAATCCTCTAACTGATGTACTTTATGATATACCTTAAGAAAGGTCTCTTGGACTACCTCTTCAGCATCTGCAGTATTTTTTGTGATTGATACTGCAAAATAATATACAGAATCTTTATAGATTTTATATATAAAAGAGAATGCTTCTAGATCGCCCTCTAAAAATTGCTCTACATATGGTAGCACAGCTTCTCTGTTCCTAATATCCATATTTACCTCCGCCTTCTATACCTTTCTCATAAGTAAGACACTGTCTTAAATAAAAAAGGGAACACTCTTTAGTCGTAAATTTATGTAATTTAGTTCATTATTATGAAAAGTATTTCTAAATTCGTGTTAAAGCCTTATTTTTTATTCTTTATAAACAAAAAAATAAGCAACCATATTCAGTTACTTATCTCTAATCTTTATTTGTTTTCTTTTTTATAATTCTCAATCGACTCTTCCAATATTTTAATTGATTCATCAATTGTAAGCCATCCTTCTACACTTGTTTCCTTGTGTTGAAGGGCTTTGTAATTAGAAAAGAAATTATCAATTTCTTTTAGATAGTGCGGTGATAAATCATCCAATGTTTTGATGTAATCATAACGTGGATCACCCACATTTACCGCAAGTATCTTTTTATCACCTTCACCAGTATCAATCATATCCATACCACCAATGATTCTTGCTTTGATATAGCAACCAGGAAATGTAGGATATGTGGTAAATACTAAGATATCTAAAGGATCTCCATCATCACCTAGCGTACCTTCAATAAAACCATACTCTGCAGGATAGAAACTCGCTGAATACAGTACTCTATCTAATACTATCTTTCCAGTTTTCTGATTTACTTCATACTTATTCTGACTTCCCATTGGAATCTCAATTCGTGCCTCTACTATTCGTTCCATAACTTCCTCCTATAATATACTCAAATAATAGCACAGCAAGCATAAAATATAGACTACAACGATTGGAATTAAATTTAGGTGTCATTGATTTTATTAGCTATTTGAGGTATCCTAATAGGTATGCAAGGAGGGTTTTATAATAATGAAAACAGTAGTAAATTTCAGAGATTTAGGTGGAATCACCACAAGTACAGGTAAAACAGTGAAAGCAAATCGAATTCTCCGTTCAGGTGAATTAGTAGACTTAGCAAATGAAGACAAACTTAAGTTAATTGATAATTATGGACTTAAGAGTATTGTGGATTTTCGTTCAAGCAAAGAAATTGATGAACGTCCAGATGATTGTTTAGAAAATACTAAGTATTACCATATTGATATCATGAAAGACGTTGAAAACAATGCCAGTAAATCATACTTTGAGGATAATGAAGAATATCATCCTGATGAAATGATGAAGGATGTATACAAAACAATTATTCTTGATGATACAGCAAATCAAGGGTACCGCAGTTTTATTGATGTATTACTTAACCAAAAAGAAGGTTCAACAATTTTCCATTGTTTTGCAGGAAAAGACCGTACAGGGCTTGGTGCTGCAATTATCCTAACAATCTTAGGAGCAAACAAAGAAGATATCATAAGTGATTATTTAGAAACAAATGTTCCTCGTAAAGAAGCGAATGATAAAATGCTGGAGGAAAAAAGAAACCAGGGAGCAAGTGAACAAGAACTTGAATACTTTAATTTATTTATGAGTGTAAAAACGGATTATTTGGAAACTGCTTTTGAAACAGCAAATGAAAAATATGGTTCTTTCTTGGATTACATTATTAATGGAATCGGAGTAAGTAAAAACGAAATAGAAACACTACAAGAAATGTATTTGGTATAACATGTTTGACGAACTTCTACAGCAGTTTGATTTCATGCATATTCTAATTCGTTTAATTATGTCCATGATATTAGGAGCATCGATTGGATTTGACCGTTCCAAGAAAGGTAGTCCAGCAGGACTAAAAACTCATTCACTTGTTTGTATTGGATCAACGCTAGTTATGCTTACCAGTGAGTACTGTTTCATAAACTATGAACTTGGCGATATTACTAGATTACCTGCACAAGTAATTAGTGGAATTGGATTTCTTGGTGCTGGTATGATTTTGGTTACTGGTAATGATCGAATCAAAGGTCTTACTTCAGCAGCTAGTATCTGGTTTAGTGCTTGTATTGGATTAGCTGTTGGTATTGGTTTCTATTCAGGTGCAGTAGCTGCAACTGTATTAGAAATTATTGTATTAAAATTATTAAGTAAACACATCTCTCCACAAGCAAAATATACAACGATCGATATGTATCTAGAATATACTTCTGAATTTGATTTAAGCAGTATGATTCTTCTTATGAAAGATAATCATATCGAATTAGTAAATGAAGACAATAATTTACTTAAGAATTTACAGGTAAAAGAAAATACTTACTCTACTTTGTTATCAGTACAGATGTTAGGAAAAATAGATACTGAAGAGATAGTAGAATTATTGGAAAGTGTTCATGGAGTTAATAAGGTTTATGATATCAATTAAAGAAGTTGTCCAATATGACAACTTCTTTTTTACTATTTATTTAATTTAATATTCATCAGTTCAATTTTAGCATTTTTTGTATCTAGAGTTGTTATATATGGAATTGCTTTGACTAATTGTTCATCTGTAAAATTCCACCATTTAAGTTCTTTTAAGAAAGTAATATCTTCATCAGAAAACCTTTTTCTAATCACTTTTGCAGGATTCCCTCCTACAATGGTATATGGTTCAACAACTTTAGCAACAACACTATATGCCCCAATAATTGCTCCATCACCAATGGTAACCCCAGGCATAATTTTCGCATCTCTACCAATCCAGACATCATTTCCAATAATCGTGTCTCCTTTAACAGGCATATCTTCTTTTGTCATTCCATTCATAGCAGCCCAATTCCTACTAATTGTGCAGAATGGATAAGATGAGAATGAATCAATACTGTGATTTGCAGCAGCCATAATAAACTGTACACCATTGGCAATACTACAGAATTTACCAATATGTAATTCCCCATGACCCTTTGTATTATATAAGATATGATTTTGTTCATAATCTTCAAATGTATCATTTGCTAAATCATAAAAAGTGAAATCTCCTATAAATACATTTTCTGCCTTGATTGCATTCTTTAAGTATATCCTTTTTGGATTTTGTTCATCATATAGTTCTTCAATAATTTCAAATTCATGTGCTTTCATAATAACCTCCAACTTAATTCTATGATTATTATTACGTATGTATATTAAAGAGATGTGAATAAATTGTTAAAAAGATATTAAACTTAATTTCTTTTATAAATTATCTAAAAATACTACAATCTCTCTTTCAGGAATCATTTCCAGCATTTCTAATTCTCTTTGATCCAAGTATCCAATAAGATTTCGATCTCCATCATTTTCAATTGGGAAAAGAACAACCTGTACTTCTCCAGCATAATGCTTATAATTATCATTTACCATAACTACACTACCTCGATCAAGCATCTTCTTATTGTAACTTCTTGGTTTTATTTCCTTATCTTGATACAAGAATCTAGGCATGCGAGATCGCCATATCCACTCGGAACTATCTCCAACATCTGAATGTGGAAAGAAATCAAAAAGAATTGCTTTTTCAATATCTGAAATTCCATCACAAAGATTCACTCTGATTTTCCGTTGAGGATAGAATGAATCATCACTGGCACCATACATCTTTTTCATTTTTACGATTGGATATTTTTCTTCGTCTGGTTCAATTACAGTGAATACCTCTTGAATCATTTTGAATTCATCTTCTGTAGCATATGCATTTCCAATTAAAACATCATCAATACTGTTTGTCTGCAACAATTCTCTAAGTTGCAAATCAATTGGTTGACCTCGATGTCTTTCAACTGTACATAATCCTCTCTCTGCTCTCCATACTCCATGTGTATCTTTTGCATTTGAACTTATGAAAGCTCCAACTCTCACACCTAGTTCTTTGAGCGATTTACTTACTTCTTTGAATTTTGACCATTTCATTCCAGTATATCTTTGTGGATAAAAATTATGACATACTAAAATATTGTTAGGGTTAGCACCTTGATTGATCATTTCTTTCAATGTTTCCACAGGAATAATCGATGCATTAAATTCAATAAGAATACCATAAGGATTTTGAACTAATTGCATATCTTTTTCTAATCCAAAACTAATATCCATTCGTAAAACATCTACATTAATATCTTTAAATATAGATAAATCATTTGGACTGGCACCCAGTCTTTCTAAACATTCAGGATTTACATCTAGCGATACTTCAATACCTACTTCATGTGCTGCATCAATTAAGTCTCTAAAATAACTTAATACTTCTTCGTTTGTCCCATCAACGTTAAACATACTTGAGAAAACACGAGTACATCCATAGGTAGACGCAAGTTTTAAATAATCTTTGATTTCTTCTAATGGTCGTAAATCCGGGTATACTGATACTCCTAATCTGTTCATAAAAACACTCACCTTTCTAATAAAAAAGAATTGAGTCAATTCTTTTTATAGTATCTTCTTATATAATTCAATAATTTCTTCAGCTATTATCTTGAAACTTTCTGCACTCATCATTTGGTCTTCTGCATGAACCAGCAATAAGTCGAAGTCAAGTTTTTCATTATTTGCTTGTTTTGTCAGTAACTGCATATGAGCCTGATGTCCACCAACAAAGAGTTCTTCACCCTCACTTAATAAACGTTGTGCTTCTTCAAAGTCACCTTTCTTTGCTTCCTGAATCGCATTAATGTAATTGCTTCTAGCACTACCTACAGCAGAAATAATCTGAAAACTAATTAATTCTAAATCATTCATTCTAAATACCCATTAACGCTTTTGCCTGATCAATTACTTTTTTACCATCTAACATGCCATATGCCTGCATATCAATACTAGCAATTGGTTTATCTGGCAATGTCTTTTTGACTGCATTTAATTGATAACTTATTTGGGGTCCTAATAGAATACAATCTGCATCCACCCCAACCTTTGATGCTTCACTAACTGGATAAGCATTAACAGTACACTCAAATCCAGCCTGTTGTGCATAGTCTCTCATTTTTTTCATGAGTGCACTTGTGGATAGCCCCATATTACATAGTAGCACTATATTTTTCATAATATATTACCTCCATCTGTTTTAATAACTTCTTTATACCAGTCAAAGGATTTCTTTTTATAACGATTGAATGTTCCATTACCTTGATCATCTACATCCACATAAATATAGCCATATCGTTTACTCATTTCACCTGATGAACAACTAACTAAATCTATACAACCCCATGATAAGTAACCCATTGTTTCAACACCATCGTCCATTGCTTCTTTGATAGCTTCTATGTGTTGTTTCAAATAATCAATTCGATAATCATCATTGATGGTACCATCTTCATTAATTTCATCTTTTGCACCTAAACCATTCTCTACTAAGAATAGTGGTTTTTCATATCGATCATATAGATTATTCATTAGTATACGAAGACCTGTAGGATCGGTCGTCCAACCCCATTCACTTTTCTTAAGATAAGGATTATCAAACCCAGTAACCATATTTCCTATAGATGCTCCTTCTCCTTGGGCTTTCGCAGTCATTGTTGAATAATAACTGAAAGCTAAGAAATCACAGGTATTTTCACTAAGTAATTCTAAATCTCCATCTTGTATATCGACTGTAATATTATTCTCTTCATAGAATCGTTTTGTGTATGCTGGATAATGACCACGCATCATTACGTCTGCAAAGAAGTAATGTCTTCTATTTTCATATAACGATTGCCATTCATCTGCGGGATCACAGGTTGCTGCATAAATTAATTGTCCTGCCAACATCATTCCCATTTGGCCATCTGGAATAATTTCATGACAAAGTTTTGTTGCGATAGCTGCTGCAACTAACATATTATGTGCAGCATTATATGTTGATTGAAAATAGTCAGGAGAACTTCTAAATACTGGCATTGAGGCTCCTAATATTCCCATAAATGTCATTGAATTAATTTCATTAAAATTCAACCATAACTTTACTTTATCTTTGTATCTTTCAAAAATCGTTTTACAATACTTTTCGAAGTATGGAATCATTTCTCTATTCTTCCATCCTCCATACTTATCTGCTAAATATAATGGCGTATCATAATGAACAATTGTAACAACAGGTTCAATATTATACTTTTTCATTTCATCAAATAAATCATCATAGAACTGAAGACCTTTTTCATTTGGTGCATTTTCATCACCTCTAGGGTAAATGCGTGTCCATGCGATACTAACGCGAAGGGCCTTAAATCCCATTTCTGCAAACAACGCAATATCTTCTTTATAGCGATGATAGAAATCAATTGCATTGTGACTTGGATAATAATTATTATCCAAGTCAATGTCTTTTCCAAAACTTGCAAATCGTTCCATGTATGGACCACTAATCATAGTATCTACTGTGCTGGGAAGTTTTCCATCATCTAGGTATGCACCTTCTGCCTGGCTGGCAGAAATTGCACCTCCCCACAGAAAATCTTTCGGAAAGAGTTTATTCATTATGCTACTCCTGCTTCACTTTGAACTGTATCTACAGTTTCATTTTCAACTTCTTCTGCGTTTTCTTGTTCTATTGCGTATGCTTTTTTATCAATAATTCTAAAGAATGGGTAGTAAGCTGCAATATTAATTGCTAGTAGTACAAGTCCCCATACAAGACCGCTCCAGTGACTGTTTGTTAATGCCATCTGAATTGGACCTGGAATCATATTATTGATGGTAGCCCCTGTAGGCATTGCCAATAGTCCAATATTATTCATAAATACAGTTAGTAATAAATTAATTGGTTGTAATAAAACAAATGGAATTGCCATTACAAAGTTCATTACTAATGGTGTACCAAATACAATTGGTTCTGAAATATTAAATAATGATGTTGGTAAAGATAGTTTACCCAATAGTTTATATTGTTTTGATTTACTGCGGAATAACATAATAATTGTTAATGCGATGATACTGAAATCCGCTAGTACTGTAACCCAAGCCCATTCTGGATTTGGTGCTTCCACTCCTTGAGCAAATGCTGAAATATTTTCTGTAAGTACCGTTCTGTAAATAACTGCAAATGCCGAATAAGCAACCATTCCACCATGAATACCAAATACCCAAAGTAGTTTTGATACTGTTAAATAAACCAGTGCTCCAGCTAATCCTCCACCTACTGCAATTAATGGCTGTTGAAGAATCGTGTAAATAAATGCTTGTGCTGTTTCATAACTTGTAATGCTGAATCCCCATCTGATTGCTAAGAATACAACAAATACTAAACCACCTGGAATCATCATCTCAAACATTTTTGCTACATTCTCTGGTACTGTGTCTGGCATTTTAATTTTCCATCCACGATCCAAGAAGAACACATACAATCTTGAAGCTCCTAATCCAGCAATGATAGCTAAGAAGATTCCTCTAGCACCAATTGATGAAATAGGAATTACATTCTCTACAAATTGAGTTATAATTTCTCCTGTTTCACTTTGAATCATTTGTGTTTCACTAAATGGTGTCAACAACATAAATGCTCCAAGTGAGATAACTGCTGCTCCAAAAGCGTCTTTTCCGAATTCCTTCGCTAATGTATATCCCATTGCTAATACAACATACACTGCCATAAGGTCAGATGTAATCGATACTGGAATTGATAATATAGCTTTTAATCCACTGTCTGTTAAAAAACTTTGCCAGATATCAATTGGTAAAGAATTTACCAATGTAAATAATGATCCAGCGATACTAACAGCTGCAATACTCATAAATGCATTTGTCAGAATTTTCAGATACTTATTTTGAGTAAAACCAAGTATCTTCTCTAAAATTTTATTCATATGCTTCTACCTCCTGTTTACACTTAAATCTTACAGGATGAAAATAATTGATTCATTATCATGATTTTCAACTGAGTTTGGAATTCTGTGCTAATGAAAGCAATAGATGTATACAATTCTGATTGTTAGAAGCACAACTAAAACGGCTCCATAACGAATCGGCATGTCCAAAATATTATGTGCGATTGAATTACCTACTGTATGATTCTTTATCTTTATATTTCTCATAACATAAATAATCATCATTGTAAGTATAGAAACGATAAATAAAATCATGTAGTTCATTACATTAAAATCCAATAGGGGAATAAATCCTGTTCTTATAAATACTAAACCACCATCAATTACTCTAATTGAATCAACGGATAAGACAAAGGTAGAACTCAATAAGAATAATGCTGCATAAGAAATGTAATTACTCCCTACAAATACTCCATACTCATAACCTATAGCAAATGCTAAATAGAAATGAAGCATTTTTACACTAATATAAATGAGTGGTTCTACTACCGTAAAATTAAAACCATAAAAAAGAATCGAAGACAATACACCTAATAATATCATTGGAACACAACGAATAATCGCATTCCAAAATATATCAACGACTATTTTAACTGATAAAGCTTCTTGATGTGTTTCCTTAATATCATTCTTCCTGACTTTATTCATTTCTTTATAAATATGCTTCACATTACCAAATACTAAATCTTGTTCCTCTAGATAAAGAACTGGTATATTTCTTTTTCCTGCATCTTCTTCAAGTGATTTAGCAATAAATCTTGCTTGAGGTGCAATAATTATAATATCGGAGTGAGATAAAGCATCTACATAAAAATTAATTCGACATGCTATAAATGTATCATTAAATTCATTTTCGGTAGCATACTTACTTAACTTCTTAGCTAGTATATCTGTAGTGATTCCTGATGTACAAACCAATGTCACTTTCATCCTACTCACCACCTTTGATAATTTCTATAAACTTATCTAATGATGTATCGCTTATCAATGCATTTACTTTATTAATATCACTTACAATCGATGTGATTAAGTCACTAATCTCATTTAGAATTAACAAGTCTTCATTTGGAAGTGCCATTAAAATAACTAATTGAACTTCTCCAAATTTCCATTTTATTGGTTTCTTTAAACTTATAAAACTTAATATAACTCGATAACCCTGATAATTAAATGGATGTGGTATTGCTACTAGATTACCTACTTCAGTGGAACTACTATCTTCTCTCTGCATTACCTGATTATAAAAATCTTCATCAACATCATCATAAACTGATACTATATTGTTACATAAAAACTCTAATACTTCTTCTTTACTAGATAGTTTAACATCTTTAAAAAATAACTTAATATTGAGCATTGTTGATAGTTCTTCCAATAGAGTTAATGATTGAATTGCTTTATCTACCTTTGCAGCACTTCGCTCATTAAAAATCATATCAATTATTATAATTGATATATCAGTTTTTATATTTAATGGAATTGTAGTTAAAATACATAACGTGTTTGAAAAGTCATAATCCTCTAACATAAACGAAGATAATAAAACTAGGTTCTCTGGTTTAAAATGATAGCGATCAATTAACCTATGCTGTAATAACTTTGCTGTTCCTCTTCCAGAAGAACATACAACTACAATTTGTTTATCAATGACAGGTTTCTTTCTTTTATCTAAAGCAACAGCAAAATGTAAAGCAAGATATGCTATCTCATCTTCATTCGACTTTAAACCATACTTATCTTGAATAACAGTTGATGCACATAATGCTAATTCATATCCTTTGGACATTTCACGCTTGATATCAGTTAGGTTTGGATTCTCCTGTTTTAAACCAAACTTCAATCTTGATAACAATGGTTGAATATGAAGTGCTAATGCTGTTTTCAGTTCTTGATCATTATTAAAATCAATGTTTTCTTTCTGCTTAATATATTCTAAGATATCATCAATACATGCAAATATATCCTCGGAAATGGTTTGCCCTATTAAAATTCTTTTCCCTAACAGATGCATAATAATATAATGTTCTTCACTATTTGGTATATGTATATCAAACTCATTTTCAAATTTTTGGACAATTTCTTTTGCTGCTTGTTTTTCCTTTTCGATATTATCTTGATTATCACTAAATGTCTGTTTTTCCATTACATTGTCAGATTTTATTCGATTAATTGCAATTACACAATGTTGAACTAAATTATAGAAATTAATATCATTTAGGATTAAATCATATTTCTTAATTGTATCAAACAATATCTTTTGAATCTTAATAGTCATTTCTTCATTATTATTTTGTTTTGAACTCTTTACTTCATGAGCATAACAAATCCGTTTATTTACTTCACTACCTTTAAGTTTTATTCCATACTTGGGTTTCTTAGAAATTGTTAAATCATATTTTGCGACAATCTCTTTCACCACTGGCATTAATCGATCCAGTGTTGCTCTGCTTACAAATAATTCATCTGCAATATCTTCTATTCGGATATAGTCTTCATTTTCCACTAATCTTCCAATCATGTAATTGATTCGATTCTCAACTTCATCACTTGCTATATGTTCCTTTAAAAAGAAATTATAAAAGTCATTTTCATTTTGAATGTTTATACTATAACCTTTCGTCAAATGATAACTAATTGAGAATCCATATTCTTCACAGTTACTTTGATTTATGTTGATTAAATTCTTAATTGTTTTTGAAGATAACTGCATCTTTGATGATAATTCTTTAACTGTAACTGAATGATCAGTTTCATACAAAAGTTGTATTATTTGAATCCATCTTTTATCCATAAATTTCTACCCCATTAGTTTCACTTGATATTACTTATAATCATTATTCTTTATTTTCTTATTATCCCTCATATATCTTTATTATACAAAAAAGTTGTATTTCCACAATACAACTCTTTGTCATTTACTTAATTTTACTACTTTATAATGCACCAACAATTTTGTGTGGTTCGTACAATTCTTCTAAATAATTTATTTCTTCTTCACTTAGTTTTACATCAATTGCAGCAACTGCATCTTCAATATGAGATATCTTTGTACCCCCAATAATTGGAGCTACAACTGGTTGTTTATGTAATAACCAAGCAAGGGCAATGTGTACTCTTTTTACACCTTTCTTCTCAGCTAGTTCTGCTACTCTTTCCACAATCTTACGGTCTTGTTCTTCTGTACTATCATACTTTTGTTTTGCTGTTTCATCACTTTCAAAGCGATATGTTGTAGCATCCCAATCACGTGTTAATCTTCCTGCAGCAAGTGGACTATATGGAGTTAGAGCTACTTTCATATCATTACATAATGGAAGCAATTCTCTCTCATCCTCACGATAAATCATGTTGTAGTGATTTTGCATTGATACAAACTTTGTCCAACCATTCTTTTCAGCTACATATTGTGCTTTTTGAAATTGCCATGCATACATTGCGCTTGCACCAATATAACGTACTTTTCCTAATTTCACTAAATCATGCAAAGCTTCCATTGTTTCTTCAATTGGAGTATTGTAGTCCCAGCGATGAATAATATATAAATCAATATAATCCATTCCTAGTCGCTCTAAACTTTTTTCCACTTCATGGAAGATTGCTTTTCTAGATAACCCATAACTATTTGGTCCTTTATGCATTGGCATAAAGACCTTTGTAGCGATAACAACTTCTTCACGATTTGCATAATCTCTAATTGCTCTACCTAGTATTTCTTCACTTGATCCATCTGAATAAATATTAGCTGTATCAAAAAAGTTAATTCCTTCATCTAACGCTTTTTTAATAACAACACGACTCTTTTCTTCATCTAAGACCCACTTATGAAATCCTTCTGTTACTTGGCCAAATCCCATGCATCCCAAACATACTCTGGAAACATCTAATCCTGTATTTCCTAATTTTACATATTCCATTTTTATTTTTCCTTTCAGTTTTGATCCAAATTCATATTCATTTAGTTTTATAAATCTATTTCTATCGTCATTATATATGCTGGAGTTCACTCCAAGTCAATAGTTTATTTTTAAAAATATCTATATACAAAAAAACCAACGAATCATTTAGATTAATTCGTTGGTTTCGTTATTTAACTAAACAGTCGAGTGAATGTAGTAATATATTTTTCTTCATCATCTACTGCATTCAGTAATAATTTCTTTTCACTATTTTTCATTTCAACATCTAATACTGCAACAATACCATCATAGATTATTCTACCTTTGAATGGAAGCAACAGTGTATTTAACCAGTATGGAGGTTTTTCTACCAACACCGTTCTCATGTCAGAATGTAAACCTGCGATTTTGTAGATATTTTCTTTACGATCCATTAATAAGGCATAATCCATACCTACTTCACAAACAATAAAAGAATCTAAAATACCTAGTTTGAAATCTTCTGCTACCTGTAGATAATCATCAGGGAAATCAAATGGATTTTCCGATACAAAATCATCAATAATATGTTTATGATTAAATAGATGTTCTCTAATATCTATTAAGCTTTCCACGCTGTCAAATTCACGATCAACAATACTGTATACGTCATCATTTATTTCATATAAATCATTGGTATACTGCAACAATGCCATATATACGTCAAAGAACTCTTCTACTTCTTCGTAAGAAAAGATTCTACTTTCTTCTCTATGTTTAATATCCTCATTTGCATAATATTCATTCCAAGTATTTCCCACAAGAGCAGCACTAAACATATTCTTTTGAACTTCTTCTAACTGGGAATAATCCACACCTTTCAACTTTGATTCATCAATCAGTTGAGTAAAGAATGGCTCGCTCAAAATACTAATATTAAAATGTGGAGCAAGAACTAAACGTCTATATAAATACCATAAGATTGGATTTTCACTATCATTTTCCATCTTATCAAAAAACTTTTTCACTTTTGGATTATGTGCATTATATCCATACTCTGCCATAGCAATATATTCCTCTTTTGTGCGGTAGTGAGTATATTGGAAGTCATGATATTGTCCTTCAATAATTACTTCAATATCAGATTCATACCACTCTGTATATTGATTATATGCAATCACAATATCATTATCCAACTCTTCATAGACAAATGCATAGAAGCGTAAATTATTGCTATCCATAATCATGTCATATACTTCAAAGATATCAACTTCTTCCATTAATTCACTAACAACCTGTGCAATTAACTTTGCCGGGAAAATTCCATGAGTTCTTAATACTCCATGTATAACTTCTTCGACATCCATACGTAAAGAAGATTCTTCAGATAATTTTTTTCCTAAATTTCTTTTTAGAATCTCCGTTAGTTCTTCTGGTATTTCAAATTGATTAATGCCACTCAAAAACAAAAACCCTTTGTTTGAAAGTACACTAAGAAACTCTGAATAATACATCTTATTTTGAAACTTCCCTGCTAACATACTTTTCAAAATTTTTAATTCACTTTTTCCAATATAAGAAAGAAATTCTTCTCTTGAACAATTATCATAGAACTTAACGATTTCATCATACATTTTATACCTAGATAGTTGATCATATCCTTTAGGATTATCAACCGTCTGTGTATACATTTCAAAAATATATTCTTTTCTTATATGTTTTAGCAGCTCTCTAGCTTTCATATTGTATCCTCATACTTCCTGTCATTGAAATTGTAGCATAATCTATTCATAAATACATCGTATAAGAAAGAAAAATAGTCATCATTTCTGATAACTATCTCCTCTTACTTCTATTAATTATTATTTTAAAAATTCTGAAGTTATGGTATCTTTATCTGCAAACTCTTTTACTGGACCTGAGTATACAACTTCTCCACCATTCTTACCTGCATCCGGACCAATATCAATAATCCAGTCTGATTGTTTCATAACCTCTGTATTATGTTCGATTACGATAACTGTACTTCCATTATCTACTAGTCGTTGAAGTAGTACTAACAATTCACCAACATTCGCCATATGTAGTCCAGTTGTTGGTTCATCCAGAATATAGATATTTCCTGTTTTATGTAATTCATTTGCAAGTTTGATTCTCTGACATTCTCCACCAGACAATGTATCCATCATCTGTCCTAATGAAAGATATCCTAATCCTACTTCATTTAAAGTACTAAGTGCTTTCTTAATCTTAGTGTTTCTAAAGAACTCTAATGCTTCACTAACTGTCATCTTAAGAATCTCTACTATGTTATAGTTTCCTAGTTTGTACTGTAATACTTCTTTTTTGTACTGAGTTCCATTACAGACAGAACAGGTTGTTTTCACGCCTTCCATGAATGCAAGTTCGGTTACTACATAACCTTTTCCTTGACAGTTCTCACAAGCACCTTTGGAGTTAAAACTGAAAAGTGCTTTATCCACATTGTGTTTCTTTGCATAGCTATCACGAATCGTATCTAATATCTTTGTATAAGTTGCAAGGTTTGAACGATTAGATTTGTGTAGTGCACTTTGATCAATAACGATTGCTTCTGGATGTTGTTTCACAAACTCACCAAAGATAAGTGAACTCTTACCTGAACCTGCTACTCCGGTAATTGTAGTGAATACACCTTTTGGAATCTTTGTGGTTACATTCTTCAAGTTGTTTAAAGTTGCATTCTCAATTAAGAAATAATCATCACTCACTCTTGGTGTATCATTTAGTTCTAACTTTCTACTTAGATACTTTCCAGTTAGATTATCTGCAACCTTCAATTCTTCTAAAGTTCCTGTAAACATAATCTCTCCACCTTGACTACCAGCCAGAGGTCCTACATCTACAATAAAGTCTGCTACTTCAATAACATCAGGATCATGTTCCACTACTAAGATGGTATTTCCTTTGTCTCTTAACTTCTGAAGCATCTTATTCAAATTCTGTACATCTCTGGGATGAAGTCCTGTACTTGGTTCATCAAAGATATATAGAATATTATTCAAACTACTGTTCAAATATTGAACTACTTTAATTCTTTGAGATTCTCCTCCAGACAATGTTGTTGTCTCTCTAGATAATGTCAGATAATCTAGATTCATATCCACTAAGTTTTGAAGTCGTATCACCATCTCATCAACAATCGGCTTCACTTCTGGATGATCTACTCTCTTCACAAAGTCTAATAGATCTTTCAATTCCATATGTGTTGCATCATCAATATTCTTTCCTTCAATTGTACTACTCAATGATTTTGGATTTAATCGCTTTCCACCACATGCTTCACATGTGCAAGAAGTTGTATACTCCGCAGCTCTTCCTTGTGTTGTTTCTGAATGTCCACTCAAATCACGATCTACAAATAATCTTCTAAATCGATAAATGATTCCTTCAAATTCTGTTGTATAAGTACCACCTTTGTGTGGAACTTTTACTTTCTCTCCATGCCCATATAATAACTTATCAAGTAATTCCTTTGGATATTCATTTAGTGGCAGATACTTATCAAACAGTCCTACCTCTGCAAATGAATTATAATACCAAGTTCCTTTTTTGAATGTGTTAAACTTTACTGCTCCATCATCTAATGACTTACTCATATCGATAATACTATCCAGGTTTGGTGTAACTACTGTTCCAATCCCATGACAAACTGGACACATTCCCTCTGGATCATTAAATGAATAAACATGTGAGTATCCGACAAACGGAGTTGCTACACGAGAATATAATAATCTAAGAAAACTGTATATGTCGGTTCTTGTTCCTAATGTGGAACGTGCATTACCACCTAATCGTTTTTGGTCTACAATAAAAGCGGGTGATAAATTCTGAATACTGTCTACATCTGGCTTGTGATACTTTGGTAAATATGTTTGAACAAACGTGCTATACGTCTGATTCATCTGTCTTCCAGCTTCATTCGCTATTGTATCAAACACAATTGACGACTTACCGGAACCTGAAACACCAGTAAAAATTGTAATCTTGTTCTTTGGAATCTCCAGAGTAATATTCTTTAGATTATTCTGTTTCATTCCTTTTAAAATAATTGATTCACTCATACTTTATATCCTCCTCCATTCATTATCGGACAACACAAAATACAATCAGTTTTTATTTACAAACTGATGGACTTGAGACATGTATATTTTATGTGTCGGATTTCCAATTATACACAACAACATTTCAAATGTAAAGGATAAAATACGATTGTTTATTATCAATTTTTATCGAGTCATTTTTCATTGTTTTATCATCCGAGAATACAAAAATTGCGAAAGAATATTTTCGCAATTTTTTCAGAGTTTTAAGAGTATAAAACTAATTATATTTTTCTTCTTTGTTTTCCAACAATTAGAACTCCACCTGTTAATACCATCAACATTAAGTAGAATGAGATGTTTGTAGAATCACTAGTATTAACTGCAACACTTGGATTGCCTGAAGGACTTGCTATGCTTGGAGTAAAGATAACTACTTTATCTTCATCATCCAATTCATAAACATACGTTACAACTTTCGTTACATCTTTTTCATAGACACCTTGTTGCTCATGACTTCCTGCTTTTACTTCTTTAAATACATATCCATCAAATTCTTTTTGAATAGTTACATATGTTTCTCCAGTGTTTCTTACACTAACACTTTCATTTTCGAGTAACTTTCCATCACTAGCTTCATGGCGAACAATTAATTTACCACTGTCTCTTGTATATACATAGATTACTGTCTGTACACCATTCGCATATTTACCAGATGCACTTGCACTAGTTTCATGTAGATTACTGAATGTATAACCATTAATATCTTTCTTTTGAGTATTATAGTTTGTACCTATAGTTCCTGTTGTTGTGATACTTGGTGCAATTGTATTACCTGCTTCATCAACATAGTTAGAAATAACACTTCCCTGCGCAATCGAAACAATATTCTTTTTATAAACATAAGTTACTGTTAATGTACCATTAACATAATTGCCACTTACATTCGCACTTCCTACTTTCATTTCTTTAAAGGTATAACCATTAATTGTCTTTTGAATGGTTGTATAACTATTTCCTACAGCTCCAGTAGTTATAACACTAGCTGCGATTTCTGTTCCTGATTCATCTTCATATTTCGCAATAACTGTTCCTTGTATTACTACAAGTGGATTCGCTTTATATACATATGTAACAATTTGTGTTCCATTCGTATAGTTTCCACTGGTTGCTGCACTTCCTGCCTTCATTTCTTTGAACGTATAATTATCAATCGTTTTCTGTGTGGTTGTATATGTACTCCCTACATTTCCTGATGTACTTACACTTCCTGAAATTTCTGCTCCTGCTTCATTTTCATACTTTGCAATCACAGTTCCTTGGGTAAGTGTTACAGGTTCATATACATATGTAACCGTTAATGAACCATCAATATAAGTTCCACTAGCTGCTGCACTTCCAACTTTCATCTCTTTAAATTGATAATTATCAATTGTCTTTTGCGTTGTTGTATATGTACTTCCCACTTCACCAACCAAGGTTACACTATCTGCTATTCCCGTTCCAGCTTCATTCTCATACTTTACAATTACTTGTCCATTTTCTTCTGACGGCGTATATGTTATATCCCCAAATTTTACCTGGTGGTAATTTGTGAACGAACCAGTGCTTCCTGAAATTGTAAATACATACTCATCATCAAGGTCCATATTAAATGTATTTACAATATCGATTTCCCAATATTCACCATCATAGTTCACTTTCATGATTCCGTTTCCATCATAATCTATTGTGATTTCTTTGAATTCATTATTTGTTGGATTACTTAATCCTTTTATGTCATCATCTCCATTCGTATTATGTGGTGTATTATAAGCAGTATCACCCCATGTTGTTATAACTCCATAATTATTAGGATTTGAATAGAAAAATGCTCCGTATACTGAATTATTATATCCATACCAGCTTCCTGTTCGATTTAGTGAAATACCTGGATCCCACCATACTCGATTAGGATCAGCAACTGCATTTATATATGGTTCATCATGATTATTGTTTGTTGTATCTATTTTAAACCCTACAACATCTGATAAGAATCCTGCACCAAATGCATTTCCAAAAGAACCTACATCACTAACTTCTCCAGTATGGAAAAAGAACGCCATTCCATCCCCACCTTGTCCTCCTTGAGGTTTATTTCCAATATTAATATCTAATGTTAATGAGAAAGCATCACTTAATGATATCTTTTCATTGATTGTTATGTTTCCTGATTGTCCTGCAACATCTTCTGTTAATGTAGCAATCCCACTATCCTGATTATACGATGCTGTTCCATTAAAGTTGAACTTATCTGTTACATTATCTTTATCTACTTCAATCTCATAGTCACCTGCATTTATATGAACTATATCATTATTGAATATCATATTTGCAGATACTATCATCATAACTAAAGTAGCTACTCCAACCTTTTTTAGTAACTGTTTTACTCTCATATTTACTCCTCCAATTGCCCTCTATTGTTATTCTTTGTAAATATCTATCTGTAGTACATTCCCCGCATTGTCACTTACATATAATAATTCTGTATCACCTTTTTCACTGGTGATGGTAATTGTCTTGTTATAATCATCAACTATATATGCTGTACTCAATGCACCATTCTTATAATATAAAATGCTAGTACTATCTACTTGTGATAAATCATCATTCAAATACAAAATATATTGATTTCCACTTCGTTCACTGTAACCATCAGGACTATGGATATCAATATTCTCAATTACAATTGTTTTCTGATCAATTACTTCACCATTCTTCTGTAATGAAACTGTATATTCTCCATTGGCAGAAATATACATTGTTTCATTGTCATTAATTAAAATATGATCATAATTATCATTTGAAGTTTCTACTTCAATTAAAATTGCTTCATTGGTCCAATTCTGGTTGTAATTGATACTCATAATCTTTGCATCATCTACGACTGCCTTGCTTGGTTTCTCAATTTGAATTGGTGTAACTTCTTCAATATTAGTATCGCCAGTTTGTGTCGACACAAAAATCCCTCCAACAATCAAAGAAAGTGTACCTAATACCACTGCAATCTGTTTCATATTAAACTGAAACAAAGAAGCTAATACAACATACACAATACTTCGATCGTAGGATTTATCAATTGATTGCTGATACATAATCTGATAAATACCACATAAAACAACTGGTGATACAACAACACGATAAGTTGCAGGTGATACCCCATGTTCCTCCAAATCTTCTTGTAGTATTTTTCTCACTCGACTAAGTCTTGATTTTACTGTACCTTTAGGTATTTCTAGAATTGATGCAATTTCATTAAGATCCATTTCATCTAAATAACGCATCATTCCAACACTTTGTAATGTTGTATCCATCGTTTCAAGTGATTGTCTAACAATACTTACAATTCTTTCATCTTCTATCTGTTCACTTATCTTTTTACTTTTACTGTCTGCAATATTTTCTATGCTGTTCTCTACACCAAAATCTACTGTATTTGTTTTTGATCTATTATTATAGTTAAAGCAATGGTTATAAGTAATTCTTAAAATCCAATTATGTATTGCCCTTGGCTGATCCAAAGATTTAATATTATTCAGTATCTTCACAAAGATATCTTGAGTTAAATCAATTGCTTCACTTTCATTTCTAGCGAACTGACTAGTAATAAAACGAATCATATTAAAATAAGCTTTATATAGTTCATTAAAAGCTTCCGTATCTCCTTCAATAGCTCTGACAACTGTTTGTGTTGAAACTAAATATTTTGTCTTTTTACTCATAAACACTCCTTCATAAAATAAATAATCCTTTGATTATTTTATATACCTTAGTCTCCTTTCATCATTAAGGACACAAATTTTTTGTATCGGTTCACGATGAAACTAAAATATTTCACTTTTTTGTTTTTAACATAAATTAGTCGCAAGTTTTTTTAAAATGGTTCACTTCCATTTTCACAAAAGAAAAATACCTAACTCAATCATCAATTGAATTAGGTATTATTTTTGTCTTATTTTTCCACAATCACTGTAGCAGTTTTTTCTGTCTTATTGCCATATTCATCTTCAGCAACTACCGTTATTTCATAACTTCCTGCTTTTGATAAATCCACATCACTTGTATCGACGCTAAGAGTTACATCTGATAAATCACCTGCATAAAAATAACTTTCAAATTCAACCTTTTCATCATTTACCTTTACTGTAATTTCTTTATTAAAACTAATAAATTCAGGTTTTGTAGTATCTTTAATTTCTACGAGAAATTCAACCTTTTCATCCTCATAAGTTGCAACACCTTTGTATGTTCCAACATCATAAATATCCAACCACTGTTCTTCACTCAAATCATAGGTTGCCGGATTATCAATATCTTCCCCATTGATCTTAACTGTTATTTTATCAAGAATTTCTTTATCTGCATCTATATAGTAACTCTTCTCATAGGAATAAGAATAGCCATACTCAAATACAAACGATTCTTCTTTTAATTTCAATTTATTGTTTGGTGTAACTGCAGTATATACTGCAAAGGTTACTGCAGCAATTACTGATAAACTAACGATAATAGTAATTACTTTATACACTGTAGTTAAATCTTGAAATTTCTGAATTATTCTTTTTATCATAATGCCCCTCAAAATATTTTTTCGACTACTTAAATCAGAAAGTCATTTTATTTTTATTATATTCCCTTCTGTTATTATATCACGAAATTACTTTCTTCATTTTTTACGCCAACAAAGGAATACTCTCAAGTTCATGAGCATCTACAAATTCAAAAGCTCTTTGAATATTCTTTTGGATTGTCGCTTCATCTAAGCGTGATAAGACCCCAATCAGATATACTCGATAATAACTATACTTATCGATAGTTAGAACTCCTGCATCGTCTGAGAACTCTTTAAACAGACTCTTTCTAGCACCTAAGTCCATAACTGTTGCCAATCGTAATTCTTCTTTAGAAAAATCCTTATTAAAATTATCCGTAATCAACTGATACGATGTTTCCACATCCATCAGTTTTTCATTTTCCCAACTGTTAATATAATCTTTGTGATAGAAGAGTTGATAATTCTTTTCGTTCTTTGTAATCTCTCTAGATATATAAATGTAGAAAATACAGTAATACAGATAGTAATTAAAGTTTTCGTTTAGATTCTCTTTTATATAGTTATGAATTGATTGAAAGTAATCCTCAAATAGTGTATGTAAGATTCGATGTTTATTTTTGAAATGATATACAATTGCACCTCTTGTGATTCCCAGTTCATCTGCAATCATCTGAAAAGTTGTATGATCATATCCATATTCTTTAAAGAGTTGTTCTGATACTTTTAAAATATCTTCTCTTAAAGCATTACCTTTTTTATTTTTCATAGCAACCTTCTTTCTTCCACTGAATTATACATAATAACTAGATTGATTACAATCACTTTCTATACTTTGATGTATCAATGTATAAATAATTAACTATATTTTAAGTTATATTATAATCAATTGCTATACAATTAACATATAAAGTTGACACATTAAGCATTGCATGATATTTTTTAAGATATAAGCAGAAAGAAAGGTACTTTATATTATGAAATTAGTATATCAAGGAAAAACAAAAGACGTTTTTGAATTAGAAAATGGAAACTATTTATTAAAGTTTAAAGATGATGTAACTGGAACTGATGGAGTATTTGATCCAGGAGCAAATACAGTTGGTCTTTCAATTGATGGAATGGGTAACGGAGGATTAAGATTAACAAAATACTTCTTCGAATTACTACATGACAATGGAGTTAAAACACACTATGTAAATGCTGATACAGATAACAATACAATGGAAGTATTACCTGCAACTGTATTTGGTAATGGTTTAGAAATTATCTGTCGTTTTAAAGCAGTTGGTAGCTTTATGCGTCGTTATGGACAATATGCTACAGAGGGTCAAGATTTAGATGCATTCGTAGAAGTAACATTAAAAGATGATGACAGAGAAGATCCTCCTATCACAAAAGATGCATTAGAGATGTTGAATCTTCTAACAGCTGATGAATATGAATCATTAAAATCACAAACACAAAAAATTTGTAAGATTTTAAAAGCTGACCTTGCTAAAAAAGATTGTGAATTATACGATATCAAATTAGAGTTTGGTAGAAATAACGGAGAAGTTATTCTTATCGATGAAATCTCTGGTGGAAACATGCGTGTATACAAAGATGGTGAAGTAGTTCATCCTCTTGATTTAGTAAAAATCGTTTTAGGAGAATAATATACATTCAAAAACGGTAACCTGATTTGGTTACCGTTTTTTTAATTAACTTATACTCTCTTTTGCTTTTTGCTTAATACAATAATAATTGCTGAACTAAGTAGCACTGTAAAAATTAAATATGGTATATTTGTTAGATCTCCTGCAGGAGGAACGACTATATCATCTTTATTTGTACTGTTACTATCTGAACCATCAATAACAATTAATTTCTTTTCTAAAGCGTTAATCGCATTTTCTATTGCTGTTGCGTAACTATCAACAAGTTCTTGTTCTGTAATATTTTTTCCTTCTACTACTGCATCTAATGCATCATTTAATTTTTTTACACTTTCATCAGTATAGATACTTAAATCTGTTGGTACTTTCTTTATGGCTTCATTTACTTTTGTGTAATCTGCACCTATATATGCTAGTTGATTGATTGCATTTTCTATTGCTGTTGCATAACCATCAACAATACTTTGTTCAGTTATGTTCTTTCCTAATATTACTGCATCCAGTGCATTATTTAAAACTTTCACGCTTTCGTCTGTATAAAGATTTAAGTCTTTTGGAACTTTACTTATTACTTCATTTACCTTAGCATAGTCTGCATCTCTATATACTAATTGATTGATTGCATTTTCTATTGCTGCTGCATATCCATTAACTATACTTTGCTCACTGGCATCTTTTCCTCGAATAATCGCATCTATAGCATTATTTAATGAATTTACTGTATCATTTGTATAGACACTCAAGTCATCTGGTACTTTCTTTAGTGCTTCATCTACTAATGTGTAATCCGCATCATAATTACGTAGCTGCCATACTAGTATTGGATAAGAATTTCCATCATTACCAATCATCCACTCCCAAACGGTTCTTCCACCATTTAGTGTCGATAGAAATTCTACTGTTTTCATTTGTTCTAATGTTCTCTCTTCTGTATTCGTAGTTTGTCCTGTTCCAGAATCAAAATCTTGTTTACTTTTATTCCAAATCAATTGTTGAACTCCATCTATTTGTAATGAAGAATTCCAATAACAATTATCTACTGTACCATCAACTATTGCAATTCCAAGTGCAGAAGTTGAATCTCCTGTGTTTTCAACAGTTCCGGATACATAACAATTCTTTACTATATAATTTCCTGATGGTAAATCTGCGTGACCAAAATCAGCTCCTACTGAAAGGATAATACCACCAATTCCATTTGTTGCGGAACTTGGATCCGAAATACTTAAAACGCCAGAAAAGTAACAGTCACTAATTTCATAAGTTGAACTATCATTGTATGTAGAAGCCCAACCTATTACTCCTGCATATTGTCCAGGTGTAACTGCATTAATAGTAACTGATGAGCCACATTCTTTTATATATCCATTTACATTTTCATCTTCATTATAATACTGTCCGATTACACCACCTACAGCATCGCCATATTCATTATAATCAGTACCATTCATTGTAATAGTTCCAGATGTATAGCACTGATAAATATTTGTATTTATTATATCTGCAGCAAGCATTCCTGCATAACCACTTCTAGTAATAATTTCTCCTTCAACATTTAAATTATTCAACTGACAATCAATAATCCAGCCGAATAAACCACTTGAAAATTTATTAGTTACTTTCAAATTTTTTACCATATAACCATTTCCATTAAATGTAACACCTTCAAGCTGATTACTTCCTCCAATTGGTGTCCATTCCATATTATTTAAATCAATATTAGTTGTTAGATTTATTACAACCCCATTGAAATCCTCACCAGAATTCACTAATTGCGCTAAACCAGCCAACTGCTTTGCATTTAGAATATCATATGAATCTTTTATATTGGAAGAATCATACCAATCAATATCTGCTTGTCCATCCCAAATATCATATGTTGTATCAGCTGCCTCTACTTTTTCAATAATTGCATCATTTGTAAATAAAACTGTAAATAATACAAAAATACTCATAAATACTTTAGAAACTCGTTTCATATTTTTTCCTCCTGTTTCAAAGTTGTAAACTAAGCACCACTATTCTTCCAGTAACAACCACCTCCTATTTCTAATATTGGCCCTCCTTCTAATACTCCATTAAACTGTGCAATTGGTAAGCCACTACTATTGAACCAATTGATTTGTAGAATATCATCATATTTATTTACTGATTTTAACTGATAGGTTGTTGTATATTTAAAGAATGCTTCATAACTTTCATATACGGTATAAATAAAGCCACTTGCTACTCCACTACCAATTCTAGTACCCCATACTCTTTCATCCATTCTCCATGTCTGATACTGTGTATCTGATGGTGTAACACGAATAATTGACCAACCCAATGAACTGGTAATAAGTACTTCACTGTTGATTACTTTTGGTATAGAAAAACTAGATTCAGGTATTAATAATTCATTATTATTAACCATTGGCATACAATCTAATAATGTTTGTATATCATCACTTGTAATCTTATCCTTAAATAACTCGATGGTTGCATTTCTACAAATCTCTATAAATTCTGAGGTTTGATAGTTCTTCATGATACACCTCCTTGAATTATGTTTTTTCTACTTACAGTTTATAATGAGTTTTTTCAATTTAACGAAATGAGTATAGGGTTTTTTTCATTTTTTTAAATTTTATTTTAGGTGGAGTATAGGGTTTTTGCTTAAAACAGAAAAAAAGAAACCCTTTTTTAGGATTTCTCTATTACTATATTAGTCTAATAACTTTTCATCTACTACTTTTTTAACTGCATCATTGGCATTATCAACACCAAGTTTTTTATATGCTGCACTTAAATGATATTTAACAGTATGAATGGTTAAGTTTGTCATTTTCGCTATTTCATTATTTCGGTAACCCTCTACTAGTAATGATAATACATTCCTTTGTTGATTGGATAACTTCACTTTAGGCGAACGAAGATAAACAGCAATTCCTTTGGTTGATTTTGCCTGTAAACGTGTTGCTTCAACAAGACTATCTAGATATTTTTCATTGACTACTTTTTCATATTTAGGGTTCTTCATTAAAGACTGCAGTCTTACTAGAATTGGTAATATTGCAGTTCCTTCGTCTGCAACTACACGAATATATTTATAATTTTGAATTGAAGAAAGTGTTTTTTCTAATATACTTACTGCTTTTTTCTTATCACCAATTGACCATTCTATTATCACTTCTAATACGTTTGCTTCTGCTTGGTCAATGATTCTACCAAACTCTTGTGATAACTCTTTAATTCCTTTTATATATTCTCTAGCTTTATCTGCATAGCCAAGAACCATATAGGCTCTTATTGTAGTAAAATGCTGATAAATCTTGTACAATGCAAACTTACCTGTATCTACAATATAGTAGTTATCTAACCATTGGTGAGCTAACTTTTGATCTGCATTCATTAATTTCACCTTTGTTTTGAATGCTTCAAAATTAGGTGCAAAATAACTATGGTCACTTTCACTAACAAATTGCTCAATATTTGTAATCGCATTTGATAGTGCTTTACTATTTCCCTGTGCATTATGAATTGCAGCAACCTGCATTAAATAACAAAAACCAATTTCATCACCAAATATTGCATCCTGACATATTTTAATATTTGAAATTACTGTTTGTGCTTTATCTAATTCATTTCTTTCATACATATAACTAGAATTTAAAATTGGTAAAAGAACTTTTCCAATATCCCCAAGCATAGGACCAAGGAAGCGAATAATTTGTTTTGATATATTTCTACTTATAAGATCACTGTAGTCCATACCCGAATGAATAAAGAATGGTAACTGCATGGTAAATGAGCTCCAACCTAGTCGTTCACTTAATTCAGATGGAGAACGGTATTTAAACAACTTTCTTGCCGATTTAAATAAACTCACTCTAAAATCAAGAAGTGTAATAATTGAAACATCTGATACAAATTGTGGATATTCTTTCGAAATCACTGGTAGGTGTTCATATATTTTATCCAAGCAAAACAGGGTCATTTCCGCATTCCCTGTTACATAGTAATAACCAACATACTGAGAATATAGATAAGGATATAACTCACATACTTCTTCAGGATTACTCATATCAGAATAACTGCTATATACATTCACAAACTCATCCACAGATAATACACTGTTCTGATTATCTGTACTATTAATTGCGTGATTACTTCTTTCAATAATTTCTTTACTACCACTCTTCAATGCACATTGTCTGGCCTGAAATATTTTATTATTTTCTAAATAATACTCAGCTACTATTTTATATAATTCTTTAGTTAATATTGGATGTTCATCAAAAAGAATACCTTTTAAAAATTCGGAAAACAAATTATGATATCGATAATTATCTTTTCCTACCTGACTGACAAAAACATTTTGAACACTTAGTTCCTCTAATATATCTAAACTATCTTTTCTTCCAGTTAAACGAATCGCTAAATCAATTGTTATTTCACTAACAATTGATGTTCTAAGTAGAAATTCTTGGGTATCTGTTTTCCATTTATCCCAAAGTTGAGATTTAATGTAATTTGAAAAGACTTGTCCATCTTCCACTTTCATATCAATAATTCCACTCATCGCCAAGGCATTAACACCAATCGCCCAACCTCTGGTAACCGAACGAATTTCCTCTGCTTTTTCAAATGAAATTACTCGATTATACTCACCAAAATACTTCTGTATTTCTTTGGTAGAAAAAGCCAAATGATCTTCTGTAATAATTGCGCAACGCTCCTGACCAATCGCTTTTATATCATCATACCTTATCTCATCACAAGTAAGTATCAATAGTAAGAAAGATCCAGGAAAACGTTTTTGAATCATTAACATTGATTTAATAATTTCTTTATTGTGTACAAGATGCATATTATCTAATACAATTGCATATCGCTCTAAATCAATCCCAAATGCGGAAATTAATTCTATTGTATGTTCGATTGGGGAAGCATGAAAGGAAGGACTGGATAATATTTCTTGCATTGCTTTATTATTAGGCTGCAATGAAAAAATACCTGTACATAGTAAGCGATAAAAAATTGATACAGTATTATCGTATTCATCTAAACTAATCCAGATATATTTATAACTGGTATTTTCAAGCCATAATCTTGTAGAAAGCGTTTTTCCATACCCTGATGGTGCTGAGATATAAATGATTCGCTTCTTCGCAGACATCTGATACCGCTCTACTAATGACTGTCTTGGTGCATAAATTTCAGGTAATGATATTACTGAAAACTTATCACTAAGTATTTGTGAATGATCCATGAATTGCCCTCTTTCATTGACTACTATACACTCATTATAACTGATAGTCTTTTTGAAAAGCAATAAGGTAAGAAGTGAAATCAATTACCTGTTTCATCGCTTACCTTGTACAATACTATAAAAATATTTCAAAGTAGAAAAAATTATCCTCTACCCAGCATTTATAGTTAATATGATATTGTTTCAATATTGAAGATGTAATATACAAACCTAGACCATGACTCTTATAGAGTTCTTTTTCATCTAAGCTGTCACTTGTAACAAATGCATCAAATATTTTATCAACTTTAATATCTGTATTTGCTTGAACTGTGTTCACAAAGCGCAAACATTTATCATCTATATTGATATCAAACTTACCATGTTCTGGTGTATACTTTGTCACATTACTAATAATATTAGATAATACTTTATTGAAATGATTTTCGGGAATAGTTAGTTGCATTTCACTCATTTGATTTTTATTAACTGATATATGTTTGTCAATAAATGAGAATTGATATATCTCCAATATTTTATCGATTGCTTCAGATACATTAATTGTACCTACATCTTTTACCGACTGAATTTTAGCTAAATCCAAAATCTCATTTACTAAATTCGACATTGACTGTAATTCCTGATAACAGTCATTTAATGCTTCTTCATAATTATCATATCCGTCTACTTTAGCAAGGATTCCTTCAATTGTTACTCCCATTGCCATAATTGGTGTTTTTAACTCATGCGTAATTCCTCTTAGAAACAATTGACGTTCTTCTTCAAACTTATTTACTATTGTTATTTCTTCTAAGAGTTGTGAATATAAACTATTCACATCATTCTCTAAACGCTGTAATTCATCACCATCAATCTTTTTATTATTAGGTTTATAGTCTTTTTCTTTCATCTTATCCATAATAGTAGATAATCGCTTAATTTTCTTTGAAAAGAATCTTGCATAAATAATTGATAATAGAATAGCTGCAATACTACCTATAATAAGAAAATAAGGTAATATCTTATTTAGCAACATCGTACTTTCATTCATTGTGAATGTAATCGTTTTAGTTACAAATAAATCATAAGCATTTCCTTGATAAATTACTTCCTCTTCATGTTCTAATGTATCTGTATCCATAAATGAAGGAATCACAAAACTATTTTCATCATTTCCATTATTTTGTTCAGGATTATAAGCAACTTCTATTGTTATTGAGTTATAAATCATTTCTCCATTTTCATATATTTCAAAATATAGATTATTTTCAATTAATTTTTCTAATTCATCCGTATTGATTCCATTTTCTTCTATTGATTCTTGGATTGCTTCGATTTGTTCATTAAATCGTTCTTTTTGTATTTCTTGTGTTAAGTATGGAGTTAGAATAGAAACAACTATAAATAAACTAACAACGGTTACCAAAATAATTGTTATAGAGACAACTACTGTTTTCCAATAAATTGATAGTTTTTTCATCCTATTTCTCCACTTTATATCCTACGCCTGGGATTGTAGTGATTGTCTCTAACATTGTTTTTTTACGAATATTTCCTATATGAACATCAATCGTTCTAGTATCTCCATAATAATCATATCCCCATATTGTCGTATACAGTTCTTCACGTGTAAACACCCTTCCTTTATGTAGAAATAATAGCTGCAGTAATTCAAATTCTTTTGTTGTCACTTCGATTTTTTCATCATTACGATAAAGCTCATAATTATTTACGATTAAGCGAATATCACCACTTTGAACAACTTCTTTTTCAGTTGGATAAATTCGTTTTAGTAAAACAGCTATCTTACATAATAAAAGATTCATTGAAAATGGCTTTACGATATAATCATCAATTGAGTTTTGATAAGCATCCAGTTGAATTAGTTCATCACCTAGTGAACTAATGATCATAACTGGTGTATCTTTCTTTTCGCGTAACTTTACTAATACCTCTTCACCACCCATTTCTGGAAGAAGCATATCTAATAATATCAAATGATATTCATTTTCTAATGCAAGAGATAATGCTGTTTTTCCATCATCTGCACTTTCCACAATATATCCCTCACGCTTCAAAAAACCCATAAGGGCTTTCTGAATTGCTTTTTCATCTTCTACAACTAATATTTTATATTTCATTTTAATACTCCCATAAATACTTACGTATCTATTGTACCATCACTTAACGTATATACGATATCGGCTTTCTTACGAAACCGCATATCATGAGTGACACAGATGACACATTTATTATGTTCGCTTGCCAGATTGCATAACAAACGAATGATTTCCTGGCCAGTTTTACTGTCCAAATTTCCTGTAGGCTCATCTGCAAAAATAATTTCACTATCTGTAGCTAGTGCTCTGGCAATTGCTACACGCTGTTGCTGCCCTCCTGATAACTTAGCTGCTGGACGATACCAATCTTCTTCTTTAATCCCTACTTGGGTTAATAATGCTTTTGCTTTTTCTAACTTATTGCCTTTGATACTTCCTATATCCATTGCCACTACAATATTCTGAACTGCACTTAAGTAAGTAATTAGGTTAAAGTTTTGAAAGATAATGCCAGTCTCTTTACGATATTTCGATTGATTCAACTTCGATAGTTCTTCACCTTTATATTCAATACTTCCTTCTTTGTACTTACTTATTCCTGATAATACAGATAATAGTGTAGTCTTCCCACTACCTGATGGACCAATGATTGCATGAACCTTGCCTTGTTCAAACTGAACATTAATATCATTTAAAATTGGTGTTTGGTTATATGCGAAGTTTATATGTTTTCCAACTAAAATTAATTCCATATTAATCCCTCCCCAACAGTAATGTTTTTGGATCTTTCTTTAGTGTTAGAATCATTGGCAATACAGAAGATATAATTACAATACCAAATCCGATACCAACACCTTTTCCAAATATAGATGGATCTAATATATTTACATCTAAATCCAAATCTACTTCTTTTTGTGATTCTTCAGTAGTTTCACTGATTGCCTGTTCAGTAATGTAATCCTCAATCTGATTGGCAACCATAGTACTAGATCCAATGGATATAATAATTGATACCGCCATAATCAAAATGGACTCCATCACAATTTGTACAATTAATGCCAGTTTGCTTTCACCTAATGACAGTAATACTCCAACCTCATATTTACGTTCTCTTAAAGAAATAAGTATAAGTAATCCTAGAATCATAACAGCTGCCACTGTCGTGATAAGAACCATCGTATTGGCAATATTACCCACACTGTCAATTGCAGATAGAGTTTGACTTAGTGATGCTTGTTCAGAAGATAATTTAATTAATGAAGTATCACCCATATCATTTTTAAACTCATTCAGAAATGCATCTAAATCATCTGCAGACGTTAATGTAACATTGATACTTTCGTATTGTATACTCGAGCGTTCCTCTGAATTTCCAGCCATTAGTATTTTTTGTGTTGTAGCCATATTGCTATAGAAGTAATCATTCAAATCATCTTCAGGCATCATTGAATTTTGCGATTTATTACTATCATCACTTTTTATTGATTCAAAGGTTCCAACAATTGTTACATTAAGAGGTGCCATAGCTACATCTCCACCCTTTATTTCAATTTGTTGTCCGATTTCAAGATTATTTCTTTCCAAGAATTTTTTAGATACAATAACTGGATTTTCCTCTTTACTATCTGCTGGATATACACCATCCACTAATTTATTTTTCTCTGACTTAAAATCCAAATCATTCTCTGGTTTATCTAGTGATTTCACGTAGATTGATGGTACTATATATTTTATTTCCGCACCATCAATGTTGTCAGTTTGAACTGCAAATGGATCTGAACCACTTTGAGCAAACATATCCGTCATTCCATTATGGTAATTTGATGATGCAAATGCCATAAGTGAATAATCAAGTTCCTTTACATATTTTGATTTTTCTAATCGTTCCACAAACTTACTATCTACAATGTGCATATCATCACTGATGCCATCACCAAATTCAGCCTGCATCATTTTATTGTAATCAGGAAAGAAGTCTACTTTTGCTCCCACTGATTTCTGTGCTTTTTTAGTCGCCTGTACTGATGAAGTCTGTAATGCCAGACCAGAAAAAATAAGTGTCATAATTGCACTTATCACAAGCAACATCAGAACTGTTTTTTTGTATGTCTTACATACATTCCAAAACGCTCTTTTTAATATTCTCATATTATGTTCCTCCTTGAGAGTAAGAATATCATAGCGTTGTAAAATTGATGTAAAATCGATGTATGAATTCAAACAATTATAGGTAGAGGCTTTAGATTTAAATACGTTTAATTCTATTTTCATTGTTTTATAGTTTTAAATATACTATTAATAAAACAAGAGTCATCTACAATTAGACAACTCTTGTTTACAAAGATTAAAAAAGTTCTATTTCTGTTAAAGCTTCAAATTCATCTACCCAATCACGGTCACGATACAACACTACAACTTCTTGCGTATACCAAGTATAGTACAATCGATTATCATAACCTTCTTTTTCAATTGCTTCATTTACATACAACATAAAGTTGGTATCAATCCAGTCATATCTCATTTCAGCTTCTGCCGTATACACATTTCCATTGATTGTGAATTCAATCTGATACATTCCTATTCCATCTTCACTCTCTTCTATAACTTCCTGTTTAACATTCTCAATCACAAAATCATCTTTCGTTATACTAGATAATCCATCACACAGATTTGCATACATATTGTCTATATTCATTGCTTCGGCATCAAATACATACACTGTTTCATTTGTAGGGACATAAGCATATTTTTCTTCATCGTATTCGCCAATTCCAGATTGAATTAAAATATACATATATATCATATCCTGATAAACCGTTCCATTAATTTCTACTGTCTTTGGATCAATGCTTGTTTCTAGTGAATCTGGAACCTGAATTCCTATTTTCTCCAACTTCTCAATATGTCCATCTATTGAGAGTCCACTGCTACACCCTAAAAGTAGCGCAAGACATAAGATTGCTAATATTTTTTTCATTCTATTTCCCTCTTTTACTTATCTTTATTGTATGATAGAATGCTTGCTCACACAACAAAAAAAGCACTACCCTATATTAGGATAATGCCTTTCATAATTACCATTCACTTGATTCAGTAAAATTTAAACTTAATACATTATAAGCCTCTACATCACTTAGTGCTGTATATGGTGTTAATGCAATTCCACCAATAACCCCAAGAATTCCAAGTGATATTACACTAACAACTGCTACTGCAATATACCATCCAATAAATGATAAGTCCAATACGAATAAGTCAAACTTATAACCCATAGTAATTCGTTTACTTTCAGCGAATACTTCGGTAATTGACATTTCAGGATGATCTACTGCAATCAGTCCTACATAACGCCATACATACGATAAATATATTCCTGGTACCACAAGGAATATCGTAGCTATTCCAATACCAATTGCTGACAAGATAGTAACTGCAGCTACTTTGAAGAATACTCCACGTTGAACCACTTCCATGATATTAGGTGATTCTTTTCCTAGTGACATATCTTTATAGTAGTACATCAGCATTGTTTGTACTGGTGATATAAGTACTGATATTAATAATCTAATAATTGCATACCCTGCAAACGCAAATGGTATTAAGCTCCAGAAATGACTTGATCTTAGCTGGTAAAAACTATCTTGTGCAGCATCAACCATATCATTTGAGTCTGATAAATTAAATTCTGTTGTCGATCCACTATTTCCCTCAGTTACTAGCCATAAAACAACTCCAATTACTAGAGCTTTTACAACATTACTTCGATAAATAGCTTTCGCTCTTTCTTTTATTTGTACGCGATCAAACATACTTCTTCCTCCCTTAAATAGTTATTACTATTTCGTTCTATAATAATACCATATTTCTTTATTTGGATAAACCTATAGGCATTACACACATAAACCTAGTTCTTTTAATAAAGCTTCATATCGTTTCTTTTCATGGTCTGGAACATCCGGATGATAAAGATTATGCTGAAGAACATCTGCATCTTTTAATAATTCACTATAACTATCATGAACCATTGCTTTACTACTATGGTTATAAATTGCAGTACAAATAATATCAATTTCTTCATAGCTGGCAATTTCTAATTCTTCCAGAATTTCTCTTGCTATAACTGCACCTTTTACTGCATGGTCTTTACTTGTATTATTTTGATATGTATAAATATCATGCAGTAAAGCTGCCATCTCACAAAGTTCTTCACCTAGTTTACGTTTCTTAGCCAGTAATACACTTGCTTGTGCAACTCCATAAAGGTGAATATATCCCATTGCTTTAAATTCATCATCTCTAATACTGTTTAGCACATTATTTATATAGTCTCGTAATATATCAACTCGGTTCATATTTGACCTCCTTACAGTAATTTATAATCCCAATCTCCCCCTTCATTGTAGTAATAAAATTCACTCAATTCATCATCTTCAAATACTTTCAACATATCTTCAAAGTCTTCTGACAGCTGATAGTTATGTAACTCAGAACGTTTAATCCAATAGACTTCTCCTTCATCACTACTACACAGTTCACCTGTATAGGTATTGCTTTTGTAAAAGAATACAATATATCTTCCATGTTCTTTTGTAGTAAATTGCTTCACACCACATAAAACTGGATTCTCAATAATAAGACCAGTTTCTTCTTTCACTTCACGAATTACAGATTCCACAAATGATTCTTTTGCTTCGATATGACCACCAGGAAAACAAACCCCAGGCCATGAAATATCTTTACGATCTTGTATCAAAATATTACCTTTATCATCATAAACCATACACATATTTGTAAGTGTTACTTTTTCACTTCTAGACATATTCCCTCCACTATTTCCTAGGAAACTTAGTTTGTATATCTCCTATTTTATCATAACCATATAATAAAACAGCAACTGATTTATATAATGTAAATCAGTTGCCATATCATTAATCTAAGTAATGGTCCTTGTCTTCAATTGTTTTTATCTTTGCTTTAATTATTTCTTTTACTAAGTATTGATCATCCTCTAAAGTAATTGGATTTCTCAAAATAACACTTTCATCTTTGAAATCAAAAGTAAAATCATAAGTTACTATTTGATATCCAATATAAGTATATGGCATCCTTACATAACGATCAACTTCTTTAATTGTTACTTTTTTAATATCTTCATAGTTTACTTCTTTTAGATATTTTCTATTGTTATTGAATATTGATGATAAAATATAACGAAAATGAGAAAGGTTATTTCTTCGCTTATAGTATCGAATACTGGATTCTAGAAATTCAATATATTGATCATTCGTCAGTTCTAGTAAAACCCATTGTACATTTCCAAACAATAATACAACTATAATAAATATTATAATCCAAATACCAATAATAACTGGTATTGAATTTATCGTATAATTAAATGCAAGTAGAATTACAATGATAAAGAAAAGAAAAATAAGTGAATAAATAATTAATCCCATTAACCTGGATAAAGCTAATTTGGATGTAAGTAATCGTCCCAATGACGGTGTTTTATTAGTTTTATTATATCCAAAGTTAATTGTCTTTGTCTGTAATTCAAAATCAGCAAGTGCCGGAATTAATGGAATATTCTTTTCTTTTAAGGAAGAAACCACATTTTTTGTTTCTTCTAACTCACTCATAAGATACTCAATATTCTGTTCCTTCATTTCTAAGCATTCAGAAAAACTCTTATCTCCACTTAATACCAAACGAATATCATCAATTGATATATCCATTCCTCTTAATAGTTTAATCATTTGCAATATCTGAACATCTTGCTCATCATAATCTCGGTAATTACTTTCATCACGTTTTGGATGTACAAGTCCTTCTTTTTCATAAAATAGAATTGACTGTTTACTGATGCCTAATCGTTTTTCAACTTCATTTGTTTTCATATGACACCTCCTACCTTCCTTTTACACTATATACTAAGTATAAGGTCAAGAAAAAATTAAATTATTTCTTTTATAATCCCTTTTCCAACTATATTTCGTCCTTCTCTTATATCAAAAATAGTATTTACTTGTAGTGAACTGTAATCAATATCATACATAGTTTCAATAACTGCTAATGTGGGTTGATTAGTAATTACTTCATCAATAAAATCAATAAATTGAACTCCTAACAATTCATTAGAATTAGGAAGTGCAAGGTGTGGTCGATATCCTGTATTTACTTTATTTGTCTTTTTATCATTCATTGTAATTTCTATTATGTATTGTTTATTCATCGTGACTCATTCCTTCTAGAATATGATCTCTTAATTTTTTATCTAGATAGAAGTAAATAATGCTCATAAGTGCAAAACCACCAATTAGTAGTATAATCTGAAACATCCAATCTTCTGTACTCTTCATAAATAAAATACCTGCATTAATCCATAACCCCATACTAATCATATAAGCAATTACATATTGGGTTGATTTCTTCCAATAATAATTACTCTTTTCTTTAGGTAATTTTTCATAAAAATCATCGTCATTATTAAAAACACGGATATCTTGTTTTTTTGAAGCCCGTGATTTATAAATCAAAAGTACAATAAGAAAATAAATAATATTCATTATTAGAAGCATAGTTACAACTCCTTACTCCTTGGTCAACTTCAAGATGTTGTTTACGTCTTTTTGAACTAATCCTTTCATTGTGTCCGCATACTTATTATAGTCAATAGATTCTAATCGTTCTTCAATAAGTGACTGAAATTCTGGTTTGTACTTTATCAAAGTACTTAATGATTGAATATGCTGTCTGGTTGCTGTAGGTTTTTCATCCTCAATTGCATCTAACAACTCTGATACAAACCCATTGATTTTGTTAGCTTTATCCCATCTAGCATTTTCCACAATTAATAGGAAACCTCTAGAGCGAACATATGAGTTTTTCTCATCTCTTAAAAATGAACGAAATGTGTCTAGATAATTATATACTTCAATACTATCTTGAGATATTTTTAATAGTTCTTTTAAAGCATGATATGCTTCCATCTGATCATTTTGATTTAACTTCGCTACTAATTCCTGAACATTATTATTTATTTCCATGTTTCTTTTCCACTTCTTCTTTTCGAAACAATACTGTCTTTTCAATTAAGTCATAAGGAATTGGCTTATTGTTTGGTAGTTGTACTGTTCCTTTTGAAGTTTTATAATCACTGCTTAATGTCTTAAAATAATCAACTCCTGAAGGTGTTGGATAAAATCCTATGTGGGTTTTTGAAGCAGCAAAATGAACTACATTTTCATGCCAGTGAAATGTTGGCATATTATAACCCATTTTCTCAGTTGCCTCTGGTAATATCTTGTTGATGATTGCTCTTATTTTTATCATTCGCTCTTTGATATCTCCATCAAATTCATCAATGTATGCATCAATTACATTTTTTTCTTTCATAATTATGTCCTCGCTATAGTTCTATTATAAACGAAATAACTGCTATAGAGAACCTATATAATCATTCCAAAAGAAAAAGCAGATACCTTTTATTATTTTAGTATCTGCTATATAAATTACCAACCTCTTGGTTTAAAAATATGATCTTCAATAAAATATGCAAATCCTTCTTCATCACAAGTCTTTTCAGTAATGATATCAGCAATTGCTTTGGTATCTTCCCCACCGTTTAGCAGACATACCCCAAGTCCACTTGCTTCTAGCATATCATTGTCATTACTCATATCTCCAAATGCCATTACATTTTCCACGTCAATATTTTGACGTTTACAATATTCAATCATGGTATATGCTTTTGAGACATTGATATTAGAGAACTCCAACATTGTTGTTTGTGTCTTAAATGCTTTATAATATGGTGAAGCATGTTTACTGACATATGCCTCAATTTCTTCCATTCGGTCTTCTGGAATACGAAACATCAGTTTCGCATTTTCTTCTTTATAAAACTCACTCATATCATTGACAAGTACGATTTTTTTACCTACTTTCTCAGCTGAGTATTGTACCATCTCATCCATTCTTGTACATAAAAATCTACCACCATCTAAATACATATATGGATTTAAATCAAATGGTTTCATAAGTTCAAGAATTTCTTTAATCCATTCTTTCTTTAATAAATAGTATGAATGCAAGGTATCATCATTACGATCCCACAACTCACATCCATTCATTCCAAGTAGCATTGTTGTTTCTTTCTCTAATCCCCATCTTACTACCTGTGCGTTAATTTCATCTAATGGTCTTCCGGACGCAAGACCAAAGTGAATCCCATGAGCATGCAGTTTACGAATTACTTCTTTCGTTTTTTCCTGCATATCGTGAGTAAGTGGTGAAACCAATGTATTATCAATATCACAAATTACAAACTGCAAATTCTCCATCATAAATGCTTTACCTCCTATATTATCGACAAAAAGATATTTATATCTTTTTGATATTACTAATTTATTTCACTGTACAAGTAAAGTCACAACATCCTACAAACATTTCATCTGTGTATGTTTTGCCAGCAATTTCAATTTGTGTTTCTAAACGCAAATCAATAGAACTTGATCCCACAAATACTTTTAATGTACCTGCTTCCAGTGCATAATCACGGTCTTCATTAAAATACATAAACTGAGTTGTATCAAACGTAAATGTTACTTCTTTTTCTTCACCTTTGTTGAAATGAATACGTTTGAATCCTTTAAGCTCCATAACTGGGCGAATTGAAGTAGCACCTAACATTTGTGCGTATACTTGAACAACTTCTTCTCCTGCAACTTCACCAGTGTTTTTCACTTTAAAAGAAACATCAAATGTATCTTTTGTCTGAATTGATTCTGGTGTTTTTAAATCACTGTAGGAATAAGTTGTATAAGACAAACCATGACCAAAGTGATAAAGCGGAGCCAAGTTACTTGCTTCAATTTTTTCTTTATCTTTTATCGTATGATTTACTTCTCGATATCCACTGCTCGCTCTATGTCCATAGTATAGCGGACTTTGATTTACATGCTTAGGGAATGACAATGGTAGTTTTCCACCAGGGTTAATTTCTCCAGATAATACTTTTGTGATTGCCTGTGCACCATGAGGACCTGGATACCACACTTCAAGGATTGCAGCACAATGATCTGCAGCATATTGTAGTTCTAATGGTCTACCATTAAACAATACCAATACTACTGGTTTTCCACTTTCGCATAACTTCTGTAATACAAATTTTTGATTACCTGGTAAGGTAATATCTGGATTATCAATCCCTTCACCACTTGTTGCATCTTTACCAAATCCAGTAACTTCTCCTAAAGTTGCAATAATAACATCACTCTCTTTGCTTGCTTCTAAAATTGTTTCAATTTCTTCATCTGTTCCTTTGAAACAAGAAATATCTGTATTCGTAAATACTTTCTGCATTGCTTCATATAACGTATCGATTCCATATACATCTTTGATATAGTTTTGAACATTATCTTCATAACTTAAATTAAGATCCAGTTTCATTTCTTTCGCAACATCATCAATATTTAATAATTGAGAAAAGAATGCTCCTAATCCTTCCATTTTAGATGTTTCTTTTTTTGCACTATAAGTTACATTTAGTAGCATCTCTGCAAATGAGGGGTATGCATATCCACCAAATAATGTATTTAAACGATCAGCAAATGGTCCTACTAATACTAGTTTTTGCTTATTATCTTTATTTAATGGAAGAATTCCATCATTCTTTAATAAGGTTACTTCTTTCTCTGCAATTTCTTTTGAAACTGCCTGTGAACTTTCCTTATAGAATACTTCATCAATTCTTCTTTCATCCACATAAGGATTTTCAAATAAGCCCAAATCATATTTATGTGTTAACACTCTTAATACTGCTTCATCCAAATATTTTTCTTCTACTTCACCATTTTCAATACTATCCTTCAGTGTAGTATAAACCGTTGTCATAGGTGTATCTGCATCAAGTCCAGCTTCGATCGCTTTGATTGCAGCTACATGATTATCTTTGTACATACCTTGCTGTTGGTGGGTACGTGGAATTGACATTGCATCACATAGTGCAGTTCCACTAAACTTCATTGCCCCACGAAGAATATTACGTAAATAATATTTGTTTGTGGAAATTGGTACTCCATCAATTTCTGAATAAGTAACCATTACACTTTGTAAGTTGGCTTCCTTAATCATTGCGTTGAATGGTCTTGCATATGTTTCCATTATTTCTTTTTCACCATAATGAATAGATGATGTATTAATTCCTTTTTCCGATGCTCCATATCCCAGGAAATGTTTGGCACAAGAAACAACATTATTGCGAATATCATCCTTCTGTAATCCTTTTACCTGCTCAACTGACAGACGAGTAACAAGGGTTGGATCTTCACCAAATGTTTCACCAACTCTTCCCCATCTTGCATCTCTAGTAACATCAGCTACTGGTGCTAAACATTGTCTCACTCCTAATGCTTTTGCTTCCGCACTACTGATATCACCAATTTTTCTTGATAATGATGGTTCCCATGTTGAAGCTACTGCAACTGGAACAGGAAATACGGTTGCATCTTTTGCGACAACCCCAGCAATTGATTCAATCTGAATTAATGCTGGTATTCCTAGTCTTGTATTTTCAACATGATACTTCTGAATTGCATTATATGCTTTCGCAATGGCTTTTGGTCCTCTTAAAAACCCAGTACCGAATTGGGTCATTCTCCCAACACCATGCGGATGATTCTCTTTTAGTCTCTCTTCATTAATCACTTCATCTTCTATTAATGTAAGTGGAAGTGTACATGACAATTGTGCTATTTTCTCATCAATTGTCATCTGACTTAATAAGTCATTTAAGTATGCTTTTTTATCCATACAATTATCCTTTCTGCTAAAATGCCCATATACGTTCATTATAAACTGTACAGTTGCTAGACAGTCAAGTATTCTCGAAAAGAAAACAGAGAAAAAGCAGCTATAAAAACTCAGCTACTTGATTATCATTTGTTTTTATTGAACGGGTATCCAAATCTCAATAATTGAAGTTGGTTTATTCCAGTGAAAGCGATGGTCATATCGCTCAAAATGAAGAAAATCGGTTTGTTTAGGAAGATAATTATTGGCTGGCAATACTTCTTTATAAACCTGTTCGTATGTAGAATAAATAGTCTTCATATTTCCTACATGCTCTACCACCAGATATTTTGAAGGTTGTATTTCTTTCAATATAAATCCTTCTGGAATACAATCTCGTTTTGGGATTGCACAATAATAAAACACTTTATTATCTCTTCTTTCCATAAATGCATACTTTACCCAATTCCCAAGTTGTGATAATTGAGCTTTTTTTAGATTTGCATTAAATCGTGGCCAGAAGTTCATACTTAGTTGAAGGTTTTTACTTTGTTTATTACTCAATTCTACTTCCTGCCCAACAACAGTAAATGAATCAAGTTCTTGAATACGATAGTTCATTCTTAGCCTCCAGTTTTACCCGTGGTTATTATACCATGATTTATTTCTTTTTACGTTTTCCTGTAATTGGAATTCCCATACTACTTCGATATTTGCTTACGGTTCTTCTGGAAACTTGCAGATTGTATTTTTTCAACTCTTCCACTAATTCATCATCTCGAAATGGCTTTGTCTTATCTTCCTGTTGAATGATTTCCTGAAGTGCTTTCTTAACGCCATCACTGCTGGTTCCACTTTCAGTAGCAGCCACAAACAAGTCAGATAATGCAAATACTTCATTATTAAATTCATAATACTTATTCATTGTTGCACGTGATACAGTAGACTGATTGACTCCTAATCTATCTGCCACTTCTTTTTGAGTACAGGCAACTAACTCATCACCATACCTAAAGTAACCCTGTTGCGTCGTAACTAACTCATTTGCAATCAACAATAGGGTTGCATTACGTTTGTCTAAATTCGCGATAATGGTTTTTGCTTCATTGAAATATTTTTTAATCACTTTATCTGTTTTCAATAAATCAGTATATACATCATTGTAGTATACATTATAGTAACGAATCGGTGAAATCATAATCTGCTGATTCTCTACTTCAATTTTAAGTTCTGGTACTTTAGTCTCGTCTCTTGCAGTATAAAATGCTGTACAAGGATAAGGATTCAATGTTTGAATGAATGATAATTCTTTTGTTATCTGCTCTAACTTTTTATCCAATTTCTTCGCTATCAGAGAGTACTTTTTCAAAAGTAATTCTTCATTACACTCCGCCAATATCTGAGCAGCTAGTAAATGTCCTTTTCCTTTGCTTTGAATAATCAATGAATCAATACTGTTAAATGCTGCAACACCTAAAGGATCAAAGGTTTGTATAAAACTCAAATGCTTTAAGAACTCTTCTTTGTTCACACCAAGCAATTTACATGTTTCCTCTGTATCTTCACTAAAAAAGCCACGCTCATCAAGTGCTTCAATTATATAAGAAGATATTTTATCACTATAAAATTCATCCGATGTATGTAACTGATAATATAAATGAGTCTTTAAATTTGGCTTCTGTGAGACATTTTCATAAGTCTCATCTAAAGGCAACATCCCATACTGATCAAAATCTACTTCTAATAATGGATTCTCCTGAATTGCTTTTAATATGCTATGAATCACTTCATCGTTTGAGAGTTTTAAGAATTCTAAAGAATCATACAATTTCGCATGAAAGGTCTGCGTCTGAGTTGTTGTAAGATCTTTTGTAAATCGATATTTCATAAAACGCTCCTTTCTTTTCTGATGAAGTAATACAAGTCTCTTCAATATAATTATACGCATTTTTTGTGCCAAAATACGAAATGTGATAATAAAAACATTTCTGCTTTTCTTCGTGTTGACAAAGCGACTTCACCCGATATAATGAAATTAAGTAAGAGATACAACTTTTTGGTGATAACATGAAAGATAAAATAATAGAAATTGTAATTGAAAACACACAAAAAGGAAAGGGAACAACCATTGCAATGCTCAGTGAGTCACTTGAGAAAAGTAAGAACTTTATTTCTCGTGAATCTAATCAGCTAGTTGAAGATGGTGTTCTTTTTTGTATTCAAAATAAAGAACCTCAGTACTTTCATAAAAGTATTTTTGAACAATCTCATCAGGTAGAGATTGCAAAGAAAATATTTCTATCAGAAGCTGAGTTAAAAAATCATACACAAAAAGAAGAATTAAAAGACTTCCAAAAGCTAATTGGATATCAGGATAGTTTATCCGATTGTGTAGAACAATGTATTGCAGCCATTTCCTACCCCAACAATTCCCTTCCGGTTTTATTGAATGGACCTACAGGAACTGGTAAGAGTTTTATTGCTCAACTGATGTATGAATATGCAGTAAATCACAATATCATTGGTGAAGATAAACCATTTGTGACGGTGAACTGTAGTGAATATGCAAATAATCCAGAACTGTTAACAGCGAATCTGTTTGGTCATAAGAAAGGCTCGTTTACTGGTGCAGATAAAGATAATGTCGGTTTGATTCAGGCAGCTAATGGTGGAATCTTATTCTTAGATGAAGTTCATTGTCTAAAAGCGGAATGTCAGGAAAAACTATTCTTATTCATGGATAAAGGAATTTATCATAAAGTTGGAGAAAACGAGAAATGGGAAACATCTCATGTTCGTCTTATCTTTGCGACAACCGAAAAACCTGAAGAAGTGTTATTAAAAACCTTCTTACGTCGTGTGCCAATTACTGTTATGATTCCTTCTTTAAAAGATCGTGGTATTTATGAGCGTATTCAATTAATTCATTCAATCTTTGCCCAAGAGGAACAACTAATCAAACGTAATATTAAAATCAGTAACTTTGTCTATAACTTATTGATAGAGTATGATTTTGAAGGAAATATTGGTGATTTAAAAAATAATATTAAAGTATGTTGTGCAAATGCATTAAGAGAAAAAGCAGATGATACCCTTGAAATTCATATGCGTCATTTACCAAAAACATTGTTTAGAAAAGAACTTAATATAAAAACGCTACAGAATGAAAGTGATGATCGATTATTATCAATTGCTGAATTGAGTAATGAAGTAAAAGACAATAATCGAGTGATTCAACTGTATAATCAGTTACTTGCTATTCCAAAGCAAATGGATAGTGAAGAAGTAATCTTTCAAACTATTAAAAACTATTATGATCAGATTCTTTATGATAAGAAAACGATTCAGGATAACAAAAGTGATTATCTGATGAATGAAATTTCAATCATTATCAAAGATGTTATGAAACGTTACAACTATAAAATCAGTAATAATGATTATTTATTGTTGATGCAATATATTCGCAGTGTAATGAGCAGTCCGGTACGCATTCGTAATTGGGTAATGAATCACAAAGATGCAGTAGATGCATTTTACAAGCTCTCTTCTTCACTAACCAATCGAGAGAGTATGGTTGCTACAGTGATTAGTGAACAAATCAATAATCGTTTAGATACTGCAATTGATAATATGTTCGCTTCCCTTTTATCACTAAATCTAAAAATGATGAACAAGGGAGAACCTATCAATTCAAGAATAGGGATTATTCTTGCTCATGGTTATTCAACAGCTAGTTCAATTGCCAGTGCAACTAATAAACTACTTGGACAATATGTATTTGATTCAATCGATATGCCAATTGAAGTTACTACTCAGGAAATCATTGAAGAGCTGAATGAGTATTTATCTAAGATTAACCATTATCAGGAATTAGTTTTATTAGTAGACATGGGTTCACTGGAAGAAATCTATAAAGGAATTGAAACTGAGATTAATGCTGATATAGGTATTATCAATAACATTACAACAAAACTTGCATTGGAAATTGGTAATGAGTTAAAACTAGATACACCACTCGATACACTATTAAAAAATGCATGTGAGCAGAATTCTTTTCAATATCATATTATCGAAAAGAAACAAAAAGAAGATATCTTGGTATGTGCTTGTGCAAGTGGAATGGGTACAGCAGAGAAGATTCGTCAATTACTATCATCCAGTTTACCAACAGGTATTAATTTAAGTATTCTGACATATGACTATAACCAGTTACTGGAAAAAGAACATCGAGATAATCTGTTTGAACGCTACAATGTGAAGTGTGTTATTGGAACATTAAATCCTGGGATTGATAATTTATTATTTATTCCAATTGAAGAATTGATTATGAATCAGGATATTGAAATATTGGAAGATGTGTTTAAACAATATCTGTCACCACAGGAAATTACCGATTTCAAACAGCGATTGCTTCGTAATTTCTCATTAACAAATATTATGAATCATCTAACCATTCTAAACCCAAACAAACTCTTGGAACATGTCGCAACAGCACTTGATGACTTCCAACAAAACTATGGTATACGAATTGAAAACAATACCTGTGTAGGTTTATATGTTCATATTTGTTGTATGATTGAACGTCTGGTTACTCATCAACCTCTAGATAATTATCTGGATATTGAAGATCTACAAGCTAACCATCAGGACTTCATCACAAGTATCAGACAGACATTTGCTTCAGTAGAAAAATACTACAGTGTTGAAATACCTGATGATGAAATTGGTTATATTTATGATTACATCAGTAATAATTTGTAAAAGTAAGATAATTTTAGTCTTACTTTTCTTTTTGGCACGATTAATGCGGATAGTAAAGTGAGAAGAATTCTTTGATTATAAAGGTGGTGAGAACTTGAGAAAAGTGATTTTAGCCTCTCATGGAGAGTTATCAAAAGGAATGTTGAATTCTGTTCAGATGATCATCGGGGAACATACCCAACAGATCGAAACATTCAGTCTATACCCTGGGGAGAGTGCACAAGACTATGCAAAACAGTTAATTGAAGAGGCTGGTGATCATCCAGATACAGAGTATATCGTAATTACCGATATAGTGGGTGGAAGTATTCATACTGCACTACTTCAAAGTGCAAAGTTAGAAAATATTAAACTGTTTTCTGGTATGAATATGAGTTTGGTGTTGGAAATAGTACTATCCAACAAAGAATGTGAAATAGACAATGATCGAATCCAAAATATTCTAGATAGTGGAAAAGAGGCAATTGTCTATATTGAATCAATTTGTGATGAGTTAGAACCTGAAGAGTTCTAATCGAAGGAGAGAAAGAAATGAAGAAACCTTTTTTAGAAGTATTTGAGAATAAAAAACCAATCTTTGCGATGCTGCATTTAAAAGGAGATACTCCTGAAGATATCTTAGAGCGTGCAAAAAAAGAAATTGATATTTATACCAAAGCAGGAGTTGATGCAATGATTGTTGAAAACTACTTTGGAACCTATACAAATATGGTAGATGTCTTGGAATATATAAAGGAAACAATGCCAGGTATTACATTTGGAATCAATTGTCTAAACAATGACACGATGGCATTTGAACTTGCTATAAAATACGGTGCTACATTTATTCAATTAGATTCTGTAGCTGGTCATTTAGAAGAACGTGATGATATTACATTTGATGCATTCATGAAATTATTTAGAGAGAGATTTGATGGATACGTTCTTGGTGGGGTACGATTTAAATATCAGCCATACTTATCAAAGCGTTCGCTGGAAGAAGATTTATTAATTGGTAAAGAGCGTTGCGATGCAATTGTTGTAACTGAAGATGCTACTGGTCAGGAAACAAGTATGAGTAAAATCCAATCATTCAAGGATACATTAAAAGACTTCCCACTGATTGTTGGAGCTGGATTAACACCAGACAATTGTAAAGAGCAGTTCGCAATTACAGATGCAGCAATTGTTGGTAGTTACTTCAAAGATACATATAAAGATACTGGTGAAATAGATGCAGAGCATGTAACAGCGATGCTTAATGCAAGAAATAAAGTCCAGTAAGGAGGATAACAGTATGATTAAACTACTTCGAGTAGACCATCGATTACTTCATGGACAGGTTGCTTTTTCATGGACCAAACAATTAGGAGCAGATTGTATCTTAATTGCCAATGATGAAGTAGTTGAAGATGAACTTAGAATGACTGCAATTCGTATGTCAAAACCAAATGGGGTAAAACTTGTAATGAAAAGTATCGAAGATTCTTTAGTTGCATTAAACAATGGTGCAACTGATAAATATAAATTATTTATTATTACTGGTAACTTAAAGGATACTGAGCGATTAATTAATGGATATCCACAAATCAAATCAGTAAACTTAGGTGGTTTGAAAAAAGAAGAACATAAACGTCAAATTTCAAAAGCTATCTCTGTCGATGACAGTGATGTTGAGATATTGAAAAACTTAGATAAAGCTGGTGTTGAACTGGAAATTCGTTTAGTGCCAAATGATTCAAAACAAAATCCATTGGATTTATTATAAGGAGGATTAAAAAATGAGTTTATTATTACAATCAATGTTAATTACTCTAATTGCTATCTTTGGTTACTCCAATGTAGTAATGGGTAGTTCCATGTTAGATCGTCCAATCGTTATTTCTCCATTAGTTGGACTTGTCCTGGGTGACTTCACAACTGGGGTAATGGTTGGAGCAACATTAGAACTTGTATGGTTAGGTGCTTTCCCAGTCGGAGCAAGTAACCCTCCTGATATGGTATCAGGAACAATTATTGGTGCATCATTTGTAATCTCTAGTGGTAGTGAACCAGGAACTGCAGTAGCTCTTGCAGTACCAGTAGCTACACTAGTAGCAATGGTTAGTAACCTAATTATGATGTTAGTAATTCCACAAATTAACTGTCGCAGAGCAGATATAAGTGCTGATCAGGGAAATGTAAAAGGTGTAGAAAGAATGCATATTGCAGCATTCCTTGAGTTCTTAATTCCACTATCATTCATCGTTGGAATTTCTTACTACCTTGGTTCTCCATTCATCGCTGATATTGTTGCAGCAATACCAGCATTTATTACACATGGATTAGAAGTAGCAACTGGTATTATTCCAGCAATTGGATTTGCTATGTTAGCTAGAATGATTATGACAAAAGATGTAGCTGCATTCTTCTTTGGTGGATTCTTATTATCTGCATATCTGAATGTACCAGTACTTGGTGTAGCACTTATGGCTTGTGTTATTGTAGCAGTTATTATGACCTTAAATAAAAATAATAGTGGAAATGCACAAATGGAGGTGATTGAAGATGAAAACGAATTCTAATACAAAGAGTTTAACAAAAAAGAATTTAATGACAATCTTCAGAAGATCATGTCATCAGGATGCTTCTTGGAATTATGAACGACAACAAAACCTTGCTGCTGCCTATACGATGTGTGATGCGATTGGTACCTTATATGAAGATGATTTAGAAGGTAGAAAACGTGCATTAAAACGTCATCTTGAGTTTATGGCAATTACGCCACACATCTCTACCCTGTTATATGGTATCCTAGCTGCCATGGAAGAGGAAAACGCAAACAATGAAGACTTTGATGAAACATCTATTGATGCCGTTAGAGCATCGCTTATGGGACCTCTGGCAGGGATTGGTGATTCACTAATCTGGGGAACATTAAGAATTATTGCTGCTGGTATCGCGATTTCTTTCTCAAGAGATGGAAGCGTAATTGGTCCACTTCTGTTTATTTTAATTTTCAATATTCCAGCTTGGTTCTTACGTTATTACTGTCTGAACAAAGGATATGAACTAGGAGTTGATTTCTTCAAACAAATCCAGGGTTCTGGTATTATGGATAAAATAACCTATATTGCTTCTGTAGTTGGATTAATGGTTATCGGTTGTATGAGTGCATCGATGGTATACTTCGAATTTGCTATCAATGTTGGTAGTGGCGATTTCGCAGAACCATTACAGGGATACTTAGATGAAGTAATGCCGTGTCTATTACCACTCGCAATCTTTGGTATTCTATATTACTTCTTGGGTAAGAAAATAAAAACAACGACGATTCTTATCGTCATCATTATTATCAGTATTATATTAGCATTCTTTGGAATTGTATAAGCAAAAGAAGGTTCACTTGAACCTTCTTTTCTTTTACCCATTATAAGCTTTTTTGTATACTTCAAGAACTTCTTCATAATTACAAGCTCTTGGATTACCACCTGTACAAACATCAGCCATAGCTGCCTCTGCTAGTGCTTCTAAATCTTCTTCCTTCACATCAATTTCTTTTAAAGTGTGAGGAATACCAACATCTTTAGAAAGTTGTTCAACAGCAGCAATTGCAGCAGCACGGTATTCTTCCTGTGTCATATTATCAACACCTTCCACACCCATCGCTCTTGCTATTTCTCTAAACTTCTCACCAGTATAGTCTTTATTATATTCCATTACATATGGAAGTAACACTGCATTTGCAATCCCATGTGCAGTTCCATAGAAAGCTCCAAGTGGATGTGCCATCCCATGTACTACCCCAAGACCAACATTTGAGAATGCCATACCTGTAACATATTGTCCAAGTGCCATGTCTTCTCTACCCTTGGCATCGTTTTCAACTGCACTTCGCAAACTTCTTGAAATCAGTTCAATTGCTTTCAAGTTTAACGTATCCGCCAATTCCCATGCTCCTAATGTTGTATATCCTTCTATTGCATGTGTTAGTGCATCCATACCTGTTGCAGCCGTTAATCCCTTTGGCATGCTGCTCATCATGTCTGGATCTACAATTGCCACTACTGGAATATCATGAGGATCCACACATACAAACTTACGTTTCTTTTCAGTATCAGTAATTACATAATTAATTGTAACCTCAGCTGCAGTACCAGCAGTTGTTGCCACTGCAATCATTGGTACACTTTTATTTTTTGTAGGCGCTGTTCCTTCCAGACTCACAACATCTGCATATTCAGGATTGTTGATGATAATTCCAATTCCTTTTGCAGTATCCTGTGGTGAACCTCCACCAATTGCAATTAAGTAGTCTGCCCCTGTTTCCTTAAACATTGCTACTCCATCCTGTACCATCTTTACGGTTGGATTCGCTTCTACCTTATCATATACTTCATATGCTAAATCGGCTCCATCTAATAAATCTGTAACCTTCTTCACTACATTGAATTTCACTAAGTCTGCATCTGTAACAACCAATGCTTTCTTAAATCCTCTATTCTTTACTTCCGTTACAATTTCTTTGATTGCACCAGCTCCATGATAGCTGGTTTCATTTAAAATAAATCGATTAGCCATTTGACTTTCCTCCTCGTTTAATTTCACTTTACTATATATAAAAAGGGAAAACAAGAAAAGATTATTGAAATAATGCATAAACTTATAAATTACCACTAAACGATAAAATGAATAAAAAAAATGAAGTTTTTCACCTCATCTATAGTCTTATATTACCATATTTTGGCCATTTTTTCAAGTCTTGTATGTCTTCGCTGTAGGGTGTATTAAGTATATACAGACAGGAGGAACATCATGAAATACTATGTAATAAAGGATAACAAAAGCAACTCACATCAACTGGTAGAAGTGAATAGTGAAATTGCTGCAGATGGATATTTTATATCACCTGAAGATTTTCAGCATCTGCAAGAAGTACAACAACAGGCATACAAAAGAAATAATCTTGTTGATATGAACTCAAATATTATTTTTACAATCGCTAACATCGTAAAGCAATCTCGCTATATCCATGTCGATCAGTACATCACCCTCATTGAAGATTTCATCAATCTTTTTTATGACTGTAAGAGTCGTACTACTAAAGTTATCTATGATGATGAATTTGTATCAATGATTTATGATTGCTACATTGCCAGACATGGAGTAATTGATTTAGAACTTATACAAATGATTTTAAAAGAACTGGAGAAACAATAATGAACCATACCATCACTGCCAAACAATATCAATTTACATCCTTTGAAGACTATCTGCTTTTTTTAATTGAACATAACTCACTTACCAGTGAACAGGTAAAAATTATTCAGGATCATGTATTCCTACTTTCATCTAATCTAGTAAAGATGTATAACTTTCAGAGAAGTACCACTATTTCCAGAAGACGATACAAACGAATTATGGAGTCTGTTTATTACACTTTAGATTATGCTGTACTGTATACACCCAACCTTTCACTAGAAGCAAAGGTAGATGTCTTTCAATTATATGAGCAAGGAAAAGAATACATTGAAAAAGACCATCAACTCGTATATCAGAAATATCAGCAACTAAAACAAACACGACTCCCTTTCAATAATGAACGTTATCAGAATGTCATTGATCATCAATTACTAGATTTCTACATTAACTATGATGTAGAATATCACAGTGCATTTTGTAAGGAGGACTTAGATTATCCACTGATTGATGGTTTATCCATGGACCATAATATGTATAACAAAAAAGGAATAGCTATGGTTTTAGAATATATCCATCGTTTTGAACTTGAACAAAACTTCTGCAATCAATTCGCTTCTGATACATTAAAAGAAATCATTCATTTATACGAAGAACTTCACGGTGTATCCATTACTTATCTTGGAACTAATCTCTTAGAAATCATACTAGACCAATTACTATTTTCTTTACTCTTAAACAAGGAAGAACTACATCTCTTTCATGAAGAAGAAATTGAATTACTATATCAAAGGTTGGATAACAACTCAGAGAAATTGGTTATTCAATGTTTTCAGCAACTCACAAAATTCACAAAAAATCCAGAAACACTCTTGTATCTACAAAAGTATCGCGTACCATTTCTAACAAAACTGCAGCCTGCTCTATTGAACCATACACTTCACTCTATTGTGTTACATTATCAAAGTAAACCATTTGCAATTAAAATCAAAAACCCTCAGAAATTGGATTCTCTACACTTCCAGCAACTAATCGAAGCCATACAGGATGCAAAGTCTAATAAAAAAATAGAACTGATTCTTAAACAACCACTTCATATCAATGATTTGATTGAAGTTTTAGATCTAGACCTTTTATTTGAAGAAGAAGTAACCAAGTTATTTACTTCTTTTGATAATGTAAGTATTGCAGCATTATTTAAAACCCTTTATCCAGAAGAATTTGCATTTCATCGTGAAGTACAATTCACTCATCATTCTCTACAATTATTAGCAATCTCCACAAGTTGGCAACAACTCTTTATCAACTTCATTGATTCACTCTCAACAAATCGAAAAGAAGAGATTATTCAAGTTCTGAATCATCTTGATTTGAATCACTAATCCTCATAAATCTAATATGATATAATAAAATTCTAAAGAGGATAAGGAGTATTGGATATGAAGGATCGAGTTGTTGTTTTTGGGGATGCAATCATTGCTATCATACTAACTATTATGGTATTAGAGTTACCAATAAAATATGGATTAAATGGAGTCGTTGATATTTCTGCGCTTTTTCGTGCAGTGGGAATATACTTTATTAGTTTCTGTTTTGTGGCTAACCTTTGGTTTCAGACTGCATATGCATTTAATCGAGTAGATACAGTAAAAAATAAGAATCTGGTATTTTACCTAGTATTATTATTTTTCTTATCATTAGTTCCTTCAGCAACCCGAATGCTGATAGAAGATACCATCCAACAGACTATCTTGATTTATGGAATTCTCACTTTGATTGTAACCGTTATTATGCAACGACTGATTATCTCATTAAATAAACAGAGTAATGTAGATGAGCAGCTAAAGACACAACGGATACATGAATTAAACCGACAAGGATTATTTACGATTATACTTCGTGTACTATTATTAATCTTTGCCCACTTCTTTATTCATGCAGGATTGATTATTTATTTGATTCTACCTATTATGACCTTCCTTCAAAATATTATAGATCGTGAAGAAGATACTTTGGTAGATGAATTGGGGCAAGAACAGCAGGTTGATTACTACCAAGACCGTAATCGCGTATGGGGTGGAACAATGCAACGTTACTCACAACTACTTCGTGATTCAATGAAAGATGCCAGTAAGGGTATTCCAGATCGAAGAGAGCAGATTATGTATGAATGGAATAAACGAGTAGATCAGGAAATAAGTAATCGTGAAGAACAACTGAATACAGCAACAAAAGCAGAAAAAAATAAACTGGAACATGAACTAAGACAACTTCAAAGACAAAAAGATCGTCTAAAAAAACAAAAGCAAGCATTTGAAAACAGAAGAATCCAAAAGGATCTAAGACATCAAACATTAGGGGAATAATTATGAGCAAACGCGTTTTTGGAAATGATATCGATAAATATGATATCGACAATTTAGAGAATAAGTATAAAACTGGTGATATGACTCGCACCTTAGGTACAACCAGAGATACCCTTCGTTACTATGAAGAAATTGGAATTTTACATCCAGATAAGAATAATGATAATAATTATCGAGAATTTACGTTCTATGAAATTTTTCAACTTTTTGGAATTGAGTTTTATAAGAAACGTGGATTAACCTTGCAGCAGATTAAGCAAATTACAGAAGGTACAGAACTTTCATCTATCGAAGATTTACTTAGTAACAGTAAGAAAGAACTTGATATAGAATTAGCTGAACTTCAAAAGAAGATAAATCGGATTGAAAACACAAAACAATTTATTAGCGAGTATAAGCAAAATCTAAATACCTTTATAATAAAGAAAATTCCACTTTATAAAATTGTAAGTTCTTATACTGCTTCATCCGCATTAGATGAATATGAAGAACATGTTATTGCCCATATGGATCTTGAAAAAGATGATATGTTTTCTCATATGGTTAAACGAATGACATTTGATCAAAATGGTTATATTGATTCCAACATGTATATTCTTGAGCCAGCAGATAAGAAAGAAGCAGGATGCGAATACTTGCCTGAAGGCGAGTATATGTCAGTTATCGTAGAAAGTGGACGCTATAATGATGATGAACACACCATAGGTGCAGATACATTAAAAAAAGGACTAGAGTTTTGCGAGAAAAATAACTTAGAAATGCTTGGAGAAGTCTACTTGTTTCTAAAGTTAGTACTATTTAAAGATGGAAAGGAAAGAATATTGATTGAAGCTTGTTCACCAATCAAACGTAAGTAAAAAGAGAATTTCAATTCTCTTTTTTTCTCTATAAAAAGACCTTAATTATAAAAAAAATAGTTTTTTTTAAATACCTATTGACCTGGGGGTCAGCCCCTAACTTATAGTCTAAGTATGGAGGAACGTTATGAAAACATTTATCGTAAGTGAATATGAAGTTAACTTAAAAAATTATGAAGATATTATGAATATTAATGAAGTCACATTTCATGGATGCACAGGGTGCTGGAGCTGTTGGTGGAGAACCCCAGGAAGATGTGCATTTAAAGATTTGGAGCAATATTATACAAATTATATTAATGCAGATACTGTTGTTTATTTCTTAGATACAAAAACTGGATTTGTAAGTAGTAAGGTAAAGAAATTATTTGATCGTATGATTCCACTATTTTTACCATACTCTAATTTCCACACTGGAGAATCAATGCATCATCCTAGATATGAAAAGTATCCATCAATAAAAATATACTATAAAGATACAGATATATTGGATAATGAGAAAACGGTTTTAGAAGAATACTTACACCGTACATTTTACCAATTCCACAGTAAAGATATTTCTGTATTACCATTATCAGAATTTAAGGAGGAACAACTATGAGTACATTATTTATAAACGGATCACCAAAAGGAAAGAAAAGTAATTCGTATACTTTTATCGAACAGATTTCTGCACCTTTACAGTTTCCATATGAGATAAGAACGCTTGCATCTTTGAACACAAAGTTATTGGCTGATGAAATTGAAGAATATGAAACGATTATTATTGTTATGCCTTTATATATTCATGCAATGCCAGGAATCGTAAAAGAATTATTTGAAGAAATGAAAATTAATAAGAAACAAGGAAGAAGAATTGGATTTATTGTACAGGCTGGATTTGAAGAAAGTGAAACAGCTAAATACTTAGTTAATTATCTGGAAGTATTTGTACGTAGAATGAACTATGAATATATGGGAACAATCGTCAAACCTGGAGCTGCTGGTCTTGCCCTTATGCCTAGATTTATGTTTAAAAAATTATTGAATCAATTGACACAATTAGGAGTTGAATATAATCAGACTCAAACATTTTCAAAAGAAATGATAGAAACGTTAGGAAATCCTTATGTATTAAGTGAGAAACAAGTAAAACTACTTTGTAGAAAGCCTGTAAAATGGATAAATAAACTAGGATGGCATTATTTCCTAAGAAAAAACAAGGCATATAAAGAACGATTAGATCGACCATATCTCTTAAAATAAAAGAATAGCTCTATAAATTTGAGCTATTCTTTTTCATTTATGAGAAATACCATCCGCATGGATTTTTCGCACATGTCATATGTAATTTCTTTTGAATATGAAGACTTACTTCATTGGTATCATTTACTTGCAGGAAAATGGTTTTTCCTTGATCAATTAAACGATTCATAATTGCTGCCTGAAGAGTCTGGGCAATCTTCTGACCACGATACTCATCAAACACTTCTAACAGTCCAATTGGACCACTATCATGGATACCAATAAATCCTGCTAATTTATCATCCACAAAAGCGCCAAGCATACCATCCTTTATTCTACCAAGAATATAGGTGTCTGTTGATAAACGCTCAATTGTATATTGTTGTTTAATCACTTCTAGATAACTATCATCCAGCAAACGAATCTCAACTTCGGTATTTTCTAGTGGCACATGTTGCTTGCTTTGATATACATGATTATAAGAAAGTAACGAATTCTTAAATACAAAGTCGATACCAATTAGCTCTTGAAAGATTTCATCATGAGCTACAAATACCCCATAGTTCTGTGGTAAAAGTCTTACAATATCTCTGGCTCCCGCAAGAGTTTTTGCACTTGCAAGATAATTAAAGCTTAAATTATCGTATAATAGGATACCATCATTCTCTGCATATAGAACTTCACCATTCCCAGATTTATATACTTCCAGCATCTCTACATAGAGTACTGGATCTTCCAACAGATAACGAGTAATCATATCTGGTGCATCAACATCATCATATTCCTCAGATGAGAACTTCTTGATAAGCATCGTTCTAGATACACTCAATATAATTAATAAAATACCAATCGCTACCATAGCCATTTCACCACTGGTAAATCCTTTAATAATTAAGGCAATAGCAACTAAGCCTAGTATAATACTAGGCTGTAATCGTTTATTATTCATTATCTGACAATAGAACCTGGTTCTAGAGCAGTTACATTTACTACTTCAAGGTTCTTGTCATCTTCACCAACAAGGATCATTCCTTGTGATTCTACACCACGAATTTTTGCTGGTTTTAAGTTTGTGACTACAATTACTTTTTTACCAACCATTTCTTCTGGTGTAATAGCATCAGCGATTCCACTCACTACTTGTCTTACTTCATCACCAATATTGATTTGAGAAACTAACAGTTTATCTGCTTTAGGATGCTTTTCACACTTTTCAACCAGACCTACTTTCATTTCTGTTTTCATGAAATCATCAAACGTAATTTCTTCTTTTTTCGGTTTTGTTTCTACTTTGTGATCTTCTTCATATTGTTTCGCGAATTCTTTTTCATCAATACGGTTGAATAGAATTTCTGGTTTTTCTACCACTTTAATTCCTTCTTCTAAATTTCCAAATGATTCGATTGTATCGAATGTTGTTTGTTTCGTTTGGATTTGATCTAAAATCTTTTTACTAGTATCTGGAATAAATGGTTCTAGTAGAACTGCTGAAATTCTGATACTTTCCAGTAAGTTGTATAACACGGTTTGTAAGCGATCTTGTTTTGCATCATCTTTGGCTAAAATCCATGGACATGTTTCATCAATATACTTATTGCTTCTTCTTAATAACGTAAAGATATCTGTGATTGCATCACTTACATGCAATGTTTCCATGTGTTTATTTACATTCTTAGGTGTTTCTAATGCTAACTGAATTAATTCATTATCAACATCTTCTTTTACACCTGGATTTTTTACTACACCATCAAAATATTTATTTGACATTGAAATGGTACGGTTTACCAAGTTACCTAATACATTGGCTAAATCTGAGTTGATTCTTTCAATCATTAAGTCCCAAGTAATTACTCCATCTTGAGCAAATGGCATTTCATGTAGTACATAGTAACGAACTGCATCTACACCAAAGTAGTTTACTAGTTCATCCAAGTAGATTACATTTCCTTTTGACTTACTCATCTTACCTTCACCAACTAAAATCCAAGGATGACCAAATACTTGTTTTGGTAATGGTACATCCAAAGCCATCAACATAATTGGCCAGTAAATTGTATGGAAACGTAAAATATCTTTTCCAATCAGATGCAAATCTGCAGGCCAGTACTTTTTGTATAACTCACCATGATTTCCATCTACATCATATCCTAGTCCAGTAATATAGTTACTTAGCGCATCAACCCAAACATACACAACATGCTTGTCATCAAAGTCAACTGGGATTCCCCATTTGAATGATGTTCTTGATACTGCTAAATCCTGTAGTCCAGGTTTTAGGAAGTTATTGATCATTTCATTTTTTCTTGATTCTGGTTGTATAAATTCAGGGTGATCTTCAATGTGTTTCATTAAACGATCTTGGTATTTACTCATACGGAAGAAATATGTTTCTTCCTTCGCAATATAAACTTCACCACCACAATCCGGGCATTTTCCATCCACTAACTGTGATTCCGTAAAGAAGGATTCACAAGACTTACAATACCATCCTTCATACTCACCTTTATAAATATCTCCTTGGTCATATAGACGTTTAAAGATTTTTTGAACCATTGCTTTATGATTAGGATCTGTAGTACGAATGAACTTATCATAAGAAGTATTCGCAAGATCAAACATGCTCTTTACTACTTTGGCTACATCATCCACATATGCCTGTGGAGTGATTCCTAATTCATTCGCTTTGTCTTCAATCTTCTGGCCATGTTCATCCGTACCAGTCTGAAAGAATACATCGTATCCATCAAGTCGTTTATATCTGGCAATACTGTCTGCCAAGATAATTTCATACACATTACCAATATGAGGTTTCCCCGAGGTATATGCAATTGCTGTTGTAATATAATACTTTTGTTTTTCCATAATGTTGTCCTCCTCTAAAATAAAAAACTCATCCAAAGGACGAGTTACCGTGTTACCACCTTACTTCGTGTATCAATATACACCTCAAGCGTTAACGCCGCCCACGTCTATAGTTTACCAATGCTCACCACAGATGCTCCAAAACCATCTTCTTGATTTCTTAATGATAAGTTTCCACCAGCCACTTACTCTCTATCCATCTTAAAATCAGTACTCTTTTCTTCATCGCATTTTACCACTCCATTATAAGTTGAAATCACTGATTATGCAACCCTTATTCTATTTATCGTAAAAAGAGAAAAGACATCTTTCGATGTCTTTCCCCCAAGTAAAATCAAGGACTAGTTAGGAATCCTACCTCCCTATACTTATGATATATAATTATTATATATATTTCAAGTAATTTTTGAATAAATTGGCATTTTTTTTACTTTTTTTGGCATTTTCGGTAAAAAAGAAGGATTCTGATGAGAATCCTTCCATAATTAACTAATTTTTTTAACTTTTTCCCAGCTGAACTGTGGATCACCAAAGTGTCCATAGCATGCAGTTTTCGAATAGATTGGTTTACGTAAATCTAGTTCATTCAAGATATTACTTACTTCAAAGTTAAAGTTCTTTTCAATTACCTTAAGTAATTCTTCATCACTCATTAAACCAGTTCCAAATGTATCAACCATTAACGATACTGGAGCACTCTTACCAATGGCATAAGCAACCTGTACTTCACAACGATCCGCAAGTTTATTTGCGACTACTGATTTCGCTACATAGCGAGCATAGTAAGCAGCACTACGATCTACTTTCGTTGGATCCTTACTAGAGAAACATCCTCCTCCAATACGACCCATTCCACCATATGTATCAACCACTATTTTTCTACCTGTTGTTCCTGAATCACCAAAACTTCCTCCAACAACAAAGCTTCCACTTGGATTAATCAGATACTTGGTGTTTTCATCTACTAGGTTTTCTTCCACACAAGGTTTGATTACTTCCTTCATAATCAATTCTTTAATCTCTTCTTGTGTTGCATCTTTATCATGTTGTGTTGATACTACAATTGTATCAATACGAGCTACCTTACCATCTTTGTACTCCACACTTACCTGTGTCTTTCCATCTGGTTTCAGCATTGAATTGTTTCTTCTAACTTCTGTAAGTTTTCTGGCAAGTTTATGTGCATAGTAAATTGGTGCTGGCATATATTCATCACTATCATTACATGCATAACCAAACATCAATCCCTGGTCCCCTGCACCGATTTCACCATCCTGGTGAACCACCGCCTGATTAATCTCACATGATTGCTTGTTTACTTTCACAAGCACAGTATACTCTTCTTCATAACCAATTGCTTTTACTGTATCTTTCGCAATCTTTGCATAATCAATATCAGCAGTTGTATTTGCTTCTCCATACACAAGAATGAAGTCATCCTTAATTGTTGCTTCCACCGCCATCTTAGCGTTGGTATCTTGTGTTAATGCAGCATCTAGAATTGCATCTGCTATCTTGTCACAGATCTTATCCGGATGTCCTTCTGTAATACTTTCTGAAGTAAAAATGTAATCTTTCATATTCTCAAGTCCTTTCTGGCATAAAATATAAAAATGCCTTCTAAAGAGAAGGCATTAACGTATAATGAATTCTCTTATCGCTGTTAGCAGTACCACCTTTCATATACATGTAGGTTGGCGTGGGTTACGAGCTAACTCTCTACCCCATCTCTGGATAATTTATGTACTAACCTATTTAACCATATTCTACCTCAAACTGCAAGCAATCCATCTTGTTTATTCACGAATTAATTCAAACTTCATTTTCTTTATTTAATTAATACTTTTTACTTTTTGAATAAAGCCTTATTTTTATGGTTTTGAATGCTATTGGAATTCACTAAGTTTGACTTATTGAAGTTCAGGATATAAAATAAATTAGCATTATTAAAAATATTGTTTCAAAAGAAAGCGTTTACATAGTATAATATATTAGGTGGAAAACTATGAGGAGAGTAATATATGGTTCTTTTAATAGAGTACCCAAGATGTAGTACTTGCCAGAAGGCAAAGAAGTTCTTGAGAATGAACAATGTGAAATTTAAAACTAGGGATATAGTTGAAGATAAGTTAAGTGAAGATGAGATAAGAAAATTATACAAAATGAGTAACCTGAGTTTAAAAAGGTTTTTTAATACATCAGGCTCACTATATCGCCAACTGCGAGTAAAAGATAGAATTCACTCAATGAGTGAAGAAGAACAAATCAAACTGCTGGCAACCAATGGAATGCTGGTAAAACGACCAATTCTTGTTGTAGGTGATCAAGTTACTTGTGGCTTCAAAGAAGCAACATATTTTGACATGATAAAGAATATGGTATAATTAAGATATTGAGAGGTGGTATTATGCTTTTAGGAGAATCACTAGAAGACTATTTGGAAACAATCATGATTTTATCCGAAAAAGGAAAAGTTCGCTCTATTGATGTAGCGAAGTTGATGGGAGTTTCAAAGCCAAGTGTAAACAAGGCAGTTAACAATTTAAAAGACCGCGGTTTAATTACGCAAGAAACGTATGGAGATATCCATTTAACGGAAGAAGGAACGAATATGGCGCAGATGATTTTTCATCGTCACAAGTCAATTCGTAGTTTTTTAATTGAAATACTAAATGTATCTGCTGATACTGCAGAAAAAGATGCATGTCGAATTGAACACATTATCAGTGAAGAAACATTTGAAAAAATTCTGGAAAGTCTTGAAAACAACAAAAAGTAACACGTAAGTGTTATTTTTTTTGTATCTTCTTGACTTGGGAGTTACCCACAGGTATATAGTAAAGATGTAACGTTACAGAAGAGGTAAGAAAATGTATAAAGTAAGTGAATTTTCAAAAATATGTGGATTAAGTATTGATACCATTAAACATTATGAAACAGTTGGATTATTATATCCTTCCTATGTGGATGATATAAATAATTATCGTTTTTATGCAGCTACCAAAATTGTGGAAGTACAGAAGATACAAATGCTAAAAGATGCTGGCTGTAGTTTAAAAGAAATTAAGTATCATTTAGATGCGAATATTACTGCTGCTGAACTAACTCATCTTCTTGAAGAAAAGATTGAGACAATGTCCAAGAAAATAGAACAGTTGAAAGAGCAACATAATCGATTAGAAGTTAACTACTTTATACTCAACAACGGAGGAATGACATTTATGAATCAAATTGTCGTAAAAGAAGTAGAACCGATTTGGGCAGTTACAAAAAGAGAAGTATATGATGAAACAAAAGAAACATTTGATGAGTTTTGCGAGAGAATGTGGAATTCATTAAATCAAGTCGCACAAGAGCCAAGAACAATCTCTTGTATGAGTATTTATTATGCCGGTTTGTTTGTACACACAGAGAAACCAATTGATATGGAGGTAGTAGAGCCTCTGGCAAGCAAGAAGGATAGAAATGACATAAGACAGTTACCAAAGGTTAAAGTCGCTTCTATCATTCACGTAGGCCCTTTAAACACCATTGGTGAGAGCTATCAGTTGCTGTTAACATGGATGAAGGAACATAAGTATGAAATTAGTGGTGGTGTTCGTGAAATCTATCATGAAGGTGAATGGTCAAAAGATGCAGATCAGTATGTTACTGAACTGCAGGTACCTATTTCAATTAATTCATAGTATATGTATTGACTTAGAGTTCACTCCAAGTGTTATACTTTGTTTACTTAATCAAAGAAGAAAGGATTTGGTAATATGAAGAAAACGCTATATGTAATGCGACATGGAGAAACGCTGTTTAATGTTCGCAGGAAAATACAAGGTTGGAGTGATTCTCCTCTAACTGAAAAAGGAATCAAACAAGCTAAAATTGCTGGAGAATACTTTAAGAAACATAATATTGAATTTGATCATGCATACGCTTCAACATCCGAGAGAGCCAGTGATACACTGGAATTGGTAACGGATGGTAAAATGGACTATGAGCGAGTTAAAAATCTTCGAGAAATGAATTATGGTACATTCGAAAGTGAAAGTCAGGATTTAAATCCTAGTCGAGAAACTTATGAAGATTTCTTTACAAATTATGGTGGTGAGTCACGATCTCAGGTTCGTGCCAGAATTGTTCCTACAATAACAGCTATCATGGAAAAAGATGATCATCATACTGTATTAGTTGTATCTCACGCTGGAGCAAGTTTTCAGTTCTTGGCTCACACAGGGAAAACATTTGAAGAATATGCACACGCATTTGGAAATTGTGGAATGATTAAATATGAATTTGAAGATGGTGTGTTTACACCAGTAGAAGTAGTAGAACATGATTTTTCAAAACTTATGTAAAAGACTTAGCTCACTTAATTAAGCTAAGTCTTTTTTTCTGTGCTAGAAAATCTCCATATTTATCCTTTCTAAAATATTATCTCCATTTGAGAATTTCTCTAAATATTTTATTAATTTATCCATATCTAACTCATCTATTATTTCCCTAAATGATTTAACTATTTCCTTATAGTAATCATATGAATAATTTTTTTTACTTCTGAATAACTCAATAAGCATTCTTTCTTTATCATATATACTAACATTAACACCAATAACATTTATTTTCATTTTTCCTAAACCATAGAATTTATTACTTACATATATCTGAACTACAGACTCAAAGTTAATTTTCTTTGCTTTTTGTTTTGTAGCTACAAAATATTTGTCTGGGATATAATCAGACAAACCGTGATAAAAAAATGCACTTTGATCGTTAAGGATTATTCCTAAATACTTCTTAAAAATTAATTCAAGTTCATCATAATAAGGCGTGTCGCTGTAATAACCATTATCTATTTTTACAAAATAATTATTATCTAATAGTTTCTTCAATGCATATTTTGTTTTATATTTATCAATTAATTCTTTATAACTATATAGCATATTTGATATCTCCTAACAATATTTTACCAACAAAAAACATAGCATTATGTGCTATGTTTATGTTTTTTCTGTATGTCTTCCATTAATTTATGGATTTCATTACATTGTTCTACTTGAGTACAGCCAGTACAACTGCCTCCGCACCCTACTACACCATTTTTTTTATTTTCTTGGTGTTGTCTGATTTTTCTAAACACCATATATCCTACGAAAGCTACTGCTGCTACAAGGATAATGATATCAATTGGTTTCATATTAGAATCCTAACAATGTTCCTACATTGAAGATTAAGAATGAAACAACCCAAGCTACTACTATCCAAAACACAAGTGTGAACCAGAAGATCTTACGATCATTTAATTCAGCACGTAATGCAGCTACTGCTGCCATACATGGAATACTCAATAAGTTAAATGCCATGAATGATAATGCTGCTAGTGGAGAGAATGTAGCACCAATAGTTGCAATTAAAGAGTTTGTTGCACTATCTTCTCCTAGGAAGTCTTCTTCACTTTCCATACCAGTGTAAAGAACTCCCATAGTTGATACTACTGCTTCCTTCGCAATCAATCCAGTTAAGATTGCTACTACAGCTTTCCATCCATCACTACCACCAACAAATCCAAGTGGCATAAAGATAAATTTGATACCATTTGCTAAGATACCTAAGATACTTGCTTCACTGTTTGCTTCCACCATACTAAGTGAGAAGTCAAAGTTAGCCAAGAACCAAAGTACGATTGTAGATGCAAGAATAACTGTTCCCGCACGTACTACATATCCTTTTAGTTTTTCCCATAGACGAAGTAATAAGTTCTTAAGTCTTGGGAAGTGGTATGCTGGCATTTCCATTACAAATGGAGATGCTTCTCCTTTAAATACAAATTTCTTTAAGATAATTGCTGAAATTACAGCCACTAAAATACCTAACATATAAATTCCAAACGTCATTAAGTCTCCATTGTCCGTAAACACTGCAGATGCAAATAAGGCCCAGATTGGTGCCTTTGCTCCACATGACATATACGGAACTAACATCATTGTTAATTTTCTTTCACGCTCACCCTCTAATGTACGTGCTCCCATAATCGCTGGTACACTACATCCAAATCCAGTTAATAATGGTAAGAATGCTTTTCCTGATAATCCAAATCTACGTAAGATACGGTCCATGATAAATGCAACACGAGCCATGTATCCACTGTCTTCAAGAATACTTAAGAATAAGAAGATAACTAGAATCTGAGGGATGAACGATAGAACTCCTCCTACCCCAGCAACAATTCCATCAATTACAAGTCCAAATACCCAAGCACTTGCTCCCATACTTTCTAAGAATCCTTCTAATACTCCAGTAATCCATTCAATTGGTACCTCTGTTAATCCTTGAAGGTAAACACCTGGTGATGCCAAGCCTTCAATAAATAAGAAGTTTTCAGAGAATGTTGTATGGAAGATTGCAAACATGATAAGAGCAAAGATTGGTAAACCTAAGAAACGGTTTGTTAGAATCTTGTCAATCTTATCAGATGTACTTAAATCTCCAAGTACTCTTGTTTTTTCTAAACTTCCACTTAATTCTGTTTCAATATATTGGTAGCGGATATCTGCGATATCTGCTTCACTGTCTTCATTTAAGTCGGTTACTTTTTTAATATCTGCAAGTAATGGTTTTAACTCATCACTAGCCAGAATTTTTTCATCATGTTCTAATGTTTTACTAGCTTTGAATACTGGTTGATCAAACCCTTTTGAAGAATATAAGTTATATAAGTCATGGAATGGTTTGTCTAAGCTAGTTCCTTTAAATAAGTTTAAAGGTTTTCTTTTCGTAGTTGCTGTTGCAACTACTTCCATTAAGTCTTTGATATTAGTTGCTCTTAATGCACTAATTTGAACTAATGGAATCCCTAATTTTTTTGATAACTCATCAACATTGATTTTATCTTTGTTCTTTTCAACTAAGTCCATCATGTTTAGTGCACCAACAACTGGAATATCTGTTTCCAGAATCTGTGTTGTTAAATACAAGTTACGCTCTAAGTTAGTACCATCAATAATATTAATAATTACATCTGGTTTTTCATTAATAATATAATCTCTCGCAATTACTTCTTCCAAAGTATATGGAGATAAAGAATAAACACCAGGGAGATCAATAATGTCCATTGGTGTCTTCGCTTTCTTATATTTACCTTCTTTTTTGTCTACTGTAACACCTGGCCAGTTCCCCACCTTAGCCGTACTACCTGTTAATTCATTAAATAATGTGGTTTTCCCACTATTTGGATTTCCTACTAACGCTACTCTCATAATGTCCCCCTATTCGACTTCAATTTCATTTGCTTCATCTTTACGCAATGATAATTCATAGTTTCTGACAGTTACTTCAATTGGGTCACCAAGTGGAGCTACCTTACGTACAAAAATCTGAGTTCTTGGCGTAATCCCCATGTCAAAAATTCTGCGGCGAATTGGTCCAGTTCCAAGTACTTTCTTTACTGTAACCGTTTCTCCTGGCTTTACATCTTTTAGTTTCATCTGATCCTCCCCGTATCTCTACGCAACAAGTATTTTTCTAGCTAATTGCTTGTTCAAAGCAATTCTAGAATCTTTTACCTGGACAATCACATCTCCGTCTTTTTCTCTTACAACAACAACTGTTGCTCCCGGAATTAACCCTAAGTTCTGCAAATGTTTCCCCGTTTTCTCATCTAACGAACATTTTAAAACCTTCAATGTTTTTCCTACTGGCGCTAATACTAATGGCATCATGATCATCCTTTCTATAATATTAGAATACTTTTTTACACGTTATATGTTAGCACTGGCTAACCCTAATGTCAAACATTTAGTTAACATTTTCTAACTTTTTTTAAAATTTTGTTGCATATTGGTTGACATCAAATCTAATATAGTATATTATGTAGTCAGTTAGTTGAGGCTAACTTAAATATGTCTGGGACTCCTTTATGACAATCTTACCCATTTCTTATGCGATCCTTTTAAGAAATCTTTAGAATAAGAGACATAGATAATATATAAAGACCATATGCTCCCATATGGTCTTTTTTATTATATTTAGTAGTTACATTTATAATCTTCTGCTTTTACATTTTTAATCATATCTTCTACACTAAGATTATTTGGTATTAGAAAGATTTCTCGATTATTTTTATCCAGGTTATCAACATTGATAGTTATACTGACAGAAGCTATACGATCTGATTTATCATATTTAGAACTTACAGATACTCCATCCATTTCAAGAGATGTAGCATTCTTGTTCCAGTACTCTTCAAAACTAGTATCTTCAAATGATTCTAATTCATCTTTTGATATTGTTTGTTCAGATTCTATTTCTACCTCTAGCACTTTACCAGTATCGCTGTCATAGTAAATTTCCATTGTTGCGTTTGATGTTTTATCTTCAAACTTACATACATAATAGTCATCATCGCTGCCACAGGCAACTAGTGTTAAACACAGACAAGCGAAACATAATATTTTTTTCATAGCTAACCTCTCTAACAGTTATGATATATAAAAAGCATTCGATCTTTACCACTCATATCCTTATATACTTCTATTCTATCATCTTTAAAGTATTTTTTTGCTTCATTGGTTAATGTTTCTTTTTGATCATAACCCATTTCAAAAGCCAAGATACTTTTTTCTTTGATAACCAGATGTGCTTTTTCAAATATTTCACGATAAAAGCGTAATCCATCATCTCCACCAAATAAAGCAAGATGTGGTTCATAACCTACTACACTTTGTTCCATTTGCTCATCCTTAGGAATATAAGGAGGATTACTTACCAGAATATCTACCTGATAATTGTTTTCAATAAATGGATCCAACATGTTACCAACTAGGAATGTTACATCTGCACCAAGGTTCTTTGCGTTCATGCTTGCAACATCAACCGCATCTTCACTAATGTCACTGGCACTAACTTGTAAATTAGTTTCTTCCAGTTTCAAAGAAATGGCAATTGCACCACTTCCACTTCCAACATCAATCACGGTTGCTTGCTGTGAGGCAAAATGATCATCATATGCACTTAATACATTGGCTACCAATTCTTCTGTCTCAGGGCGTGGAATTAACACACGATCATCAACAGCAAAACGATATCCATAAAAATAACTATATCCCAAAATATGATCTAGTGGTTCACCCGTTAGTAAGCGTTCGACCTTTTGGTTATATTCTTCAAGCATACTATCTTCGATTTCTTCTTCATATTCCATATATAAGTTATGTGCTTCTTTTTCAGTTATTTCCAGCAGAAGAAACAGTGGTGCCTGATCGCCAACACCAGCCTTGATACATTTTTCTTTTGCATTTTTTAAAGCATCCTTATATTTCATTATTTATTACCTGCAATTTTATCCTTTTGATCCTGTAACAACAAAGCTTCAATAATATCATCCAGTTTTCCTTCCATGATACGATCCAACTGTTGGAGGGTTAATCCAATACGGTGATCGGTTACACGGTTTTGTGGATAGTTGTACGTACGGATTTTTTCACTACGGTCTCCCGTTCCTAACTTACTCTTTCTTTCCGCATGACGTTCTTCTTCTTCTCTTCGCTTCATTTCAGAATACACTTTTGCACGAATACTCATAAGGGCAGTAGCACGGTTCTCATGTTGACTTCTACCATCCTGACACTTCACACTAATTCCTGTTGGAATGTGCGTTACACGTACTGCAGAGTCGGTTTTATTAACATGTTGTCCTCCAGCTCCACTTGCACGCATTGTATCGATTTCCAAATCATTTGGATCAATATCAATTTCATCTTCTTCAATTTCAGGGTCAACCAATACCGTTGCCGTCGATGTATGCACACGACCTTGAGTTTCGGTTTTTGGTACCCTCTGTACACGATGAGATCCTGTTTCGAATTTCATGTGTCCATATACTTCTGTTCCCTTCAGCATAAAAACAACTCTGGTGAAACCGCCAGCTTCACTTTCTGCCATTTCAATCACTTCACTCTTCCAACCTTTGCTTTCTGCATATTTCATATACATACGATAAAGATCACCAGCAAAGATATTTCCTTCATCTCCACCAGCAGCTCCACGAATTTCAAACATTGCATTGTTTTGATCTGCAGGATCTTTCGGAATTAATAATACTTCCAAACGGTCCAACAGTTCCTGTTCCTTTGGATTTAACTCTTCTAGTTCCATCTTTGCCATTTCAATAACTTCTTGATCATTTTCTTTTAATAATGCATTTGCATCTTCAATTCCCTGTAATACTTTTTTTAGTTCACCATATGTTTCAACAACTGGAGTCAGTGAAGATTGCTCTTTTCCTAACTTCGCCATTAGCTTGTTATCTGAAAGAACTTCCTGAGTCATCATTTGTTCATTTATCTCATGATATCGCTGTTCCATTTTTTCTAAACGCTCAATCATTGCACTCATATATGTATACCTCCTCTACTTCAACGTTCCTATTATACCATGCCTATAGGCATTTTATAAAAAAAGATGGAATTTTCCATCTCTTCAATTTATACAATTAATTTTTCTAGTTTTTTAATGATAATCTGTTCTAAATCCTTTGCTTTATCAATCTGTTTGGCTAACTCTTTACGGATTTTCATATCGCATAGTTTTTCAATTGGGTTTGCTTCTGGATTCATTGCATCACGAATTGCCAGCATCTCATTTCCAATATCTGCAATTGCTTTAAAATCACTTGCAATCATTGTATACTCATCATTTTGTGTTCCCTTTCCTAGTTCATCAAAGAATACCGATGCCCAATACCTTCCTTCATTCAAACAAGTCTCATTATCCCCTTCTACTAACAGCCGTTCAACAACCAACTGGATTGCTGATGATGATGCAAAGACTGGATCATTTAAAAGGGCTTCTTTCCAGCTTTCGTATGCTTTCTTTCCACCATAATAACTTCCCACTTCAAGTTTACTCATCAAACGATGTGCATTCTTTATCCACGCGCCTGTATCCTTATTATAAGATGCATCCTTTTTCTCAAAGAAACAGAAGTTTAAAGTTTCTTCTTTCTCCCACCAATCATCACTTACAAAATATCCACTGTCATCAATCATAACATTAGCTGCATATTCTGGATGTTCCTGAAAATAACTCCACCCCAATAATGTTTTTCCATGATTTTTGTATCCAGTAATAATCACCGTCTCTGGTGGTCCAACAATTCCACTTGCAAGTATAGGAACACCATTTTGAAGACTCTTCATTATCTGATGCTTGCATTCTTCCTTACTTAGTTGTTGCTTATCATAAAACTGATACTCTGCATTTGCATAGGTAAACATTCTTTGTAATGGAAGTTGTGGGTCTTCTTCTACGAATGACAATGCTACACTACTCATATCCCATCCTTCTTTATTCCAACGCAAACGAAAACTAAGTCCTGATGCTGCCATCAGATTTGCATATAAGTTATCTTCCTGATACCCCATATAAACAAGTGCACTTTCCAAACATGCAGGAAAGGTATTACATTTTCCTGTGGTAAACTCTACTTTGGGTACTCCAAACAATACACATTCTTCTTGATTTAAATTCAAACTCATCGTATTACCTCCTTCAATTACTGGTCCATAGATTCCTACACCTAAAAGGTTGCGTTTCACTGCTATGTTCTGTTTTCGAAACTCGGCTGGTGTTTTCCCACTAACTCGATCAAACGCTCTGGTAAAACTGTCGTATGCCTGATATTGAAATTCACTGGCAATTTCTGTTAACCACTTATCTGTACTGATGATTTCCAGTGCTGCATTATGAATTCTTCGTTTACTAACATATGAGTGCAATGATTCATTCATATAGTCTTTAAACAGCAGACGAAGATAACGATAAGATATCCCTAGATGATTAGCAAGTTCTTCATAATCAATTTCATTTCTAATATTTGATTCAATATAATAAATAGCAGAACTTAATAAAAGTGTTTTTTCCATAGAACCATCCTTTCATCTATACTTTATCATTACTTATCATAGCATACTCGACGTTTATGGCAAAAAAAAGGAAGAATTACTCTTCCTTCAGACTTTGAGATAATGCTCTTGCCATTTGATCAGGACAACTTGTTTGGCGAAAGCCACAGGTAATCCCAGATAAACGTTTGATAACTTCATCTACGTTCATTCCTTTTGCTAGTGCTGCAATCCCTTTCGCATTTCCATTACATCCACCTACAAATTCAACGGTCTTTACAATATTATCTTCAACTTCAATGTTGATTTCTTTTGAGCAAACGCCCTGCGGTTTGTATGTAATTAACATAATTTTCTCCTTTTTCTAGAAAAAAGCAAAGATTTTCATCTTCGCTTTTTGTTCGATTATTCTTGTTCGTCTGATTTTAAACCATATTTCTTGTTAAACTTCTCTACACGACCTTGTGCAGCAGCGAAACGTTGTCTACCAGTATAGAATGGGTGACAGTTTGAACAAGTATCTACTTTTAAATCATTTGCAGTAGATCCAGTTTCATATTCAGTTCCACATGTTGAACATTTAACAGTGATATTATGATATTCTGGGTGAATTCCTTTTTTCATAATTTCTTCTCCTTCCGCCTTAAACTCTATGCGAGCTTAAAGTAAGTGCTTAATCATTATATCTATCTTTTCTTAATATTTCAAGTGTTTTTACCACTTTTGCACATTAATCAATTGTAACTTTTTCAATAACCGCTCCCAAGTCACGTAACTTACCTACAATATTCTCATATCCACGTTCAATATGATAGATTTCATGGATTTCCGTAGTTCCTTGAGCTATTAGTCCTGCGATAACCAAACAAGCCCCACAACGTAAATCGGTTGCTTCTACACTTGTTCCTGAAAGTACTGAAGGACCATTGATAAATGAACTTGGTATACGAATATCAATATCCGCACCCATTTTATTCAACTCATTACAATGTTTGAAACGTTCTGTATAAATTGTCTCAGTAACAACTGATTGGCCTTCACACTGCGTTAAAAGAGCTGTCAAAGGCTGTTGCATATCCGTGGCGAAACCAGGATATGGTGCTGTCTTAATATCAACTGCTGTCAGTTTTTCTTTTCTTCCATGTACTATAATTTTATCAATATCAACACTTAGTTCGACTCCAATATCTACTAATTTAGAAATTAGACCATCCAAGTGAAGTGGAATCACGTTTTCAATCGTTACATCGTTTCCTGCAGTTGCTGCAAGCGTAAGATAAGTTGCTGCTTCAATACGATCAGGGATAATCTCATGGAAACATCCATGTAACTTTTCGACCCCTGTAATTGTAATTACATTGGTACCCATTCCTCTAATTTCTGCACCCATCTTATTTAATAATGTTGCAATATCAATAATTTCCGGTTCTTTTGCTGCATTCTCAATAATTGTTTTCCCTTTTGCGTATACAGCAGCCGTCATAATATTGATTGTGGCACCCACACTTGAAATATCAAGGAAAATTTTATCTCCAACCAATTCTTCTGCTTCAATATGGTAGCAACCACCTTCATAACGAACGGTTGCACCAAGTGCTTCAAAGCCTTTTAGATGAAGATCAATTGGACGTGGTCCAAGATAACACCCTCCTGGCATCTTAATAACTACTTTTTTATATTTCGCTAACAAAACACCCATAAAGTAATAGGATGCTCTTAATTTTGTTACCGTTTCACTGTCCATTGGCTTGTTTTCCATCCCATTAGGATCAATTACAATATGGTCAGTTCCTTTCATTACTACATTTACACCTAACTCTTCTAATAATATTTTTAGTGACTTTACATCTGCAATCTCTGGAACACCAACAATTGTTACTGGCTCATCCGAAAGGATCGCAGCTGGTATAAGTGCTACAGTAGCATTTTTCGATCCTGAAATTCTAACTTTTCCACTTAATTTATGTCCACCTTCGATACGAATAATTTCTTTCATTGCAATCTCCTTAATTTACCCATCTATTTACTCACTCATATACATTGAGTGTTGCTCATTTTATTTTAAAAACTACATATCTAACATTATATAACATAACGCTCTATTTTTCACTACTCTATTCAACTATTTTTCTCAACCCACAACACAACAAAAGAGTATATAGTAATATTCTATATACTCCTCTATATAAATAAGTTAAAAGTTAAAAAAAAGCAACAATTTGCATTGTTACTTTTTGAATATTTGACTATAAGCGGATAACTACAAATCCAGAACCCATCCATGCACTTGCAAGTTTTGTTGTTCCCATGTAACCACCGTGAATTGCCATACCATTACCTGCATAGATTGCAACGTGAGGTACTCCAGCACCACCATCTGCATAGTAGATAATGTCACCAGGTTGAGCATCAGCAACTGAAACTGTAGTTCCTAGGCTGATATATCCTGCTGGTGCACTGTGGAAATTAATTCCAACAGCTTTTAATGAGTTTGTAACAAGCATTGTACAGTCTTGGTTTACACCAATTTGTGCATATGCTGCTGCAAGTACTGAACCTGCGTTTTCGTAACTTGCTGCGCTACTTGTTTCAACTACATCACTTGATGAACCAGTGTCAGTGTTAGAAGCAACTTCTTCCTCTTCTTTTTCTTCTTCTGTTTCATTAACTTTTACTTTTAAGCTTGCTTGTCCAACGTTACCGTTAGCATCTGTAGCTTTATAAGTAATTGTGTAATCTCCAGCTTCCCAACGAAGTTCATCCTTTTCAGGAACTTCACCTTCGATTGTGTAGTCTTCGATTACTCCATCATAGTTATCAGTAATTGATTGAACAAATGAATGTCTGTTAAACGTATCTGTATCATCAATTTCAACTTCGTTTTGAGTTAAGTTGATTGTAGGCGCTTGTGTATCTACATATTTAACATTTAATGTATATGTATGAACTGCACCATTTTCTTTTGTAACATCAGCTGTAGAATCATTAATTACTACTTTTCCAAAGTCATCTTTGTTGTAAGTTTCCTTTGTTTGAACAGTAAGTTGAATTTGTTCTTCACCTAATTCTTTCGTAGCTTCACGATCAACCGCAACAATATAGTTTCCGATTTCGTAACCTTCGCCACCATTTGCTAATGTAACAGGTTTTGCTTCATATACTGCAGCTTCGTCATCTGCAAGTATTTCTTTAGCAACATCAACGATTGCACTGTCATCACCATAGTTGATTTCCATAACTTCATCGTTATAAGTCTTTTCAACTTCCGGTGTTGTTTCTAACACCGCTGCGCTAACTTTAGAACGCCCTGCACCAGTAACTGTAATTGTCAATGCAAATACAATCGCTGCTGCACTTGTTGTCATTACTAAGTGACGGAAATTAAAGTTCAACTTTTCAGCTGCAATCTTATTCATTTCTCTTATACCTGCTGCTGTTGCGAATGTTAGAGATTTTGTCTTTTCAATTAATACAGGCATTAGTGTATTAAATGCAACCTTCGCTTTTGTAGCACATGCATAAGCAATCTTTATCATTGTATTAGTACCTTCCCTAAAGACTGGCCCTAAATAATTTTTTGTCTGTCGATATTTTTCTTTTGTAAATTCATTGAATTGCTCAATGAGTGTTTTCTTGGAATCCATGTTCTCACTCCTTTGCCTTTTCACAACTGCAATAATATCACAGGAAAGCAAATGCGACAACCAAATCCCAAACTTTCACACATTTAAAAAAAAGCCCATAAACAGTGGCTTTTTCACACATTTTGTGATTTGTATTAAGCCCCTAAAACAGTTCTCAAATGAGCCGTTGAACTAAGGGTTTGCGAGCGTACTAATGAACTAATACAACAAGATTTTTATACATTGTTTGCAATCTATTTACTTTTTATAGCATCTCTAATTTCTTCCAAAATTACAATTTCTGCAGATTTTGCTGGAGCTGCTTCTTGTTTTTCTTTTCTTGTAAACTTGCCAATTATGCGAATTGCAACAAAAATACAGAATGCAATTAATACGAAATCTATAATATTTTGAATGAATGATCCATACTTTAATAATACATCTTCTCCATTACTAGATCCGATTACCATCGTCCAAGATGCCATTTCGCTTGTATTAAGAACTGTAGAAATTAAAGGGGTAATAATATCTTCAACTAAAGAAGATACGATCTTGCTGAAGGCTCCCCCAATTACAACCCCAACAGCTAAGTCTAAAACATTACCACGTAATGCAAAGCTTTTAAAGTCCTCGATAAATTGTTTCATTTCACTATCTCCTTTCACTTCTTAACTATTATACCTTATATATAAGAATTTCTCATATCATATACTTTACTTTTTTCGAAAATAAAACAGAACGAATGTTCTGTTTTATTTTGAGATTATATCATGTACATATATATTATGTTCTCTGCCTGGTCCTACTGAAACCATTGAGATTCTTGTATTGGTAAATTCTTCAATCTTCTTTAAGTACTTCTTGCAGTTCTCTGGAAGTTCATCCCATGTAGCAATTTTTGAAATATCTTCATCCCATCCAGGATATACTTCATATACTGGTTTTGCTTTCGCAACTTTTTCAACACTTGCTGGAATATAGTCATATACCTTCCCATCGATTTCATATCCAACACAAACAGGAATTTCTTTGATTCCAGATAAGATATCCACCTTCGTAATAACTAGGTCTGTAAGTCCATTGATTCTTGCGGCATGTTTCACTACAACCAAATCTAACCAACCACATCTTCTTGGTCTTCCTGTTGTTGCACCATACTCGGCTCCATTACTACGAATCAAATCACCATCTTCATTTAATTGCTCTGTAACAAATGGACCTTCTCCTACTCTTGTTGAGTATGCTTTTACCACTCCTACAATACGGTCCAGTTTCTTAGGTGACACTCCTGCTCCTGCACATACACCAGCACTTGTTGGTGATGAACTGGTAACATAAGGATAGGTTCCATAGTTAATATCCAACATCGCTGCCTGTGCACCTTCAAACAAGACAAACTTATCGTCATCAAGTGCATTGTTTACTTCTTCCACCGCATCAATAATACGAGGCAATAAAGTTTCTCTTATATCATCAAAGTCTTTGATCATTTTATCTAAGTCAAATGCTTCTCCACCATATAACTTTACAATTTCATCATTCTTCATTTTTAATGTAAAAGTTAGTTTTTCTTTAAATGTTTCAAAGTCCAACAGATCACCAACGCGTAATCCAACTCTTTGAAACTTATCTGCATAACAAGGTCCGATACCACGTTTGGTTGTACCTACCTTATTTTCTTTCTTATATTCTTCCTGATACTTATCTAATGCAATGTGATATGGCATAATCAGATGAGCACGTTCACTAATAAATACATGGTCAGTATTTAATCCACCTTTTTCAATAACGGAAATTTCTTCCAAGAAAACAAATGGATCAACAACCACTCCTGGACCAATAATACATTTTGACTGACGATGCAATACTCCTGAAGGCAATAAATGTAAGATATGTTTTTTACCGTCAACAACTACTGTATGCCCTGCATTATTTCCACCTTGGAAACGTACTACGTAATCTACCTTATCTCCTAAGACATCAACAATCTTTCCTTTTCCTTCATCTCCCCATTGGGTTCCTACAACTACATAACCAGCCATCTGTACCACCTATAAGTACCAAAGTACTTATCCTTTCTGTTTCATTTGACATTTTATCCATTGATATTATAATACAGGCATAGGCATAAGTATAATTAATATTCAATATATTATACATAAGAGGTACTTATATGAAAACTAAACTGGATAATTATCGAATTTTCTATGAAGTAGCACGATTAACTTCATTTTCTAAAGCTGCAGAAAAACTGTATGTATCACAATCCGCAATCTCTCAATCAATTAAACAGTTAGAAGATGATCTGGATTGTGTATTGTTTCATCGCCATCATAAGAAAACTTCACTAACCCAAGAAGGACAGATTCTTTATGATTACGTTAAAACGGCAATGAACTCAATTGATATAGCAGAACAACGTATTAATAATTTAAAAAGTTTGGATGATGGAAAACTCACCATTGGTGCCGCTGACACAATTACTACCAATGTCCTGCTTCCTTATTTAGAACTATTCCATAATCAATATCCTAATATTCATTTACAGGTACTGAATGCAACATCATTAGAAATGATTGATTTAATTAAAAGTGGTGATGTAGATTTAGCTTTTGTGAATCTACCAATTGATGATCCTGATCTAAAAATTATACCATGCATTGAAATTCATGATATATTTGTTGCAAGTTCATCTAGAAAATTAAAAAAGGAATATACAAGAGAAGAGATTGCTAAACTTCCAATCATCTTATTGGAAGGAAATTCAATTTCAAAACAATTTGTATTATCTGAATTTTTGAAGAGTGGAGTTAGTCTAGAACCACACATTGAAAGTGGTGCACATGAATTATTATTACAGTTCGCTAAAATCAATCTTGGAATCTCTTGTGTTATTGAGGAGTTTTCATTAGATTATTTAAAAGATAAATCACTACAAAAATTAAATCTTAAAAAGCCACTACCTAAAAGATCAATTGGTTATATCTATCAAAAGTATTTTCCGCTAAGTAGTGCAGCGGATGCTTTTATTGCATTAGTTGATAACCATAATACATAAGAAATGAGGCCCTATGATTAACCAAGTAAAATCATTTATAAAACTACTTCCTAAACTATTTCTTTTATCAGTTGCTATTTATATAGTAAACAACTATGTCGTCACAGGAGTTATCTCTTTTATATTACAGTTTGCACTTAGAGTTACAGGAATCCAAATTGCATTTAATATGTCAATCTTGGAGTTTGTTTTAACCATTCCTGGTTTCATCTGCTTCTTTATTGCGACCTTTATTATTACAATCACCATTTATTACGAATATGCTCTTATTATTTTATGCGTACATAATTGGCGAAACAATACGAAAACAACATATAAAACAATCCTAGTAAATGCACTGTACTCTTTAAAGAATCTGAAACACATCAGTAGTATTGGCTTCTTGATTTATGCATTTGCTTTACTTCCTTTATCCACATTAGGCCTTCATTCTTCTTTTGTAAGTAGAGTTATGATCCCTAATTTCGTTAGTGGTGAGATTGCCAAGTTCTCATGGGGCTCTATTGTTTTATTATTAATCCCTATTATATTAGCACTAGTCTTTTTTCTTTTGATTTACACCCTGCCGGCTATGATATTAGAAAACCAAAATTTCTATCGTGCAATGAAAAGTAGTATTCGTAACATCAAAAAATCTTACAAACAATTTTTCATTACAATCATCATCTATATAAGTATATGGTTGGTTTTACATTGGATACCAAACTATTTATATGAACAAGCGTTTCATTCATCTATTATTAGTATTGGAATGATTTTTGAACATTATCATTTTTCCTGGCAATTCTTCTTACTACTACCTATAACGATTTTATACTTTATTGGTAACGTTATGTTGATGCCTCTATTACTTTCACTTATAACAATAAATTATCGATTATCTGACAATACAAAACAAGCAATCAATTTACGTTTAAGTGAACTATATACAAAGCAGTTTTCTAACTTAAGATTTATTAAAGCAATCAATACAAAGCCTAAATTGAAAACCTTATGTAAGTTACTAATCTTCATCCTTTGTTTGGCATTGGGAAGTAGTACCTACTCGGTCTTAAGAGTTCCAGAAGCATTACATAAACCAATTGTTATAGGTCACCGAGGAAGTGATAAAGGAGTAGAAAATACAATTGAAGCAATTCAAGGTGCCATAGATGCAAATGCTGAATATGCAGAGATTGATATCCTATTATCAAAAGATGGGGTTCCTATGGTTATTCATGATACCAACCTTTCACGATTGGCAAACCAGGATGTGAATGTTTATGATCTGACAGCTGCAGAATTATCAGGACTGACATTATCTCAAAATGGGTATGAAGGGAAAATCTCGACATTAGATGAAGTAATTACCTACTGTGATGGAAAAATTGATTTAGTTATTGAATTGAAGCTACATGGAAAAGAAGAAAAGAATCTAATTGACGAGATTATGAAAGTCGTTGATAAGTATGACTATGAAGAACATATTATGTTCTTGTCTCTTGATTATCAATTGGTTGAGGAAGCAAATACAAAGCACCCAAGTATAGATGCTGGATTCTGTGTATTTGGTGAAATTGGTATTCTTGATTCATCAATTATAAAAAGTATGAACATTGATTTCATCTTCATTGAAGAATCGATGGCAACAGCTGAGAACATTTATAAGTTTAGAGCCTCTTGGATTCCTGTATATGTCTGGACAGCTAATGATGCAATAGATATGAAAAAATATCTAGATGCTGGAATATTAGGAATTGTAAGTGATAAACCCTATATTGCTAGAACTGTAGTTGATCAATTTATAGAATATACAAAAATTGAGTTTTTAGAAGAATACGAGTGGAAATTGGATTAGGATATGGAGGTAATTATATGAAACCAACTACAATTACAAAACACAGTAAAATAATAAATATTTTATTGATTATTACTTCTTTATCTATATTAACTATATGGACTGTTTTCGAAGTTAACACTTATTATATTTCCACCGCTACAATAACTATGCTTGATTCGGCAAATCTTGTTTATAAAATAATTTCAGGTATTCTCTTATTATATAGTAGTGTCATTTTCTATAATAATTTTAAAAATACAGAAAAAATTGATGGTCTTCTTTATATGTTAATCGCATCTATTTTCATGCTCATCCTTTCCTTACTAAACGTAGTATATGGAATACTTATTTGGATGCTTGCGGGTGTATCATTGTACAGACTAATAAAACAAACAAAAACATAACCTAGTAAGTTATGTTTTTGTTTGCTTATTTTCTGATAGTTCTATTTCTACAATCTCACCAATCTTTTGAAAGCCTACATTTTGATATGATTTATTTGCTGGAAGATATGCTTTATCTGCATAGAGCATAGGTATCTTTTCCATTTCCAATATCTTATTACAAAGAGCATACATAAGCATTGCAGAGTATCCTTTTCTTCTTTCCTCTGGTTTCGTAAATACACAGTTAATCCGAATCACTGTATCACTATCATAATTCAATTTTCCAATCGTTACTATTTCTTGTTGCTCATTTCTCCACACATAAAACGTAGGATTACTAATAAGACCACTGGCGTCCTCTAGTGCATCTTCCCGTGACAATCCTGTATGATCTATTTCTTCATCATAACCAATCAAAAAATCAGCTATTATTTTATTTTCATCTTTCTTAGCATAATCAATTGTTCCACTTATTTCTACATTGAGTTTTGGTTTCTTATTAATATATGCATTCATGATTACAGTGTTATTAATAATATATGGATACAGTTCTCTTAGATTTTCATATACATTATTTTTCACAATCACCATCTTTAAATTATGGTTTATTACTCTATCCTTTATATACTCCATTAATTCTTTTGATTCAATATCGTTTAGTTTATTAGAATTCCAAATCCACATTGGAAAAAACTTATTCCCTTGTACTGCCATAATCGTGTTCGTTGAATTAACAGCACAGTAAATATCATCTAATTTCAGCATAGCATCAATCAAAGGAAATACATTTCTTTCTTTTGCAAATTCATCATTGATAGTCAGTTCTTCTTTACTTACTTCTATCATACATTTTACCACCTTATAAAATTAATCCATTATTAATATAGACTCATAATATTTTTCTTGAAAACTTATTATTTCTAATATCTCTTCTTTTGAAAATTTCATATCTTTAGGAGTTACAATCCATTTATCTTCATTATCATCAATTCTATAAACAATAGCAATCACTTTTCCTTTACATTCATCTACAGGTTTATTAACTCCTAACAAATAAATATCTTGTTCATCACCATCTCCACCAATAATTCCTTCGATATATCCATAATTAACTGGATATATCATATCAGGATATTTTGGATGTGCTGTTCCTAATGGACGATCGATTTTGACTTTAACATCCATTCCAATTATTTGATTGCTATTTTGGTATAAACCTACACTACTCCAATCGAAATTTTTCATCTGATTATAAAATAAGACATTTAGTTCATCATACTCATTTGAACTTAACCATTTGTACCTGTCATGTTCTTCAGATAAAACAACTTCTGTTTTTTCTCCTAAAATTTCACAGTAGTAAATTACACCAACTATCTGATGTTGATTAGTTTCATCTACGTAATTCCATGAATCCACCATTTTTCTTGGTGTTACCTCAAATCCAGTTTCTTCAAATATTTCTCGTTTTAATGCATCTTCAACGGTCTCACCAAATTGAACTCGTCCTCCAGGCAACTCATATTTATCATGTGTCACTTTTTGCTTATGCATAACCAAAAACTTACCATCTTTTATTATTAATCCTTTTATGCCAATTTCTATCATCTTTTTTCTCCTATAAATATAATAACCATATAAATAAAGTATATTTCCCTTTAATCGATTAACTGTATTTCGCAAGTTTTTATCTGTAATTAGTTTAATTATAATTTTCTTCTAACTAACTGTCAAAAATAGTTTATAGTTATATGATTTAGATTTAAAAATTTTACCAACTTATCAAAAGCCATAATATCATTTTATTATTACTATTCTCTCAATATCATATTTTATTATTACTACTTCGTGTATACTTATAACTATAAAGGGGATACTATTATGAAAAAAACTGATAATAATTTAGATGAACTAATAAGAGCCATAGCTGCTGCGGATGGTGTAACAGATGAGAAAGAGATAGCTTTAAGAAAAGCAAGATTCATACAAGAAGAGGAAGAATTTGTAAATAGACAAAGGCAAATTCGTGCCAAAGCAAAAACAAAGACAAATCATGAGGACAATAAACCTTCTAAGAATTTTGAGGAATATTTGTATAAGAAAATAATAAATGCCTTTGACCAGTGGGATGAAAAAGATATTTATTCTATTTCCTTTTTGGTATATTCTAATGGATCTCATACATATAAAAAATTTAGTAATCTTACCATATTTGATATTTCATGCAATTTGGAATCTTATTACAATAAAGAAGTTAATCGCTTACCTGCCCCTTCTTTTATGAGCTTAGAAGCGCATTTAGGAGAACAACGCTGGAATTATGCCATGCTTGAACAAGATACTGTAGAAATTATCAACAAGGATAACTTCAACATTTTAATTGATTGGTATCAAAAAGAGGGTATAGAAAATATTGGTTATGAGGATTATGATAATAATTTAGGACCTGTAGGATATCGTGAACTTCTTCATGCTATTACTAATGTTACGAAACGTATTCAAGAAGAAGATTATTTCTTTAAGAAGTTTAATCGACGCATCCCTATCATTATTCAGGATTTAGAATCTACACATGCTCCAATCTCAGCGACTCAAGAAGCTAACATTCATGATGAAGCTTCCGAGTTTTTGGATTATGCTAAAAAGTATTTATATTTCCCTTCCTAAGTAAATTTTTATCAAATAATAGTTTGAAAGTTCAGTCAAACTTACTTGTAGAATATTATTAATTTCTTAATCATCTTCAAATTCATTAAAACTAGATAATTATTTATTCCAATTTATTTTGCTCATTAACAACTATATTATTGTATACACTGGATGGAAATCAAATCAATGTATAACTTCTGTACAGCGTATGCTATTGATTACTTCTAATCAACAATACTTACTTGTTTATTAAAAATCTATTCCTTTTTATCCTAAACATTTTCCTTTTTTCAGCCTGTACTTTTATTTATTGAAGTATAGAAAAATACGCAAATACAACATAAAATTTTACGTTGTATTTGCGTATTACTTTATCTAAGTTTAATACAAATGTTATTCAATGCAGAATATACTTCTACTTACTTCTCTCCTTCATATGAGGGAATAATAAAACCTCACGGATTGTTGTTTGCCCTGTTAGTAACATTACAAGACGGTCAATTCCTAATCCAATACCTCCAGCTGGTGGCATACCATATTCTAGAGCTTCTACATAGTCTGTATCCATTTCATTTGCTTCATCGTTACCAAGTTCTTTTTCTTTGATTTGGTTTTCGAAACGTTCTCTTTGATCAATTGGATCATTTAATTCAGAGAATGCATTTGCATATTCTGCACCATCAATGAATAATTCAAAACGTTCTGCAAATCTTGGATCCTTTATATTCTTCTTAGCTAATGGTGAGATTTCAATTGGATGTCCATATACATATGTTGGTTGTACAATTTTATCTTCACAGAATTCTTCAAAGAATAAGTTAATAATATGTCCAACACCTGTATGGTGCTTTTCTACTTTAATATTGTTCTTTTCAGCTAATGCCTTTGCATCTTCAAATGACATTTCTTCAAAGAAATCAATTCCAGTTGCTTCTTTCACTAGATCAACCATGTGTACACGTTTGAATGGAGCTTTTAACGAAATTGTTTTTTCATTCCATTCGATATCAGTAGATCCACATACTTCAGTAGCTACTGTTTCTAATAATCCTTCACATAAGTCCATCATTCCATACATATCTGTATAAGCAACATATGCTTCTACTGTTGTGAACTCAGGGTTATGATTACGGTCCATTCCTTCATTTCTAAATAGACGACCAATTTCATATACACCTTCTAAACCACCAACAATAAGTCTCTTTAATGGTAATTCAGTTGCGATTCTTAAGTAGAAAGGCATATCTAATGTATTATGATGTGTTTCAAATGGACGAGCTGCAGCTCCACCAAGAATTGGTTGAAGTACTGGTGTTTCAACTTCGATTAACCCTTGTCCATCTAAGTATCTTTGAATTGAACGAATAATTTTTGGTCTTGTGATTGCAATCATTCTTGCTTCATCATTTGTAATTAAGTCAACATAACGACGACGGAAACGTTCTTCCACATCACTTAATCCATGGAATTTTTCTGGTAATGGGCGAAGTGCTTTCGTAAGGTGAGTATATGTTTCAGCCTTAATTGAAAGTTCTCCATGGTTGGTACGCATTACAGTTCCTTCAATACCAACGATATCTCCTAAATCACTTTTCTTGAAGATTTCATATGCTTCTTCACCAATTGCATCTTTTCTCACATATATTTGAATTTGTCCATCAATATCTTGAATATGCATGAATCCTGCTTTTCCTTGTCTTCTCTTTGTCATAATACGACCAGCAATTTTCACATGTACATTCATTTCTGCTAATTGATCTTTGTCTTTATCAGCAAATTCTTTCTTAATATCACCACTTTTGTGAGTACGATCGTATCGATCTCCAAAAGGCAAAATTCCTTGTTCTTCTAAATCTTTCATCTTCTCGCGTCTTACTACTTCTTGTTCGCTTAAGTTTTCCATGTTAATTCCTCCTTATAATATAAAAACTCTCATCCGTATAGGGACGAGAGTTATCATCGTGGTACCACCCTAATTCACTAATAAATTGCTTTATTAGTCTTAGTAACTAATTTCTAGTTAATTCGTATTACGTGAATCAAACGCTTGACTCCAAGTCTTTATTCATCAAATGACATCACTATCCTTTTCCACCTTACCAGGACTCTCTAGAGCTGTTTCATTGATTACTCATCTCTTCTTCGTCAATTATCAATCGTTATCATTTTAGTAAGTTTCGCTTAGTTTGTCAACAAAAACCCAAAATATCTGCTTTTATTGGTTATCTTCTGCTTCTAACTGTGCTTCATACTCACTTAAAATATTATCTAATTCTTCATAGGTATTCATATTTGATATTCTGTCCTTTACTCGATGTGAAGATGGAAGTCCTTTGATATACCAAGATGCATGACCTCGCATTTCTTTGATTCCAATCTTTTCACCTTTCAGATTACATAAACGTTTTGCATGTTTTCTAGCTAGCATGAATTTCTCATGTACCGAAACATCAAGTTCACGTTCTCCAGTTTCAAGGTAATGTACACACTCTTTGATTAACCACGGATTTCCTAGAATCCCTCGTCCTATCGCAACTGCATCACAACCAGTTTCATCCAGCATACGAATCATATCATCAACACTGCGAACATCTCCATTACCCACTACAGGAATAGAAACTGCCTCTTTTACCTGTTTGATAATCGTCCAATCGGCTGTTCCTTCATACATTTGTGACCTGGTTCTACCATGTACACAAATCATGCTGGCTCCTGCTTTTTCCAAACCTATAGCTAACTCAACTGCATTGATAGAGTGAACATCCCACCCAGCACGCATCTTTACTGTTACTGGTTTGTTTACATTCTCAACAACTGCTTTCACGATATTACATGCATGTTCTACATCACGCATTAATGATGAACCAGCATTTGCTTTGATTACTTTATTAACCGGACATCCCATATTAATATCAATCACATCACAAGTCGTTTGTGTATCTAACACCTTTGCGGCATGAACCATACTGTCAATATCATGACCAAATAACTGAAGACTCATTGGATGTTCATCATCCAACACTTCTGTCATTTTCATTGTTTTCTTATTTTCATAAAAGATTGCTTTATCACTGACCATCTCGGCACATATCAAACCTGCACCAAATTCTTTACAGATACTACGAAAAGCAGCATTACTAATGCCTGCCATTGGTGCAATTACAACCTGATTTTCAATTTCCACATCTCTTATTTTCCACATAATTATTCCTTACTATCTAAAATTTGTTGAAGTTCCTCTTCACTAAATGTATATGTCTTATTACAGAACTGACAAGATACTTCACTTCCATGATCCTCTTCAATCATTGCTTTTAAATCTTCTTTATCAATTAACTTAATCGCATTCTCTACTCTTTCTTTACTACAGTTACAAGTAAATGCAATATCAGTTGTCTCTAGTATTTTAGCATCTTCAAACAAAGATTTCACGATTTCTTCTAAAGCAACGTTATCTTTGATTAAATCTGACATTGGTTGTAGCGTTTTAACTACTGCTTCTACTTTTTCAATATCTTCTTCACTAGCATCTGGAAGCATTTGAATCAAAAGTCCTCCAGACGAAATAATTGTATTGTCAGTATCAACAAGCACACCTACAGATACAACTGATGGTGTTTGTTCACTTAATGCAAAGTAGTAAGCAAAGTCATCACCAATTTCTCCATTTTGAAGTGCAACCTGACCACCAAATTCTTCTTTTAGTCCAAGGTCTTTTTTTACTTCCAAATACCCTTGTGTTCCAACTGCTACTCCTACTGCAAGTTTACCTGTATCGTTGTATTGATAGTGTACATGTGGTTCACCAACGAATCCACGTACATTCCCACCATAATAAGCATCTGCCATAACAGTCCCAATTGGTCCACCACCATTAATCGTGATTGTCAGTTTTTCTTTATCACTCTTTAAGTTACCACCCATCATTGATGCAACACTCAGCACTCTACCTAACGTTGCACTGGCAGTTGGCCATAAATCATGTTGCTTTTGTGCATAGTTAATAATTCCTGTTGTATTACATACATATATTCTTACATGCCCATCGCATGCAATTGCTTTTACTAATTGATCTTTCATATTACCTCTCATTCATCTTCATTAAGAAGAAAGAACAGCACTGTCATCTGACATGTGCTGTTGCTTTTTATTCTTTGTTATCGTCAATCACATCACCAATAATTTGATCAGTTGATGGTGGAGGAGTTGTTGTTTTATGTTCTCCTGTTGAAGCACCAGCAGGCGCTTCAATTGTACCATATTGAACCAAGTTATTGATTTGTTCACTTGTTAATGTTTCTTCACTGATCAATGCATTTGCAATCAAATCAAGAAGGTTGCGGTTTTCTGTAATAATTCGTTTACAGTCTTCGTAACATTCATTAACGATTTTTCTAACTTCTTTATCAATTTCAAATGCTATCTCACCTGAGTAAGCATTTCCACTGTTGTAATCTCTTCCTAAGAATACATTACCTTGAGGATCTGCATATTGGATAGGTCCAAGTGATGACATCCCGAATACACGTACCATTGCTTTCGCAATTTTCGTAATCTTCTCGATATCACTTACAGCTCCGGCACTAATTTCTCCAAACACAAGTTCTTCAGAAACACGACCACCAAGTAAACCAGTAATCTGTGCCATATATTCCTTCTTACGATGGAAGTATTTTTCTTCTCTTGGAGTCATCAGGTTATATCCACCTGCTTCTCCACGAGGAATAATTGTAACTTTTTGAACCATATCTGCATCTTCTAATTTAATACCGATAACAGCATGTCCTGCTTCATGATAAGCAACAAGTTTTTTATCACTATCTGTATATTTCTTAGATTTTTTAGCTGGTCCCATCATTACTCTATCAACCGCTTCATCCAAATGAGCCATTGTGATTTCCTTACGGTTTTCACGAACAGCCAGAATTGCAGCTTCATTCAATATATTTGCCAAGTCAGCTCCACTGAATCCAGGAGTACGTTGCGCCAAGTTTTCAAGTGACACACCTTTTGCAAGTTTCTTACCACGTGCATGTACTGCAAGAATTTCTGTTCTTCCTTTTTTGTCAGGAAGACTAACTGTGATCTGACGGTCAAAACGTCCACTTCTTAATAACGCTGGGTCAAGAACATCCGCACGGTTTGTTGCAGCAATTACAACAATACCAACGTTTTCTTCCATACCATCCATTTCAACTAGTAATTGGTTTAGAGTTTGTTCACGTTCATCGTTTCCTCCACCCATACCAGCTCCACGTTGTCTACCAACAGCATCAATTTCATCAATGAAGATAATACATGGTGCAGCCTGTTTCGCTTTTTTAAACATATCACGAACACGACTTGCTCCAGTACCAACAAACATTTCAACGAAATCTGAACCTGAGATTGAGAAGAATGGCACATCAGCTTCACCAGCTACAGCCTTCGCAAGTAATGTCTTACCAGTACCTGGAGGACCCACCATCAACATTCCCTTAGGAATCTTCGCTCCCATTTCAGTAAACTTTTTCGGGTTTTTAAGATAATCTATAATTTCTTTTACTTCTTCTTTTTCTTCATCTGCTCCCGCTACATCATCAAATCTTGTTTTCACATTTCCTTGAATCTTAGCACGAGATTTAGCAAATTCGAATGCTTTGTTTTGTCCACCAGCACCCATCTTGCTAAACATATAGAAGATTAAAATTCCAAATATTACAATTGGGACGAAATTAAACAATAAGTTAAGAAACATATTGTCATCGCTTGGCTCATAAACTTTTACTTTATTTTTACCATTTTCATCCAATACTTCTTCTAACCATGAAATATTTTCATCTGTTTTTGGAACTGTAACACTAAATGTTACTTCTTCACCATCTTTAACATATTTACCACTTACATCAACGACAACTGAACTAATTTCCATGTTAACGTCTTTGAATTCCATCTTCTCAGCTTTCTTAACAAACTGATTGTATGTAAACTCATCACTATTGGAATCATTAAACATTGGAAATAATGATAGTAAAATTGCAATTACTATGATATAAGGCAAAAACAGCAAAGGACTCTTTTTGTTATTTTTCATTTTGCCTCCTTCTTATTCGTATACTTCTCTTTTCAATACACCTACATAAGGTAGGTTACGGTATTTTTGATTGTAATCTAATCCATATCCGATTACAAATTCGTTTTTGATTGTAAATCCTACATAATCAGCAACAACGTCTTCAGTACGACGTTCTGGCTTATCCAATAAAGAAACAACCTTTACTTCTTTCGCTCCTTTATTCGCTAGCATACGTTTCACTTCTAAAAGTGTTTTTCCTGTATCTACAATATCTTCAACCAATAAGATTGAACGATCAGCCGCTGAGGTTGATAAATCCTTATCAATTCGAATTGATCCTACAGAAGTAGTACCATCGTAACTAGAAACATCCATAAAATCAATACATATATCCATTTCTATATTTTTCATAAGTTCACTCATAAATGGAACTGATCCACTAAGTAAACCTACCAACAAAGGTATCTCCCCCTTCGCTGTGTAATCTTCAGTAATCTTTTTTCCTAATTCAATACATTTTTCATGAATTTCTTCTCTTGAAACTAAGACTTCTGCAACATCTTTATGCATGAAAAAAATCCTCCTAAACAATAAAACTATTTTACCACAAACATATTAAAATTGTTACTATAATGTGAGATATCACACCCAATCCCACAAACAAAGATAATTTTTCCCATATTGTTGACTAAAACAGGCCATAATTCGCGTTCCTTCTTCGCTATTTTACGGTCAATAAAGAACCTAGAGACCTTTTTTGTACCATAACGAAGTTCGATTTTATCACCTGAATGATAGTTTCTGATTACCAGCGGGAAGTCTTCATCCCTAACAAAAACACCTTCAATTTTCTTTCCATGATCACATGTTTCAAAGTGTTCTGTTTTCATATATTCAATTTTTTGAAATACATGGTAAAACGAATAGGTTTCAGTTGATTCAATTTTCATTACACCATACTCACAGACAAGTTGAAATTTACTACGAATCGGATAAATCCAATTCTCTTTTTTCTTGATTAATTCACTGATATGTAATAAGTACTTCATCGATATACTATGATATTCAGTGTGCTTGATAATCCAATATCGCAGTACTTTGCATAAAAATGATTCTTCAAGTGTTAACAACTCTTCCTGCATTAGCGTATCTTTATTCTCACAAAACAAACGAACCTCACTCATTTCCTTCTGTAAGCGTTCGTTATCTTGTTGAATACATTTCACCATATCTTTCTTGTTTTGAACACTCATTTGCTCGATTTGTTCATGGCGAATTTTATTTCTAGTATAATCATCTTTCAAGTTTGATTCATCCAAGAAATAAGGTACATTATGCTTTTCACAATAAGTTTCTAAATCTGCTTTTGTATACTCTAATAAGAGTCGGCAGACACGCACACCATAAATTTTAGTTTCCTTTGCAATTCCATAATATTCAGGAATACTTTTACGCTTCTTTTGCATAATATAGGTTTCTAATACATCATCCAAATGATGCGCAACCAGAACACCTTTCGCATTTTGACCTTCTACTATTTCTTTAAAAAAGGCATAACGAATTTTTCTGGCAATCGCCTGAAAATTACCTTTCTCATAGTTATCTACCACGTGTTTAAAAAAAGGGATATTGCGATTATGGCAATAACTCTCTACCCCTTTTTCATCACGATTTGCACTTTCTCTTTTTTGATAATTGACATGAGCAACCACTATATCCATATTGTTTTGATAACACATATCCAGTAGTGCCATTGAATCGGCACCACCAGACACCGCAACTACCCATGTACCCTCTAGTTTTTCCATGTTTGTATTATATCATTTCCCGACTAATTCATGAAATCGTTTCTTGATTTCTTTAAACAAACTACTTTGGATTGGCAGATGTGCTTTCACATCTATGATTCGCGCGGAATTAATAAACTTGGAATCATTTAAGAATAATGTCGAGTCACGATACATTCCATCAATCTTACCAATCGGCATTAGGTGAGGTTTTAGTTCTCGTTCCTGTGACAACTGGTATGCTCTTTCATTACTTGTCATTGGTGTAACTAGAACCTTATTATTTACAATCGCAAGAATGATACCAAAGTGCTGAAATCCTGCTTCATTAATATAATTAATTCCAAAATCGATATAGCAGATATCTCCTACACGAATCCATACTCCTAAATCCTCACAGGATGGTGACTGTGATCGATTACGAAAATTCACTTCTGATATCATCCTTACCATTGCCTCTTTTGTAGTCAGATGCGAATAAATGCTTTCGGTTTCTTCCACGTACATGTCCCATACGCTTCGCCAGTATTCCTGTTCTTTGACCTTTTTATCCAGGTCTCCTTCTTTTAAATATGTGCTTAATTTTGTAATTTCCATAACTCCCTCCTATTAGTAAATACAGGAAGTTTTTATGTATTCCTAGGAAATTAAAAGACCATTGAAGGAAAATCAATAGTCTTAATAGGAATTATTGTTGAACTGTCTTTGCTTTTCTTCTTACTTCTAGTACACATAACAGTGCAAATACCACACCAATTACTACAATTCCAATAATTGGGTTACTCAATAAAATGGTAATTACAATTGCATCAATACAGTCATGCCCAACTCCTGCAACTCCATATGCAGAGAAGTCAAACATTGTTGATAACATTGCACTTAAGAAGATTAATAAGAATCCATATACGAATCCTGAAATGATTGCTCCTCTTCTACCACCAGTTGCATTTCCAAGAATACCTGCAACTCCACCAGTGAAGAATGCACCAATGATTGATACTAATGGAACTGTATTAAATACCATTGAACATACGACCATTGATACTATCATACCTGCTACTGCAGTAACGAATCCAATCATCAGTGAATTAGGCGCAAATCCAAATAATGCAGGTACATCAAGTGCTGGAATTGCACCTGGTACAAGTTTATCAGAGATTCCTTTAAATGCTGGAACTAGTTCTCCTAAGAACATACGAATACCTTGTAGTAATACTAAGATACCTGCTGTAAATCCTAATGCTTTCATTAATCCAAATAGAATGTAGTTTGTACCATCACTTAGTGCTCCAACTTTATCTGGTCCTGCCATAATTACGACAACCATGTAGAACACACCCATAACGATTGCAACTGAAATTGATGTATCTTTAAATACTTCTAATGATTTTGGTAATTTTAAATCTTCAGCACTCTTTGTTTTATCACCTAATAATCCACCAATATAAGCAGAAGGTACTGTACCTAATGTTGTTAAGTGGGCTATCGCAATAGAATCGTTTCCAGTTATCTTACGTACCATTGGTTGCGCTAGTGCTGGTAATACAACCATGATAATACCTTGTAATGCACTACCAATTACGATAATCATTGTTTCACTGTAATCCGCTTTATATAATGCAAATGCTACTACCACTGATAAAATCCACATCATATGTCCTGTTAGGAAAATATACTTTAGTGGTGAGAATTTTGCTAAAATCACATTTACCAAGAATCCAATTGCCAAGATAATCGAACTTGTACTCGCTACAACAGGTAATGCCTGTTGGATTGCTCCTACCACCGCTTCTGATGAAGTGGCAAATCCTGTTAAATTAAATACATCTGTAAATAATGATACAAACGGTAATATCTCATTAACAATCAAACTTGATCCTGCTGATAATACCAACATCCCTAACGATGTTTTTAGTGTTCCTGAGAAAACTGCTGCGGCGCCTTTTCCCTGTAACACCAATCCAACAAGTGCAACTAACCCTAATACAATCGCTGGCGTCTTAATTACTTCAATTAAAAAGTCTAACATTTCTTTTTATCCTCCTTATCGATTAAAATACTCTTCTAATTTAGTTTTTACTTCTTCAACATCCACAATATTATTCACATACACTACATTATCCAAGTCCGCAAAATTATCTCTAAACCCTTCTGTAGTTACTAACAGATCAAAGTCTTTTCCACGTACGGTTCCCATATCCCAATGTTCAATCGTACAATCACGATCTAACTTTTGCATCGCACTATCTACTGTCATCTTTAGTATTAAACTTGAACCTACTCCTAATCCACAAACAGTAATAATCTTCATATGTTGTTCCTCCTTACAAACAATCAATCAAATCACGATATTCTCTTATGTATTCCTTGTTAATGTCATCTCCCACATCTAAGTTCGAACTCACATAGATTGGCGGTTTGTAACCTTGCTCTACACATAGTTCTACAACTCTTGAAGTAATACCATCCAGTACGGTCATACCAAGAATTGTTGATGTTCCTGTAAACTTAACATCCAGTCCCTCAACGCGCATACAAGCATCTCCTTCAACACACTTCACATCAATCACAATATCTGCTACATCACGTAAATTCTTCTTAGAAGAGTGACGAGAGCTTACAGCACTTGAGAATTTAACTGAAGTTAATGCGATTACCTTCATTCCTTTTTCTTTTGCTGAAAGTGCCATATCAATTGCTGCTGCATTACGTCCTGAGATTGATACAATAATCATCGTATCATCAGCACTTGTGTTCTCTAAATTCAGATATTCCTGTGAGAAGCCTTCCACTCGTTCTTGAATCGTACTTAGCTTTGCTTTCGGAAACAATGCTAAGTGTGGAATTAATAATGCATTTACTGGTACCAATCCACCAGCACGATAGAACAATTCCATTGCAAACATTTGTGAATGCCCACATCCAAACACATGTACCACTCGTTTCTTCATAATTGATGCCGCACAACTTTGTGCTGCTGCTTCAATTGTTTCTTTTTCCTCTTCAAATTGTTGGTCTAATTGTGACTTCACAACTTCAAGAAATTCTAACTGCTTCATTTTCTTACCTCCTAATAATTAGCGATCCTTTCCATAATCTCTTCTTTTGAACCATTGTTTTTCAAAAGTGAGACGAACTCCTCATCCTGTAATAACAATGCCAGATTCGACAACAGACTCATGTGGGAATTTTTATCTGTTGCTCCAAATGCAAATGCTGCCTTGATTTTTTGTCCTTCAAACTCTTCAAAGTAAACTGGCTCTTTCAATGTAACTAAACTCAAGCAAATTTCTTTCACATTCGCTCCTGGTACTCCATGAAAGAATGCAATCTCCGGCAACAAGATCATATATGGCCCCATCTTTTCAACGGTTTCAATCATTGATTCTACATAAGCATCTTTGATCTTGTTTTCATCCAACAAAATTTTTCCACATTCATTTACCACATCACGCCAACTTGTCTTTTCAATCTGAGTCTCTACCATGTTTTCATTCAATACTTCGCTTAGCATATAACCTCCTTCATACTGGTTATGTCGTTATAACCAGTTAATATAAATAACAATTAAATCTCTAATTTAATTGTAAATTCAAACGTATCACCTGATGCAACAGTTGTTGAATAACACACTACTTTTTCATCCATAAATGATGTACGTTTTACTAGTAATCCATACTGATGTTTTGCACATCCAAGTTTTTCGCTTTCTTCATCAGTTAACATACAACCTGAGAATGTTTCAATTGCTTTATTAATATATACTCCATATTCATTCTCTAATGTTTTATATAATGATTTCTTAGTTAAATCGATATCTAGTAAGAATCCAAATTTCTCTTTACTGAAGTAAGAACGATCAATCATAATTGGTTCTTTATCTGCACAACGCAGACGTTCAATATAAATTACCTCATCATTTTCTTTGATTCCTAAATGCAACGCCAACTTTAGACTAGCTTTCATTATTGATATATTTAGAACCTTTGTACTTGAAATCTTCCCTTGTTTTTCCATTTCTCTAGTAAAACTATATAAATTTCCTAAGTTTTGGACAATACTCTTTCCTAATACAAACGTACCTTTCCCTTGAATCTTTTCCAGTTTTCCCTGTTTTACCAATTCATCAATTGCATTACGAACCGTAATCCTGCTCACATTATAAATCTTAATCAGCTCACGCTCTGAAGGAATCGGTTCTCCTTTACGCCAGATACCTTTTTCAATGTTTTCTTCTATTTTCTTTGCCAACTTATAATATATTGGCAATTTATCATTTTCATTTTTCACTGTATTCCCTCCTCTACTCTTAATATACAACTGGTTATAACCAGTTGTCAATAGTTTCATAAAAAAACTTCCCCAATAACGAGAAAGTCCTTTGTTTATTAGATAAAATAGAAGTTTATTTCATTTGGAACATTAAAGTCATAAAACTCATAATGTACAACATTAGTACGTTCCT
>NZ_JAUSUR010000010.1 GCF_030814225.1 Breznakia pachnodae
TACAAGGTTTACAAGGTTTACAAGGTTTACAAGGTTTACAAGGTTTACAAGGTTTACAAGGTTTACAAGGTTTACAAGGTTTACAAGGTTTACAAGGTTTACAAAGTTTACAAAGTTTACAAGGTGTACAAGTGATTTGTATAAATATTTCAATTATTAGGATTCATAATTACAATTAAGAGGTATTGTGGTTTATAATGAGTATATAGTATTTTTTAGATAAGGAGCTTCAATGACAAACATAACAAAAGAAGATGGATATTTTTCTGTAAGTGAATTTGCTAAACTGGCAGGATTAGCAAGGAAAACACTTTTGTATTATGATGAGATAGATTTATTTTCTCCTGCAGTTGTATTGGATAATGGTTATCGGTATTATTACTATCGTCAATTGTATATGATTAATACAATCAAAATATTAAAAGAAATTGGAATGTCATTAAAGGATATCAAAGAATTTATTAAGAATCAGAATCCTACAATAATGATAAATACATTCGATCAACAACAGAAAATTATTGAAGAAAAAATCAAAGATTTGAAGACAATAAGTAGTATGATTGGAATGCAAAAAGAAATGGCAATGGAAGCAGAGAATATAAAGATGGGAGTTGTGAGTGAAGAGTATAGAGAAAGGGAACCTATTTTTTGTGAATCTAGAAAACTATATCGTCGTGGTAAAGAAGTTAGTTTGTCAATGTCTGTATCAAAATTCTACAATGATGCAAAAAATCAGGGAATTACGCATACCTTTCCATGGGGAGCGTGTGTCGATTATAAAAAGTATATGCATGATATGACTCATAATTATTTTCATTATTATTATCATGTTCCAGAGTCAGAAGAATATATGATGGAAGGAACCTATATTTTTACGTATACTTATGGAGGCAGAGTTGAGCGGCAGGAAGCATATTGGAAACTTGTGGAATATGCGAAAGAAAAAAACTATACTCTTGAGGAATGGGCTTATGAAGATTACCTAATAAATGAAATATCTGCAAAATTACCAGACGATTTTATTATTAAGACGCTTATAAGAGTAATATAAAAATGGAAGTATCAATTTCAAATTGGTACTTTTTTTGATTGAAAAAAATTTATGATTGACTATCCAGTAACTGGATAGACTACAATTTAATTAGATAAAGAATAGTAGTTAAACTTGTTGAAAAGATGGGAGGTAAACTATGAGAAAATATTTATATATTATGAGACATGGAGAAACGGTATTTAATGTAAGAAAGAAAATACAAGGATATTGTGATTCGCCACTTACAAAAAGAGGTATAAAGCAAGCTCATATTGCTGCAGAATATTTTATAAAGAATCCAGTTTTATTTGACCATGCATATAGTTCTACTGCCGAAAGAGCAAGTGACACAATAGAAATCGTGTTAAGAAATAAGATGCCTTATAAAAGGGTGAAGGAATTAAAGGAACTCAACTTTGGTGTCTTTGAAGGAGAAAGTGAAATGTTGAATCCCAAAGGGGATTATGGAGATTTCTTTCTTCAATATGGTGGAGAATCAAATAGTCAGGGACAAGATAGAATTGTAAAGTCCATAACAGGGATAATGGATAAAGAAGATCATGAGAATGTACTTATTGTTTCTCATTCAGGAGTGAGTGGATTGTTTTATAGGAATTGTAGAAAACAACTTCCAAGTTATGAGAAAGCTTTTCTTAATTGCTCAATAGTAAAGTATGAGTATGATGGGAAAGAGTTTACACCATTAGAAATTATTGCTCATGATTATTCTTCGATATAAATAAAAAGTGGAGGTAGCTTGTATGCAAACAATTAGTTGTAAAGTTCATAAGCATAGAGATTATAAGTATCCAAGTATTCAAATTATAAATGTTTTAGTAGATAAATATGTTGAAAATATTAAACACTATTATGAGTCGGATATAGATAATACAATATATCCTGATTTATACGATTATTTTCTGGAATTTCCAGAAACCAGAAATAGAAGTTGTAATCTAGATATATGTAGGTTTGTTCAATGGTTTGAAGAGGAGATGAATCTTGCATCCATGATTGTAATGGATTTTAATGAAGTGGCTTCAAGTGCTCTTACTATATTGGATAAAGTTGAAATTGTTCTGTTAATTATGAAAGCAAGGTTTCGTGTATCAAGAAGAGAAATGATTGATATTATGAATGCTGCCATGGATATTTGTGAAATGACAAAAAGTATTACAGGTAATTATAGTATTTCAAATAATGAGTACTATCAAGAGTTCTTGAAATACAATTTAAATCTAGCATACAAAATTATAAAGAATAAAAAAGAGAATTATTCAATTGATATAGATAGAGTAAAGTTATTGCATGATTATCCATTCGCAAAAGCAGAGGCGAAGCAAATTGGAGATATAATAGTTTCTAAATATGGATATAAATTAACCAAGGAAAATGTAGCATATCTAGGAATATACATTCTTATATTTAGTGAGGCGTAACATAGAGAAAGAAACAGGTGGTAAAAATGAAAACAATAGTATCCGTTCTTTGGCGAAAATGGGTGAGAAGTTGGAAGTGAAGATAATAAAAAAGCAATTGAATCTAGACTCTTTGGGAGATTCAATTGCTTTTCTGTTAATCATTGATCATTGTAATGTTGTTGATTTTGATAGAGATGGTTCCATCATCGTTATTTACAAATTCAACTTTTTCTTTTTCGCTCAATTGCTCAATAGGGATATTAATTTCAATTCCGATATCCGTCATAATTTTTTGGAATTTATCTTTTTTCTTTAAGACAGCCTGATTGATTGTAATTTCTTTTGGAATTTCATGCTCCTGAGATAATGTAGTAAAATCAGTTTTTGCTCTTTCATTATCTGCGAATACTAATTCTGATACATTAGATAGTACAATTTCTGGAGATGCTAATAGTTCTTTCTTTAAGGCAACTGTACATTCCATTTGATCTAATTCGTGTTGTTCCGCAATTTGATTTACACTTTTCTCTAATGTTAGGATGATATCTTTATCATTTGGTTTTGCACCAATATCGAAGATTGTTTCAAAAACCGTTTTTTCAAGTTCATCTTTTTCTTCTAAATCCATTGCATCACAAATCATAAAATTATTATCAGTAAAATCCCAAGCAAGATAAGAATCGCTTTTTTTGATTCTTCCATTTAAACCATTTTTATTTCTAGTAATACGAATTTGAGCTTCACCACTTGTTTGTTCTACATAGTGAGAGAAAGCATTTTCTAATGAATGGTCATAAATTAGTAGATAGTTATGGTCATCTTTTATAAAATCAACAATCAGTAAATCACTGCTAGCATTAATTCCTAATTCCAGTTTCTTATTAAAGATATCTTGAGATAGCGTTTCTGCTAATTCATACATGTTTCTATTGCTTTTATAATTATCAAAGAGTTCAATATAACGACTAGATTCATTTAAACTACAGTCACGGTTGTCATTATTTGTGAATACTTTTTTTATTTTACGTAATATAAAACTACTTTCATGAAATGATATTTCATCTACTGGTTGTGATGAAATAATTGTACTATCCTTTAAATCAATCATTGATAAACTATATCTATTTATACTAATCATGGTTGCTCCTTTTACCAACAAATATTTATCACTCAATGTGTTTTGAGTATTATTTAATTAGGTTATTTGTTCAGACATCGAACCAACTTATTCTATCATGTAGTAGGTAATATTTCTAATGCTTTTTTAATAATTAAATTTTATTGGTTATACATTTTATTTATTGTTTATACTACTTTTATTAAAAGCATCTCGATATTGTGAAGGTGTTATTAACTCTTCCTTCTTGAAGCAACGCATAAAATACTTTTCATCATTGAAACCACATAGTTCCGCAACTTCTTCTATAGATATAGAAAGATTGCTTAATAACGATTTAGCCCTTTCAATGCGCAATTGCTTTATATACTCAGTAAGAGTTATATTCATTTTTTCAGAGAACATTCTAGATAAATAAGATTTACTGTAATTGAATTTTTTAGCCACAATCTCTAATGATAAGTCTTGTTCTAAACTTGCTTTAATCCATTCTGTGATATAAGATAACGTCTTTCTCTCATTATGTAACATATCAGTATCTTTACGGTCAAATGCAATTTCTTCTGTTATTTCTATTAGAAAACTTGTTAGAAAAAAATCAAGATAAAAACGATTACTTTCATTTCTTTTTAATATATCTAAAAGTTGATTGGCTAAAATATTAATTCTAGAGAAATCCATCTCTTCAGAATATAAAGGTAGAAGTAAAGCATTATTGTATGGATATTCTTGTAGATAAAAATCAACCATTTTATTATCGATGATTTCCCATTTCTCAGGAAGTAGGAAGTGAAACCAATAAAAAGATGTATCCTCAAGACAACTCTGAGTTCCAAAATGTAAAGTCCCTTTTGGAATTAATAATATCGTATTTTTAGGCGCTGAAAATTTATTCTCACCTATTTGTATATGTAATACACCACTAATGACAATAATGATTTCATGAAAGTTGCTTGTTCTTTTTTTGTGTTGCCATTCAGGAGTGCTAATAAATCTTCCACCCCATAGAAACGTCGCTTCTCTTTGGATTTTACTGTAAAAATAATTATATTTCATAATACGTTCCTTATATAGTAAAGTATAAATTGCTAGGTGGACTTTGTCTACTTATTACTTGATTCTTAAGCTAAATCAGTAGATTTATTAAAAAAAACGTTAAATATTAAAGAATAATAGAATTACAAAGTAAAAATTGTCCACTTATTGTGTAACTATTCTACTTACACAATATTTTTTTGATGATACTATGTAATTACTTAAATGTCGACATAAGAGTAAAATGAATTATCTTGATTCAAAGGAGGAACATATGGATATTGTTTTAGGCAGATTGGATAATCGGCTTCTACATGGAATTATTGCAACACAATGGGCACAGCACACAAAATGTGAGCGCCTTATGATAATTGATGATGAAGTCGCAGCAGATCCACAAAAGAAAGAAATTATGAAAATGGCTAGACCAGTAGGTATCCCATTATCAATTATTACCTTAGACACTGCTATAGAAAATTTCAAAGCAGATAAATACAAAGGTAAAAGAGTATTTGTAGTTGCTAAAAAACCAGAAACTTTTTCTCTTCTATTGGATAATGGAATTACCATGGCAGAACTAAATATTGGTGGTTCAGGATATCTGAGCGATGAGATTATTAAGTTATCAAACAGATATTCATGTACTAAAAAAGATCAAGAATTCTTAAATAAAATTAAAAGCGATGGTGTTTATACATATATTCAATATGTACCCGCAGATACAAAGGTAGAGTATTAGGAGGAAAAGAAAATGCTAGAACCTATTCAAATTATTATCGTTACAGTTTTAGCTTTTATAATGCAAATGGATGAAATGGGGCCTCAAGGTTTTGGGCTAATTTATCCAGGTATTATAGGACCAATTACTGGATTATTATTAGGAAATTTAGAAGCAGGATGTGTAGTAGGGGGAACCTTACAGTTAATGTCGTTAGGAGTGGCAGCAGTAGGAGGATCATCAACTCCTCGCTATGGATGGGCAACAATTATTGCTACAGCTGTAGCAGTTGGTACAGGAAAAGGGATTGAAGCTGGATTGGCATTAGGAATTCCAGTAGGAATGTTAGGGGTTCAAATGGATATTGTTGTTCGTTTGATCAATGGAGTAATTGTTAGAAAATCAGAAAAAATGGTTGCAGAGGGAAAAGCAAAGTCAGGACAACGCTTATTACTTGCTTGCTGGGTTCTATTTGGTTTAGAAGCAGCAATTGCAGTATTGTTATCCGTAACGTTAGGAGCTACATTTATTAACCAAATCTTAGATGTTACACCTGTTTGGGTAACACAGGGATTATCTTTAGCTGGAGCGTTACTACCAGTTGTTGGTTTTTCAATGCTACTTAAATATATGCCAGTTAAGAAATATTTAAATTATGCATTGCTTGGATTTGTTTTATCTGCATACTTACAAGTTCCAATTTTAGGAATTGCAATTGTAGGTTTCGCATTAGCATTTGATTTTTATCGCAGAAGAAATGAAGTTTCATTCGTAAATGTAGGGGAGGCAGATGAAGATGAGTAAAACCGTTTTAACGAAAAAAGATATTACAACTGCAGCTTATCGTTGGCAGATGATGTCTTGTTCAACATTAAATTATGAAGTGCTCCAAGGTGGGACATTTGCATATGCAATAGCTCCTGCATTAAGAAAGATATATAGTGATGATGAAGAATTTAAGGATGCATTGCTATCACATTATCGTTATTTTAATTCAAATCCATGGACAGTTAATGTAATTGTTGGTGCAGTACTGGCTTTAGAAGATTCACAAGGATCAGCTGCAAGAAGTACAATTACAGAATTTAAGACGAGTATGATGGGTCCTTTAGCTGGGATAGGAGATACTTTAATCTTTGTATTATTTCCTACGATTATGGGTTCATTATCAGGATATATGCTTCTTGAAGGAAATCCATTCCTGTCTGTTGTGTGGAGTATATTATGGGTAAGTTTATTCTTTTTAAGAACACGATTAGTTCATTTTGGGTATAACAAAGGATTACAGATTTTATCATCATTAGGAGAAAAAATTACGTTGTTAACAGAAGCAGCTTCTGTCTTAGGACTTGTAGTAGTTGGTGGACTGATTTCAGGAGTAGTAAATATAAATGTACCATTAACATTTACATCAGGAGAAGTCACACAAGAAATTCAACCACTAATTGATCAAGTAATGCCAAGTATGCTACCAGTAGTCTTTACATTTATTTGTTATCAATTATTAACAAAGAAAAATATAAGTATGTCAAAACTGATTTTGATTGTAATTATCTTTTCAATGGTAGCTGCATTCTTTGGTGTATTGAGTGCATAACAAAGGTGCTTTATAGCACCTTTTTGACAAAAATGATAGGAGAAGTATATGAGAAAAATATTAATAGCATCACATAGCAATATGGCCAATGGAATGAAAGATACATTGGAATTCTTAACCAGTATGGATAATATATATGCAATTAGTGCATACATAGATAAGACACCGATTAAAGAACAAATTAGCATCTTTCAAAAAACATTAGACAAAGACGATGAAGTAATCATTTTAAGTGATATGCAAGGAGGCAGTGTAACACAAGAATTCTGTTTTATTACAAATGAGCATATTCATTTAATTTGTGGAGTTAATCTTCCACTTGCTCTTGCATTTGCACTACATCCTCAAGATGAAAAACTAACGAAAGAGAAGATTCAATCAATTATAGATGAAGCTCAAAAACAAATGATCTATATGAATGAATTTTCCGTTGAAGATGAAGAGGGAGATGAGTAATGAATATATATAATGTATTGGACTATGGAGTGATACAAAACTCGCAGAAACTACAAACTTCTTTATTTCAAAAAGCAATCGATGATTGTCATAAAAATGGTGGTGGAGAAATTTTAATTCCTGAAGGGAAGTACTATATAAGCAGTATTCGTTTATATTCAAATATGGTATTTCATCTAATGGAAAATGCAGAGTTAATAGGGAGTAGTGATTGTAAAGATTATATCAATTTTAATGTACCTAGTACATTAGGTTATTTACATGATGAATATTATATAAAGGCTTGGAATTTACCTGACTATTATGCATATGGAATAATTTGTGCTTTTCAGGAAAATAATATATCAATAAAAGGTGAAAAAGGGTCTAAAATTGATGGGCAAGATTGCTTTGATGCAAATGGTGAAGAAAAATTTAGAGGACCTATGGGTATCATATTTAGTCAATGTAAAAATATTCAATTACAAGGATATACATTTGTTAATTGTGCCAATTGGTCACATCAGATAGATAGTTGCGAAGAGGTATATGCTAAGGATGTAACAATTTTAGCAGGTCATGATGGTTTTAACCTTCATCATTGTACGAACATTGAAATAGAAAATTGTACGATTATGACAGGTGATGACTGTTTTGCAGGATATGATATTGAAAATCTTAAAGTGAGAAATTGTTATATGAATACAGCATGTAATGTTTTACGTATTGGTGGATATAATCTAATATTTGATGATTGTAAAATTGAAGGTCCTGCAAAATATCCACACATAAAAGAAAATACATATAATACGCATAGATTATTTAAGTATTATTCTATTCGTCCAGATATAATTCGAAGAGATGGTGAAAAAATTATTATTCGTAATAGTATAATTAAGAACATTCCTGCCATTATCGAATATAATTATGGGGAAGAAAGATTAATGCAAAATAATAAACCACTTCGAGAGTTAGTGTTTGAAAATGTATTATTTGATGGAATTACAAAATCTTCACTTATGAAAGGTAATGGTCAACAATGCAAACTAATTTTTAGAGACTGTGAGATTGATTTTAAAGATCCACTTAATAAAGATAATTTTATAGAAAAAGATAAAAGTATAAAAGTAATCTTTGAAAATACTAATATTAAAACAAAGTGACATACAATAAATGATAATTAGGAGAAAAGATGGAAAACTATAATTTTTGGTTCATTGTAGGAAGTCAGGATTTATATGGCGAAGAAACATTAAAAAAAGTAAACGAACATAGTTTAGAAATGGTAAATTCATGGAATGTAAATAAAACGATTTCTTTTAATATAGTCTGGAAACCAGTGGTACGAAATTCAAAAGAAATAAGCGATGTAATAAAAGATGCAAACAATGATGAAGAATGTATAGGATTGATTACTTGGATGCATACCTTCTCGCCTAGCAAGATGTGGATATCAGGTTTGAAAAGTTTAAAAAAACCTATTCTACACATAAATACACAATATAATAAAGAAATTCCATGGTCTGATATTGACATGGATTTTATGAATTTAAATCAATCAGCTCATGGCGATCGAGAACATGGATTTATTTTGGCACGTATGCGGATCCCTCAAAAAGTGATTTGTGGATATTGGAGAGAAATTGAAACATGTCAGAGAATTGATAGTTGGATGAGAGCTGCAATTGGAGCTCATGAAAGTAATAAAACAAAGGTATTAAGAATATCAGATAATATGCGAGATGTTGCTGTTACTGAAGGTGACAAAGTTGAGGCCGCAATTAAACTGGGTTGGACAATCGATTATTATGGTGTTGGTGATATTATTGATTATGTAAATAGAGTTACAGAAGATGAAATTAGTAAAAAGTTAGAAGAATATAAATCTTTATATGATTTTAATAGTGCATTAATGGAATCTATAAGGTATCAGGCAAAAGAAGAAATAGCTATTGAAAAGTGTATGAAAGAAAAAGGTGATTACAATGCATTTCATACAAATTTTCAGGACTTACAAGCGTTACGTCAATTACCAGGGTTATCAGTTCAGAATTTAATGCGAAAAGGCTATGGATTCGCAGGAGAAGGTGATTGGAAAACTGCAGCACTTTGCAGAATTATGAAACAAATGGTTGCAGATAAAGAAAATGGTACAGGATTTATGGAAGATTACACTTATCATTTGAATTCGCAAAATAGTATGAATTTAGGATCTCATATGCTAGAAGTTTGTCCAAGTTTTGCTGATGAAAAACCTAGAATAATCGTTAGTGAATTGGATATTGGAGGAAGGGAAGCACCTGCACGATTAGTGTTCAAAGCGAAAGCGGGAAATGCTATATTAGTAACCTTAACCGATATGGGAGGAAGGTTTCGAATGATTTGCCATGATATTGTTTGTCAAAACCAAGACGAAGAAATGCCAAATTTACCAGTTGCAGGAGTTTTATGGAAGCCTTTACCTGATTTTATAACTGGTACAGAGGCATGGATTTATGCAGGTGGAGGTCATCATAGTGTTTTAAGTTATGATTTGACTGCAGATATCATGAGAGACTTTGCAGAAATTATGCAAATTGAATTTGTGCATATTGATAAACAACTGAATCTTCAGCAATTTCGAAAAGAACTTGATTGGAATGATCTTATCTGGAAGTTTAAAGGGTAAATTTATGTATCAGAAGTTGAAGGAAAAAGTATTAAAAGCAAATCTTTTGCTACCAAAATATAATTTGATTACTTTTACTTGGGGAAATGTTTCTGAGATTGATCGAAAGAGAAAAGTGATTGCAATAAAACCAAGTGGAGTGGAGTATGAGAATATGCAAATAGATGATGTTGTTGTATGTGATTTGCAAGGTAATGTAATAGAAGGAAATCTGAAACCGTCGAGTGATTTAATGACTCATATTGAATTATATAAACATTTTGAAAATATAAATGGTATTGTACATACGCACTCGAGATGGGCAACTGTATTTGCACAAGCAGGTTTTAATATTCCTGTTTATGGAACAACACAAGCAGATTATTTCTTTGGTGATATTCCATGCACAAGATTAATGAGTAAAAAAGAAATTAATGAAAATTATGAGAAAGAGACTGGCAAAGTCATTGTAGAAACATTTAGAGAGCGAAAGTTAAGTCCAGATAATATTTCTGGAGTTCTAGTTCATAGTCATGGTCCTTTTGTTTGGGGAATTGATTGTATGGACGCCGTATATAAAGCAGTTGTTATGGAAGAATGTGCACAAATGGCTTATGCAACTATTACCTTAAATAGGGATGTAGCAAACATTCAAGAAGAATTACTGGATAAACATTTTAAAAGAAAACATGGGCCCAATGCCTATTATGGACAAAAGTAGTGGGGAGTTAACTATAAATATAGACCCCCACTATATTTGCAATATAATACAAATTTCAATTAAAGAGAGGTGTTATAAAATGAGTATTGAAAAGATTAAAGAACAGATTATAGAGGGAGAGATTGTATTGGGTATTGAACTTGGTTCGACACGGATAAAAGCAGTGCTTATAGATGTAAATCATACTCCTATCGCAAAGGGAAATTACGAATGGAAAAGTCAATATATAAATGATATCTTCACCTACTCATTAGATGATATTTGGAAAGGGATTCAGTCTTGCTATAAATCACTAAAAGATAATGTAAAGGAAGAGTATGGTGTAATAATTAGAAAAATAGCTTCCATTGGAATAAGTGGAATGATGCATGGCTATATGGTTTTTGATAAAGATGACAGATTACTTGTACCCTTTAGAACTTGGCAAAATACAACAACTGAATGTGCATCAAAGAAATTAACTAAATTATTTGATTATAAAATTCCACAACGATGGTGTATTTCTCATTTGTATCAAGCAATTTTGAATGATGAAAATCATGTAGAAAATATCAATTATATGACTACCCTTTCAGGATATATTCATTATAAATTAACTGGTAATAAGGTTGTTGGAGTGGGCGAGGCTTCAGGAATGTTTCCGATTGATTTGGATAAGAAAAATTACAACAATGAAATGATAAACGCTTTTGATAACTTAGTTAAAAACCATAATTATAATTGGAAAATAAAAGATATATTGCCAAAAGTTCTCCTAGCAGGTGAATTGGCAGGAACACTAACTTTAGAAGGATCGTTATTATTAGATAATGATGGTGATTTGCAGTCTGGTTGTATATTTTGTCCTCCAGAAGGAGATGCAGGAACAGGTATGGTGGCAACCAATACAATATCTGAGAGATCTTGTAATATATCTGCAGGCACTAGTATTTTTTCTATGGTTGTGATAGAGAAAGAATTATCAAGAGTTTATGAAGAACTTGATTTAGTAATGACTCCAGATGGAAAACTAGTTACAATGGTTCATGTGAATAACTGTACATCAGATTTAAATGAATGGATGGACTTATTTTCGGAGGTATTAAAAACTTTTGGTGTTACTGTACAACGTGATTATTTATACGAACATTTATTTAAACAAATAGAAACCGCTGATATGGATAATGAGAGTATGCTTTTATATAACTTTCTTTCTGGAGAACATATTCTACAATTAGTAAATGGATGTCCTTTATTTGTTAGAAGCCCTAATAGTAATTTATCACTTTCAAATTTTATGAAAGTACAATTGTATTCTACAATATGTGTACTTAAATTAGGTATGGATTTACTACAAGAGGAAGGAATAAAAATTGATTATGTTCTTGCTCATGGTGGATTATTCAAGACAAGAGGAGTTGTAGATAAAATAGTATCATCAGCTTTGAATGTTCCTGTTTCTTTGATGGAAACAGCAAATGAAGGAGGAGCTTGGGGCATGGCAATTTTAGCGAGTTATATAGGGTCCTCACAAAGTTTGGAATCATATCTAAATAATATTGTTTTCTCTAAAGTAACCAAAAGAACAATAAATCCAGACTTATTGATGATGAAAAGTTATAATGAATATGCAAAGAGATATACAAAAGGATTACCTGTAGTTAAATTAGCATCACAAACTATAAACAAAGAATTCTAAAGACTATTTTTTAAAATTATACAGTATTATATTATTACTAGTTATTGATTTATATAAGGTAGAATTATTTCATTGTAGTCGTCTTCATAATTATTTGTTTTTAAACCCATTCATGATAATATTAGTGTATACATAAATTAGATTCTTCAGAATGGAGGAGCATGAAATGAGTATATACAAACTAAGTCTAATTAACAAATTATTGCATATTATTAATGAAAACAGCACTGATAATCCAAACTATGTTTTAGCTCAATATTTTTTAGAACATTATCTGGAATTAAGTGATGCAAATATCTATAAGGTTGCTGAAGATTGTTTTGTATCAAGAAGTTCAGTAAGACGTTTCTGTAAGTCAATTGGATATGATAACTTTAAGGACTTAAAGACAGAGTTTAAATCTTTGAATCATGAATATACTTATTTTATCCAACTGCAAGAAGGGCATAAGAATGCAAAAGAATATGCAGAATGGACTAAAAAAGAAATATTATCGATGCCGAAAGAAGTTGATAATAATATAAAATTTGAAGATTATGATAAAATTGTTACTCATATTCAAAGCAGTGAACATCCAGTATTACTTTCTTCATATTCTAGTAATATGGTGTTGTTGGAGTTTCAACGACCTTTAGTGTTGAGTGGAAAGATTGTGAATGTAATGTCCGATAATAATATGGATGAAGAAAGCTTGCTGGATTTAAATGAGAATGATTATCTGTTAGTTGTTTCCTCTTCAGGACAATTTGCGAAAGAAGTACAGGAACTTATAAAAAAGGTCAAAGCACATAAGGCACTGGTTACTACTGCAAGGGATAAATCCTTTTCTGATACATATGATGAGGTATATTTCTTAAGTGATTATGATCATTCAGGTGAAAAGAGTATTCCAGGAAAGTATGGATTGAACTATTTCTTTGATCGATTATACAATGCTTACTATATAAAATATGGTACTAAAATTTCTGAATAAAAGAAAAAGCGATGGTGATGTAGTGTAAACTACAATTACCATCGCTTTCTTAGGTTTATTTACCTAGCATCTCTTTTCCCCAATCTTTTCCATTTGATTTGATTAGTTTAGAGTACCAGTAGAATGAATCTTTTCTAATTCTCTTCATACCTAATTCAGATGCATCTTTTGCATTTGCTAATTCCTCATCAGTTGCGTCAATGAATACAAGACCATAGCGTTTCGCCATACCATTACCTGTAGATAATAAATCAGTAAATGACCATGGGTTGTATCCAATAACTTCAACACCATCTTCGATTGCTAGTCCTACTTGATAGATGTTTTCACGTAAGAATTCAATTCTTTCTGGATCGTGAACTTCACCATTTTCATCTTTTGCTTCATGCATACCGAAACCATTTTCCATAATCATCATTGGAAGTTGGTAGTGATCCCATAAGTATCTTAATGTATAACGTAATGATACTGGATCGATTTCCCAGTCCCAATCATTTGTTTCTACATATGGGTTGTTTGTAAGTGCATATTGTCCAGGGACAACAGGGAACTTAAGATTTCCTTTTACACCATCTTTGTTTAATAGGTATTCTTGTTCTTCTGCGTCTAATGGTGCATCTTTACCAGTATTACTACGGTAGCAGTTTACACCAATGTAGTCGATTTTAGCAGCAAGCATTAATTCTTCATCTCCAGGTTGGATTCCAGGATCGATGTCGTTATTTTTCCAGTAGTTCTTTAAGAAGTTGCTGTATTTTCCATAAGCATTTGTGTCATTCCAGATTTTTTCTGTGAATTCTTCAGCGTTCATTGCCCCAATTTGGTCCATTGGTTTACAAGTTTCAGGATAGATAGGAACCATTCCAGGAACTGGTCCAATTTTTCCACCTTCTACCATTTCATGACAAGCAATTACTGCTTTAGCTGAACACATATTCATATTGTGATTGATTACCCATTTTTGTCTAAACCAATCCGTACATCCTTTGGAAACACCTAGCCAGTGTCCATAACAGATTTGCATATTTTGTTCGTTAATTGCTAACCAATATTTTACTCGATCACCAAAGTTTTCAAAACAAACTTTAGCATAATATTCAAATTCATCTACAATACTACGGTCTAACCAACCATTGCATTTTTCTTCCACCCATACTGGCATATCATAGTGATATAACGTTACGATTGGTGTTATATTATGTTTCAATAATTCATTAATTAAGTTATTGTAGAAATCAATACCTGCCTGATTTACTTTTCTATCACTATTTGGAATGATACGAGGCCAAGCCAGTGAAAATCTATAAGAAGTAAATCCACACTCTGCCATTAATGCAACGTCTTCTTTGTAATGGTGGTAGTGGTCTGCTGCAATTGAGTTATCTGCGAAAGGTTTTTTCGTCTTCGAGTTTAAGTCAATAATTGCTGGTGTTCTACCATCTGCTTCAGTCGCACCTTCTACTTGCCATGCGGCACTACTTGCTCCCCAGAAAAATCCTTCTGGGAATTTTGGATCATGTTTATAATGCATATATCTAGTTCCTCCTCTTTCAAATTAGTGATTCGCGCAAATCATCATCACAATAGTGATTTCATAAGTTTACTACTATTGCTAACCACATTATATCAAAGCAGTTTTCATAAAAGGGGGCTATTATGTGCCCCTATTTATCGAAGTAGAAAGATTCGGTTGTGATATATACACCATTTTAGAAGTAGGGATTATATATAGTACTTTACCTTCCTTATTATATACTGCTATAGTAGATGTACAGGCAGATTGAAAATTATTTCTTGGGAAATAAGGTTTTGTGGATTAGTTCCTAAATGTTGGAACCAATCATTCAAAAAGAACAGGATTGGGGCACATATTAGCCCCTTTTTGAATTTTTACTTTGTTATAATAAAATTAGCAATGATAGCGATTACATAAAACTGCTGTCTTGTGATGATTTGCGCGAATCAACATACTATTGTATATAAAAACAGAGTTGGGATGTAATGCATCTAATGATGCAATTACTTCGAAGTGCATAGGAAATATAGGGACTTGGAAGGATATTGAAAGCATTTCTTATACTTCTCTTAATGAACATTTGCTTGTATCTTTATTCGAAGAAATAAAGATACCGAAAGGAGACGAAGTAATATGGGAAAAGATTTTAAGAAAATTAGAGATTCAATTATTGATAACTGTGGTGGGGTAGAAAATATCGCAAGTGTGAGCCACTGTATGACTCGTTTACGTTTACAAATAAAAGATGCAGATAAATTTGATATAGAAAAGATTAAAGAAATTCCTGGAGTTTTGAATGTTGTTATCCAAAATGGAGAACATCAAGTAGTTATTGGACAGGATGTAGCTAGTCTATATGCAGAATTCCAAAAATTGGATGGCATTAAGACTGGTGGAGCAGTGGATGATCCAGATGCACTAAAAGATGATACAGGATTCCAAAAAGGAAATATTATGAATGGTATCTTATCATTCATTGGAGGAACATTCTCTCCACTAATTCCCGTACTTGTAGCTGGTGGGCTTACAGGTGCTGTACTTACTCTATTAACAAACTTCTTTGGAGTAACTACAGAATCAGGAACATATACAATTATTTATGCAATTAACCAGGCAACGTTCTATTTCTTGCCAGTGTTCATTGGATTCTCAGCAGCAACTAGATTAAAAACAAATGGATATCTAGGAGCATTCTTGGGAGCAATTCTATTATATTCAACAATTAATAATGCAGAAGGATTGGATTTCTTAGGAGTTCAGGTAGCACAAATTGCTTATAACTCTACCGTATTCCCAGTAATTCTTGGTGTGTTGTTTATGTCAGTTGTATATAAATTCCTACAAAAATATACACCAGTGTATTTAAGAACGATATTCGTTCCACTGATTACAATTCTAATTACAGTACCAGTTACATTAATTGTGCTTGGACCAATTGGTAACACAGTAGGTACATGGTTGGCAGATGGAGTATTTGCAATCTACGATGTAGTACCAGCAATCGCTGTTATGATCATTGGTATTACAACACCATTATTAGTATTCTTTGGAATGAACAATGCAACATATCCAGTCGTATTCGCATTATTGGCACAAGTTGGTAGTGATCCATTAATTTGTACAGGAATGGCACCAGCAAATGTGGCAGTTGGAGGAGCTTGTTTGGCTGCAGCATTGATTGCGAAAAACGTAGAAGAAAAATCGGTATCAATTTCAGCTGGAGTCACTGCACTATGTGGTATTACAGAACCAGGAGTATATGGAGTATTATTCCCTAATCGTTATCCTTTAATTGGGGCAATGATTGGTGGAGGAATCGGAGGATTGATTGCTGGATTGTTTGGAATGACACAATATGTAATTTCTACACCAGGATTTATTTCAATTCCTGCTTACATTAATCCAGATGGTACAAATGAAAACTTGATTATTGCAGTTGCAGTTATGATTATTGCATTAGTAGTATCGTTTGCATGTACGTATCTTATTGGCAAAAAAAAACAGATAAAAGCAGTGTAGTTAGTTATAACGATAATAAAATAGTAGCACTTGCAGATGCAACACAGATTTTAATTACTGATGTAAATGATGAAGTGTTTGCAAGCAAGGCAATGGGGGATGGAGTAGCATTCAAACTAAAGGGTGATACAATTTATGCACCAGCGAGTGGTAAACTTAGTGTACTCTTCCCAACTGGGCATGCATTTGGAATTGCAATGAACAATGGAGTGGAGCTATTGTGTCACATTGGAATCAACACAGTTGAAGCAAATGGTAAGGGATTCACAGCGTTAAAAACTCAAGGAGATTACGTAATTGCAGGAGAGCCTGTAATTAAATTAGATTTGAAAGAGTTAGAAAAAACTTACGATATGACAACAATGCTGATTGTTGTGAAACCTAATGAAAAACAAGTGGTGTTCAATACACCAAGTGATGTCAGAAGTGAAGAGGTAATTGCAAAGATTATATAAGTAATCTTATGTTTACCACAAAAGTAAGAAATCAAATATAAGCAAAAAATACGTTAGCTATAATAAGTGCTAACGTATTTTTCTTATTTGTGTCCGTGTTGATTTCTTTCACCACTATGATGTTGATTCTTATCTCCATGATGAATGCCTTGATTGATGTTTTGATTATTATTTTGTTGTGTTACGTAAGGGCAATTTGAACTCTGGCAATTATACCCACCACATTCTCCACTACCATTGCAGTTGATATAATTTGTAGTTTGTTGATTTTGTACCTGTTGTATTACCTCACTTTGATTATCTACTTGTGTCACTGTTTTCGTTTCAATAGTAGTATCTGCAGAAGCTTCTACAACTTTGTTTTCTTTTGATACTTTTTCAACTGTTTTATCAATTTCTGATGGGTTTTTGTTTGTTGCTTCTGATTGCGCCTTCATCGATTGACCAGTAAACAAGAGAATAGCAATCACAATACCAAGGGCTAGACTAGATAAAAGTAATTTCTTTTTCATTGTTTTCTCCTCCTTTTACAACTGCAGTATAAAATAGATTTGTGTCAAATCTATGTTTTTTGACACAAATATGAAATAATGAGAATGACATAGAAAAGACAAATATCTATAGTATTATATACTATAGATATTAATGGAGGCATTGTATGAAACGAATTCTTATTGCAGATGATAATAAAAACATCATATCAATTCTATCTGACTATGCAAATAAAGAAGGATATGAAGTATTTACTGCATTTGATGGTGAAGAAACTTTAGATGTGTTTGATAATCGTAAAATAGATTTAATTTTGCTTGATGTGATGATGCCAAAATTAGATGGCTTTGATGTATGTAAAATAATTCGTGAAACATCTTCTGTTCCAATTATCATGATTACAGCAAGAGGTGAAGACTATGATAAAATCATGGGTTTAGACATTGGAGCAGATGACTATATTGTAAAGCCATTTTCTCCTAGTGAAGTAATGGCTAGAGTACGAGCGATACTACGAAGGGTAAATGATGATAAGAATGAAATTATTCAATATGATAATTTGAAAATAGATTTAGAAAAATATGTAGTAGAAATAGATGGGAAACAAGTAAATCTAACCAAAAAAGAAATTGAAATCTTATGGCTGTTAGCCACAAATAAAGGGAAAGTGTTTACTCGTGATAATTTGCTGGATAGTGTTTGGGGTTATGATTATTATGGCGATAGCAGAACTGTTGATTCCCATATAAAACGATTAAGAGCAAAGTTGAACGAGTTTTCAAATGACAAGTGGCAAATAAAGACAATTTGGGGAGTAGGATATCAGTTTGAGGTGGAAAAGAATGAAACATAGAATAACGAAGAAACTGATTCTATATTTCAGTATTTTACTGATGTTGTTTACATTGATTACAGGTGGACTATTTGTCTATAGTTTCGCAAGTCGTTCAATGGATAACAGGATTGCAGATTTAGAGGTACAAGCAGATAAAATTGCGGAAACTCTAACTTCAAAAAGACAATCAAATAATGGTCATGGACAGGGAAAACATTCTTTGAATAATCATGAAGAAAGTGAAATCAGCGATGAAGAATATGCAAATGATATTAGTCTGTTAGAGGCATCCATTCAAGGGAATATATGGGTGATAGATAGAAATTCTAGTTTGGTGCATGTAGGACATGGTGGGCATAGTGTAAATTATAATGATTTACCTGCAGAAGCTGAAGGTTTAATTGAAGATGCTTTTAGTGGTGAAACCCAAAGTAGCCAAAGTTTTAGCAGTATTATAGATACACCAACAGTAAGTGTAGTTACTCCTGTATTTAATAATAATGGTAAAGTAGTTGCAGTGGTATTACTTCACACAGAATTATCTAGTATAGAATCTGGAATTAAAGATGGTATCTTTATTCTCGCTGTAAGTTTGTTGATATCATTATTATTTGTATTAATCCTATCCATTGTTTTAGCTTGTAAATTTGTAACTCCACTTAAGAAGATGGAAAAGGTAACACAGACACTTAGTGAAGGAGATTATTCAGTTAGAACTGATGTTCATCAAAAAGATGAAATCGGATCTCTGGCGCTTCATATTGATGTGTTAGCAGAGAAATTGGATGAGAGTGAAAAGTATATGTCACAAGTGGAACAGTCACGAAAAGACTTTATGACAAAGATTGCACATGAACTAAGAACACCCGTAACGGTCATGAGAGGTTCACTGGAAGCGCTAAAAGATGGTGTGATTACAGATGAAGATAAGATTCAGGATTATTATAAACAGATGTTATCTGACAGTATTCATCTGGAACGAATGATTAATGATTTGTTGGAATTGTCCAGACTGCAAAATCCTGATTATGCAATAAAGAAGGAATGTGTAAATGTAATAGATATTTTATCTGATGCAGTAAGATCACTTCGACCATTAACAGTAGATAAAAATATTAATATAAATTATTCTCAGAAAGAAAGTATATTTGAAATGGATGCAGATTATGCAAGACTACGTCAGATGTTTATTATTGTATTGGACAATGCGATTAAATTTTCACCAGAACATTCGCAGATTAGCATTGATGTAAAAAATACAGATAAAGAATTCAGAATCAGTATAAGAGATCAGGGCTGTGGAATTGAAGAATCAGCACTAAAGAATATTTTTAATAAATTCTATTCCTCAGATGCGAAATCAAATAGTAATGGTAGTGGATTAGGTTTAGCAATTGTGAAAGAAATTGCAGAACGTCATAATATTGAATTAGATGTTGATAGTAAAGTTTCGCTAGGAACTACAGTAATGTTTAATATAAAGAAATAGATAAAAGCCTTTGGAAATCATAATTGATTATCCAGAGGTTTTTTTATTTCTTACAAAAAGGTGCGTTTCACACCAAAAAGTGCATACTTCTAAAAGGAAGTTTATATTGATATTATGTGGAAGTAAATCTAGCAGAGAAAAGAAAAAGGAGAGTTTATGAAGGTATTAGCAACAATTATCCCAGTATTTTTTATGATTGGTTTGGGGATGTTATCAAACAGAAAAAATTTAGTTACAGATGAACAGGCAAATGGTATGTATACAGTGATTTCAAAGGTGCTTGTTCCCATTATGGTATTCAATGCAATATTTACTTCGAATATTGAAGTATCCGCATTGTATATCATTATTGTTGTATTCTTTCTTCATATAACTGGAATTGTGATTGGGAAACTTGCAGGTAGATTCATTGGGAAAGAGTATTCTCATATCACTCCATTTTTAATGAGTACGGTTGATGGAGGCAATATTTGTTTTCCATTATATGCCACAATTGTAGAAAGTTCTTATATTGGCAATATTGTATTACTAGATATCGCAAACATGTTCATTGTATTTCTTGTAATTCCACTTATTGTATCAGCATCCACTAGTCACACAAGTGATGTGAAAGTGTTGCTAAAAAACATATTCCATAATCCAATTGTAATTACCTTGATATTGGCATTTACCTTAAAGTTGTTGGGAGCATATACTCTAGTTTCTAATTCTTCATTTATAGAACTATATGATGGAGTAGTACAAATGGCAATTGGTCCGATTGTTGGTGTGATTTTATTTATGATTGGATACCAGTTCAAGATTGAAAAGAGCAGCATTGGTATATTAATAAAATGTATTTTCTTACGCTTTGTTATTATGTTTACTGGAATTATTATTTTATTACTACTATTTCCACATATCCTAGATGATCGAATTATGCTGATTGCACTTTTACTTTATTTTATGTGTCCTCCTGCTTTGATATTACAGGTGCAGATAAGAGGTTTATTTAAAAGTAATAATGATGTAAGTTTTATCTCTGCATATACTTCGCTATATATAGTGATTACACTATCTGCTTATATCTTAATTGTATCGTTTGTGTAAGAAAAGAAAAATGTATTATTTAGTTCTTTTGTAGGCTATGTAAGATAGAGCGTATGAGATAACAACTATAATCAATACTATTAAAATAAATAACGGTCCACTAAATGACTCATTTTTTGTCAGGAAGGAAAAGAATATTAGTGCAAAACCAAAAGAGGTGTATAGTTTACCAAGAAATCTATGTGTTAATTCCCATGAGTTTTCATTAGCTATGCTCCAGGTGTTTTTAAAACCAATCATAGAATTATATTCTATAGTTGGCATATAGTTTCCTACAAGCATAATCACTATACCTAATATGCCAAATGGAACATTCATAAAATGAAGCAATGGAGTAGAGCCAGTTGAAATAAGCATATATCCTCGAGCAATAATATAGCATAATATTAAATCGAAAAGTACCATAAAAATTATGGCAGAAGTAAGTAAGGGTTTTTCGTTACGAAAATGTTCAGACTTTTTTAAATTAAGCTTTTTTCTTTTGTAAGCTATGCTTACTTTGGTTATGATACCAAAAACGATAGGAAACATACTATAAATAAGAAATTCAATTCGATCTCCCCAACGTGCAATACTACCATCACCACAAATTTGCATTGGAAATGATATTGGAATAAAAAAAATAATAACAAATAATCCAAGCAAAGAAATAATTATTAATACATCTACAAGTTTATTTCGTATTTTCATTGTTTTCTCCTTCAAATTGTTTAAGCCATAGGGTTAATTCCTGAAATACAGTTATGTTAATTTGGTAGTATATATAGTTTTTATACTTTGTTTCGAATACTAAATCAGCTTTTTTGAGAAGATTAAGATGATATGATATAGCTGCATTAGTAATATTAAAATTTTGTGCAATTTCACCTGCTGATAATTCTCCTTTTCTTTTAAGAAGGGAGAGAATATCGCGTCTTATAGGATCAGACATTGCTTTAAGTGTTTTAGAAATACTCATATTAACTCCAATCTATTTAAACGTTTATTTAAATAGATTTTATCATCGCTTTTAGTATAAGTCAATTTACATAGATGGTTTGAATCTTATTTTTGCTATTTAATTGAGAGATGATTATAATATTAATATGGATATTAGTGATAGTATATAATATTTAGAATGAAACATTCTTTTGGAAAGAAATGTATAAAATGGAGGTATATTATGATAAAGAAAGAAAACTTACCAGAGTGCCCTGTAGCGACTACAGTACAGTTGATTGGAAGTAAATGGAAACTACTAATACTTAGAAACTTGTTAACAGGTACCAAACGATACAACGAACTATTAAGAGGATTACCAGCGATATCACAGAAAATGCTTACTTCTACATTAAAGAGTATGGTAGAGGATGGGATTGTTGAACGTAAGGCATATCCTGAAGTTCCACCAAAAGTGGAATATACATTAAGCCCAGTTGGTGAATCCATGCGTCCAGTGATTAAGTCAATGGAAGAATGGGGAATGGATTATAAAAAGCAAGTTGCATAACTAACGTAACTTGCTTTTCTAATCTTTGAATGTTTTATCAATCAATATCTGATTAATATAATTAAAGGCTAAAGTCCATGTTTCTACTGAAAAGATGTTATCAAAGATAAAGTGTTTTACATCTCTTTCTGGACGTTCTAAGTAATCACTAATAATTAATCCACCTTCTTGTTTGGTATCTACAATTTCTACAGTAGTAGGGTTGTAACAATTGGAGATCTTTTTTCGAATAATTTGTGTTCCATTTAACACCTTAGAATATTCAATATATACTTTTAGTAATTTTTTATTGTAAGTTTTTAATACAAAGTAGAAAATTGTACATCCAAATACTGAATAATTTCTTAGATTATCAATATTACTGATATTTTGATTATTATCAATAAAGTTATTATAGAATTCTTCAACGTTATGAATGTCTTTATCATCTTGGTAAAATTCGTATTTCTTAATACTCAAGATATTTGTTAAATCAATAACGTCTTTTTGAAATAAATTAGTAGCAAGAAAATACACTGAGAAATAAAACATGATTTCATATTTATCACTATCAGATACTGTTAAGTTAAATGCCTGTAAGAATTGTTCTAAAAAGTAAGTACAGAATTTTGCGAATTCATCTTCTTTATTTTCTATCAATTGTTTTCCAATCTTAGATTTATTAGCAATACTTTTAATGTTTGGAATAAAGATGTTTGCAAGTGCTATGTAATAGAATAATTCATTTTCTTCATCTTCCATATGATGGAAGGAAATATTCAAACTATCAAATATTTCAACTGCTGAATCTGTATATTGTTTTAAAGTATGAAGCATAAAATATAGTTCCTTAGGTAATTTAGGAAGGTACTTTTGCTTATCATTTCTTAACTTTACAATTGTATCCAGATATTTTATAGCCAGCTGAGTTTCATTTGATCTATCTGTTAGCAATTTATTAGAAAGCTCATAAGAGTGATTGAAATCTTTGTTTAATGATGTAAATGGCCATTGGAAACTTCTAAAGTTATAATAAAAGAATAAGAATAAAAATAATCTGATGTTTTCTTCTTTTCCATTTAATGTAAGATATTTATTATTTTTTTTAATAGAGATATCTAATTTTTTTTCTTTAAAAAAACTATTCATGTTATGAATCTTTTTGTATAAATAGGAAATACTTACATTTAGTTCATATGCAAGATTTTCAAGCGTTGTATATTCACCAGCAACGATATGAAATAAGATTTGATAGGGAATTGAACCAACTAGATAAAAAGACTCCAATTGGTGATAGATTCTTTCCTTATCATATATGTTTAGATTATAAAAATCCTGAATATATTCATCAGTTTCAACTGCTTGAAGAAGATCTTCTTCAAGTTCATTAAGACCGGCTCGGACGGTAGATCTTTTTAAACCAATCAGATCTGCAAATTCACTGACATTACTGCAGTCATATTCAAATGTCTTTTCTAATAAATTCATTTTTTCAAACTCGTGTTTGTTTAAAAGCACACTTAAAAAGTTCATTTCGTCCTCCTTATATAATATGTATCCATTGCAATATATAAGACTACTTATGCTTTGTCAAACATGTTGCCTATATGTTTATTGTACTAGAATTCTCATAATTTTACTAAACTATGTTATATGAATTAAATGAAATTATACAAAACCTGATAAAAATAGTAGTAAATTGAATAAAAAAGTATATATGATTTGTATTATTATACGTATAGAAGATAGGAAAGCTAAAAACACAATGTTCTGATGACATTATTTGACTTATGATATGATAGATATTCATCCCTCCAAAATTGAATAATATAAAAAGGTTTCTTTAAGAAAGAATTCGCCCTTCACTATTAACTTAACCTATTTATGAGAGTCATATTGTATTGAATCGCTAAAGTAATAGGGAGTCATCAGCCTGTTGCTTGATTACTCTAAAACGACTTGCTTATAATCGAAAGCAAGTCGTTTTTACGTTATGCAAGAACAGTAATCAAGAATAATAAATTATCATACAGATAATGACTTAATCCATTTACTAATAAGTTTTTATCTGATTTATACCAAGCATATGTGAATGGTAATCGTGTAAATCCAATTACAACGATGGATTGCCATAAGTTCCAGTCATATGTACTTAAGTGACATGCACCAAAGATAAAAGCACTTATTATACTTGCAGTAATAATACCATTTCTGGTTTTAGGTAATATCTTTTCTAAAATTACTAACATAACTATTACCAGTAATTCTTCTCCAAATAGAGCAGGAATTGTATAAAGCAAAATGGTCCAGTTAAGTCCTTCTGTTATTGGATTTGCTGCAGATGGTTGATCTAATAAATTTCCAATTAATAACATTATTAAACTCAATCCTATACTTAATAAAATAGCTTTGATAATTAAGAATACATCTTTTTTCTTTAATGGTCTAATTAATGATTTTAAATCATAGCCAAGTATATAAAGCGATAAGACTCCTCCAATCAGTAAGTAGAAGTTACCAAATGGATAACTGTAAATTAAGCCAAGAAATGCAAGAGCCATAATGATAATAGCAATAATTGCATTTATAAAAGATACTTGTCTTTTCATATTAATATTTCCTTTCCTATTTCTTAAATTAACATTACGCTTTTTAGGGAATTAATGTCAAAGGTTATACATTTCATTATTAAATAATTAGTATGATTATGTTGCGGATATCACATTACTAAAAATATCTTTATTTTGAATAATTGATATTGATATAGCAGTTCCTAAAATCCTGTACTATTAAGTATGATAAGTATGTTAAAATAATAATATTGAGGGGTCTATATGAATAATCAAGTAAAACGTAATATTGGAATTGGAGTTCTTATTTTTCTGGCTGTTATTATATTTGTGAAACCAGTTCGTTATATCTTTTATGGAATCGGTGGTTTACTTATAATTGGTAGTGCAGCAATTATTGTTTTTGCATACTATATGTTTAAGAAACATAATTTAGGAACAGTAAGTAATTTGTTGAATTCAATACAGGAAGAACAAAAGGAAAAAGAAGAATATATCAATAGAAATAATGAAGTGATTAGTAAAATAGCTTTGTATGATCAGAACTTTTCTTATGAAGAGTTTAAGAAATTGGTTGAAAAAGTAATGCCACTTTATATTAAAGCAAGGAACTACAATGAAAATGGAATAGAAGATTTACGTATGTACTCTTCTAAGGCATTTATAGAGGATTACATAAGAGAACTAGAGAAGTTGAAGAGTGAATCTATGTATTCCTATTCGTCTGTGTTAATAAGTGATATCGCCTTACAAGAGGTAAGTCAAAGTGGAAATACTGTATTGTTGAAGGCTGAGATAACCCTTCGTGCAGATGTATCGAAATATAATGATAAATCAGTATTGGTGAAGCGTAGTACAGTTACGCAAATGTATGATGCTTCCTTTGTTAAAACACAGGAAGATACTTCCATTTCTCAAGATAGAGATGTACTAGTGAATTGTCCTAATTGTGGAGCTCCAGTTCATATCCTAAGTGAGAAAAATTGTAGTCATTGTGGTAGTGCAATTTATGCGAAACAGAATATGTGGGTTCTGCATAATGTAACGCAGTATCGGAATAATTAGTTTTATATAAAAAGAGTTCTGTCGGTTTACGGCAGAATTTTACTTTTAAAAATTACACCAACATTTTCAAAAAGAACTGTGAAATTTAAAAATCACAGTTCTTTTTGAAGTTTGTAACTATTTAGTTTTGATTGATATAAGGAATAAATATTTCTGTTATTAGTGCGAATTCAGACGCTGGAATTGTAGTTGAGAAAATTTCAGTAATAATCTCAAAGTTCTTTTCAACAGAATAATAAATGTCACTATAAGTATTTATGATAGCCCGATCCTTAGGATATACCATAGGTTCTTTTTTTATACATCGTTCAATCGTAAATGAACAATGAAAGAGAAACTTGATTAGTAAGTCGTCAGAGTAACTGATTGATAAATCATGTAAAATATTAACAAGAACATTAAACAATGATTGACACGCTTTAGAAGCGTTTAAAAAAATTAATGATTCAGACAGTACTTTATCAGTAATTTGTTTGATTAATGTTTGTGCATGATACTCAGTAGATAATTCATCAGTTCCATCACTAGGCTTCGATAAGTCAAAATAACTCATTGAATTAATAGTTGTACCAAGTGACTCCATTTTTCCAGCAATTTTTACCAAAGACTGCAATGAAATATTAGGTATAATAATGAATTCAGCAGTTGTATTACTCTTTATTTCAGATTCTAGATTTTGAATTAATTGGCTATCAGTTGCAACGACAACTCCTTTTTCTTTATTTATTTGATCAATCTTTATAGTAATTTCTTTACATAAATCATCGTTCTTTTTATCAGGATCGATCGCTAACCAGTTTGCAGTTGATTTAAAATTTAAACTATTAATGTATTCAACATAATCCTTTGCTGTATCTCTATCCTCAGAAACAATGAGTAACTGAATATAATTATTGTTAATCCATTGAGAGGATAAATATAAATAAGTTGCTATATATTCTATTTCTACGTCAGGAAGAATTAAGTTGTAACTCTCTTTTATCTTTTTATAAATCTTTTTAGCACAGTCATAATCTGTTTGTTTTGCTATCTTATAATCATTCATTATATAATCATTGTTTATTTGACCACTTCTGATTTGATTAATGCTGTTAGAAATATGTTGAAGTAATCCATATAGTAGATTTTCATTCTTTGTTATTGGATTATTAAGCATAATTGGATATAAATCATCGTAAATACGCTTTACCATTACAGAGCGAATTGTATTCAATTCTATTTTTGAAGCACTATCAATGTCTTTTATACATTGATTGATTAACTTATCTTCAATATTGGCTAACAATGGTTCTTCACTTTGAGAGTTGTCATTTAATTCATATAGAAATAATAGTTCCTTATTGTCCTGAACAGGCGAAAAGAAGAAATAATCATTGCTGAATAAATTTAGAATATTATTTAGTTCGTTGATTCTCTCATTAACATCAAAGATATTATTTAATACAGGGGTAGATATGTCATTGAAATCTACATTGATAAATAATTCTTCATTATCTACAAATTTATGATAGCCATTCGAGCATGACTGGATGATTTCAGCATGCAAATGTGGTAAGTTGCCTGAATAGTTAGACATGATAAAGCAACTAAGTACATCCTTAGAAATACGAATTGTTTTTTCGATTCTTATTGCTTCTTCTTGAAAATATTGAAGAGTTAAAACTAAAAGTTCATGAATGGATTTTTCTTTTAGACTTGGAATTCTAATTTGCATAGGAAAACTACGTTTTACATTTGGATCTTTACTAAGACTTTCATCATCGGAAATTGCAATAATTAAGCTTTTCACTTCCACTGTCTTTGATGAAGCGTTAATGGGAGAATAAAATCCATTAACAATTGTATTATAAATATTAGATAATACACCACGAGGTAAGCGATCGATATGATCAATTACTAAAATACCGTTTCTTGTTTTTTCAAAATGACCTTTATGTACAGAATCCTTTTCCTGATAACCATAAAAATCTTTTAAGATATTATCGTTACTATCGCTTTCATAGTTTAAACAATCAATATGATAATAACGCATACTCTCTTTAAAGATATTTTTCTCTATCGAGAATTCATACATCGATTTAGCGAAATTCACTTTACCAGTACAAGGTTCTCCGTATATTAATGTATTTAATCCTCTTGGAGGATATAGCACAGCTGCTTTTGCTTTTTGAATTGGTTCATATAAGCTACTATTTTCACGAAGATAAATATCTTGTTCAAAACTGCTTTGCTTGCGAAGTTTCGTGAAAGGATTTGTAAGTTCTAAATAATCTTTGATATTTTTTCCTTTTGGAATAGTGGTAGGAATATAAACATCTTTATTCAAATCATCAATTGGTTTTTTTGCAGCAAATAAAGTTGGTCGACCTTGAATCTTAATTAACAATCCTTCTTGATGAAGCTGATTTAGTATTCTTGAAACATTGGAACGTTCCATTTGTAAGTCAAGACTAAGATTTGTTGCATCATAATTCATCTTTTCAAACTGATTCTTTTTTAGACAAGTCTTTGTGTGTTCATAGATTGCTTTGTATATTTCTACTTTCTTTTTATTCATTAATAGTACCTCTACAATCTCCCTTAGCCTTCTTCGATTAAGTAGATTATATCAGAAAAAAATAATTATTTTGTGTAAAATGAGTTCTATAACTGCACACAAATGTATAAAACCTGTGATTTTATAAAATATTCTGTGTAAAACAAATAATTTATACTTTCTAAAATTACATTAATATAAAAAGTATTCTGTTAATCACGGCAAATATTGGATATTTTTATAGTGCACAAATAAGGTAGTGTGTAAATTTAGATTGAATTTTGTAGCATTTAAATTTGATGCTATACTCTGGATGTAGCATCAAATGGTGCTGAAACATAAAACTTAAGTTTTGAAAGAAGTAAAGGAGGAATTTATGATTGCAATGTTGATTGTAACGCATGGGGATCTAGCAAAAGCGCTAGTATCAAGTGCACACCTGATTATGGGTGAATCTTCTTTAACGGAAAGTCAGGGACTCTATCATGGGGAGAACATTGAAGGGTTAAAAGATACGGTTAAAGATTCAATTACAAATCTACACGAAAAATCTGAAGGAGACGGAGTAATTATTCTGACTGATTTATTTGGTGGGAGTCCATCCAATGCAATTGCAAGAGCGTTACATGAACTGGGAGATAACGTAAAAGCGGAATGTATAACAGGGGTCAATTTGCCAATCTTATTAGAAGCGGCAAATTGCAAAAGTTATATGAATTTGGATGAACTAAAGAATCATTGTATTAATGCAGGTAAAGATAATATCTTATGCCTAAAAGAGAGACTGAATTTTTAAGTAATGATTATAAGGAGGAAATATAATGGATATTACTATTTTTCAAGCGGTATTGATTGGACTACTATATTATTTAACAAATAATGGTGTTCCTTGGTTAACAGGTTTAGGGAGTGTATCAATTCGTCAGCCAATTTGTGCTGGAACGATTGTAGGAATTATTTTAGGGAAACCAGTTGAAGGCTGTATCATGGGAGCTACCATAAATACAATTTATTTAGGGTTTATAAATGCTGGTGGTACACTACCAACAGATCCAGGAATTGGAGGAGTTGTTGGTACGGCGTTGGCATTATCAGTGAATGCTACTCCAGAAGTAGCGATGTCAATTGCAGTTCCATTAGGGATTATGGGAACCATGATTTGGACATTACGTCAAACAGTAAATATTTATTTTGTACACCAAATGGATAAATATGCTTTGGTTGGAGATATTAAGAAGATGGCTTTTTGGCAATTGGTGCCAACACAAATATTTGGTTGTTTAGTAACAGCAATTCCATGTGCCTTGCTAGTTTATTTTGGAGCAAGTGCTACACAAAGTGTACTTGATGCATTGGCAGGTACACCATTACATATCTTAACTGTAATTGGTGGGATTTTACCAGCAGTAGGGATTGCAATGATTATTCGTATGTTGAATACAAGAAGTGGAATATTAGTGTTCTTTATGTTTGGTTTTTTCTTAGCAACATATTCAGGATTAAGCATGTTAGTGATTTCAGTATTTGCAGGAATTATTGCTTACTTCTATGGTGAGTTGAAATTTAAGGAGGAAAAGTAATGAGTAATACATCAGAAACAAACAAATTGCTTACAAAAAAGGATTTAAATACATCCTATTGGATGTTTGAAATCTTTGCCCAAGCATGTTGTAGTTATGAGCGTTTGCAAGCACCAGGATTCTTTTCAGGAATGAAGAATGTAATTGCAAAATTATACCCAGATAAAAATGATCGTATTGAAGCATGTCAAAGACATATGGAATTTTACAACTCGGAATTTGCTCTTGTGGGGCCACTTATTTTAGGGCTTACAATTGCACTTGAAGAAGAAAAGGCATCAGGAGCTGATCTTGATGGAACAGCAATTGCTGCAATTAAAACATCACTGATGGGTCCACTTGCAGGTATTGGAGATACCCTAAGACAAGGAACATTCATTCCAATTATTGGATCAATTGCTATCTCTATTGGGCAAACAGGAAATCTACTAGGACCAATCTTCTATTTTGTGGCAACTTTAGTATTAAACTTTGGAATCAGTTATAATCTATTTCACAGAGCTTATGGACAAGGAAGAGATTTTGTTGGTGAGTTCTTCGAAAGTGGAAAGATGGAGAAGATTATGACTATGGTAACTGCCATGGGAGCAATTACGATTGGTGCACTTGCTGCAACAACAGTCAAATTAAGTTCAGTGGCAGAAATTACATTAGGAGATAATGTATTAAATATTCAAGAAGGAATCTTTGATAAGATTTGTTTAAATCTTCTTCCTTTGGGAGTTGTAATGTTAACATTCTATCTTATGAATAAAAAAGTTAGTGTAAATAAAGTGTTATTAATTTTATTTGCTATTGGAATTATTGGTGGAATAGCAGGAATTATATAGTTAGGGGGAGAACCTATGAAAGTTTTGATTACATCAAATAGTTTTAGTAAATTTGATGAAACTCCAAGACAAAAAATGTTAGATCTTGGGTGGGAGTTAATTGGAAATCGATATAAACACATTATGAATGAAGAAGAGATGATGGGTGAAGTAAATGAAGTGGATGCAATTATTTTAGGATCAGACACAGTAAGTAAAAAAGTACTTGATAAAGCAAACGATTTACAAATCATTTCACGATATGGTGTTGGGATTGATAATATTGATTTAGAAACAGCAAAAGAAAAAGGTATTGAAGTTACAGTGACTGCAAATTGTAATACAGAAGCAGTTGCTGATTATGCGATAGGATTGATGTTGTCAACATTACGGCATATTTGTAATGTTGATAGTAATTTGAAAAAGAATACATGGAAAAAAGAAACAGGCTTGGACTTATGTAATAAAACAGTAGGTGTATTTGGATTGGGTGCGATTGGTAGGGAAGTAGTAAAAAGACTACAGGGATTTAATTGTAAAATTTTGGGATATGACAAATATGTGGATGAGGATTATTGCAAAAACGAAAATATTACTATTAAAGAACCTAAAGAGATTTTTAAAGAAGCGGATATCATAACGCTTCATATGCCTGGTAATGTGGATGGCAGTTATTTCATATCAAAAAGGGAACTGGATATGATGAAATCATCCATGGTTATTATTAATACTGCTCGTGCGTCTTTGATTGATGAAGAAGCAATGATTTGTGCGTTAAAAGATAAACGAATTTATGGTTATGGGACAGATGTGTTTGCTGAAGAACCATTAGTGAATAAAGAGTTTGCAGACTTGGATAATGTAGTGTTGAGTCCACATAATGCTGCTGTAAGTGTAGAAGCAATTAATAAAATGTCGCATAAAGCAGTAGATAATTTAATTGAATATTTTAAAACGAAATAGTTTTGAAAGGAGTATGTAAATATGAAAAATATTGTATGGACTAGAATTGATGATCGTTTGATTCATGGGCAGGTAATGACGCAGTGGATTCAATATACATCAGCAAATGAAGTGTTGATTATTGATGATGGAGTAGCGAAAGATTCTTTTCTACAAATGGTCATGAAATCTAGTGTTCCTAAAACAATAAACTTAGAAGTTCGCAGTGTAGAAGAAGCAGTCGATTATTTGAAAGATGATTCTAAAAGTGAGAAGATTATCATTCTTGTAAAGACACCTATAGTGCTTGATGAACTGGCTAATAATGGTATTGATTTTGAGTTAATTAACGTTGGTGGAATAGGTGCAAAAGCTGGAAGAAAATCAATGTATAAAAATATCTCAGTAAGTGAAGATGAAAAAACCGCATTTCGTAATTTAGTGGATAAAGGAGTTAATGTTTTCTTTAGAGTAGTTACGACTGATCCACAAGAAGATATTAAGAAATACTTGTAGAAACGGGGAGAGAAAGATGAATGAGACAGTAAAGTTTATAGAAGATAATAAGGTACTGGTTATCTGTCGTGGTATTTATGGAGAAGATTTAAGAAAACTGATTGAATCTTTATATAAAGGTGGAATACGTATGGCAGAGGTAACATTTGATCAAGCAGATCCAAATGCTGTTGAAAAAACCAGTAGTGCAATTTCAATGTTAATAAAGAACTTTCCAGATATGAAAATTGGTTCTGGAACGGTTACTAGAGTTGAACATGTAGAAGCTACAAAAAAAGCGGGTGGTGAGTTCTGTTTATCACCTGATGTTAATGAAGAAGTAATCATAGCAACAAAGGAAGCGGGTTTAATATCAATTCCTGGAGCAATGACTGCTACTGAAATCTTAACTGCACATCGTGCTGGAGCAGATATTGTGAAAATATTTCCAGCTGGACATTTAGGACTGAAATATATCAAAGATATCCAAGGACCAATCAATAATGTGAAGTTCTTAGCTGCAGCTGGAGTGAGTGAAGAAAACTTTGCTGATTTCTTAGAAACAGGATATATTGGAGCAGGAATTAGTGGACGATTACTAGATAAAAAAGTAATTGCTGAAGGCAATTATGAAGAACTAACAAGAAGAGCGAAAACTTTTGTAGATATTGCACAATCAAAATGATCAAAAGAATCAGCTTAAGCTGATTCTTATTTTTTAAGGAGGAGAAAAAAATGAAAGCAATCGTATTTGGAGCTGGAAAAATTGCTCGAGGATTTATAGGGCAGTTATTATATTTAAGTAATTATGAAATAGTGTTTGTAGATGTAAGTAAAGATTTGGTGCATAAATTAAATGAAGATAAATCCTATCATGTACATGTGTTAGGTGATTCTTCATTAGATAATGATGTAACTAATTATAAGGCATTAACATTTGATGATGAAGCATCAATTGCAAAAGAATTGGTAACTTCTGATATTAGTTTTGTTGCAGTAGGTGGCCAAAATTTAGGTAGCGTTGGAAAGTTAGTTGCTTCCATCTATAATAAAAATGGAATTGAGGAAAAACCTTTTAATTTTATCACTTGTGAGAATTGGAAAGATGCAGGAAAAGCATTATATGATTCCATTAAACAAGAGTTGAAAAAAGATTTGCATAATGATTTTGATAATTATATAGGTATAAATGAAGCAGTTATTATGAGGACAGCTACACAACCATCTGAGGAGTTAAGTGAAGCTGATCCTACTGGAGTGTGGGTTCAGAACTATTGGTATCTCCCTGTAGATAGCAAGAATTTCAAAGGAAGTATACCGGCTATTCATTCGATGAAACTTATTGATGATTTTGGTAACTTTCTTCAACAGAAAATGTATACTAACAATACCAGTAATGCAGTCATTGCCTACAACGGATATCTTTTGGGATATAATTTAATTGCTGAAGCAACCAATAGTCCAGAGATATCTAAACTTCTTGATAAAGCATATAAGGAAATAAATTCTATTTTAATTATGGAATTAAATTTAGATCCAGAGAAACAAGAAGAATTTGCAAAGAAAGCAAGAGCTAAGTATGGGGATTGGGAAATTGTTGACCGTATCATTCGACATGGAAAGGATCCATTAAGAAAACTAGGCCCAGAAGATCGATTAATCGCACCAGCTAGGATGGCATATAGATATAATATTTATCCTGAAATTATTATTGATACAATTGCAAAAGCAATTATGTTTGATGAGAAAAGTGATGAAGCAGCCCAAAAGTTACAAGAAATGCGTAAAGATAATGGTGTTGAATATGTACTACAAACAGTTAGTAAATTAAATCCAAAAGAACCACTCTATCAAGATGTAATACAACGATATAATGAATTAATGGAGAAAGGTGTGGAGAAGAGTTATGAATAAGAATGTTGTAATTATTGGCGCTGGACAAACTGGCAGGGGATATCTTAATCGTTTGATTGCATTGTCAAATCAAAAAGTAACTTTTATTGATAAAGATGAAGTGTTAATCCATGCTTTAAATAAGCAAAAGGAATATACAATTGATTTTGGAAATCAAGGAAGAGAGTCAATCGTTATTGATAATTTTGATGCCTATTCGATAGAAAATCCAAAAGCAGTTGAGGCACTTGCTGATGCAACTTATGTATTTACAAGTGTGGGTGAAAAGAATTTAGTAGATTTGATTCCTTTAATAAAAAATAGCCTAAAAAACAGAGGAGATAATCCTTTGTATATTATAACTGGAGAGAATGGAGTTGCACCTAAAGTTAAATTGATACAGTTAACTCAAGATAAACGAGTTCATTTATCTGAATCAGTTATTTTCTGTACAACAATCACCAAAGAAAATTCACTAGATATTTTGAGTGAAGACTTAGATTTTCTTCCATATGATATTAAATTCTTGCCCAACCCTTTAAATTATCATGGGATGGTTGCAGAAGAAAATTTTAAAGATTTGCTTGAGCGAAAGATTTATACTTATAATTGTTTAAGTGCCTGTAGTGCATATCTAGGCTATGTAAAGGGCATTGAAAACTATGCACAAGCAGGGAATGATATTGAAGTAGATAAGTATTTACATAAAATTGCAACGTCAATCAATGAAGCAATTGCCAAAGAATACTACGTAGATATTCAAAAACAGACAGAGTTTTCACAAATGGCAATTAAAAAGTTTCAAAATAAAGAAATTGTAGATACTGTAGAAAGAAATGTGCGTGATGTGGATCGTAAGCTTGGTGATCATGAGCGTATTATCGCTCCACTTATGTTATTAACAAAATATCATCTAGAGTCAAAAGAATTATTGTTTGTAGCTGCTAGCGCATTATATTATGGAATAGAGACAGATACATTAATTAAAGACAAAGATATTTATGAACACTATTTCGGAATGCTCTCAAGCTCGTGGATTAATGAAATTAAAGAAGATATAAAGTATCTTGAGAAACATAAAGATTCAGAAGAATTACGATTACCATGAAAAGAAACTATGAACAAAGATATAGAATGGTCTTATATAGGAAATAACGGACCAGATTATTGGGGAAGTTTGTGTCATGAATATTCTATTGCAACAAATGGAATGAGGCAATCACCAATTAATATAGACAGCGATAATGTTTATAGCGCAACACAATCAATTGATTATCATTATGAAGAAGATAAATATTTAATAAAGTCTGAGAAATATACTATATCGTTATATCCATTACATGAATATAAACAATATTTTGTTTATGAAAATGAAAAGTTTTATTTGGAGCATATTCATTTTCATGTACCCTCAGAACATACAATTGATAACAAAAGATTTTCTGTAGAATGGCATTTTGTTCATAAGAATATACATAAAGAATATTTAGTATTAGCTATATTGTCAGATGTACGTAATAATTCAATATCTTCTTTTGAGTCATTGGTAACTGCATTAAATAAAAAAGAGAAACACTTATTGTTGGATATAAGTCAATTAATTACAAATAAAGTGAGAGAGTTTTATCATTATGAAGGATCATTAACAACTCCTCCAACCGTAGAGTCTGTTACATGGATTATTGGAAAACAGATTATTTCTATTGGAAGTTGTTCATATGGGATTTTGAATAAAAATGTGAATAATAATGTAAGACCAATTCAAAGAATAAATGATAGAAAAATTAAGATGCTTTGTAAATAATATTCAGAAGAAGTACAATGGTTAAAATCGCTTCTATTTATTTAAAATAGTAAAAAATCCTATATAAAATAGAATATATTTTATATAGGATTTTATCGTTTACAACTTCCAGTTGTGTTTGAAGTGAACCAAAGTTCAAATTGATCAAGGTATTCTTCAACACCAATCTGTTCCGCTATTTCTTGTTGACCGTCTAAGTCATATGAAACACCATTTGCAGTGTATCCAGTAATACTATCATCGTTATACATAATTGTAATATTACCATCATCAGATTCACATACCATTTTCTCAGATGTAGATGATACAAAATATATAATTGCTACTGCAGCAATTATGATTACAACAACTACCCCTCCAATAATCATTAATACTTTTTTCAAATTATTTCTCCTCTTCTGTCCTCTAATAACCTATTAGATTATACCAAAACTTTTTATTGAATGCATCTTAAGTTTTTATAAAGAATGATCGCCAATATTTCGATATTATCGAAATAACTTTGTTCAAAGGGTATATAAATCTTCTTACTACTTTTAACGATGTTATACTTCAACTATATGGGAGGATAGTGTATGCAATATATAAAAGATAAGATAATGGGGATCCCAGGTGCTCTTTTACTTGTTCCAATGGCAATTACTGCATTACTAAATACGTATACCTCAGTGTTAGATGTTGGTAATCCAACTTCTGCAGTATTCTCAAGTGCAGGTACAATGACAATCATTGGTATCATGCTAGTTGTGACAGGGATTCAGATGAATTTAGCGTTATTTATGAAAGCAATGAAACGTGGTGGAATACTTGTGCTAATAAGAATGACTATCAATGTCATAGTTTCCATAGTATTTATTAAATTAAGCAATGGTAATCTGTTTGGTATCTCTGTACTTACCTTTGTAGTGGCAATAACCAGTTATAATCCTGGAGTGTATATGGCAATTATTGAAGATCATGGAGATGATATTGATAAAGCCAATTTTGCATTACTAAGTTTGGTTGTATTACCAATTGTTCCAGCGATGATTATTAGCTATGATAGCGGTGGAATTGACTATAAAATGGTAGCAGCAACTTTAATACCATTGGTTGTTGGAATTGTAATTGGCAAGATTTTCCCTGAATCAAAAGATGCATCAAAGACATTAAACAAGCTTATGCTTCCATTCTTAGGGGCCTGTCTAGGTAGTGCAATAAACTTAGAATTAGTATTTGATTCATGGCTATCAGGACTTATTCTGTTTATCATATATATGTTCATTAATTTTATACCACTTTATTTTATTGATACAAAGATATTGAAGCAATCTGGAATAGCCAGTATTGCGATTAGTTGTGTTGGTGGTATTTCATTAACTGCACCATTACTGATATCATCAATGAATCCTGAGTATTTAGAGTATATAGATCAGACAATTGCACAGGTATCCATTGGAATTGTATTGTCAGCAATCATCGTACCAGTAATTACAAAAAGAATAATAAAGAAAAAGGTCAAGATATAAACCGTATCTTGGCCTTTATTATGTTATAGATTAGACATATACTCATCCATACTTTGTGCAACAAGTTTTGCCTGACTAACAGCTTCAACAACACTCTTGGCACCATGTACTACATCACCAGCAGCAAAAATTCCCGCTCTCGAAGTGTTACCAGATGAATCGGTTAACAGCAAACCATTGTTCGATGAATTAAGCCCTGACGTAGTGGAGGTTAATTTATCTTTTGGTCCCTGGCTAACTGAGATAATAATTGAATCTGCATCGATATGCTCTTCTTTATCATCTGTGGTGTTATGGAATATAATTCCTTCATCAGTTATTTTTGATGGAGCCATATTGAATTCAAAATCTGCCCCATCTAACTTAGCTTTCTGATACTCGATTGTATTAGCAGATATCTTATCACTTCTGGCATATAGAGTTACTTTTCTAGCACCATGTCTTAATGCTGTTCTGGCTACGTCCATTGCAGCATTTCCCATTCCAATAATTACGACATTTTCTCCTAAGTGAAATGATTCAGGACTGGCTAAATAATCAATTGCATAATGAACATGACCGAAGCTCTCACCTTCGATTCTTAAACTGTTAGCTCTCCAAGTTCCAGTTCCAGCAAATATACTCAGATAACCATCACGAAATAAGTCATCTATTTTTAATGTTCCACCAATTGTTACATTCAAACGAATCTTTACTCCAATCTGTAATAGTTTCTTATGATATCGTTCCAAAATACTTTTGGGTAATCGAAACTCAGGTATTCCATATCTTAGTACTCCACCCAACTCACTTCTTGATTCAAATATGGTTACATTATAACCAAGCTGAGCGAGAATTAAACTAATTGTAATCCCGGCAGGACCCGAACCAATAATCGCAACTTTCTTATTGTTTGATGGTTGGATTGGAATTACCATCTTATCAAAATAAGTATCTGAAATATAGTTTTCAATATCACTAAATTGAATTGGTACATCCTTTCGATTTAATACACAGTTTCCTTCACATTGTTGTTCGTGGTTGCATACTAATGAACAGACAATCGATAAAGGATTGTTTTTAAAAAGAACTTCTCCAGCAGCATCAATCGACTCATTCTCAAGTAGATTGATTATTTCTGGAATTGGCGTATTAATCGGGCATCCCTTTTGACAAAAAGGTACCTTGCACTGTAAACACCGTTGTGTCTCTTGTAAAATATTAATCATAATTTCTCTCTTTCTCTCTAAATAAGTTTAAACTTATTATTGAAGATTATAGCACGATGTAATTCAAAAGTGAAAAAAGAGAAAAACTTCACAAGCGCTATAAATAAACATTTCTTATATTAGTTTACATATTAAAGGATAATTTATGAAAATCGAACTATCGAGGAATACTCGGAAGTTCGATTTGAAAGTAAAATGAGTAAAACTGTTAAACTATATAATCTTTTTATTATAATGCTAATTGACTATATATTGATGTTGTTAAGAAAATCGTATTTCTCAGGTGAATGAATAGAATGTAACCTAATAAAAAAACACCATTTATCATGGTGCTTTGTTTATTTCATGGCGCCTGAAACAGGACTTGAACCTGTGACCTGCCGGTTAACAGCCGGATGCTCTACCAACTGAGCTATTCAGGCGAATGCTTTATTATAATAGCATATCCCCATAAAAGTGGCAAGCCCTTTTTGACATTTTAATAAAGAAAATATATTAATATTTTAAATTGTTGAAAAAGTAATATTATTTAGTGTTTAAGGCTTAACTAAAGCTTTCAAATCTTTGATATTATTCTTGTTACCAGCAATCACACCAATTGATCTCTCATAGTTCCAAACATCTGGTTCAATCGCTTCTACAATACCTCCTGCTTCGCTTATTATAAGCGCTGCTGCAGCACGATCCCAAACAGCCAAGTCTGCTTCAAAGAAAGCATCATATCGTCCACATGCGACGTAACAAAGGTCTAATACAGCACTTCCACTACGACGGATGTCTCTACCATTCACAAACAGACGTTTTGCGATTTCAAATGTGTAATCCGCTTTATCTTTACGATAAGGAGCAGTACCCATAATTACTAATGACTCGTTCATTGAACAATCTGTAACATTTAGAGGTTTTCCATTCAAGAAACTACCTTCACCCTTTTTCGCATAGAACAATTCATCAAGATATGGATTATATACCACCCCGATATATCCATCATTTTCATTTAACAGTGCTATAGAAATACAACTGTGTTTACAGTCATATGCGTAATTGGTTGTTCCATCAATTGGATCAACAATCCATACATATCCATTATCAAATGAATGTACATTATCTTCCTCAGCTATTACCTTTGCTTCTGGAAGTAGTTGTTCTAATCTACCTAAAATAAAATTTTGAATTTGTGTATCCATTGTTGTGACAATGTTTGCAGCATCTGTCTTTTCTGATACTGAGAAATCTCTATCATTCTTAATTCTGATACCTGCTTCTTTCGCGATATCTATCATTTCTTTCATAATTGTATTCATTATTAACCTCCCCATGGCATTACTTATACAATTGCATACATTAATAAGGATACATCAAATGAGATAAAAAAGAAAATAGAATTTATGGAATGGGGTGATTCAAGTAATAACTTTCTATCTTATAATATATCGTAATGCCAAACATATTTCTAACATAATTATAAACTATAATTAATAGAAGTGATTGGAGTGATAGTATGACCAACAAAAAGAAAATGACAATTGGAATAGTTGCAGTAGTTGTAGTACTAGGTGTATTTGGAATTATTAAAGGAAAAGAGTATTATGATAACACATATGTAGGTGAAACATATTATGGACAAATTCCATCAAACCAGTCACTAGAGCCTCAAGAGTTAGTTGGTTCAACTGGTGAAAACTACAGTGCGATTGATTATACATTCAATGTATATAATAAAGAGGGAAAAGAAGTAGTTGCATCATTTGAAAAAGATGATGTGAATAATGCATATAAGCCTAACACATATATTATGGTTGAACAAAGTAAAACCAGAACCGTATATGATAAAGAAGTAAGTCGTGAAGATATCCCTAAAGATGTATTAAAATATATAGATAAAAATCATAAATAAAGAAGGAAAATAATCTATTTTTTTCTTTATTTAATAGAAACCCAAAGGTAGCGGGTAGATGAAAGCTAGTTTTTCAAAGAAAAGAGCAAACTTTTTTCAGTTTTTACCCTAAAAATATTGCATTTTAGATTTTGTATTGTTATAATAAATGAGCACTTGCGCGTGTGGCGAAATTGGCAGACGCACCAGACTTAGGATCTGGCGGGCAACCGTGGGGGTTCGAGTCCCTTCACGCGCACCATTTTTTATTTCTTGGTTTTGGTTCCTTAGCCAAGTGGTAAGGCAATAGACTGCAACTCTGTGATCACCAGTTCGAATCTGGTAGGAACCTCCAATTTTATTAATTACATATCGGGCCGTGGCGGAATAGGCAGACGCAACGGACTTAAAATCCGTTGAGGGTAACCTCGTGGGGGTTCAAGTCCCCCCGGCCCGACCATTTATTTTAAGTTAATTAGGTAATATTTTAGAGATAAAATGGTTATATCGCTTTAAATAGATTTCTAATCTAAAAGCAGCATATATGAACTTATGGTTCATTATATGCTGCTTTTTTGTTTTTAAGAAAGGAGGAAAAAGTGAGGAAGAAAAATGATGAACGTTTGACTGCAAAAGTAATTGAAGTTAGATATCTGATTTATCACTATCTTGATCAATCAGATATATCTCTGAGGAAATTAGCCGCAAACGCTGGACTGAATTATCATGCTGTTTGGAAACTATTAAATAATCCACCAGAGGATACTAATTTTACACTTAAAACATTGTTGTCAATAGCAGATGCATTAGAAGTGGCTGTAGCTGATCTTGTATGCAGTGAACGTAAAGAAAAGGAAGATATAAAAAAAATCTAATTCTCACGCCGTGCAAAGCCTGAATTAGATTACAAAATTAACATGAACCAAAATTTTATAGCAATAATGCCTACCTTTTCGTCATGTCTACAACCATATTATAGCAAATTTAAAAGATATTTCAATAGTAATTATAAAAACGGAGGATTATTTGTGGAAGACATGCGATATCAGAAATTGATGAAGAATTGTACAAAAGAAGAAATCATTAATTTCTTTCTAAGTAATGGATTTGGTTATTTTAGAAAAGATATTAATAAAGAGATAGATAATTATATATTAGAAATCCAATACGAAAGAATAATGAAGAAATTAGATGATAAAACAGTTGAATTGGAAAAAGCAATTGGAACACCTGAGTTTCCTGTAATCAGCAATAAAATAAGTAAACTTTATGTTCAATTAGAAAAGGTTAGAGGAAAGTTATATCCAGAGCGACATGATTAAAAAGTATAACAAGGAGAATGAGATGGAAAAGTTAAGAGTAGTAGTTTATGAGCCGGGTAAAGCCCCAGAAATAAGAGAAATAGAAAATACATTAGAATGTTTACGTGAAATAGTAAAAGGACATATTGAGAATGTAAGAATAGCTCATGATTTGAATTTGATATGCAATGAAGAAGGAAAACTTATTAACCTTCAACCTAATATTTTCATGAATGGAGATATTATTGCTGGTCCATGTATTATTGCAGCTGATGATAGAGTAAATGAGGATTATGGATCTCTCACTGATCGTCAGATTAATAGAGTAATAACAGCGATAGCTTCACAAAATTCAGATGATGACTATCTTATGTATTGTGCGAAACGTACCTACTATAAGGATAAGTAGGATTGTGTATCAGATAACACCATACCTAGGTACAACTTTCCAGACAGTGAAAGGTGATGGACATATTACTGCAGCAGCTGTAATAAGAGGTGAAAAGTACGTGCAAATTAAAACAAACAAAGAAGTCGTATGGATCAAATTTAAAAAGGAACCATTTGATATGAATATTTGTAAAAATCATGTTAAGGAATTACGACTAAATAAGTTTGATATAGAAAGATATAAGAAATGGTGGTAAATAAAATGAAAAATATTAATAAAAGCAAACAGGACTTTAATCAGGAATTATTTGAAACATCATTATCACATGCTACTGAAGTGATTAAGTGTATAAAAAAAGAAGAATCAGGTTGTCGCTTTAGATTAGAGACATGTGTAAACAAGGAAACAGTAAAAGTTTATGTTATTGATCATAATCAGATCATCAGAATTGTAACGATTGATGGTCCACAAATTGATAATAAGGAAATAGTTAGAAAGTAGATAAGGAAAGGAGAATAAATATGGCTTATGCTGTTGTATTTATAGTAGTAATGGGATTTGCATCTGTAGCAGGTGTTACAGATTGTAGAGCAAGAAACGAAAAGATAAATAATCTAATAGTGAAAGACTCAACTAATGAATAAATGATTAATGTACCTGGAGATTATTATACTCCAGGTATATAAAAAGTAATTACTCATATACCTGATCAGGAATAAGTCAAAAGCCCATTTGATGATCTGATCAGAGTGTACATGGTAACTCTAAGCATGAAGCCCTTCAGTTAGAGAAAACGAAGTAACTCCAACCCCTGTAGGAAGCTTCTCCAGGTACACTATTCCAACAAAAAAGGATGTTCATACTTCTGAGGGAATTTGAACATCCTCCTGGATATATCTGACTCGGAGGGGTCCTAATCAGATATATGAGTAATTATAACAAAGAAACAAGGAGAACGGTATGAAAAAAGGAATAATTTTAGGAATACTCATCCTTCTGTTAGCAGGATGTAACGAATCAAAAAAGAAAGAACTGAAGCTTGTAATACTTGATGAGCAAGGAAACATGCAGGATGCCGAAACAATAGCATGCTCTGATACAAAATGCGATGATGAGAATGAAAGATATTTTGAAGTAATAAAAATCAAATATGATATTGATGATCAAAGTTCTGGTATTACTGGTATTAATTATGAAAGTAAATTAGAGGCTGATTATGAAGAAAACGACTATATAAGAGACCATATAAGGCAATGGAAGTATACAATAGTCCAAGATTATATGTGGGTAGCAACTGGTACAATCAATAATGATGGATGGGAATATGATTTGTGTTTTGGAAGAACTGGTGCTGGAGAAGATGGTGAATGGGTCTCTCTTAGTGATCAGGAATGGGATGAGTTAATCAAAGCTACAGAGGAATTATCACAAGACAAAGATATGCCGTTTACATTTGTTGTTGAAACAAATATTCCTGAAGGCGATTCTCAGCAAAATAATATGGAAACTGAAGAGGGCTAATATGAACAATGAAAAGAGTAGAACAATTTTAGATTTTGTAAGTGAAGCTGGTAGGAAAAAAATTGGAAATCATTTGTTTATTGAAGCAAGTAAAGAATTGGAAGAGCACTTGGAGTTTAGCAAACAAAAAATACTGGATATAGAGACAGTAAAAATCAAAATTGATTGTTATGTCTATCCAATTATCAGTAAATATTACATTTCATTTTTCTCGGAACATACAATTTGGTTAGCAGTTAATACTGTATACAGACCATTTATTAATAAGAAATGGAAGAAGGTAAAAAAGATGCCTAAAGTAACTCTTGGAATGATTATTGATGAAATGATCAAGGTGAGTACATAAAAGCGCTTGGGATTGTCTAATACCCCGACGCAATAACTTAGGACCCCTACAAGAATAAGATACTGCAGATAATAATTATTAGGTGATGTGAGGTACTCAACATAGTCATTCTCCAACCGAAAAAGGAGTTGGTCGACCATGGATAGTGTTATAACGTTACTAACATTATTAATTTTGTTGAAACTTTTTAAAGAAATAAACAAATAAAAAAGACTCCTTTAATAAAAGGAGTGAACAATGTGAGTCACCTCACATGTATATATTAACAAATATTTAATTAAAAGTAAAAGAAACGCTTCATTAAAAGCGTATGAGGAGAATAATATGGCACAAATAGTTTATTTTGTCGGAACGGATGGAAGGCTAGGAGAAGATGAACATTCATTTGGTGATTTACAGAAACTTCTAAAAAAAGGTTATAAGGTTATTTCATCAGAAAGTGTATTACGTGGATGGTCTCCAGGTAATTATGCGTGTTCAGTAACAGAATATATAGCATATATCTTAGAAGAGCCAACTGAAAAATAAATTTGAAAATAACATTATGATCATTATCTAATAATCGGTCTAATGAGAATAGATATGGATGCCTGACAGCCATTTAATTATCAGGATATACAAACCTATATCAGACCGTCTAAGAGATGTTTGTATATGTAGGAAAGCAATTAGCCTGGGTTGCTGAAATACCTTTGTATGCCCTCCAATTTAAACCAAACCTTTCTTTTACCAGGCACCACTTCGGTGGTAAAAGAAAAAGGATGCTCGGGTGTAAAACAAATAGGATGAGCATCCAAAATTTGTATCTGTAGGAAGATAGGGTTATACACAGATACAAGACAATTATAACAAAAATTGATGAAAAGAAAAAAGATAAATAAAACGGATGTCCAGAGAACTACTTGGGAGAGAGTCTGAACATCCTATGAAAAGATTTCATATCAGACCAGGAGGGAATTCTTGATCTGATATAAGTAATTATACCAGTTGAAAATGAAAAGTGAATATTGCTGATCCGAAAATCAGCAAAAAATAAAAAAAACATTCCCGGGAACCGGTGATGTGTAGTTATATACAGGAGGTACACGACGTGTCAATTTATAACTTTTATTATGATAGATACCCAATACGTAGTTTAGAAACAATCAAACAAGAACATGATACTGCAGTATATAAGTATGCTGTATCAGATACAATGTATGAATTATTCAAGGACTTGGATTCACATACCAAAGAGAGAGCTTACAACTATAAGAAGTATCAACATTGCTTAGGTTACTGTATTGAAGTTCTTTTACCAAAGACAATCCAAAGAAATGATTATCCAGCATTCATTACTGCAGTAGCTGAAGAAATTCTATCCGGTAATAAATTACCATGGATAGCACATGTAGTAAGAAGAGGAATGGGACTGTACGTGATCATAGCGTTTGCTCAGCGTAAGTACCATGAGAAACCCATTGAGATTAAAGTGTTACGAGAAGCTGCGGTGTATAGAAACAAAGTAAGTAAGCTTTGGTGCAAGGAAGATGATCCAGAAGCAGAACTTGTTTATGAAGAAGGTAGTGTTAAATCCTCCTATACATCCAACTGGAGTAAGAAGGTGCGATTGTTTGAGATGGGAAAAGAAGAACTGAAACTCTTCCGGATGAAGATAGAAAATGTAGTACGAAAAGCATTAGTGAAACTGAATGTGATGGTGAGAGAGTCAAATTACTTCAAGGCAATAAAGCAATATGCTTTTACAAACAAGAAAGGGAAGCGAGCAGTATATGTGAATGTAAATGTAGATTATTACAATCAGATCATATACGAAATGAACTATCGATATAACTTCTTGTACGAAACATTGTATTCCCCTGGGAAGTTTTACCAGGATAATGAGACACTCGAAGCGTTCTACCAGTTAATGAGGAAATATAAGTCATTACTTGGCAAACGGAAGTTTAAACATGAGAGTGGAGTACGTCTGTCATTCAGTCCATATTTCAGGAGTGATCGATTCAAGGAAAATATTTATTCATTCTATGAACAGTTTAAAAGCGAATGTTTGAACTTCTGGGGTGATTACATTTGGGGAGGAAATTAAATGAAACTATTAAAAAGAGTAAGTCTCACATTTATTGAATATTTTGGTGATATTGTTACAAAATACTATGTAACTAGCATGATTGGAATGGTAGTGATTATCTTAATAGCAACGCCATCATTTGCGCCATGGAATGAAACAAAACTGGTTCAAGTAGGAACAGCAGCACTATTAATGATTTCACTTGTTAGATTCGTATGGAACCTTATAAAAGCTATGATTGGTGTTACGTCTACACCATTAACATTAGATAATCTAATAGTAAAGATTGGATTATCAACTCTATTGTTCACTTCTGTGGGAGAAAATGTATATTCTAAAAACCAGTTGAATGTATTAAATGAGTTTTCACAATTAACAAATACATTTTTTGTGAAAGCATTACTACTAGTCTTATGTGCTAGTGTGGTGAAAGAATGTTTTTTCCAAACATTGGGAATAGAGAATCAAGATGGACACATTGACCATGTTGGAAAAATGAAAAGTTTAAAGTTGAAAAATAATGGTCCAGAGACTGGCGATACCTGGCTAAAAAAAGCGACACGTACAATGGCAGAGCATGAAGCTGGGCATACGCTATTAGCATATTATATGGGATACAGTGTAGAAAATGTGACAATCAATCCATCTGTGTTCAATTCATATCCAATTAACCCAGTTGGTGGATGTATGATTTCAAATGGAAATGAGTGTGCTATTGATGGAATGGTAACCTTAGAACATTATAAAAAGTATGCTTATATAGACTATGCAGGAATGGCTGCTGTTCAAGTTCTCCATGGTGGGGAAGAAACACCAGGGGGTGGAGAAAATGATATTAAAAGTGCCACAAGAAATCTGCAATATTACTTACAATACTTGTTTGATGATTCAGGAAACACTCTGCTAGCAAAAGAACTTATTAATTCAAAAGCGCAATTACATCAAATAGAAGAATATCAGACAAAAGCATTAATTAGCTTAGCGAAGCAATGTTATATGGAAACAATTGAAATTCTTAGTGCGAATATTGAAATACTCAATCAATTATCTAATTTGATTGAAGAGAAACATTCGCTTAACAAAGAGCAAATCAAAGAATTTTTTAAAGACAAGGAATTATATAAAATAAGCAATCAACAATTTGCTCATATTTTCAAAATGAAAGGAGTGAGTAATAGTGGAAAAAGACAGAACGAAAATTCTTAGTAAAGTAAAGAAACTTCTAGCTATGGCTGAAGGAGGTACAAAACACGAACAAGAAGTAGCTTATTTCCAAGCCCAGAAACTGATGGCAAAGTATCATATTGAAATGCATGATGTACGTGACTTAGAAAAAGAAGAAGCAATCACAATTTATGTTGGAGAGGAATACAATATAAAAAAAGACTGCTTTATGAAACTGCAGCTTATTATTGGAAGAAACTTTAGGTGTAAAACATATTATTCATATCCTAATAAGAAAACATTCCTTCCAAGGTTTGTAGGGTTAGAAACTGATGTGACAGTAGCTGTAGAAGTATTCAAATCAGCATATGATTACGCAAAAAATGAGGCGAATAGAATAGCAATGAGAGAGTATAACACTTATGGATCAAGCATGGGTGTGAGAGACGATTTCATTGATGGATTTGTTGCAGGTTTAGCTGATGGATTTCGAAAGCAATTAGAAGAGTCAAAAGAGACAGCAATTATGATCGTAATTCCTAAAGAGGTAGAAGAAGAATATCAGAAGATTACATTTTCTCTTGAAGTAGTTAAAACTACTCCATCTAAAGGAAGTGGAGCTAAACATATAATGAGAGCTGGATATGAAAAAGGAAAGATGTTTGCTGAAGGCAAAGAACAACAAGAACTAGGATTTAGCTTCACACCAGAAGAACATCAATTCATGAGTCAATTCCAATCAGGATATTTATTTAGGAAGAAAGATGGAAAGATTTATCTTTCGCAAAGGGAACCATTGGGAACCGTGCTTGACTGGAAGAGTCCTGCAAGTATTTGTATATCAGATATGACTGATCTATTCTTCAATGCCTTGTCTAAAGATGAATTTATTAAGATAGATGATTATTTAACAAATGAATAAATTACATGGACAGCGTGTCCATGTAGAAAGGATTGAGCATATATGAAAAAGAAAATAACAAAGAAAAATTTAACCTCATTGAAAAAAATAAGAAATTTATGGTTTCTTATAGACGGAATCCTAATTATAACGTGGGTATTCTCTTTTCCTATTCTGTGGAACGTAGTAAGCGATGAAAATCAAAACCTCATACTGACACTTTGCTGCACAGGGTTAGTATGGTTCATTGGTTTTCCTGCCTTATGGAGTATATTTAGATTTATTAATTTAAAATATTGTCTTATGTCACGAGAGAGCATTGCAAGATGTATTGATAATTATCTTAAATATGATAGTAAGTATACAAGAGTAATGATTCACGAAATGAAGAAGAGAAACATAAATGTTGAAATAAATGATGGCAATGACTCTTATTTTGATGATTTTATAAGGGAGATAAGGTTAAATGGTAAATCGTTATTTAGCTGTTATAGAAATGATGGTATCTATTTGAATGAAAAAAACAAAAGGATTGCCATTGAATCTTATGTATCGTATGAATTGTTAGCTTACTTATATTTTGAAATTAAAGAATGTACAGAGATTACAGATAAAAGAATAAATGAAGAAGAGGAAAAAAGGAAACAATTAAAAGCTGAGGAAAGAAATCGCAAATGTAAGGAACTTGAAGACTCTATATTTCGAGACATTCAGAAGTAAAAATCAGTTTAATAAAAAAATAAAAATATAACATGGACATGTTGTCCATGTAGAAAAGGAGAATAACATGAAAACAATATGTGTATTGAATAATAAAGGTGGTGTTGGAAAAACTACAACATCAATTAACTTAGCATATGGATTAGGGAATCAGAACAATAAAACAATACTAATAGATTTTGATCCACAAGCAAATTCAACAGATTACTTTATAGATGAAAATCGGGAGTACGTGTACATTGATGAAATGATACAGGGAGCAGAAACGAAAATTTATCCAACAGATAATGAGAATGTATTCTTCATTCCTTCTCGTTTGGATCTGGCACTAACAGAAAGAAATATTTTACTAGATACAAAAGCGCAACATAATAGACTGCTGAAGGTAATTAAGAACTTGAGAGAGGAGTTCGACTATATTATTATAGATTGTCCTCCAATCCTTAATTTACTCATTGTAAATGCCCTAAATGCGAGTGATGAGGTAATTATTCCTATCAAGGTTGATAAGGCAGCTGAAAAAGGATTTGGAGTTACAAAACAGAGCATTCAAGATATTGCTGATAGTTATGATTTGGATCTTGACTACAAAATTCTATTCACCATGGTAAATAGAAACAATACTGATAAATTCAGAATGCAGAGCATTAGAGAAAAGTATGGGGACAAGATAATCGATGTAACAATCAGGAACCAACCTAAACCGGTTACTGATGCAGGTTATGATCAAGCAGCTGTTGTTTTAGGAAAATCAAATGTTGGAAAGGATTACCAGGAACTAATTCAGGAGTTACTTACTAAGTGGCAGGAGGTATAAAATGACAGGGATAAACAATTTGTTAAATGATGCAAGTGCAGAAAGAGCGAACAAGAAGATAACCATTCTCCAAGTAGATGAGATTGAAAGAAATATTCTTAATAAAGCACCAATTGAGGGAATTGAAGATCTAGCAGAGTTAATCAAATCTCAAGGACTAATAAATCCTATTATTGTGTATAAAGTCAAAAATCATCATTATAGATTGATTGCTGGAGAACGAAGGTGGACTGCATGTAAGTATCTAGAGTACGAAGAGATACCAGCAATTATAGTTGAAAAGCCAGGAGATGAAATTAGCGAAAGGATAATGATTCTAGATGCTAATTCACAACGACCAGAGGATACTAAGGATTACAAAAAGAAAAGAGCTGAAGAGTATGGCGAAATCCATGACTTGTTAAAAGCTGATGGAAAAATACCAACAGGTACTTTAAGACAAGATTGGATTGGAGTTCATATGGGGGTATCAGGTAGAACTATAAGTCGGTATCTAAATGAAGTGACCACTGAGGGTTCAAAAAGCAAACCTAAAGAGAAAAAACAACCAACACTAGTTTCTGTTTGTAAGAGATTAGAAAAGACCGGAGAACAACTTCTAGAGCTTGATGAACTTGAGGTAGAAGATGAGAAATTATTACAATGCTACAACTCAATACAATACACCAAACAAATATTGGAAGATCAGTTGGCTGCACTTCAAAAGAGGAAGAAAAAGCATGATGGTTTATTTACATAAAGGTAAAACTAAAGAAATTAGAAACATAAAAAACATAGTAATCAAAAATGGAAAAATAGTGTTCACACTGCTAAATGAAAAAGTAATAAAGATTGAACGATATAAAATAATAGGAATTCAAAGTGATTTAATTGAAGAGGAGCATACCTACATGGACATATTGTCCATGTAGTATCATGAGGAGATTTATTATGTTATTTACAATTCTTGTTATATTCCAAACATGTTCTTTCATGTGGTTAATTATTAAATATCAAATATTTCATTTTGAATTAAATATAATTGATAAAATAATTGGTATTTTATTTTTTGTAAGTTGCTATGTAATACTGTTCATTTTGTAACTGGATATTTTTCTTTCATAAATATGACACAAATAAATATGCCCATAAAACTCAAAATGAAGGTGTAAAAGTATCAGTTAACTTATGCAGAAATTGAAGGTTTAACAGGAGTAAATCATTCGAAAATACATCGAATAGAGAATGGAATAACGAAAGATCCTCAGATATCAGATATTACAAAATTGGCAAAGTTCTTTAAAGTTAGCTTAGATGATTTTGTGAATGAAGATTTAAGAATAAAAGATAATAATTCAGAAGAGAAAAGTAACCGTAATAATTAATACAGGAAATAACATGGACATGTTGTCCATGTGGTAGGGGGAACAATGTATATTTTGAATGCACAGATAATTTGTCTAATACTAGGGAGTATTATGTTTTTATTAATGATACTACTTTATGAGTTGATTGATGAACTTTTATATATCTTTGTTGGTGGGATTGGAGTTACATTTTTTTACATTGCTATAATTCTTTCTTTTTAATGGCTGAAGTCAACTTAATTTTTTAAATATAAAAGCTTACTAAGATATGAAATGGCAAGATATAAGAAACTTGTTGATAAGAAAAAAACTACATAATGTGGCAATAGTTGATTTAAATTTAAATCAGTTCCAAAAAAAACATTGAATAGATTGTACACTATGAACGAGAATGAAATGATTGCTATAGGGAAAAGAAAAATAGAAATAATTATAAATATAATTCGGTATTTGAATAAATCACTTCTGTCCAAAGGTCGATATCTATGAAGTTTAAGCATTTGATTAAATTCTTTTTCGATACAACAAATTAATGCATTGGTATTTCTATCAGAATCATCTTTTAAAAATATGTTGAAAAGATTAAGTGTTTTCTTGCTAAGTAATAAAGATTTATCATCATCTAAATAAAGTTGACTTCTTAATTTATAGAGAAAATATCTCGTTTCCTGAATATCCATTTTTTCGTATAAAGGAGTGGATATGCCAGAGAAATAGATGTAGCGGTAAAAATCAAATCTTAAGTTATCTATTTCAGTAATAGTAGAACGTTTTCTTAAATAATGATTTAAAAACGCAACGAAAACACTCCCGAATCCAAGTGCAGTCAAAATTGTAGCGACTAACGTGATTATCTCAGGTGTAGTTAGTGGTTGATCAGCGGCTGCCTCAGTAGTAGGCTTAAGCAGTGAAATGAATTTTAACAAAATCACAATAACCTCCTATCTCGAATATAAGATATTTTAGCACAATGAATGGAAATACTAAAATGAATATAAAAAGGAATCTAGCATATTTAAGGTGCAAGTACGAATTAACATATGCAAATATTGAAGAACTAACAGGAGTGAATCATTCGAAAATACATCGAATAGAGAATGGAATAACGAAGGATCCTCAGATATCAGATATTACAAAGTTAGCAAAGTTTTTTAAAGTTAGCTTAGATGATTTTGTGAATGAGAATTTAAGAATAAAAGATAATAATTTAGAAGAGAAAAGTAACCGTAATAATTAATATAGGAAATAACATGGACATGTTGTCCATGTAGGACCAGGAGGGGCTTGTGGAAGAGAATAAAATTAACAGAATATTGGAGCAGATATTATATGATGGAGAACTGACAACAGATGAAAAAACACTTCTACTGACAATTAAGAGAGTGTTCGAAAATAATATGAAGATACAAACAAAAATATTCACTGATGCTCAGTTTATAGTTTTCTTCCAGCAATACAGAAAGCAAATCTCCAGATGGATTGGGCAACCGGTAGGAATAGTTGAAGAAAAGATACAATCGAAATCATTCAGTGAAGTCGAAATCAGTTTGATTATTACAAATTTGTTTCTACTGTTACTTAGAGATAAGAGTGATATTGATGAAGATTATGATGAAGTATTAAAAGTAAGATAAAGGATGGTGATTATGGATAAGTATATTAATTGGGATGAAACATGGCAAGTATTGGAAGATAGAGATAGAGATAGGATTGATGAAACAACAGCTTTTAATCGTTTGATCAATATATTCAAACAAGCACATGGATCCTATCTGTTGCAAAATGGAAAAATAGTATTTAGAGAGAATTATGATTTGATGGATTATCGATACTCTACCAGTGTGATAGGTTCAGATAATAAAGACTGGAAAGTGGAGCAATCAAAGAAATTAAGTGATCGTATTAATGAGGAGCGAGATGTATTAGCGTTTTACCTAGATAGGATTAATAGTACATTTAAATCATACAGTCCGATTTTTTTGGAACTATTATATGACAGATACTTTGATGATATGACAGTAAGAGAAATTCTAAAAAAGCGAGAAATAAATAATAAACGATATTATTATGTAATAGAGAGTAGCGAATATTTATTCAAAGAAGCGACTTTAATTTTGAAACCATCTCCTCAAATTACAGAGCATATTGAGATGTTGGAAAAACGTGCAAAAGAGCGTCAAATAAAACTTGTCAATAGTTGGGCAGAAAAAATTTTAAGCGTAGATTTTGATGATGAAGAAACTATAAAAACAATAAAATAAGCCTATTTTAAAGGAGAAATGAAGAATGCGCTGTTCACTTGTGAAATAATTTCACAAAGTGTTCCCCCTGAGAGGGGAACAAAATGTCTAAAAAACCGTGTTAAAATGATATCGTGAGATAGCAGGGGTTCTTCCTTTTTGATAACATGGACACATTGTCCATGTAGGCTACAAACAAAGAAAGTGGAGAGATAAAATGAAAAAAGTAAAATTATTGATGATTGGGCTATTAGCCATGACAGTTGTTGCATGTGGGAGTTCTGATAAGACTTCTATTGAATTAAAGAAAAAAGAATTTGTAATTGAATATGGCGATGCAGCTTCAGAAGATGCTAAGGACTATATTAAAGCTGATAAAGATGTTTTGAAGGAAACAGGTATTTCTTTCAAAGATGTTAAATATGAAAAAAGAGAAGCTGATGGAAAGGAAATCAAATACTTAGAAGTAGGTTCGTATAAAGCAACTGCAGTTTATAAGGATGAGACATTAGATTTCAAAATAGTTGTAAAAGATACTACTGCTCCTGAATTTGTTGATTTTAAAGAGAAAATAGAAATCGAACAAGATTCTGCAGAGGATCTAAGCACTAAGTTTACTGCAACTGATCTAAGTGATGTTACTATTACTGTGGATGTGGAAAAGATTGATTCGTCTAAAGCAGGAGAATACAAGACAACTGTTACAGCAAAAGATAAGTATGATAATGAAGCAACTAAGGATGTAACTATTGTCGTAAAAGAAAAAGCTTCAGCTGATCAAGATAAAGATCAACAAGGTAATCAAGGAACACAACCTGATGCTAACCAGACTACAGGTGGATTTACAGGAAGTTCAACAAACTCTTCTGGAGGCACTAGTGCTGGGAATGGAAGTGGAGGATCTACAACACCAAGTAATCCAACACCAGCACCTACAGAAGCAGTTGTTCAATTAACTCCTACTCCTACAGGAAGTCCTATATTTGAAACAGAGGATGAAGCAATTAATTGGGCTTATTCAATTTGGGACAGTCCAACAGCTAGCGCTAAGTTAGCTGAAGATCATGGCTATACAATGATTACTAATTGGTATAATGGAGTTATCCATTTTGGATATGCAAGTACTGGTCAAGTAGTTTATTCAAAACATGTAATTATATTTACGTTTCAATAGATAATAATTGATGATTAACCGATAATGAAAATTATCGGTTTTTTTATGGAAGGAGAGAGCAAAGATGTATATTTTGTATTGGGTATTTTATTTATAGCAGGGTTTCCCTGCTTTTTTTATGCGATGAGACTGGTAAACAAAGAACCGAATAAAATTCAAAATAAATAGGAGGAAACGAAATGAATTTTAAAAAGATATCAAAACTATCATTAGCATTATTAGTATTAGTGAGTACTTTCCTTACTGGTAATATTAGTGTTAATGCAAATGAATTAAATGCAAAGGAGAGTTATGTCAATCCTGTTCTTTTAAATGAGTTCAAAGGATCTAATAAGAGTGAACTTGTTAGAAATCATAATGATTTAAAAGAAACAAAGCAAACCAAGATAACTGTAGAAGAACCTATTCACTCAGTATTGGCTCATGATGAAATAAAGAGTGAAGTGAATGAAACAGAGATATCTCCATTGACTCAATTACTTTTAAATGAAATACAAGCGCGCGCAGGCCCAGTAACAAATGTTCGTACAGTTACTACTGGATACACATTTTCATGGAGCAGTTCTAGTACCATCAGTGGAGCGAATAGTGGGTTTGCTGCAATTGATCGTATTTACGCAGATAATGAACTAGTTACATGTTCAGAACCACCGACACCCGTAATCCCAGGAGGTGGATATAATTCTTCTGAATTAGTATCTAATGCTACTAGAAAAAAACTTGCACGTGCTGCAGTGGCTAATAATGTATATGCAATGAATGATGAAGCATATGCAGCATGGCAATTATATCAACACTCTATTATGTATGCAGCAGAAGGCTTTACAGTTGATTCTTCAAATGTACCAAATTTATCAACGTATTTTACACAGTTTGAAGCAAAAACAACAAGCTATTGGACAAAACCAACATTTAACTTTGGTGATGGTACAATTAAATCTGGTGAAACTAAAACTTATTCTGTAACCAATGGAATTACAAGTGGTTGGGGAATATTTACTACCTCAACAGGAGTAACGGCTTCTTTCTCTAATGGAGTATTAACTGTTACAAATAATAATACAACAGATGATACAATAACAATTCAAATCACAAAAGAAATTGGTGCATACAAACAGGTGTCGATGGTGTATACAAAGTCGGGTTCGCAACAACTTGTAAAATGGGGGTTGGATGACCCCGATAGATTTCCAGTTAATTTTACAAACCTTAGAAAAGGTGATCTACAAATTACAAAAGTAGATAACTTAGGTAATAAAGTTTCTGGAGTAACATTTGATGTAAGTTACAATTCAGATATGAGTAATCCTTTTGCAACAATTACAACTGGAGCAGATGGATCAATCAAAGAAGAAGATATCGATCTCGGAGATGTGTATATTAGAGAAAAAACAGTTGTTGCTCCTTTATTAATTGATAATACAATTCATAAAGTTACAATTTTACCTAATCAAACTGTTACCTATACACAAACTAACCAACGCGCTTCAGGAACTGCAATTCTTTATAAGGTAGATAAAGAAACAGGATTAACAGTGCCACAAGGTGATGCTCGATTGGATAATGCAGTTTATGCTCTATATGCATCAACCAATATTTATGATGGTATTACCGGCAAGTTAATCTATACTAAAGATCAAGAAATCAGATCTGAAGTTATTGGAACAGATTTAAAAATGGAAGTTTCAGGATTGGCTTCTGGTAAATATTATTTCCAAGAGACAGCAAAATCAACTGGACATTTACTCGATCCAAATAAATATGAAGTTGATTTAACTTATGTTAATAACGCAACTGCTATAATCAAAAAGGAAGTTACATCAAAACAGCAAGTAATTAAAGGAAACTTTGAAATTCGTAAAGTAATCGATCAAGGTAACTCAGGTGTTCAACTAGGAGAACCTAATGCTAAATTTAGAGTGCAATTAGAACAAGAAGTTCAAAAGGTTGGAGAATCAGCAACAGTTTATGATGATCTAACAACAAACCTAGTAGGATATGCGAAATCAATTGATCTTCCATATGGTAAATATCGAGTAACTCAATATGCTGCAATGAATGAAAATCTAGAGCTTGCACCTTATTGGATTGTTGATATTAGTGAAAATGGAGTAACGATTAGTTATGTTGTTACAAACAAAGAACACACAGCTTATGGAAAAGGTGTGAAAGTTGATGAAGGAACACAAATTAATATTACACATAGCAATGCTGAATTTAAGATTTGGAATGTTGACAAACAAGAATGGTACAGTGAAGTCGTAGGATCTAAATTAGTAGATACATGGACTGCAGAAAATGGTGAAGTGATCACTAATAAGGTAATGCCTGCAGGTAACTATGAATGGGTTGAAGTCTCAACTCCTGAAGGATATGTTGATGAAGAATCAAGATTCCCATTTGAAATCACTGCAAGTAATGTTCAAGAAACAAATATTGATGGTAAAGCAGTTACTGTTACTGTAATGGAAAACACTCGTCCAACTGGATCATTAACTGTTGATAAACTGTTCGAACGCAGTGATGAAAGAAAAGAAACAAAAGAATTATTAGTCGCAAGATTCCAAGCTACAGTTGTAGAAGATACAGTTGTTCCTTATGATGGAGAAACAATTGAATTGAAAGCTGGAGATGTATATGTGAATCCTGATAGTGAAGATGGATTGTTTACTGCGGTAGAAGGACAACCATTTACTGTAGATAATATTCCTGTTGGCTTAAATGGTACAAAACTGAGATTTGAGGAAGTAGAAACTCCTGAAGGTTATGTACCAGCTGACCCATTCGAAGTGGAATTCACACATGATGATCAAACAATGAAAGTAATTCAATTGAATAAGGAATTAGAAAACAAGATTATTCGTACAGATATTGAATTAGCTAAAGTTAATGAGTATACTGAAGAACTTCTTAAAGGCGTTGAAGGTATTGAAATTACAGCATATTTAGATGAGGAACTTACTCAAGTATATGAAACTCAATTGGTAGATTCTGAAACAGGACTTGCTACATTTAAAGATGTATTATATGGTACAACACTATATTTTGCAGAAACAGCTACACACGAAGATTACTACTTAAGTGACCAGGTTATTAAAGTTGAAGTGAATAAAGATTTAGAAGGTATTGGAGAAGTGCATACATTTACTTATGCAAATAAGCCAAAACCAACAATTGGAACAACAGCTACAGGCATCAACGGAGAAAAGACTTTGGATCCAACCATGGATAATGAAACAATCGATGTTATCGCTTATGAAAACATTGATACTGATTTAACATATGTAGTTGAAACTGTTGCGATAAGTGATAAAGTGATTGCTATAATTGAAGAAGCTACAGGGAAAGAGTATAAATCATTATCTGAAGAAGAAAAGAAGGAAGCTTTAAAAGTAGCTATCAAAGAAACTCCTGAATTAATTAAAGCTAGAGAAATTGAAAAGGATGTTAGATTTGAAACTAAAGATGGAGAACATGAAGTTAAAGTCACAATACCAGCGAATTCATTAGTAGATGGTGAAGGTCTTGTTTATCTGGAATACTTCTTTAATCAAGAAACATACAATCCTGAACCAACTGAAGAAGAGCCAAATATACCTGTTGTTGAACACGAAGATCCAACTGATCCTGGACAAACGATTAAAATGGAATCACCTGAATATCAAATCCCAGTAACAAAAGTTGATGAATTAACCGACAAAACAATTATTAGTGAAAGATTTGCTTTTGAATTTGCTTGTTACAGAGATGGTAAGTTGGTCGACACATTTAAAGTAAATGGTGATCCTAAAACTGGTATTGCTACATTTACATTTAAAGGTGCAGGTACTTATGATGAAGTAAGAATTGTGGAGAAGGAAGCTCCAAAAGGATACCTTTTATCAGATGAAGTCATAACTGTAAAAATGGAAGAGTTCAATGAAGATAGAATATATGAAATCCGTTATATGAATACACCTCTACCAGATGATGTTGTAGTGAAAGCTGGAGATAACACTAATGTACCAATGATGATCATGTTATCATCATTATCTCTTTTGTTTGTTGCTACATACTTCACAAAGAAGAGAAGAAATCAAAAGGATATCTAGGGATATGTATACTAAGAAAATTAAGACGTGCTTGTGCATGTCTTTTTTTCTTGCTTTCACAAGTGCATGTTCTAATCCGGAATATGATTTTAAGAGTAAGGAAGTAATCGAGTATGAAAGTGAAGAACTCGATACCTGTTTGCTAGTAGAAGAAGTTGAAGGAGACAGCGTTAAGGATTATCACAGACAAGAAAATAAGATAACAATCAACGGAAACGAAGTAACATGCTCGACAGTAAACGTAAGAAAGCTTGGGAAGCATGAAACAGTAATAAAAGTGAACGGAATCAAACATACTATGTTTTTTGAGGTTGAAGATACCATATCTCCAGATATTACTGTAGAAGATGAATACATAGTCGAACAAGATAATGAATACTTTAATTTTGAGAAGATGGTAAGCATTGTTGATTTGTATGACAATAAGCCGATCATAGGGTTCACTGGTAATTATGATCTGTCAAAACCAGGAGAATACATAGTTAAGGTATCAGCTAAAGATTCTAGCGATAACGAATCAGATAAAGATGTAAAGATTAAAGTAGTTGAGAAGGAAGTTGTGGTCAAAGAGGAAATTGTTTACCAGCCAAATCCTAATGAACAAGGTGGAAATGTTTCTGATAGCAGTCAGACAACTGCGGGTAGTCAATCAGGATCCACACCAAATGCTATATCCCCATTAGCCGAAATGTATTTCAGTATAGAAGAAGGATATAACATGGAAACTGCTTTCAACGCATGTAGATTTTATCGTGGTTCAAATGGAGGATCATGTACCCCATACAATGGACCAGATGGGTTATATGGTGGACATGTATATCAACCTTAAACAACATGGACAGAGTGTCCATGTAACTATAAAAAACAACATGGACATGTTGTCCATGTAGAAGGAGAACAATATGAAAATAAAAACATTATGGAAACAAACAAAGACTAAATTATTTCTAAGTACTGCAACAGTTACAGGAATCTTAGTTATGAATAATACAGTTATTTCTGCAGAAGATGCACCAACCTTTGATAACAGTGCAGCTGAAGAAGTAGCAAGTGGATGGGTTGATCCTGCTACTACGTTTGCATTGTGGGCAGTGCCTATATTGACATTACTTGTATTGGTGGTCCATGGGCTTACATGGATGAGCAAAGATGAAGAGGATAAAGAATCAAAGCCGTATCAAAAAACAGCAAAGCGAATAATTTTTGTTGCAATTGGTATTGAGTCAATCGGGGTTATTTTAAAGATTGTTGGTATTAAGTAGGTATGAATACAGACAAACAAGAAAGGAGGTGTAGTCCTTGCTAGATTGGATTATAGAAGGAATACGAGTTCTTATATGGGGATTAACTAGCGCTTGTTTGCGATTAATGGATGTATGCTATGATATCGTAATTGAAATTGCATCTGCTGACTTTTTAAGTACTTCAGATGTATGGGGATGGTATTATGCGACCATGTCCTTTTTAGGTCTATTGATAATCGTGCGTGCAATTGCAGTATATTTCAAATTTGCATTTGATGAAGAATTCCGAGAAAAAGTTAGTGTAAGTAATTTTCTCCATAAATTAATCGGAATTGTTTTCGTAATCTTGTTATTACCTCAGATACTAGGTTTCGTTTCATCTGTTTCATCTTGGGGAATGCAGAACACCAGCATTATATTAGGAACGTCACCAGATACAAAGCCATCTACACTAATCATTACAGCGTTTATGAATACTGAAAATGGTGAGTACAACGAAAGTGGTGAATGGGTAGCAGGAGAAAAGGTAACGTATACAATAGAAGATGTTGATATTAATGAAGATGGAGAAGGAGATGACGACTATAAATTCTTCAATGAAATTGGAGATTTATTTACTGTAGCAATCATCGGAATTGCAGCTGCAATTATGTTGATAATGAATGCAGTGCAAATAGGAAAGAGAAGTTATGGATTAGTTATGAAACTCATCATAGCCCCACTTCCTATTTCATCACTAGTCGTTCCTGGGGATGAAACATTCAGTATGTGGAGAAAAATGATAACCAGTGATTATTTGTTGAACTTCTTTCAGACTTTAATGATTATGATCATAATGATTTTATCTGGAAGCAAAGTGATTTCAGATATGTCCGTTTGGGCGCAAATCATTAGTTTTATTGCAGGTCTACTAATGCTATTATCCGGAGTTCCAGAGCTAAGTAAAATTTTAGGTGGTGATACCTCTCAAGGAAGTGTTTTGCAGCAATTAGCATCATTCAGAATGGCAACAAGAGGAATGGGACATGGTATTGCTGAAAAAGCAAAAGCAATTGCAGGGACTGGTGTAACTGCTGGTGCAGGAGCCGGTTATGGAATAGGTCGATTGCTTGGTGGTAAAAGCATGGGGCAACTCAATGCGGAGAAAACTGCTAAAGCTGAAAAAGCATCTGAGAATGGTTTTATGGGAGGAAATAAGGCAGATGATAATCCTGGAGGATTTGCTTCTACTCCTAAAGATGATGGAAGTGGTAATACGAATGTATCTGATAGTAGTAAAGTGGATAATCATGATCAATCGTTTTTGAATAACGAGAATGATACAAACGAGAACTTAAATGTAGAAGGTGGTTCTCAAGGATTCGATACAATAGGGAAACCTGCAGAAGGAACAGGATTAGGTGGATCGTCAACTTTTTCTGACAATGCAACTCAACAAGGCGTTGGAGAAGCACAGGGTGCAGAGGCTACTCGACTATCAAGAGATGGAACAATTGTAAATAATTTTGCTAACAAAGCAGCTACTATGAATGGAGCAAAAGGATTTGCTGCTAACTTTGCATCAAATTCATCGCGACATTTGTATCAATCTAGTATGAATAGAATTGATAGATCGCGCGCTTACAGAATGACTACATCAATAAAACAACTTGGATCTAAACCACCAGTGGAAGGAGGAAGCTAATATGAGGCAACCATTAATATTTAAAACAAGCAAGAACTTTAAACGTGGATTGTTTATCATGAACCGATATAGACCAAGTGACATGATAATTATTTTAAGTACAATAGCATTTAGCGTATTGTCTATTATATTGTACTTAAATCTGGTTGATGAATCAGAAACCTTAATAAAACTAATAATTGTAGGTCTACTATTGTTACCAGTGTTAGCTGTGTACTTATTGTTTATGCCAATGCCTACGTATTTTAATGTATTAGATTTTCTAAAGGTATGGATAAGATGGCAATTCAAACAAAAAGTATGGAAATGGGAAGGTATTCATCAATTTGATTACTATGATGTTGATGATGAGCAGGAAGGAGAAGGACATGGAAAACCCAATAAAAGGATACGTAGAAAAAAGAAACAAAAAAAGAACTCGTAAAGAAGTAGCTACTACTTTACAATGGATAGATATAGAAGAGGTTTGCGAGCATCATATCCGATTGAAAGGAAAAAAGAATAATATAATAGTGGGTATTAAGTTAGATCCTCATTCACTGTTCCTGAATAGCCGAGCAGAGCAAACAAAAAGAATACATTTACTAAGAATGTCACTTAATCGTCTGAATATGGATTTGTGGCATGGATTCGTATTTAATCCAGTCAATTTGGACTCCTATATATCTATGCTTTCACGTCAAGCAATAGGAGAAACTGATCCAGTCATATTAGAAATGATTGATGATGATATAGATAAAGCAGGAGCATTTATTAGAGACTTCAGAGAACTGGAGTTTTTTATAATGTTGAAAGGGACTGTTGGGAATAAATTTGAGGACCAGTTTCACCAACTGCAGGCATCACTTAAAAGTGCTTTGTTTACGTTTAAACAATTAAATAGAATAGATTATGATAACTATATTTCTTATGCGTTTGAAAATACTCTTGTTAATGATTATTACTTCTCAAGAGGTATCTTTGGAGAAGATATGGATATAACTAAATTAGATGATGTGGAGGATGATGAAGATGAGTAAAAGATATAAATCAAGGATTGCTCCACCAACGATAATTGAAAAAGAAAATTACTATCAAATTGGAGAGTATTATATTCGTAACTTTTTAGTAACTGCACTGCCCCAGGAGTTTGGGTTGGGAATGCTTAGTTACTATACCAGCAATCCGAATATTAAAGTTTTCGCAAAAACAAATCAGCTAAAAATGGATATATCTGTTCCATTGAATAAGGAATATAAAGAGAAGGAAAATGAATGGAAGAAAACGAAAGATATTGAGCTGAAAGAACGATTAGAAAAACAGCTAATTGGGATGAACGAATATATTCGTGACATTGTCGCAAATAATGATAAAACACTCAATCTAACAATTATTTTTTCTGTTCGTGCAAATACAAAAGAAGATTTAGAAGATCGTAGTGCAGATTTAAAATCCACGCTACGAATGGATGGATTTAAGATTGAACCATTACTTATGGCTCAATTAGACTTATTTAAGCATACTACTCCATTGTTTACTTCTACAGGATTCTCAAAGACGATGGAAATAAATCTAGGTGTTCCAATCACAACCAAGAGCTTTGCTGGTATGTGGCCGTACACCTTCGAAACAATGAAAGATAAAAGTGGATTCCTTTTTGCCAGAGAAAAGAATAACTCTGGTGTAATTATTTGGGATCCTTTTTTGTACCTTCATGACAAACAAAAATCAGTAGAAGAAAATCGACTTACAGCGAATATCGTAATATTTGGGAAAACTGGATCAGGGAAAACTACAACAGAAGATTTGATTCTAAGAGATTTTATAAAAAAGAAAATATTACTAATCTGGGCAGATCCTGAAAATAAGAATAAATATCTTACTCAAAAGTATGGAGGAACATTTATTAAATGGGGAAGTAAAGGTAGTCAAATCAATATCTTTGATTTAAAACCAATTTCTATTGACGAAGACGAGGATGAAGTAAATCCATATGATACAGAGCTTGCGATCTACAATGTAATCGATGAATTTAAAAATATGCTTCGGTTATATAAACCTAAAATCAATGACGATACTTTAGACATAATAAGTGAGATTATCGTAAATTTGTATGAGCGCTTCAAGATTACATTTGATACTGACTTTAAATCTAAAACTTATACAGATTATCCAACACTTTCAGATTTTGATGCTCAGTGTGAAATTGAGCAAAATAAATATGAGAATGATAAAAAAGCGAAACGAAAACTTGATGCATTAGATGATCTAAGATTAAAAATCAAACCTATGCTAACAGAACATAAATATTACTTTGATGGACATACAACTATTAACTATCGTATGGATGGAAGAAAGATTCTGTCATTCGGAACAAAAATCCTGATTAGTAAGTCAAAAGAGCTTAGAGACGCTATGAATTACATTATGTTTAGTTATATACGAGGGATAGCTCTTGATGAATCAATTGAGAGTGGTACTGCATTTGGTGAAGCTTCATCTTATCTGCTTGAAGGTAAAGCAGCCGAGGAGATAGCAACAATCTACAGGCGATCAAGAAAATACAATAACAGTGCAATTCTGGATACACAGGAACCTCAAGATTTAAACAATGAACTTATTAAGGTTCATGGTAGTGCAATTATGAACAATGCTACTTATAAAATTGTTATGCAATTAGAGAAAAAAGCAATTGAGCATCTTGATGATCTGATTACTTTAAATGATAACGAAAAAGATATCATTGAAATGTTCGGACGTGGGGATGCTTTATTTATTAGTGGTGATAAGCATTTAACCATAAGTGTATTAGCAACTGAAAAAGAGCTACAAGAAATGGATCCGATCGCAAATGGGTAATTCAAGTAAAAAAATTGTGATCATAGCAATGAGCATTTTCATGGTGATTATGCTTTTTGTTACACCTATTGTGATTTCAGCTGCAGTAGTTGCATCTCCAGTAGTAGCAATTCATGATTTTTTTGTTGGCTTAGGTAATTTCATTTTTGGATCAGGAGATTCGAATGAAGCTGTCGAACTTATGAAAAAGTTCTTTGAACTTCCTGAAACCAAACAACAGTTAAAAGAAACCTATCAACCTCTTATCGATGAAGAAAAAGAAAAGGGTTTTGATATTCCAATGAACTGGCTTGTTATTCCTAACTTGCTTGCAGGAATCGAAGAAGTTGATGAGTCTATGGTCAAGACTCAAATTAAATGTATGAAAGATGAAGAGAAACTACGTGATCTAGAAGGTTATATTAATGAACTACGCAAACAAGAACCATGGAATGGTGGCTTTGGAGGTATTTCTACAACTACGATTGTTGGATATATTAATGAGTTCACATCATACATGGGACAAGAAGAGTCGCTGGATATAGGAGGCTTAAAAGATAAAGACTTCTTATACCCACTTAAAGAAAAAGCTCGTGTTACTTCAGAATGGGGACCAAGAGAAATTGAAATCGATCCCTCAGGATTTCATAGAGGAATCGATTTAGCATATAGCGATAATTCAACTACTTGTGGAGTTCCTATTTATGCTACCCAAGGTGGAACAGTAGTAGAAACTGATAAAACTGCAAATGGTCAAAATTATCTCCTAGGTGCTTATGGAGGAAAGGTAAGATATGACAATGTAGATGTTTGGTATGTGCATATGCGAGATCCTTTTCCTTACGAAGTAGGAGCTGTAATTAAAAAAGGAGACTTTGTTGGATATATTGGAGAAAGTGGAACTGCTACAGCATGTCACTTGCATTTAGAAATTTGGGTAAGTGAAGTAAATGTTAATCCACGAAATTTTATAGAGTTTTAGTAAATATATTTACATGGACATGTTGTCCATGTTGCTAACAAGAAAGAAGGTGAATTATGTTATTTGATAAATTTATAGACCTAGTTAAGGGTACACATAAACATGGTGGAGAAATAACGATGGCAGTTCAAACAGTAAAAGATTTGGAAAACAACAATGGTCTAAGTGATAAAGAAAAAACAGAATTAGACAAAATCATCGAGTCATATGGAATAGATGTAAATCTTATTGATTATGAAGAGTATGATTCGATTGATGAACCAGAAGAAATACTAACTTTAGATAATAAAGAGGAAGGAGCAGGTAATGAAACTTAAGGATGCTCAACAAGAATTCGTCGATCGTCTGTTAGAATCACTGGGCAATGGAATAATTCCTTGGCAATCCCGCTGGGACCAGGGAGTGATGAAACCAATCAATGGAGTATCAGGAAAACCGTATCGAGGAGTTAATCAATTAAATTTGTGGATGAAATCACTAACAAGTGGTTTTGATGATCCTAGATGGTTAACGTTCAAACAGGCAAATGAATTAGGTTGTAAAATAAAAAAAGGGTCGGTTGGATCCAATGTATATCATTATTCTTTTAAAGATGAGCGAACGAATAAATATGTTCCATATAATGAATATGTTGAAATGGAACCAGAAGAAAAAGAACACATAAAGACATTAACAAAAGTATATAAAGTATTTAATGGATCACAAATTACTGGTCTTGAACCATTACCAGATAATGAAAGAGTTGTTTCATTTTCTAATACACTAGCAGCTGATTTTGTTGATCAACTACAAGTGCGGATGGGTGTGAATGTTCTGCAACATAAATCAAGAGCGTTTTATAATATATCTGAAGACCAGGTATATGTTCCTGATAAATCTCAGTTTCGAACAGAGCAGGGATACTACGCTACATTACTTCATGAAATGGCTCATGCAAGTGGACATGAAAGTAGGCTTAATCGAGAGTTTGGAACAAATCGTGATAGCGATCAATATGCAATAGAAGAACTGAAGGCAGAACTATCATCTGCCTTTTTAAGTATGGAAGTAGGATTTTCAATGGATAGTGATCATGAGAAAAACCACCAAGCTTATATACAAAGTTGGATGAGAGCAATTCAAAATAACCAACGGGTTCTATTTGATGCAATCAAAGAAGCTTCAGGAATACAATCATATCTAGTTGAAACTGGAAGATTAAATGAACTAAAAGAAAAGCACAAACAAGAATTAACTGGGGAGAGTGAGCAAAGGGTTCAGGTCCAAGGGACTCGACCACAAGCGCAACTCAACGATGATGAACAAATTCTTGAAAGACAACCAGCTACAATTGAAGTTGATTCAGAAGATTTAAAAGAAGCTAGATCTGAAGAAGATATTGCAAAGTCAATTTTGACAAAATGGAATAATGAGTTCCCAGTACCATATCATATTGTAGAAGCAGATAAAGGAAATTACAAAGTTGCAATCTTTGATCATCCAGGAAAAGCAGAACACTATTTTCAATATCGACACGCATTAAACGAATGGGTTCATGATACAAAAAATGAAGATAGTATCCTTCAAATAGAGGGATTGGATAATCAGGAAATAGATTTCTTGAGAAAAACATATGCAGTTGGTATTGATAATCGAGTTTTTGTTGACATGGATGGCGTTTTAGCCCGTTTTAACAACCAAATCAGTTCAATGGAGGTTCTTTATGAGAAAGGTTATTATTCTTCGTTAGAACCTCTAGAAAACGTTGTGAAGGCAGTATCTGATTTAATCGACAATGCAGATGCAGAAGTTTATATACTATCTGCAGTATTGGATTCTGAATATGCAGCTGATGAAAAAAGAGAATGGTTGCAAAAGTATCTTCCGAAAATAGATAATGATCATATTATTTTTTCAGAGTATGGATATCCAAAATCAAATTATATTCCTGGAGGAATTAAGTCAAATGACGTCTTGCTAGATGATTACACTAAAAATCTTGATGAATGGACTGCAGTTGGTGCAAAAGGAATAAAACTTATTAATGATATCAATGATACAAATCAGAGTTGGAAGGGGATGCGTGTAAATTACGATGATCAGGATTTATCAAAAGTTCTGTTTGAAAATATTGATCGTATGCAAAATTCTGAGGGCATAGTTATTCCTGAAGAAGTAGAGGCGGAAATAAATGAATTGTTAACTAATGAAGAAAATGATTTAAGTGATTCAGATAGAGTTGCTGCACTGCAGGAGTTTTTACATAGCGAACAAGAAAAGTTAGATGAAATGATGAAGGTTGAACAATTCTATCCAAACGAAAAGCAAATTCTGCGCCAACAAGAAATAGTAGACAATGTTTTAAATCAATACAATGCTGCAGTTGCAAAATCAAATAAAGTTAGAAATGATCAAGAGCAAATAATTGCCCAAAGGAATGATCCTTTAGAAATCAATAATAAAATTATTAATTTAGATGAAATTGGTTACGAACTAGAACTATCACATTACCTGAAAGATAAAGAAGCACTCATATATCTTCACATGAAAACTCCAGTAGGGCACATAGTTACAATAGACGGAAACGGAAAGGAACTTATTGGATTTGAATATAAAAGCTTAACTGATGAAGAGATGAGTAAGACAACACAAATATATAAACCGATTAACTCGGTTGATCAACTTGCAGAGGTACAAAGCGAATATATTCGAGGAACTTATATGATGAATCCTGAGTTTATGACTGCACAAGAAGCTGTTCATTTTCATAATGTATTTGAATGGCTTACAAATAAATTCTCTAAAATTATTCCTGATGAACTGGTGAATAAAGTACAACAAGAACTATTGGATAATTCTCCTATGGATTATCAAAAAATGATGTCATTAAGAGATAAATATATTACAAATGATATGGTACAAGATGTAGCGAATCGGGAGCGTGTGGATGTTAATCGATTACATGGGTTACTAGGAACAACCAATCGAAAAGAAGTTGAAAATAGCGTTACTCAAAATCAACAACAAACTACCACAAAAAGATCGACGGTTTCATTAGATACGATAAAGAATTCTGTATCGATTGCAGAGTATGCAAGAGATGTTTTAGGTATGGGATTGATTAAGGAATCACGAGGAATGTTTCGTCTCGATGCACATGACTCTTGTAAGATTTATCCTAACAATACATTCTACCGATTCTCTCAGGGAGTAGGCGGAAGCATTGTGGATTTCATAAAGCATTTTCAAGAAGTTGATACAAAAGAAGCGATTGCTATTCTGAAACAGCACTACAAAGAAAGTAATCCTGATGAGCGGTTTAACAGTGGTGAGAAAGCAACGAACAAAAGTGTTGTAAGAGGATTTGACAAAGACTTGGAAGTTCCAGAGAAAGGAAGCACAAACAAGAATGTATATGCTTACTTAACTAAAACAAGAGGTATTAGTGCGGATATTGTTAATGATTATTTAAAGAGAGGATTACTTTACCAGGATGTAAATAATAATTGTGTTTTTGTTGGAAGATTAGATAGAACAATCCATTATGCTATGGTACGAGGAACAGGAAGAGGTAAATTCCGTCAGGATGTAGCTGGCAGTGTGAAAGAAGTTGGAATCTATGTAGAGAACAATAGCGACACGTTAATCGTAAATGAAGCAGCTATTGATCAAATGAGTTATCAGACATTGGTTCAGGATCCAAAAGCTTACAGTTATTTAGCTTGTAATGGAGCTTCAAATGTTGTGAATGCAATTCGATTTCATATGAATAAAAGAGCAGAAGCGACAAATCTTAATAGAGTTATTATCGCTTTAGACAATGATGATGCAGGAATAGAAAATACTGAGAAAGTAGTAGAATATCTGAAGGAAGATTATCCAGACCTAGAGGTACGTGTTCACTTGCCAGAGAATGCAAATGACTTTAATGATCAATTGAAGAATGAATTAAATCAATTAAAAGAAATGGGGATGGAACAAAATATTTCAGGATCTAATTTGGAAATGACATGAAAGAAAGTGAGGTAGAGATATGTTAAAAGTAATTGCAGTAGGAAGATTAACTGCAGATATCAGAGTACAACAAGTTGTTGGTGATGAAAAGATGAGGGTAGCTAATTTTTCTTTAGCATGTAGAGATGGAAACAATACAGAGTTTGCAGATTTTACAGCATGGAATGACATAGCAGAGACACTTGCAAAATATACAAAAAAAGGAGCAATGATTTATATAGAAGGTAGGCAGAAAACAAAAGATACTATAGATAAAGAAACAAGTGTAAAACATAGAAGGGTGTTTACCGTAGTAGATAAATTTGAATTCTTAGAGGGAAAGAAAAAAGATGAATCATTGTTTAACTATCAAATGTAATGTATCTGATATCGATCAACATGGACACTGTGTCCATGTTGATCGATATCTGTATTACGCAAACAAAAAGTGGTATTTACTAATTAACTTCTAAAGTGTCTTTATACTTGCAATAATATTTGGTATGATACTTTATGAGGTGATATAAATGGAAGAAAAATGCAGTTATAGAACTGATGATTGTATTAATAAAGTAAATATAGTAGAACATGAAGGAACGGAGTTGAAATTCGATGCTTTTGCATCGTATACAAATGCTTGGTTGGAAAAAGTAATTAATCATAACAATAATCCCAAAACTAAGTATAAGAAGGAACAATTCAGTTTTGTAGATTGTATGTGTAGTTCAGGACTATACTATAATAAAAAGACAAGTAAGTTTGTAGATGGAACAGTGATAAGAGTAATGAAGATATTTATTAAATTAGCAAATAAATATCCAATGTACGATTTTTATCTTTATTTTAATGATTATGATAAGCAATACTATTCTTGTCTTCAGTGTTTAAAAAGGAACCTTTTAAAAAATAAGCCAATTAATTTATCTGTTGAGATAACAATGTTAGACAAAAATGACTTCATTTATCAATTATCTATAAATGATTTATTTAAAAGAAGGACCAATAAAAGTTTAGTAATATACGATCCGTATGATGTGGATTTTGATTGGAATCATTTGTCAAAATTGTTAAAATTTGATTCGGATTTTATATTTACACATTTTCTTCAAAATGACTTTAAAAGAGCTGTTCACACTGTTAAGGATAAAACTAAAATAGCAAAATATGAACAGTCATATCAAATGGGGTTTGATGAACTTTCTGAAAAGTTTGATAAATTTATTGGCGAATTAAATGAAAGAGAAAATGCTATATATAGGAGTGAACTATTGCGTGATTTGTTTACAGAACTGATTCATAAGTATTCTAATAAGAAATATTCTTGTTATTGTCCTGTATTTAATAGTAAAGCTCCTGTTTATGATATAGTTTGTCTATCTAATTCGAGTGTCGCATTAGGAGTATTAAAAAACGCTATGTATAAACTATATAAAAATAAGAAGGCAGATAAAGTTAAAAAAAGTAAACCAGAACAATTAACTTTATTTGTTGATGAGAAAACTGATGTTGGAATACGAAATGCTAATGTTTCCGAATTCGAATTTCATTATAACAAAGTTGAAATCCTAAAAAAATTTAAGAGTATATTTAAAGGTAAAACAGTAACTAAGGTAGAGATGGAGAAAATATTAAATGAAGATCCCTATTTACCTAGCACGGGAATATTTAAAGATATTATTATGCCAAATTGGCCATATGAAACTCCAAGTCAAACGGGAGGTTTCTACAAATTTAAGGAGGATGATTGAGTTGAATAAAACAAAAATTGAATGGACTGATAAAACGTGGAATCCAATAACAGGTTGTGATCAAGAAAGTGAAGGTTGCAAAAACTGTTATGCTAAGAAAATGGCAAATAGATTATTTTCAATGAAAAATCCAAGATATATTAATAATTTTGGTTTAACAGTTCATGAAGATTTATTCGATAAGCCACTAAAAATTAAACAACCAAGTATTATATTTGTTTGCTCAATGTCTGATCTATTTCATAAAGATGTTCCTGATGAAGCAATCGAGAAGATATATAATGTTATGGTTCAGGCTAAGCAACATATATTTCAAGTACTTACGAAAAGACCGGAACGGATGTATGAATTTTTAAAAGATAAAAAAGTTCCTGATAATATTTGGATAGGTACTAGTGTTGAATTGTCAAAATACCAAAATAGGATTGATTTGGTAAAGAAAATAAATGCGAAAGTAAAATTCTTATCATGTGAACCATTATTAGGATCACTAAAAGAAAATGATTTCAGTGGAATAGATTGGGTTGTAACAGGAGGAGAATCAGGTTCAAAAGCAAGAGCGGTTGATAAGGAATGGGTTCGTGAAATTCGTGATAAATGTAAAGAAAAAAATATTCCATTTTTCTTCAAACAATGGGGAGGATGGAATAAGAAAAAGAATGGTCACGAGTTAGATGGAAAGGTTTATAAAGAAATGCCATTTAATAAATAAAAGGTAAGACTTCATATAGTCTTATTTTTTTATTGCTAAAAATGTTTGTTTGGATAAAAAGGAGAATCGAGAAATGGATAAACTAGAAAAATTAAAAAAGGAATTAAGTAAGACTCGCTCAGAAATTGAGAAATTGAAAAACAAGGAAACTGAGATTCAAGTTAAAATTGAGAACGAAGAGTTAGCACAAATAAAGAAAATTCAGAAACAAAACGGAATTAGTCATGAGGAATTAATTCAGCTACTAAAGCAGAATAGATAAAATTTTGAAACGAAATAAGACTATGACCAAAGTTAAGATTCGAACGAAGGTAAAGGCTAAAAATCAAGATATAAAAAAGAAAGATAGAAGAGCCATGCTCACAATATTGTGAGCATGTGAAATTTTATTTTTGAGATTTAGTTATTCTACTTTTCAAGCATATCGATAAAAATGATATTAGTATTATACTCAGAAATTGGTATTTTACTTCAAAAAGGTTATATGTGATTTATCGAAATTAATAAAATTGGAAAGATAATAAGTGTCCGATTTTAGAAAAATCGGAAAAGGAAAGTAATTTTGAAATTCCGAAAATTATCAAAGTGCTTTCTATCTCGAAATTGTCATTTCTTAATAGAAACGGGATAAAGAGTTATTACGTACAATTCGTACGTAAAACTCTGGGAGAACAACTGGGCAACGCCCAGTTTTAATGAATTAAAGCAATACGTATATTTCGAAAGATTTATACGTATTTTTATATGTGCTGTACGTAAAGAATACGTACGGTTATTTTTAGTGAAAGGATTGATGTAAAGTATGGCTACAAGTGAAGAAATTAGAAAAGAATTTAAGTTTAAAAAGGATACTGTTGAGAAAATTGAAAAACTTAGAAAGGCACAAGAATTAGAAAACCCTGGTATAAAGATTTATTCGAAAACAGTAGTTAGTGATGCAATCGATTTAGCATATTCTGCTAAGTTTGGAAAAGAAGTATTTCAAGAAACAATGACGAGACTAGAATTGATGATTAGCACAACTATGAGCAAATTGTTATTAGAACATCTTGAACCATATGCAAATGCTTTATCTAATATTTATGATCAAGCTGCAGTTAGTAAAGAAGCAATGCTACTTATCCTAGTCGCTAATAATATAGTTGGTAACGATCCAAACGTATTGGCTAATCTTATTTCCAAAAATGCACAGTTAGAATATGTTCTTTCACAAGCAATTGAAATACGAAAGGAAAATAGAAATGAATAGTGTTGATGTAATAACAAAATTCACATATCTGGAACATGGATTAAAAGCTCCTCGTGGATCAAGTTATAAAGGTATAGTAACAACTGCTTCAATTATTGGATGGCGCTCTTATACAGAAAGAAAAGAATCAAGAGAATTGCACAATGATGCTTTGGAAATAAATGAAATAAATCAAAGCAAGCATGATCGTCATGGTTTCTTTAATTATACTGGCGAAAGAATTGGAAGTACTGATACTTATTCATCTATCGGATGGATAAAGACAGAAGAGGAAAGAGAATTATTCAAAGATTTAATTAGCGAGTATTTTCGAGAAGATGGAGATTTAATCTGGACTCCTGTAATATCATTAAAAGACTACATGACTTCAACTGAAATGAAATTATATAGTGATAAAGATTATGCTGCAGTGATTGATAAAATTCTTCCTAAGTTTTTTAAAGAAGCTGGATTTGAAAACGATAATATGTGCTGGTGGATGGACCATCATGTTAATACAGACAATCCTCATGTGCATTTGTCATTCTTTGAAAAAGAGAAAACTATGGATCATGGAAAACTCTCAATGAAGCACATTGAGAAGTTTAAGAAAATGTTTTGGAATGAAGTGTTTGCTAAAAAACGTTTTCTTGAAAAGGCAGGGAAGGAAGCTGTTGTTGCATTTAAAGATAGAGACGTTCTTAAACATTCAGTTTATAAAATGACTGTAGATAAAATTCGAAATTCCTCTGACGAATCCTTCATTGACAAAATGAAAGAGCTTGCTCTGATACTTCCTGAAACCGGGCGACTGCAGTATGGATCATCACATATGATTCCATATCGTAATCAACTTGATCAACTTGTAGATCGTTTGCTGCATATTCCTGATGTGAATGAAAAATATCAGGAGTTCACTGCAGTAGTTCAACAGTTTGATGAGGTACGAGATGAATCATTAAATTTAAAATACCAGGATAGCTTTCTTAATACTGAAGATACAAAACTCAGAAAAACAATTGCAAATGCAATCCTTAGAGAAATTAAACAATGTAATGGTAATTTTGAAAAGTCTTTAATTCGTGATGAAAAAAAACTGGAACAGCTGGAGGGAATTGATGATAGCTTTAAATTGATTCCTGTAGCTAAATCCTTAATTAAATCACAAAATGAATTATTCACAATGATCAGAATACCAAAAACAAAAAGTGTTATAAAAATACCTACTGATAGATTTATGGAAAATCTTGGGGATGGAAAATTATACATTGTAAAAATAAAGCAATTTGATCAATTTAAACTGCCCTTATCAAAATTAGAATTTTTTGATGAAACAACTAAGGATTTAGAAGCTATTACTTATCAGAACATATCAGATTATTTTAGTGATGGAAAAGAGTATATAAAGAATGAAAAAAGGATAATCAGAGAAACGATTGAGTTTGCTGATTTAAAGAGAGGATCACAAAATAAAAACAGTAAGTACACAGCTGAAGAGAAGATGGAATATCAAAAACTTCTCCGTGATCATATGAGAAGTAATGGGTTTAGTATCAATGAAAATGCATTAATTATTCCTATAGCTAAATCATTGATAAAACCATATAACGAAAAGTATGCTGCAGTACGTATTCCAAAATCATCTTCAAAGTTTTTAATCGAAAACAATCGACTCAATGATATATTTGGTAGCGACAAATTATTTATTGCCACTATTAATCAAGGAGATGGGTTTGAGATAATTGGATCCAAAATTAATTTTTATGATGGAACTACTATTCATGCTGATACTTTAAATCATGAAAATGTTTCCGATCTGTTTGATGATGGAAGCGACTATCTTTATGGGTTTGCTGAAATGATTAAACGACATGAAGAATGGTTGAAAAGGAAGAGTGAATGGATGGAAAATCAACATAATTGGAAAGGATCAGCTAAAGGAGTCCGTCGAGCAAGTTTCGCATGGATGAATGAAGTTGAACAAAAGGTAAGGGAAGGACAGCTTGAATACTTTTATGGAAAGGAGTTGGATATATGAGAAAAATATTAATAAGTTTATTAACTACAGTAGTGCTGTATTTTGTATTATATTATGGAATACTTCAGTTATTGTATTTAACAAGTAATGACAGTATACAGTCAATTTCTGATGTTAGCTTAACATTAGACACTAGTTACTATGCAATAGGAGAGAATTATAAGATTGAGACAATAATAAAAGTCTTTTGTGTTGTATTTTTTGTTCTATTAATTAGTAAAGATTTCATCTTTAAAACAGGGAAGTCAAAATATGAAAAAAATTCATATTCAAAATTATTAACTCGGTTTCAAAGAAAAAGGGGATCAGTTAGAACACAGTATGATGATCATGGACGAATAACCAGGAATACTTTGGAGTGTTTGTATGATGATCTGATGAAGCCAATTACAAAATTACAAAATGATATATGCGCGCACTTTCATCTTCCAGAAAGAAAGAAATGGAATAGTGTACCTTCAATTATGGATCCTTCGGGTGATGTAAGGCATCATATATCAGGAATACCGGTTGCAGCATATCGAAAATATTATTTGTTTGGTCCTTACAATCGAATTAATTATCTGAAGGATGTTATCCATGCGTTATTTGTTGGAATGAGTGGGAAAGGGAAAACTCAAACTTATGTGCTTCCGATGATTCAGTCGAACATCGATGCTGGAGAAGGAATGTTTGTTCATGATCCGAAGAAAGAAATTCACGATACTGTAAGAGAACAGCTAGAGGAAGAGGGATATAAAATCATTGTACTAGACTTTGTAAACCCAGAACAAAGTGAAGGATGGAACCCACTCGATTATCCGTATCAGAAGTGGAAACAAGCAATGAAGAAAGCTGGTACAAATGATTATCATGATGCAGATTTAAGTGAAGCAATCGAGTTAGTTTTAGATATTTCTAAAACAGTATCATTTCAAGAAGATGCGCAAAATCCATTCTGGCATGAAGGTGCTGGAGATATGATAGCTGGAGGAGCTTTCTTTGCCATGGAAGAAGGTATTGATGACATGGTTAATTTTTCTACCATCAACTATTTGTATCAATTAGGAACTGGAGAGAATAATAATATTCTAAAACAGTATCTTGAAAAGTTCCGTAAACCAGATGACCAAAGTTCTTTGAAAATGGATACATTCTTTAGTTCTGAAGGTGTAACAAGAGCTGGGTTGAAATCAACATTTAAAAATAAAATTTCGCTTCTAACTGCAACACCAGCAATTCAAAGTTTATTAGCAAAGAGTACATTTTCATTTGATGATATCTTCAATAAAAAGACTGCAGTCTTTATGGTAACTCATGATGAGAAGAGTACATACTATCCACTTGTGACTATGTTCATTAAACAGCTATATGAAGCTGGTATTAAAATCACTCGTGATAATCCTGAGTCAAAGAAATTAAAAGTTCCTTTCAATATGTATATTGATGAAATGGGACTATTACCAGAGATTAAGGATATTGAAGCAATCTATGGTGCAGGTAGATCTAGAGGAGTTCGTATTTATGCATTCTTCCAATCAATTGCACAAATGGTTCAAAAATATGAAACTGAAGGAGCTAAAATTATTGAAGATAACTCAACTCACGTAATTTACCTGGGAAGTAAACTACAAGAAGTAGCTGATTATTTTGAACAGATGGCAGGCAATGAGTTATATTACGAAGCAAAAGAAATGAAATGGAAAGAGAGACCAGTGATTACTTCAGGTAAGCTAAAGAAGTTTGAAAGAGGTCGTTCTTTGGTTACTGCAGTTGAGTGGGATCCATATATAAGTAAACTACCACCGTATGATGAATACGTGTTCGCAAGGAAAGAACGTAAATATGTAATTCCAATTCATAAGGAAAAAGCAAAGTGGTTCAATATTAAAGAAGCTTATGAACAAAAGCAAAAGACATCATTTGAAAGTAAAGGCGCAGGTATGATTAAGTTTGATCAATTAGATCGTGAATTAGCTGATCCATTTAATTAGATTAGTGTGTTCCTCCTTACCCATGTATCTTCGCCCAAAACAACTATCTTGTAAACATTCGCAAAAATCAAAGATTTTTACTCTCGAGCGTCTCCCTCCTTCGCATATCAAAATTTTTTTATCAAGTCCTCTATAGCAAGATTAGAGATCACGACTTGACAAAAAATTTTTGCTCTGCTTTTCGTCGTACGACGTGTTGACAATCTATTTGTTTCGTTCTCCTCACTTAATGTGTAAGGAGGAACAAGAAAATGAGCCCTTGAAATTTATAGATTGAGCCAAAATATATTGGCAATTTGAGTGACGAGTTATAAACAAAAAAAAGGAGGTTTTTAGTATGCTCAATCAATTAGCGTTAGTAGGAATAGTAAAAAATGATGTGGAATTAAGACATGGAAGTGACAATGAGCCATATGTAGTTCTAAGTATAGTAACTAAGATAACAGCAGTAGATGAAATACAATTCTCGGAAATCGATTATATCGTACGTGGACAGAACGCAATTAAGATAGTTAAACACGATAAAGTGAAAGGTGGAACGTTAGCATATCTTAGAGGAAGTGTAATACAAAATAATAATGGTTTAGAAATAATTCCATGTGAATTAGCATTTCTAGGTAGTATGTTAAGTAATCAATTAAGTTAAGTGAAAGAGGAGGAACAAAATGAATTACTTTGTAAGCGAAAATATTTTATATAAAACTGAATTAGAAGTTAAGGTAAAAGATTATGTTGTGGTAATGAGTGGGTATCATGATACACCATCTATCGCTAGAGTTGAAAATATGGTCAATGAGTATGATGCTCTTACCAAATATGACTCTGCAGATGAAGTCATTGATGTAGTTGATATGAAAACATTCAATGAAAAAAGAGAAAAGGAAGTTCGTAGAAGAATTTTACTTGATAAAATGGATGATGAGATGAGGACTATTAAGGCTCTTGAAACATTAGAGAAATATGCAGGAAAGAGTGAGGCAATGACTGAACTACATGCGAAGTTTAAAAATCTTGATAATCCAGTACAATCGGATAATTCGCAACAATCGAATAATCCACAACAAGGAAGCGAGAATTTGGTTTAAATTTGAGGGGTAGTTTATACCCTCTTTTTTCGCGTGCAAACAGTCGCCAGTAGTACGAAACGCTTTTGACACCATTCTTCCTTAAGCGAAGAACGGTCTAATAATACTGGCGACTAATTCAGATCTTTTAGAAAGACAAACAGACGAGAAATGCAGTGTGAACCGTGTTATACTATATACATGAAAATAATTGATGTTGATGTGGTTCTTCAGGAATCAGGAAAAGAAAGATAAGTAATCCATATATTGAAAGTATTACCTATCTTTCTTTTCCCAGAGAAGCATCGGAAATGTTTCAAATCAATAAATATGGGGACAAGCATGATTCTGTTGGCTTTCGGATACGTAGCTTTTCGACTTATGATAGAATCCAAAAGTGGGGTGAGGATGCAAAAGCTGTAGATAATGAGAAGTCTTATTCTATCAAGGATAGCAGTACTTCATGGTAGATAAATCTCTTTGTCGTGGCTTCAACAGAATTTGATACAGCGTGTTGAAAGATTATTATTCCCGTTTGCTTTTAGTGCGGACAAGAGGGGGGGCTGTACTAAACCGCACCAAAATAATTCATCAATGGTGTGGTTTAGTATAAGTATAGTTGTCTAAGCTATTAAGTGTATGCGAAACGAGGCGGTAGAAAAATGTATATATTGATGGTATAATAGGCAAAGGAAAAAAGAATTTGAATATTTAAAATTGTAATTTTCAAAGCTTTATTATGCACGTGGCTAGCAAAGTGAAAATAATTCTGTATAAGGAGAGATAACAATTGAAAATTAAAACAATAAACATATCCCATTATCGAAAAGTTTATGAGGCTCAAATAAATATGGAGGATAACATTACGGTTATTGTTGGAGCAAATAATAGTGGAAAAACATCGCTTGTAGAAGTATTTAATTCCGTTTTCAGCAATGCAAAAGGGAGATTATGTTTTGATGACCTTTCGGCTGTTGAATGTCAGAAATGGAGCAATAACATATATCCCAAATTTTATGATGTTCTTACAGCGAACAAAACAAGAGAAGACATGGTATCAGCCCTGTGTGAAATCATTTCGCCTTCAACGAAACCAGAAGATGCTATATTAATGCCCCCAATTGAATTGAAAATTCAAGTTGATTACAATGAAAAGGAAGATGACATTCGGAATTTTGCCGATTATATTATGGAGTTTGAGCCGAGCAATACGAGCTTTTACTTTATCTATCGTTACGCATTAAATGTTCCCTTTTTCAGAAAAGCCATAGATTGTTCTAGTATAGTAAAGTTGCTACGCCAAGATAGAAAAATGATAAAATAAGTCAAGGAGAAACAATATGCAACAGAAACGATATACGAAAGAAC
>NZ_JAUSUR010000011.1 GCF_030814225.1 Breznakia pachnodae
ACAAATTAAAACGAAAAACAAGTAATCAAAGATTATGGATACTAAGAGAAGTGAGTAAAGAAGTGATTAATATTTGCAAACAACATCAAAAGACATTAATTATTGAGAACTTAAACTTCACTTATAAAAAGCAACAAATGAAATACAATAAAAAACGAGTAAATGAAGTATTGAGTAACTTCGCTTATACGAAAATAGTAGAGGTAATTGAATCAAGAGCATACAAAGAAGCAGTCGCAGTAGAAAGAGTAAATCCAGCTTATACAAGCAAGATAGGTAAAGAGAAGTATCAGCAATCAAAAGGACTCAGTACTCATCTAGCAGCAAGTTACGTTATTGCGAGAAGAGGAATGAGTTTCACAGATTAGAATAGTAATTAACTAAGCAATAGATGGAACTATAATATTAATGCAATCACTAGTGGAAGATGATTGGTCGGTATTATAGATGGAATTTCATCAAACTGTATACAAAAAAGATATATCTATTTCTTCATCGCACCACCTCGAAGTATGAGGAAGGATAAAGAGAGGATATATCTTACAGGGCTTCAAGAAAGGTACCTGGTATTAAATCTTTGTATTTAATATGATTTCCTAGAAATCATTTTCTTGGTTCACAATATTTCCTTTCATATTAATATTGGTATGAAAAAAGACGTTCAATTATGAACGTCTACAAATAGAAAAGGAATACTTTTTTTGTTCCGCAATCTATGAAATGTTTAGTTCTTATTTAATACAATACTGATGTGTTTATACCATATCTTTGTGTTTCTAAGAATTATCAACATATTAAGGCTATTCCGTTAGTAGCAAAATGATTTTTTCTTAGTTCTTAAACATATAGATAGATATAGTAATTTAGGGAATAAACATTTTTTGATAGTAAAAATAGACAGTTTGAATAAAGTTATATTAAGACTGATTAATAACTCTTGTTGCATGAATATCAGAATTAATATGCCAACTACCATCTTCTTTTACACTTACATTTTGCCAGTGAAAAGAATTTTGTTCAATACTTACAAATACCCATTTACGAGTATTATCAAGTGTATTAGTTAATACAATGCTATCATCTTCTTTTTTTGCTTCTAAGGTTAGCACTCTTCCTAAACAACAATAACTAATATCCCAGTTTAATGTTTTGGGATTATAGATACGAAGCGTTGTACCATATTCCTCATCTGGTTGTGGATGTGTAATTCTTGCTTTTCTAGATGGACAAATAAACATATCTTGTATACCTATTCCTTCTAAAATCCAACTGAATATCCATTCACCTTGCACTTCACGATGTTTTTTAGCATTATTATCAATCCATGTAAAGTCCCATGACCCAATCAAAGGTTCAAACCAGTTTCGTTCCTTAGGTATTGTATCTTTACAATAAGTATCGCTTACTAAAGCTTTTTCAAATTCATTCATTTTATATTCCTCCTATGCAAATATTCTAGCATAGTAATTATGACATCTAGCTGTCGTAGTTTGATAAAAAATTATTTGCAATAGTAATTAATTTTTCACGATACTTTATCGGAGATATAATTTTAACTTGATTTCCCATACCTAGAAGGAGTGCTTGCCATAGTTTTTCATGTAAGGGAACATGAATAAATACTTGATAATCACCATCATTTTGTTTGTTCACAAGCGCATCAGGAAAATATTCTAACATTGTGTTAATGTTAGAATAATAGCACCATAGTTCGATAGTTTCACAAGTTTGTAAATATGTAGCATCGTTTGTGATTAACAATCCTTCTATTGTTTTATCATCATATGGAATAAAAGAGGTTGTAGTTATTTGTACATCGCTCATACGAGATATTTTGTATGTGCGATAACTGTCCTTCTCTATATCAATAGCAAATAAATACCAAGCATACCATTTAAACCGTAAAGCTAAGGGAATGACCTCTTTTAAAGAAGTATAATGATTCATATTCTGATAAGAAAAGGATATATGTTTACTTGATTGTAATGCATCTTCTATAATTTTGTTATTTTGCAATACATTTGGATTTTCTTTTGTGACACCATAATCTAAATATACTTTTTTAAGTTCTGTTTTTTTTGCAAGTGACGTGTATTTATATAAAACTTGTTCTATTTTGTCATCATCATAACTAGTGCTAAGACTTTTTAAAGCCATGATAATCAATGAAAAATCTTCTTTTTTAATAAATTGATTTTCTAATTTATACGAAGGATCTATAGAATATCCACCATATATTCCAACACTGGAAATTACAGGAATTCCTGCAATCAATAAACTGTCCATATCTCTTTGAATTGTGCGAGCAGATACTTCAAATCGATCAGCTAACTCTCTAGCTGTTGCAGAAGTATGATTTAATAAGTATATAATAATTTCTAATAAACGATATATTTTCATAATCATATCCTCCTATTTAAAATATCATATAGATATCATAATATACATGGGTAGCAAATGAAAGTGCAAAAAACAAAGAAAATTTTTTGTGATTTATGAGCTTATTGTTTGATATAATATTGATGCATTTAAACTGTATCTTGTATTTATAGGACTTATCAACGCATCAAGGACCATTCGTTAGTAGTAAATTAGTAGTAAACGGCTTTGTTAAACCTTTGTGAAAGAAGATAGATACATTATTTCGGGAAATAATCAGAATTTTTGTATGCTTTTAGCAATAAAAAAAGAACTATTCGATTTAAAAATTTCGAATAGTTCTTTTACGTGTTCTCGTTCAATTTTCTGGCTAACTGATTAATTACCATAGCCACAAATACTAATACGATTGCCTGTGAATCCAAGAAGAATTTATTCTTCTCTATGTTTAATGTTGGCAATACAATAAATGAATCTACTTTATTACGAAGTAGAGCTTTTTGATTTTGGGTTATTAAAGCAGTTGATGCTTTATTTTCTAAGGAACTTTGGATTGTATCATTTACTCCTTCAGTATTAGAGGAAAGAGATAAGAAGATATTCAAATCTCCTGTCTTAGTGAATGCTATTTTCTCTTGATATCTATTTACATAAGTAATGACTTCTGCATCAACTCCTAGAGAAGCTAAACGAGATTCAAAATATTCTGCTGAGAATCCAGTTTCTGCGATACCAAAGATTTTTATTTTATTTGCGTTATAGATTAAATTACATAAATTTGCAATTTCATTTTCGTTGATAAATGAATCCATTGAGGATATACTTGCTGCATAAATAGAAGTAATACTAGTAATGTTTTCATCAGTAGTTGATTCCTGAATCCCTGAAGCTACATAACGAGATATTTCATATTTGAATTCAGAATATCCATTATAACCCAGTTTCTGACAGAAACGTAATAATGCGGATTTTGATACATTAGCCATCTTAGCGAAATCGACTAGTGGGTAAGATGCGATCTGATCTAAATGGTCAATCATATAGTCCATAATTTTGATTTCAGATTTTGTAAAAGTATCTTTATGTAATTGAATTAGCTCTACAGGGTTCATAAATACCTCATTTCTTCTATTTAATAATAGCATAAAACACACGATTATCAAACGTTGAAAATACATTTTGATACTTTTTCCCAAAATAAATGGGAAAAAGTATTGTAATCTTGAAACTGTTTGATTATAATATGATTGTAAAGTGCTTACAGAAAAGATAAAAATATAAAGGAGTAGAAAAATGAAATCAGAAACGAAAAAGGATAGGGGAACATTTCTTGATCGACTAACATCAATCATTGAGACGAAAGTTGCGCCTCCATTGATGAAATTATCACAAATGCGTTATTTAAGTACACTTCAACAAACGTTTATAACATTAATGCCATATTTGATTTTGGGAGCAACTGCAACCTTGGTATTAAACTTTGGTGGATTGTTTGCCGAAGGATCTGGATTAAATATGCCAGATGTTGCGAATACAATTAACAGTATTATTGAACCTTGCAGACCTTGGTTACTACAAATTGTATTCGTTACGATTAATCTAATAGCCTTACTGACAACAATTTTAAATGGTTACTATCTTGGTCGTTATTATGAAGATAAAGACAAACGAGTAAGTCCAGTTGTTGCAGCAGTTGTGGCAATGATTGCATTCTTATGTTTTATTGATTTTGCAGCGTTAAGTGAAAACTTTGACTGGCCATCATATATTATGGGTTCACCAAGTTTATTTGGAGGAATTGTAATTAGTATATGTGCCGTTGAAATCTATCGTTTCCTAATTAAGAAAAACTTAACAATTAAAATGCCAGAAGGTGTTCCACCAATGATTACGGCAGCATTTACAAGTATGATTCCAGTATGTGCAATTGTGATTCTATTTAGTATTTTAGGACAAGGGATTGCTGGATTTAAGTTCTTAGATTTACTAAATGAAGGATTTTCATACCTAGTAATTGGTGGTAGTGGGCCAGTTCCACAATTCATTGGATTCTTCTTAGATCGAATTTTATGGTTTGTTGGATTACATGGATCAAGCATTGTATCTTCCGTAATGCAACCAATCTGGACTACAATGATTACTGACAACATTAATGCATTTGCATCAGGAATGGATATTCCATTTATGTTTACTGAACAATGGATCAACTTCTATGTAAGAGTATCTGTATTGCCAATTGCTATTTTATGTTGGCGAAGTAGAGTAAAGCGATTCAAAGTATTAGGTAAATTATCATTACCAGGAACCGTATTTAATATTGCAGAACCAATTATGTACGGTTTACCAATCGTATTAAATCCACTTATGTTTGTTCCTTGGGTATTAGGATTTAGTGTATTGTTTATCTTTAATGCAGTTTTAGGAGTGTTAGGTCTTACGCCTCCAATTGTCGCAATGGTTGTATGGACAATGCCTGCACCAATTGCTGCATTGATTGGTTCAGGGTTTAACCCAGTCGCATTAATTATAAGTTTAATGAATTTTGTATTAGTATACTTTATCTTCCTGCCATTCTTTAGAGTTATGGAGCGTCAGGAATTAAAAATAGAAGAAGAAAATGAAAAGGCTATTGAAAACAGTGATTTAGAATTGAATGAAAGTGGTGGATAATGCATGTGTCATATAGCGTATATAAATTATAATCAGTCGTATTTAGAATCAGTTGTTGACTGTTGGAATAAAGCACTTGCCTATGATCTAATCAGTGTGGACCGATTTGAGCAGATTGTATTGTATGATGAAAACTTTGATGAAGAATTGTTAGTTCTGGCAGTTGAAGAGGATAAGGTGGTTGGTTTTATTCTTGGAGTAAAACGAAAAGTTTCTTATCTTACAAAAGGGTTAGAACCAGAGCGAGGATGGATTAGCATTATGGGAGTTCATCCAGACTATCAAAGAAAAGGAATAGGACAAGAGTTATATCATCTTGTGGAAGGAAGATTAATAGAAAGAGGAGTAAAGGAAATAACACTTTGTGCATATAGTCCTAATTACTTCACTCCAGGAATTGATGTACGCTACCCACAAGGAATTAACTTCTTTAGAAAGAATCAGTATGAAATGGGTGGTGATGCTGTCAGTATGCAAAGAGATTTATGGGATTTCGTTATGCCTGAATACTCAATAAAGAAGACAGCGTCATTAGCAGAAGAAGGAATTCGAATTATTAACTACAACAAGCAATACTTAAGTAAGTTATTTACCTTTCTGGAAGAAGAGTTTGATGCAGGTTGGAAACGTAATGTATTACTGGCATTACAAAAAGAAGAAGCAGAGAATACGATTATCTTATGTATTGATCAGAATGATGATGTCATTGGATATTGTATGCGTAAGATTGACGGGAATGATGCTCGCTTTGGTCCAATTGGTGTAAAAGAGTCTCTTCGTTCCAAAGGCTTGGGTGGAGTATTGTTTGATCGAATGATGTTGGAAATGAAAAAACATGGGACGAATTATGCATATTTCTTATGGACTCATGGTGATGCAATTCGCTTTTATGAACGACATGGAATGAAGATTTATCGTTCTTATGAATTATATAGAAAGAAGGCAAAAGATGAGTAAATACAAAAGAGTTGTGAGTGTGGGAGCACATCCTTTGGATGCAGAGTTGATTGGTGGACCAATAATGATTCGTCATCAGAAACATGGTGCTAAGTGTACCATGGTGCATCTTACAACAGGACGTTTGGAAGACCCAAATGCTACTGAGGAAGAAAAGCAGGCATACAGTAAACAGATTCAAGACGAGATAGAAAATGCTGCAAAGGAAATGGGTTGTGATAGTTATCCAATGAATTACATTTCTAGTGAGATGCCAACAACGGCTCAGTTTATTGATATTCTTGTCGATTACTTCACAAAAGAAGGCGTAGACCTAGTTATTACTCATTGTCGAGGAACCTTACATCCTAGACATTATTATAGTTATGAAACAGTAACAGAGGCTGTAAAGAAAATGCGTTTAAATGGTAGTAATATCGATCTTCTATATGGTGAAAACTGTGAAGACCTAGTCGGATTTATTCCTACGAAATATATCATGATGAGTGATGAGGAAAAAGATATCTGGTTTAAAGGACTTTCTCAATATGAAATCTTTAATGGAAAAGTAAATGATGTTCCTTATATTGATTACTATAATTCAATTGGTATTATTCGTGCAATTGAAGCAGGTACGCATGGTTTCGCAAAAGCATATATGCATGCGGGATTGATCTATGAAGAATAGTATTGGAATTTCTCTTTACCTTCAAAGTGGATCACAAAAAAACAAAGAAATATTAGAGAAGGGAATCAAAAGCAATATTAGCTATGTATTCACTTCTCTGAATATTCCTGAAAAATCAGAAGTCGATGTGAAAGCTGAGGTATTAGAATTAGTAAACTTATGTAATCAACACAATATTTTATTATTTGCTGATGTAGGACCACAGGCCCTTAATAACATTGATGTAGCTTCTTATCAGGAGTTATCAGAACTTGGAATAAAAGCAATTCGTTTGGATGATGGCTTTGATTATGAAGAGATGAAAAAGTTGTCAGAGATGATGCATCTTATTATTAATGCATCTACTTTTACACAAAGAGATTATGATGAGTTAAACAAACTAAATGTAGATTTTGATAAAATCATTGCTTGTCATAATTATTATCCAAAACCATATACTGGACTTGACGCTGTATTTGTGAAAGAGATAAATCAGCGTTATAAGAAATGGAATATCAAAACCATGATGTTTGTGTGTGGTGATGAAAAACGAGCACCGTTATTTGAAGGATTACCTACCATAGAAGATCATCGAAACACAGATTTTCTGACTAGTGTTTTAGAATGCCGTTATGATTTGAACTCCGATATTGTAATGATTGGGGATGTTGATATTAATGGTGAACACTGGAAAGAATTTAATTATTTCCATGAAGGAATCATACCAATCAGATGTGATTTAAAACCAATATATAAAAACTATTATGAAAAACGTTTTCATGATCGTAGAGATAGCTCTCCATATCTGATTCGTGTAGTAGAATCAAGAAGAGAACCATACAAGCAAAAAGATATTACAATGGATAACTGTATAGATAGAGAAGCAGGAAGTATCTGTATCAGTAATCAGGAGTATAGTCGCTATTGTGGAGAAGTAGAAATTACTAGGGTTAATTTACCACAAGACCATCGTGTAAATGTAATCGGTAAAGTAGGGCAATCATCTTTGCCTCACTTACCATATATAAGGTATGGGCAAGCATTTACACTATTGCCAAATGGAGTAGAATAGAGAGGTTATGTATGAGAAAAATAGTATTAATTTGTGCTGCTGGAATGTCTACAAGTCTATTAGTAGAAAAGATGAAAGTAGCTGCAGAGAAACAAGGATATGAAGCGGATATAGCAGCTTATGCAGTAGCTGAAGCAAATGAAGTTACTAAACATGCAGACATTGTATTACTAGGTCCACAAATTCGTTTTCAATTAGCGAAAATAAAAGAAATGGCAAGTTGCCCAGTTGAAGCAATTGATATGACTGCATATGGAATGATTGATGGCGAAAGTATTATCAATCATGTTAGAAAGGTACTGAACGATTAATATGGATGGTTTAGAACTAATTGCTTTTCAGATTATCTCAGCTGTAGGTGGTGCCAGAAGTTGTTTTATTGAAGCGATTCAGATGGCAAAGGTAAATGACTATGATAAGGCTGAAGAGTTGCTGAGTGAAGGTGATGAATTGTTTAAACAAGGGCATCATGCACACGCGAAACTGATTCAAGAAGAAGCATCTGGTAAGTCAGAAGGAATTAATCTGTTATTGATTCATGCAGAGGATCAGTTAATGAGTGCAGAAGCCTTTCGTATCATTGCAGGTGAGTTTATTGATGTGTATAAGAAAATATAAGAATAATGGAGGAGTGCATTTCCTTTTTTGCAATGAACCTTATGATTATATTTACTATTAATAGAATGAGTAAATAATTAGCATTTCTAATGACAAGTGAATAAGTAGTGTTGCAATTGAGACACTACTTTTTCTTTTGTGCTGATATTTATCAACTTTATATCATTTTAGTAGCACTTTAAACTTTCTGTGGTATAATTCCATCATAGATAGGATATGGGTATATAACAGGACGGTTAGGCAATTGAAAATATCTAAATTAATAAATAAAGTATCGAACGATCAAATATACAATGAGCTAGTAGAAGAGATTATTAATCATGAAGAAGTACAAAAAATGAATGAATATTCACATCATGCAGATATAACACTATATCATCATAGTCTTCATGTATCTTATACAAGTTATAGAATGAGTAAGTTTTTAGGACTAAATTATATGGCATCTGCTCGTGGTGGATTACTTCATGATTTTTTTCGCTATGATTGGCATGACGCAAAAGAACAAAGAGAAGAAAAAGGATTACATGCGTTTGCACATCCAAAGGTGGCATTAAGAAATGCAAGTCACCACTTCTTGATAAGTGATCTGGAAGCGGATATTATTGTGAAACATATGTGGCCTTTGTCAGCGAAACCACCAGTACATCGTGAATCAATGCTTGTTTCTTGTGTTGATAAATACTGTGCAGTTAGCGAAGCATATCAGTCATATTATTCAAAAATTAAAAGAATCGTAAAAATGAAATTTTCTTAGAAACAAACAAGTTTGTCAAACAGTTTAGTTGGCAAACTTTTTCTTTTGTTTAACAAACTACCGTAATAGTTTGACAATGATAAACTACTGTGATAGTATGAGTGTGTCGACAAAACTATTGCAATAGTTTAAAGGAGGAAAATCATGTCAATAAAGTTATTTGATTCAGAATTAAGAGTTATGGATGTTTTATGGAAACATGGTGATCTAACTGCTAAAGAAATTTCGAATATTTTAAATGAAGAAATCGATTGGAATATGAATACCACGTATACAGTTATAAAAAAATGTATTAAAAAGGAAGCAATACAACGACTAGAACCAAATTTTATTTGTCATGCCCTAATTAGTAAAGAACAAGTACAGGAACATGAAACTAAAGAGTTACTAGATCGAATGTTTGATGGATCTGAGCAAAAGTTATTTGCTACATTGTTAGGAAGAAAGAAACTAGATAAGAATCAGATTAAAAAATTACGTGAAATGATTGAAGAAAACGAATAAAGGAGTTATTTATGAACTTATTAGAAATTAGTCTAAGTTCGATTTTATTAATAATCATTGTTATCGTAATACGATCATTAGCAATATATCGAATATCAAAGAAGGTATTCGTATTTCTATGGTCTTTGATTCTATTACGTTTACTTACTCCGTTTGTAGTACCTGAGGATTGGAATCTACTTCAGGGCGCAAAGGAAACAATGAATACAAAAGCAATACCACATGTTGTAAACATTATTCGTGATGGAGGACAGGAAGTAATCGATAAAACAAGTTTATCGATGCAAACCATCATGACAGCCTATTTTATTGGAGTAGCTTTGATTAGTATATATTATCTAATTATGTATTATCGAAGTTATCGAATGTTTGCAAAATCACTACCAGTACACAATGACTATGTTTCTGAATGGAAGGATATGCACAAGTTAAGACGTAATATTGATGTAAGAACATCAGAGTGGATTTCATCACCACTTACGTATGGTATTGTACATCCCGTTATTTTATTACCGAAAGATTTTAACTGGGATAATATCGATCAAGTAGACTATGTATTTGAACACGAGTTTAATCATATTAAAAGTTTAGATGTACTCAGGAAAGGTATATTGCTAATCACTCTCGCTCTACACTGGTTCAATCCATTTGTTTGGATTTTATATATATTAGCAAATAGAGACATTGAACTTGCATGTGATGAACAAGTTATCTTTACATATGGAAAAAGTAAAAAATCAGAATATGCAACAACCTTGTTGGATATTGAAGAAGAACGCAGTTTAAAAACGCTATTCTACTCTTCGTTTAGTCGAAACTCAATTGAAGAAAGGATAACCTTGATTATGAAAGCAAAGAAAAATTCAATTTTCGTTGCAGCATTTGCAACAATCATATTATTTGGTGCATTGGTTTATGTATCATCACCAATGGCATCAAAGGTGTCTGCAAATGTAGCACCAAAACAGGAAGAAAAGGAAGAACAAAAATCTACTGAAGAGGTTTTCAAAAAGGAAAACATGACCTATGAAGAATTTGAAGAATGGTCAAATAAGAAATTAGAAGAAAGTCAGAAATTAGTTGATGGTGGAGAAATTTCACAGGAAACTTATAACTTAGAAAAACAAGACTATGCTGATGTGCTTGAAGAAATCAAAAACGGTGCAAGAGTAGATGTCAGAGAAACAGCTGATGGACAATTTAATATTGTAATTAAGCATGGAAATGATGATTATGATATGGATGTAAATTATTCAGATGATGGAACAGAAGTTACAGTAACTGAAAAAGCTAAATAATGAAATGAAGATATGGCTGAAGCTGTATCTTTTTCTTTTTGATATAAAATAGAATAATGATTTGTGATGAAAGTAGAAATATACTATAATCAAAGAAACTAGATGGAGAAAATTTATGGAGAATAGGGAAAAGAAATTAAGAATTATTGCAGGAATTGGTCTATTTCTTTTAGGTGCTTTTCTCTATTTTTTATTATTTTGGAAACCACTAGGAGGATTGATTTCTAATTATATGTTTGTACCTTTGATTGACTTTTTACCAGGTGAAATGGACTTGGGTTTATATGAAGCATCTTTTTTTATGTTTGTAATTGGATACTTAGTAATAATGACCTTCTTTTTTCCATATATTCTTTCATTTTCATTAATAGTAATTGTATTTATAACAAGAAAGAAAGCAAAAGAAATTAGGAGTAATACGAGTGAATCGAAAGAAAACTAGTTCAATAATAATCTTGTGATATAATAGCACTAGGTGATGATATGTTAATAGTGGAGAAATTAAAATTAAAAGAAAAGATGTCTGTAGGTGAAGAAACTGTTGCAGATTTTTTGATGTCTTTAGGTAAAGATGTAGAGAAATACTCAACAAGAAATATTGCAGAAGTAACATATACTTCTCCAGCAACGGTAGTTCGTCTTTGCAAGAAAATTGGATTTAAAGGATTTGATGACTTTAAATCTCAGTATTTAAAGGAAATTGATTATCTAGATCAGCAGTATGGAAGTGTTGATGTAAACTTTCCGTTCTCTAAGAATGATTCAATCATGAAGATGGCTAATAAAATGGTAGATTTATATGATGAAACAATTCGTGATACCTTATCACTGATGAAACATGAGGTATTAAAGAATGCTTCTAATCTTATGAAACACTCAAAAGCAATTCATATCTTTTCTTCAGGAACAACGTTGAATCAAGCAGAATGTTTCAAAGAAAAAATGCTGAAGATTGGTAAACAGGTAATTATATCTAATAATCTAAATTACCAATTGTATGAAGCCAATTGTATTCAACAAGGAGATATTGCTATTATCATATCTTATTCAGGAGAAACTAAGAATGTGGTGAGAATTGCTCAATCCTGTAAAAGTAGGGGAATTCCAATTATTGCTATTACATCATTTGGTGAAAATACATTATCACAGTTAGCGTTTTGTAAACTGATTATTTCCACAAAAGAAAGTTTGTTTAAAAACATTGGTGATTTTAGTATTCACTTATCAGTGAATTTGATTTTAGATGTTCTATATTCTTCCTATTTCTTGTTGGACTATGATGATAATTATGAATTAAAATTAAATACAGCAAAGATTTTAGAGAATTTAAGAAAATCTTCTAATCCAATTATTATGAATGAAGAAGAAGACTGAAACACTGTTTCAGTTTCTATATTAAAATAAAGATTAATAAATAAAACAGTGTGCCAACATCACTGTGAAATATATAAATGAAACCTCCAAGTATGTATTATATGGGTACAAGGAGGTTTTTTAATGGAAATAAAAAAAGGATTTTTATGGGGAGGTTCCACTGCTGCAAATCAATATGAGGGTGCTTATCTTGCGGATGGTAAGGGTTTGAGTATTGCCGATGTTGAGATGGGTTCAGAACATGGGGTTCCTCGAGAGATTCATGATGAAGTAAAAGAGGGGAAGTATTATCCAAGTCATGAAGGAGTTGATTTCTATCATCGCTATAAAGAAGATATAGCTTTATTTGCTGAGATGGGATTCACATGTTTTAGACTATCAATCAACTGGCCTAGAATATTTCCTAATGGAGATGAAGAGACACCAAATGAAGCAGGGTTAGCATTCTATGATAAGGTATTTGATGAATTACTGAAGTATGGAATTGAACCAGTTGTTACATTATCACATTATGAGACACCATTATATTTGGTACATAAGTATGGCTCTTGGCGAAGCAGAGAGTTGATTCCATTCTTTAAAAAGTTTTGTGAAGTAGTATTTAAAAGGTATAAAAATAAAGTTAAGTATTGGCTTACATTCAATGAAATTAATGAAACATTAAATCAAAAACAACCATATCATCAAGCAGGTATTGTGTTTAAGGATGAACAGGAAAATAGGATTCAGACGAAATTCATTGCTTGCCATAATATGTTTGTTGCAAGTGCAAAAGCAGTTATAATAGGACATGAAATAAATCCTGATTTTAAAATTGGATGTATGCTTCAGTATCCAACAACCTATCCAGCAACCTGTGAACCTGAAGATGTATTTGCAGCTAGGTTACATTTACTGCCTGACTATTATTGTAGTGATGTTATGTGCTATGGGTATTATTCAAATACTTGTACAGCATTGCAGAAACGTTGGGGAGGACATGTTGAAGTAAGTGATAAAGATGCAGAAATTCTATTAAAAGGAAAAGTAGATTTTATTTCATTCAGTTATTATTTCTCATCAACTGCACATATCAATGAGGAGGGTAACCTTGTTGTCAAGAATGATAATCCTTATCTGAAACGTACTGATTGGGATTGGCCAATTGATCCATTAGGACTTAGAATAGGACTAAATGAGTTATATGACCGTTATCAGTTACCTTTGTTTATTGTTGAGAATGGTCTGGGTGCAATCGATAAAGTCGAAATGGATGGAAGTATTCAAGATGACTATCGAATTGATTATCTTGCCAGTCATATTGAAGCAATGAAAGATGCCATAATGATTGATGATGTTGATGTTATGGGATATGCATGTTGGGGACCGATTGATATTATTTCAGTAGGTACAGGTGAAATGAGAAAACGTTATGGTTTTATTTACGTTGATAAAGATGATGATGGAAATGGAACTTTACAGCGTAAAAAGAAAAAGTCGTTCGACTGGTATAAAAAAGTAATTAAGACAAACGGAGCAGATACAAGTAATAAGGAGTAAAGATAATATGAAAAAGGAATTGTTACTGAAAAGGGTATTAGCATTTATTATTGATTTCTATGTAGGCGCACTATTTAGTACAATGCCTATTTCGATTATTTCAACAATCACAATCAATAAGATGACACAAAATGTATTTTTATTAGAAAAGAATATTGCAATTATTGCAGTACTCATAAGTATGATAGTGTTATTAATTTACTATTTTGTGATTCCTTATAAAGTATTTAAGGGACAGACAATAGGGAAGAAAATTGTAGGGTTAAAAATTAACATACATGGAAAGAATTTTAAAACCTCTTTATTTAAAAGACAAGTTCTAGGGTATATGTTACTAGAAGGTTCTTTTTCACCAATAGGAAAACTATTATTTCAACTGTTTAGTTTGATTAGTGGATATAATATTGTTTCGATTGGTACAGATATAGGAAACTATATTGCGTTAGCTTCTATAGGACTACTACTATGTGGTAGAAAGCATCTTATGATTCATGACTATTTAGGGAATACAGATGTAATCGCTGTATGTCATGAAGAAACTAAAAAAATTGAAAAATTCAAGGAGAAAAGTTATGGATAATTTAATGAATAAGTTTGAAAGTTTTCTAATGCCGATTGCAGAGAAAATTACAGGGAATAGATATCTTAGTGCGATTAAAGAAGGATTCTTTGGAGCAACACCAATACTGATTGCTGGTTCAATCTTTCTATTGTTTACAAGTATTCCAATTGATGGATATGCAGAATTTATGGAGAAGACATTTTCATCGAATTGGATGGATTTCTTCTATGTACCATACCAAGCAAGTTTTAAGTTGATGGCAGTATTTGTTGTAATTGGAGCAGCAAAGTCATTGGCTGAATATTATGAAGTAGATGTGAAATTAGCAGCTGCTCTAACACTGGTTGGGATTTTTATTTTAACACCAATTATTGTTACTGAAGCAGGTGTGAAAGGTTTACCAATTGATAACTTAAGTGCAGCAGGATTATTTGTTTGTCTGATTGTTACATTTATATCAGTAGAAATTTATCGTTATTGTGTACATCGTGGATTTACAATTAAAATGCCAGAGTCAGTACCACAAAATGTATCAACAGCATTTGCGGCTGTTATTCCAGCATTCATAATTATTATGCTGTTTAATGTAATTCGTTTAGTATTTAGTTTAACGGATTATGCATCAGCGCAGGCATTTATATTTGATATTCTTCAACAGCCACTACAATCGTTAGGTGGTACACTTCCAGCAACTGTTTTAGTATTATTATTGGAAAGTGTAATCTGGTGTTTTGGACTTCATGGTTCTAGTATTGTATCTTCAGTTATGAATCCAATTTGGTATGCTCAATCAGCTGAAAACTTAGCAGCAACAGAAGCCGGGCTTGCATTACCGAACATTGTGAATTATCAGTTTATTGCTCACTTTGTAAAAATTGGAGGGGTAGGAGCAACCTTAGGATTATCGATTTTATGTTTGTTTAGAGCCAAGTCAGAACAGTATAAAGCTCTTGGGAAACTATCAATAGGTGCATCGATCTTTAATATTAACGAACCTGTTATTTTTGGTTTTCCAATTATTTTGAATCCAATGATGATGATTCCATTTGTTTTGTCTAATATTCTTGTAGGAGTAGTAACTTATCTGGCAATTTCTAGTGGACTAGTACCAATGATTAATGGAGTAAACTTGCCATATACATTGCCAGTAATTATATCTGGATTTATGTTATGTGGGGTCCAGGGAGCAATTCTTCAGGTAGTATTGTTAGCAATGACGACTGCTATCTATTTTCCATTCTTTACAGTACAGGACAGACAGGTATATCAAAGAGAATTAGAAAATAAGAAAGAAAAAGAACTTGAGAGTAAAAAAGATTTAGAACTAGAAACACAATCATAGGTAGAAGTATTGTATGGATGTAATGATAGTAATAAATCAGATGATACAGTTGTTTGTTGTTATTATTGTAGGCTTTATTATTGGAAAGAGTAATCTATTTAGCGTTCATTTTGATAGAGATCTTACAAAGTTTGTATTGAATCTTACAATGCCACTTATGATTATTAGTTCAGTTTTATCAATAAGTAATGTAATCAATATTGAATGGATAGATATTATCTATTCGATATTGATATTGGTTGTATTGCTTCCAGTGGTATCTTTAATATTTGTAAACATACTACCTAAGGTGAAAGAAAAAGGATTGATTATGTTTATGCTGATGTATCCAAATGTTGGATTTATGGGATTTCCAGTTATTCAATCTATTCTGGGAAAAGAAGCACTACTGAATGTAGCAATTATTAATATGGCATTTAATCTATCTTTATTCACAATTGGACAATGTGTTATTAAATATGGATACAAAGAAAAGATTCAATTAAGTTTAAAACAACTGTTATCACCAGGTGTGCTTGCATCTGTATTGGCAATTATTATAGCCATCTTTCATATCCAAGTCCCTTCACTTGCTTATGATGTTGCATCAAACATTGGAAATATGACAACACCACTAGCGATGATTACAATTGGATTTACCTTATCGAAATATGACTTAAAGAAAATATTTTATGGATATCAGGCGTATGTGATAGCAATCGTAATTGATATGTTTATTCCGATACTATTTTATCCTCTGATATCCATACTGATTCAGGATCAAATGATGAAACAAATAACAATAATTATTCTAGCGTTACCAGTAGCGAACGCAGTGGTTTTGTTTGCGAACCAACACAATGCAGATGAATTATTTGCAGCGAAAACGGTTTTGATATCAATACTGTTTTCAATTGTAACTATTCCACTAATGATTCAGTTATTGCTTTAGAACAGAGGAGAAAAACATGACAAAAATAGTATTAGTATGTGCAGCGGGTATGTCAACAAGCTTATTAGTTGAAAAAATTAAAAAAGCTGCAGAAGTAAAAGGACTTGATTACGATGTAAGTGCACATCCAGTAGCTGAAGTAAGTACAAAAGCAAAGGATGCAGATGTAATTCTTTTGGGTCCACAAGTTCGTTTTCAGTTGAATAAAGTAAAAGCATTGTTACCAGATATTCCAGTAGATGCTATTGATATGGCTGCATATGGAACGATGGATGGTGATAAAGTAATTGCCCAAGTACAGAAATTAATGGGAGAATAATATGGATGGTATCGAATTAGTAGCATTTCAAATTATTTCTGCTGTAGGTACAGCGAGGAGTTTGTATATTGAAGCAATTCAAGCGGCTAAAGACAAAGATTTTAAGAAAGCAGAAGAATTAATAAAAGAAGGTGAAACCATATTTGTAGATGGTCATCATGCACATGCAGGATTGGTTCAAAAAGAGGCAGCCGGAGAAGTAACTACGCTCTCTTTACTTTTGATTCATGCAGAGGATCAACTGATGAGTGCAGAAGGGTTTAAAATAGTAGCAGAAGAATTTATTGATGTTTATAAAAACTGTATATAGGTTTTGAGGTGAATGTAAAAGTAAAAGAACTCGTGGAATGATTATAACTCCATGAGTTCTTTTGCTTATCTATTAATTGATGATGAAGTAGTATTATAAGAGAACTTCTTATAATGATTTCTTACGACTGTATATTCAAATGGAATACCAGTATCGGTAAAAACAATTTCTTCAGCTACTGATACTGGTCCTTCTTTTTTAAAAAGGAAGAGAATGGCAGGAATTAGGAACGATAGCTTTGGCATCAGGATTATTTAGAGTTTATGAACCATTAATTTTGACGCCAGTAATAATATCTGTAATTTCCTATCTAGCGTTTTCTGTTGGACTTGTAGCTTTTACAACAGGTGTTACTCTACCTTGTGCTGTTCTATTTATTATTAGTGGAGTGATTGTAATAAATTCAATTTCAGGTACAATTCTACAAATTGAGGGACAATGAAGTTTGTATCTGTAGCAGTACTTGCTGAAGATGACTTAGAGAAATGTGTAGATTATACATTTGATTTATGTAGACCTGCTCATTTTAACAGCAATGCGATTTCTGTAGCAACAGCAGTAAGTTATGCTACATGCATAGCTTAAAAAGAAAATGTGAGTCAAGATGAAATATTTCAGGCAGCTATTTTGGAGCAGACCAGGGAAAACCAAATAGCGAGGATGCAAATAAGATTTCTGTAAGTATTGGTTTATCAATGTTAATTGAACGAGCAATCATTTTAGGAAAAAAGCAAAAGATTATGTTGAACTTATGGAAAATATAAGTAATATTATAGGTACTAGTTTCCAAGTATCTGAATCAATCCCAGCAAGTTGTGCAATCATTGTATGAACTAATTGAGATTTCATGGATGCAATGTATGTAGTTACCAATGTAGGTGGTGATACTGATACGATTGCAGCAATGATAGGTTGAATACTCGGGGATATGTAGGATGTAATAATATACCAACAAATTTCATTGGAAATTGAACAATTCATTGAATAGTTGTAATTATTTGGAGGAGCATTATGCAAAGAGAAATTATAAAGAAATTACCAAAGGTGGAACTCCATTGTCATTTAGATGGTTCAGTATCAATGGAAGCTATAAAGAGGTTGGCAGAAATAAACAATGTAGATATACCAACAAGTGATATAGAGTTAAGAAAGAAGATATCAGTCTCAAAGAATTGTAGGGATTTAAAAGATTATTTAAATTGTTTTAGTTTTGTTTTACCACTATTACAAACGAAGGAATCATTAACTTTAGCTGCATATGATGTTTTAAAACAAGCAAGTGATGAAAATATATGTTATATAGAACTTCGCTTTTCACCACTACAACATATGGAAAAAGAACTTTCACAGAAGGAAGTAGTAGAAGCTGTAATCGAAGGTGTTAAGCAAGGCAGTCATGATTTTGATGTAGAATGTGGTCTTATTCTTTGTATGATGCGACACCGAAGTGAGAAAGAAAACCAAGAAGTAATAGAAGTTGCGAGACAACTGGCAAATGAATGGTCGCTTGCAGTTGATCTTGCAGGAGATGAAGCTAGATATGATACAGCGTTATTTGAAAAGCCAATTACGATAGCTCATAATTATCACTTACCAATTACTCTACATGCTGGAGAATGTGGTAATCAAAAGAATATTGTTGATTCTATTAGATTTGGGGCAACACGGATTGGTCATGGCTTAACGATGAAGGATACGATGGATATAAAACAACTTTGTGTAGACCATAAGACACATGTTGAGATGTGTCCTACAAGCAACTTGCAGACAAGAGCAATTGAGAGTATTGCCAACTATCCATTTATGGAATATCTTGAATTAGGTATTCCAGTAAGTATTAATACTGACAACAGAACGGTATCAAATACAACATTAACAGATGAAATCTGCTTATTGGATGAATACTTTAATATTTCTTATCAATTATTAAAAGAAGTTATGTTAAGTTCAATCAACCAAAGTTTTACGTCTGATGATAAGAAGCAAAAGATAAGTAAGCTTATAGATGAAGCGTATGAAAGTGTTGTTTAGTAGTATGAGAAATAAAAGTATATTTATAAGAATAATGTATATTATTATAGGTTCTATAATCAGTGGATTAGGGATTGCAATGATGTCAAAAGGAACTCTTGGTGTAGATACATTAAGTGTGTTTATGATTGGAATTGCTAAGTTGTTTGATCTTCCTTTTAGTTATGCAAATGCAATGGTTAATCTGACGATTATCATAATTGTATTTATGATAAATCGCAAAATAATCGGAATTGGAAGTTTAATAAATGCATGTATTATTGCATTTACAATACACATAAGTTCAGGTGTGATAGAAACTGTAATTGTAGGTAATGAAGCCATAAACTATATTGTAATTATAATTGGACCAATCTGCATAGGTGCTGGAGCGGCGATATATGTAAATCAAAACTTAGGTGCATCAGCTTTGGAAAGTTTAACGTTATGCTTATGTGGAATATTCAATAAACTGAGTATGAAAACAGCAAGAATAATCCTTGATTCTACATTTGCATTATTGGGATTTATGATTGGTGGACCAATAGGATTAGGAACCATTACATGTATAGTACTTGTAGGACCTACAGTTTCCATAGTGAGTAGGTTATTAAAAGACGATAAATAATATGAGATAACTATAATAAAAAAGTCTGCGCATACGTTACAGTTTTTTTATAACACACAAAATTGCACTATAACATATACTGTGTTATAGTGATGTTATAATGAGGTGGCACTATGAAGTTGGAGAATTATTTAATAGACTTATTTGGTGAAAATGAAGTTAAAATATATAAAAATAAAAGTAAAAAATTTCCGCTATATTTAAAAGAACTATATGAAATATATGATGCTGAAATACAAGGAACAAAGTATACGTTTCTTTTTTATAATGAAGATAGTAGTATAGTGATAAGATCTATATCAAAACAATTTGAAAACTTAAAAGCGTATGGGATAAATAATCCAGTTTTGATTCTAAATAGAGTTTCCACTGAGCAAAGACAACGTTATATTGCTAATCGAATACCATATATTGTACCTTACAAACAAGTTTATTTACCAAATCTATATCTAAATATTGATGATCGTATGAAATCAGTAAATATAAAAAGAATAAAAAAGTTTTCTCCATCAACTCAATTAGTGTTTATATTATTAATGTTTCAAAAAGAAAAATCAATTCATTCAGTAGATATTAGAAAGAAATTAAATATTTCATTGATGACTGTAAGCCGAGCATTACGTGATTTGGTTTCTATTGATCTCTTAACTGTTGATGGTGTAAATACAGGAAAAAGGTATACCAAAATCGATATCGGTGATTTTTGGAAGATTGGTAAGAAATATTTGGATTCACCTATTATAAAGACTTTTTATATTAAGGAATTACCTAAAGGAATTATCACGTGCTACTCTAGTGATAGCGCTATTTCAAACCTTACTATGATAAATGAGGACGATGGTATTACTTATGCTGTCGATAAGCAATATAAAGATGTTATAGAAAATGTTGCAATTGAAAAGGATTTTGTTGAAAATAATGTAAGTAATATAGTAGAGATATGGAGTTATAATCCACAACTGTTTGCTGATGAAAATGGAAACATTGACTTCATATCCCTTTATTCAATATTCAAGGATACTGATGACCCAAGAATAGAGATAGAATTAGATAACTTACAAAAGGAGTTTTTGAAATAATAGAAAAATGAGTTACTAGATTAATCTAATAGCTCATTTTTAATTTTAGTCTACTGATTTTAGTGCTTCCAACATATCTACATGTTGGAGTTTTTTGTTTATGTATACACCAAGTATTGCTAGTGTAATACCAATTACGATAACTGGGATGATGAATGCATTTAGCCATAATTCTGGATTAAACATTACATCATCTGGTGGTACTACATTTAAGATATAGCTATGTAAGAAGATACCAAATACATAACCAGCGAGAATACCAAGAATTGATAATACAATGGTTTCTCGATAGATGTACATTGTTACTTCCTTATCATAGAATCCCAATACCTTGATTGTGGATAATTCTCGAATGCGCTCACTAACATTAATGTTAGTTAAGTTATATAGGATAACGACTGCTAGCATAATTGCTACTACAATTAGTACAGTCATAATCTTATCTAACGATTTAACTATTGTATCAATCTGTGTAGATAAGGTTGTATTTTGGACGACTCCTTTGACTCCTTCATTTGTCATGAAGTTGTTTGCCCATGTCTCTACATTTTCTTTTGAATGATCTTGTAGAGTAACCAAGTATGCGTTGTTACTTATGGTTGTATCTGTAATATCTTTATAGTAATCTTGACTCACAAAGACAAAGTGACCAATGTACATTTCTGTAATATCTTCTACTTTTAGTTTGACATCATTTCCTTGTGGATCTTGAAGCGTAATTGTATCTCCTTCGCTAACATCCATTAGGGAAGCCAATCGTTCAGATATAATTGCACCATCATTATTTAACTTGATAGTATCATTACTCTTTCGATCATTAAGTAGAATATCTTTTTCTAATTGTTTGTTGTCATTAGGAACAATTAATTTAATTGATTGTTTATCTTTACTAGTTTTAGAAATCGTAGATAACTCTTCATAGTAGATACTTGTTGAATGATCAACCTTTTTATCTTTTAATAATGAATCAAGATTTTTACTTTGTGACTCTGTAAGAAAATCATTTTCAGCTACAATCATATCGTAATTGATAATATCATCAAATTGTCGCTCACCAACTCCTGCAATGGAATGTTGAACACTGAATCCAGTAAAGATTAATGCTACAGATCCACATACACCAAATATTGTCATCAGCATCCGTTTCTTATAACGGAAGATATTTCTTGCTGTTACTTTGTGTGTGAAACTCAAACGATTCCATAAAGGTTTAATTCTTTCTAGGAATATCTTAGAACCATCAGCTGGTGCTTTTGGTAACAATAGACTACTTGTCTTTTCTTTTAGAGCTTTTCTAGCTACTAAGTGAGCAGGTAATACTGCACTGATTAAAGCTAATACAAAGGCTAGTATACAAACAAATACATCTATGTGGAGTTCGATTGGTGGTAAGGCGAAACCTACTTTATATGCATCGTAAACGATGGCTGGTAGTAAGGTATGACCTAAGGCAACACCAATAAGCGTTCCAACAAAACTTGCAATCAAACCATATAACGTAAACTTCTTTATGATATCTCTGTTTCCATATCCCAACGCTTTTAGTGTACCCATATTAATTCTTTCATCATCAACAAATCTTGTCATTGTTGTGAAGGTAACAAGAGCTGCTACGAAGTATAAGAAGATTGGGAATACTTTTGCTAATGAATCAATAATTTTTGATACTGTGCTATATATTTTATATCCTTCAGCACCAGGGATCTCACGACGATTGTAGTATGAGTAAACTGGTTCTTTCAGATTCTTGAACATTTCTTTCGCATCGCTTAGCTTCGTTGTTCCATCTTCTATCTCTTTATTAATATCGTCTATCTGATTATCATATTCAGTTTTTTTACTATTGTAGGTTTCTTCGCTTTCAGCAAGAGTAGTTTTTGCTTCTTCCAGTTTACTTTTATTTTCACTTAATTCCTCTTTCGCACTTGCCAGTGCAGTTTGGCCTTCACTAATTTGAAGGGCTGCATCATCAAGTTGTACTTTGGAATTTGCTAATAGTGTTTCTTTTTCACTGAATGTACTATAGGCACTGTTGTACTCATTCCATTTTTGGTTAATTAGAGTAGTAGCATCACTGATGCCTGCCATTCCTGGATTATAAGTTGTTTGAATGAAACTGTTGTATTCAGTTGTAAGATTGTCTAATCCAGCTTGTAATAAAGTTAGATTTCCATTTAATTCTGCAATCTGTTCAGCAGTTAAATTTGGATTTTGTAGTGCTGAATTAATATCATTTATTTGGGACTGAATTCCACTCATTGTACTTTCATAAGACAACTTAGCATTTTCTAGTTTTGTCTTATTCGTATCAATTTCTACTTGTTTTGTATCTAACTCAGTTTTACTGTTTTGTAACTGCGTTCTACTATCATTCAATAAGATTACCGCATCTTGGTACTCAGTTAATTTACTTTGATATTCAGCCACCTTTTGATTCAATAAGTTTTCATTCTCAGTAATTGTTGCTTCTGCTTCGTTTAATAATTGTTCATTACTGCTGATTTCATCCTTTGCTGTATCGATTTGATTTTTTGCTTCATCTAGCTGCTCTTTGGCATCACTGGTTTGTGTCTTTGCATCATCTAATGTCTGTTGTGCAGTATCAATAGCACTTTGATAAGTATCTTTGATGCTTGCAAACCGAAGGGAAGGCTGATCAATTAGTATACTTGCTAACTCGTCTTTATGATTTTGAATAATATTTGTATATTCATCACTATAAGGGTCAATTCCTTCAGTATCTGTGAACGTCATTCTTGCAATCATATATATGTCACTGTCAAAGACTGCTTCGTTTACAATTGCAAATCCTTTTAAATCTCCAGTACCTGCAGTAGTGGCACCCAGATTTACGGAGGATAATATTTCACTTGAGTTAATATAACCAACAACTTTAAACTTATGTTTCTTTAATACTTTGTTTCCAGTAATATCTTCTTTTTCATCAAAGACAATGGTATCACCAATTTTATATTGATCTGCATATTCATTTGTAATTGCAATTTCATTATCTTTGGTTGGTAGTTTACCATCAATCAATTCATATTTTGATATTGTCTCTGGTTGAGAAAAGATTCGAAAACTATTATCACTGTCTTTAATCGTTACATCTTTTAGATATCCATATTCAACATCTTTTAATTCAGAGTAACTGTCTATAAGTGATGTATCACTTTCATCTAAACCATAGTCACTCATAATAGTTAAATCAGATAAGTTATAGGTATCAAAATAGTTTGTAGCAGTTGTACGCATATTAGGACCAGTAACCATTAAACCAACTAAGGCGAAGGAACCTAGCGCCATGAGTGAGGCAATGGATATAAATCTACCTATAGATTTGGTAAAGGACTTTCGTAAATCTTTATTTAATGCACGTTTCTTCATCGTTACCACTCAATATCCTTTATACTTTGCGGCTCCTTATTGATTGTTGTGTCCTTTACCTTACCATCCTGCATTCTAATAATACGATCAGCAATCGGTGCAATTGCTGCATTGTGAGTAACAATAACAACTGTTGTATGTTTCTCTCTACTCATATCCTGAAGCAATTGAAGTACTTGCTTACCCGTATTGTAGTCAAGTGCACCAGTTGGTTCATCACAAAGTAATATCTTTGGATTCTTTGCGATTGCTCTTGCTATGGCAACACGTTGCTGTTCTCCACCAGATAACTGTGCAGGGAAATTATTAATTCGCTTCTCCAACCCTACATCAATCAGGACTTGAGTAGAATCAAGTGCATCACTAACAATTTCACTGGCAAGATCAACATTCTCTTTTGCACTTAAGTTTGCTACAAGATTATAAAACTGAAAGACGAATCCAACATCATTACGTCGATAATCACAGAGTTGCTTGTTATTGTAGCCAGCAATATCTTTACCATCAATAATGATTGAACCACTGTCGTTGGTATCCATACCACCAAGTAGATTAAGTACAGTTGACTTGCCAGCACCAGATGCACCAAGTACAATTACTAACTCCCCTTGTTCTATTTGAAAAGATACATCTTTGTTGGCATCAATCTTACTTTCACCAACGATATAACTTTTATTACTATTAATTAATTCAATATAACTCATATACGCCACCTCCTTAAATCAACATGTTGTTGATTTAACTTGTAAGTTATTATAGAATAGGTTTATCAATGATTCAATACACAAAAGATTTAAAAGTGTTGATTTAAGGAGCTTTTATGCAAAGACAAACAAATACAAAAGAAAAAATTAAAGATGTATTTATAAAACTAATAAATGAAAAGGGGTTCGATAGTATCAGTGTAAGTGATATTACTAGAAGTGCGAATATCAATCGTGGTACCTTCTATCTTCATTATTTAGATAAATATGATTTACTTGAAAAACTAGAAGATGAACTGATTAATGAAATTACAAATATTTTAATTGATGAAACATCTATTTATGATTTAGAAAACAATTCACCCTTTGAATATGATGTTGTATTAAAAATGTTGAATTATGCAAAAAAGGAATTTTCTTTCATTGCAGCAATTGCCAGTGAGAAAGGTGATCCTCAGTTTCCTTCAAAGTTTAAAAAACTTCTACATCTGCAAATAACAACAAAATTTGGTGATTTAACTAAAAAGTTAACTCCTTTAGTGGCCGGTCTTTCTGTCGACTATAATATTGAGATTATGCTAGCAGCACCTGCAGCTATTATTCTTTTATGGATTAACAATGGTGGAAAAGATTCACCAGAGAAAATCGCAAAGTTAATCGTTGATGGTACACGTATTTCACCATACGATATTGTTTATTAAATAATTTTGTTGTCTGGTTTATATGCTACAAAGAAGAAACGTCTGAAATGAAAAATGATTTCTCCATTTTCATGTATTGGATATACTTCTTTAGCTTGTTCTTTTACTTCAGAAAGAAATTCCATCTGTTTTGATACAACCATCTGATTTAAATATGGACGAAGCATTGTACCTTTGATCCAATTGACTAAATCATCATGAGACTTCATTCGATGATAATACACAGTCTCCCATATATCAAATGTATCTGTGAGTTTTGATAGAATATTAAAGTACTGATCAGGATCTAATGTTTTATTTAATTCTAATTTACAAAAATCAATATTCCATTTTGAATTACCAACAATATTCCTTACTACTTTATAAAGAGGAGCATTTCCATTCATCGGAATTTGCACTGCTAGTGCACCATTAACATTTAACAACTCAAATAATTGAGGAATAAAAAATTCATGATTGGGAATCCACTGTAAACATGCATTAGAGAAAATAAGGTCATAGTTATTATCTAATTTATCGATGTCTTTTTGTACATCAAGTAACATAAACTTATCATCAGGATAAGTCTTTTTTGCGTTCTCTATCATATCGACTGATGAATCAACACCCAAAATATCTGCATTAGAAAAGTATTGTTTTAGAATTGCAGTACTATTTCCAGGACCACAACCAATATCTATAATCTTATCTAGATTATTTGATTTTACTTTCATTAATAAATCAATCGCAGGTTGTGTTCTTTCACTGTTGAATTTTAAATATTGATTTGAATCCCACTTTGACATAACGATTCCTCCACTTTATTAATTACTCAAATTATACCAAAAAGAACAAGTTAATTGAATTTTACTGAATGTTAAAACCTCATACTAAAAGATTATTATATTAATTTAGGATTATTGTTTATTACTGATAATTAATGATTGAGGTGTAATATGAAAGAAAAACATAATGTTGAATTTAAAGAAAAGTGGAGAGATGATTTTCTTAAAACAATTGCTGCATTTGCTAATACCGATGGTGGTGTTTTATATATTGGTAAAACAGATAATGGGAAAGTAATTGGCGTTATTAATTCAAAAAAGTTGTTAGAAGATATTCCTAACAAAATCAAAAATAAATTAAGTATAGTTTCAGATGTTAGAGAAATAGAGATAAGTGGAAAAAGTATTATTGAAGTAGAGGTTAATAAATCGAACACAGCAGTTTCATATAATGGAATTTATTATTATCGAAGTGGAAGTACAACGCAAAAGATAGAAGGTGGAAATAATCTTCTCCAATTTCTTATAGAGAAGACTGGTAAGACTTGGGACTTAGAAGTTATAGATATACTGACAGTCGCTGATTTTGAAAGAGATAGTTTTAAAATTTTTAAAAGACTTGCAATTGAAAATAAAAGAATGGATGAAGAAGATTTTGATGGCAACGATGTGCATATTCTAGAAAAATTGGATTTGATTCGAAATGGGAAATTAACAAAAGCTGCAATTATGTTGTTTTATGAAAATCCAGATATTATTGCGCCAGAATCCTATATAAAAATTGGAAAATTTAATGACGAGCATGAGATTGAATATATGGATGAAATACATGGTTCACTTATTCAACAAGCAGATAAGGTAATAGACTTATTGTATCTAAAATATTTGAAAGTAAACATTACATATAAAGGAGATGTGCGAGTAGAAACATTTCCTTTTGAGCGAAGTGCAGTACGAGAAGCAGTGTTTAATGCAATTATTCATAAGAATTATGCAAGTCAAAATCCAATTCAAATTAAGGTGTATGATGAGAAATTGTTAATTTCAAATGACTGTCGGCTGCCTCTTGGATGGACAGATAAAAATATCATAAATGATCATCAATCTCGAAGAAATAATCCAGCAATAGCAAATGCTTTTTACCGCGCTGGACTTGTAGAGTCTTGGGGAAGAGGCATAGAGAAAATATTTGATAAATGTAGAAAAGAGGGAGTTCCAAAACCGAAGTTTATAGTCCATCCTGAAGATATAATGGTTATATTTAAAGCAAATAAAAAGAATAGAAAATTAGATAAAAGTGCTAGTTCAATCTCTTTATTAGATGAAATTGACATCAGTATAATAAATGCTATTAAAATAGATCCTAGTCTTTCATACAGACTGCTAAGTGAAAAAGTTGGAATATCTGCACCAGCTATTCAAAAAAGAATGAGAAAAATGTTGGAAAAAGAAATTCTGAAAAGAATAGGAACAAATCAAAAAGGAGAGTGGACAATTAATGTGGACATTTAATATTATGAATAAAATGTCTATATGATATTTTATTCATAATATTAAAATTACAAGGTTTACAAGGTTTACAAGGTTTACAAGGTTTACAAGGTTTACAAGGTTTACAAGGTTTACAAGGTTTACAAGGTTTACAAGGTTTACA
>NZ_JAUSUR010000012.1 GCF_030814225.1 Breznakia pachnodae
TAGCCTGAAGCGTATCAACTAACTTCAGGCTATCTTTTGAACTTATTTTATTCTCTTTTTACTTTTTTCTTTTTCCACACTTATTTGACACTATCCTTAGTTGAGAGTGCCAAGGTCTTGATATGGATGAAGAAACATTTAATTATCTTAATCGTGCAATTAAAGAAGGTGTTTTTAACAGTCTTTCTATTTACTGTATTGTACATAACATCACTCTCATCACTATATCAGTACCTATGGTGTATCGAATCATTAATGATAAGAAATTAACTATGAAACGTATAAAACTTCCCTATGCAACTATCTACAAGAAACGGAAATCTCATAAACAGTATGAATATAAAGAAAATATCACATTTATCTTGATTTCCTTGCTTATCAATTCTGTCATCCTAGTGTCTTTCATATCCAAATGGATTTTCTGGGACACATCAAAATCTATATAAAAGGTATTCTGGCAATAACAATTCCTGATTTTCATTGTATTATCCTTATGATAATGCAATGACGGAATCATTTTATCGAGCATTAAAAAGAGCTTATTAGCGATTCACGCAATGAGAATCGTTAATAAACTCAACAAGATATTTTTAAGTACATTGAGATCCACTACAACATTCAACAATCAATGAGCGCCCAAGGAACACCAGCCGATGATGATGTCATTGAATCTTTCCATCGGACAATAAAAAGCGAACTGATAATACCAATCGTCATAATACGAAAGCAGAGCATTGTGAAGTATATCCAACAATATTATATTTATGAGCGAATTCATACCAAATTTATGAAAACGCCATATCAATATCAACAACTATTATTAGAGGTAACTTAACTCTCTGTCAAAAAAAACTGTTGCAGTTGCCTTTCAAGAAAAAACCTACAAACCAGTATTTTCTTGATAATCTATAAAACTAATCATATCTATAATTAATTTCTCTCAAAATATTCGAGAGTGTTATATTTCGACTTAGAATGCTCACCTTTTTATAATCTATCCGCTTATTCTCATAGATAGTTAATATAGGATAAGGTTTAACTGTTTTTACTATCCATTATGGAGTATCCTGTAATGTCCATGTAACTTTAGCGTTATATTCTGTATCTTTGTAAATTACTCCCGGAAATACTTTAACCAAGATACCATGGTTTGAGTCCCATAAAACATTTGTAAGTTCTTGATTAGCATCGCCATAATAAACAAGTATTGGTTGTGAAGATAATATAAACTCTTCATTTGCTTCATCTATATATACTAAATTTAAATCATTAACTGTATTGTTGTTTTCGTCCATAAATGGCTGTTCAAGTGTCACAAACAATTTCCAGTTTGTTTTTGTGGTACGTGTATCCTCAATCTGGATTGTCCATGCTTCTACCTGACGTTGTACAAGAGTTGGGATAGAAGGGATATCGACCGTATGAAATGCTAAGGTTTCAGGAACATATCGAAATGACAATCCACCATTATCTTCCACAATCACATCTGCTTTCTGATATAGATAATATCGGTTGTTTGCAGTAACATCAATACGGTCACCAACAGTAAGGTTATTTAGTGTAGTAGTAAAATTGCCATTTTCATCTGCATTAATTGTCTGTTCTTTACCATTATATTCAATTAGCAGAATAGCATTTGGTACACTGACACCACTCAATGTTGATTTTTGAACTGATATAGGATCCACTGACAATTCCAAACGGCCCAAAGAGAGAACACTTAAATTACTCATTATAAACTGATTTACTGGATTGCCAGTTGAACCATCGTCAGCTTCGTAATTTGATGAAATAATCGTGTATACACCATTTACTCCAGCAGCCAATGTACCATTAATTGTGTAGTTTTCGTCTGTATATCGTTTGTTCCAAAAATACTGTGGTGGATTCCACAACTGATATCCAGGAAGAGCAGCAGTTGTCCAAAAGTTAATTTGATTTGCAGTCATATTGAATTGACGTGTTCCAGTATATTGAATAACACGTTTTCCCGGACTATAGAACAATACACTTCTAGGATCGCTGATATCAATATATCCAGCAGCAGCAGTCATATAGATTAATGCTGTTCCAGGCCCACTTCCTGCATATACATAAACATCAGAGTCTTTACCGATGATAACAGGAGCTGTAGAACCTAACAGATACTGTGCACTAACGCTTCCAGCTTCAAGATGAAATGATCCACCATTTATATTCACTCCACCGCCACTGCCTGTTCCTCTTGCATTGAAGGAATAGGCAGTAGTCTGTTTACTGTACTGATAGTAACTACCACCACTTTCTACTGTAATTCCATTAGTTAGAGTTACTCCAATTGCTTGAGTTACATTATTATTGATGCTAAATGATCCACTATTGATTTTTATTGTGTTCGCAGATACAACATTTGTTACACTTGCATTCGTTTCGATAGTTACATTTCCACCATTCAACGTCCAGTTATTAGCGGTCGTCCCATAAATCAGATAAGTTGATATTGGTGCTTGTGTAGTGATATTAAAATTTGCATCCTTGTTAATTACAACTTCACCATTGAATCTAGTGGCATAATCAAGTGTAGTAGTACCATTTAGTTTGATGTCAAATGTACTGTTCTCACCAAGCGTCATTGAACGAATCGAATTGTTAAGATTACTCAATTTAGGACCACTACTTACATAATAAAATGATGCATTTTTTTCCATTGTAATAGCTACAGTTGAATTATAAAACATAGGATTGCTACCTGCATTTACAGTTACTGTACTATTTTCATGAAATGTCATAGCGGAAGGTTGATAGAAATAAAAAATGTGATATGCATTGCTATGTGTAATGTTCACAGTTCCATAAAAATCTACATTTACAACCTCCGCAACTTCTTGTGCTGCACTTGTTCCATTGTATTGAATATTGATGGTACTATCTTTATACACAGCATGTCCATATGGATTGTGTGTTATCTGAGGCCCATTGTATACGATATTGTCATAGATTAGTGTAACTCCACTAACCGCATCAGCAACTTTTACGGTTCCATAATAGTTGTACGCAAATATATCTACATTTCTTAACGTAAAACTACTCATATTTGCATTGTTTATATAGATGTTATTAGTTGCACCAGCAGCTTTACCTTCGGTTATTGTATGTCGGACACCATCGTATGTACCATCAATTACTACATTTGATTTTGCACTGCTGACAGTAATTCCAGTTGTTTCCATTGTTATATCACTGGCAAGATAAATAGTATTGATTCCGTCAGTTGAAGATTCCAGTGTAGCTTTCAGTTCACTGTAGGAAGAAACTGCAAGTTCATTTACAGCTAAAGCAGAAGGAACTGTACTTACTTCTTCGGTTGTATCTTTTTGTTCTGTATCCACTTCTTCAGTTTCCTTTGTTTCTTCCTCAGTAGCTTCTTCTAAATCAGGAGTATCAAAAGTCTCATCAGTTTCAACTTTTGTTTCTTCTGTGATATTAGTGTCTTCTTCATCAGTATCAGTAGTTACTTCATTTCCATAAACAGATGAAAATAAGGTAAAGATACCAAGAACTACAATTACCACTAAACTTATAATTTTTGTTTTTTTCATGAGACCACTCCTTTCTTTCTTATTTTTCTTCTTCGTCTTTCTTTGATCTCTTTCCAAAGATAAATGCTAAGTATAATAATAAACTCAATATACCAGCACCAATTATTATGATAATCCAGATAGGGAATTCATCTTCAATGTTAATTGCATCATCATTTACAGATGATGCTTTATCATCTTTGATTTCAAATTCTTCATCCCATTCCCAATAATGGTCTTCATACTCTATTCGCATTTTTAAACGGTATTGGCCTGGTTCAATTTTCGTATTTTCCCAATCAACAACAAAATCAAAACTTGAGTTTGGTGCGATTTCAGCTGTTGTTGTTTTTGCAGAATGTAAGACTTCGTTTTCACCCTTTTTATATATTTGAGCGTCAATCATTACATTTTTCATAATAATTGGTTCACTGTTCTGCAATTTGATATTCATTGCAGTACGCATAGCTTCCAGTGACGGCTCAATTGATTTTAAATTCATATTTGGTTCTACTTGCTTTTCATTTTCAGTAAGTTTTAAACCTAATGCATAAGCAATCTTATTTTCAATCTCAAAACCATTTTCATTAACTTCTTCATTTTCAATATTGCTCTCTGCTGTTACATAGACACCACCTAAAATAACACCATCAAATGATTCTTTAGGCATTGTAAGTTTAATATCTACTGTTGTACTTTTATTTGCTGGAATAACGACTTCAGGTGTGGCTACTTCAGCGATATCTTCGATTGAATATTCCATACTCTTATCTTGTATCCCATGCTCACTATAAGCAATTACTCCGTTTGTTCCAGTGGAAGCAGCGTTAATTTGAATATTACTTGTAATTTCTTCATTACTGTTATTTGTAATTACTATTTGAATCGTCTGCGTCATTTCTGGTTCCATTTTTAAATCGAAATAGCTTAAGTTTTTATCAATTTGGTTTTCTGGAATGATTGCACTCACAGAAAAAGTAACTGGTGTTTCGCTTTGTGCATATGCAGAGGTGACCGCAATGCCGAAGCTAACTATTAGCATTGATAGAATTGTTAAAAACTTGATTTTATTTTTGATTTTTTTCATTGTGGTCTTCCTCCTCTATGCAAATCACTCTCTATGGAGCGTTTGAAATAATCCAGTTTAAATTTGCTTTATATGAATCAGTTGATACATTAGCAGTATTCACTGTTAATTGAACTGAATCATTTAAAGTGGCATCGTTTTCAGTAGGGAACCACCGTGTTACCCAGGTACCCATACCTTGATTAGCTGCAGTTGTCCCTACTAATTTTTGTTCACTATTACCAGAAGTAATTGTTACAGGATTCGACGCTGTAGGACTAACGGAATTATTTCCGGTTGTAGTTGCAGTTTCTCCATTTTTGAAGGTTATAACACCATCAAATGATTTTGAAGCATCTGTGTTTTGGAATGATGTCAATGACACCGAAACTTTCCAACCTGCTCCTGAGCCACGTTTATCTGTAACCTGAACATATGGTTGTAGATTAGTTAAATCATATGTCTCAACATTTCCAGTAATCTCTTGAGTCCCAAATGTCATCTCTGGAACGTAGTCAAGACTCAATGGTCCCTCCATTCCAGTACCAGGTCCTGTACCAGGATTATCTGGATCAGTAGGATCAACTGGGTTTGTTGGATCAGTATTATCACCTTTAAAGGTAATTGTGGCACCAGTAGATGTAGATTCTTCTTCTGCGTTGATTACTTGCTTGTTACTAAACGCAAATACACCTAATACTAATGCACTTAATAGAATGATTTTCTTCATTATATATATTTCCTCTCTTTCTTGAGCAAAGAGCATACTATAAAAAGTGGAACTTCAAAATTTAGAATTTTGCGGTTTCACGTCCTTTATGAATGAATTCGAATTTGAGAATTATATCAACTATCATCTTTGATAGTAAAAATCACAGTAAGATATTGTCCATGATATATCGCCCTTCGAAGCATTTTCTAGTTGCTGTCCTTGCTTCATCATGATTATACAAATAAACCAATACTTAATCAAGACGTTTGACTATATTTTTATAGAGAAAATCTTATAGTATCCGACTATCTAAATAAATGACTATCTTTTTACTATAAAAGTTAAATTTCTATTTTAATACTAAGAAATTTTCAACTATTTTCTTAGTATATTTTTTGAAATAGATGTTCCATATTATTTCTTAAGGTTTGAATATAACAAATAAATGTAACCAATACTTATTAACATAAGCGTAACCGTAAGAAAAACTAATCGTGTGCTCTGCCTTTAACTGGATCACAGGCTAAATTTTTATTTTAATAATTTAGTATATGGTATTTTATACATAATAAAAAAGGGTTAATTTCCATATATAAATTAACCCTTAAAATAATTATATTTTTTATTTTCATTCATACTCAATTATTACTATTCTTCAATCACCACCTCGCACTCTAAATACTACACCATAAATCCAACAATAATACTTGTAAGGAATACGGATGTAATCGTTACTGTTGAAAATCCTGCAATAATCATTTTCGGTAAGATTTCATTTTCAATAACCTTTTTCTCTTCTGGTGTCTCACCAACGGCATTCGCTGCTTCTTGACTTAAAATCATTGTTCCTGGAAATCCGTATAATGATGTTAATCCAATTGCAATTGACATTGATACACTATAGCCTAAAATTTTACCAACTATAATTGCAAAAATAATTGCTCCACCAACTCCAACTGCAAATGATAATAACAATGGAATAATTAACTCCACTAAGTCATTCACTGATATCGTTGCTAACGGGCCAAAGATAATAATCAATATTCCTAACATCATCAATCCTAAAGCATCAATCCCACTTAAAACATTTTTTTTAAATATTCCAGCAGCACGCAACCCAATTCCAAATAACAATGCAATAATAAATGTATTTATAATCCCTCCAGTTAACTCACTAAGTTTCATGGAGATAACAACTACAATCCCAACGACAAAAAGTGTACCTGCTGTTGTTTGAAAAGCTTTTGGCAATTTTCCAGATGCTTTTTCCTCTGTATGTTCTTCATTTGTTAACTTCAGTTCTCCATTTCGGTATCTTGTTTGAATACTTTTTGCTTCTTTTCGCAATATTACTGAAGTTAATGGGAATCCAATTACTCCTTGAAAAGCAGATATCAAAACTGGTAATACAGCAACAGAAATTAAACCTAATGTAACAGCCTTTTCCTGCACCATAACAATTGAAATCGTTCCTCCACTCACTGCAGCTATAGCTGCAATAACATGATTCATTGTTTCAAAGAGTGGTCCAAAAACAAATAAAAATACAGTAATTCCAATAACTGCAGAAAAACCAATTATAAAGGTTTTCCACTGTGCCTTAAACTCCTGAATACTAATTGACGTTCCAATATGTACAATAATAAATCCTACTATTGTTGTACCAAGAGTTAATAGGGAGGAACTTGTTAACAAGTCTTCAGGAAATATATTCGTTTTAAATCCTAATAAAAATATAAGTGATGCAACAAACAGCGAAGACAGCATTGTTTTCGTCTTTTTGGAAATAAAATCACTGATTGTCCATATCATCATAATAATTGTAAATGCTATAACGGGATTCATTTTATAATCACCTTTCTTTCTATAATAAATATTATTATAGGTTGATAAATTCACTGTAATCCAAGCCTCTGAGATAATCATTTTATAAACAAATAGATGATATAGCTTCTAAAATCATACTATTTTTTCCTTTCCTTATATCAGTTTAAGTAAATCTATAATATAGAATTGACACAAGCATTTTGAATCCATTTTATCCCAATAGTCCTATCATCTTTTGAAAGTAAAATCATAATTAACAATAATTGATTTCGCTTCTTTTCCTCTCCTTTCCGTTACCTCTCAACCTATAAAATCATTTAATCACATAAATTATAATCATACAAGTGAAATGAACAACGGTATTAATGTTGAGGAGTACCACATCTATTTACTATTAGCAAAAAAATAATTACTGAAGTGATTTGTTTATTTTTTAAGACATAAAGGGTTAAAATTACTTATATCTATAGATGTCATATACATTTATGATTTTTGCTGTTTAAATATTTTTAGCTTCTAGTTAAATATCATACATTAACTATATTTTCATTTCTATAGTAGATAAATATTACTAATAACAAAAAAATAAACTGCATTATCTTTTATGCCCCCTCTTTCAAACATTTGATTTTAATTAATAATACATAGAAATAAATTCAGAATAATTGTATTGGTAATATATTAGTCAAGAGATATTTATTCGGTAAGATACAAAATATCTAAATATATGATATTCTTTATTTTTATATTATGTACTTTCTTGATATAAGTAATATCAAGTATAAAGTTATAGCTAAAAAGTTATTTTTGACAACTCGCTATTCTAATAACAAATAAGAAAAACATTTTAGAAAACACAGACTATCTATTTTCTAAAATGTCTATTTTATACATATCTATTCTAATTTAGTATCATCCTTAGGTAAAATAAAAAACATTGAAATATGATTGAAACCCATAAAAAATAGTTGGAATGATACCGACCAATAGAAAACTGTAATAGCTAATCGAGGGTCTAATAGTGCCGTTATTCCAAAATAAATTACCAGAACATTCAAAATAATTGATATCCAACGCATTGGTTTTTTATATTTAATCAGCACAACTGAATTCATAACAGATAATAGGATCATAATCCAAATCACCGTGTATATTATGAGCACTAGCCTAATCGCTGGGTTCTTCAACAAGAAAATCAGTCCAAATCCCCCAAACAATAAACCTTCTAAAATCCTCAACAATTTATATTTTATCCCCTGTGTTTTAAACAATCCATCAATAATTTGAAGTACTCCAAAAAACATCAAAGAAATTCCAGATACTAATGTGAAAATTGCTATTTTTAAAGCTGGATTTATTAAAAACACAAATCCAAGAATAATTAATAAAAAACCTTGAATTAAAAATTTATATCTTTCTGTCATATAAACTCTCCTTTCTCTCAATATATATAATAAACGTAAATACTTTTAAGCTGAATAGTATGAGAAACTTACACCATGTACTTCTGAAGCACGATTAACTATAATCATAGCTTTAGAATCGATACTATCAACTAGTTTTACAATTTTTTTATACTGTTGCTGACTCGCTACTAACATCAACATATTATCATTATTTGATGATAAATTATCTGAAACATTCAATAGAGTTACTTCTCTACCAACCAATGATTGCACTCCCTTCTTTATCTCTTCTAAATGTTCATAGCTTCTAATCATGATAAGCTTTCTTTGATGGAATGCTGTTTCCAAATATGACATAACGATTGACGTTATAATCAAAGATAAAATTGCTAGAAAAAAAGAATCCATTCCGAAAATAAAAATATTAAATACTACAATAGTTAGATCTGTAACCAGTAACCCAATAGATGGATTGAGATTGAAGTACTTCTTAAAAACCATCGGAGGGATTGTTGTTCCTCCACTAGATGCATCAATTCTATACAATATAGCTACGCCTGTACCAAAAATCACACTACCCGAAATAACCGAAAGCATCTGATCATTCAGTAATTGATACTCTGGAACAATGTATAAAAATATTGGCAATAAGATACTACCTAGCAGAATATTAAGGAACACTTTTCTTCCTAAAAACTGAAATGCTAAGACTAGCATTATTATATTTAGAAACATAACAATGAAAGATCGATTAATACCTAAAAACTCCTCCATCAAAATCCCAATACCACTTACTCCTCCAGCCGCTACATGGTACGGTCCTAAAAACATGTTTATAGACGTTGCAATAAGTAAAATGGAAAATGGAATAAGTACAAATGTTTTTACTATTTTCATTCTATTTCCTCACTTTATCTTTAATAAGTGCTAGAATTAACTCCACAGTAGCTTCTAACTCTTTTACTGCAATATTCTCATCCAATGTATGAATTTTATCATAACCAATGGATAGAGTTATAGCTTCTTTCCCTTTTTCATTAAAAGAATTGGCATCACTTGCTCCTCCACTAACTTCAAATTTTACTTTCCGTCCTATTTTTTGAGTAGCAGACATTGCAAGCTTAACGATTTCATGTTCTTCTGTAAACTCATATCCACGGCTGAGAATTTGGCTATCTATAGAAACTTTTCCACCCCATGCCTTAACCACTTGCTGAAAAATATTTCTTACTTCTTGTTCCTTAGTTAAACATGTTTCATGGGAAATTGATCTAATTTCCATCTCAATAACAACTTCATCAGAAACTATATTCGTGGCTATACCACCATGGATTGTCCCAAAGTTTAAAGTTGTTTTCTCATCTAATCTTCCTGAAGGTATTTTTGAAATTGCCTCTGATGCAATATTAATGGCTGGTATCCCTTTTTCAGGTTCTACACCAGCATGAGCCGATTTTCCAATGATTGTAATATTTAGTTTCATTAATGTTGGACTCGCCATTGTAATTGTTCCTACTTTACCCGCACTATCCAATATAAAACCATATTGTGATTCTAATTGTTCTGCATCAAATTCTTTTGAACCTAGCAATCCTATTTCTTCACCAGGTGATAAAACTACTTCAATTGGACCATGAGATATGCCATTTTCTTTCAACCTCCGAAAGGCTTCAATAATTGCTGCAATTCCTGCCTTATCATCCGCTGCTAAAATTGTATCTCCTAACGAATAAATAATTCCATCTCTAATTACAATTTCAATATTTTCTCCTGGTGCAACTGTATCAGTATGACAAGAAAAGAAAATTGGTTCAAATCTAGGATTACCAGGAAATCTGAATAATAAATTATTTCCTCCCAACCCTGTTTTTTTCATACTATCATCTTCATATACTAAGCAACCTAATTCTTCAAATACTTGCTTCAAATATTCATGGTATTCACCTTCATTTTTTGAAACCGAATTAATTCCTACCATTTCTTCAAAATTATCAATCATTCTTTTTGTTTTCATTTTTTTTACCCCTTTCAAAGATTCCTACGAATTAAAAATTATTAATAAATTCTTTTTAACATAGTTACTTATTCATTATAATTATAAACTTTGCATTTATTTTTGATGCTACATACTACTCTTATTTATCAATCAAGCACATAACCTTTCTCCTTTCATAATTAAAGAATCTTCCTTTAATTAAACATATTATAGGCATGTTCATCATTGCATGCAAGCAATTTACTCGCCTCATAGTTTTTAATAAATTTAAATAATTTATTTATTAAAAAAATGATATAATAACAAAGCAAAAGGAGGAAATAGTTCTCTCTGAGATATACCCTTTTTTTGCAAGAGGTAGGTTCCCTCCTACTAATATGCAAAGACATAGCTCTCTCACTTTGTTTTTGCATATTTTTCTAATTTGATATTAAAAGGAAAACATGGTTGTATATTCCTTTCCTATCTTCCCTCTTGTTTTATATCCTATATGATAAACTCACTTTTTTGTCAAGAACAAGTAAAGTATCGAGAGTATTTAGATATGATCTATCCAAGGATTGATAGCTTATTTGGAGTATATACAGAAAGTTTTCTAAAACTAATGAAAAAATATCCAAATCCGTATAAATTGAATAAAAAAAGTAAGAAGGAGTTAGCTACTTTCTTTCATAAAAGCGATTATTGCGGACTTAGAAAAGCAGAGAGATTGGCTATTCTTGTGAGGGACTATTTCAAGGAAACAGAAATTCCAATTCTAGAGAACGATATTTTAGTCATTTTATTTGCGACTCACCTTAAAGATTTGATGACACTAATGAGTGAAAAGGAAACAATACTTGATTAAATTATATGTTTGGGTATGAAGACAAAAGAATACCCTTATCTGATTAGTATTCCTGGAATCAAAAAAAACACAGCTGCACGAATTGCTGTTGTGTTTTTTTGATTGAAAGATTTGAAAGTGCATCAAAGCTTTGTGCATATGCTGGAATTGATCCAACTGTTCATTCATCAGGAATGTGCGATGGACAACATTTGTCGATTATAAAAAAAGGAAACTATCGATTAAGGTGTTTATTATCTCTTGTTGTTGCAGGAACAAGTAAAAGTAAGGCAGTGAACAATGAAGTGCGTGATTTTGTTCAGAAAAAGAAAAACGATGGATTAGCACCTAAGGTAAGGTGGCTATCATCGCTGGTTGTGCAAAACTTACAAGACACATATTCGCAGTATACTCAAATGGGACTCTATTTCGTATAAACTGATTTTATCATAATAATATCGAATCACCACAAAGTGATGTATTTTTGTTGTGCTTTTATATTGTTTATATTGATTGATTTTTCATGAATATCCTTATTGATTTTTTATTTAATTTCTGTGTAAAATTAATCCTGCTTTCGCTTGATGTTGTAACCCCGCTTCGCTTAATGCTTGAATGGTTAACCTACTATTGATACTATCTCCATTTACACTACTTACGATTCGACGCCGATGCAAATCAATAATGCTACATTATAGCGGTTTCTACCTGTACTCAATTTTAAATAAGTGAAATCAATATACCATACTTTATTTGCTTCTTGTACAACAAATTGTTATTGTAGTAAATTAGGGAACAGATGATGTACTTACCCTTTTGTGTAACTTGCTTTTTTTCTTCTTATACATGATTTCATCTGCATTTCTTTGTGTGATTAACTTAACTAATAATTTAATGTCCCATGACCTAAATAGTATTCTTATTAAGACTTTTTATGGATCTTCATTCTTCTAAATGAAAGCGTATTATTTTTTGCTTTAATTCCTTGCTATATCGTTTCTGTTTCATGTTGCTTCTCCTTGATTTATTTTATCATCTTCCTTTCTTGGTGCAGCAACTTTACTTTACTAGAACAATTTATAGATTTACACAAATTTTGAAACACTCCTATCTTATGAAGGAGAATTAGAATTAATAAAACGTGGTACGGTTGAGATTTTTTTTACAATTCTTATAATTTTCTTTCGTTCTTTTTTTGAAATTCTTTCTGATAATCGTGCTGCAAGAATAATAATAAACCAACTTTGTATTTCTTTTTTTTGATTTCGAATAACTAGAGTCCGTAGGTAATGATACAAGAAGTAATAACGCCTTATTCTTGTAAATATCCGAACTATTGGATTGTTAATTTGTAAATCAGCATATTTCAAAATAATAATTGTTCTTGCTATATCAGAATTTAAATCTCCCTTTGCTGCTAATGCCCAATCAATTATATAAAAATCATTTTTAGTTTTCAGAATATTTCGGGGGTGGAAATCAAAATGACATAAATTGTTACCATTAGGAAGTGATTGCAAAAAATTGAGGATATAATTTTTTTCTTTTTCTTCAAGTTCGGAAACTTGAAGGATTTTCATTTTCAATATTTCTTTTATGTCAGGAAAGTCAAAGTTTATTTGTATAGAAGTTTTTTTATGGATAGTTCCAAATTGTTTAGCATATTTCCTAGTTGTCCACCAATTCTTTTCATTATGCTTAAAATTGAATTGCCTCTAATATACTCCATTTTTATTATACCATTATGTCCTAAAAGCCATAATTGATAGATATTTGGAGTGTTGGTGCAGATTTTTCTAATAATTTCATGTTTATGAAATTCAGAAACGATTTCATGTAATGAATAATTTTTATCAAATATCTTCCAAACAATATTTTCATCATTTATATATATTTTTGATGTCCCACCTTCACCTAAATATGTCAAATTATTAATATTGATGAATTGATTAAGTGATAAGTCATTTTTATTTTCCATATATTTCTCCAAAGGAATGACATGATTTTCTTCCTTATAAATTTTTTTCATACAGGTTTATTTCAAAATTTAAATATATAAAATTATTGATTTTCTACATTCATTCAACTATTTATGATGAAGCTGACTAGAAATTTTTGAACGATACTTTGCATCTATATTGAAAAGTTGCTTATTATAGTGAAAATTATTAATTTTTAGTTAATTTATAAAGTTATAAGATTCTTTCATGATTTCATTATATATTATATGTTTCTATATTACTATATGTTTCTATATTACTATTTTGAAGAATAAAAATTAAGTTTATTGATAATAAATTGATTTTAGAAGTACAAGTAAGTCCGAAGAAAATGCTGTATGATTGAATAGAATGCAATATGCAAAAATGCATATTTAAACTCTGATAAGACAGTAAATTATAATGATTTTGATGATAATATCTATGTTTTGCCATCAAATAAATTAAAAGCGTATTGCTTCTATAATCTATGATATAATATTATGGATAAAACACATAAATTTTTGGATAAGGACTAGTAACTCACACCAAAAATAAAAAAGTATTTTAGGGGCTTCCCTTGACAATTCTTTTTTTGTCATATAGAATATGAGTACGTTAGCAGTAGAGAATTCCAAGTGAACCTACTTGCGCATAAACCTCTTCATATTTTGTGTGAAGGGGTTTTTTGTTTTATGGAGAGGAAAAGGAATATGAGTAAACCATTTCATTCTATTGAGGATCAGCACAATAAATTATTATCAAGAGGAGTTGAATTTAACAATGCACAGAAGGCAAAAAAACACTTGCTGTTGAATAATTATTATAATGTAGTTAATTGTTATAGTAAGTTTTTTCATGATAGTTGTGATGTTTATAAAGAAGGAACTTCATTTGAATAAATTGCATGCGTGCAGTTTTTCGATAAATAATTAAAGAGTATTTTATTCGAGTATATAATAGAGTGTGAACATCACTTTAAATCTCTTGTAGCCTACTATTATTCTGAAAGTTATCAGGAGCAAAAGTATCCATATCTTTATACAGAAAACTATAATAGTAAAGATATACTTAAGGTATCTAATTTGACTGCAAGCTTATCGAAAATTATTAAAAACAAAATTAACGAATCAACACCTAATTCGATAAAACACTATATTAATCAACATCAGGACGTTCCACTATGGGTGCTATGTAATTATATGACACTTGAACAAACTTTATTGTTTTATAAACTTATGACGCCTAGTGATCAAAACAAGATTGCTAAAGAAATAGGAAAATTGACAAATGAAAATTTAAATTCAAAAACAGTTATTCTTAGACCAAAACATGTTATTTCGTTTATGAGTAATATATTAGAAACAAGGAATTTGGTTGTACATAACAATCGAGTTTTAGATTATAAATGTAGTAGGAATACACCATATATAAAAGAGTTGCATACAGTGTATGAGATTCAACCAAAAGAAGGAAGGCAAGATATTTTTAATGTTTTTGTTGTAATGAGATGTTTTTTAACTAAAAATCAATTTGCTAAATTGCATAATATTTTAAGAAAGCGTGTACGCAAATTAAAGAATGAATTAAATACAATTAGTTATAATGAAGTTCTTTCTTCGCTTGGTTTTCCTGAAGATTGGCATGATATTTCTACTCTTTCACAAAATAATGAGTAAAATGGAGGAATTTATGAAAAATAAGAAGAAGATATATAGTCTCAAGCAAATCAAAAAGATGATCAGCAAACCGGATATATTATATGTTCATTGTGATGAAGATGATTTAATGGTAGAAATGCCAAAAGTTATATTGAAAGGTATCGATGAATTTATAGCGGTTGTAAATAAACTAAATCCAGAAATTATATTTTATGAAGAAACATACTTGAGCCCTAATATGTTTCTTATTGAGGAAGAAGATATTGAAGATTCTGCTCTTTATGATTTAGATGAGGAATTGGCTTATGATGAGGTCAATGAGTATCATAGAAGACTATTTGACTTAGATTTTTCTGATGTATTTCAAATTAATGTATCATGCTTATATCAAGGTGCAAATCTTGTTTATAGTGAAATTGATAGAAGTATAATTGAAGATAATG
>NZ_JAUSUR010000013.1 GCF_030814225.1 Breznakia pachnodae
TTCCGTTATGATGATGGAATGAGATTCTTTTCTTTTGAATCATCTATTTGACGAACCATACACTTGTGAATGTATTATAATATAAATCAAGAATTTGATTATCAATTTTCACAATATATTTATAACTTAAAGTATTCTTTTTATTTATTATTGTATAGGTATCTAAGATGTAATCGATTTTCACCTCTGATCCATTTAAAAATATTGATAGAGGTTTCATCATTTTGTGAGGCTCAAATAAAGCTACTACACTAACATATTTGTCTTTCGTAAATTCCTCCTTTTCTCCTATTCACGACACTATACAACTATAACCGGTTAAGTGATGTAAAAGCTGCAGCTAATGTTTTTGTAGATGATATTTTATCTACTGCCACACAGTATAATGCAGATGTGGAAATAGCGATTGTAAGTTATAATTCTACCGCAACAACAACACAAATTTTCACAAGTAATAGCACTACATTGAAAAGTAAAATAAATCAGATAACTGCAAGTGACGGTACAAATATACAGGCAGGTATTAAAACTGCACAATCATTGCTAGATGCAGAAACTGCAGAAAATGAAGAGTTATTTGAAGATTAAATCTTTGAAAAGATGGAAATGGAGCAGCAACACCAACGTTTGAAGGAACACAAGAAAGAGAATGATATACGTTTGCAGGATGGTCACCAGAAGTAGCATCTGTTGTAACTGAAAATGTAGTATATGAAGCACAATGGAATAAAAATGAAGAAATAATAGAAAAACCTAGCGTTCTGCCTCCAACAGAGGGTAATGATGATAAAAAGACAACAAGAATTGATGTGAAAGAAAATGCATCAAAAGCAGTTGATACTGGAGATAACACAAATGTTGGGTTATTAATGATTATTTTATTCGTATCAGTTTTTGGAATTACTAAATACACATGGAAAAAGAGGCTTTAATGATTTGTGCATAAAGAGCCTTTTGAAAAGAATTACCTCCGAAAGGTGAATCTACATATATAATAATTTATAATGTTCCGTCCTATATTATAAAGCCTAATCTTTATGCACAACTAACACTCTAAATAGTTTGAGATAGAGCGGATAAAAGTGGTAAATCAATATAATAGTGTTACAACTTTTATTAATTTAGATACTAGTTTAATAATAGCCCTAAAAAAATACGGGGTTTGGAGAAAAAGGTTAAATAAAAAGTAAGGTGTGAAAAGCCCCAGAAATAATTTAAAGCTTCAGTTATAAATAAACGAAGGTTAGAAAACCAACCAATCTGATTTTACTAACCTTTCTTTTTTTATTTTCCTCTTTTATTTCCATGTTGCTTGATTGTAGTTTCATGTTTAACTAATGAATGTTTCTCATATAGATTTTGAGAAAAGATAAACCGATTTCAGCACGTTGAAAATTCTTTAATCCATTCGTATTATTGATAATCTTCTTTAAGTAATTATTCTTACCTTCTATTGGTCCATTAGAAATACGTCTTCCTCCAACCCAAACATACGAATTTAGAATCTCAATTTTCCAGTTCTTAAGGGTTTTTAGCGCATTCTATAAATTCCTCAATATCTGATGAATCCATTGTTTCAACGATTGCTTCAAAACAACGTTCTGTTTTTGTCTTGTCATGCTTTAACTCTTCTATATCATTTCAATAACTTTGTCATTTGTTGCTGTTTCAATAATAAAAAGAATAACGAAATGTAAATCAGTAATTGTTATTGTAAGAATTCTTTTTGTGTCAGTTTTGATATGTCCTAGAAAATCCATTTGAGAATGAAAAACTCCAGGATGATGAAAGCAATAAGTTAGGAAATCAAGATATGTTTGATGTGTTCTATCTATTTTGTTATTCTCTTTATATTCATACTGCTTATGATTTTTTGTTGCTTGTAAGTAACTGCATAAGGGAAATCCAACCGCTTGGTAGTGAATTTCTTATCATTAATGAGTCGATACATCGTAGGTACAGTGCAGTGATGAGAGGGGCGGTATGAGCGATATGGCAAATAGAAAGATTGTTAACAGCTCCTTCTTTAATTGCACAATTAAGATAATTGAAAGTCTCTTCATCCATATCAAGACCTTGACGACTCTCTACCAGACGTCTATCAGTTTTGTGTTGAGCACTGGAAGCATCATTTTTATACAAAGGAAAAGGACAAGCATTATATTGTTTATGACAGGAGTTGCAACAGTAAGGATACCAGTGAATATAATTTCTTTTGATTTCTTTTACATAATTCGATACAGAGGATCTACCTATATCAAATCTTTCTTTTTGAGGTAATCCATGAATCTGTACATTTGAAAGGGATTGCTTATTATTACTCAAGTGTTTACCTTTTGATTCTATGAGTTCATGAGTTCGCGATTTGAATTCATCAGTCATTTTTAGTTTTTCTGTTTCTCGCAGCATACTTCATGTTTTCAATAATCTAATCTGTTAGTTCTTCTATATTATCGTTAGAGAAATTTATAAGCATTTCTTCTGTTGTGTTACAAATCTTAGCTATTGTTTTTGGTGTATATTAAACTTCCTGGTAATTTCTCTAAAAGAGAGACCGTTTTTCTTTAATGTAATGGCTGAATATTTATCCATTTTCTTTATCATTACAATTACCTCTGCAACCATTATGTCATGGCTGTAGATGGTCTTTTATCTGTAAGGCAATTTTTCGATTGGAATTTTATTCTTTTTTGGCTTTTTTAGATTACAAAATACATAATCAAAAATCTCGAACATAGAGCACTATTTACGGTATTATATTTTTTTGAGTTAAGGATAATTGGTATGACTATAGATTTTTTGATTCAGTTAATGGAAAAATAGATATTAACTAAATTGATGAACTACTCCAAACACTTTCGCTACCTTATAAAATATCCCCTCTTTTTACAGTTAGCATTTTTGATAAGTGTATTGATTGAGAATCAATACACTTATGTATAAAAGATACATTGATGGTAAATTTATCATTTATAGTATACTGATTGTTTTTTGGTGATTAGTGAGGGAAATGGAAAGTATAAAGCATAATTTGACTGTTCTCCGAAGAACAACATCTATGTCATTTTTCATATAAACATTAAAAAAACTACCCACTAGGAATGTGGGCAGTTGGAGGGATACAATGTAGACTAAGGTTATTAAGCCTTTTTTAGGAAATGATTCCCATTGCATGAGTTAGTTTGTTATCTAACTTAATATCTACTATATATATTTTACAAATAAAAATAATCCTATTTTGAAATGTACTATTTACACATATATTTTGATTTCCGTTCCTTGACGTAGAATATATTCTATTCAATGAAATTATAGTCTTTTAGTTAGTCATAGGTTTAATATACTGTAAATAAAGAGTTACTTTATCCATAGTAGTGAATGCTTAGAATCATAATTGCTTTTTTAAACAATCCCTCTAGGCAAATTATTTTCTTCTAGCTCTGTATTTCTTCGCGCCAAAAATAGTAGTTAATGTACTAGATGTAACCAATAATGCAATAATTACTTTCAATTGTACTGTATCACCAGTATTAACTGTATCACTAACTGTATCGTTTGTACCATTATTGGCTAGAGTACCATCATTATTTGATTCATTATCTGTGCGATCATTCTGGTCGTTTTTTTGATTATCTGTACTTTCATCATTTTCATCTACATCTTTATCATCTATTCTTCGATAAACAAATATTAACTCTTGTGGCTCATTTGTAAACGTCCCAGATATTTCTGCTGGTATTCCTATTACTTCATAATTAGGAATTGATATTGGCTCCCCAGTAAATGATTCACCTATAAAGCCATTGAGCACTACTGTATTAGCTATTTCATTTTGCTCTTCATCTACATGACGCACACTAACAGGCGCTCCTTGTGTTTTTTGAAAGTTAAATAAAGGCTGCCAATATGATGTGGATACATACCATCTTAAATTGTCTGTAGAGGTTTGTTCACTATAAAAATCAAGATAAATCATCAATGGCATTGCCATATTTCTAGGTCCTCCCCATTTGAACTCTCTTCCTGATAAATCATAAAAATAATTTGGTGTAATAGTAGAACTAATAAGATTTCCATTCTCATTAAAATATTTCACTTCTGAAGTTGTGTCTAATGTTATACCTTTCCAATCATCAGATACTTTATAAAAAGCTATTGGTTGTGGGTATGCATTTTTTGTATTCGTTCCTTCAAGAAAATGAGAATCACTCATTAATCGTTTTGAATAATACATTCTATCTGTATTATATCCAAACTCTAATTCTAGATTGTTTTCATCATAATATAAGAACACACCATTATCGAGTAATATGATTGAATATCCTGTCATAAAATATAAATTCATTGGGTATTCTTTTCCGTCGGGTGCAATAAAAGTATTTGTATTAAACTGATTTTCGTTATTTGAGCTAATGGTTGTATAGTTAGCTTCAGATATATCTAGATTAAATCTTCCACCAAAAGCATACATATTGATTCGTGACTGTTCATCATTTTCATATTTAGGAGATAGTAAAGCTATAGGTAAATACTCATTAAGGTTTAGATTGTTCACACGTGCATAACCTCCAAGATCTACAGAGAATAATTGTTGATTACTCACATCATAAAAATTTCCGTTTCTCAACATATAAAAATCTGTTTCTGTGAAATATTGAAGGTGTACTGCTATTTTTAAATCTTCTTTCAAGAAAAAATCTAGCCAACTCCAATCCATATTTTTTCTTGCAGAATACATTTGTACAACTTCAAAATCAGGGTATGGATAATGTTCCGCTTCATCTATTGTCTCCACTAAGGTATTTGAATAAAACTCAAAGTTCCATCCTCCAGGGATATATAGAGCTAACTGGTTCCCTTGTTCAATGCCTGATTGCATTACAAGTTCTAATTCTTCTTCAGTGATTGGCTCATTTTCCACAGTAGGCATGGAATTTTGCATAATTCCTCTAACTTGTCCTAATAAAACAGAATCGTTATTTACATACTCAATAAATTCAGAATTAGTCATTTTCGTATAATCAACTGTATTTTGTGCTTCAATTTCTTTGCTGCTTAAAAATGGTACAACAATAACAGCAAAAGCAAGTATAATAATAATTTTTTTCTTCATTTTAAATCATTCCTTTCTAAATGTGTATCCATCTTATATGTTAAAAGACAAGATAAATACAATTTATACAATTCATAGTATAGAGCAAATCTATATTAATAAATTCCAAAAATCACTATGATGTTTTCTTTTTTGAAAATTTTCATAACTTTTTAAATGATTTTGTATTCTAATCTTACAGTAGATAAAGGTATATTATGGAGGATTATTCAAAGTATATTTCGTTGTTTAATGAAGGTGTTATGAACGAAAATGATTATAGAGTTTCATAACAATAGTGGATCATCAAATTTATTATTTCAACTAGTTGCAAAGTGATATGAAAAAAATTTACTATATTAAAGCTAATAAATTGATAGTACAAAGGAGCTGTATTTGATGATTCAGTATTAGCCAATACGATATTAGACTGTATATTGCATCATTCACATGTAAATTAATATCAATAGCAGATTATACTGTATAAAATAATAAAAGATAATCTTCTATTGATAGAGGATAGTGATGTATAAAAGTTACCTAAAATGATTCTTTTATTTTTACTATTTATGCTAAATTAATTGCACACATTTTTCTTTTAAATAAAATTCATTGCTTGCGATTTGATTTCTTTAATCAATGTGTAAAATTAAACTTGATTTTGGTTGATGTTGTATGATTTCTTGGATTGTAAATTTACTATAATATCATCTTCATTTATACAACAATCACAATTTTATATGTATAGATTACTATAATTGCCTTGAATTTAAATATATTCTAGAGTAGTATATAGTTAAATTATAGAATTTATCATACTTTTTTATTATCAATATTATAGCAGTTTTATTTCTAATTTTTTAATAGTTACATAGATTGTATCTGGTATTTCCTTTCCATGTGCTATAATAAAATGAAAATATTTTAAATTGACAAATAAGGGGAACTTAATATTATGAAAAAATTCATTAAATATACAATAATTATTATGATGTTTTTTCCAATTATAGTATTGGGTGTATTTACATATTTTTCATTATTTCAAAACGATCCAAATAGATCAATAGCTATTACTCGATCTGATTGGATGTTAATGTGGGGAGCAATTCTAAGTTATGTTAGTACAGTAGCTTTAGGAATTGTTGCTTTATATCAGAGTAACCAAGCAAACACTTCTGCAAATACTGCCAATCAAATGACGCAACACTTAATTGAAATGGAACATCGAGAAAGATTAGCGTTTGTTGGAGTAGAATCAACTAAACCTCTACTAATTTATCATAATAATTCTCACAATAAATCAATTGTTTGTTTTGAAAATGAAATGAATTCTACGAAAACTTGGATTAATGCAGAATTTCGTAATAATTCATCAAATGAATTTGATTATTATCAAGAAGATGATGATTATTCGTTACTAATATTCAATATTAAAGCTTTGAGCTCAAATTATGTTAAAAAAATTAAAGTGAATTCAATTAGTATAACTTCTTCAATTGATGATATTGTGTTTCGTTCAAAAAAAATTTGGACGGATTGTGGTCAATTCTTAGAATTTGGAAATTCGTATAAAGTTGCCTTAATTATTCATGGTTTAGCGTATATTTTAAAACAAAATAACTTGACTATCCAAGATGGGTTATTTCCTAAATTTGAACTATTTATCAATGTCACAGTAGAAAATCTATATGGTGACAAAGTAATGATATATTGGAGTATGTCAGCCGAAGAGGGGGAATTAATTGAGAAATCAATGAACGAAATTAACAACTATATACTTTACCAATACCAAATTGAAAATATTGGGTTTCAGGTACAAGAAAAGAGTATGAGTACTATTCTTAGTTCTAATTAAAATGGAAAATATAAATTTAAATAAATCATTAAATAATATGCAGAAAAATAATCTTATATATTAAGTTATTAGAAAATTGAAATTATTCAAGTCAAGGAAAGTTGCTACAGTAGTGTCTAACTTGACTAAAGGGATAATAGGGGGATCCGTCATTATAAGTATGGGGTCTTGTTTTACTATAATATTCATAAGCAAATGTCTGGATGATTTAATCCATTTTTTTTGTATGAAATTCATATTGGTGAATAGTGATTCACTTTCCCTTTTGTGTAACTTGCTTTTTTTCTTCTTATACATGATTTCATCTGCATTTCTTTGCGTGATTAACTTAACTAATAATTTAATGTCCCATGACCTAAATAGTATTCTTATTAAGACTTTTTATGGATCTTCATTCTTCTAAATGAAAACGTATTATTTTTTGCTTTAATTCCTTGCTATATCGTTTCTGTTTCATGTTGCTTCTCCTTGATTTATTTTATCATCTTTCTTTCTTGGTGTAGCAACTTTACTTTACTAGAACAGTTAGGCATTAGTATAGCAATTTTTCTTGAATAAAACAATTATGCTTTTCTCTTCGTTAGTGTAAAATAAGTGTGGAATTGAAAAAAGTGATATATCCTTATAAAATTAAGTTCGACAAAAAACAATTTTAAATGAATGGTATATATCACATGAACATTTTATCACATTT
>NZ_JAUSUR010000014.1 GCF_030814225.1 Breznakia pachnodae
GTTCTTTCGTATATCGTTTCTGTTGCATATTGTTTCTCCTTGACTTATTTTATCATTTTTCTATCTTGGCGTAGCAACTTTACTATACTAGAACAGAACCAACTGTGACACCAACACCAGATCCAGAAACTCCAATTTTCCCAGCAAACCCTACAGATTCAAAAAAGCAGGAGATACAGACAGGATATCGAAGTAATATGGTTGGGTCTGCTCTATTATTAGTAACGAGCATTCTAATGTTCTGTGTTATTATGAGAAAAAAGAAAATCACCACGAAAAGTTGAAATTAGTATTGAAAAAAATAAAAATGGTTTGTTAGTTTATTAGTAGTGAGATTAAAAATTAAAAAAAGACACGTTGCAACGAATAGTGTGACTCCTATCAAATAGATAGGTAGAATATCATAACAACGTGTTTTTTTAGGACGTTTTACAAAGTAAACTACTTATCACTTAGCAAAACTGAATGAGTAAACCTTATATCATAAACCCAACAAGAATGCTTGTAAGGAATACAGATGTAATGGTTACTGTAGAAAAACCAGCAATAATCATTTTTGGTAAAATTTCATTTTCTATTATTTTTTTCTCTTCTTCTGTTTCCCCAACTGCATTTGCTGCTTCTTGACTTAAAATCATCGTTCCTGGAAATCCATATAAAGATGTTAACCCAATTGCGATTGACATTAGTAAACTATAGCCTAAAATTTTTCCCGCAATAACAGAAAAAATAATTGCTCCACCTACTCCAATGACAAATGATAATAATAGAGGAACTATTAATTCAATTAAATCATTTACTGATATTGTTGCTAAGGGACCAAAAATAATAATCAGCACTCCTAACATCATTAAACCAAAAGCATCAATACCTCCTAAAACATTTTTCTTAAATATACCAGTTGCTCGCAAAGCAATTCCAAATAATAAAGCAATGATAAATGTATTTATAATTCCGCCAGTAAATTCACTCAATTTCATTGAAACAACAACAACCACACCCACTATAAAGAGTGTTCCTGCTGTAGTCTGAAATACTTCTGGTAATTTACCACTGGTTTTTTCTTCAATAGCACTCTTTTCATTTGATTTCAATTGACCATTTCGATATTGTACTTGAATATTTTTTGCTTCTTTTCTCAATATCATAGAAGTTAAAGGAAATCCTATAACCCCTTGAAATGCTGATATTAAAACAGGCATAACAGCAACTGCAACCAAACCTAAAACAATAGCCTTTTCTTGAACCATAACAATTGAAATTGTTCCACCGCTAATAGCAGCAATCGCTGCTATTACATGATTTGTTGTTTCAAAAAGCGGACCAAAAACAAATAAAAATGCTGCAATACCTACAACAGCAGAAACACCAATTACAAAAGTTTTCCATTGAGCTTTGAATTCCTGAAGACTAATAGAAGTCCCAATATGTACAATAATAAATCCTACAATTGTTGTTCCTAAAGTTAGTAATGAAGAACTGGTTAATAAGTCCTCCGGAAATAAATTCGTTTTAAAACCTATTAAAAATATAAGTGATGCAATGAACAATGAGGATAACATTGTATTAGTTTTTTTAGAAATAAAATCACTGATTGTCCATATCATCATAATAACTGTAAAAGCTATAACTGGATTCATTTTTATATCACCTCTTTCTTTTTATAATTGTTTTGACTGATTATTTTACTAAATTAAAACCTTTTAAAATAATGAGCAAATACTCATTTACCATTGACAAAATACCATCAACGCTTATTTAGTTCGTATTAATGTAAATAAATATAAAATAATAAGCTATAGACAAACTTGTATTGGTCATAGTAAAGATTTATATAGTTTAAAATAAACTAGTGAATAAGTTCTCCTCTTTTGACTCCTTTCCATCAGCCCTCAATTCATACGGGTATTAAAACATAGAAGATCTTTTCTTACAAGTAAATTGAATGTTGTAAATGTAACTTATTATTTAAACATTCAATTTACTTGATTGTAAATAAACTGGTGCTATAATAGGCATGACTAATAAATAATTTTAATAAAGAAAGGATCAAAAAACTGCTGGAATATATTCATTAGCGTATAAAAATATTATTGTACCTTTATATCAAAATGAATTGTATAGAGTTTGTTTATACTTGCTTTTTTAGTATCAATAATACATTTTTATAATATTAACAGATAAGTTTTTTGAAGCGGGTGAGTGAATTGAAAACAGAAAGAATGATTAAAAATTTCGAAGATATGGTAAAAATTGATTCCACTTCTAGAAAAGAAGGGAAATATCATGAATATTTAAAAAAAATATTTAAAGATTTAGGCTGTTCGTTATATGAAGATAATATTTCAAAAACAACTGGATTAGGAGGAAATAACTTATTATTCAAATTTCCTGGTGATGCCAGGTATGATTCAATTTTTTTCTCTTGTCACACGGATACAGTTTCACCAGGGGAAAATATTGAAACACAGATAAAGAATGATATCATATATTCCTTAGGGGATACGATTTTAGCTGCAGATGACAAAGCAGGAATTGCAGCAATTATTGAATCTCTTCACATCTTAAAAGAGAATAATATTCCTCATGGACCAGTAGAAGTTGTTCTATCACCAGGAGAAGAAATTGGTTTACTTGGATCAAAAGAATTTGATACTAATCAATTGAAATCACAATATGGGTTCATTTTAGATGGTGCAGGGAAGGTCGGAATTATAACCGTAGCAAGCCCTACCTTAATGAAATTGAACATAAAAGTATACGGAAAAGCTGCCCATGCGGGAGTAGAACCAGAAAAGGGAATTCCTGCGATAAACATGGTTGCGGAAGCTATCTCAAAAATTCCATCAGGGCGGTTAGATGATAAAACAACATTAAATTTTGGAACGATTCATGGGGGTGTCGCTACGAATATTGTATCGGAAGAGGTTACGGTGGAAATGGAAATAAGATCAATTTCTCATGAAACATGTTTAACAAAAGAAAAAGAGGTTATTACTGTATTTGAACAAGTTGTGCATTCATGGGGGGGAAAATTAGAAATTGAAAGTCAATTGCTTAGTCGCGGATATGAATTTTCAAAAGATGACAAAGTGGTGCAATTGGCAACGATTGCAATTAAAAATATTGGTCGCGATGCTCATTTTGAAATTAGTGGTGGAGCAAGTGATGCTAATTCATTCAATGAAAAAGGGAAAGAATGTGTAACCTTGTCAATAGGATATGAAAAAATTCATACAACAGAAGAATTTATTCCTATCGAAGAAATGGAAGCAACTGTAAAATTACTTCTTGCATTGATTGAAAATAAAGTGGAGGATGGTAATGAAATTAATTAGAAAAATTCCGATAATTACTTTCTCTATTTTCTTGATTGCTCTTTCAATTAATATGTTCCTTGGCCCACACCATGTAGCAGCAGGAGGTGTAAGTGGAATTGGTATTTTGCTTGAAGCCTTCCTAGGTATTAATCGGTCATTTATAGTAATGATTTTAAATATTGTTATGCTAGGATTAGCATTCCAGTTTTTAGGAAAAAAAACATTTATCAATATTTTAGCAGGAAGTATTTTACTACCAATATTGTTGTACATTGTGCCAGAATACAAAATGCTTGATGATCATCTACTTTCAGTCATTTCCGGAAGTATGATATTTGGAGCAGGGGTTGCAATATTATATAGGATTGATGCTTCTAGTGGGGGTACTACAATACCACCTATGATATTTAAAAAATATTTTAATCTCAATACATCAGTCGGCTTATTATTAACCGATTTAGTGATTGTTGTATTTAATATATTTATCTTTGGAATGGAATCTTTCTTTTTGGCAATTTTGTCTCTTATTTTAACTTCGGTTGTAATGTCCTATATGGAAACAGCGTTTCATCAAAGAAAACTTATTATGGTTAGGAGTTATGAACATTTAGAAGAAATAAAAATGGCAACACAAGCAATTATTGACCGAAAAGTTACAATGGTTAATGTTTCTGATACTTTATCAGTAGAAAATAATAATAATAATATGTTAATGCTTGTAGCAAATCAACAACAGTATAAGCAGATAGTAAAACTAATTGATACAATTGATAAGAATGCAGTAATTATTGTAAACCGAGTTGCCGAAGTTCATGGTATAAGTTTTTCATATTATTCTGCTTAAAACATAAGATTAAATATATCAATGTTTATCAAACATTTCCGTAAAACCCCTTATTTTAATGATGGGGATATAAGTTAACTAAAAGCTACCGTGGGACACATGGGAAGTTACGCTTGTGGAGAGTATGTAAGACTAGAACTATCTAGCAACGTTCTAAGAAACAAGAATCCCCTTACTTTAGCTATGGGGAGTTGTCATTTAAATAATATATTGAAAGGCGAGTCAATTATGAAAAAAATTTTTAAAGTTTTTAGTGCGATTGCAATAGTATTAATATCAGTTTCTCCAACTCATTACATGATTAGTGCAACTGATGAGGAAAATTCAATGAATTCAAAAATTCAAATCTTTGTGGAAGACATAACGGTGGATAAGGATGATAAAGGTTTTACACTGCTAGATGGAGTTTCAGCAACTGATGTGAATGGAGATGAAGTTGAAGTAAAGGTTTTAGATGATGGAGAGTTCGATGTTACAACAATAGGCAATTATATAGTAACATATCAAGCAATTAACCCATCGGATGACAGTGAAGTTACAAAGGAAAGAGTGGTAACTGTAGAAAATAAAAATATTATAATAACTACTCAAGAAAATCCAGTTAAAAAGAATTTGTTGAGAGCGGGTTCGGTAACAGTTTCTAATGTTACTGATTTGGCTACAGCTGTTGCAAACGCTAGTGAAGGTGATGTAATCACATTAGATAATGGCTTTGTATTTGCTAGTGCAACTATTGCAGTACCAAATGTGAATGTTATAATTGAAGGTAATAATTTAACATGGACAACAGGTTTGATTACTTTTAATGGTAGTGGTACAGGATCAATAACACTTCAAAATTTAAATATTGATGGAACTACATCAACACAAAGATTAATGAGTATTACAAACTCAGCAGGTCAAGTAATTTTAGAAGGATTAGATATTAAAAATGCACAAAAAGGGGCAATTTATATTGGAACACAAACTGCTGCCAAAACAACAATTAATAATACAAGGATAGCTGATGGTGTTTCATCTGATACAGCATCTGCAATTTATTTTGATGGCTATTCAAATATTGATATCAATTATTCTACTATTGAGAATAATGTTGGAAGCGGAGCTGGTTGGGAAGCCGGAGCATTAGCAACAAAAGGATATCGAGGAACATTAAACATTAATAATTCAGTGTTTAAGAACAATAAAAATAAAAGTGCTAATACAGGAATCTACGGTGGTGGAGGTGGAGCCATTGAGATTCACTATATGTATGCTGGAGTGATAAATATAAAGGAGTCGTATTTCATTGGAAATGAAGCGAATGGAACTGATTCGGCAGCAGCAAGTACTTACGATGGTGGAGCTATTTATGTTTTTGATGGTAGGGATGGTTCTACAATTAACATAGACAAAACAACATTTGAGTCTAATATTTCTCATGATGATGGTGGTGCAATTATGTTTCAAGGAACAGGTAACCCAGGTTTGTCTACTACAATTTCAAATAGTACATTCTATAACAATCTTGCTCAAGGTTTGTCTGGGGGAAACCGAAGCGGAGGAGCAATCCAGTTTTTCAAGAATGGTGGTTCTAGTGTCATGACAAACAAAGTTTCTGGATGTACGTTTGTAGGCAACACTTCGGGAAACGAAAATACTAGGGTCGAACAACGAGGTGGTGCAATTGGGTTGAGCGGAGCAGGAACCTTAGCAACTGCTACTTTCACAAATAGTAATTCTTTATATTTTGACAATCAAGTTTATGGGGTAAATGGTACTCTTAATACTGCATCAAATTATAAGGATACTTCGAATACTAGCACAACAACACTGACATCAAATCTTATCGGTGCTGATAGAGGTGGATTAATACCACCTCATACAAGGCAAAGTATTTTTGGCTCATATGGGATTACATTGTCAGAGAACCATTCATCAATTATTGCAGGAGTAAATGGGGAAATAGTTAAAACTATTCCGATTATGCCAGAAGGTCTAGCAGAAAATAAAAGTACTAATGCAGTAACTGGTACAGATCAAAGGTCTTATACAAAATATAAGGATATTGGTGCTGTGGAAGCATCATGGGTTAAGTATGATGCAAATGGAGGAAGTTTTACATTACCTGCATTATCAGCATATAATGGAACAGAGTATTATGAAGGAACCACACCTGTTACTTATTATGATGTAGGAGTTATTGCAGGAACAAGTACAGTAAAAAATGAATCAGATTTAGCAATAACTGCACCAATATCCAAAACATTCCTTGGGTGGTCAACAAATAAAGATGCTACTACTGCAGATGCAACATATGCACCTGGTAATTCAATAACTTATTTAAAGGATAACCAAATATTATATGCAATCTATGGAGATGTAACATTTAATATTACATATGATGGAAACGGCTATGATGGAGGGACAGTACCTTTTGATGATACAGATTATTTATTTAATCAAGAGGTGACAGTTAAACCTCAAGGAACGATGACAAGAGATGGATACAAATTTATTGGTTGGAATGAAAATATTGATGGGAATGGAATAACATTTGCAGAAGGTTCTTCTTTTTATATTGTTGCAAACACAACACTATATGCAAAATGGGAAGAGTTATATACAGTAACTTTTGATTCACAAGGAGGCAGTTCAATCAATCCTCAAACAGGGTTGGAACTGGGTTCTAAAGTAATGGAACCTGTAATTCCAACAAAAGATGGGTATTCCTTTGATGGTTGGTATACAGATACAACTTATACTACTGTATGGGATTTTAATACAGACACGATTGTTGGAAATATGACATTATATGCAAAATGGAACATAGATGATGAAAAAAATCTTTATACAGTAACTTTTGATTCACAAGGAGGCAGTTCAATCAATCCTCAAACAGGATTGGAACGGGGTTCTAAAGTAATGGAACCTGTAATTCCAACAAAAGATGGGTATTCCTTTGATGGTTGGTATACAGATACAACTTATACTACTGTATGGGATT
>NZ_JAUSUR010000015.1 GCF_030814225.1 Breznakia pachnodae
TAGCCTGAAGCGTATCAACTAACTTCAGGCTATCTTTTGAACTTATTTTATTCTCTTTTTACTTTTTTCTTTTTCCACACTTATTTGACACTATCTTATTGGTGTTAAATTATTGGTAGTGCTAAATATGAAATAATTCTATATAATTTTAATATTATATTTCACTCTTCTCTTATAAGTTACTTGATTCTTTGTCACATCAAACATCATAGCTAATACTGAATCAGGAATATTTAATTCTACTGCTAGATAGAATAGTTGATCAGGGTTTATATTATCCCATTCAATTTTGTTATCTTTTATATATTCTTCAGCAATTTTCATTTTTACAGTATACCAATCAGCTATGCCTTACCTCCTTCTTCATCTTATACCTTTAAGTAATATTATAGCACAATCTAATACTAGTATTTTTGTTTGCTTTATCATAAATCTGTGATTAGTCGCCAGTAGTATTAGACCGTTCTTCATTTTAAGAAGAGCGTTGTCAAAAGCGTTTCGTACTACTGGCGACTGTTTGCACGCGAAAAAAGAGGGTAAAACTCCCCCCTCAAATTTAAACCAAATTTTCGTTGCTTTGCTGTGGGTTATTCGATTGTTGCGAATTATCCGATTGTACTGGATTATCAAGATTTTTAAACTTCGCATGTAGTTCAGCCATTGCCTCACCCTTTCCTGCATATTTCTCTAATGTTTCAAGAGCCTTAATAGTCCTCATCTCATCATCCATTTTATTGTAGCCTATCCACGAGTGGGAATAAGTAATAACAAATCAAATAAAGTAAATAATGAGTACCTCATTTATAATAATAGGGTACTTTTTATGATACAATTAGAGCAAATATGAGGAGCGTATGTATTGATGAGTTTAATTATAAATTATGGTTGGTATGTTATATTAATTGCAATTGTTGGAGAAATTCTTATCCCGATCATTCTTTCGTTTTTTATAAAGGATATAACAATATTAAGATGGTGATTAGTAGCTTAGGAAATAATAATAGTCCTGTTAGAATTCTATTCAATTTATGGATGTTATAAGCAGGTATATTATTGTTAATGGGACTGTCTGTTGTATATGAAACTTATAGCCAGGTCTCAAAACTATTAAGTATTATAACGATTTTATTTATTGCTGTGTTTGCAGTTGGTACATGTATATTCAGTTGCTTTTTTAGTGTAAGTGAAACGAAAGATATTGTTACTATTGCTTCAAAAATACATGGTGTAGGATCAGTTGTAGGATTTATATTGCTGCTATTTGTCCCATTACTTTTAGGAATACTATCATTTAAAACGAATGATATTACAACAGGAATGATTTCTATGATTGCTTTTGTTCTTGCATTATTCTTTTTTGTGTTGTTTATTATGAGTGACAAATCGAAAATGAAAGAAACAATAGTTGTCAAATAAGGGTTATGACAAAGACTAAATTTATTTTTTATGTATCTTCCTCTTGGATATATAGCAATATTAAATATTTTTGGCTAACCTTACAGGTATGGTGAAAACATTTTTATGAGACATGTTTTATAAATTGAACAAGTAAATATATGCTTTCCAAATAATATAATATTTATTTCTTTACTAAGAAAGGTATTTTAAGGAGTTGCTAAAAAAATAAAATTATGGTAAACTATAAATAGTTAGCCATGGCTAACTATTTATAGAGGATTAATAATCTCTTGAAAAGGAGGAAAAAAATGATTAGAATAAAAGATATGAGTATTTCTTATAGAGATAAACTTGCTTTAGATAATGTTTCTTTAGAAATACGAGATGGGAAAATTACAGGAATCATAGGACCTAATGGAGCAGGGAAATCCACTTTTATTAAAGGAGTTTTAGGTTTAGTTGAATCGACTACAAACAACATTATGTTTGATAATGATAAAATTGATCAGATTCGAAAAGAAATAGCATATGTGGAGCAAAGAAATCAGATAGATTTAACATTTCCAATCAAAGTGAAAGATGTAGTTTTATTAGGTACATACCCTAGGCTTGGATTATTCCATTCTCCAAAGTCAAAAGAATATGAAGAGGTTAAAAACTGTTTGAAGTTAGTAAAAATGGAAGAGTATGCAGATCAACAGATAGCAGAGTTATCTGGTGGACAATTGCAACGAGTATTTATTGCTAGAGCACTCGCTCAAGATGCAACAATTATTTTTTTAGATGAGCCATTTGTAGGAATTGATATGGTAAGTGAAAAAGTAATTATAAATATATTAAAAAAACTTAAAGATAATGGAAAAACAATTGTAGTAGTACATCATGATTTACATAAAGTTACAGAGTACTTTGATGATTTAATAATTTTAAATACTAAATTAGTAGATTATGGCAGTGTGGAAAGTATATTTACAACAGAAAGAATACAAGCGGCTTATGGAGACTCTATGGGTAGTGTACAAGTGCGCGGAGTAAGTTAGCTATGAATAACAATTTTATTGAAGCATTAGGAAAATATACGTTTCTACAAAATGCTATGATTACTTCAATTGTAGTTGGGATCGTAGCAGGAGTTATCGGTTGTTTTATTATCTTAAGAGGTATGTCTTTAATGGGGGACGCTATATCGCATGCAGTATTACCAGGTGTGGCAGTTTCCTATATTGGTGGATTTAGTTATTTTGTTGGAGCAACAATGTTTGGTGTAATAGCCTCATTGGTCATAGGTTTTGTAACGCAAAAAAGTAAACTAAAAAGTGATACAGCAATTGGTATTGTATTCAGTTCATTTTTTGCACTTGGAATTATTTTGATTTCATTTGCACAAAGTTCCACTGATTTGTATCATATTCTTTTTGGAAATGTATTAGCAGTTAGAGATAGCGATATGATAATCACGTTTGGTGTTGCTATTTTAGTCACAGCATTTGTTGTTATTTTTTATAAAGAACTATTAGTAAGTTCGTTTGATCCAATTATGGCTGAAACATATGGTCTAAAGACAAAAGTAATTCATTACTCTCTAATGTTGTTGTTAACATTAGTAGCAGTTTCAGCATTACAAACAGTTGGAACAATATTAGTGGTTGCAATGTTGATTACACCAGCTGCAACTGCATATTTATTAACAAACAAGTTATCTAAAATGATATTGTTATCAGTAGCAATTGGTGTAGTTAGTTCGATTCTTGGATTATTCTTTAGTTATACTTATAATTTAGCTTCAGGAGCAACGATAGTTTTAGTCTCATCTATGTTTTTTATTTTAGCTTTTATCTTTTCTCCTAAGCAAGCATTATTATTGAAAAAGAAAGGTGAAAAAAAGAAATAAAATGAAAAAATTAAAATTATTAATAATGAGTACATTTATGTTTTTGTTTATAGTAGGTTGTTCAAGTAATGAAAGTAGTAAAAAAGAAACAAGTAACGAGCAGCTAAAAATAGTAGTCACCAACTCAATCTTAGCAGATATGACAAAGAATGTTGTAGGTGATAAAGCGGATGTTTATAGCCTTGTACCGATAGGGACAGATCCACATGAATATGAGCCATTACCAGAGGATATTGAAAAAGCAACAGATGCAGATTTGGTATTTTACAATGGATTAAACCTTGAAACGGGTAATGGCTGGTTTAATAAACTAATGGAAACAGCTGATAAAAAAGAAAATCAAGATTACTATGCACTTAGTGATGGTGTTGAACCAATGTATCTTACAAGTGAAGGAAATAAATCAGAAGAAGATCCACATGCATGGTTAGATATTCAAAACGGAATCAAATATGTTGAAAATATTCGTGATATTGCAATTGAAAAAGATTCTGATAATAAAGAAACATATGAGAAAAATGCTAAAGAATATATAGCAACATTAGAAGAATTAGATCAAGAAGCGAAAGAAAAATTTGCAGATGTTCCTGAGGAAAAGAAACTATTAGTTACTAGCGAAGGTGCATTTAAGTATTTTTCAAAAGCATATGGCTTAGAAGCGAGTTATATTTGGGAAATAAATACAGAGAGCCAAGGTACTCCTGAGCAGATGTCTAGAATTATAGATAGGGTCCGAGATAGCAAGGTTCCTTCTTTATTTGTGGAAACAAGTGTTGATAAACGCAGTATGGAAAGTTTGTCAAAAGAAACAGGATTACCTATATATTCTACAATTTTTACTGATTCAATAGCGAAAGAAGGAGAAGAAGGAGACAGTTACTATTCAATGATGAAATGGAATCTAGACAAGATTCATGAAGGCTTATCAAAATAGTATTATAGTTGTTGCTACGTGTGTTTGATTAGAGAATAATTATAGGTTTCGTTATGAAATGATGAAAGTGTTAGGATATAAAACTAATAATTGTTTCACTCATTTTTTTCAAATTTTTAATATCATTGACAATACAGTGACAATAAAAATTTTGAATACAATAAATAATATGAATATTCTGCACCAAATTATAGATAAAAAATGATATAATGTATTAGAAAACATAGCATTTACAGTATTTAATATCGAGTTAGAGTCAGCGTAATAATCAACCATCATGGCTTTGACACAAGGATTATAACGATCATATTTAGGAATACCTAAAAGTGAATCGAGATAACAGTAAGTACCAATAGAGTCATCTTTAAAGGAGTAAACAGTACGAGTATAGGTAATGATACCAAAGGGAGTAATAAGAGTTCTAGAGCGAGTGACTTTGACGTAGTAACGAGAATTACGAAAGGAAAAATCAATCGCTTCAAGGTGAGAAACGAAAAGAGAAGGGAGTGTAAAATTAAGTGTGTAAGTTGAGAGCCTACGGCTTAACTTATACGGTTTTTATAATAGCTATGGTAAAATGAAAGAAACAGAGGAACAACAATATGGTAAAAATAAAAAATAGAGCCAAAAGCAGTTGCATTCGCTGAAGAATTCGTAAAAAACTATAATCCAGAATCAGCACAAGATGTAGACAAAACATTGAAAAAACTCTTTGGTCCTATTTTTGAAGTGATACTTTAGAGAGAAATGAATAATTATTTAGGATATGAATCTAATAATAATGATTATAAAAATACTGCAAATCGTCTCAATGGTTATGGAAAGAAAACATTAAGAATAACAAAAGGTAGAGTGGAGAGTGGATATCGAAGTGCCAAGAGATTAGGATGCATCATTTGAACTGAAACTAATTGAAAAGAGTCAAAGAGATGTATCAAAAAAATTGATGATATCTATGGCTTTAGCGTATCAGCAGAGATGATATCCGACATAACAGATGTCGTGTTACCAAAAGTAGAAGAATGGCAAAACAGGCCACTAGAGAAGTGTTTTGCATTTCTATTCGTAGATTGCATGTACATCACAATAAGCAATAACCATAAAGCGAAAGAATATGCAGTCTATACAATACTAGACTAGGCATTAATTTAAAAGATTAGAAGAATATTTTAGGGCTATGGTTAAGTGAAAACAAGAATCAATGGATTCAGATATTTGATGAGATAAAGAATCGAGGAGTCAAAGATATATTCTTCATCTCTATGGACGGAGTAAGTGGGTTGGAAGTAGGAGCGAAATCAATATTTCCAAATGCACTGGTACAACGATGTATTGTACACTTAATTCGGAATTCCCTAAAATACGTACCAAGTAAAGATTATAAGAAATACACACAAGCACTGAGGAAAGTATATGGAGCACCAAACTTAAAAGCAGCGCAAGTACCATTCGAGAATTTTAGGAAAGAGTTTTCCTCTTACCCAGGAGCGATTGATGTAAGGGAGCGAAACTTTAAACACGTAGAACAGTTATTTGATTATGGAAGTGACATACGAAAAGTAATGTATACGACAAACGCAATTGAAGCGATTCATTCTAGTTTTCGTAAAGTCACAAAAAAGGAGCATTCCCAAATTAGAACGCCCTCTTCAAAGTACTCTATTTACGAGTTTGTGAGTTACAAGATAAGTGGCAAGGTGGAACGATTCATAACTGGTCAATGGTAATGAATCAGTTACTGATCAACGATAAAATCGCTGAACGTATCCGCAAATACTCTGCCTTCTAAAAACTACTTACACACTTTTCTT
>NZ_JAUSUR010000016.1 GCF_030814225.1 Breznakia pachnodae
TCTCTCTAATGTTTAACTGGCAATTTGCTATCTTCACTAGAGCGTGCCTAGCTATTGTCGCCGTAAAAGTGCTTAACTTCTGTGTTCGAAATGGGAACAGGTGTGACCACTTTGCCATCATCACCAGATCTGAAGGTAAATCCTTCAAAACTAAATAACAGTTAACTTCATTTTCAAATTGTTGTGTTTCATACAAAACCTATCTTTTCATTGTGATTAAGTCCTCGACCTATTAGTACTAGTCAACTCCATGTATCGCTACACTTCCATCTCTAGCCTATCAACCTTATCGTCTTTAAGGGGTCTTACTACTTACGTATGGGAAATCTCATCTTGGAGGAGGCTTCGCGCTTAGATGCCTTCAGCGCTTATCCTTTCCCTACTTAGCTACCCAGCTATGCCGTTGGCACGACAACTGGTGCACCAGAGGTAAGTCCATCCCGGTCCTCTCGTACTAAGGACAGCTCTCCTCAAATTTCCTACGCCCACAACAGATAGGGACCGAACTGTCTCACGACGTTCTGAACCCAGCTCGCGTACCGCTTTAATGGGCGGACAGCCCAACCCTTGGAACCGAATTCAGCTCCAGGATGCGATGAGCCGACATCGAGGTGCCAAACCTCGCCGTCGATGTGAACTCTTGGGCGAGATCAGCCTGTTATCCCCAGGGTAGCTTTTATCCGTTGAGCGACGGCCCTTCCATTCGGTACCGCCGGATCACTATTCCCGACTTTCGTCCCTGTTCGACTTGTAGGTCTCACAGTCAAGCATGCTTCTGCAATTGCACTCGTCGATTGATTTCCATCCAATCTGAGCATACCTTTGGGCGCCTCCGTTACTTTTTAGGAGGCGACCGCCCCAGTCAAACTGCCCACCTGACACGGTCCCTCTACCGGATAACGGTAGTAGGTTAGAATTTCAATTAAACAAGGGTGGTATCCCAACAGTGACTACACATACACTGGCGTGCATGCTTTAACGTCTCCCACCTATCCTGTACATGTTTAACTAAAATTCAATATCAAGCTACAGTAAAGCTCCATGGGGTCTTTCCGTCTAGTTGCGGGTAACCTGCATTTTCACAGGTACTAAGATTTCACCGAGTCTGCTGCCGAGACAGCGCCCAAATCGTTACTCCTTTCGTGCGGGTCAGAACTTACCTGACAAGGAATTTCGCTACCTTAGGACCGTTATAGTTACGGCCGCCGTTCACTGGGGCTTCAGTTCACTGCTTCGGATCTAGTCCTAACAGATTCCCTTAACCTTCCAGCACCGGGCAGGAGTCACCCCCTATACGTCGTCTTTCAACTTAGCAGAGAGCTGTGTTTTAGATAAACAGTCGCTTGGGCCTATTCACTGCGGCTCTATTTCTAGAGCGTCCCTTCTTGCGAACGTACGGGACCATTTTGCCGAGTTCCTTGGCAACAGTTCTCTCGCTCACCTCAGGCTTCTCGCCTTGCCCACCTGTGTCGGTTTCGGTACAGGCCGTCATGAAATATACTAGAAGCTTTTCTTGGAAGCTGGTATCGTGTACTTCTTTACTCGCCCGAAGGCTTTCTTTTCCCCATCACGCTTTTGCCTATCAGTATGCGGATTTTCCTACATACAAGCTACTTCGCTTAGACCACAATCCATTAAGTGGCATACATTAACCATCTCCGTCACTCCGTCATTTTCACGCGGGTACAGGAATATCAACCTGTTGTCCATCGACTACGCCTTTCGGCCTCATCTTAGGTCCTGACTTACCCAGGGCGGACGAACCTTCCCCTGGAAACCTTAGGCTATCGGTGTGCAGGATTCTCACCTGCATCTCGCTACTCACACCGGCATTCTCACTTCCATACTCTCCACCACTCCTCACGGTATGGCTTCAACGACGAATGGAACGCTCCTCTACCACTCATGCTCAAAGCATGAATCCACAGCTTCGGTATTATGCTTAGCCCCGGTACATTTTCGGCGCAGGGTCACTCGACTAGTGAGCTGTTACGCACTCTTTAAAGGATGGCTGCTTCTGAGCCAACCTCCTAGTTGTCTGTGCATCCCCACATCCTTTTCCACTTAGCATAAATTTTGGGACCTTAGCTGGTGATCTGGGCTGTTTCCCTTTTGACCATGGACCTTATCACCCACAGTCTGACTGCCGAATATATCGATATGGCATTCGTAGTTTGATTATAATCAGTACCCCGAGATGGGGCCATCATACATTCAGTGCTCTACCTCCATATGACTCTACTTCGACGCTAGCCCTAAAGCTATTTCGAGGAGAACCAGCTATATCTAGGTTCGATTGGAATTTCTCCGCTATCCACAACTCATCCGCTAGCTTTTCAACGATAGTCGGTTCGGTCCTCCATTGAGTTTCACCTCAACTTCAACCTGGTCATGGATAGATCACCTAGTTTCGGGTCTACCGCATCGTACTCTCGCCCTATTAAGACTCGCTTTCGCTTCGGCTCCGTATTTTCTACTTAACCTCGCACGATATGGTAACTCGCCGGTTCATTCTACAAAAGGCACGCCATCACCCTTTAACGGGCTCTGACTTCTTGTAAGCATACGGTTTCAGGTTCTATTTCACTCCCCTCCCGGGGTTCTTTTCACCTTTCCCTCACGGTACTGGTTCACTATCGGTCACTATGGAGTATTTAGCCTTACCAGATGGTCCTGGTTGATTCCGACAAGATTTCTCGTGTCTCGCCGTACTCAGGATACTGCTAGGTTTTACTTTGGTTTCGAATACGGGACTTGCACCCTCTTCGGTTGGCCTTTCAATGCCATTCTTCTACCATCATAAATACCACGTCGCAGTCCTACTACCCCGACTCATAGTCGGTTTGGGCTCCTCCCATTTCGCTCGCCGCTACTCTGGGAATCACTGTTGTTTTCTTTTCCTCTAGGTACTAAGATGTTTCAATTCCCTAGGTTGCTCTCTCATAAGCTATGTATTCACTTATGGATAACAGAACATTACTTCTGCTGGGTTCCCCCATTCGGATATCGCCGGATCGTTGTGTACTTACCACTCCCCGACGCGTTTCGCCGTTAGTTGCGTCCTTCTTCAGCTCATAGTGCCAAGGCATCCACCGTACGCCCTTATTAACTTAATCACTTACTAAAATTTTTGAATGTTTTTAATGTGTGTTTGTTTATAGCGTATTTCTATTTCGATAACTGTCTTGTTATTTTATTACTGTTTTTTTCTTCTCAATCTTCACTTAAAGTGATGATTGAAAAGAGACTGTTTTTCTCGATTTTTATCTTACAAACTATTCGAAAAGATCATGTTTTATATTCTTTTGATAACAATTCTTTTCTGATGTCTTCTGTTATTCAGTTTTCAAAGATCTAACTTCTTGTTTTTGAAAGGTTTAACCTCTCAAAACTAAATAGGAAACGG
>NZ_JAUSUR010000017.1 GCF_030814225.1 Breznakia pachnodae
CATTATCTTCAATTATACTTCTATCAATTTCACTATAAACAAGATTTGCACCTTGATATAAGCATGATACATTAATTTGAAATACATCAGAAAAAAAGGGGGTGCGGACGAAATCCTGGACTAAGTGAAGGAGAATTTCAATGTATTCATACAAGCAAAAAATGAAAGCAATCAATCTATATTATCAATATGGAAATAAATTAACTGCAGTCATCCGAAAATTAAATTATCCCCATAATAGACATACATTAGCGAAATGGGTAAAAGAATATGAGCTTACAGGTACTCTAAAGAAAAAATATCACAGGCAATACAAATACTCTAAGAAACAGAAGATTGAAGCTGTGAATCATTATTTAAATCATGGGAAAAATATGAGTTATACTTGCAAGTCTCTTGGTTTTCCTAATCGACATTATTTGAAAGAATGGATTGATGAGTTTGCTCCCAATGAAAGAAAGACACATATAGTATCCAAGACTGTGATAAACTATTCTTTAGATCAGAAAATAAACGCAGTTACAGACTTATGTGTTCGAGCTTTACCAGTGGTTAAAATGGAAACTACTACAGGTATTAGTAGAACAAGTTATTATAAATGGAAAAAAGAACTGCTAGGTAAGGAGTATCCTTTGGAAATAGGAAAAGAAAAAGCGGATCAAGATATAATAACTTATGAAACTGAGTTGAAACAATTGAAAAAAACGCTTTATCGTCAAAAAATTGAACTCGATATATTAAAACAGGCAGAAATATTATTAAGGAAAGACCAAGGGGTTAGTCAAAAACTATTTACGAATCGAGAAATAACCATTATCATCAATACTTTGAGAGCACTTTATCCACTTACGGATTTACTAACACTACTAGGTATCTCAAAAAGTAGTTATTATTATCAAAAGAGTGCCATAAATAAAGGTGACAAATATAAGAACATACGTTCCCTCATAAAAACGATATTTGAAGAGAACAAGTGCTGTTATGGATATCGACGGATTCATTCAAAACTAAAAACACAAGGACCATAATATCTGAGAAAGTGATACGACGGATAATGAAAGAAGAAGGACTTGTGATAAAAACTAGGAGTAGAAAAAAATATAGTTCTTATATGGGAGAAATCAGTCCAGCAGTAAATAATATAATCAATAGAAATTTTACTGCCACTGCTCCAAATAGAAAGTGGCTTACCAATCTCACAGAGTTTCACATTCCAGCAGGCAAAGTTTATTTATCGCCTATTATTGATTGCTTTGACGGTCTTGTGGTTTCTTGGAGTATTGGAAATAGTCCAAGCGCAGAATTGGTAAATACGATGCTAGAGGCAGCTATTAGTACACTGGTGGAAAAGGAAACACCAATCCTTCATTCCGATAGAGGAGGTCATTATCGATGGCCACAATGGATAGAAAAGACACGTGAGGCAGGAATCATAAGGTCTATGTCTAAAAAAGGGTGCTCTCCTGATAATGCAGCCTGTGAAGGGTTCTTTGGAAGATTAAAAAATGAGATGTTTCATGGAAAGTCATGGCTTAATTTTACGACAGAAAAATTTATTGAAGAACTTAACCAATATATACATTGGTATAACAAGAAGCGTATAAAACTATCTCTTGGTGGTTTGAGTCCAATGGAGTATCGAACCTCTTTAGGGCTTGCAAGTTGAGTCCAAAAATTTGTCCGCATCCCCTTTTTATTAATTAGGAAAGTTCTATAAAATAATTAGGACAAAAAGAAATAAATGTTAATAAATAAGTAAGCACAAAATGGAACTGCAATATTAATGCAGTCACTAATAGAAGATGTCTGGTCGGTATTGTAGATGGAATTTCATTGTGTGTAAATGGAGCAGGGTTGATTTGAAGTCTTTATCGTACCACCTTTCATCTGGAAAGATAAAGAAGAGAATAATCTTGCAGGGCCGCAAGAAAGGTGCCAGGTATTAAATCTTTGTATTTAATATGATTTCTTAGAAATCATTTTCTTGGTTGTTTGAAATAATTCAAAAAAATAATAGTATTAATTTATTCTGCCAATATACAAGAAAGATAAATAATAGGTCATTTCTTGTTTGTAAAAGGACTTTAATTGGAGAAAGGAGGGCGGTTGTTACTTCTTGGGCGAAAGATAAGACATATGGAAAGTAAAGTTTAAAATGATTCTATAAATCCACTGTATTTGTTATACATAAA
>NZ_JAUSUR010000018.1 GCF_030814225.1 Breznakia pachnodae
TCGGAGGTAATTCTATTCATAAGGGTATGCTCTTTATGCACAAATCATTAAAATCTCTTTTTCCATGTGTATTTAGTAATCCCAAAAACTGATACGAATAAAATAATCATTAATAACCCGACATTTGTGTTATCTCCTGTATCAACTGCTTTTGATGCATTTTCTTTCACATCAATTCCTGTTGTTTTTTTATCATCATTATCCTCTGTTGGAGGCAAAACGCTAGGTTTTTCTATTATTTCATCATTTTTAATCCATTGCGCTTCATATACTACATCTCCAGTTACAACAGATGCTACTTCTGGTGACCATCCTGCAAACGTATATCCTTCTCTTTCTAGTGTACCTTCAAACGTTGGTGTTGCTGTTCCATATTCCATCTCTTCATAGATTTGGTCTTCAAATATTTCTTCATTTTCTACACCATCTGTATATCTTACCGTATACTCATTTGCTTTCCATTGTGCTTCATATACTACATCTCCAGTTACATTAGATGCTACTTCTGGTGACCATCCTACAAACGTATATCCTTCTCTTTCTAGTGTACCTTCAAACGTTGGTGTTGCTGTTCCATATTCCATCTCTTCATAGATTTGATCTTCAAATATTTCTTCATTTTCTACACCATCTGTATATCTTATCGTATACTCATTTGCTTTCCATTGTGCTTCGTACACTACATCTCCAGTTACATTAGATGCTACTTCTGGTGACCATCCTGCAAACGTATACCCTTCTCTTTCTAGTGTTCCTTCAAACGTTGGTGTTGCTGTTCCATATTCTATCTCTTCATAGATTTGGTCTTCGAATATTTCTTCATTTTCAACACCATCTGTATATCTTATCGTATACTCATTTGCTTTCCATTGTGCTTCATACACTACATCTTCAGTTACATTTGACGCTACTTCTGGTGACCATCCTATAAAGGTATATCCTTCTCTTTCTGGCGTTCCTTTAAACATCGGAGTCAGTGAATCACTTTTAATATTTTCATATACTTGGTCTTCAAATACTTCTATATCGTCTACACCATCTGTATAAGTTACAGTTAAACCTTTAATCTCAAGTTTTAACGATGGACTTGGAAATTTTACACTCTGGTTTCTTCCTTCGCTGTCAATATATGTTAACTCTGCATCATTATTAGTATATAAACTATCATAAGTGCCGACACCCAATTCACTCGAATCTAGTTGAACATAATACGTCATAGTATATACGCCATTAGAGAATGTTTCACTTTCATCTTCAAGCATCCACTCAATTGTCTGATTTTGAGGATTTATTGTGTAATTATTGAAAACTACCTTTCCATCTTTTTTTATAGTTATTGGGTAATCTGGATCATTCTCAATAATTGTAAATTTATATGAATATTGACTAAGGTCATTACTCACAGCCAAACCACTACCCATTTCATCAATTACTTTTGGTTGTGATGAATAAATTGTGTTTTGAATTTCACTAGTAATAGCTGAGAATGCAGCACTTGCGTTTCCTGATTCATAAGCATGATTTGAACTAGTTGCCACTTCTTTCATTACTTCTTTTGCTGTATCATTAGCTTGATAAGCAATTGTGTAAACTTCACTTCCTTTGTTCTTGGCAAGACCCGCTTCATAAATTGTTGTATTTCCATGATTATATGGAAAACTTGAATAGATATTATTTATAGAATATGTTTCTCTATTGGATGAACTAAGTGTATAATCTCTTCCATTTCCAACTCTATCTTCGTAGTCTACACCTGTAATTTCTGCTTCATCAGTGATAGTGAACCCACCCTTCCAACTATATGTTATTCCAGTTGCTTGATTCACTCTATAACTATATGTTGGCTCACCATCACTCAACAAAACTATAATTTCATTTTCTGCAGTTTCTGCATCTAGCAATGATTGTGCAGTTTTAATACCTGCCTGTATATTTGTACCGTCACTTGCAGTTATCTGATTTATTT
>NZ_JAUSUR010000019.1 GCF_030814225.1 Breznakia pachnodae
ATTTTTATTTCTGAATCATAACTGTGTACTTTCTCCTTAGAAAGGAGGTGATCCATCCCCACGTTCCCGTAGGGATACCTTGTTACGACTTAACCCCAGTCATCGGTCCTACCTTCGACGGCTCACTCCATTTACATGGTTATGCCACCGGCTTCGGGTATTACCAACTCCCATGGTTTGACGGGCGGTGTGTACAAGGCCCGAGAACGTATTCACCGTAGCATGCTGATCTACGATTACTAGCGATTCCGACTTCATGGAGTCGAGTTGCAGACTCCAATCCGAACTGAGACAGCCTTTATGAGATTTGCTTACTCTCGCGAGTTCGCTGCTCTTTGTAACTGCCATTGTAGTACGTGTGTAGCCCAGGCCATAAGGGGCATGATGATTTGACGTCATCCCCACCTTCCTCCGGTTTATCACCGGCAGTCTCTCTAGAGTCCTCAACTTAATGTTAGTAACTAAAGACAAGGGTTGCGCTCGTTGCGGGACTTAACCCAACATCTCACGACACGAGCTGACGACAACCATGCACCACCTGTGTGATATATAGCTATCTCCCCATCTCTGGGGTATTTATATCCATGTCAAGGCCTGGTAAGGTTCTTCGCGTTGCTTCGAATTAAACCACATACTCCACCGCTTGTGCGGGCCCCCGTCAATTCCTTTGAGTTTCACACTTGCGTGCATACTCCCCAGGCGGAGAACTTATTGCGTTAACTGCAGCACTGAATTTCTCCAACACTTAGTTCTCATCGTTTACGGCGTGGACTACTAGGGTATCTAATCCTATTTGCTCCCCACGCTTTCGTGCCTCAGCGTCAGTTACAGACCAGCAAGCCGCCTTCGCCACTGGTGTTCCTCCATATATCTACGCATTTTACCGCTACACATGGAATTCCACTTGCCTCTTCTGCACTCTAGTCTAACAGTTTCCAAAGCGGACAGTGGTTGAGCCACTGGCTTTTACTTCAGACTTATTAGACCGCCTACGCACCCTTTACGCCCAATAATTCCGGATAACGCTTGCCACCTACGTATTACCGCGGCTGCTGGCACGTAGTTAGCCGTGGCTTTCTGGTAAAGTACCGTCATCTAAATAGCATTTCCTCTATCTAGTGTTCTTCCTTTACAACAGAGCTTTACAGACCGAAATCCTTCTTCGCTCACGCGGCATTGCTCGTTCAGGGTTTCCCCCATTGACGAAAATTCCCTACTGCTGCCTCCCGTAGGAGTTTGGGCCGTGTCTCAGTCCCAATGTGGCCGGTCACCCTCTCAGGTCGGCTATGTATCATCGCCTTGGTGGGCCGTTACCTCACCAACTAGCTAATACACCGCGGGTCCATCCTTCAATGGTGCAAACGCACCTTTAATAGTAATGAGATGCCTCACTACTACCTATCCGGTATTAGCTATCGTTTCCAATAGTTATCCCAGTTTGAAGGGCAGGTTACCCACGTGTTACTCACCCGTTCGCCACTAAGCGAAAATCCAAATCCGACTCCGTGCAAGCACTTCATCTTCAATGGGTCGCTTCGTTCGACTTGCATGTATTAGGCATGCCGCCAGCGTTCATCCTGAGCCAGGATCAAACTCTCCATTTTGCTCATTTATGAACACGACTCTTTGCGTGTTTTGTGTTTTTGTTTTCCGTGAATTCTTTGATTCGAAATTGACGTTTCCTATTTAGTTTTCAAAGATCTACCTTGCACTGTTTTTCGACCAATGTCTTCCAACCGTGCCTGTTTATAATACCAAATCTTTACACCTTATGTCAACACTTTTTTT
>NZ_JAUSUR010000020.1 GCF_030814225.1 Breznakia pachnodae
TTGAAACGAGTTAAAAATTCATTTGCTGAGAATACTCCATTTAAGTTTTCTCCTGGCATTCCCATAAAGTTAGGAAGTCCTGCTCCACTACCTACGAACACAGATTCATAACCTTGGTCAAATAGTTCATCTATTTCGAGAACCTTTCCTATAACCATATCAGTTTCTACTTTTACACCCAATGCTTTTAATGCATTAATTTCTTTTTTTACGATATCTTTTGGTAAACGGAATTCTGGAATACCATATACCAGTACTCCTCCGGCTTCATGCAACGCTTCAAAGATGGTTACATCATACCCTTTTTTCGCTAAATCTCCTGCACATGTTAATCCTGCAGGTCCTGCTCCTACAATTGCCACTTTGTGACCATTGCTTTCTGGTTTTGTAATGTTATCTTCTTCATGTGTCATATGATAGTCAGCTGCGAATCTTTCTAAGCGCCCAATTCCAACTGGCTCATTCTTGATTCCTCTAACACATTTTGCTTCACATTGGCTTTCCTGTGGACATACACGACCACATACTGCTGGTAAAGCATTTGTTTCTTTTATTACCTGATAAGCTTCTTCAAACTTACCTTCTTTTATCTTTTGAATGAATTCAGGAATTTGTACTTTTACTGGACATCCATTCACACAAGGTTTGTGTTTACATTGTAAACAACGGTCTGCTTCTTCCATCGCCATTTCTGGTGTATACCCCAAAGCTACTTCTTCAAAGTTTTTATTTCTTACGTTCGCATCCTGTACAGGCATTGGAACTTTATTTGGATCCATATTTGGCATATTACGCTACCTCCTTGTGAAACAAGTTACAGTCTTCATCTCTTGCTTGAGCTTCAAACTTCATGTATTGTCTTGAACGTGAAATCGCTTCGTCGAAATCAACCAAGTGTCCATCAAAGTCCGGACCATCTACACATGCAAACTTCATTTCACCACCAACAGTTAATCGACAGCAACCACACATTCCTGTTCCATCAATCATAATTGGATTCATACTTACGACTGTTTTCACATCGTATTTTTTTGTAACTGCACATACAAACTTCATCATAATTAATGGTCCGATTGCAATTACCTCATCAAACGTTTCTCCTGCAAGCAATAATTCTTCCAGTTTGTTTGTGACTAACCCTTTTTCTCCAGCGCTTCCATCATCACTCATCATATACATATTTTTAGATACGGCTTTGAACTCGTCTTCTAAAATTACTAAATCTTTATTTCTAAATCCAGAAATTACCGTAACCTCTGCACCATTGTCGTGTAATGCTTTCGCTGTTGGATATGCAATGGCACAACCAACCCCACCACCGATTACACATACACGTTTTAATCCTTCAATATGTGAAGGTACTCCAAGAGGACCTACAAAGTCTAAAATTTCATCGCCCACATTTAAACCATTCAGAATCTTTGTTGATTTTCCTACGATTTGGAAAATGATTGTAACTGTTCCTGCTTCACGATCATAATCTGCTATCGTTAACGGCATACGTTCCCCCAATTCATGAGAACGAATAATTACAAATTGTCCAGCTTTTGCTTTTTTAGCGATAAATGGTGCATCTACTACTAATTTTGTTACAGTTGGATTCAATTCTTCTCTTGCTACTATATTAAACAT
>NZ_JAUSUR010000021.1 GCF_030814225.1 Breznakia pachnodae
GAATTGAAAAAAGTGATATATCCTTATAAAATTAAGTTCGACAAAAAACAATTTTAAATGAATGGTATATATCACATGAACATTTTATCACATTTCTTTAACTCAAACATTATCAATTCTCATTTTTCTGATTTTTCTAATCTTCATGAGTCTTTATCATTCCCACTAAATCTTTCTTCTGATATTCATAATTATTCTAACTACATCGCTGCTCTTGCCTCGGCCTCTAAAAGTCTTATTCTTTCTCTTCTCGTTTCTCACCTTGAAGCGATTGACCTTTCCTTCCGTAACTCCAACTCTCGTAAGTCTCGTTACTACGTCAAAGTCACTCGTTCTAGAACTCTTATTACTCCCTTTGGTATCATTACCTATACTCGTACCATTTACTCCTTTAAAGATGGTTCTAATGGTACTTACTGTCATCTCGATTCACTTTTAGGGATTCCTAAATATGATCGTTACGATCCTTGTGTCAAAGCCATGATTGTTGATTATTACGCTGACTCTAACTCGATGATTAAAGTTGGTAAGATTCTTGGGGAACGTATTTACTCTGCCTTTTCCTTAGACTATATTCGCAAAGACTTTTGTATTCCTCGTCAAACCATTTTCAATACTCTTAAGAAGATGCCTGTAATTGATCCTCCTTTATCCTCTCGTGAAGTAACTCCTCCTTATCTCTATATCATGGCTGATGAAAAATTCATCCCTCTACAATCGCACAAAGAAGTTGATGGTGAGTTAGTAGTGGAAAAACAAATGACAAAGGCTGCTGTTATCTTTGAAGATATAGAGAATATCGGTGTCTCGAAAACTAGACATAAACTAGTCAATAAACATATTCTACTTTCTAAAGATGATAAATGGTTTTATTGAAGTAAATCCTGATAAAGAAGAAACCTTTTTCAACAAGAATCCTACATTCTCAATAACTGGAAGTATATACAAAACAGCTATCAGAATGGAGCAATGTCCTGTAGCATGGAGTCTGCTATTTCACATTACATTGCATCTAGTTTTACCAGTGTTCCCAAAGGTTACAAAAGAGATAACCTAGAAACCTATTTAAGGAATCGTTCTCATTATTTGAATGGATTTGACTTACAACAACTTT
>NZ_JAUSUR010000022.1 GCF_030814225.1 Breznakia pachnodae
AGCTGTATATCAAAGTAATGATGAAACACTTGAATCATCGATTGAAGGTGTTGCTGTGGAAGATGAAAAGAAAGAAACAAGAAATAGCTAACTACAAGAAACATCCAAAGCAAATATGCTTTGGAAGCAGTAAGTTATTCAAAGCCCAATATACAAAAGAAGAGTATATCAATAATCATCAAAAGTGGCGAGAAAATTATCTTCACCAAAGAAATAAGCAAATGATTATCCAAGGAAGAAGACAAGGAAAGTATGGTAATAACTTATTCAAATATGAACTAGATAGTAATACCATGATATATCGAGGAATTAATGAAACGATTTACTTACCAATCCAGTTTTATTATCAAAAAGAGTTATTAGAAGAGAAAGTGAAGTTAATACATAACACACCAGGAAAAGCAATTTGTTATGTGTTAGAACTGTCTAGAGATTACTTTATTATCAAAGCAATACTGGAACTACCAGAAAAAGAAACAACCACTACAAAAGCAGAGGGAGTAGTAGGAATTGATATCAATGTAGATCATATTGCACTTACAGTAACTAATGAACATGGAAACATTATTGGTACGAAGAAAATCAATTACAGATTAAAACGAAAAACAAGTAATCAAAGATTATGGATACTACGAGAAGTTAGCAAAGAAGTGATTAATATATGCAAACAACATCAAAAGACATTGATTATTGAAAACTTAAACTTTACCTATAAAAAGCAACAAATGAAATATAACAAAAAACGAGTAAATGAAGTATTAAGTAATTTTGCTTATACGAAGATAATAGAAACAATTGAATCAAGAGCATACAAAGAGGATGTTGCAGTAGAAAGAGTAAATCCGGCCTATACAAGCAAGATAGGAAAAGAGAAGTATCAACAATCAAAAGGACTTAGCACTCATCTAGCAGCGAGTTATGTAATCGCAAGACGAGGAATGAGTTTCTCAGACTAGAATAGATAACTAAGAAATAGATGGAACTATAATATTAATGCAATCACTAGTGGAAGATGATTGGTCGGT